>NZ_WQOH01000047.1:387-78813 GCF_018784445.1 Gemmiger formicilis | reverse complement strand
TGAATGCTGTTTGTCAGGGGCCGCGGTCGGTTGGCGGATTTTTTCATTTTGGGGCTTGACTTTTAATAGTTAGTCTCTCGTTATACGAAATGATAGGAAATCCTATTCATTCTCGTACAGGGGTGCTGGTGTTTTGGACACCTATTTAAGTCTGTTTAATATATCATTTCAAAACGAATTTTTCAACCAGAATTATCAAGAATTTCAAAGGTTTTTTCAGACTCAATGATTCTATGTAATTTAGACCCGCCGAAGCAGGTCTTTTTTTATTTCAGCATAATCTCTCTATCCTCAGCGCCGAGCATATAAGCACCCTTGGCAAAAGCGTCCCTTGCCAGAAGCTCTGCTACATAAACCCTATCGAACAGCATCCATATTGCTTTTTCTTTCGGAGTCAGTTCATGGCTATGGTCAAACAAATGCTCAAGTCCCAATCCTTCAAGCAATGCCGATTTCGCTGCTTCGTATTCCTCAGCTCTGCCAACATATTCGTCGTTCCGTTCCTTGGAAAATTCCTCGATATTGTCAGCTCTCAGATGCTCGTAATACTCGTCCATAAAGATTCTATCCATACTCGTTGACCTCCATAACAAAAAAATAAGGGCAGACCCTTTTACAGCTATTGTAGCTATGTAAAAGGATCTGCCCTTGCAGTTACTATAATGTTTTTGCCAGCGACTTCAGAAGTGCTGCCATTTCCGGATTTTGCAGAAGCTTCAGAAGAAGTTCTTTATCATCAGCGGAGCTTTCCGTTGCAGCTGATTGAACCGGCTCAGGTGTTGCCTGTCTGCCTGAGTAGAACGCAGCTTCCATTCTTTCAGCGTTCAGTCTGCGGTCATCGTCGATGATATGGGAGTAAACATCCGCTACCATCTTGACCTGTGCATGACCGGAATCGCCTTGAACGGATTTCATATCGCCGCCGTTCAGCTTCAGCTTGTAAGTGATACTGGAATGTCGGAGACTATGGAAAACCACTTTCGGCAGACCCTTCTCCTCAATCAGCTTATTGAAAGCACGGTTGATAACCTGCCCCTCAATCGGCTTGCCATTGGAAGAACAGAAAACCAGATTGAAGTCTACGAACTCGTCACCGAAAAGGTCTTTCAGTTCTTCGATGTCAGCCTTTCGCTGTACCAACATTTCCGCTACGGTTTTCGGTAAGAACACCTTGCGGACACTTGTTTTGGTCTTAGGAGTTTTGAGAACCAATGCGGTATGCGTACTGGCGAAGGTCGGCGGGAACTTGAACATGATGTCCTTACCGTCCAGATCTGCCATCGCTTCACGATTTACTCTCTGCAACTCCTTTTCAACGAAGATGCTTGCCTGACCAAGTTCAATACTGGTAGGGGAAATGTCAATACAGTCCCAGGTAAGCCCCAGAAGCTCGCCCATTCGCAGGGAACAGGAGAAGGCAAGGTTAATAGCCAGACGAAGAATATCATCGTCACAGGCTTCCAGAGCCTTCTGGAGCACTTCTGCTGTCCAGATGTCCCTGGTCTTGTGTTCTTCTTTCGGCAGCGTAGCGTGCTCCACAGGGTTTCTGGTCATCAATTCCCACTTGACCGCCTGATTGAAAGCATTTCGCAATGTCTTGTGAACCTCTCGGACAGTATGCGGAGTCAGATATTCTGTACGGGCTTTTACATACTTAGAAGAAACCGCTTTGACAGAAAGCAAATCTCGGTAATACTTGTCCATGATTCTCGGCGTGACATCCTCCAGCTTCATATCACCGATGAGGGGACGAATATAGTTTGCAATCAGGCTCTTTCTGCTTTCATAGGTAGACATCGCCCAGGTGTTCACACCATAGATTGACATATACTCATCCAAAAGATCATTGACGGTTTTAGCAGAAGGGGGAATAAAGGTTCCGGACTCCTGCTCATATTCAACCTGCAACTTCCTTTTCTTTGCTTCGGCATTCGTTTCAAAGGTTTCCCACTTCTGACGCTTGTTGCCGTTCTCATCGGTGTATGTATAAACCACAGAATACTTCTTTTTTCTCTTAACGATAGATGCCATGTAATCAGCTCCTTTCCTGTCTATCTTCCGCTAACTGGTAGCGGGTCTGATTGTGATACCATTTTTCAAAGCTCTCTTTGGTAGCTCGCTTATACCTGCCAACCTTGATAAGCTCAAAATCTTCATTGGCAACGATATAGTAAATGGTCTGACGATGTACCCCAAGCATTCTTGCCATTTCCGGCAGACCGTAGGTGGATGCCATAATATCTGCATCCAGTTCCTGATCCTCTACCGTGCGGTAATCGATTTGAGAAGCATACCATCTTTCAAAGCTCTCCTTTGTCACTCTGCGCTTGCCCAGGACATCGACCACATCAAAATGCCCTTTGGCAACCAGTTCGTAAGCAGTCGCTTCTTTCAGCCCAAGGCGCTGTCCAAGCTCCTCCATTGAATATGTAGTTTTCTTCAGTTCCTCGCCGGGAGGGGTTCCATCGACCTTCTGGTATTTGAACTGATTGGCATACCATTCTTCAAAGCTGTCGATCATCACCCTCATGGTGTTGCCGACAAGAATGGTTTTGAAGTAATTCTTCTTAATGAGCCAGTATGACTCCGTTTTACCAAGACCGAGCATCCTGCCCATTTCCGGAACAGACATACTCGTGCGTTTTCTCATTTCCGCCATCGTACAACCTCCTATGTAAAAAATGTAGCCATGTGTTGTCATGGCTACATTTTATCGAACTCTCAATATGTTTTGAAGTTTGTCGCCGGGTTGTACGACACCCTTGACAAATCTTACATTTGATGATCCAACCACTCATCAAAACTCTTTTTGGAGACTCTGATACTGCCACCGATGCGGACACTGTGAAAAACTTTCTTTTTCACAAGGTTGTATGCGCTGGTTCTGCTGATGCCCAGAATATCCTGAATCTCATCAACCGTATAGGTTCTCTTATCAAACTGAACTGCGTTAGCAGCCATCGCTTCTTCGGTGCGCTGATTCATGGCAGCGATTCTTTCTTCAAACATTTATGTTCACTCCTTCGCTCTCTTTGCTTTATGTTTTGGGGAACGCTTTTTCAGCTGTTCCATTGCTAGGCTGACGGATAAGGCTTTCTCAATCGCTACCATTTCACGGGGCGTTACCTTACCTAAGTAATTATCAATCCTGCTTTTATCAATGGTACGAATCTGTTCCAGCTGAACAACGGACGCTTCTTTGAATGCAGGATTGTCGTAAATAACAAAGTGCGTCGGCATATTCGCTTTCTTATGGATTCTGGTGGTGACCGTTGCCACAATCAATGTGGGAGCGTGTTTATTACCGGTATCGTTCTGAATGACGATAACCGGACGGATGCCGCCTTGTTCTGACCCAACTACCGGGTCCAGATTGGCGCAATAAATATCACCACGGCAATATACCCAATTTTCTTTCATCATATGCCATGACCTCCTTTCGCTGGGTATGTAATAACTGACTGCCAGAAATGAATCAGGCAGTCAGTCCAAAAGTCTATGTGTCCCATATTTGCCACGCTCCCCTGGGAAAGAGGGCTTACGCCCTCAGGGAATCACCGAACGACTGATTGCGAATCAGTTCCATAGGAATCTAACCTCTGCCGGGTTCTCCGCCAGCTCCGTAGAGAAGTATCTTTAATCCTGTTGCTTTCATGGCCGTATTGGGAGCAACCCAATATTTACAAGCCAGTATTGATCGCTGGCATCGGGAGAGAGACAACTGCTTTAATTTATAGAAGAAAGTCGTTCTGTTTCTCTGTCCGATACGTCACGGCGTACTGCTGACGTGGCTGATGCTCTCGCACCGGCAACAGGAACGTATTCGATGACTGTGTATTCGGTTTTCAAGGAACAAGCAGCCGGTTTTCTTTGGCTGTATCTAAATTGTACCTGTTCCTCATGCAAGTTTTTATTGCCTCGTAGGTATAGTTTCGAGGTTATTCACGACCTAAAAATATGTAATCGAGGGTTGTATCAAAGCGCACGACCAGTTCGATTGCCAAATCAATAGAGATACCTCTGTTGCCGGTTTCAATTCGTGCAATGGTGTTTGCGGCAACACCTAACTGCTCCGCAAGCTGTTCCTGTGTAAGCCCATGTTCCTTTCTCAAGGCTTTAATTCTTTTTCCGCTTTCAACCAAGTCGTAATACATTTTCATTCCTCCGTGTTTTTGAATTTGTGAAGTTGCAAAATCAAAAACAGTGGGAGGAGATCGTGCCCGGTTCTCAATGCCCTTTGCCATCTGCCTGTCCTCCTTGCAGGCATAAAAAAAGAGCCGGAGTAAATTGTTGCTCCAAGCTCTCGTTCATGCCTTTGTGATAAAATGAAGGAAGATAGGCAGGTATAAAAAAAGCCCCGTACCCATTACAGGCACGAGGCGTAACTCTCTCTATTCAATTTCATGCCGCTATCTCCCAGCATAGCCATTTTAACACTGGACAAGTCGGACTTTCAGTAGGGAAACCGTCGTATTTTCATCGGATTTTAGTCGGACTAAAATCCTGCCTTAGCACTCACAATAGCACAAGGCTTCTTCCTCCCTGGCACTTTCCAGGAAATCTTTCAATTTAGGAATGGCTGTTCCCCAAAGTGACAGACCAAATAACAGTATCGCTTCTTTCTTTCGGTCATAGTAGGTGCTGCGTTCCATATTCAAAACCTCCAGCATTTCTGATTCCCTGTACTTGAAGCGGTTGAGATATGCCTTTGAGATAATCTCACAGTACAGAGCGCCTTTATCCGGATATTCTCTGATTTTCAACATAGCCATATCTACCAGTTCAATGATCCACTTTGTCTCAAATAAGCTGCGAATGCGTTCTTCAAATCGTTCTCTCGCTTCATCCGGAGCAAAGTTCTCCAGATAAATCAATGCACCATCTAAGCTGTCACCGTAAGTACAAATAAGGGTATCACATACATCATTCGCACGATCAATGGTAGACCAGCACACCTCTCGATATATGGATAAAATCAGCTTTGCTCTTTCATACAGAACCTTCTCGTCAATGTTCTGCATCCGGCAAAGCATTCGAATACTGCTTAATACCTGTGTATTATATCTGCTCATTCAGAATCTCCTTTCAGCCTAATCCATAAAATAAGAATTCCTTTCTAACTCCTGTCACTTGGCTAAAGGGAAACAAATACCATGGGACAAGAATGACTATAACTTCCGATATTTGATTAAAATAACAGAAGTGAAATCGGAAGTTATTGACTTTATAAAAGTTCCGATATATAATTAAGTGGAACTAAAACTTCTACTCTGATTCTCATTATAGCATTTTCCAGAAGTTTGTCAACAAATAATCGGAAGTTACGAATAAATATTTTTTGAAAGGAAGGATACTACCATGACATTTGGAGAAAAAATTAAAGAAGCTCGTTTGGCTATGAACCTATCTCAAACGGAGCTTGCCCAGATGACCGGCATTTCCGAAAGATCCCTTTACACCTATGAGCAGCTCGGAACACTCCCCAGAAAAAGCAACATCAGAAAACTTGCTGAAGCGCTGCATATCTCTGTGTCCTATCTTTTGGACGAATCTGAAACGGATAGCCAGAGCCATATAGATCAGGATATGTTTATTTTAGAGGCAAAGGAAAACTTCGGTTCAAAAGGAGCAAAAGAAGCTCAGGAAGTGTTGGGTCGTGTAAATTCTCTGTTTGCCGGTGGAGAATTGGACGAGGACGCAAAAGATGTATTCTTCCAGGCGATTATGTCAGTTTATATGGACTCTAAGAAAATAGCACGGGAAAAGTACACTCCGAAGAAATACAGAAAGCATAAAGATAAAGAGTAAAATCCTCAAGCACAGAATATGTTTTCTGTGTGCGATTCGGAGGTGAAGCAAATGAAAACGGCAGAGCATATCATTGAAACTGTCGATAAGCTTGTGCGAAAATATCACACCAGAGACCCTTACGAGTTGTGTCAGCTGTTAGGTATCAAAATTCATTATTACGATTTACAGAAGAAATTGAAGGGCTTCTTCTATTACCAGTCCAGACAGAAGAATATCGTTATAGATCACAATGTGAACGGTATCCTGGAACGTATCTTAGTCGCACATGAATTAGGACACGCTGTCCTGCATACGAAAATTGCCATGATGCACGGCTTTCAAGAAATGGAAGTGTTTGATGATAGATCAATCGAAGAAAACGAAGCAAACTTCTTTGCGGCAGAACTTCTGTTAGAAGATGAGGAAGTTCTGGAACGCCTTTCGGAACACACATTTTTTGAAACTGCTAAAATGCTCTATGTACCGGCAGCGTTATTAGATTACAAATTCAGCCTGCTCCATGAAAAAGGGGAGCTGGTAAATTCGATGTATATTCGTAAAGCAGATTTTCTGAAGGGAGATCTTCACGCCTACGATAACGACATTGATTATGGCGATATATGAATATCAGTTTTTATTTCCTTACAGGAAAAGTCCACCAGTACGATGTGCAGTGCATCATAACTGGTGGACTTTTGTTTCTTAAAGGATCGGTATATTGTGTTGCAAAAAAAGAAACCCATAGCAGTTCACTCAGAACTGCCAATGGGCTTCTTTTTCATTATATCAATCAAGATCCGCTTTTTTTATCATCTCTTGCTGGTCAATCAAGACATCAATCAACTTTCCTACGGTTATCAATGTTGTTACATTGCACTTTTTCAGTTTTGCAGCAATCTCATTATCAATGATGCTGTCGCTTTTTGCATATGGGGTATCCAGTAAAAAATAGTCAAAGTTCTTTTCCAAGACGAATGCCAGTTTTAGAAGCATTGCCAAAGAAACTTTCGTCTGTCCAACTTCAACATGGCTCATATGATTGTTCGAGCAACCAACCAACGCACCCAAATCAGCTTGGCTATAACCCTTTTCCAATCGGGCAGCTCTAATGCGCTGACCAATCTTAACGTAATCAATTTCCGGTTGCATTTCAATCACCTCCACGCTGTGTATGATTCTGCTATACATTATAAAATGTACCCAAAATCTCAACAACCAACATAAGATGCAAGTTGCATTTATAAATGCAATGTGATAAAATTTTATAGGCAATTTGCATTAAATGATTGAAATAAAAAACCAGAAAAACCACAAACGATTTTTCTGGATAAATAATAAAAAAATTCGTAGAGTACCTTACTCCACGAACTACATTTTTCTCTGTTTTTTGAAGTTTGTATTCTTATTTTACACGTTGTCGCTCTATTTGTCAATGTGTAAAGTGAGTAAAAAGCGAAATATTTGTAGAAAAAGTCTCCAAAGGGCGATCCACATTCACAATTTGCCGTCAGAATTATAGTCATAAGGAAGGAGGTGCACCTTATGCCCCGAAAAGGTGAAAACATTTACAAAAGGAAAGACGGCAGGTGGGAAGGACGATATATTAAATCTCGGACCCCTGCTGGTAAAGCAAATTATGGTTATGTTTATGCAAAAACATATCGAGAAGTCAAAGCAAAACTTGTTAACCAAATCTCATTCGCAAGCAATTCTACCACTGCCAATCAAAAAGTGCCTACTGTCTGTTTTGAATGTATTGCCATGGAATGGTTTCAGACTATACGCCCCCAGGTAAAGGAATCTTCAAGCAATAAATACTGGAATCTCCTTAACTCATATGTACTTCCAGCATTTGGGGTCAAGCCATTGTGCGATATAACTCATGATTTTATTGAAGAACAATGCAATCTTTTTCTTACAGAGGGTGGATTGAAAGGAAATGGACTTTCGGCTAAAACAGTTTCGGACATTTTATCTTTAATTCGGAACATAATGCAATTCGCCGCCAAAAAAGGAAACATCATTTCCTGTGATGCACAATCCATACAGGTAAAACGTCAAATTCCAGAAATGAGAGTATTAAGTCGTGCTGAACAGGAGAAATTATGTCAATATCTGTATTCTGACCTTGATGCTTGCAACATTGGCATATTGGTGTGTTTATTTACTGGACTTAGAGTAGGAGAAATTTGTGCCTTGCGCTGGGAGGATATTTCATTTTCGGATCACACAATTCATGTTCACCAAACGCTCCAAAGAATCCAGAACAGAGCCAATAACAAACAAAAAACAAAGATTGTCATTACAACTCCCAAGAGTGCCTGCTCCATTCGCACAATCCCTGTTCCAAATGACCTGATAGTCATTCTTGCGTCATATAAGGCCTCTTCCAAAGGGTATATTTTGACTAATTGTGAGCAAACGCCTTTAGAGCCACGAACGATGCAAAACCACTTTAAGAGAGCGTTACAAAAAAGCGGAATTGCCCCTGCAAATTATCACTCGTTACGCCATACATTTGCAACGAGGTGTATAGAGCTTGGTTTTGATGTGAAAAGTCTTAGCGAAATATTAGGTCATGCCAGTGTAAATATTACAATGAATCGCTATGTTCATCCTACAATGGAGTTAAAACAGGAAAATATGCAGCGGCTTTCTACCCTATTAGCCGTCAAGTAAATCGTCAACACCGCCTAATAATGCTGAATTATCAGTATTGGGCGGTGTTTTTCATGGAGTAAGGTACTCTACGAAACTGGAGCGAAAAATAGCATGTATGATGATAAAGCAAAAATTAGAGATGAGTTAATCATGACTCTTACAGCAGAACTTCCAGTTATGAGAGCACGATTGGGAATGTCTCAGGAAGTGATGGCTTCTGCCATAGGGGTATCAAGACAAACTTATAGCGCTATAGAGACAAGAACGAAAAAAATGTCATGGACAATGTTTATGGCGCTAATAGCTGTTTTGGATATGAATGAAGCCACATCTGTCATGTTGGATCAAATCCCGGATTATATACAAACAATTAGGCAATTGACAGAAAAAAAGTAAAGTAATTGGACCTTTAGCAGTCTGAGTTCCACCAGAGTGCTTAGGAATATAAAACTCACATTTCAAGGAGGAAAAATTCATGGCAAACACTAAATTCACCGGCCGTAGCGACAGCTACATCTTCGAAGATGCTGGCGGAAAGAGAGATCAGCTTGAGCAGGCTATCCTGAACGAACTGCAGGCAAAGCAGTATCCTCTGAAGGCCACTATCCAGACTCTTAAAGGTGGCAAGGGTCTGATGGGTGCAGTTTTCGCTGCAAAAGAGCAGTGCGTTGTTGTTGACGTGGACAGCGAAGCTAAGATCGCTATCTCCAACACCACGGTTGGTACCTATCTGTACGTTGAAGTATATTTGATGATCCAGGAGAAGATTTTCTCCGCTATGGCCTTTGATGCTGCTATTGGTAACGTATTTAAGGAGCAGAAACGTAATGCTTACTATGCAGCTGCTAAAGAGGCAACCGAATCCGCATTTGGTAAGTTAGGTCTTAAGCTGGCCAATAGCGGTTATAAGTCAACCCAGAGATCTGTTTCTAACGAAGGCTAAAAAAATAACATTAAGGCGGGATGAGGTATGTGAAAACAATTATCTCGTCCCGCTTTTTGTTTTGTAAGGAGATATCAGATATGGCTAAAATTAGTTTAATCTGTGAACAGTGTGGCGGTAACATTATCCTTGACAATTCACATGAGATTGGTACCTGTGAACACTGCTTTTCCCAGTTTGTTATTAAACAAGATCAGATTGTTCAAAAAATCACTCAGAATATTACAAAACATGTGTACGGATACGAAGGGAAAGATGTCGAGGAATTACTTACAGATGGGTATAAATTAATTGACCTGGGTGATGATCGAAAGGCTAATACCAAATTTAAGCAAGCAATTAACATTGATCCAAATTGCTGGAGTGCATGGCTTGGATATGCTTCTACCGGCGGAGATAGAACAGGGTATTTGTCGGTAGTCCCTGCATATAGGAAGGCATATAACATAGCATCTGGTGAAAAGCAAGAAATGGATACATATGTTGACATGACACGGTACTTGCCAGATCGTAATATGAGGGCTGCTTTCATTCGTGCATTCAATGTAGCTTCCAGAAAAGACCGTCATAACATTTTTGATCTTGTTTCCGGTGTAATTGGCTGTGATGAATCTGAAATTGCATCATTAGCAGTAGATCTTTGCCCTGATGACTGGCGTGCTCATTTTGCTATGGCAAAATTCAGGCAAATTCGTGCAAGGTGGTGCCAATTAGAAGGCGGATTCTTTACCGGCAAGCATTTACCAGCACCAGCTGCTGAAGTCTTAAATATTTTTATTCGTGCATACCGTCTGGCTAAAAACGAAGGCGAAGATGCCAAGAATACTATTCTTTCGTATATTGATAATTTGTCACGTGACAATTCGTATAGCGTTTTTTGCAATGAATTAAAGAAGCAGATTCAAAAGGAAGGATAATTGAGAAGGGGGTTATGTAAATGGCAATCATTGACCGAATTAAATATGATGGCAACTCGAATGGTTCACAATGGCTTATTTATAAGTGCCCTTCCGAACAGTTCGTCCTGGGTTCGCAGCTTATAGTTAACCAAGGTCAGGAAGCCCTATTTTTTAAAGGGGGCGAAGCTCTTGATTTATTTGGTCCTGGTACGCATACTCTTTCGACCGGCAACTTACCAATACTGAATAAACTTGTAAATTTGCCTTTTGGCGGAAAAACACCATTCTCTGCTGAGATTTACTACATTAACAAGACGGCAAATCTCGATATGAAATGGGGAACTTCTACCCCTATTCCTCTCGAAGATCCTAAGTATGGATTGATCTTGAATGTTGGTGCTCGTGGACAATACGGAATTACTATTACAGACTCCCGTTTGTTTGTATCAAAAATTATTGGTGCTGTTCCTAATGGAACAACTACCAATCCGATGCTCGTCTTAAGATATTTTAACGGTTTGATTAACTCGAAAATTAAGTCTGTAACGGCTGCATATATGATTCAGAAGCAAATTTCCTTCTTGGAAATTTCGCAGTTTTTGTCTGAACTATCAGCAACATTTCAGGAAGCTCTTAACGAGGAATTTGAACGTTTTGGTATTGAACTGGTCAATTTCTATTGCGAGTCGATCGCACCAAAACCAGAAGAATACGAAAAACTTCGTGGTTACAAAGAAGAACTTGCACTTGGTGAGGGCTTCTATCAGCAACGCCGTTCCCTCGACATTTTAGAAAAACTGGCAGAGAATCCTTCCTCTGGCAGTATTGCCAATGCTGGCATCGGATTAGGCATGGGGCTTGGCGCAGCCGGTCAATTTGGAAATGTATTCTCCGGAATCGGACAAAATATGAATGTAACTAAACCTGATGCGCAGATCACTTGTCCTAAGTGTGGTGCTCAGAATAACTCAACAATGAAGTTTTGCGGTAGTTGTGGAAGTAAGCTCGCTACTACCATAATCTGTCCTCACTGCGGAAAAGAAGTTCCAGGTAGAATGAAATTCTGTGGTGAATGTGGAAAACCTCTCAGTGCATCAAAATGTCCTTCTTGCGGTTTTGAGAATAAGCCTGGCATGAAGTTCTGCGGCAACTGCGGAGAAAAATTGTAAATAGTATTTTGTAGAGGTGGTGAAAAGATGGCTAAATCCAAGAGTAATTCGATGTTAGATTTCTTGGTAACGTTCTTTGTTGAAGATCGAGCAATTTCACGGATGTTAAGCGATGTCTTGAAAAACAGAACGAATCGCCTGTTTCTCGAAACATTGGGACTTCCATCAGACTTCGCTATTCCTTTTTCTCAGGAAGAAGAAAAAGCATCCGTTATCTACACCTTAAAACAAAGCTTCGATGATAAATATGAAGTAACGCTGAATGGTCATCCTTGTAATGACCATGTAATACATAGTGGAGACTATTTTGCATTTAAGAATAAAAGCAACGGCAAAACAGTCAAAACCCTGTTCATTGCCACCTCGGATATACAGGCTGGCTATAAAAAATACGCATTATCAAAAGACACAAATATTTTTATCGGGCGCACTCCACTAAACGATATTTCTTATGATTTTAGCGACTTTGTTTCAAGAGAAAAACACGCAGCTATTCGCATTGACAGCAATGGAAATGCTTTTATTGAGGATCTGAAACGCAGTATTGGTATCTATGTAAACGGTCGCCTTGTTCATTCACAACAGTTAAAGCCTTTTGATGAAGTCTTTATCATGGGGCTTTCCCTCATTTACATGGGTGACTTCATAGCTGTGCGTAATCTCAAAACTGAAAGTACCTTATCGTTGATGACATCCTTTGCTGTGAAAATGCCTATCAATGATGCAGCGGAAAAGAAATACTTTGTCAGTACACCTCGTATTCTAAAATCATTAGATAGCGATGTAATTGAGATTGATGCTCCTCCTAGCCCGTTTACCGTAGATAAAACTCCTGCAATTCTAACTCTCGGACCGAGCATTACTATGTCTATGGTAATGCTGGCAAGTTTGGGCGTATCTATCACAAATGCAATTAGCGGCGGTCAGATGTCAACCATTATTGCCAGTGGCACTATGGCAGTAGGTTTACTATTGGGTTCGCTTATGTGGCCTTCTTTACTTAGAAGCTACCAGAAAAGGCGCACCTTGGCTGATGAGAGCCATAGAAAGAGCAGATACTTATCGTATATCTCTGATATAGAAAAAAGCTTAATTTCAAAGAGAGAGCGAACCGTACGTCTTTTGAACGATTCGTTATGCCCTTCTCCTGAAATTTTATGCTCCATGCTTGATAACGAAAGTAACCGACTCCGCTTGTGGGAGCGTTCCCATGAGGATGCTGATTTTCTTGCTATCCGTATGGGTTTAGGTAGCAGACCTTTTGAAGTGCAGTTAAAAATTCCAAAGCAAGGATTTCAGCTGCATGAAGATGAACTTCGTAATTTGCCAGTTGAGCTTTCCAAGAAGTACGGGACATTAAACAATGTTCCACTGACGCTCGACATTTTTACTAATCACACGATTGGCATTATCGGCAGTCAGAAGAATATACGCACTATTCTTAATGAGGTGATCCTTAATATTATTTCACTTCATTCCTACGATGAAGTAAAGCTCGTGCTTATAACATCTCCTAAACAGGTGTATAACTTTGATGATTTCAAGAATGTACCTCATATCTGGAGCAACGATAAAAAGGTTCGTTTCTTTGCTACAAATCCCGATGAGGTTCATTATATTTTTAATATCATTGATGAGATGATAAAAGAGCGAGAAGAATCTCAGGATAGAGGTGGCACACCTATCCCCCATTACGTTGTGATCGTCACGGAGCCGAATTTGATTGAAAAAGAGGCTCTGCTCAGATATATGAATGATTCCGAGAACCAAGTTGGTATCACAACTTTGTTTGCCTATGGCGATATCACAAAACTGCCTAAATCATGTAAAACAATTATCCAAAGCGATGATACTCGCACTGGATACTATATAAAAAACAAAAATGCAAATAGGTTCATCCCATTTACTCTTGATGATGTAGAAATGAGCCGTATTCACTCGTTTGCGAATGAACTCTCTCGACTGCCTATCAAGAGAGACTCTCGTTCCTTGGGTATCGTTGATCGTATATCGTTCCTGCAAATGTATAAAGTAGGCAATGTCAGCGAACTTGCTATTGAAAGTCATTGGGATAACAACAATTCTGCCAAATCTCTAGCAGCCCCAATAGGAGTCATGGCAGGCGGTGAAGTGTTCAGCCTGGATCTGCACGAAGCCTATCACGGTTGCCACGGACTTGTTGCAGGTACTACAGGTTCCGGTAAAAGCGAATTCCTACAGGCATTCATCTTATCGCTGGCTATTAACTATAGTCCTAAAGAAGTTGCTTTTGTCTTAGTAGACTTCAAGGGCGGAGATATGGCAAGACCATTCATGGCTAAACCGTTCGCTCCTGCACTGCCGCATTTGTCAGCAACAATTTCAAATTTGTCGGGAAATATTCTCTATCGTGCATTGGTTTCGTTGGAAGCAGAGATAAAGTCTCGTCAGCGCATATTTAATGAAGCTGCTGCTGCACTTGGTGTTGATAAACTGGATATTAACTCCTACCACAAGTATTACAAAGGCGGACGCCTTGATACACCATTGCCGCACTTAGTCATTATTATTGACGAATTTGCGCAGTTAAAGACACAGCAGCCTGAGTTTTTGGCACAACTCATCAACGTAGCTCAAGTTGGTCGTAGCCTCGGAATACATCTGATTCTTGCGACACAGAAGCCAAGCGGTATCGTTGATCCGCAGATTATGAGCAACTCTCGCTTTAGAGTTTGCTTGAAGGTTGCAGATAAACAGGACAGCATCGATATGATAAATAAACCTGACTCTGCAATGATTAAAAACCCCGGTCGTCTGTATCTGCAAGTCGGCTATGATGAAATCTACGAATGTATTCAGTCTGGTTATAGTGGAGCTGATTATATTCCTACTAAAACATATATGCCAGACGAAGAAATCATGGTACAGATGACTGATAATACAGCCAATCCTATCCATAGCGCCAAGATTGACCTGTCTGGTGACAAGTCTGACAAAACGCAACTAGAAGCAGTTGTTTCTGAAATCGTTGCCCTCGGGCAAAAGAAGAATGTTGTAGCGAAGCCTTTGTGGCTAGATATGCTCCCTGAAAAAATTGTTTTGCAGACCCTTGAAAAAGAAAAGAAGGGGCTGTGTTCTGCAACAATTGGATTGATAGATTACGTTCGCACTCAGGAGCAAAAACCGCTTACGATAGACTTCTCCAAAACCGGTCATGTTGGATTGTATGGTGCAAGTGGAACAGGAAAAACGACATTCTTGCAAACACTGGTTTACTCCATGGTTTGTGAGTATGCCTATACCCCGGAAGAACTGAATCTGTATGCTATGGATTTTGGCGGGCGAAATTTAGGCTATCTTTCATATCTTCCGCATACCGGCGGGGTCGTATTTGCAGACGATGAAAGCAAACTCGCTGAATTGGCTTTTGTTCTGCACGACATAATCGATGAACGCAAACGCATTTTTGCAGACAATAACTGTGGTACTTTTTCTGATTATCGTGCTATTTGCAAAAAACCTCTTCCTGCCATTCTTGTCCTGATTGATAATTTTGCATCCTTCCGGGACAAATATATGGATATATCAGACAGCTTCATCGACATCATCAGTGCCGGAAAAACCTTTGGCGTTTATTTCGTTATTACAGGAAGTACACGAAACTCTATATATTACAAGGTAACTGAGTATATTGCCACTTATTTCACCCTGAAAATGAATGATCCTAGTAACTACCTAGATATTCATAATGTGCGCCCTCCGGTTGTTCCTGAAGATATCAGCGGACGGGGCATCACTGTAATAAATAGAGAAATTGTTGAATTCCAGACTGCAATCGCTTTTGACGGTGAAACCGAAGCTGATCGTATCGCAACCATTAGTCAGAAATACATCGAATTGGCATCGAATTGGCACGGATACACTCCAATTAAGCTAGACGGAGCTACAAAGGATTCAAATAATTCTTATGAAGCTCCTGCAAGCTATTATTCACCGACACCACGAAGCACTCCACCTGAATCCATTTTTGATGAAAGTGGAAATCTTATCCTTGGAACCTCCAAGTCTGCAGCACTGATGTATGGCATAACTCTGTCCGAGGATTACAAAGTCTGTATCTGTGCAAATGATACAGATAGCTTGGGTAAGTTTTACGGAACTATTCTAATGAACATCGCCCAATACAGTAACAGACGTTTAGTATTCATTGATGATGACAATGGCACTTTTAGAAATATTGTCGATGAATGTTCTTCGTGTCAGTATATTAGCGGAGCTACTGCTCTTGATGAGTTCATCGAGGAATTGAAACCAGAATTAAATGCACGCTTAGAAGAACCAGGCAGACAGCACGAACAGCTGTTTATTGTCATTTCTGAGTTCAACGATTTCTTCGATATGATTACCAATGAGCAGGCTGCCTTTATGCGAAAGGTGTTCCAGTATATTGATGCTCCACAATACGGAATTTATTTTATATGCGGTTTTAATGTTAATGGAGCCAAGAACAATGATCGTCTGTTTATGTCACTGGTTGTCAATGCAGAAAACTACATACTCTGCCCAAACTGCTATGAAAATGCTTCCGCAAAGATAGAAACCCTACCGCTTGTACCAGATGTAAAATCTCACAGCTGTTACTTCTGTCTTAAAGAAAAAAATGTTGAGATAAGGTGGTGAGGTTCATGGAAAAAATATCTATCACAGTAAAAATACCAGCCCTGGATAGTACATACGATTTTATCGTTCCAAACAATATGTCTGTCAAAAATGCTCAGAATCTGATGATAAGAATATTAAACTCAGAGTACGGAATCTCAGATAAGAGTGCCGATGCGATGTTGTTCGATACAAGCGACAATACGGCATTACGTTTGGAATGCAGCTTTGCCCAACTTGGCATCTCCGATGGAGCCAAGCTGCTGTTAATCTAGCAAAGGAAGGAGATACGACACCATGAAATATAGAATAAACTACTCTAAAGTTATTTCACAAGCGAATTCCATATCAGATGACGCATCTCAGCTCTCATCTCTGATTAAACTTCTGGAACAGATGGAACAAGATTGTCGTGCCGTATGGAAAGGCCAAGCAGCTGATGCTTTTATATCAAAATTAAGCACCCTGCGCAATGAAATGAACAGGACAAGATCTCAGATGTCCAATCTAGCGTCAACGATTAAATACTGTGCCGACAGAATTCAGCGTGAAGATCGTGAAGCAGAAGAACGAGCCGCCACCTTGAAATCTGGACACTAAGTATTTATTCAAAAAATTCAAACACCGAAAGGAGAACTTTTATGGCATCTACAATTTTTGATGTAACCCCTGAAGAACTCGAAGCTTCTGCAAGCAAAATCGAGGGAAAAACCGGAGAATTCACCAAAGCATACACCAGCATCTATACAGCTGTGTCTGATCTTCGTGTGACTTACAAAGGTGAAGCAAGCGACACATTCAACCAGAGAATCGAAGGCTACAAAAACGACTTCTCCGCAGCAGAAAAAGCCTTGAAGAACTACGTTCAGTTCCTTCGTGAATATGCCGCAAAAATGAAGAGCACCGAAAACGATATTAAGAGCAAAGCAAGCTCTCTTAGTGTCGGAAAGTAATCAAATCATCATTTTGAAAGGAGAAAAACTATGGCACAAGTAGTAGTAGATTCCAGTGTTATGCGTGACAAAGCTAAGACCCTCGAAAATGCAGCAGTAACTATCCAGTCTCTGTATGCAGAAATGCTGCAGGAGGTTACGACTACAGCTAACAAAATGAAAGGCACCACCATCGAAACTGAAAAAAAGCAGTTTGCAAATATGCAGAATACTTTTGATACTATTGTCAAGGACATTAAGGCATACAGCACATTCCTCACCCAGGCTGCTGAAAGTTATGAAGCTGCTGAGCGTGAAGGCACTCAGAAAGCTCAGGAGCAGGGCAAAGTCTTCTGATTTTTTGGAAGCTTGAAATAATCGGTTATCCCTGGCGGAGCGACCTTTACGTTCCGCTGGGGAACCGATAGAAAGGAGGTTGTGAAGTATGCCTAGAATTTATGTTGAATTTTCCGGTCTTGATCAAATTGGAAGTCGTTGTAAAACAGTAGCATCAAGAGTAGATACTATCCAATCCAATTTTCAACGCACTGTTCGGCAACTTGACTGGGATATTCGTTTTGAGTCCAACATAAACAGCACCGCTACACAAATAGCAAAAACGCTGGAGCAGTATTCAAGAACATTGGAAACCTATCAACGATTTATTGAAGATACCCATAACGAATACGTTAAATTAGATGAATATAAAAAAACAAATTTAATTGACTACATCTCTTCTATAAGGGTTGACCCTAATGTAGCTGTCATCCTGGGGCCAGGGGACAATCCATTTGCAAATTGGAAAGATAGAATAAGCGAAATAGTTTTTGATACAGATGAAGAAAAAGATCTTCTCTCTACTGTAAAAACTCTATTGAGAGGAACTGATAAGTGGGGAGATGTTGATGAAGCGGGAGTTTTAGAAGATGTAATATCATACTTCGAGAGTTTTACAACTTTCTTTTCAGGAGATAAAAAGGGACTTACTGGGGCAAGCGACTGGTGCAATCTTGCTGATTCTAGTATTGGCGTATGGACAGGCTTATATGACTATTTTTGCGATATGTATAAGGGGTTAAAGATAGGATTCTTTGGAGATGTTGCGCAAAAAAATGTAAAAGTTTTAGGGTTGTCAGCAGGATTTTTAGGTTTAACTGCTTCTATCCTATCTGCAAGCAATAGATTGGACAATAAGCAATGGCAAAGCATTGTAGCTGACTATGTAGATTGCGGAAAAGATATGTTGTCAGTAATTAAATCTGGCTATGCATTGAAACACATTGGAGACGTTAAAAGTTTGTCAGAAATAAAAGCAGGCCCTTGGAGTGCATTAAATATATATTCAGCCATTGGTGAAGCTGGAATTCAATCAATCTCTCAAGGTTTTCGCAGCCACGAAAAATATTATGCCGATGGTCAGTGGGATATGGGCGATACTGGCGCTACAGGAATAGATATTTCCATGGCTGGTATTTATGGAATCAGCCACAGCTTAACACTCGGTTTCGATGATCTTATTTTCGGCGCAATAGATAATGCGACTGGTGGCAATGGAACGGCAGACATGAGTTACTTTGAAAAAGCTGCTGAGGGCTACAAAATTTTAGCAAACAAATGTGGCGAAGCGATTGGAAACTGGTGGGTTGGTCTAACTAAATAAGATAATCGGAGGAGACATGAAAAATTTACTACCTATTGGAAGTGTGGTCTTATTAAAAGACGCAACAAAAAAATTAGTAATCATCGGCATTTTGCAAGTAAATCCTAGCGAAAACAAAATCTATGATTACTTAGGTGTTCCTTATCCAGAAGGTTATGTTAGTTCAGATAATAACTTCTTATTCAATCACTCTGACATCAATGACATCATTTTTTCTGGATATGAAAACCCTGAGCGTGAAGCTTTTATTAAAGCCATGGATATCCTATACAATCAAAAAAAATAAATACTGAAATAAAACATCTCCTTAGGAAGGGAGGGTAATGAATATGCCAAGAATATACGTTGAATTTTCTGGACTCGAACAGATTGGAAGTCGTTGTAAAACAGCATCATCAAAAGTAACTACTATCCAATCGGATTTTCAACGCACTGTTCGGCAACTTGACTGGGATATTCGCTTTGAGTCCAACATAAATAGCACCGCTACACAGATAGCCAGAAAACTTGATCAGTATTCGAGAGCATTAGAAGCCTATCAACGATTTATTGAAGATGCGTACAACGAATATGTTAAATTAGATGAATATAAGAAACTAACTTTGGCTGATTATATCGCTCCAATATCATTTGATCCCAATAGTTTTATAATTGTTGGTCCGGGAGGACAGCTTAATTTTGATTGGTCAAAATTGATTAAGGATGTATTTATTAAAAAGCCTTATGTACTCCCTACTCTATTAAATTTGGTTTCTCCAGTAACAAGTTTACTTTATATCACCAGCGGTATTCCTTTTGGTAACACGCCATCGGTTTTCGACTACTCTCGCACTCCTTCTGCCAGCAGAACTGCTGATTGGCTTGGATATGAATTTTCTGAGGACAATCCTGGTGTCACTGCTTGGGTTGGAAAAGCCAGTGCTGAAGCTCAAAACGAATGGGGATATGCGGGAGTCAATGCATATCTTGGTAAAGGTGAAGCTGAAGCCAAAGCAGATGCCGGTATTATGAAAACGACGACAAAAAAGGAATACAAAGATGGAGAATGGGTTGAAAAGAGTAGGACTGACTTCATCACAGCCGTAGCTGGCACCAGTGCAGGCGTTTCTGTATTAGCAGGCGATGCCGAAGCCGATGTTGGAAGTGATATGTTAGGTGTTGAGGGAAAAGCCGAAGGTTCTGTTGGCACCGCAAAAGCTGAAGCCAAAGGAAAGTTTTCTGTTGGTGAAGACGGCGTAAACGCTAACGTAAAAGGTGAGGCAATGGTCGCCGCAGTCGAAGGTGAAGCATCTGGTACTATCAATATTCTTGGTTTAGAGATAACTGGAAAAGTTGGTGGATATGCTGGTGCTGTCGGCGTTGAAGGAAAAGTCGGCATCGAGGATAATAAATTTGTGCTAGAAGGTGGTGCTGCCGCTTTGATCGGCGGCTCGGCAGGTATTGAAATTGGCTTCAACGATGAAGGCTGGGATAATTTCGTGGACTTTATCGTATTTTGGGATTAACTTTAGAAAGGTGAATGAGGTATGAGTGTTCAATCATTTAGATATGATTTCACCGCTAAAGAATTGGCATATTTCCTTTTTAAAAAGAAAACATGTCCTAAATGCGGTGAACAAATGAAAAAAGACAAGTGCTGTGAAACTATAGATGGCTCAGTCTATAATACTAATTCGGTTCCTCTTTATATCCAAGGTCGTCAAGTTAAGCATTATTTTTATCGTTTCACCTGCCAAGAATGTGGAGCCGAATTCACTTTGACTGAATTGTCGAAATAAGAAAGGAGCTTGAAATGAAAAAATTTCTGCCTATTGGTTCTGTTGTTTTGTTAAAAGAGAGCCAAAAACGAATTATGATTGTCGGAGTCAAACAGAAACAGGCAAACTCCGATAAAGTATGGGACTACAGTGCCTGCTTATATCCTGAGGGAATTCTTGATCCTGAGAAGCTTTTCTTATTTGATACAGAACAGATTGAGCGTCTGTATTTTATTGGGCTTCAGGACGGAGAAGGACTAGCTTTCCTAAATAAGATAAACCATTTGGATGATAACGCAGACACTACCAACTAATTATTGGGGAATGAGAGGTTTTGCTTATGGAAAAACCAGTATGTTATTCCCACATTGGCAAACGACCAAACCACGAAGATAATTTTCTTATCAATGGCTTGTATTTGACATCCGATGAGCAAAAAAAGATGTCAGATAATTGCTGTTGCTTTGTCACTGATGATGCTCGCTCAAAGGTACATCTTTTTGCGATCAGTGATGGTATGGGCGGACATAACGCTGGTGAAGTTGCCAGTCGAATATGTGTAGAAAAACTTGCTGAAACAGGAAAAGTATTGCAGAGCTGTTCTTATATCAAAGAAGTCGTAGCGTACCTGCAATCAAGCATTGCAGAAATCAACGCTATTGTTTGTGAAAAAAGTCGCAACCACGGAGAATTAAAAGGCATGGGTGCCACCCTTGTCTTGTTTGTCATTTGTGGGGCGGATTATGCCATCTTAAATATAGGTGACAGTCGTGCTTATCATTTTAACAATGATGCACTCATTCAAATCACAAAAGATCATACCGAAGGGCAGCGAATGCTTGACCTTGGGCTTTTGACCAGAAAGGAACTCTCTGGTTTTCCTGCTCGAAAAAACTTGAATCGTTATATTGGTTATGGCCAGAATGGTTATGTTTTGCAAGCTGATGAATACTACCCTATTTTAGATAATGGTGTGATGCTTCTATGCAGCGATGGGATCTCAGACTATCTTCCGGATAGTCGAATCTCAGAAATCCTGCACTCAGCAAACAATTTGGAAAGTGCCGGCAAACAACTTGTTAACGAAGCGGTAGCGTCACACGATGCAGACAACGCAACCGTTATGCTTATACCACTAAGGAGGTGATTTCATGGCACAAACAAATTTAATTGGGAAGAATATTTTGGGCTATACTGTCAGCGAAAAACTCGGTTCAGGTGCATTTGGTACGGTCTACAAAGTCATCAAAACAAATGCTGCTGGTCAGTATGTTCGTGCGCTAAAACACATCACAATTCCAACTGAAAAACAATACTATTCTGTACTGAACTCTATGGGCGGTGATGTTTCCAAGGCAGACAGCTATTTCTCCCAAATGCTTAAGAATATTGTTTCGGAAATCAGAATCCTGAATGATCTCTCCGAGAAAGGTGTGCAACATATCGTCAGATATTACGAGAACGATATTCTTGTTACTGACTCACCGAGACGATATGATATTTTTATCCTAATGGAATATCTGACTCCCCTTGAAGATTTTATCCAAGGTACAGATTTTCTTGTCCGTGATGTCGTTAAACTTGGATTGGACGTATTGAATGGACTCCAATCATGTCACAACAACGGTGTAATTCATCGAGATATAAAAGACGATAATATTTTCGTATCTGATAAGGGTGAGTATAAGATTGGCGACTTTGGCGTTTCAAAAGTTTTGAAGGATAGTTCCAAAGCCGAATCCCTAAAAGGTACACCAAATTTTCTCGCTCCAGAGGTATATCTTGGGAAAGAAGGTTACACAAAGTCTGTTGATCTATATTCCCTCGGTATTGTGCTTTACAGACTTCTAAACTACAGCAGAAATCCTTTCCTTCCTCGTTTCCCTGAACAATATTTTGCCCAGGATGAAGATGCCGCCTTTGAGGAAAGAATGAGTGGAAAAACACCTGATCTGCCTGCTCTTGGTGGAGAAGAAATTGGACGTGTTATTGTAAAAGCAATCTCCAGTAGCTCCGAAAGATTCCAAACCGCCGATGAATTTATGGGCGCTTTGGAATTGGCAATCGACAACACACCTTCTGAGATATTCAATGAAAAAATAAATTTTGGTATATCTTCTTGCACAAAACCGATTGATGAGCCAAGTGCAAAAGAATATGGTTCTACATTAGGTGAAACTGCTCCGCTATCTGGTTCAGAAGAACATATTGAAGATAAACGAAACAACTCCATTAACAAGCACTTGTTTGAAAGCATTGGTGAAGTTCCTCCTACAGATATTCCGGAAGTAGAACCTGTTGTAAGACCAGAACAAAAATATGAACACGAAAATGTAGCAGACACTGCTCCACCTAAATCTAATGGACGGGTCGTGAACTTTGTTCCACCTACTGTAAGTGAACCGGACGAGCCTGTTGCTTTAGATAAAAAGGTGATGAACAAATTTGTGTTTGTCATTCCAGTAATTATCCTTTTAGTTGGAGTAATCGCATACTTTATCGTGATTCCTAACATCTATGGAAGGATCGTATCGTTCGTTGATTGGCTTTTCACTGATCCTCAGAATATCATAGATACTATATGTGATCCAAATGCTGTTTTACCTCAGGTCAATAGCATCATTGGTATAAGGATTTTCTGGTGGGTATGGTTGGCAGGACTGATTACTTCTCTATTCTTTGTCGGGAAACAACTCCAAGCAAAACCTGAGCCAAATGCGTCCAATGCCATTCTTACAAAGAAAGAACCGTATCTGATGATTCAGGATGTAACTGATGCGCTCAAACAGTTGAAAGCTCGCAGGAACAGCAAACAACTCGATTCACTGATATATTCAGTAAAGAAACTAGAAGAAAAGTTGTCCGTTGAAAGCGACTTCGGATACGGAAAGAGTTCTGTAATTAACTGCGAGAATAATATTGCCAGACAGATTCAATTTCTCTTAGATACTGCTCCTTGTATTGAAAATGGCGATTTTGAAGAAAACCTAAAGGCAATGAATACAGCTGTGATGAATATAAATTCTCTGTTGCGTAGACGTATTGAGCTAAAGAAAAAGTAAAATATAGTGAGGAAAAACAAATTGGCAAGCAGTGTAAACCTGTACAGGTTCACTCATTTTCTCGATTTTCCCTTCGGTGCAATCTTCGCCAATTTGCTTGTTGGGGCAGCATCCCCAATCCCCTTTGAACATCATCTGCCGATGATGGCTGCACGATTTTCAATCGTTTTCAAAAGAACAGTAGAATAAAAATTTGCCCATGGTTGAAAGCACCGAAGTCGAAAAGCAAAAAAGTAGCCACGATCCGCACCCTTTGGGGGAGTGCAGACCGTGGCTTTTTGCTTTAACGGAAGTTCTTCTTCTCCTCTTTCTCTTGTTCTTTTTCCTGCTCTTTCTGTCTGTCGATATTCAGAATCGTTTCAACCGTCCGTTTGGCAATCAGCAATTCTTCTTTCTCTTTTCTTATCTGACGGTACTCAGCGTAATCTTGCTTTTTCTGGACTGCCAGCTGATGAAACTCCTCATATAACGATTGCGTAGATGGGAGCTTTGTAATCTGCAATTCATCAAAGGCCTGCTTTGCCGCTTTATGAATTGTGATTTCCTGACGGTGTTCCTCAAAGAACTGTCTGCTATATCCAGACTTGCGGTACTCGATATAGATTTGCCTTGTGTTGCGATAATTTTTGATGTGCTGCTGCAACGCCTGAACCTCAACCATTCGTTTCTCTGCGGCCTTGATAGAATCAGAAAGCGCATCGAACCGGGCAGACAGATTTTCAATATGAGCAGTCAGATCATCGTAGTTGCCCAAGCCTTTTTCCTTCAGCAAAATCACAGTTCGGGCAGCTTCTTTTCGATTGAACTTCTTCGCCCACTTTTCATAACCGACCGTCTTACCCTCGGCCATCTTTGCCTGAATATCAATCAGCATCTGGAACTGCTTCGGGGCAGGAGCCTTGGCAGAGCTGCCTTTTGATTTGTGCAGGTTCTTACCGGAGATAACGGCTTGAATTTCCTCTTTGCTATAACCTTCGCCCAGAGAACGCAGCCGAATGAAACGTTTCTGATTCTTGCCCTTGAACGCAGGCTGATTTCCATCCTTGAACTCAAATCCCATGTCAGCCAGAGCCTGAACAAAGCCATCAAAGCTCTTTGGTTTCTGCTTCAGCACCGCATCAATCGCATCACATAATTCGTCACGCTGGGTACGCTTCTTGGGATAAACAGTTCTTTTCTGACGCTCCCGATACGGCTTCGGTGTAATAATAGACAGACCGTGTTCCAGGCAAACCATGTCGCTGAGCCGTTGCACCGCAAGACCGGAAAGGAAGAAGTTTTTGAATTTCCGTGTGGCATCCAGCGAGGTCGAATTGTAAATGATATGGTTGTGAATATGGGATTTGTCGATGTGGGTCGCAACGATGAAAGCGTGTTTGCCCTTTGTCCATCGCATCGCTGTTTCATAGCCGACCTGGTTCGCTTCTTCTGGAGTGATTTCTCCCGGCTTAAAGGACTGGCGTATCTGATATGCGATGATATTGTTCTTCTGCTGTCTGCCGGTAATATGCTGATACTGCCGTTTGGAAAGCAGAAATTCCTCATCCGCTGTCTTTGGATCACACTCATAGGAGCTGATAAATTCGCCATCATTGGTTTTTGCAGCATTTTGTGAGTAGTCAGTTCTGTCTGCCAAACATTGAGCGACCGTCTTTCCCTTATTCACATGGAGCGCAATCAGTCTTGTTGCTGCCATTCCCATCACTTCCTTCCCAAAAAGAAAAAGCCACCGGTCGGTGACTTTTCTCTGATATTATCTTATGACCTGATAAATGCTCCCAGACTTTCTCCTATATTCTCGGCTTTCATAACAGCCCAGACGAGCAGAAACACCGCTGCTATTGTCGCAATTCCAAGAACCACAAGGATAAGCAGAGACTGCCACAAAGCCTTTACAATGCAGTAAATCGCAGAACCGCCGATAACCAAAAGTAGTATGCCAATCACATAGGACACAACATTTGTAAGCAGGTTTCCAAGAACGCAAATCACTTTTACAACGAACAGCACCGGCAGTGCCAATATCTTCAATATCAGCTTCATAGGCTCAACCCCTTTCTTCTAACTACATTGTACAAGGGTATCTGCAATAACGCAATGATGTCAACCCTTACGTAAAAGCCGCAGTCGAAACTGCGACTTCCCGACAAGTTGTCGGATTACTGGATTGAGGACAGGCGAACAAGGACTTCTTTCATATCCGTCCAGATCTCCTCCAGTCGTTTTTGCAAATCCTCAATGTCGGCATGGTAGATGCTGCCCGTTTCGTTCGCTCGTTTTGCGTACTGATTCAGGTTGTTGGAGCAGATTCGCAGGAGCGAAACCAGGGCTTTCACATCCTGCAAATCCAGTCTGATGCAGTAACCATCCAGAGCCATTTTCCGCAGATAGGCTCCCATGCTGCGGATGCCAAGCTCATCCATCTTCTCATGGATTCGCTCGACCTCCTCTTTGGATGCAAGGAAATGAACATCCTGGTCTCGCTTTGCCATTACAACACCTCCTCACGGGTTTCAGAGTATTTTGCAGGCGGGATATGCTCCGCCTTGGATTTCAGATCAGCCAACACAGAAGGGCGCTCTGACTCGCTTCTTTCGTCACGATTTTCCGCAGAGTCCTCCATATTCAGGGCTGCATCCAGTTCTGCCAGCCGCTGACTTTTTGCTGCCAGCTCTGCTTCCTGCGGAAACGGTTTTCCAACCTCCGCCTCGGCTGCTTCCTGCTGATTGTAGAGGTTATTCAGCTGTTCATTGGCTCGTTCTAAGCGCTCAGGAATGCCTGCAAGGGCATTGTCCAGTCGGGTGATATTTCCTCGTGCATCCGTGCCAAGGGCTACTCTGTGGCTCACAGCGCCCTTCAGGGTCACATCAAACTCGTTCCGGAAGCTGTCAAACGAAAGCTCCATCTGAAAGCCACGGTAATTGCCAAGCGGAACCGGATCGGCGCTTTTGGTATCCTTACAAGCCGCAAGGAGGATTTCACCGGCATCTGCCTTTTCGGTGTAGGCTTTGCCCATGATTTCCATGCCACAAAAGCCCTCGGCAATCTGCGGGTGTGCTTCCACGGTTTTAATATCAGCTTCAAAGCCATGAATATAGCCTGTCTGCTTTTCAATCTCAGCCGGGAAGTATTTCAGGAGCTTATCTTCCATGCGGTACTGCTGGCTCTGGTGGTCAGCTTTCAGCACCTTCAGCCTTGCCACATCAATGTCCAAATCCATCTTTTCCTTGATAAGCGGATTACCGGCACACAGCGCTTTGATCTCCGCATAGGACAGCGCCTGCTCGTCCACATCGTCACAGGAGCGGACCGGCGATTTGGAGGTCATAATCTGAGAAATAAACTTCTGCTTGTTTTCCAAGGTCTGATACAGGTAAGCGTCGAAGGTTCCCTCGGTCACGTACTGATACACCTGAACCTCTTTGTTCCGGTTGCCCTGACGGATGATACGACCATTTCTCTGGGTCATATCAGACGGACGCCAGCCCACATCCAGATGGTGAATTGCCACCAGTTTGTCCTGGACGTTGGTTCCTGCGCCCATCTTTTGCGTACTTCCAAGCAGCACTCGTACCTGTCCGGTACGAACCTTGGCAAAGAGGTCTTTTTTCTTTGCTTCGGTATCTGCATCATGGATAAAGGCAACTTCTTCCGCTGGCACACCGTTTGCAATCAGCTTGGTTTTGACATCATCATAGACATTGAATGTGCCATCATTTTTCGGTGTGCTGAGGTCGCAGAACACCAACTGGGTCAACTTATCAGCCTGACCGTCCTGCCAGATACGCAGGATATTTCCTACGCAGGCATTGAGCTTGCTGTCAGGGTCATCGGGTAACAGAGGGTTCATCAGCCGCTGATCCAGTCCCAATTTTCGTCCGTCGCTGGTAATCTTGAGCATATTATCGACGGACGGGTCAACGATACCGGCATGAACATCAGCCGCTCTCTCTGAAAGGGAAGCCACCATATCTTTCTGATACTCAGAAGGCTGAACCACAACCGTTTCAAACTTTGCTTCGGGAACAGGGAGATGCAACTGGTCAGAGGTCTTGATGTCGGCAACTTCCTTGAACATATTCATCAGCTCAGGCAGGTTGAAGAATTTCGCAAATCGGGTTCTGGCACGATAGCCGGTTCCCTCCGGTGCAAGCTCAATCGCAGTTGTTGTTTCTCCGAAGGTCGATGCCCAGGAATCAAAATGGGTCAGGTTCTTTTGCTGGAGCGTACTGTACTGGAGATAGCGCATGACCGTATAAAGCTCGGTCATCGAGTTGCTTACGGGAGTACCGGTTGCGAAGATCACGCCACGCCCGCCGGTCAGCTCATCCATATAGCGGCACTTCATAAACATATCCGAAGATTTCTGGGCTTCGGAGGTGGACAGACCTGCCACATTTCGCATTTTTGTGTAGAGGAACAAATTCTTGAACGCATGGCTTTCGTCCACAAATAGCCGGTCTACACCCAACTGCTCAAAGGTAATAACATCATCCTTCTTGTCGGCAGCAAGGAGCTTGTCCAGTCTGGCTTCCAGTGATTTTCGTGTTTTCTCCATCTGCTTAATCGTGAAGTTTTCACCACGCTGCCATTTCAGCTCCGCAATCGCACCCTCGATCTCATCAATCTGCTCTCGAAGCTGCCGTTCCTGTCGTTCGGCAGAAAGCGGGATTTTTTCAAACTGGCTGTGGCCGATGATAACTGCATCATAGTCACCCGTTGCGATACGAGCGCAGAACTTCTTGCGGTTTGCTGTTTCAAAATCCTTCTTGGTGGCAACAAGGAGCTTGGCACTCGGATAGAGGTGCAGGAACTCGTTTGCCCACTGTAAAGTCAGGTGATTCGGCACAACGAACAGGGATTTCTGGCTCAATCCAAGCCGCTTACTCTCCATAGCCGATGCAGCCATCTCGAAGGTCTTGCCCGCACCAACTTCGTGTGCAAGCAGCGTATTTCCACCGTACAGCACATGAGCGATGGCGTTTCTCTGGTGTTCACGGAGGGTAATATCCGGGTTCATACCGCCGAAACGGATATGAGAGCCATCATACTCACGAGGTCGGGTGGAGTTGAAAAGTTCGTTGTACTTGGTGGAAAGGGTTTCTCGTCTGTGCGGATCTCGCCAAATCCAATCTCGGAACGCATCCTTGATTGCCTGCTGTTTCTGCTGTGCCAAGGTCGTTTCTTTTTTGTTGAGAACACGCTTCTGCTTGCCATCCGCATCCTCAATCGTATCATAGATACGAATATCCTTCAGATTCAGCGTTTCCTCCAAAATTCGATATGCGTTGGCTCGCTCTGTACCGTAGGTGACATACGCCGCCACATCGTTGTAGTTCGGAGAACTCTTACCGTTGATGCGCCACTCTGCGGTCAGCTCAGAGAACTTGACCTCAATGGAACGGCGCAGGTAATACGGCGTTTCAAAGGTTTCCTCCATGAACTGCTGAATATAGTCTGCATCAATCCATGTTGCACCCAAACGCACATCAATCTCGGACGCATCCAAGTCCTTCGGCTGTGCTTTCTGCAAGGCTTCCACATTGATGCGGAAGGAAGAATCCCTGTCTGCCGCCATCTGTGCGACACGCAGCTTGCTTCTTACATCACCGGAAAGGTAATCATCGGCAGTCTGCCATCCAACTTCCACAGCATCGGGAGCCATCGGGTCTTTGAAGATCACCCCTCGAAGCTCTGCCTGAATCGCATCGTATTCTCCGGGGTTTCCAAGCAGCTGTGCCATAAACGGCAAATCCACCTTGCCACGCTCACCGATGGAGATTGCCAGAGCTTCGGACGGCGTATCCACGCTCGTCACTCTGCGTTCCGGCTTGATGGTTCTCTTGGTGAACATATCCGCCTTGCTTTTCAGATTACCGTCCTCATCCACATTTTCCAAAGAACACAGGAGATAGTAGGAGGAATCGTCAGCAAATGCCTGACCATTGGCTCGGTTATTGATAAGCCCGTTCTTTGCGGCAAACGCATCGTAGGCATCATTCAGTTCTGCCTGCTTCTGAGTAATCATTTCATCCGGGTAATCCTCAAGCTGATATTCAATCAGCTGATTGACGATACCACGGAGTTCCACCATGCCCATCACACGGTCTTTTGCTTTCTCATTCAGGTCTACACGGCGCATCAGGGAGTTTTCACGGAAGTACACATCACCGTCCACCACGGTATAAGAGAAATTCTTTACATCCGGAGTCGCAGGAATGGTTTCGATTTCCTTACCCTTGTCAGCTTCGGGAAGCTCCACAGTCTGATAGGTTCCTTGGATGTGGGAAACCGCTTCTTTCAGAAGTTCGGACAGTTCCATGCCCTCAATCGGACGCACCGTAATGTCCATGCCGTAGGCGGTACTTTCTTCCACCGTATCGCCCAGAACCATTTCAGGGTGAGCGACAAAGTAGCTGTTCATGGTGTGTCCTTCTTCGGTGCGGTCAAGATTTACCCACTCCGGAACAATGTCAATCGGATGGTCACGCTTTTGCAGGAACAGGATGTCGGACACAACTTCCGTGCCTGCGTTTTTCTTAAAGGCGTCGTTTGGCAGACGGATTGCACCAAGCAGTTCCGCCCTCTGCGCCATATATCGCCTTGCGTCAGAGTTCTTGGAATCCATGGTGTAACGGCTTGTCACAAAAGCGACCACACCACCGGGTCGAACCTGATCCAAAGCCTTGGCAAAGAAATAGTTGTGAATGGAGAATCCCAGCTTGTCATAAGGCTTATCGGACACTTTGTAGTTGCCGAAAGGGACATTGCCCACAGCCAGATCGTAGAAATCTCGGCGGTCTGTCGTTTCAAAGCCAGCCACCTTGATTTCGGCATTGGGATAGAGCTTCTGAGCAATTCTGCCGGTGATGGAATCCAGTTCCACACCATACAAGCGGCTGCTCTGCATTTCAGGAGGGAGCATACCAAAGAAGTTGCCGACACCCATAGCAGGCTCCAGAATATTTCCCGTTTCAAAGCCCATCTGTCCGACTGCATCGTAGATGGAGCGAATGACCGTAGGACTGGTGTAATGTGCGTTCAGGGTAGAAGCTCTTGCCGCAGCATATTCATCCTCGGAAAGCAGGTTTTTCAGTGTCTGATACTCCTGTGCCCAATTTCCCTTGTCCGGGTCAAAGGCATCTGCCAGACCGCCCCAACCGACATAATTCGACAAAATCTCCTGTTCTTCGGAAGTAGCGTTCCTGTTCTCGCTTTCCAGTTTGAACAGGGTTTCAATGGCTGCGATGTTTCTTGCAAATTTCTGCTTCGGTCCACCTTCACCGATGTTGTCATCTGTGATGTGGAAGTTCACCGCAGGAACAGGTGGAATTTCTCTGGTGGTGATAGACTGCTCAAGCTGAGCGATAATGTCCATAACTTCGGCATTCTGCCATCCGTCCACCTGAGCATAATCCTGAATGATGGTGTCCTTGCCATCTACACACTGTACGAAGTCCAGACTCCCCGGCAAATCTCTGGTATTCATTGCACCCAGGGCTTTTCTCTGCGTGTCAGGAAGTGCATAGTAGGCTCGCAGGGCATCATCAAAGGAACTGTATTCCTTGATGTCCAGCGCACCCCGCTTCTGAATGTCCTCGGCAACATAGAAATGGTCGATGAAGTGTTCCGGCTCCTGCTGTTTGGGTTTAGCATTGGCTCTGACCTGTGCGTGTGCCTTTTCGTCAGGGTAGTCCCCATAGATACGGATGCACTTATGCTCCTGCTGATCGTAAACGGCAGCACCATCGTACTTGAATCCGTCATCCTCCATGGTTCCGTCCACATAGCCCTGGGCAGCTTTTTCCGCTTCCTCCAAAGTGTAGTAGTCCAGCTTATCATCGAAGCCGTTTTCAAAGTGATGGTAGGCGGCAACCAGATAACGGGGAGCCATGCGCTCCTCGTAGCTGTTAATCATCTCAGGTGTCAGCCATTCCGGTTTGTCGGGAATCATTTCATACAGCTCACGCATCTTGGCAATCTGTGCATGGCGGTTGCCTGCCCACAGATGCTTTTCGCTGTGCTGTCCTGCACCAAGGAAGTATTCGCAGTCCATACGCAGACGGTCTAACAGCTGATACTCAGGGGTGTAGTCCCTCGGTTCGGTTTCGCCCAGAAAATCCTCTGTAACGGGCTTTTCTTCGGTTTGGGCATCAACCCTTACCGCATGGTTTCTTTCGTCCTGAGAGAGCATACGCTCGAAATTCTCACGATTCTCAGCACGGAAGATCGGATAGGCAAGGGAAGGGTCACGCAGCTGAACCTCTCTGTCCGTAATCTGCTCCACACGGAAAGCCGTATCGTCCAGATATACCGTGTCACCGACCTGATAGTTCCATTCCGGTTCCTTGGAAGCAGATGCTTCCACAATTTCGGCAGATTCTGCCGCAGGCGCTTCTGGCTGAACCGACTCCATCGCAGCTACGGACTGCCGAACTTCCTCCAGATAGTCATTGGCAAGCCATTCGTCCGTAAAGTATTCCGTAACGCCTTCCGGGTCTACATAGTAGTCATCGGTCTGATTATCCCAGATTGCATACTCGCCATCCTCGGTATCAATTACTGCGAAACGGTCATAAACATCTTCCAACGGATCAGTTTTAGCTTCTTCGATAGCCTGTCGTTCCGCTTCTTCCTCTGGGCTGAGGTAGCGTCCCTTTCGCATCAGACCGTCGATTCTCTGTACCACCTGCGCCCAGGACATCTGCAATTTATCGCAGCCGCTCTTGGTGTACGCAACACCCTTGGCATCGTGATCCTGACCGCTGTGCGTTGCGCCGGAGCAGGCATGGGAATGACCACCGGTTCCGTATTCATGCTTCAAGAAATCCATCTTTTCTTTGGCAGAATGATTCTCCTGCCAGTAGTTATAAATACGGGCTTTGCCACCGGAAAAGCCACTTCCACGGGTCAAGTCTGCATTGACTTCATCATCCGTAATGAACTGGCGGACAAGGGGCATCTGCATCATATCGGTCTGATACTCACGCAAAGGCAGATTCAGCTCATACAGCTGTTTCTGAATGAGATTCAGCTTGTGATAGTGAAAGCGAAGCAGATCTGGATTTTCCGCAAAGGCTTTTCTAAATTCCGAATACTGCTGCACCAAGGTTGCGTGGAAACGAGGGTCATCCAACTTTTCAGCCAAGTCTGCGGTTTCATCAGGAAACCCACGAAACGGTTCCTGATGGAGAATTGCCAGATAGCTGCCGGCACGGGCTTCTTCACTCAAATCGTGATAAAGATGCCACAGGGATTCAGCCAGCTTCTGACGCTCATATCCGGGAGCTTCTACCAGTTCCACATTGGTTGCGAACTGACCATTTTCAAGAAGTTCTTCAATACGCTCGGCAACCGTTTCCCAAGAAACGATCTGCGCTCTGGGACTGTCAATGGCAGAGGAACCTTTGGCAAAGTGGATACCGTCCTCGCCATACCACGCACAGATATTCCCACTATCTTCTTTCAGACCATAGCCGCCGTGATAGACCTGCTTTAAGGTCTGAACGATTTCTTCCAACGGCTTCTGCTTCATATATTCCAGCGCTACGACTTTTCGGGCTTCATCGGTGTTGCTGCCAAGCAGAAGAAAGTGGTCGATTTCTGCCTGGGCAAAAGAAAAAGCAGAGGGCGTAAAGCTCTCTGCTCGGTCGATAAAACTGATTTGTTCATTTTCGGAGAGGAAAAGGTTCAGACTCAGCTGTTGATAAGCTCCGTCATCACGACTTCCTCCGCCTGTGCTTTCAGGCTGTTCATGTGCTGTACCCACGCCATCTGCTGCGTTTCTTTGTCCGGTGCGGGGCTGTCCTTCAGGTACTGCTCCATCAGAAACTCCACTCTGGCTTTCGCCGTTTCCTCGATCTCCCACAGGTGCGGGAACAGGCTCTCCGTCAGAATCATGTCGTTCAGGAGCATCGGATTGTTCTGCTCCAAAAATGCTCGACGCATCCTGCCGTACTTGCCCAGAGGTTTCTCTCCCTCGTTCTCCAACTGAAGGTTCGGAATCTGATAATCTCCGGCCTGTCTGTAAGTCATCTCGTTCATAATCTGCACTCCTTTCAGCAGCTCTGATCTGCTCATGTTCTCCAATCGCTTTTTCGATTTCCTGAAACATCCTTGTACTGATGGCATTCACCGCAGTGCCAAGGGCATTTACCGTCTGTCTGGTGTTAAAATCAAACACCTTCTGGAAATCCTCATGCTCGAAGTAGTTGTCGGGACTTTCCACGAATCGGCAATACATCGTATAGGATACGCTGTTTGCCACCGCATTTTTGAAAGCTACTTCGATGTTGAGTTCATCATACTCCTCAAGGAAGCTGTTGGCAACGATGTCGAGGAGCTGCTTTTTGTAATCGTCCCAATACTCAGCCGCCAGTGCGGATGCAATATCTTCAAGCTGTGCTTCCAGCACCCCGTCAGCGGCAACACCGAAGGTACGCTCCATCGCTTCCATGACATAGGAGCGGTTTTCAGGCGTCACCTCCCACGGTTTCAGTTCCGGGGAAGAACGGCGAACGCCGGTATCCGCCACATCAAACACATAGCGCAGATACGGTTTATCCCTGTTCATCACAAACAGGGCAATACCGGTAGAGCCACGCTTTACATATCTGCGGTAATTTTCAGCGTTCCAGTCCTCATAGGGCTTGCAAAAGGTCGCATTGGGGCGCTGAGCATAAATCATCACCTGTTCCGGATAGGTGAACTCATAGTTGCGGGACATCGTTCTCAAAAACGAAGTCCAGTTATCTGTGTTCGAGGTGATTTTCCCAATCGTTTCTTTTGCTAATCCGGAATAAAATCGCTCTTTTGCGTTCATTGTATCCCTCCAATCCTATCAATCCGGATAAAGGTTCAGCTTCTCAAAGGCGGCATCGTCCATGGCTGAAACTTTACGGAGAACCGAGTCTGCCAAAGCAAAAAGCTCTGACTCGTCCTCCGAAAGCTGTTCCTTCATCAGTGTCAATGCTTCACACAGCCCTGACCTTGTGCCAGGGCTGTAAAGCATCATCATGTTCCGCTCATCTTGTGTGAAATCCATCATTCAATCTCCCTTTCCGGGTGGCTCTTAGGCGGCTTATGGGAAACATCCGGCACGGGCTTTTCCTTTAACTGTTCCAATACCGAAGGGCGTTCCTCTAATCCAGGCGCTTTTCCGTTGTTGATGATGCCGTCAATCATCCCATAATCATCTTCCATTGCCATCTCTGCGTTTTTCAGGTAGTTTTCGGACTTCATAAAGTTTTCCAGCTTCTGAAACCCGACAGAATCTACATAGTGAAAGGATACCTCACCGGCTACCTTTAAGGCTACGATGTCGCTGACCGACATACTGTGACCACGGAAATCATTCGGGTGGTCAATATTGAACTTCACATACAAATCTTCCAGCTGCCGATTCACATCCTCGGACGCAGAAATGGAGCCATGATAGACCACCTCGTAACGGTCAATCTCAGGCTCCATTTCTTTCTTTTGAAGGTAGCTGTAATTTGCAAACATGAGCGGGATATTATCGTCTACATCTTCCCGCAGCTGAAGAATCGCATAGGAATCCGTGGGGCTTTCCAGAAAAGCAACCATTCTGTCATCCGGGGTGGTATTTCCGTGAACATCATCCCATTTTTCGTTTTTCATATCCGTGTCCTCCTTATCGTTCAGGCTCTTTGGGTTTATGAGAACGGCTGCTCGGTGCAGCCATTTCTCCGGTCTGCATCAGCTTTTCCATAACAGATTCTCGTTTTTCGGGTGCATCTACCGCCAGTCTGCCGTTTTCAAACATCTGCTCCATGACATCCTCATAGAACATCGCCCGCAGTTCCCGGCGCTCCAGTCCAAAGGATTCCAGAATATCCTGGCGGACTTCAATCATGGACAGTTCAGGGTTATCGACCTGACCGCCATCAACCTCGTTGTAGTTTTCATCTAACAGGGTGTAGTCATAACCATCTTCACAGGTCTGTACCGCAAGGATTCTGTCCCTTCCAACCTTCCATGCAGCTTCATTGCCCATAATCTCAGGCTCCGCCATATAGCTTGCGCCGTTGCGCTCCATAATCTCTGCAAACTGGCAGATATGAAACACATTGTATCCGATCTGCGTATGATACTCGTCAATGAAGGTGCAGGGCTTCACAACCGTTTCATCTGGGTAGTGAATCTGCACACAGCTGCCATCGGGGATATGAAACAAATCCTTATAATGGCTGTCGATAAATCGGATTTCCTTACCGTCCGGGTTGTACTCATTCGTCATTTGCTTTTTCCTCCATTATCAAATTCCATGCTGAACTTCGTCCTGCCATCCTCCGATACCTCCATAAAAACGGTGGCATCAAAGGTGTTGCCCGTCCTTGCGGACTTGCAATTCTTGAGCTTTACCTTGCCGGAACCGAGCAGTTTCTGCGCCGTGGCAGAAGTCATGCTCTTGCCGATACTCGCAAAGTAACGATTGTTTTTCCAAAGGGCAAAGCTGCACCCTCGGTTAGAACAGAAGTATCCCTTGGATTTGTCCTCTACTGCACTGCCGCAGAGAGGGCATTTGCCGATAGAATTGGCTTCTTTCGACATCAGAACCTCGGAATCACGGATTACTTCATAGTTCTGAATCAGACCGGCAATCACATCTTTGATCTCGTCCATAAAGTCCTCACTGGCATATTCGCCTTTTTCAATGAGTAACAATTTTTCTTCCCAATCCGCCGTCATGGATGGGGACTGAATTTGTTCTGGCATGACTGTTACCAGAGCCGTACCCTTGTGAGTCGGAATCAAGTGTTTGGTTTTCTTATCACCCTTACGTTCCAGAAAACCGATGCGAACCAGCTTCTCAATGATACCGGCACGGGTCGCAGGTGTTCCCAGACCTTTTCGCTCGACATCCTCCGGCATTTCATCTGCACCTGCTGTTTCCATAGCAGAAAGCAGCGTATCCTCGGTAAAATGTTTAGGGGGAGAAGTTTTTCCTTCCTTAATTTCAGAATCAAGCACCTTCCGCTCGTCCCCAACGGATACCGCAGGAAGCGCCTGTTCGTTTTCATCGTTTTTTGTCGAAGAACCCTTCTGAATCAAAGCCTTCCATCCGTTCTGCACGATGGTTTTGCCCTTTGCGGAGAACGCTGTGCCGCCGCAGTCCAGTTCAATGACTGTCTCTGCGTATCGGTGTGGATCTCCCACTGCAACACACAGCCGATTGGAAATCAGTTGCAAAATTGCAAGTTCACCCTTGGGAAGTTCGCTCAGATTGCATTTCTGCAATTCTTTGGTCGGAATGATGGCGTGGTGATCTGTGACCTTTTTGTTATTCACAACCTGCTCTGCATGAACTGGTATGTTATCCACATCCTCCACGGAGAATATGTTGAAAGCCAGCTTTACGAGGTCGGTCAGGCTATGTGCCATATCTTCCGTCAGAAACCTGCTGTCGGTACGGGGATAAGTGACCAGCTTCTTTTCATAGAGATTCTGCGTGTAGTCCAAGGTCTGCTGTGCCGTGTAGCCAAGCACACGGTTGGCTTCTCTCTGTAAACTGGTCAGGTCATAGAGCGCAGGCGGCTTTTCTGTTTTCTCCTTACATTCAGCTTTCTGAACGATTGCCACCGAACAGCTTTGTTTGACAGCTTCGGCTGCTGCCTTGGTTTTGAAGCGTTCGCTTGCAGCCGTAAAACCATCCAATCCAATCTGAACTGTGTAGAACGGTTCAGGCTTGAATGCGGAAATGGCAGCTTCTCGCATAACAGCCATAGCAAGGGTAGGGGTCATAACACGACCAACATTCAGGGTCTGCCCGTAAAGGGTCGAAAAAAGTCGAGTAGCGTTAATACCAACAATCCAGTCGGCTCGTTCTCGACACAGTGCTGCTTCATACAAAGCATCATATTCCGTTCCAGACCTGAGGTTTTCAAAGCCCTCCTTGATTGCTACATCTTCCATCGAGGAAATCCAAAGCCGCTCAAACGGCTTTCTGCACCCGGCTTTGTGGTACACCAACCGAAAGATCAGCTCGCCCTCACGACCGGCATCTGTTGCACACACAAGACTCGCAACATCTTCTCTGGCCATGAGCTTTTTCAGAATCCCAAACTGTTTCTTCGTACCGGCAGAAACCTCATACTGCCAGTCCATCGGGAAGATAGGAAGGTCTGCATAAGCCCATTTGCTGTACTTCGCATCATAGACTTCCGGCTGTGCCAGCTCCACCAAATGCCCTACACACCAGCTGACCACATATCCGTTTCCCTCTAAGTAGCCATCCTCACGCTTGGCAGCACCTAACACTTTGGCAATACTCTGTGCAACCGAAGGCTTTTCAGCCAAAACTAATTTCATTTGCATCTGCTCCTTTCGCAAAAAAATAAGCAGCCACACACCGTAGTGCATGACTGCTATGTAAAAAGTTCGGAAAGAATTTTTGCAACCTGACACAATTTTCTGTTTTATAATCTCCGTCATCGTAAAAATATCTACCTCATCTGTATATGAAATGAGGTAGATAAATAATTTATGACTTAGATTTTTACATATCCTGTAGCCGGACCTGAACCGACCTTCGCAATGTACTCACTCTTAACTAAATCTGCCAGAGTGCGTTCCACCGTGGTTTTGCTTATATCAGGGTGAGCATCCATAATTTCTTTCTTTGTGATTTTACCAACTTTCTGATCAATCATCGCTTTAATTCTTTCGGGCTTAGAAAGAGTGCGGTTCTTTAAATGTTCTACACGGCTTTCAAATTCATTATATGCTTTCAACATGATACCCAGATAATACTTAACAAAAGGCTCATAGCTGTTCTCATTTTCATGCCATCCTGTCGAACTTGCCTGCAATGCTTCATAGTAAGTTTCCTTTGTTTTTTCAATCAACATTTCCATGCTGACATATTTTCCTACAATATATCCTGCCTTATAGTACAAAAGAAGCGACAGTAAACGGCTCATGCGTCCATTTCCGTCATTGAAAGGGTGGATACAGAGGAAATCCAGAATAAACATAGGTATCAAAAGTAATCTATCAATTTTATCAGTATTCCATGCTTCTAAAAACTGTCTGCACAATTCATCCATAGCTTCCGCAGTCTGAAAGGCAGGAACCGGAATAAATCTTGCTTTCTGGTGACCTTCTGCATCTGTTTCTGCAATTACATTATCAGCATTTTTATATTCTCCACCGGAACCGGCGTAGGAATACAAATCACGATGAAGCTGCAAAATAATATTAGGTCTGGGCACAATATACTCATAGCTTTCGTGGATTGTAGAAAGCACCTCTCGGTAACCTGAGATTTCCTGCTCAGATCGGTTTCTTGGTTCTGCCTTTTGGCTGACCAATTCTTCCAATCTCTTATCTGTTGTATAAATACCCTCAATACGGTTAGAAGCACCTGTACTTTGAATCAAAGCGACTTCAAGAAGGGTTTTCAATTCATCAATATTAGCTTCCAAAAAAAGCTCTTGCTTACCTTTGTGCTCATGAATTTTTCCGATCATCTGCACAATTTCAGGAGTAAGCAACTTTTCTGGCTCTTTTATATAATCAAAAGCTCTCATGTTATCTACCTCATTTCAGAATTATCTACCTCATTTTACTCTAAAATGACGGAGATTTCAATGGGATGAGGCGGATAAATTTTCCAGTCACTATGACTGAAATAATAGTATGCACACCTACCACACAGCATATTCAAGAGATCGCTTTCAAAAACACAAAATATTTTATTTTTTGAAAGCAGATGCTATGTAAAGGCAATCCGAAGATTGCCCCAGGCATCAAGCCTATCCTGTTTACACAGGTTCATTATCATCTACATCGACGGAGCTATCTGCATCATCGTCCTCAAACTCCGGATCGTACCCATAATCCTCATCATCGTCCACATAATCAGCATCCGGGTCAGGCTTTGCCGCTTCCTGTTCCTTCTTCTTTTCCTGGACTTTCTTAAATACGAAGAATCCACCACCACAGGCAAGCACAATCAGAGTAAGAATCGCTGGGAGCATATTCGAGGATTTTGGCTTTTCCTCCGGCGCCGGTTCTGTAATTTCAGGAACTGTTTCAACCACTTCCGGCTTTGTTTCCTCAATCGGCTTGGTGAACTCTGCAACTTCTTCCTCGTCCATCAGCTTGAGCAGGTCAGCTTCATCCACCTGATTCAGAAAATGCACGGTTTCCTCGCCCTTATCATCACGGTCAATGATGATATAGAAGTAGTTTCCGTTTTTGGTTACAGCAGTAATGAACTGCTTTCCACTTTTCGTAGGTGAACCAACATCGTCAACCAGAGTCAGATTGCCGTCAGGAGTAAGGGCAGGTTCGCTTGTGTCCGTGTTCTGCATGAACGCACTCATAAACATCATAAGCAGCGCCATATCCATTTCGCTGTTCTGTTCGGCTTTTTCAATCAGTTCCAGATAGTCACTGTGAACATAACCGTTCTTTTCAGGCACAGTGATCTGATACCAGTCACCCTCAACACCGACCACCACAACTTCCTCGCCGGGACGGAGCTGGTCGATGATTTCATAATTCATGCCTGCACCGGTACGCACATTCAAACGGGAACCGCTCGTTACCACCTTGCCAGTTCCCATGTTATTATCCTCGGATTCCTCTGCACCGTAAGTCCATTCTTTACCATTGAAAGAAAAAACCACCGTGCCATCCTCATTGACGGTCACGGTGTAGGGAACTTCCTCGGAAGTCTTATCTTCGGTCTTTTCAGGGACAGTTTCCACGGTTTCTGCCTTTTCCGTAGTAGTGGTTGTTGCACTCTCATCGGAGTAGGCAAACACCGTTGTCGAAAACACACCCATGCACATCGCAAGTGCCAGCAGCATGGCACTGAATCTCTTAAATCTCATTCTGCGTTTCCTCCTCATTCATAGTATTGATCGTATCAGGCTTCGGAGCCATATCCGCTGCAAACATACGGAGCAGCTCAGAAAGCTGTTCGGGATTCAGATTCGCAGCATGAACCATCTCGTGAATTTCGGAATTTTCCTCCTCACGGTATCTGCGTTCCAGATCTTTTACTCTGACATCCCATTCAGCCCGTTTCTTTCGAGCTTTCTCAAGGTCTGCACCAATTCTGTCTAATTTGGCACTCAATCGACATTCCTCCTTAGTTTTTGATTCTGCCGAAGCAGTAAAAATGTTGTTGCCAGTAATTCGATTCGATAGAAGCGTAGGAAATGGGGTTTCCGCAGTGGATCATCATACCATTGCCAACATAGATACCAACGTGTGATGCACCGGAGGTATCATAAGTGCCTTGGAAGAAAATCAAATCTCCCGGCTTGGCAGAACTTTTGGGAATAATATCGCATACGCCCATCAAACCGTTTGCGGTCAATCGTCCAACACTCCAACCGTTGCCACAGTGATTGATTACATAGGAAACAAACCCGGAGCAGTCAAAGGAAGTGGAGGGGCTGCTTCCACCCCACACATACGGGTATCCCAGATACTTCTCGGCTTCACGAATCATATTGGCAAATCGTGTGTCCGTCAGAGCTTCGCCCGGAATGTCATAGTCGGTGTACTCGCCGCCAGGGGTGGCGTAAATGTCATTTCCGAAAATATCCGGTCTGTTGCCCCTTGTCTGAAGCAAAATTCTATATCGCTCCATATCATCTTCCGACAATCCGGAATTTGAAATCACACTGTCCAAGCCCTTATTTCTGAGCTTCACTTTCAGAATATAATATTCGTAATCTTCTTCCTCTGTTGTTGTCTCTCCCGTTTCAGGATCAGTAGAAGATGTTGTTCGTGTACGAATCTCTACTACTTCTGTGAGGGTCAGCTCATATTGTTGCTCAAACAGCCATTGCAGGGTAGCCTGCACCTCATCTCTGGTGTAGTCCTCGAATTTTACCGTCAGATATGCCGCAAGCTCATAAGGATTGTGGTTGATTTCATCAAGGTCATACCGGTACTCGTCATATCCGCTATGAGTACGCTCGATATTATTGATTTCATTGCGGAGCGCAGCTTCCAAAGCCTTGTAATCATTGTCCGCACCGATAATATCTTCCTCTTTTGCGGTAAAAGAAGTTCCCAGAACGATCTGTGTGCCGCCTTGGAACATAGCCGAACAAGACGAGAACATCCCTGAGAGGATCATAAAAAGCAGTCCAGCAATCAAAACAAACAGGATCGTTTTAGAGTGTGTGGTGCAAAACTCCATCGCTTTCTCTGTAATCGTTTTGGTGCTTTGGGCTGCTTTCTTTGTTGCTTTAGCGGCAGTTTCTTTCGCTGTCCCTTTGCCTGCCTTCGCCGCTGCATACTCCTTTTTGATTGCCTGTTTTTGTTTCCATCGGGAAATGGGATTAGAAGCGGCATCGGGGTTGTCCTTTTTGAACTTCTCATACAGGGCATTTACATTTGCCTTATCTGATTTTTCTACCAGCTTTTCTGCCTTGTCGTAGGCTTTCAGCTTGTGGCTGTAAACGGCATGATCGACGGTATATGCAGTGGATTCAACAGCCTTGGTCGTTTCCTGCACAGCTTGAACGCCGATATTATCATCCTCATATTCTGACACCGCCTGATGTGCTTTGGATGTGAGCGTGACTGCGGCACCACGGCTTGCCATGTGCTTTGCCACAGATGGGCGCTCGATTTCCGTAAACTCCGCTTTTTCAAAACGGAGCTTTGCTTTACGGGAACCGGCTGCATCTGTTTCCAGCTTTAGCTTCGGCTTTGCCTTTTTGGAAGCCAATTTGTCTGCCGCTTTCTCAGCCTTATCAACCGCCTTATCTGCACGGTCGGCAGCTTTCTTCACACGAGAATCTGCAAGGTCATCTTCGGTAAAACGGAGTCGTGTAGGTCTTTTCGCCATACATTACGCCTCCTTTTCCTGTGCCACCTCGTTTAACTTCGTGGTCATAATGCGATACAGTTCCAGATCGGTCGGGAATCGGTCAATGAACGGAAGAATCACATTGCCATAGAACAGAAGTCCTTCGCCCTCACCGGAGTTAGTTACATAGGACAGCTGATGTGGCGAAATGTTCAGACGCTGTGCCAGAATACTTCGGTCATCGCTTGCCTGATTCAGCATATAGATGAAATCAGAGTTTTCGAGGATGTTGGCAATCTCCGGGGAACGAAGCAGGTCTTTGACATTCTGGGTGATACCGGTCGGCAAGCCGCCCCATTTACGGAATCGCTTCCAGATTTCTACGGAATAGGTTGCCGTCTGTTCTTCCTTCAGAAGCAGATGGAACTCGTCAATATAATATCTGGTCGATTTACCGGCAGAACGGTTGGCAGTTACACGCCCCCAGACCTGATCCTGAACAATCAGCATACCGATTTTTTTCAGCTGATTGCCCAGCTCCTTAATGTCGAAGCACACCAGACGATTCTGAATATCCACATTGGTTCTGTTGTTAAACAGTTTCAGAGAACCCTTAACATAGATTTCCAAGGCGGTCGCTACATGGTGGGCTTCCTTTTCGTCCTGCTTCAGAAGGGCATCATACAAATCCTCAAGGATCGGCATATTCTCAGGGGCAGGATTGTCGAAATATCTCTGGTAAATCTGATGCACACAACGGTCGATAACCGTCTTTTCGATAGGCTGCAAGCCATCCTTACTGCCCATAATCAACTCACAGAGGGACAGGATAAAATCGGCTTTCAGTGCTACGGGGTTGTCATCCTCAGAGTAGTTCAGGTTGATATCCATGGGGTTGATATAGTTGGTACTGGAGGAGCTGATTTTTACCACCTGACCATTGAACTTATGAACCAGAGCCGCATATTCCGCTTCGGGGTCGCAGATGATAATATCGTCATCCGTAACCAGGAACGCATTGGTGATTTCACGCTTTGCGGAAAAGGATTTACCGGAACCGGGCGTACCCAGAATCAGTCCGTTGGGGTTCTTGAGCTTCTTTCTGTCCACCATGATAAGGTTGTTCGACAGAGCATTCAGCCCGTAATAGAGCGTTTCTCCACCATTCTGGAACAGCTCCTGTGTGGTGAAAGGCACAAAAATAGCCGTGGAACTGGTAGTCAGGCCACGACGAATCTCGATCAGGTTTTGTGCCAATGGCAGGCTGCTCATCAGCCCGGATTCCTGCTGAAAATCCAAACGGCGCAGATTGCAGTTATGCTTCTGGGCGATGCTCTGGGCTTGGAACACATTGTTCTCCAGTTCCTGCTCGGTGCGTCCGGTGTTCAGCACCAGAAACGTCACCATGAACATTCGCTCGTTCTGGCTCTGCAATTCTTTCAGAAGCGACTTCGCATCTTTGCCATAGGTAGCAAGGTCAGACGGGATAATGTCCATGTCATAGCCGGAACGCACCGCTTTTTTCTGTTCCTCGATTTTGGAACGGTCAAGCTCGGTGATGGTTCTCTTGATGGTCTTAATCGCCGCAGTCTGGTCAACCGACTGGATGTGCATGGTCACAATCTGCGTGGATTCCATATCCAGAAAATCCGCCAGCATACGGTCAGACAGGTCTGATGCCGTAATTGCCAGATAGGACATCGAACCGAAGATGCTGCCCATCTGGAAGGTGCGGTTGGTCTTAAAAGCAAATGCTGTCGGAGCAATGAAGTCCTTTACAGACAGCCCGGATTCCACAAGATACTTCCAATCGAAGAAGAACTTATCATTATCACCCATGTGGAACATAGAGTGCATCAGATGCAGCCGCTCTTTGCCGTTCATAGTAGTGGCAATGACACCCAAACGACGAAAGTTATTGAGCAGATCGTTTTCGATATGGTTGAGTCTCGGCTTTGCCTGCCTCATGGATTCGGCTTCAATGCCGAATGTCAGGTACTTGGTTTTGGTCAAGCCATTGTTACCCTGCGCCAACTGCTTTTTCAGCATCTGGCTATACTCGGCACGGACAGGATTGAAGCTGTCCTTCTTGAACGGGATGCGGATACTCTTTTCAAAACTCTCAGCATCGGTACTCAGGTTCATAAAGGAAAGCTCAAAGTGAATGGAACTGTCAAAGAAATTCAGGAAACTGCACCACTCATCGAAGATGGCAGTCTTATCTTCCTGCTGTGCCAGCTGATAGTTGATGTCCTGAAACTGAATCGTCTTGGTGTAATAGCTGTCAGTGACACGGCAGATGCCATCCGGGAACATTCTCTGAAAGGGAATGGACTGCTGTGCAGTCTGCGGAATACCATTGTCTTTCTTTGCCCGTTCCACAACAGCTTTAATTTCTCGCTGCTGTTTCCGATTCAGATTTGCAGGCATTTTGATGTTTCTTGCCTGCTGCTTCTTTTTGAAAAACAATTCGTTCAACCTCCTTTTCCAGTTTGTACTGACGCATCAAAGCGTCATAATAGTTGTCCGTCTGATAAGGGCGAACCTTGGGACGAACGAATTTAGTCTGAATGAAGTGTTCAACAACCACTTCCAACGGCTGACCATCCTTTTCATACATTGCCAGAAAGAACAACGGCAACATGACGATCATCATGGACAGTGCTGCAAGGCTCACATTTCCGGTTGCTTTGACCAGAAAGAAAATCGGCACTCCGATGAGTGCCGCCGCACCAAAGCAAAGTAACTGCCGTTTCGTCAGATTAAAGAACACTTTTGTTTTTACCCTCGTCAGGTCACGAGGTACGGGAATATACGCTGCCAAACAATTTCCTCCTTTCCTTAGTGAGCGCTGAATACACCCTTCGCAAGTGAACCGGTCTTAAACAGGGTGAAGCACAAAAGGACGGTGTAGCCCATAACACCCCAGATAGAGCCGATGATGTCGTCACTGAATGCGATAGACTGAATCAGTACCGCATAAATGCCTACGCAGATCATAATCAGGAATCCCTGGAATCCGATTGCAAACAGCGAACGCAGATAATTCTGTCCGATATTGCTTTGCTCTCTGTTTCCAAAAGTGGAGAGTGGAATCGGGGCAAGGCTGACCATCAGATAAATTTCAATCATTCGACCGTAGACGATCACAAAGATGATGATTGCCAAAGCGGACATCGTGACCTGCACGATAAAGGATTGCAGGAACAAGCCGAGTAAAGGCCCCAAATCCATTGCCATCAGCGTTTCTTCCATTGTTTCCAATGCCGAAGCATCTATGGCAGTATTTCCGGATATGATACCGGCGCTTGCGTTTATAACGTGCTGTGCCACATCGAACACAGCCATCGTGATATTGAATGTGTTTGTGATTAACATGACCGCAACAAAAGTCTTGAACACCCATTTGAAGAAGATCCAGGTTTCAAAATTCGCCAGATTGTTGTGGTCAATAATCATCTGAATTAGCTCATAACAGGCAATGAAGGTCAGAATCAAGCCTGCGATTGGGATAATCACTGACTCGGAGATGTTTCGTACCATGGCAAAGACACCCGGCGAAAAATTCGCCGGGGTCATGCCAACGGAGGTTGCTATCTCGCCAACCTGGTTGTTGACGGACTCAAACATCCCCGACAGATTTCCCATAATGGCTGAAACGAGCATTTCTTTCAGCCAGTCTGTGATCTGTTGGAGTATGCTGTCCAAAGGCGATTACCTCCTTGTTTTGTGATTAACCGAACAGTCCGGAGAGCAGAGGTACAAGGGTGGTGCCGATGAGGGCAACACCGCCGCCAGCCATGAGCTGCTTCATGCCCTGGGACTTTGCGCCGGGGTTATCGTTGCCGTAGCCCTCAAGCAGATTGATTGCACCCCAGATGCCAAGACCTGCGCCCAGAGCGATAACGAGAGTCTGAAGAACGGTTACTGCGCTATTGAAAAATGCCATAATATTTTCCTCCTAAAATTTGAAATTGTTTTGAGAATAGAAAAAGCCCTCCGTACTACCGGTATCAAAACCGGACGGAAGGCTTAGTTTGCGAGAATCTTTTCAAGGAACTCCTCGACGGTTATCACGCCAAGTTTCTGTTCCATTCTGCTTCTTGCATATTCAGTTTCACAATCATATATATCACCACCACCTTTCATAAGAAACAGCCAATACATTGACTGCAACAAATCTTCACGAGAAGCACAGATCGTCGGTGAAAAAACGGCAGGTGAAACCTTCAGAACCTCTGCGAGTTTCGCTGTGGTTTCTGCATTAGGGGTTCGAGCGTTTTTCTCATACTGAGCAATACGGACATCCGCTGTTTTCTCGGAATACCCCATCAAGAGTCCAAGCTCTTTCTGGGTAAGGCGGCGAAATCGTCTAATGAACTTCAAACGCTGCCCAATAGAGGTATCCGTGATCCACCAAGTCATTTTTTACACCTCGCTTTCTGCAAATTCTCGATATACAACCTCATTTTTTGCTCTGCGTTTGCCTACGGCTTCACTGGGAGCAAGGTCAGGGTAGGTTGCCTGCACTTTCTGTCTGCTTCTGCGGACAGTTTCAAACCCCGGAAAGCTGCGTCTATCCAGTTCTTTCAAAAACACAGGAACCGTCATGGCATGAATGTCGATGCCACGCAGACCGGAATAGTGTTCCAGTACCATCAGGTACAAATGATTGTCGGTATTTCTTGCCTTGTGGTCGTGTTCCAAGATGTTCTTAACCAGGGCAGATACCGTTTTCAGATTTTCCAAACAGAAACCTCCTTAATCCGCATCGACTACCACAAACTCATCACCTGCCTTGAGCTTCAACCTTCGACTCAGAAACTGTTCAATGTTGAACTCATTTCTCTTATCAAAGTCTGATGTGTACTTATAATTGGGGTGCTGCGTCAGATCGTACTTATCAGAAAGAAACGGTCTGACACCACGCAGCTGCAAAATACACTTGCTGCCATCCAGAACCGCAAGCTCATCTACGCTCGCAAGGTCTTTGCCAAGCTTTTGAAAATTTTGTCCGTAAGACGGGCTGTTACCTCTGGTGTTGGAGGTGTTGTAGGTGTCGATAGTTTCTTTTCCCAATGCCTGATTCAGTTCTTTGAGCGTGGTTGGCTCAGAACCACCCAGGAAAATTCGGGAATCCATGTTGCCGATGATGGTATCGGCATTGTCTTTATAAATGGCTTTCAGCTGTGATTGTGCCTGGAGAACAAGGCAAGCCGATATTTCACGGCTTCGGATTGTCGCTACCAGTTTTTCCAGATTGGGAATCTGACCGATGTTTGCCATCTCATCAATCAGGCAACGCACATGAACCGGCAGTCTGCCACCGTACACATCATCTGCTTTCTCACACAGCAAGTTGAACAGCTGTGTGTAAATCATGGAGATCAAAAAATTAAACGTCGCATCCGTATCTGACATAATCAGAAAGAGCGCCGTTTTCTTATCTCCAAGGGTATCCAACTGCAACTCGTCATAGGCAGTCACATCTCTGACCTCCTGAATATCAAAAGGAGCCAGACGAGCGCCGCAGGAAATCAAAATCGACTTAGCGGTCTTGCCGGCAGCCAGCTTGTATTTTTTATACTGACGGACTGCAAAGTGATTCGGCTTTTTCTTTTCCAGCGCTTCAAACATCAGATCCACCGGGTTCTGGAACTCCTCATCATCTTCCCGCACCTCCATTGCGTTCAGGAACTCGATTAGAGTGGAGAAATTCTGTTCCTCAACTGGGGCTTCATAGTGGATATATCCGATCAAGGCACAGTAGAGCAGCGTTTCCGCCTTCGTCCAGAACTCGTCACCGGCTTTTCCATCGCCCTTTGTGTTGGCAATCAGTGTTGTCACCAGTTTCAGAATGTCTTTTTCTGAATGAATATAGGCAAAGGGGTTATAGCGCATCGACTTCTGAAAGTTGATGGTGTTGAAAATCTTAATGGTGTAGCCATGCTTCAAAAGGGCGTTGCCGCACTCAATCACGATGCTGCCTTTCGGGTCAGTGACCACATAGGAACTGTGCATCTGGAGAAGGTTTGGCTTCAACCAAAAGCGAGTTTTACCGGAACCCGAACCGCCGATAATCAGAACATTCTTATTTCGGGCATTGGCAGGATTCTTCGGGCGATTGCTCATCATCAGCCGCTCCGTTTTCGTCAGGATCACATTGTCCTCGAACTTTGGTGCAATAAACGGCTCAATATCTTTTGCCGTTCCCCAACGAGCAGAACCGTACTCAACATTGTGTCGGTACTTCTTTGCGTTTTTGCCTTTTAGATAGACAGCCAGCCGAAGTCCTGCGCCGCAGAAAATGCCAATCAGCAAATCCAACGGGTGAAAGCTGGGCAGCGGATTGTTCAGGGCTATCGGAAGGGCATTAAAAAAGCTGAGGATTTTCGCAGATGAATCTGCACCCTCAGCCAATCTCCATGCTTCGCCTAAATTCGTAGCGAACAACCCTACCAGAAAATACGGTAAATTCAAAATCAGGAGCTTTTTAATTTTTCTCTTATCCATCACAGATCACGCTCCTGTTTCTTCTCTCGAACCTTCTTCGGAATCGCTGCGACAATTTCCTTGAACTTCTTCAGCTGCGCCAGAACGCTCGGTTTTTCATTCTTGGTTAATGCCCTTGCCTGATGTTCCTTGCAGATTGCATCTAAAGCATCTGCATCTTTGGAACGGACAAAAACAAGAAACCGGGGAGGATCAACGGACTTATCTTTTCTTACGGCAAAGTCCACGCCGTACTTCTTGGCGAGCTTTTCAAAATCACGGATACTCTCTTTGTCGATCTCAACATTCGTAGCACCCTGATTCTGTCCCAAAAGCTGTTTCACGGATTGCTTTCCATGAACGGCAGGGTCTCGTGCCTTTTTCATCTTCACTTTTTCCCGGTGCTGCAAATACTTGCGGATACCGGCAATGATAGTGCGCCCCGTCAGCTTGGTTGTGCTGATCGCCAGGTTTACTGTCCTGTTTTCAACTTCTTCCTGCATGATTCATCACCTCCTGCAAGCAGTAGAGTGAACAGATTATCGTGCCATATCTCTGTGGTCGTAATACAGATTGCCCTTGGCAACTGCGGCATGGCTGATAATCTTGATATTGCCAGCTTTCTGGTTATCCAGAGCCTTCTGATAACCCACATCGCTCAAATACAGGCGATTTCTTTCGCCTTTCCAACCGACAGGCGATTCATCGGTCAGCACATCGAAAATAATCATGTGCTTGGTGGCGTCATCAAATCGTGCCAAGTCCATATAGGTATGTCCCTGGTACTCCTTGGCACCATCCTGAATCCGCTTTCGCTCCATCAGCTCTCCAATCGTCGAATTTCTTTGCATAAGAACCTCCTTACAGAACATCTCGGTCAGGGTTACTTTTGTGGGGGACCGAATCAGCTTTGACAGGTGCATCTTCTTTCTTCACCATGTCATCCGGCAGGGGAAGCGCCATAATGCTGCGCCCCATGCGTACAAAAGTCTCAGGCTGATGAAAGTGTTCCTCAAACTGCTTCATCAGTTCCGGGGACAGAGAACAAAAATCATCCTCGCCCAATCCCACAACCAGAAAATCACCGGCGATAATGTCATAAATATCGCCGTCATCATCACGCAGCGCACGGTTCAGTTCTTTGCCTACGAGTTTACCTTCGTCGTGCATGACCAGTGCAACCGGCTCATTGAACGGATAAGTTGCCTCAATATCGCCACCTACGGCTTTCTGCAAATCTTCCAGCTCACAGCCGATCTGCACAGCCTGCGGATACATAAACGGCTTTACCAGTAACACATTCATGGTATCTGCCTGTTCTTTCTGAACCTCCCGTTCCTCGGTCGTGCCGAACGCAACACCGGTAAAGTTTTCGGAGTCCAGAATGTACTCCGAATTGTAATAAGCGGCTCTAACCTGTTCCTCTGCCGCATCGTGAGATTCTGCTTGCACCGTAACCGTTTTCTCCAAGGTTTCGGTAATCTTCACATCGTATTCTTTCAAGTTTCGATACCTCCGTTTCTTTGGAAATAAGAAAAGCGACCATCCATGAACCTGTTACAGTTCATAAATAGTCGCATCCACATCGGCTAAAAGCTCGAACAAGCAAATATCGTCCAGTTCGCAAATTAGGGAACCCATGTCGAAGAAAATATCGTCCTCACATTCCACCGTAGTAACTACGCTGCGGTGTTCGTTAAGACAAATGGCTTCTTCCTTGTCCATCGTAATCGTGGACATACAGGACACCACATAGAAAGTCATATCTTCTGCTAACCACAGCTCCTTGCTCTGAATCGTGCGAACTTTTTCATTGCCGCTCGTATCTTCTACATAGGACAGAAGCCTCACGGCTCTACTGTTCAGAAGTACCGTTCCCTGATAGTCGATCCCATCGCCAGCAGAGGACAATACTCGGTACTCGCAAACCATCTCGGCATTTTTTTGGAATGACCTTGCCAGAAGCGTAGGAGAAATATCATCGAACTCCTCACTGTAATTTACGAGCATATCTACCATATAATCAGGATCGCAAAGGTCGTAGAGTTCTTCCAAAGCGCCCTGAATGTTTTTGGGTGTAAACATTTTTTCAACTTACCTTTCCATAGATTTTTCTCTTTTTTTCTGCCACTGTTCCAAAAGCTGAATGATTTTATCCTCCATCTGCTTGTTGGTATAGGACTTCGGGAAGTATTTTCGCAACGAATCCGTTTTGAAGGTTACTCTGTCCAGCTCTCCCTTCTTGATCTCATTCATAATCTCGCACATCGCATCCAGCGTACACTCGCCCTCCTGTGCGAGCTTTTTAATTCGCTGTGCTTGCGAAAGGGAAGGAGCTGCTTGAGCATAATCCATTGCAGAAAGAAAATCCTTCTGTTCTTCACTTGCCAGATAGGAAAGCTCCACCGCAGGATTGAATTTGATTTGACCCGTATCTACCATATCCAGCAGTTCCGGAATCAGTTCGGTCAGACGGATATAACGGTGTACCTGATTTCTGCTTTCTCCTGCCTCCTGACCAACTATATCCATTGCCTGCAACTTCATCCCAACTTGGGATGAAGTTAAATCGGTGCGTTGACCTTGATGTTTAATCGCATCCAGCTTCATCTTATAAGCAAATGCTCTTTCACTCGGCAGGATACTCTCCCTCTGCAAATTCGCATCGACCATCAAAATAATGGCTGCATCATCGTCTAGGTCACGAACAATCGCAGGCATGGTTTCCTTACCCGCAAGCTCCGATGCCCGGTGCCGCCTGTGACCAGAAACGATTTCATAACCACCGTCGGGGTCAGGACGGACAATCGCAGGGGTGAGAACTCCGAAATCTCGGACGCTCTCCGCAGTTTTCATCATTTCTTCATCATCAACCACACGGAAGGGGTGTCCCTCAAAGGGGTGTAGCTCAGAAAGCGGAATTTCCTGCACACGCTCCTGCTGGGCTTCAGCTCTGGATTGATCGGTGGAGAAAATATCATCGTACCCCTTCAAGCTGATGTTTGCGCCTTTTTTCTGCATTGTTTAACACCTCCTTCGTTAAAACTCGGTAGGCATCCGCCACTTTTCCTTTCGGATCATGCTGAAAGATACTGTGTCCTTCGGCACTGATTTCTTCTGCACGAACAGAGCGGGGAATGTCGGTCTTGTAAACCTTCAGCTTTCCTCCATAGCTCTCCCGAATCAGATTGCTGATGTCTTTGGAATAGTTGGTGCGGTTGTCTACCATAGTCAGAAGAATCCCTTCAATCCTCAGTTTCGGGTTGATTTGCCTCTTGACCTTGTTGATGGTTCCAAGCAACTGTTCCAGACCCTTTGCAGGAAGGTATGCTGCCTGAACCGGTATCAGCACATTGTCGGCAGCTGCCAACGCATTCACGGTCAGCATACCCAAAGAAGGCATACAGTCCAGAAGAATGTAATCATAGTTCTGTTTGACCGTATCCAGGTATTGCCTGAGAATGGTTTCCCGGCTCATGGCATTGACCAGTGCTACTTCCATACCTGACAGTTCGATGTTGGATGGCACCAGATCAACGCCCTCCGGATGATGCAGAATCCCTTCACCGGGAGCAATGGGTTTCTCCATCATAATTTTTCCCATCAGATCGGAAAGTGTTGGAGACAGATCATCCGGGTATGGGTTGCCAAGACTGACCGTTAGGGAAGCCTGGGGATCGGTGTCTACCAGAAGTACCTTTTTACCCTCAAGAGCCAAGCCAACGCCCAAATTCTCGGTGGTGGTGGTCTTGCCGGTTCCTCCTTTCTGATTGACCACCGCAATGATGGTTGCTTTTTTCGACATTTTTCGTCACTCTCCTTCCTCTCGCTTCATTTTCAATTTCTTAAATCCTCCTTCCAAATATCCGTGTGACATATCGTGCCGAACAAGAGCATCGTAGTAGGTGTCTATTGTCGTCGGCGCATTGTATATCGTAGTCAGCATATACTGACGGATATTTCTAATCTTTGTAGTGTTCTCTTTGAAGCAGTCCATAACATATCGAATGTGTTCGACATTCAGTTTCATAAACCGACTGCGGACAATTTCTGCCGGACGTTCCTCTGCACCAATGCGAATCAATGGTCGCTTCGTGCAAACTGTTTCAACGATCAACTCCAGAATGTTATCCAGCATTTCGGAATCGTAAGGGTAATCCTTCTTCAACAAATCAATACTGAGCTGATCCGAGAAATAATCAAAGTATTCTTGATACCGGTCATTCTCGTCCATCATTCCACCATTTCCGGAAGGAAAGATAGAATCAGTATCACTAAATTCAGTATTTTTAATATCAGTATTATTACCTTGTGATTTCGGAAGTTCTTGAGTTGTGATTTCCATTGTTCCAGAATTGTGATTTTCACAATTCAAGAGTTGTGAATCCACAGCAGAGATAAAGTTCTTCACATAGATCAGGTTGGGCTTTCCCAAACCCTGGCGCTTACGTTCAATCAATCCTGCTTTCTTCTCAAGTTCACTGAGCAGCTTGATAGCCTTTTGTTCAGCACAGTTCAGAGCCATCTTCGCTTCGTCGATTGTAAAAATGATATACACTCGACCGTTTTTATCTATCCAACCATTCTTGGCAGACAGGCTCATGCGGTCAAGCAAAATGCCATACAGCATCTTGGCATCGGCAGAAATATTCCAGAACCTCTCGTTCGTGAACAACACCTTCGGAACTCGATAGAATGTGAATAGATCGGATTGCTGACCGTAAAAATAATCAAAACTCACACGGCTTCACCACCTTCTTTCTGCGGAAAACTTTCTGTTGTCAGCGGAATGCTGCGGAAAGTCGTATCCGTCTTTTCGTAAGGACATCGGGCAAAAAAGCAGAAGCGGTATTCCTGTTCATACACATCCATATCAACGAAGCCCCACTTCACGCATAACCTTCTTCGTACACCAGCCAATGCACGGGTGATCTCGCCCATAGGGACAGCCATCACATTCCGACTTGGGTTTCGGTGGCAAAGAGATTAAGTAGTAGCAATTATTTCTACCCAGACGGCAACCCTTTCTGCCATTCGTCCAGAAGTAGCAGTAATGACAGTCGCTCGGCTTGTCTGCGGTATAAACAGGCTTGCTCAAATGAAACACCTCCAATCTCTTGTATTTGCCCATGGTTTTGGGCATAAAAAAAGAGCGCCTATCCATCCCCGATGCGGGGCAAATAGACGCTCTATGTATATAACGATATTCGATTTTATCTGCTATAACTGCATGGTACTCAAAACATCCGCCTTTTTTGATTAGCTGGATTTTTGGCACGATTTTGGGGCTGATTAGCAGGAAGGGCATTTTCATTAGCAAGAACAGCCCGTTTTCTGCTAAAAATTAGCTGGCGATTTTGTCTTATAACAACCGTTCGATTCTGGAGGGGTTGTCAAAAATCAAATTTTGGAGTAGAATTTTATCCCATACAGTGAAAGAGCTTTTTCGCAGCTTTTTATATAAGAAAAGCCGAAAACCCTTGAAAACAAAGGCTTTCGGCGTTATTAGCTGGCGTCCCAGAGAGGATTTGAACCTCCGACCCCACGCTTAGGAGGCGTGTGCTCTATCCAACTGAGCTACTGAGACATGGCTGGTTTTATGACTAAGCCCGAAGAAACTCGAACTTGAATCCTGTATGAAGTTTTTCCAAGGTGACCGTTGTAACGCAACCTTAGGAGGCGTGTGCTCTATCCAACTGAGCTACTGAGACATTTATTGGTTTTATTCAATTTTCACTGCTCGAAGGAATCGAACCATCTGCCGCTTAGGAGGGGGACGCTCTATCCAGCTGAGCTATTGGCGCGTATATCAAATGAAATTGTAAATAGTGAGGATTGAACAACCGCTTAGAAGGTGTGTGCTCTATCCGGCTGCGCTACTGAGACATTTTCCCCGGGAATATACGGATACTTTATCATTATATCTGCTTCTCTGCCAAAAATCAAGTAGTGATTGGCCGAACACGGTTGATTTTTGACGGGAAATGTGTTACTATAAACTATATTCGTATGCACACAACACGGAAAGGATATAGAGTTTATGGCAGAGGAAATGAACCGCAAGGACGCCGCCCAGGAGAAGCTGACCGACCGCAACTACGTCTACGTCCGCTATGAGAACGACGATGACGATGAAATGGACATTTATGACATCATCACCCTTTGCAAAAAAGGCCTGCTGATTGCAAAGCGCTACATTGCGCTGCTGCTGGTGTTCTTTGTGCTCGGCGGTGTGGTCGGCTTTGTCAAGGCCAAGGTATTTAAGGGAGAGAAATATACCTCCACGGCGTTGCTGTTCGTTGACCTGAACCGTGATGTGATCGACACCAGTAACGATATGAACGAGTCCTCCAAGATCAGTATGCTGGCAAACTCCTTCTCGCAGATCGTTTCCAGTGACTCCGTCATTGCGCCCATCGCCAAGCAGTACGCGCTGGACAGCGAGGATATCGATGTGGAGAACGAGGACGCCGTCAATACCAAGGTGGACAATCTGCGCGAGAATATTACCGTGACGGTTCCCAGCGACACGCAGACCATCAATGTTTCTGTGACCGATGACGATGCAGAGCGCTGCCAGAGCATCTGCGAGACCATCGTGGATACCGGCATCAAGGCGATGGACAGCGCTACCAACTACGCCACCATCAGCATCGTTTCCCCGGCCAGCGAGGGCAAAAAGGAGAAGAGCGAGGCCGCAGGTGCGGCAGCTTCCGCCCTCACGATGGCCGCCATCTTCCTGGTCGTTGCGATTCTGATTGTCGCCGTGCGTGAACTGGGCATTGCCTACAAGGCACACGAGGCCGCCAAGCAGGAAGAAGAAAAGAAAAACTGATTTTATAGCATAGTCTGCAAGCGCATCGGCGGTAAGCCGGTGCGCTTTTTTGTACGATTTTTGCGCGGATGTTTGATTTCTGTGCGTTTCTTGACAAATTTTGGATAGGGGCGTATAGTTAAAAGTGCTTAAAATACTGCGGAAATGAGGAAAAGTTTCTGGCGGCAAGGCAGTGCCCACGATTCCCCAGACTGGGGATAACAGCAGTGTCACGTTGCTGTTCGCGCTGCTCCTGTTGAGCGGCGGCGCATACCTGGGTATGGCGGCATCCAAAAAAGCAAAACAGTAATATACAGCCAAATGGCGGCAGGAAACACCCCTGCCGCCATTTGTTTACAATTTCCCGGTGGATTATTCCTTGCCGGCGTGGTACACTAGTTGCATTGACTCGCCAAATGTGTAGGGGCGCACAGCGTGCGACCGCGGGACTTTGCGGCTGCCGTCGTGTGCTGCGGGCGAACAATGTTCGCCCCTACATCTCAACATAAGAAACATACTACATTTTTTATAAAAAGGGGAGCTTGCCATGTGTACCGCTGCAACGTATAAAACCGAAGATTTCTACTTTGGCCGCAATCTGGACTATGAATTTTCCTACGGCGACGAGGTCACGGTCACGCCGCGTGCCTATCCGTTTGCCCTGCGCTGCATGGGGAATTTCCGCACGAAATACGCCATGATCGGCATGGCCTACGTGGCGGGGGAGTACCCGCTGTATTACGACGCTGTCAATGAGAAGGGCCTCGGCATTGCGGGGCTGAACTTTGTGGGCAACGCGGTCTACCATCCGGCGGCTGAGGGTAAAAACAACGTCACACAGTTTGAATTGATCCCCTGGCTGCTGGGCAGCTGCGCCACCCTGGCCGAGGCCCGCACGCTGCTGGAAAAGACAAACATCGTCAATATTCCATTCAGTGACCAGCTGCCCCTGGCCCAGCTGCATTGGCTGATTGCCGACAAGACCGGCAGCATCGTGGTGGAATCCACCGCCGACGGCCTGCACATTTATGATGACCCGGTGGGCGTGCTGACAAACAACCCGCCGTTCCCGCAGCAGCTTTTCGCGCTGAACAACTACCGCGCCCTGTCGCCCCGCACGCCCGCCAGTACCTTTGCCGAGGGGCTGGATCTGACCGCGTACAGCCGCGGCCTGGGTGGGCTGGGCCTGCCGGGCGACCTGTCCAGCCAGTCCCGCTTTGTCCGTGCGGCCTTTGTGCGTATGAACGCCAAATCCGGCAGCGGCGAGGCCGAGAGTGTCAACCAGTTCTTCCACATCCTGCACTCGGTCGAACAGCAGCGCGGCTGCTGTGAGCTGGACGGCGGCAAGTATGAGATCACGCTCTACACCAGCTGCTGCAACGCCGACAAAGGCATTTATTACTACACGACTTACGGCAACCACCAGATCACCGCTGTGGATATGCACCGGGAAAACCTGGACAGCACCAAGCTGACCCGCTACCCGCTGGTGCAGGGCGAACAAATTGCGCTGCAAAACTGATTTTACGCACAAAACGTGAAAAAAGCGCTTGCATCGTACAGGAATCTATGCTATACTGTACGGTGCATGAGACTTTTCACGTCATGGCGGCGTGGATAGAAATAGAAGGAGTGCTAATCAATGAACTGGTATGAGATCGCTCTCGGCGTCGTCCTCGTCGTCGTGTCCGTTTTGATCATCGTCTTTACCCTCGCTCAGGAGCAGAAGGGCCAGGGTCTGTCTGGCGCGATCATGGGCGAAAGCTCCGCCACGATGGCTGCTGGCCGTGAGCGCGGCGTGGACGCCAAGCTGGCCAAGCTGACCAAGGTCTGCGGCATTGTTTTCTTTGTCGTCACGCTGGTCGTCTGCGTCCTCAGCGCACGCCTGTGATTTTGGCAGGGTAAGCACAAAACAAAAGGGTCCGCCAAGCGCTTTAGGCCTTTGCAGGCAGCGCCCCGGCGGGCCGTTTTTTGTGAAAGTATATAAAGAAGTCAAACTGGTAGGGCACCGCCGGACGACGGTGCGACGTAAATTAAAGGAGTACACATGACACCGTTACAGAAAAACATTTTAAACGCCGTCAAGCGCCGCCCCATGACGCTGCGCGAGCTGCAGAACAATTTGCAGGTGGATAATTCCCGCCTGCGCACCAGCGTGTCCGCCATGGTCGCCACCGGCGAGCTGTCGATGCGCAACGGCACCTATGCCCCGGGCTTTGCCACCTATGTGAATGCCAATGCCCCCGAGACCATCCCCTGCACGCTGGTCAAGCTGGCGGCCCGCTTCGGCTTTGCCAGCCGCGACGACGGCGAAGGCGATATCTTCATCCCGGGCCGCGCACTGCACGGCGCGATGCCCCAGGACAAGATCAACGTCAAGCTGTTCGACCATCCCCGCGTGGAGGGTTCCTCTGAGGGTGAGGTCGTCGAAGTCACCGTGCCCAACAACCGCTTTGCCGGTACGGTCTGCCTATCTGAGGATGGCCGCCTGGCCGTTGAGCCGGACGGCTGCCGCGATGTGAAGTTCCTGCTGGCGAAACAGGGGAGCGAGGGCGTCCACCTGGGCGACAAGGTCGGTTTCCTCATTACCCACCGCGGCAACCGCCACAGTGATCACCGTGCCGCCGTCGTCGAGAAGTTCGGCTCCTCCGACTACGCCTCCGAGTGCGCCAAGGCCATTCTGTACGGCCGCAACGTCCGGCTCGAGTTCCCGCCCGAAGTGCTGGAAGAGGCCCACGCCTATGACGACGCCACGATTGACCCGACCGAGGCCGCGAAGCGGCTGGACCTGCGCGGCATCCCCATCTTCACCATCGACTCCGCTGAGACGAAGGACATCGACGATGCCATCAGCCTGCAAAAGCTGGACGACGGCTACGAGCTGGGCGTCCACATTGCCGACGTCAGCCATTATGTGCGCCCCGGTTCCGCCTTGGACGAGGAAGCCTTTGAGCGCGCAACGAGCATTTACTACGCCGACAAGGTCATCCCGATGCTGCCGACCCAGCTGTCCAACGGTATCTGCTCGCTGAACGAGGGCGAGGACCGTCTGGCGTTCTCCTGCCTGATGCGTCTGGACGAGAACGGTGAGATCCGCAGCTACAAGTTTGTCAAGAGTGTGATTTGCAGCCGCGTCAAAGGTGTGTATAAAGAAATCAACGCCCTGCTTGAGCCGGAAGAGGGTGCAGACCTGACCGACTTGCAGACCAAGTACGCCGCCGTGCTGGACCAGCTGCCCACCATGGATGAGCTGTACCGCAAGCGCCTTGTGCTGCGCAAGGCCCGCGGCGGCATGGACATCGAGTCCAACGAGGCAAAGCTTGTCATGGACGAGAACGGCCGCTGTGTGGACATCGTCAAGCGCGACCGCGGCACCTCCGAGTGCATGATCGAGGAGTTCATGCTGCTGGCGAACCAGTGCGCCGCCAACGCGGGCCGCACGAACAAGGTGCCCTTTGTCTACCGTGTACACGAGGCTCCCGATGCCGAGAAGATGGAAAAGCTGTCCGCCACACTGCTGGCCTGCGGCCTGAACGCCAAGTTCAAGAACCCCATCCCGACGCAGCTGGAGCTGGCCGCCCTGCTGGACGAGACCCGCGACCAGCCCATTCAAATCCCTGTGCACACTGGCATCCTGCGCAGTATGCAGAAGGCCCGCTACGCCCCGCAGCCCCTGGGCCACTACGGCCTGGTGCTGGCGGACTACGCCCACTTTACCAGCCCCATCCGCCGTTACCCGGATTTGGCTATCCATCGTATTCTGAGCGAAATGCTCACCGGCGCATCGGCCAGCCAGCTGCAGAAGGACTTTAATGAGTTTGCCCAGCAGGCCAGCGAGAAGTCCAGCAAGCAGGAAGTCGCTGCCGTGCGTATCGAGCGCGACGTTGAGGATCTGTACAAGGCCGAGTATATGCACGGCCATCTGGGCGAGGTCTACACTGGCACGGTAGCGGGCATCACCCCGCGCGGCGTTTTTGTCGAGCTGGACAACACGGTCGAGGGCTTTGTGCCCGCCGCCCAGCTCTGCAAGGGCGAGCCGCAGGTCATCGACGGCGTGAGTATGCTGGACCCCCTGACCGGCAAAAGCTGGATGCTGGGTTCCTCCATGAAGATTCAGGTCGCCGCCGCCGATGTGGCGCTGGGCCGCATTGATTTTGAGTATATGGTGGAGTAAGGTTTCACCCTTATGAAATAAAAAATCTCCCTGTCCACGCCGGGCAGGGAGATTTTTTGTGGCTTATATCACTTTATGTTCCATCCACTTCCCACGGAAGAACCGCACGCCGAAGCACAGGCTGCGGCAGATCCAGTCGATGAACATACCGAACCAGACGCCGGTCAGGCCCATGTGGAACTGCAAGACGAAAACATAGCTCAAAATCACGCGGAACAGCCACATACTGATGATGCTGACCGTCATCGTGTACTTGGCATCGCCGCCCGCGCGCAGGGCGTTGGGCAGGGTAAAGCTCGTTGCCCAGAAGAACACGCTGAACAGATTGAACCAGTGGACCACATGGGTACACATCGTCGAGGCCTCAGCCGAGAGGCTGAACCAGGTCACGACCTCGGGCATCAGGATGAACAGCGCCAGGTTGGCCAGCGCCAGGCCGGTTATGGCAACGCCCATCAGGGTCATGGTGTAGCGCTGGGCCTGCTTTTTCTCGCCCGCGCCCAGACATTGGCCGATGACGGGAATCGTCGCTAGGCTCATCGTCGCGCCGGGAATGTTCGCCAGCGTCGAAACGGAGTTCGCCACTGCGTTGGCCGCAATGGCCGAGGTGCCCAGGGTGGACGTCAGGCTGCTGACGCAGAGCTTGCCGATCTGGAACATACCATTTTCAAGCCCCGAGGGGATACCGATGGACAGCACCTTCATGATCGGCTCGCGCCGGGGGCGCAGGTCGGCGAGGTGCTGGACCCGCAGCGGGTTGTGCATATTCTGGTTCTGCCACAGGATGAACACGGCGGCGAACACACGGCCAATCAGTGTTGCCAGCGCCGCGCCGATAACGCCCATGCGGAAACCGTAAATTAAAATGGCGTTGCCTGCGATGTTGATGATGTTCATGACCAGGCTTGCCAGCATACTGATGCGGCTGTTGCCCTGCGCCCGGAACAGCGCCGCGCCGCCGTTGTACAGCCCGATGAAGGGATACGACACCGCACTGATGAGGAAATACTGCTGGGCAAACCGCATGACGTCGTCGTCGATGCTGCCAAACACGCCGCGCAGAATCGGGCGGGAGAGCAGCATACAGACAACGCCCACCGTGATGGTGGAAATGCCCAGCACGCTGTACAGCTGGGCGGCGCTATGGCTGGCATTTTCCTCGTCCTTGCGGCCCAGGTATTGGCTGGCAATGACCGCGCCGCCGGTGGCCAGGGCAGACAGAATTTGAATAATCAAAATATTTAGGCTGTCCACCAGTGAAACGCTGGAAACAGCGGCTTCGCCCACGCCGGAGACCATCAGTGTATCGGCCATGCCCATGGTCACGCTGAGGGTCTGCTCCAGCAGCAGGGGCCAGATCAGGGTAAAAAGCGCCCGCTTGGTGAAGAGCGGCGCTTGCGGCTTTGCAGCGGCTGCCATGAAATTACTCCTTTTTTTCTTGGATTTTACCGTTATTATACCGCAAAATTTATACGAAATCAACGTTTTGACACTTGTTCAAAATATAGCGTAAAACATTGTAACGGCAGCGTTTGCAGCCAAAATGGCGAAAAATCAAATCGCAAGGATATTGCCCACTTTACAAAAAAACAAGGCCCCGGCCGCAGAGGGACGCGGCCGGGGCAGGGGAACACAGCAGCTTGGAGGTTGCTGCGGGCTTGTTAAAGTTAGGAATAAATCTGGTTTAGAAGTCGACCTCGGTGTCGTAGTAGCAGCACTTCAGCAGCTTTTCCATCTCTTCCTGGCTGGGCTGGCGCGGGTTGGAACCGGTGCAGGCGTCGGCAATCGCGTTCTTGGCGATTTCGGGCAGTCTCTCAAGGAAGACATTCTCCGGCACGAAGCCCTGCTCTGCGGGGTAGGAGTCGGGGCCGTAGTGGCCGATGCAGTGCGGGATGTTCAAATCGTCGTTCATGCCGCGCAGGTATTTGATGAGCAGATCGACCTTCTCGTCGTCGTTCGCGCCGCCCAGGTGCATCTTGTCAGCGATAACGCCATAGCGTGCCTTGGCGGTCGGATCCTTCGCGTTGAAGGCAATGACCTTGGGCAGGTACATGGCGTTGGCTGCGCCGTGGATGATGTGGGCGCCGTAATCAGCAAAGGCCGCACCGGTCTTGTGGGCCATGCTGTGGACGATGCCCAGCAAAGCGTTCGAGAACGCCATACCGGCCAGGCACTGGGCGTTGTGCATTGCATCGCGCTTTTCCATATCGCCGTTGTAGCTGCCGACGAGATCCGCCTGGATCATCTCGATGGCGTGCAGGGCCAGCGGGTCGGTGAAGTCGCAGTTGGCGGTGGAAACATAAGCCTCGATGGCGTGGGTCATGGCGTCCATACCGGTGTGGGCGACGAGTTTCTTAGGCATGGTGTGGGCCAGCTCTGGGTCAACGATGGCGACATCGGGGGTGATCTCAAAGTCGGCGATGGGGTACTTGATACCCTTCTCGTAGTCGGTGATGATGGAGAACGCCGTGACCTCGGTCGCGGTGCCGGAGGTGGAAGAAATGGCGCAGAAATGGGCCTTGCGGCGCAGCGGCGGGATGCCGAACACCTTGCACATATCCTCAAAGGTGATATCGGGGTACTCGTACTTGATCCACATGGCCTTGGCGGCATCGATGGGGGAGCCACCGCCGATTGCGACGATCCAGTCGGGCTGGAATTTTTCCATAGCGGCAGCGCCCTTCATGACTGTCTCGACCGACGGGTCAGGCTCGATGCCTTCAAACAGCTCAACCTCCATGCCGGCCTCTTTTAAGTACGCCTCCGCACGGTCCAGGAAGCCGAAACGCTTCATCGAGCCGCCGCCGACGCAAATCATCGCGCGTTTGCCGGGCAGTGTTTTCAGTGCTTCCAGCGCGTTGGGGCCGTGGTACAGGTCACGAGGTAAAGTAAATCTAGCCATAGGGTTATGCCTCCTTATATAAATAAAATGCTCTTTTTTGACTTTGATAATTAAATGTCAAAATCTATTGTATACAGTATACACCCTTTATGTCTAAATGGTCAATCGACAATACGGAGAATTTACTGCCGATAATTCGTCATTTTGCCCATCGCGGGCTCATACGCTTATTGTATGGGGAAGGGGGCAGAGCGTATGCGTCATATTACGCCGCAGCAAAACGCAAAAATGCGCCTGCGCACGCGGCTTTTGGCGGCGGTGCTGGCGGTGGGGTGCCTGGGCGGGCTGGTCGTGCGGCTGTTCATCCTGATGCTGCGTGACCCCGGCGGCTACGCGGCCCGTGCCGCCGACCAACAGCTGCGCGGGGCCACGCTGCCCGCCGCCCGCGGGGAGATTTACTCCGCCGACGGCACGCTGCTGGCCGCCAGCAAGACCTGCTGGACCATCCGCGCCGCCCCGCGGGAAATGGCCGACGACAAAGTTGAACCCGCTGCCCGGGCGCTGAGCGAGATCTTGGAACTGGATTATGACGATACGCTGGCAAAATTCAGCCAGCGCAGCTCCAACGACTGCCTTTTGCGCCGCCGTGTGGATAAAGATATGGCCGATGCCGTGCGGGACTGGTGCACGGCCAACGGCGTGGATGGCGTGCAGATACGCCAGGACACCAAGCGCGTCTACCCGGAAGGAAACTTTATGGGCGGCATCCTGGGCTTTACCGATGTGGACAACGCGGGCCTGTGGGGGCTGGAACTGCGCTACAACGATGAATTGACCGGGAAGAATGGGCGCATCCTGACCGCCAAGAACGCCTGGGGGTACGACCTGCCCACCCACTACCAAACGCTGGTGGACGCCGTACCCGGCAACACACTGACGCTGACCATCGACGCGAACATCCAGCATTGGCTCGAAAGTGCCCTGGCCGCCGCCGTGGAGGAGCACCATGTCGCCGAGCGGGGCGTCGGCATCGTGATGGACGTCCACACCGGCGCGGTGCTGGCCATGTCCTGCCAACCAGACTACGACCCCAATGCGCCGCGCACTCTTATAAATAAGGAAGTCCGCGACACCGTGAACGCCCTGAGCGGCGAGGAACGCAGCACCGCACTGCAAAAAGCTCAGCAGGCCCAGTGGCGCAACAAGGCCATCAGCGACCTGTACGAGCCGGGTAGCGTGTTCAAGCTCATCACGGCGTCGGCGGCGCTGGACTCCGGCGCGTGCAGGGCCACAGATTATTTTACCTGCGCAGGTAAAATTTCTGTCGCAGGTACGCGGTTCCGCTGCGCCAATGGGCACATCCACGGCACCGAGACATTTGCCCGGGGGCTGGCGGTCAGCTGCAACCCCTGCTTTATCCAAATCGGCGCACGTCTCGGGAAAGAACGTTTCTGCGATTATTTTGCGGACTTCGGCCTGCGGGAGGCAACGGGTATCGACCTGCCGGGCGAGATACGCCGCAGCGAGTATTACACGGCGGATAAAATGGGCCCGGTGGAGCTGGCGAGTTGTTCCTTTGGGCAGAGCAGCAAGGTCAGCTATTTACAGATGCTCACAGCGGTTTGTGCGGTGGTGAACGGCGGTGAGCTGATGCAGCCCTATGTGGTGGCGAAAATCACGGCCCCGGACGGGACTATTATAAAGGAAATGGCGCCGACCGTGAAGCGGCGGGTCATCAGCGAGGAAACCTCGGCCACGATGCGCCGCTTGATGGAGGGCGTCGTGACCGGCGGCACCGGCAAACAGGCCGCGCTGGAAGGCTACCGTGTCGGCGGCAAGAGCGGTACGAGCCAGAAGCTGGACAGCGCCAACGAGGGGGCGCGCATTGCAAGCTTTGTGTCGGTCGCGCCCATAGACGACCCGAAAATTGCGGTGCTGATCTGCTTGGATGAACCCCACAGCTGGACCACCAGCGGTGGGGCGCTCTCCGGCCCGGTGTGCGCTGAGGTACTAAGAAAGGCGCTGCCGTATTTGGGGGTGGAGCCGGAAAGCGGCGGCTGATGGCAAACGCGCACGCAAAGCCCCGCAGACACAACCTAAAAAACCTCTTGACATTCCCCAAACCTGTGATATACTAGTAAAGTACGCAAACGAATAGTTAGAAGGCGAACAATCCACAATCTAACTGATTATCGCAAAATCAACAGGGAAGGGAGGAAATCATGCACGAACCATCGCCAAATGACTGCGGCTGCTGTGCCGATGTTCACTTCGGCGCACTGCTGAACCAGAGTGCGCGGGTCATACGCAGGGCGCTCGATGCCCGCATTTCCGGCGTCAACCCGGATCTTTCCGGTGTGCGGGGCATGGTGCTTGGCGACATCGTCCGCGCCAACCGCAACGGGCGGGATGTCTACCAGCGCGATATTGAACAGTGGTTCAACATTCGCCGTTCCAGCGTCACCGCCCTTTTGCAGGGCATGGAGCAGGACGGTTTCATCACCCGCTGCGCCGTCGAGAAGGACGCCCGCTTGAAACGGCTTGTCGCCACCGACAAGGGCCGCGCCTGTCATGCGGAAATTGAAGCCAGCATCGCACAGTTTGAAAGTGACCTGCAGAAGGGCATTGACCCGCAGCAGGCCGCCGTCGCCCGCGCTGTGCTGGAACAAACCCTGCGCAACGCGCAGCACATTCTGGAAGAGGGAAATACCAACTAAGAGAGGGGAAATATCACTTGTTAAAAACACTCGGACGTGAAACCAAGGGCATTCGGCTCGTCTCTGTGTTGACGCCGCTGTTTATGATTGCGGAAGTCATCATGGAAATGATCATCCCGAAGCTCATGGCCTCCATCATTGACAACGGCGTCACGCCGGGCAATATGCAGGTCATCTACACCGTCGGCGCTCAGATGATCGTGGCTGCGCTGTTCGGCCTGTTGTTCGGTATTCTCGGCGCTGTTGCCGGCTCACATGCGGCCACCGGCTTTGCCCGCAACCTGCGCCGTGCGATGTTTGAAAACATCCAGACTTTCAGCTTTGCCAACATTGACAAATACTCCACTGCGGGCCTTGTCACCCGTATGACCACTGATGTGACGAACATTCAGAATGCCTACCAGATGCTGCTGCGTATGTCCATCCGCGCACCCGCCAGCATGATCGTGGCGCTCATCATGTCCTACACCATCAACCGCCAGCTGGCCAACATTTACTTGATCGCCGTCATTCTGCTGGGATGCGCACTGGTGTTCATCATGACCCGTGCCACCAAGTATTTTGGCGAGGCTTTCCGCAAGTACGATGACCTGAACGAGAGCGTGCAGGAGAACGTCTCCGCCATCCGCGTGGTCAAGGCCTATGTGCGTGAGAAGTTCGAGGGCGAGAAGTTTCAGAAAGCCAGCGAGAACGTCCGCCGCCTGCTGATGCGTGCGGAAATGATTCTGGCCTGGAACGCCCCGCTCATGCAGCTGACCGTGTACAGCTGCATCCTGATCATCTCCTGGATCGGCGCACAGCTCATCGTCAGCTCCGGCGCAACGACCTTTACCACCGGCGACCTGATGAGTATGCTGAGCTACTGCATGAACATCCTCATGAGCCTGATGATGCTCTCGACGGTCTTTGTTATGATCACGATGTCTATGGCCTCCGCCAGGCGCGTGGCCGAGGTCCTGGACGAGCAGTCCGATCTGACCAACGGCGAGGACCCCATCATGGAAGTTAAGGACGGCTCCGTCAAGTTCGACCACGTCAGCTTTGCCTATAAAAAGGATGGAAAGAAGGCGCTGGAGGATATCAACCTCGATATCCAGTCCGGCCAGACCATCGGCATCATCGGCGGTACCGGCTCGGCTAAGTCCAGCCTTGTGCAGCTGCTGCCCCGTCTGTACGATGTGACCGAGGGCAGCGTGACCATCGGCGGCGTCGATGTGCGCCGCTACGATTTGGAGACGCTGCGCAACAACGTCGCCATGGTGCTGCAGAAGAACGAGCTGTTCAGCGGCACGATCGCCGAGAACCTGCGCTGGGGCAACCCCGACGCTACCGACGCCGAGATCGAAGATGCCTGCAAGCAGGCCTGCGCCGATGAATTTATCGAGCGCTTCCCCGATAAGTACCAGACCCACATTGAGCAGGGCGGCAACAACGTCTCCGGCGGCCAGAAGCAGCGCCTCTGCATTGCCCGTGCGCTGCTGAAAAAGCCCCGCATCCTGATTCTGGACGACTCCACCTCCGCCGTCGATACCGCGACCGACGCGAAGATCCGCCACTCGTTTGCCGAGAAGATCCCCGGCACGACGGTCTTTATCATTGCCCAGCGCATTTCCTCTGTGGAGAATGCGGACAAGGTGCTTGTGCTGGATAACGGCAGGGTCAGCGGTTTTGACACCCCCGCCAATCTGCTGAAAAACAACGCGATTTACCAGGATGTCTACAACAGCCAGACCAAGGGCTCCGGCGATTTTGACGAGAAGGGAGGGGAGGCATAATGGCACAGCAGGCAAAAGTTGTCAAGGTCGGCCCCGGCGGGCGCAATAACGGCCCCCGCCCCAAGGTCGAAAACCCCGGCAAGGTGTTCAAGCGCATCCTTGCCTATGTGATGAGCCGCTATAAGGCACAGGTCATTGTGGTGCTCTGCTGCATCCTGCTGGCGGTATTCGCCCAGCTGCAGGGCGTTATGTTCTCCCAAACGCTGATTGACGGGTACATCCTGCCGCTGCTGAATTCCGGCAGCACGGATTTCAGCGGCCTGGCCGCCGCCATCGCCCGCGTGGCAGCGTTCTACTGCGTCGGCATCTGCGCCGTATTTGTGCAGAACCGCCTGATGGCAAAAATCACCCAGGGCACGCTGAAAGACCTGCGTGACGAAATGTTCACCCATATGCAGACGCTGCCCATCAAATACTTTGACACCCACGCCCACGGCGATATCATGTCGGTCTACACCAACGATATCGACACCCTGCGCCAGATGATCAGCCAGAGTCTGCCGCAGCTCGTCAACACCATCGTCACCATCATCGGCGTGCTGTTCTCGATGATTTACCTCAGCATCCCCCTGACGCTGCTGGCGCTGGCTATGGTCGGCGTTATGCTGTTGGCAACCAAGTACCTGACCGGAAATTCCGGCAAGTTCTTCATCAAGCAGCAGCAGGAACTGGGCAAGGTCAACGGCTATATCGAGGAAATGATGAACGGCCAGAAGGTCGTCAAGGTTTTCTGCCATGAGGAAGCCGCCATCAAGGAGTTCAACGAACTCAACGATGAGCTGTTCCACAGTGCCGACAAGGCCAACGCCTACTCTCTGGTGGCAATGCCGGTCAACGGCCAGCTGGGCAACCTGTCCTACGTACTCTGCGCCATCATCGGCGGTGCGCTGGTCATCAGCGGCTTTGGCGGTAGCCTGTCGCTGGGCGGTCTGGCCAGCTTCCTGGTGCTGACCCGCCAGTTCAACCAGCCCATCAGCCAGATCTCCATGCAGCTGAACTCTGTTGTCATGGCATTGGCCGGCGGTGCGCGTATCTTTGCGCTGCTGGATGAAAAGCCGGAAGTCAACGAGGGCGATATCACCCTTGTCCATGCGAAGTACGCCGCTGACGACACCGTCACCGAGACCAACGAGTCCACCGGCATGTGGGCGTGGAAGCACATCGGAGCTGACGGCAAGCCCCAGTATACCGAGCTGAAGGGCGATATCGTCTTTAAGGATGTCGACTTCGGCTACGATGAGAAGAAGATCGTCCTGCACGATATCAACCTGTACGGCCGCCCAGGCCAGAAGATCGCCTTCGTCGGCTCCACCGGTGCAGGCAAGACGACCATCACGAACCTCATCAACCGCTTCTACGATATCCAGAAGGGCCAGATCTTGTACGACGGCCACGATATCAAATCCATCGAGAAGGACGCGCTGCGTTCCTCGCTGGGTATCGTCTTGCAGGACACCCACTTGTTCACCGGCACGGTCATGGAGAACATCCGTTATGGCCGCCTGACCGCCACCGATGAAGAGTGCATGGCAGCCGCCAAGCTGGCGAACGCCGATACCTTCATCAAGCACCTGCCCGACGGCTACAACACGATGCTGACCGGCGATGGCACGAACCTGAGCCAGGGTCAGCGCCAGCTGCTGGCTATCGCCCGTGCAGCGGTCGCGGATCCGCCGGTGCTGATCCTCGACGAGGCAACTTCCTCCATCGACACCCGCACCGAAAAGCTCGTGCAGGACGGCATGGACGGCCTGATGTATGGCCGCACGACCTTCGTCATTGCCCACCGCCTGTCCACGGTGCGCAACTCGGACTGCATCATGGTGTTGGAGCAGGGCCGCATCATCGAGCGCGGCACCCACGACGAGCTGATTGCCCAGAAGGGCCGTTACTATCGCCTGTACACCGGCAATTTTGCCGAGAACAGCTAAACCGTCGAAAAAGGTCGCAAAACAGCCTGAAATCAATCAAAACTGCCGGGATAGCATCCGCTGTCCCGGCAGTTTTTGTGCAAAATGCCGCAACAGCGCCAAAAAGTTGACGACGAGGGAAAAATTGGTTATAATAGTATGCGTAGACACGCAAAAAGCGCTGCCTGACCACGCGGCCAGAGGGAAAACAGGCCGCCTTACATACACTATTTTTAACAATACACAGGAGGGGATTCCATTATGGCACCCAAGAAGAAAATTGCACAGACCGTTATTACCGAAGGTAAGTTCTACACCATCAGTGCCGCCAACGGCAAAGTCGTCGAAGTCGCTGACTATAACATCGACAACGGCGCGAAGATCCAGCTGTGGGACAACGCCAACGCCGAGTGGCAGCAGTGGAACTTCGTCGCAGCAGGCGACGGAGTTTACCGCATCCAGAACCGTTTCACCGCAAAGATGCTTGACCTGGACATGGGCGGCGTCAGCGACGGCACCCGCGTCCACCAGTGGGAGGGCGCACAGGCTTCCAGCCAGCTGTGGGTCGTTGAGCCGACCAACGATGGCCGCGTGAAGATCAAGTCCAACCTGGCCGGCAAGCTGCTTGACCCGGGCATGGCTACCGAGAACGGCACCGTGCTGCAGATTTGGGCTGACGTCAACGGCGACAACCAGTTCTGGACCATCAACGAAGTCACCCGCAAGCCCAAGACCAGTGTGAAGGCTTCCGCCGTCAAGGCCAAGGCTGCCGCCGAGAAGGCCGCCACCGAGGCTGTCAAGGCTGCCGAGCCTGTTGTTGAGAAGGCTGTTAAGGCCGCTAAGCCGGTTGCCGAGAAGGCTGTCAAGGCTGCAAAGCCCGCCGTCGAGAAGGCCGTCAAGGCCGCCGAGCCTGTCGTTGAGAAGGCTGTCGAGACCGCAAAGCCCGTCGTCGAAAAGACCGTTGAGGCTGCCAAGACCGCTGCCGCCAAGACCAACACCCGCAAGACCACCAAGGGCAAGCGCCGCAAGTAATTTGCTCTGAACTTTTTTTCTGCAATTTTTGTGCTGTAACGAGAAAACCCCGCCCCGTCAGGATGCAGTTCCTGACGGGGCGGGGTTATTTTTTGTTTGTGGCTGAAAAGCCTTCCCCCTGCGGGGGAAGGTGGCCCGAAGGGCCGGATGAGGGGCGATTGTGCCAGTATTGCCCGCGAACGAGCTGCGGCGGAAATGCTGCCCTCATCAGTCACCTGCGGTGACAGCTTCCCCCACGGGGGAAGCCTTCAGACTTACCCCAGCGCCGCAATGCTCTCCTTGATCTTGGCGGCTTTCTCCTGGGCGGCGGCCAGCTTGGCGCGGGTCTCCTCGACCAGCTTTGCGGGGGCCTTCTCGACGAACTTCGGGTTGTTCAGCTGGTTTGTGAACATCCCCAGCTCCTTCTCGGCCTTCGTCAGCTCCTTGTTCAGGCGGGCAAGCTCCTTCTCGCGGTCGATCAGCTCCATCATCGGGATAAAGCCCTTCGCGTCGGGAGTCGCCACGTTGACCATGCCGTCGGTGCTGCCCTCGTACTTGGCAGTGACCGTCACGTCTGTGGCAAAGGCGAAACGGGCCAGATACGCGCCGCCCTTCTCAAAGGCGGCCGGGCTGGCGGTCTCAATGACCATGCTCGTCTTTTTGGCGGGGTGGACGTTCATCTCGGCGCGCATGGCGCGGACCGCCTTGATGTAGTCCATCAGTTTCTCAAAGTCGGCGCAGTCCTCGGCCCAAACCTTCATGTTCTCGTCGCCGGGCCACTTCTCGTTCATGATGGTCTCGGCGCTGCCAGGCAGGGCCTGATAGATTTCCTCGGTAATGAACGGCATGAAGGGGTGCAGCAGCTTCAGCGCCTTGTCCAGCACATAGACGAGCACCTTGCGGGCGGCGTCGGCGGCAGCTGCGTCCTCGCCGTTCAGGCGGGTCTTGCAGATCTCGATATACCAGTCGCAGTAGACTTCCCAGATGAAGTTCTCGACCTTCTCGGCGGCCAGGCCCAGCTCGTACTTGTCGAGGTTTGCGGTGGCCTCGGCGGCAACCTTGGCAAGCTCACTCAAAATCCACTTGTCGCTCATGTCCAGCAGGTCTTCGGCAGGCAGGCCCGGCTCAAAGTCCTCGGGCAGGTTCATCTGCACAAAACGGGAAGCGTTCCACAGCTTGTTGGCAAAGTTGCGGCAGGCAAGCACTTTTTCGTCGCTGTAACGCATATCATTACCGGCGGTGGAGCCGATGATCAGCATCATGCGCAAAGCGTCCGCGCCGTACTGCTCAATGACTTCCAGCGGGTCAATGCCATTGCCCAGAGATTTAGACATCTTGCGGCCCTGGCTGTCACGGACAATGCCGTGGATGAGCACCGTGTCAAACGGCGCTTTGCCGGTGTAGGCAAGGCCGGAGAAAATCATGCGGGAAACCCAGAAACCGATGATGTCGTAGCCGGTGACGAGGGTGTTGGTGGGGTAGAAGTAGTTGTAATCCTCGGCGTTCTCGTTGGGCCAGCCCAGGGTGGAGAACGGCCACAGGGCGGAGCTGAACCAGGTATCCAGCGTGTCAGGGTCCTGGGTCAGTTTGGTGCTGCCGCACTTGGGGCAGGTGCAGGGAGCCTCTTTGGCAACAACGGTCTCGCCGCAGTCATCGCAGTACCACGCGGGGATCTGGTGGCCCCACCACAGCTGGCGGCTGATGCACCAGTCACGGCCGCCCTTCATCCAGTTGATGTAGTTCTTGGTGAAGCGGTCAGGCACGAACTTGATCTCGCCCTTCTCAACGCTCTCGATGGCGGGCTTGGCCAGCGGCTCCATCTTGACGAACCACTGCTTGGAGACCATCGGCTCAATGACGGAGTGGCAGCGGTAGCAGGTGCCGACCTCATGGGTCAGGGGCTCGGTCTCCTTCAGCGCACCGCAGGCCTCCAGATCGGCCAGAATGGCCTTGCGGGCCTCCAGCGCGGTCATGCCGGCATATTTGCCGCAGTCCAGAACATCCGGCTCATCGGCAGCTGCGCGGCCGGCGGCCTTCTCGGCATCGACGGCGGCCTTGTCGGCAGCACCGGTCATGTGGCCGTCATAGGTCAGCACGCGGATCATCGGCAGGTCGTGGCGCTTGCCGACCTCAAAGTCGTTGGGGTCGTGGGCGGGGGTGATCTTCACGACGCCGGTGCCCTTTTCCATGTCGGCGTGCTCGTCGCAGACGATGGGGATTTCACGGCCCAGCAGCGGCAGCACCACATGGCAGCCGTGCAGGTGCTTGTAGCGCGGGTCCTCGGCGTTGATGGCAACGGCAGTATCGCCCAGCATCGTCTCGGGGCGGGTGGTAGCCAGCTCCAGCATTTCGCCGGTCTCCTTGACGGGGTAGAGCAGATGCCAGAAGCTGCCCTCCTTGGCCTCGTACTCGACCTCGGCGTCAGAGATAGAGGTGTTGCAGTGGGGGCACCAGTTGACCATGCGGTTTCCGCGGTAGATCAGGCCCTCATTGTACAGGCGGACGAACACTTCCTTGACGGCGTTGGAGCAGCCCTCGTCCATCGTGAAGCGCTCGCGTTGCCAGTCGCAGGAGCAGCCCAGCTTTTTCAGCTGGCTGACGATGCGGTTGCCGTAGGTGTTCTTCCAGTCCCAGGCGCGCTCCAAAAAGCCGTCGCGGCCGACCATCTCTTTGGTCAGGCCCTCCTCGCGCATTTTGGCAACGACTTTGGCCTCGGTGGCAATGGATGCGTGATCGGTGCCGGGCACCCACAGGGCGGCGTAGCCCTGCATCCGCTTGTAGCGGGTCAGAATGTCCTGCCAGGTTTCGTCCATGGCGTGGCCCATGTGCAGCTGGCCGGTAACGTTCGGCGGCGGCATGACGATGGTAAACGGCTTTTTGCTGCGGTCGATCTGGGTATGGAAATACCCCTTGTCGCACCAGTTCTGGTAGATGCGGTCCTCGGTGCCCTGCGGGGCATATTGTTTGGCGAGTTCTTTCGGCATATTGTAACCTCCTGGAAAATGTGCGGGGCGTGTTTTTGCAAAACAAAAAGGCCGCCCCATGATGTATCATGGGACGGCCTGAAAAGTTCAAGTCGCGGTACCACCCAAGTTGCCTTGCAAAAGGCCGCTTTGCGGCAGGCCAGCAAGCCCGCCTGCCCTGATAACGGCGGCAACCCCGGGCGCAGCTGGCAGGGGAGCAGCCCCCTCTCACCGCACCTGCTTGAAAGTGACAGCACCCGCCGCGCTTTGCCGGGCTTGCATCAACCCCCGGCTTGCTGCAAAAGTACGATGCGGGTACACTCTTTCGCACTGCATTTGTACCTTATAATGTACAACACAATGCGGGAAATGTCAAGAGGAAAGCGGATTTGATTTTTACCTAAGGCAGATTCATTCCCATTTCTCCCACACCTCCGGGCAATAACCCACCGTAGCCTGCTTGCCATTGCGTACAATGGGTTGGCGCAAAAGCTGCTGGTTCTCAAACAGCTTGTCGGCCTGCTGGCTCTCGTCCAGCCATTGCAGCAAGGCCAGTGTATCCTTGTCCTTGGCTGCGTCGTCCACCAGCTTGGCCCAGCCGCCCACGGCACGGCAGACGTTGTCAAACTCGCCCCGGCTCAAGCCCTTTTCCTTTAAATCCACCATCTGGAATTTGATGCGCCGTTCTTTAAACCAGCGCTGGGCTTTTTTCGTGTCAAAGCTCTTGTTTGTGCCAAAAATCTGTATGTTCATGGCTGTTCCCCCACAAATATTATATTTATTTAAGAATAGCACATTATTCTTTTCTTAACAACTTTCAAATCTGGGCCTTTATTGTGGGTGGGCCGCAAAAAGGCGGCCGATAAGAGGGAAAAGAACATCTATGGATTTGGCGATCATTGCGGCCAAACAGGTTTTGCAGTTGCTGCTCATGATCCTGCCACTCTACGCCCTGGCGCTGACGGCGGTACTGTGAAACGCGGTTTGCCCTGCGGCCCCAGCGTTTCCGCAAACACCTGCTTGCCTTTAAACGGCGCGGGTGAACACGGTTCGCCCATATAACTGCCTTCCGGCGCCTTGCCCATTCCAGCGGCAAGGCGCGTTTTTTGTGTGGGATACTTGCTCTTGCCCCCATCGGGTGTTATAATGAGGGTTCATAGAGGAGTTGTATCATTAAAGGAGTATTATGGAAAAGCAAAGAACCAGTCCGTGGCTGATCTTGTTCCGCGTGATTTTCACGGCGGCGCTGATCGCCTGCATCGCATTTATCTTCCGAAACTCGATGGAGACCGGTACGGTGTCCTCGGCCCGCAGCCAGGCCGTTATGGCCTACGTCAATGACCTGCTGGCAAAGGTTCACCTCGGCCCTCTGTCCGAACATACCATCCGCAAACTGGCCCACTTTTTGGAGTTCACGGTGGAGGGCTTCCTGCTGATGCTCTGCATCCGCGTCTACACCAAGCATTTTGTCCGCCACATGAGTTGGCCGCTGCTGGGCGGCATGACCACCGCCCTGATGGACGAGACGATCCAGCTGCGCAGCGTCAGCCGCACCTCGTCAGTCGTGGATGTCTGGATCGATATGTCCGGCGTTGTGGCTGGGCTGTTTGTGGCCCTTATCATTTTGCTGATTTTCCGCGGCATCGCGGCGTTTGTCCGTGTTGAGCGCGAAAACCGTGCCCTGCGCGCCGAACAGGAAGAAATGCGCCAGCGCGAGCATGAGCGGCTGGCCCGCCGTGCCGCCCGCCGCGCCCACGAGGCGCAGGAAAACCGCCCCTTGACCGATGACGATGAGGAGGATGAAGAATGACGACCCAACAGGCAATCGAAGCCCTGCACGCCCTGCCGCGCATGGGGCAGGGAAAACCGGGCCTGGCCCGGATGCAGAACCTGTGTGACCATCTGGACAACCCGGAAAAAGAGCTGCAGTGCATCCACATTGCAGGCACCAACGGCAAGGGAAGCCTGGCGGCCATGACGTCGTCCATTCTGACGGCAGCGGGCTACAAGACCGGCTTGACCATCAGCCCCTATGTCGTTGATTTCCGGGAACGTTTCCAAATCGACGGTGAGATGATCTCGCCCCGCACGCTGGCCAGCCTGACCCAGAAGGTGATGGACGCCGTGGATGCCATCGAGGCCGAGGGCGGCGAAAAGCCGGTGGAGTTTGAAGCTGTCACTGCGCTGGCGCTGCTTTGGTTCGCCCGCGAAAAGTGTGACCTCGTCGTGCTGGAAACCGGCCTGGGCGGTCGCTGCGATGCTACGAACGTTGTGCCCCACAAGCTGGTGGCCGCGATCACGAAAATTGGCTATGACCACATGGAAGTGCTGGGCGATACCCTCGATAAAATTGCCGCAGAGAAGGCCGGCATCATCAAGGAGGGCAGCGTCGTCGTCAACTATCCCGACCAGCCTGCCGAGGCTATGGGCCCGATCCTGACCGCTGCCGCTGAGGCCCACACCAGCATCATCACGCCGGATAAGGACGATTTGACGCTGCTGCGCGGCAAACGGCTGGAAAACCGCATCGACTACGGCGGCTACCGCACCGCGCTGGGGCTGCCCGGTACCCACCAGGCCAACCACGCCGCCATGGCGGTGGAGATCGCCCTCGCCCTTTGGCGGGAGTTTGGCTATGATATTTCCGACGATGCCATCCTCGCGGGCCTTGCCAACGCCAAAATGCCTGCCCGCATCGAGGTGCTGCGCCGCCACCCGCTGCTGCTGCTGGACGGCTGCCACAACCCCGATGGTGCCAAGATGCTGGCCGCGACCCTGACCCGTGCCGATTTTGAGGAAAACCTCGTCGGCGTGCTGGGCGTGCTGGCTGACAAAGATTATAAGGATATGCTCTCCGACCTCGCGCCCTGCTTTGCCAAGGTCTACACCGTCACCCCCAACTGCCCCCGCGCCCTGAGCGCCAAGGATCTGCAGAAGGAGGCCCGCTTCCACATGGACGCTGAGGCCGCCGAAAGTGTACCTGACGCCCTGCGCAAGGCCGTTGACTACGCCGACGAGAACAACCTTGCGGGCGTCGTCGTCTGCGGCTCGCTCTACCTTGCCGCCGAGGCCCGCCCCTGGCTTCTCAAAGAAGCAGAAAAATAACCCGCGTCCCGCGATTTTGACAAAATAAACACCCCCAAGCCTGTATCATAACGGTACGGGCTTTTTTATTTGCCGCGATTGGCTTTACAGCAGCTTTTCAATCGCTTGCAGGGGAGGGATTCATCCCTCCCGCGCACCTTGCCTTTATCGCGCAATTAAAATTTCACCACCCAGGTAGGGGCCGGGCGCGCCCGGCCCTCCACGTTCCCATTATCACCCTATCAAAATACAAACCACTCCGTAGGGGCGGGGCTCTGCTCCGCCCGCACAACGTCCCCGAAACCGCAACTTTACCTACAAAAAGAAGGACAAACCTATGGCCAAAGTTACCTTCATCCCCGGCAGCGGTACCCTTGCCGCCTACCTCAGCGGCGAGATTGACCACCACGCTGCCCAATCGCTGCGCAAGGAAATCGACGCCCAAATCGATGACCGCCTTCCCGAACTTCTGACGCTGGACTTCTCCGGCGTCACTTTCATGGATTCCTCCGGCGTCGGGCTTATCCTGGGCCGCGGCCGCCACATCGGCGCACTGGGCGGCCGCCTGACTGTCCAGAACCCACCCCGGGCCGTGCGGCGCATGCTGGACTTGGCCCACATCACCTACGCCTGAACGGAGGAAAACACAGATGAAAATGCTCAATCAGGTAAAAATCACCTTTGCGGGCCGCTCCGTCAACGAGGGCTTTGCCCGCGCGGCGCTGGCGGCGTTTCTGGTGCAACTGGATCCCACCGTGCCTCAGTTGGCTGATATCAAGACCGCTGTGTCCGAGGCCGTGACCAACTGCATTGTCCACGCCTACCCGGACCGCATCGGCCCCATCACAATGACGGCAGCCATCTATGAGGGCGGCGTCGTGCGTATCACCATCACCGACCGCGGCGTCGGCATCCCGGATATCGCTAAGGCCATGGAACCGATGTTCACCACAGGCGACGCCGAGGAACGCGCGGGCCTGGGCTTTGCGGTCATGCAGAGCTTTATGGATAAGGTCAAAGTTTCCTCTGCGCCGGGGCGCGGCACCCGCGTGACCCTGACCAAGCGGCTGGATGCCCGCGCGTGAACCCCCTACATATATAAAAGGAGGGGACAGCCATGCCTGCTGACATCCGAGATCTGCCGCGCGAAGAATTTATTGAGAAGAATTTGGGCCTAGTCCATGCCTGCGCCGGGCGCTTCAAGGGGCGGGGGATCGAGTACGAGGAGCTGTATGCCGCGGGCTGCCTGGGGCTGGTCAAGGCCTGCGATGGTTTTGATACTGGGCGGGGTGTCTGCTTTTCCACCTATGCCGTGCCGGTGATTTTGGGAGAAATCAAAAAGCTGTTCCGCGATGGCGGCACAGTCAAGGTGAGCCGTTCTTTAAAAGAATTGAGCTTGAAGATCAACGCCGAGCGCGAGCGCTGCCTGAAACGTACCGGCCAGGAGCCGAGTGTCACAGAACTTGCAGAGACACTGGACACAACACCCGAGCAGATTGCCCTTGCCATCCGTGCAGCCCTGCCTACCTTAAGCCTGACACCGACCGATGACGAGGATGGACTGAAAGAGTTTGACGTGCCGGTGGATTCGCCGGAGGAAGAACTCTCCGACCGCATCGGCCTGGCCGAGGTGATGGACAAGCTGAACACCAACGACCGCCAGCTCATCCGCCTGCGCTTTTTCGCTGGCCGCACCCAAAGTGAGACCGCCCGCGTCCTGGGCACCACCCAAGTCCAAATCTCCCGCCGCGAGCGCCGCATCCTAAAATGGATGCGCGAACAACTGCTGGATGCACTGTGAAATACGACTGCAACCCAATCTGCCCCTCACGGAAACCATTCAAAAAGCGGCCCACCCGTAGGGGCGGCATACATGCCGCCCGCGCACCCTGCCACTATCGCCAACCTTACCTTCCGTCCCCCTGTAGGGGCCGGGCATGCCCGGCCCTCCACCTTGCCGTTACTGCAATTTAATCTTCCATATTGTAGGGAGGGGGCTTGACCCTCCGCCGCACATTGCCTTTATTGCCCCTTACTCCCGCCAGGTCGCCCATGTAGGGGCGGCATACATGCCGCCCGCCCCACCTTCCCATCACAACCCCTTGTACCCATCACCACCCACCACCCCAATATACACCTTGCCCAAAAATCCCTCTCAAAATTTGTCGAAAAAATCAAAAACAGCCCTTGACAAGAGTCATACTCCTTGCTATAATAATCAAGCTGTCTTGCGGCGGACACGCCGCGAAAAGCGCTTCATAACCGCCTGTATATGTTTTTTGAAGAAAACTTCTTCAAAAAACTTTCAGAAAAACCCTTGACAATCAAGCG
>NZ_WQOH01000047.1:0-377 GCF_018784445.1 Gemmiger formicilis | reverse complement strand
AATATACAAGCTGTCACGGAGACGCGACAGCGCAGCAGGACCTTGAAAATTGAACAAAACTGAAACTTGTGGAACCTTGATCGTGGGTTTGGAAACCCACGTTAATCAATTCCAAAATTTACAAGTAATTCATACAGGACGCAAGCGATTGTGTCTGAGTGATTACAGCGATTTAACGCTTTTAAATGGCGATTAAATACCATTTATAAAGAGTTTGATCCTGGCTCAGGACGAACGCTGGCGGCGCGCCTAACACATGCAAGTCGAACGGAGCTGAGAGGAGCTTGCTTTTCTTAGCTTAGTGGCGAACGGGTGAGTAACGCGTGAGTAACCTGCCCTGGAGTGGGGGACAACAGTTGGAAACGACTGCTAATACC
>NZ_WQOH01000046.1 GCF_018784445.1 Gemmiger formicilis | reverse complement strand
TCCGCTTCCAGCACTTTCATCATCTTGTCGGCTGCGGTGTCGGTTGCGCCCTGCTTGAAGAAGCCGGAAACGGTAAGGACGGAGTTGCCCATGCGGATTTCCGTTACACAGTCCGGGCGGCGGTCTGTTTTGGTGGTGCTTGTCTGTTTGATTTCTGTCATAGGCTCTCCTTTCGCTGCTTCATCAGTTGCTTTAAGCGTTCCAGCTTTTCCTGTGCGGTTTCCTTTCGGA
>NZ_WQOH01000045.1:130712-139691 GCF_018784445.1 Gemmiger formicilis | reverse complement strand
ATCTCCTTTGCGATAGCTGCCAGTGTCAGCAGGTAGTAGTTGTCGTTTACAGTTTTGTCCCGCTGGATAGGCTGCCGCCCAGAGCCACAAACAAAAAAGCACCCGCCAAACTCTAAGAGTCCTTGGCGGGTGTAGGGTTCGTGTTCTCCGTAGCTTGTCAGCCCTGCCGGGAACGAGCAGTGGGCTGTTTTGATAGCATAGTAGCCGTGGTCAATGCCGATAATGATGCTCATAGTGAAAATCCTCCTTATTGTAAATAGGTATAAAATGGGAAACTTGAAAACAAAATGAAAACTGCCGGGAAAAGCAAAAAATCCCCGCTTCATTGGCTTTTTCTGGTCCTATATGTTGATTAAAATTATTTCGCACTGTGGATTATAGTCCACCAACGCGTTGAGCGCACCATTCGTTCCTCTGTCTACAACAATATTTTGTTTGACAAGAATTCCGAGTTGTTGGTCTTCCTCCATGCCTGTAGACACAAAAGTGCCCCTTGCGGTTCGAAGCCCGCAAGAGGCACTTTTGCAGTTATACCTTAATCATCAACCAACACCGAGGACTTGTCTCATTCCCCTTCCGATTGACTGCCAAACACAGTGATAGATATGCCAGTAATATGATTAAATCTTATAGTTTTGGTCAATCTGTCGATTGCGATCAAGCGCATAATGTGTTTTAGAATTAGGAGTTTACGTTCATCTCGTAGACATCAGCGATTGCCACTGCGTTTTTTCAGGTAGAGTGCAACGATAAAGCCACCCACGGCCAAGCAAGCCAGAATCGACAGCACTTCATAAGGGAAGTTATCGCTCGTCTGAGGAATCGCGCTTGTTGCTCCGCTGCCAGATGCCGCTGCACTGCCGTCATTCGGCTTTGCAGTAGGCGCAGCACCCCAAGTGCCGTTTGCAATTCCTCCCGCAATATCGGGATGTTCATCCTTCACAGTATCAGCAGGTTTCTGTACCGGCTTCACAGTATCAGCAGGTTTCTGTACCGGTGCCGCAGGTTTGGTCTGGGCAGTATTTACAGCATTCCGCACTGCATCAAGGGCGGCTTTCAAGTCTTCAGCACTTGCGCGGCCTGCGATAGCAGCTTCCGCATCAGAAATTGCCTGGCGGATAGCGTCCGCGCTCTCCACAGTATACTTGCTCAGGTCAAGTTGCTTGGTTTCTTCAACCAAAGCATTCAACTCGGTGGCATCGCCAGCCTTTACCAATGCCGCCGCTGCGGCCTGCAACGTCCGTGCTGCTGCATCTACAGCCTCCTGGGTAGCGTTTTCATTGGCGGCGACCGTCTTTGCGGCCTCCAATGCATCGGCAACCAATTTCCAGGATTTTGCAGTATGAGCGTTCGCATCCATGGCCTCCACCTTGGAGATCATATCATCAATTGCAGTCATATCTGCTCGGAGCGCCAGTGCCTTGTAAGCAGCTTCCAGATTTGTATAAGCAGCTTCGATCTCATCGGCGGTTGCATCACGGTTGGCGGCGACCTTCTCAGCTTCTGCCAAAGCCTGGGCAAGGGCAGCCCAAGAATCAGGCTGATACCTGCTTTCATCCAGTTCCTTGATGCTGTCGATGGCCGCGACCAGGTTCGAGTTGTCAGCACGCTTCACAAGGCTTTCCATGGCGTCCTGCAGAGCGTCAGCTGCATGGTTGACAGTCACCTGGTTTGCATCCTCAGCGGCAGAGATGCTCTGCGCTTCGGCCAGCGCAGTTGCAAACGCTGCCCAGCTGGTGGTCGTGTAATCGTCTTCCACCCGGGCGGAAGCCTGCTCGATCAGCTGATTCAGAATGGTCTTGTCCACAACAGGCTCGGTGGGCTTGGCCGTAGCGTACAGTTCGGCCTCGTAGATGCGGACGCAGGCAGCCCAACCGGTGGTATCGGTACGGCTGACATTCAGCTTGAAGATCCGTCCGGTCGCATCGCCCAGATCATTGGTGGTAACATCGGCCGCGTTATCGGTGGTCTTGGCACGCTCTGTCCAGTTCGCAGCGTCTGCCAGCACAGCGTTCCGTTCCTCGGCCTCCATGGCCAGCAGTTCGTCCACGTTGACCTTGTCTTCGTTCAGCACATAGAACTCGTAATTGGCAGTGTTCATGCTGCCGTTGCCGGCCGTCGGCGTTTCCGCCACGCCGACGTGGGAGACGACCAGCTGCCGGACGTTGCGTTCTTCGCCAATGTCAAAGGCGACCCACAGGTTGCTGCCATCCTCGCACCATTTGCCGGTATCGGGGTTTTCCTTGTCGCCGTCAAACAGCTTTTCGGGGCCCTGGGCAGTGCCCAGTTTTTTGCCGTTGTAGCCAACGATGGTCGCATTCTGGGACACCAGTTCCAGCTCGCCCACAGGCTCGGTGACGGTCACGGCAGCGCTGCCGGAAACCTTCGGATCCTGAACCGAGGTCGCAACAACGGTCAGCTGCTCTGCGGTCTCGTCCTCCGCAACGGTCAGCAGGCCGGTCTCGTCGATCTCAGTCGCCTCAGAGACCGCGCCGTCCACGCTCCAGGTCACAGAATGGTCGGTGATATTCTCGCCGTTGACCATAGCTGCAAACTGCTTGGTTGCGCCCTTCTCCACAGATGCAGTAGCGGGCGATACCGTAACAGATGTAACGATTGGCCCAACAGAATCGCTCTGCAGGGTAACATTCACATCGTAGGTCTGGCCTTCGGTCACGACCAGGCGCTTCACAACCGTGTCGTTGATCAGGTAGCCTTTAGGAACATTTTCGCACTTAATGGTGTACGTCCCCAATACAACCTCAGCAGATTCGCCGGTAGTCACAGTATAGACCTTTTCGTTGTTGCTGTTGTAAACGCCATAAGTAACGCCGGTCAGTTTCTCGCCCTTGGCATTGGTCGCCACCAAGTTCAAGAAAGCGGTCGGTTCCGGGAATGCGGGGATTTCGACAGTATACTTATCAGAGATCAGCTTACTGACGCGTTTTACTTGCAGGGTGAGTTCACTGCCCGCACGCGGGACCCGAATGCCACGGATAATTACCGAGGTTTCGTCAGCAGCCACCGGGAGAGAGGCTTTGGTGTATTCACCAGAGTCGTTCTCGTAAACGTAGACCACATCGCCTTCACTCAGGCCATTCACCGTAAGAGAAATATAGATGTCGCCACCGTTGGAAGAGCTAACCGAGCCAGGCTGTGAATAAGCTTCCGCTGTAACATCCCTTGCCGCCTCAGATTTTGCGGCATTTTCCGCCTCAAAGCTCGCGCTCAGCTTGATGCTTTCTGCGGAACCTGTGGCGGTGGTGGTGTAGTAAATACGTCCGGCTTCTTGCGTGCCAAAGTTAAGGCCGGTGATAGTGACAGTGCCGCTTTCTGCAACCGCCTCTCCGATCTTGTTATACTCGGCGCCGGATTTGGTGTAGACCGTGACAGTCTGGCCCGCAGGCACGTTCTTCAGTGTGAAGGTATCATTGGCGCCCGTGCCATTCTCTGCGGCGGCAAACTGGATGGACACCGGCTCCGTCTGGGGGAACTCGGCGGTCTCGAACATCTGCCATTCATAAATGCGGATACCGCCCCAGGGGGAAGTTCCATCATCATAAATGCTCAGTCTCCATTCCTGTGCAGTCACCGGTTCGTCCAGCAAGACATCCGTTACAGCGGCGGTGTTGTGCTGGATGCGCTTTGCCTCTACCCACCGGCCAGACGCATTCTTATACTCCAGAGCAAAGTCGACGGTGTTCATCAACACATCCTCGCCACCGTACTGGGCATGTTCTACGCGCCAGCGGCGGACCGTCACCTCACGACCAATGTCAATGTCCATATATCCGGTCTCCGCATTGGTAACACACCATTTGGAACCATTCAGGGAGGTCCCGTCAATGGCCTTGGAGGCAGGCTCGCTCTCATTCTGGCCAGAATATCCGGTTACCGTCGCCCCCAGGCAGACGTTTTCGAATTCTTTTGGTTCGTAGACTTCAGAGTCCTCATTGCTATACAGCCAGTCGATTATCAGTTCGGTGCCTTCACCGCGTACACCGTTGGCATTAACGGGGACGACTTTCAGCGTCACGTCGTCTTCGTCAAAATCACGAACCAGGGTAGGCAGGTAGAAGGCCGTGTTGGGGGTCTCCATGATCAGATTAGAAGTCCCGTTCGCGTTGACCTTGTAGATCTCATAGGAAGCAGCGCCGTCCACAGCATCCCAGTAAATACGTGCTTCCGCATCATAGGCGTTGTGATACAGGATCTCGTCCAGCGCCACAGAAGTAGGACCGGACAGCGCCGCGCGATCCTGATCCAAAATGGCAAGCTGGCCCAGGTTGATGCGGTAGTCGGACACAGCAGTATCGCTTTCCACCTTTAAACCAATGGCATACAAAGTCTTGCCGACATGATCAGAAATATCTACCACCGTGGTGGTCCAGGTATCAGCCTTACTGGCAGTCAAATCGTAAGCGACTGTTTCGCATTCCTCATAGCTGGCAGTACTGTCATCGCCATAATAGGCAACCAACCTGGCCTTGCCATCATCGTTCTTGGCCGTCAGGCTCAGTGTCATGCCTTCGGTCACAGCGACATCGGTGCTGTACAGCATGATGTCGTTTGCCTTGTTGGCATCCAGATCACCATAGAACCGAATGGAAGTGCCGCCGTTATAGGCGTCATTGAAGTCATAGCCGCCATCAAGCTTCGAGCCGTCAGAATCGATGATCCAGGTCCAGGTGGGCATAACGTCCTGCACGGACTGGTAACTCCACTCGTTGTCACGGGAGAGTTCACCATTCACATAATAACCAACACCGTGGCCGGAATTAAAACTGGTTACGAACGGTGTGCTGAGGATCGGCGTCTTGTCGGCGAAGAATCGGGACATACCCAGCCAAGTGGGTGAGGAAACATTAGCCACTTCTACCCGCGGATCTGAAGCAGAATTGACATAGAAGTCTTGTTCAACCTCGTGGAACTGCGCTCCGTTTGCAGAGTTACCTAACGTGGAGTTGGGGCAATACAGCGCGATGGATAGCTTTAGCTTGCCATCCTCGTCCACGAGCAGTTCACACGGAAAGGCGTGTTCATGCCGTTTTGCTGTACATCCAAGCCCGCATAAGCATCGAAGGGGCTGCGGTTAATAGAGTTCATCGTGCTGACTGTAGTAGAAATCTGCCCTGTATACCAGTTGTAGTTCATAAAGAACTCATTGATTCCCACAGAGCCATCATCGCTACGCTCCATCCAACGCTGGTTCGAGCTATTAACCGCGTTCTGGTAAGATACGCCGCCGGAAGGCAGCATCGAGTCGTACCAGCTAATCAAGATGTCGGGGCACTTGGCGCGCATGTAGCGGATCATCTCATCCAACCTGGATGCAATCTCTGCACTGCAGCCAAAGGATTCCTGGTTGAAGAAGTATCCATCAAAACCATAGTAATCCATCACTTCCAGTAGCTTATCTGCCACGGGGAAACTGCCATCTTCCGCCTTTTGGCAGAAAGCGTCAACTTCCTCCGCATAGCCCGAGCCAGATCCCCAAGGGAAGCCCAGTGTAGCAACGACCGGCACACCGTTGGTGTGGGCAGCGTCAGTAAATTCGCCGGTGGGGCAGCAGATCAGGCCCTCCTCAGAACCGGACCAGTACACAAAAGAATCGGTGTACTGCCAGTAGTTGAAGGACCAGCTCATGAAGTTCTCGGTGCCTTGTGAACTGGTGGTGTCGTGGGAAGAGTTAGCCAGGGAGCAGAGCATGAGCTTTGCTTCAGGATTTGCCTTTGGGTTCACGACAAAACCGCCCTCTCGGTTTGCCATGGGAATGCTCGCCCTGCTGTATCGTGCGTCCGGGTCAGATTCCGGCGTCCACTCTAAAAGAGTGGCCACGCTGAAAGAGGGGCCGATCGGCATCAGGGACTCGTGTGCGGCATACGCTTCGTTCATCTCCGCTGACCCGTCTTTGCCGGGGGTCGCAGCACTTGCGGGCAATGCGGTACCGGACAGTACCATAGCCAGTGCCATCAGACATGAACCGAAGCGTTTCCACTTCTTGTTTTCCATTGGTAAAGCACATCCTTTCATTTCGCTTTTCTCAGATGCATCTAATCAATCGCGCCGAACCGGGTAATTTTGCCGAAAGCACCCTGTTGTTCCCTTTGAGGTTTGGAACTTACAATGATGACGCCGCTCTTGATTCAAACAGAACAGTCCGGGATTACACATCAAAGCGTTTCCATTCAATGCACAGCAAAATACTTTCACAGGGATCCGGTTGGGCTTTCCCTTAAGCACCACCTTCGCTCAAATTGATTTATATCCACCAGGAAACGTGGTCTGCCGCGCTCATTTGTCAAGCAGATATACATTTCTGCTATGCATGTGCGCGTATGGCCAAACCCGCTTCTGGCAAACACTCCTGTTTCCGGCCCAATAACGGCTACATAAAGCCCTGGCACAGAATCAACGCCATTTTTACGTATCGTCCCGTTCATTCCCAAACAAATTAGCAGGCAGACGGACAGACAATAGAGTGGGTAGATATCTCTACCATCAGCAACACATCGTTCTATTGTTCCACTTGACCGCCTCTACCGCGCCTTGCTTGAGGCATTGGATCGGCACACCTGATGCCAGAAGCTTCATAAGCGGATAGATTCAAAATTTATTCGGGCGTCTCTGATAAACCAAAATGCTGGAAAATTCGCTAAAAGATAACGGATGCAAGGCGCGAGACCGCCGCAATACTTGGTGTATTGCAAGGTTGAGTAACGTAGCAGACGCTGCTTTTGGGCAATACCGAGCAATTCAAAATGCCAATGCGGCGAGCGAGACGCGTGACCGGCTAAGAGAGAAGCACAGGCAATCCTTGGTGGATTGCCGAGCATTTTCTCAACGCTGATCATGTGCCGCGGCCGTCGCAGCGATGCTTTAGGCTTAAGCCGAGAATTGTGCGGGGATGCCCCGGTAGAATTAGACAGTGCTGGGGATTTTTCAGATACCCTCTAGGCTACGCACCACATACAAAGTGGTTTGAAGTTTTTATTGCCGACAATGGAGCGGCCATCTTGCCCAATTAGCTTTCCAACCAAAATGTTGTGCGAACCACAATCGCTGTTGGCTGCCACCAGGCAGACATAGCCCACACTTGTGCAAGCGATTACCCACAATTTCAGATGTCAAGTTGCATCGTCCTTGCAATATTTGTGTTCCGGTCATTTCAGCGTGCAGCGAGCAAAGAAAAACAGAAGCATATTCTGTTAATTGCATGTTAACTACATATAACAAAACAAATTGCAAAAAGAAGTTACAATGGATTAAACAGGGAGGGGGTAGCGATTCCAAATCGATGAACCAGTGCTAATTTTAGCACATAAAGGTGAAAAAAGCAAGGGAAAGTACACAATTTTGTTGAAATTGTAAAAAGTGCACATAGAAATACTGTTAGGCGCGGAATTTCAGCGCTTGCCCAACAACTTTTTCTTACTTACTTTTTCATTTTTGGTATTTAAAACGCGAACGGACGTTTATTAAATGTTAACTTTTGTTAACGACAGGAACGGAACTATGCTTTCGTCAAATTCACAATAGAAGGTGCATTTTATTGAGTAGACGCTCATGTTCTGCGCCGGATTCCATGATATAAATTCTTGTCGTCTCGATGCTGGAATGACCGAGCAGGTCCGCCAGTTTCGAGATATTTTTTTCGAGGTTGTAAAATGTCCGCGCAAACAGGTGCCGCAGGTTGTGGGGGAAAACTTTCTTCCCGGCCACATTGGCGCGCTCGCACAGGGCTTTGAGCAGTTTCCAGACCGTTACGCGGCTCAGAGGCTTGCCAACACGGGAAAGAAACACCGGACCGGCATGAATGCGGTGTTTCTGGCACCAACGGGTCAGGCGGTGGCAGAGCTCAGCGGGCAGCAGGATCTCCCGGCATTTGCCTTTGCAGCGGATAGACGCCTTGTGCCGGCGGACGGCTTCTGCCGTGATAAACTGCAATTCAGACACACGGGTACCGGTGGAGCAAAGCGCTTCCAGCAGCAGTTGGGTGCGCTTGTTGCCGGCGGCGCGTGCGGCGTTCAGCAGGCGGAAATACTCGGCGCGGGTCAGTTCCCGGCCAGGGTCGGCGAAGATCCTGCGCTGGTGCTTGAGCGGCTTAGCTTTGCCAGCCACGTTGTCGATGCTCTCTTGGTAATCATTGACGGCAGCCAGCATCGCGTTGACGGTGGCAGGGGTATAGCCCTTTTCGGTCAGGCTATCCCGCCAGGCTGCAACGGTCTCGCGGGTCGGGATGTCCCCTGCCCCGGTATCGGCAAAAAAGCGGGCCAGGGCTTTGGTGTACTTCTGGATGGTGGCGGGGCTGTACTCCCGGTGGGTCAGCCAGGTCTGATAGGTGTCAAGAATAGATGAAGTTTTCATGCAGATCCTCCTTACTGGTATATAATTTGTACCTTTTATTATGCCGCAAAGAACAAGCGGCTTATATTCTAAATGAACAGTTCTGTTTTGCTAAGCATAATCCAGCAGCTTTACAACCTTCTTACCGCTGCACAACATTGGCTTGGGCAGCAGTCATACCGCGCAGTTGCACACTGCCGACACTATTGTGCTGCATCAGTGCATCAAACCGCTGCATATCCACGGCTGTAACCTTGCCGTTTTCGTCCTGCGTTGTAAAATCGCCGGAATAATACTGATCTGTCTGCAGGATCTTTTCTTCAAGGGTCATCCGGCTCATCAGGTCGCTGATGCGCTCTTCTGTCGAAAGATCCGGGTTCTGGTATGGCTACGGGGAAATTGAAAACATTCTGAAAACAGCAGGATTTATTCTGTTTTTTCTCAAAAAAATTGCCCACTCCCCTGCCAAATTCCAAAAAATGGCAGAGAAAGTGGGCTTCAGGGTGGGCAAACCGCCCAAAAATGGTTGGACAACACTGTAAAACCGTGTTCAAAAATCGGTTGGCGAAATCGCCGATTTTCGACGCTACAACAAAGAAAAAAGACTGTGACATCTTTTTCATCACAGTCTTA
>NZ_WQOH01000045.1:0-130702 GCF_018784445.1 Gemmiger formicilis | reverse complement strand
AACCCACACTCTTTTAAGGGAACTAGAACCTGAATCTAGCGCGTCTGCCAGTTCCGCCACATCCGCATATTCTGTTGGCCACCGTGTTCCGGCGACGTGTATTATTATAGCCAAATGCCACGTAAATGTCAAGCATTTTTGCAGAAAAATATCACTTTTTCCCACAAAAAATGCAGCCCTGCGCTTTTGGACGCAGGGCCGCATTTTATTTACCGATTACCAGAGGTTGACGACCTCGTTATACAGGCCCTCGTAGCTCTTGGCGGAGTTGGACCAGCTGAAATCACACTCCATGGCGCGCTTGACCAGCACAGGCCAGCCATCCTTCTGCCAGTAGCCCTCCTTGGCACGCCAGCAGGCCTCGTACAACTCGTGGGCGTTGTAGTTGGCAAAGGTGAAGCCGTTGCCGTAGCCGTCGCCGGAGTCGCGGATAGAGTCCTTCAGGCCGCCGGTCTCGCGGATGACAGGAATGGTGCCGTAACGGCAGGAGACCATTTGGGCCAGGCCGCAGGGTTCAGAGCGGGACGGCATCAGGAAGATATCCGCACCGGCGTAGATTTCCTGCGCCAGCTTGGCGTTGAAGCCGATGTAGACGCCGACACGGCCCGGGTTACGGGCGCACAGCTCGTTGAAGAAGTTCTCGTACTGGCTCTCGCCGGAACCGAGGATGACCAGCTCGATGCCCTGCTGCAGCAGCCCCTCAGCGATGGCCTGAACCAGGTCAACACCCTTATGGCCGACCAGACGGGTGACCATAGCCATGATCGGGCTGCCGTCCTTATGCAGGCCAAACTCGTCCTGCAGGTGTTCCTTGCAGACAGCCTTGCCGTCCTGGAAGGTCTCGGCGTCGTAGTTCTTGGCAATGTCGGGGTCGGTGGCGGGGTTGAACACATCGACGTCGATGCCGTTCAGAATGCCGCACAGCTTATACTGCTTCTGGCGCAGCAGGCCGTCCAGACCGTGGCTGAACCAGGGGTCGAGAATTTCCTGTGCATAGGTGGGGCTGACGGTCGTGACCTTATCGGCACACTCGATTGCACCCTTCATGAAGTTGGCACAGCCGTCATACTCCACCACATGGGCGTCGCGGGCACCGATGCCGCAGGTATCCTCGAGGATATCCAGGCCGTACTTGCCCTGGTAGGCAATGTTGTGGATGGTGAACACTGTCTTGATGCGGCTGAACTTATCCAGATGGCGGTAATACAGGTTCAGATAGACCGGGGTCAGCGCGGTCTGCCAGTCGTTGCAGTTGATGATATCTGGCTCGAAATCGGTGTAGAACAGCATTTCGAGGATGGCGCGGGAGAAGAAGGCAAAGCGCTCGCCGTCATCGTAGAAGCCGTACAGGCCGCTGCGTTTGAAGTAATACTCGTTGTCGATAAAGTAGTAGACAACGCCGTCGCGCTCGGCCTTGAACAGGCCGCAGTACTGGCTGCGCCAGCCCACAGGCACGCTGAAATTGGTGACATAGGTCAGCGTATCCTTGAATTTCAAATCGCCGTACAGCGGCATAACGACGCGGGCGTCGATGCCATCGCGGACCAACGCCTTGGGCAGAGCGCCCGCAACGTCGGCCAGGCCGCCGGACTTGGCAAAGGGAGCAGCCTCGCTGGCTGCATACAGGATTTTCATAAGCACCTCCGTGCGAATTTCAAAAAATGAGGGCGAGGGAAAACAGGCTCTCCCCCGCCCTCTCATCAAAGCCGACTCCGGGGAGAAGGAGAACAGCCTCTATGAGCTTCGTTTATACGCTGTGGTTCTTGGCGACAAACACCGGGAAGGTGTCGGTACCGGCCAGCTTCTTGTCCTCGGTGATGTGGACATTCTTATCGGTTACAACATACTCGACGTTGCAGTTCGGCTCAACCACAGTGTCCTGCATCAGGACGCAGTTCTTAACGACAGCGCCCTTCTTGATCTTGCAGCCACGGAACAGCACGCTGTTCTCGACCGTGCCCTCGATGACGCAGCCATCGGCCAGCAGACTGTTCTTGACCGAGCTGCCTTCCAGGTAGCGGGTGGGGTTATCGTCACGAATTTTGGTGTAGATGGGGGCGGGTCCGAACAGGGCATCCATGCTGCCTTCCTTGAGCAGGCGCATATTCTCGTCGAAGTAGCTCTTCATATCGGAGATGCGGGCAACGTAGCCGCCGAACTTGAACGCCTTGACGTTGAGCAGCTTGAGGTTGCGGGCCAGAATGTCACGCTCAAAGTAGACGAGACCGCGCACAGAGGCGTCATGGATCAGGTGGATCAGGCTCTCGCGCTCGATGACGTAGATGTTCATGGCGAGGTTCTGCTCACCCATGCGGTAGTCGTTGGACAAAATCTCGGTCACGCGGCCGTCCTCATCCATGCGGATGGTGTAGTTGTCGCTGCGGGCGCCCTCGGGGATGGGGGCGCGGTTGTAGACCATGGTGACGTCAGCGCCGGACGCGACGTGGGCGTCGATCAGCTTGCCGAAGTCAAAGTTCATGGCGATGTAGGAGTCAGACAAGATGACATAGCGCTCCTTCTGGGCCTCGAGCCAGTTGAGGATGCTGTCCAGTGCGTCCACACGGCCGGAGTACAGCTTGACGCTGCGCTCTGCGAAGGGCGGCACGATGTTCAGACCGCCGCGCTTGCGGGTCAGGTCCCACTCACGGCCTGCGCCGAGGTGATCCATCAGGGAGTGATAGTTCTTGCGCACGATGACGGACACGTTGTCGATGCCGGCGTTGGCCATGCTGGACAGCGTGAAGTCGATCAGGCGGTAACGTCCGCCGAAGGGGATGGAGGCCATGGAGCGCTCCGCCACCAGTTCGGGAACGAGGTTATCATAGGTGTTGGCGAAAATGACGCCGAGTGCATTCACATTGCTGTTTACCATTGTTCCTCACCATCCTTTACATCGCTGGAAACCATTGCCTTGGGGCCGACCGTTGCACCCTTGCCGATGACAACGCCGGAGCCGACGGTGGCGACATTGCCGGGCTCGGCAATGTTCAGACCGCCCTCGGGCATGGCGCCGACGGTTGCGCCCTCCTCGATCGTGACGTTCTCGGCCACGATGCAGTGCTTGACGGACGCGCCCGCCTTGATGACAGTACCGCCCATGACGACTGCAGCTTCGACCGTTGCGCCCTTTTCGACGACAACGCCGGGGAACAGGATGGAATTGTTGACCGTGCCATTGACCTTGCAGCCTTCAGAAACCATGGAGTTGACGATGGTGGCGTCGCTGCCGATCTGCTGGCAGGGACGGCCGGTGTTGCGGGAGTAGATCTTCCAGTTTTCATCAAACAGGTTGATGCCGGAGTGCTTGGGATCCAGGACCTCCATGTTGGCCTGCCACAGGCTGGAAATAGTGCCAACGTCCTTCCAGTATCCGCTGAAGTGGTAGGCGTACATACGGCGGCCGTCCTTCAGCAGGTTGGGGATGACGTTCTTGCCAAAATCGTTCTCGGAGTTGGGGTCAGCCTCGTCCTCGGTCAGGTACTTCTTGAGGATATCCCAGTTGAAGATGTAGATGCCCATGGAAGCCAAGTTGGACTTCGGCTCCTTCGGCTTTTCCTGGAAAGCGTTGATGCGGTCGTCCTCGTCTGTGACCATCAGGCCGAAGCGGGAAGCCTCGCTCCATGGCACTTCCATGACAGCGACGGAGAACTCTGCGTTCTTCTCCTTGTGGAAGCGCAGGAAGTCAGAATAGTCCTGCTTGCAGATCTGGTCGCCGGACAGGATGATGACATACTTGGGGTCATAGCGGTCGATGAAGGACAGGTTCTGGTAGATGGCGTTGGCCGTGCCCTTGTACCAGTCAGAGCCGGAGGCCTGCTGATACGGCGGCAGAACATGGACGCCGCCGTGCAGGCGGTCCAGATCCCACGGCTGGCCGTTGCCGATGTACTCGTTCAATACGAGGGGCTGATACTGGGTCAGGATGCCCACCGTGTCAATATCAGAATTGACACAGTTGGACAGCGGGAAGTCGATAATGCGATACTTTCCGCCAAACGGGACTGCGGGCTTGGCGAGCTTTTGGGTCAGCGCGTACAGACGCGAGCCCTGGCCGCCTGCCAGGATCATTGCGATCATTTCTTTTGCCATAACATTTCTCCCCTTAAAATTTCGGCAGTATGCCGTTTTTAACGTATATCCAAAGGCGGTTCACACCGTCGTTTTGGCTTTGGGCGGGCGGCCCCGGCGTTTGGGGGCTGCCTGGGTCTTGGCCTCTGCGGCAGGGGCATCGGCCTTTGCGGTGGGTTTTGCAGCCTTTTTTGCAACAGGCTTTTTCGCCGTTTTAGCGGGCTTGTCTGCGGCCTTTTCGGTGGTGGGCTTTTCAGCCTTCGGCTTGCGGGCAGCGGGCACGCTCAAGTAGATGGTGGACAGCGGCGGCAGCGTCAGCGAAATGTGCTGGTCGAAGCCGTGCATCGGGCCTTTCTTGGCTTTCACCGTGCCGTTGGTCACACCGGTGCCGCCGTACTTCTTGTCGTCGGAGTTGAGGATTTCTTTGTAGCTGCCGGGGTTCGGCACCCCCATCTGGTAATCCTTGCGCAGGACGGGGTTGAAGTTGCAGACGACCAAGATCATCTTCCCTGCTGCGTCGCGCCGCAGGAAGGCGATGACACTCTGCTTGCTGTCATCGGGCACGATCCACTGGAAGCCCTCCCAGCTGTAATCCACCTGCCACAGTGCGGGCGTATCACGGTAGAAGTGGTTCAAGTCTTTCACGTAGCCTTGCAGCTCGCGGTGCTTGTCATAGCTCAGCAGCATCCAATCCAGCTGCTTTTTCTCGTCCCACTCGATAAACTGGCCGAAGTCCTGGCCCATAAAGAGCAGCTTCTTACCGGGGTGGGCCATCATATAGCCAAAGAAAGTGCGCAGGTTCGCAAACTTTTCTTCGTAGTCGCCGGGCATCTTGTTCAGCAGGCTGCACTTTCCATGCACGACCTCGTCGTGGCTGATGGGCAGGACAAAATTCTCGCTGAACGCGTAGAAGAAGCTGAAGGTGACCTTGCCGTGGTTGCCTGCACGGAAGAGCGGGTCAGTCTTCATGTAGCTGAGCATATCGTTCATCCAGCCCATGTTCCACTTGAAGTTGAAACCCAGGCCGCCATCGGACGCAGGCTTTGTGACCAGCGGCCAGGCGGTGGATTCCTCGGCGATCATCATTTTGTGGGGGTAGCGGCCCAAAATGGCAGTGTTCAGCTTTTGCAGGAAGGCGATGGCCTCCAGGTTTTCCTTGCCGCCCTTGACGTTCTGCTCCCACTCGCCATCCTTGCGGTTGTAGTCGAGATAGAGCATACTGGCTACGGCGTCCACACGCAGACCGTCGATGTGGTAGTGGTCGACCCAGAACATGGCGCTGGAAATCAGGAAGCTCTCGACTTCCTTCATGCCGTAGTTAAAGACCATCGTGCCCCACTCTTTGTGCTCACCACGGCGGGGATTGGGGTCCTCATAGCAGGGCGCGCCGTCGAACATATACAGGCCGTAGCCATCCTTCGGGAAGTGGGCCGGGACCCAGTCCAGAATGACGCCGATGCCTGCCTGGTGGAGCTTATCCACGAAGGTCATGAAGTCCTTGGGCGTGCCGTAACGGCTGGTGGGGGCAAAGTAACCGGTGACCTGATAGCCCCAGCTGCCGTCGAAGGGATACTCAGTGATGGGCAGCAGCTCCACATGGGTGTAGCCCATATCCTTTATGTAAGGGATCAGTTCGTCGGCCAGCTCGGCGTAATTATAGGGTACGCCGTTGTCGGGATCCTTCATCTTCCAGCTGCCGGCCTGCAATTCATAAATGGACATCGGGCTGTTGATGACATCCCGCTTGTCCTCGTCCTTGACCCAGGCGGCGTCGCCCCAGGTGTAGCCCTCGATATCATAGACCTTGCTGCCGTTGGAGGGGCGGGTCTCGGTGTGGAATGCGTAGGGGTCGGCCTTGTAGACCAGTTCATCTGCCGGGCTGGTGATGCAGTATTTGTAGACATCAAACTGTTTGATGCCGGGTACGAACCGTTCCCAGATGCCGTCCGTGACTTTTTCCATCGGGTGTTCGCCGGGTGTCCAGCTGTTGAAGTCGCCCACGATGGAAACGGCCTTGGCGTGCGGTGCCCAAACGCGGAACACCACGCCGGCCTCCCCATTCTGCTCACACAGATGGGCGCCAAAGTAGCGGTAAGCTTCCTGATTGTTGCCCTGTTTAAACAGATAAATGGGCAGATCGGAGCTATTTGGCGTTTCTTTGCGCTGTTTCAACGTAATCTCCCCTTTTGAGCGGTGCTGTACGCGATACAGTACACCGACTCTGTATAATCTCTGTATCTATATTACCTGTTTTGAAAAGGAATTTCAAGGTCTTTTGTGTAATATTCTGCTAAAATTTTCGTATGTTACCCGCCGCTTTTGTACAAGTTCGACATAAAACGGGCTGTTTTTCGGACCTTTGTACAAAAAAAGCCCCCTGCAAGGTACTTTTTACACCTTGCACGGGGTTTGTGTAATTTAAAAAAGTTTTTTACGCTCCGTAAATATAGTAGGGGTTCTCGCCGCTGTACACGCTGCGGCGGTTCCAGACCGTGTGGGTCGCCAGGTAATCTGCCCAGGCGTGGTAGCCTGCGGCGTTGAAGTGCACGCCGTCCTTGGTGGCATAATCATCGATCTGACTGCCGTCGGCGGGGTTGGTCAACACCTCGCGGATGTTGATGTAGTAGCAGCCCTTGCGCAGCGCCATATTGGCCAGCAGGTCATTGACGGTGGCAATGCGGGTGTTGTCCAGGCCGGGCTTGGATGCCACAACATCCTCCTGCACGCCGGGGATGGCCTGGATGTAGAACTTGACGCCGGGGTCAAGCTGTTCTCGCAGCATATCGATCAGGCGCTCATAGTAGGCAAGGAAGCTGTCCTCACTGCCCTGCACAACAAGGTTGTTGGTGCCGACAAGGATGTAGAGGTAGTCCGGCTGGCTGGAGACGATGGTCTCCATCGGTGTTTCCGTCGTGCCGGTGACGGCGTTCTTGACGCTGACGTTGTTGACAAAGGTCTGCACGCCCGCGCTGACGTAGGTCGCATAGTGGGCGTTGTTGTAGCCGGTGCTGTAAATGCCCAGGCCCGAGGCAATGCTGTCCCCCGCGAAGGTCACGGTGTTGAAGTAGTCCTTCGTCACAGTGCCCAGCATCGGCACAGCCACCATGCGATGGTCGGTGTTCAGGTATTCGGTGTCGATGGTCTGTTCAACGGCGTCGGACTTGTCCCACACGGCGGTATCCACAGCCTGCACGATGCGCTGCGGCTCGGCGATGGCGGCGGGCGTAGCGGTCGGTGCCTCGGTGGCCGTGGGAGCGGTCTCCGGCGTGGCGGCCGCCAGCTCTGCCGAGGCGGCGGGCGCAGGCGTGCCGCTGTTCTTGAACCAGAAGAACCCAGCCCCAGCGCAGAGCAGCGCCAAAATTACGATGAGCACCAGAAACATTTTCCGCTTGCGCCGTTTGCTGGCGACCTCATTGCGGTAGGTATAGAAATCAGCCATAGAAGCTCCCATCTTTATCTCAAAAACATATATGGTTATTATACGCCACAATCCGCACAGGTACAAGTGGGCCCGCAAAATTTTACAGAGCCGGGCGGGATCTGCCGCAAAAATAAACTTGACGCTTTTCCTCTGTGCCTCTATAATGTAGGTAAGAATAACCGTGACCAATTATCACAGAACGGAGGTCCTGCCCTATGGCATGGATGATCGTATCCGATAGTTCCTGCGAGATCCGCGAGTTGGAGCGCCCCGCGCCGGGCGTGCAGTTTGCCCTTGTACCGTTTAAAATCCGTGTAGGCGAACGCGAGTACGTTGACCTGCCCACGCTGAACACCCATCAGATGCTGCAGGCTATGACCGACTACAATGGTGCCAGCACCACCGCCTGCCCCAGCCCCGAGGAATGGGCCGAGTATTTTTTGCAGGCGGACAACGTGTTTGCCTTTACCATCAGCAGCAATCTGTCCGGCAGCTACAACGCCGCCATGGCCGCACGCACGATGGTGTTGGAAGAGCACCCCGAAAAGAAGATTTTCGTGCTGGACACCCTGAGCTGTTCCGGTGCGCTGGCCGGTGCTGCCGAGCTGGCCAACAAGCTGATCGGCGAGAATCAGGAATTTGATGATATCTGCTTTGCGCTGAAAAAGTTTGCCGAGAACACCCACATCCTGTTTGCTCTGGCGAGCTTTGACAACCTGGCCAAGAACGGTCGTGTAAACAAGGTGGTGGGCTTTATCGCAGGCCGCCTGAACATGCGCGTGCTGGGCCGGCGCACAGCGGACGGCAAAATTGACTTCTACTTCAAGACGCGCGGCGAGACCCGCGTGCTGGCTAAGATTCTGGAGCAGATGGATGAGGACGGCTACGACGGCGTGCATCCTGTGCTGATCAGCGAGTGCGGCAACCAGACCGCCGCCCAGCTGCTGCACCACGGCATTGACGCCAAGTGGCCCGGTGCCCCGGTGCGCATCGTGCCCTGCTCTGGTCTGTGCAGTTTTTATGCGCAGGATCAAGGGATTATTATAACGTATTAAGTTTATTAAGATATAAAACAAACCGTCCGGGAAGAAGTGCAACAGCTTCTTTCCGGGCGGTTTGGCTTCTCCTGCAGGAGAAGCTGTCAGCGGCTTGACCGCTGACTGATGAGGGGCGGGTTTGCCAGCATCACCCCTTTAGGGGGTGGCACGGCAGACGCGCCCCTCATCCGGCCTTCCCCCGAGGAGGAAGGCTTTTTATTCCGGCATCCGTGTTTTTACAAACTCTAAAAACGCCTGGGCGGCAGGGGCGAGGTTCTCACCGCAGGCAAGGCCAATCTCCATCAGCTGGGGCGGGTCCATCGGGCGCTCCACCACGCCGGGGTAGCCGTGCTGGTGGTTGATGGCGTTGTTGACGCTGATGCCCAGCCCCGCCGATACCATGGCGTAGGTCGCCGTGATGTCCATGGTGGAATAGCTCGTGTGCGGCTTGGTCTTGAGCTTATCGAACAGCAGCGTGATATCCGTCTCCATGCCGGGGTAGCTTTCGATGAAGGGCTCGGTTTTCATGCGCTGCACCGGGACGGCGTCCATACCGGCCAGCGGGTTGCTTTTGGGCACCAGCACCAGCAGCTCATCCTGGCGGATGGGCAGCCAGACCGGCAGGCCGTCGCGGCGGCTGATAAGGCAGAAATCCGTGCGGTGGTCCTTGACCATTTCGGCCAGCTCGCTGCTGGTGCCGTTGACGATGCGCACTGCCACGCCGGGGTGCCGGGTGCGGAACGCCGCCGTCATCCGGGTGACCCACTCATAATAGCAGTTATACGCCGTGCCGATGACGATGGTGCCGCAGTCTGCGCCGCGCACCTTGGCGGCTGTTTGCTCCAAACGCTCCTGCGCAAAGAGCAGATCGCGCACAGTTGGCAACAGCTGGCGGCATTCCTCGGTGGGCTGCACACCGCTTTTTGCGCGGTGCAGCAGCGAAAATCCAAGTTCTTTTTCCAGCGTTGCCACGCTGCGGCTGATGCCTGAAACAGTAACGTCCATCTCATCCGCCGCCGCGCGCAGGCTGCCCCGGTCAATGGCCCTCAACAAAATCTGCCAGCGTTCTGTATCCATGTTCTACCTCTCATGTTGCTATGTTTGCAATTTTGTAAAAAATGTGTTTCGTTTTTATCAAGAATAGACCAGAATCACAGTTTTGTCAAGGGCGTACAGCAAAAAAGCTTTCTCCCAAGGCGCAGGCAGCCCTTTTATCTTTCCGCCTTTTTCTTCATTCGTTCCAGCAGGGCGGCTTTCTGCTTGTCCCAGCGGGCGTCGGATTCGGGTGTAGCGGGGTCGATGCAGCGGGCAAAGCTCCAATGCAGACCATCGCGGCGGCTGAGCTTGAACCGCAGGTAATAGTGCCCGCAGCATGGGCAGGTCGCCCGGGTGAAATACCCGGTGTTGCCGCGTTTGAGCCAGACCTCGTCATTTTGCAGCGGCGCACCGCATTCGGGGCAGGCGGCCTGGTTCAGTTCCGGCTCATTACGGTAGTCGTCGTGCTCCATCCGGTTCATGAAGAGCTTTACGTCGCGGCCGGTCTTTTCTGCGCCCAGCAGGGCTTCGGTCAGCAGTTCTTCCTCAGTCGGGTAGGTGGCAAGGCCCTCGGCCAGCGGCAGTTTGCGGCAGATCTTGGCCGTGTAAAGCGCATCGTCCAGCGCATTGTGGAATGGCTCCTCCTTCGGGATGCCCAAACGGTCCACAACACTTTCCAGCGTCAGGCCCTCGCCCTCCTTGCGGGGGTAGGCCTGCAAGAAAATACGCTGCAGATCGTACCACTTATCGGGCCAATTCTCGTCCAGGCCCACCAAAAACAGGTTTTGTTTCAGCACCGGGACGTCGTCCAGTCCCCATTCGGCCAGCTCGGCGTCCGGCCCGGCCCAGTCCAGGAACTTCTGCAGCCCCTCTTTCATCGGCAAGCCCGCGTCCAAATCCCCCTGGGACAGGCCGGTGACCTTGGCGATATGGTGCTGCAATTTGCGGAAGATGCGCGGGCGCAGGTTGACTTCAAACGTATCCAGCACATCGCCCCGGGCGTTGATGCGCACCGCGCCGATCTGGATGATTTCACCGCGCAGCGTCAATTCTGTGCCGTGATACAGGAAGGTTTTCGGCTGGTAGCCGATGTTCCACTCCAAATCAAAAACAATCAGATTCACGGCTCACGCCTCCTCTAAAATAAACTTTTCCACTGCCAGGCCCACGCCGTCATGGTCGTTGTCGGCGGTCTGGTAGTCGGCGGCAGCCTTGACCGGCGGCTGCGCGTTGCCCATGGCGACGCCCATACCAGCCAGACGTATCATCGGCAGGTCGTTCCAGCCGTCGCCGCAGGCCATCAGGTTGGCGGGCGTCAGGCCCTTGGCCCTCAGCAGGATTTCCAGCGAGGTATCCTTGCCCACGCCCAGGGGCATCGTCTCAATGAAGAACGGTGCGCTGCGGCAGATGGACAGCTTTCCCGCGAACTCCTGCTGCATCAGTTCCTCAACATGGGGCATATCCGCCGGGTCACCGGTAAGCAGCAGCTTGTTGACCGGGTAGGTCACTTCGGCGGGCAGGTTTTCGACCTGGCGCACCGGAATTTTGTTGATGCGGGCTTCCTCTTTTACATAGGCCGCGTCGGCGTCCTCCGTCACGATGCCGTTTTTGTCGTAGGTCAACGGCACAACGTTCCAATAGCGGCTGAAGGTACAGACCGGCTCGATGAGGTCCGCCGGGAAGGCATGCTGCACCAGTGTCTGGCCGGTCTGGCAGTCGATGATCTTGCCGCCGTTATAGCTTAAAATGCAGCCACCGTATTTTTCCAGTTCCAGCTCTTTGGCCAGCGGCTCAATGCCGACGGTGGGCCGCCCGCTGGCCAGCACAATGCAGACGCCCTTTTGGGCCGCCGCCTGCAAGGCCGCTTTGGTGCGCGGCGTGATGATTTTATCGGAATTGGTCAGCGTGCCGTCAAGGTCCAGCGCCAGAACTTTATATTGCATGGTTACTCCCCCGGGATGCAAATTTGCAGATTTGTGTATATTGTACTCTAAAATAGGGGAATATGCAAGACAGTTAAAGTCCCTTGCCTTCTCCCGAGGGGGAAGGTGGCCCCGAAGGGCCGGATGAGGGGCAGTTTTACCGCAGTCAAACACAAATGGGCTATAACGGCAAGGTTGCGCCTCATCAGTCCGCTTCGCGGACAGCTTCCCCCGAGGGGGAAGCCTCATCGCAAGAATTAGCCATTTCTAACGTATTGACAAACATTCCTGCGTATGATACACTACCAAAAGCAATAAGGGAGTAGTCAGCGCAGCGGTGGAGCAGCCGCGGCGCAGTTCTGCCAACACAATGAGCCTTGGCTCTGGCTTAACTTTAAACGACGAGACTTATCTGCCCGGTTTTAGGGCGGATAAGTCTTTTTTTATTGTCTGCCCCTGCCAAAACGGAGGAGTAAAATCATGACTTTATTTGACCTGATTCTGATTGCTGTCAGCCTCTCGATGGACGCATTCGCCGTATCTATCTGCAAGGGCCTGTCCGTTCGCAAGGTGAGCCTGGCCCACGCCCTGACCTGCGGCGTCTGGTTCGGTGGGTTCCAGTTCTTGATGCCCACGCTGGGCTATTTCCTGGGCGACCGCTTTGCCACGCTGCTGACGAAGTTCGGCCCCTGGGTCGCTTTTGTGCTGCTGGCACTCATCGGCGCAAACATGGTCAAGGAGAGCTTCGGCGGCGATGAGCAGCTGGACGACGACTACTCAGCCAAGGCCATGCTGCCGCTGGCTATTGCCACCAGCATCGATGCTTTTGCCGTCGGCGTCAGCTTTGCCGCTATGCAGGTCGCTATCATTTCGTCCGCTGCGCTCATCGGCATCACCACCTGCCTGCTGTCTGCTATCGGCGTGAAGGTCGGTGCCCTGTTCGGCGACAAGTACCGTGCTCCAGCTGAGAGAATCGGTGGTATCGTGCTGATTTTGATTGGCGCCAAGACGCTGCTGACCGGGTTGGGCGTACTGTAAAATATGCTGCCACGCAGGGGCCGGGCACGCCCGGCCCTTGGCTTTCCCGCAAGCACTCGTCCACTGAGAGGTTGCGGGCCGCACAGGTGCGGCCCCTACAACTCTGCCAAGACAAAACAAAACCGCTCCTGGGTGTGTGGATAGATTCCACACACCCAGGAGCGGTTATTTTATGCGGGTCTTATCGCAAAATCAGCTGCCCATTGGCATCCGCATCCACGGTCAGGGTGTCCCCTGCCGCGTGGGCGCCGCCGATGATCTCCTTTGCGATCATCGTTTCGACGTGAGCCTGGATGTACCGCTTCAAGGGGCGGGCGCCGTAAATCGGGTCATAGCCGCCGTCGATGATGGCATCCTTGGCCGCGTCGGTGACGACCAGATTCAGCTGCTTGTCGGCCAGGCGCTTGCGCAGGTCGGCCAGCATCAAATCGACGATGGAGCCGATTTCCTGTTTCGTCAGGCTCTTGTAGTAGACGATATCGTCAAGGCGGTTCAGGAACTCGGGGCGGAACTGCCGCTTGAGCAACTGGTCGATGGCGCTCTTTGCCTCATCAGACAACTCGTTTTTGCCGTTGGCACGGCTCTTTTCCAGATCTTCCAGAATCAGGTCAGAGCCGAGGTTCGACGTCAGGATGATGACGGTGTTCTTGAAGTCCACCGTGCGGCCCTGGCTGTCGGTGATGCGGCCGTCGTCCAGCACCTGCAACAGGATGTTGAACACGTCCGGGTGGGCCTTTTCGACCTCATCAAACAGCACGACGCTGTACGGATGGCGGCGCACGGCCTCGGTCAGTTGGCCGCCCTCCTCATAGCCGACGTATCCCGGAGGCGCACCAATCAGGCGCGAGACGCTGAATTTCTCCATGTACTCGGTCATGTCGATACGGACCATGTTCTTCTCATCGTCAAACAGAGCCTGGGCCAGCGCCTTGGCAAGTTCGGTCTTGCCGACGCCCGTGGGGCCGAGGAACAGGAAGCTGCCGATGGGGCGGTTCGGGTTGGCGATACCCGCGCGGGAACGCAGGATAGCGTCGGAAACCTTCTGCACAGCCTCGTCCTGACCGATGACCCGCTGATGCAGCGTGTCCGGCAGGCGCAACAGCTTCTCGCGCTCGCCTTCGACGAGTTTCGACACCGGGATACCGGTCCAGCGGGCCACGATGCGGGCGATCTCGTCGTCCGTCACACGGTCACGCAGCAGGCTCGACTCCTTCCTCTCCTCGGCGATTTTTTCTTCCTCTTCCAGCTGTTTTTGCAGGGTAGGCAGCTTGCCGTACTGCAGCTCGCCGGCCTTGGCGTAATCACCGGTGCGGGTGGCCTTCTCGATTTCGGCCTTGGTGGACTCCACCTCGGCGCGCAGGCTCTGCACCTTATTGACGGCGTTCTTCTCGTTCTCCCACTGGGCTTTTTTGCTGTTGAAGCTGTCGCGCAGCTCGGCCATTTCCTTTTCCAGAGCGGCCAGGCGCTGCTTAGACAGTTCGTCGGTTTCCTTCTTTAAAGAGGCTTCCTCGATTTGCAGCTGGGTGATACGATGGTTCATCTCATCCAGTTCAGCGGGCATAGAGTCCAACTCGGTCTTGACCATGGCGCAGGCTTCATCCACCAGGTCAATGGCCTTATCGGGCAGGAAACGGTCGGTGATATAGCGGTCAGACAAGGTCGCAGCGGCAATCAGCGCGGCGTCCTGAATTTTGACGCCGTGGTAGACCTCGTAGCGCTCCTTCAGACCACGCAGGATCGAGATGGTGTCCTCGACGGTCGGCTCGTTGACCATGACCGGCTGGAAACGACGTTCCAACGCGGGGTCTTTCTCGATATACTCGCGGTACTCGTCCAGCGTGGTTGCACCGATGCAGTGCAGCTCGCCGCGGGCCAGCATAGGTTTGAGCAGGTTGCCCGCGTCCATCGCGCCGTCGGTCTTGCCTGCGCCGACGATGGTGTGCAGTTCATCGATGAAGAGGATGATCTTGCCCTCGGACTTCTTGACCTCGTTCAGAACGCTCTTCAAGCGTTCCTCAAACTCGCCGCGGTATTTTGCACCCGCGACCAGTGCGCCCATGTCCAGGCTGAACACGGTGCGGTCTTTCAGGTTTTCGGGCACATCGCCGCGCACGATACGCTGGGCAAGGCCCTCGGCAATGGCAGTCTTACCGACACCAGCCTCACCGATGAGGACGGGGTTGTTCTTGCGCTTACGGCTCAGGATGCGGATGACGTTGCGGATCTCGCTGTCACGGCCGATGACCGGGTCCAGTTTGTTGGCGCGAGCCATCTCCACAAGATCCTGGCCGTACTTTTTCAGCGCGTTGTAGGTATCCTCCGGGTTATCACTCGTTACCCGCTGATTGCCACGCACCGTGCTGAGCGTCTGCATAAATTTCTCAGTCGTGATGCCAAAAGTCTTGAAAATTTCGCTGGCATCCTTGCCCGGGCGCTGCAAAATGCCGAGGAAAACGTGTTCAACGCTGATATATTCATCCTTCATCTGCTTGGCTTGCTGCTCCGCAGCGTTGAGGGCACGGTCCAGGTCGCCGGAGATATAGATTTTCTCCGGGTCGCGGCCGGAGCCGGTCACGCGGGGCAGGGCCTCTACTTTCTGCAAAGCCGCATTAGCAAAGGCATTTGCGTCTACGCCAAGGGTTTGCAGCATCTGGGGGATCAGGCCGTCCTGCTGCTGGGCCAGCGCCGCCAGCAGGTGTTCCTGCTCGACCGCATTGTTAGAATATTCCACCGCGATGCGCTGTGCAGCCTGCAAAGCCTCGCGGGTCTTTTGTGTCATTTGTTCGATGTTCATAGTGCGTACCTCCTTAGTTGCAGATAGCGCATTGTATTGGCAGTCTAACTTATTAAGTGTTAAGTTTTTTTCGGCTTACGAGTTTGCTTTCGCAAATTCTGCGTGTTTTATTTTCTTTGGCACTCTATCCGTTCGACTGCTAATATTGTAGCACATTCGCCCACCATGTCAATAGGAAAATTGCAAACAAATTGTGAAGTTGCAGAGAAAATCAATGGAAAAAGCTGGATGAACAGTAGGAGGGCAGCGATAGTTAGATATTTTTCTAAATGTCTATTGACAAAGGCAGCCGCAAGGTGTATAGTGGGGGCGCAGACAGTTAGACGTTTATCTAATTGTCTGCAAGAAAGGAGCCGACATATTTGGGAGACGTTTTTAAAGCGCTGGCCGACCCGACGCGGCGGCGCATTTTAGAACTGCTGGCACAGGGCGATCTGACTGCCGGGGAGATCGCCGTACATTTTGATATGACAAAGCCGTCCGTCAGCCACCATCTGAACATTTTAAAAAGCGCAGGGCTTATTACCGATGAGCGCCGCGGCCAGAACATTGTGTACAGTGTGAATCTGACCGTATTTCAGGAATTGATGAAGTGGTTTTATGACTGCGGCCTTGTAAAGGGAGACGATAGCAATGAAAAAGAATAAGCTGTTCTGGATTTTAACCGTAATCTGCGTGCTGAATTTTGCCGCGCACCTGTACTTCTACCCCTCCCTGCCGGACATTGTGCCCACCCACTGGAGAGCCAGCGGGCAGGTCAACGGCTGGGGGCCGAAATCCACGGTTTTGATTTTGGCCGCGCTGCCGTTTGCGATGTTGATTTTGTTTGAGGTCATCCGCAAAATCGACCCCAAGCACCAGAATTTTGAGAAGTTCGGCAAGGTATGGAACCTGTTTGTGGTGCTGTTCACCGTGATGATGGCTATGTTCAGCTGGCTGAGTGAATTGGCTGTGTTCGGCAAGCTGCCGGACAGCAGCAACCTCGTCAGCATTCTGGTCTGCGGCGGCATCGGCGTGTTGTTCATCATTATGGGGAACTTTATGCCGCAGGTCAAGCAGAACTACACCTTCGGCTGCCGCACGCCCTGGGCGCTGAACGACGCGCACAACTGGCAGCGCACCCAGCGCATGGGCGGGTATACCTTTATTGTAATGGGCATTGTGCTTCTGGTGCTTGCTTTCTTTGGCGGACTGTTGGGCGACATTGCAACGCTGGCTGTGCTGCTGGTTGCTGTTTTAGGCGGCAGTGCGTGGATTTATTTGTACTCGTATTTGGTGTATGTTGGAAAGATGAAGTAAACTTGCTATGCAGTGGCCGGGCATGCCGGCCCGGCCGTGTAAGGCAGACAGTCGTTTCCCGTTAGGCTGCGGGCCGCACATGTGCGGCCCCTACACCTCTGCCTTACGGTTTGTAGGGGACGGCGGCCTCAACGCCACGCAGGGGGCAATCCCCCTCCCTACCCTACCATAAAACGCAGCCCGCGCTTCAAATCGAAGCGCGGGCTGTTTTTTATTCCCCTAATTCTTTTGCAATGAACTCCGGCACTTCGTTTGGTTCTATGCCCATGACATAGGCGAACTCACTGTGCAGGACGTTCTGGGCGTCGCGCAGGGCGCTGTCCTCATAGGCGGAAAGCTGCTTTCCCTTGGCGCGGCGCAGGGCTTGTTCGGTGCGGATATCCCGCACCATGCGCACCAGCGCGTGCAGATTGCCGCTTTTCAGTGCCTCGCGGTAGGCCAGCTTGCGGGCGTCGGGGTCCGGGTCGTGGTCGGGCAACGGTTCCCGCAGCAGGGCCAGCAGGTCGTCCCGGGTGGGCAATGGGCGCATTCGCTCCAAAAGCGGTGCACTGTCGCAGGGCACACAGATTTTCATACTGGCATCGTAGACCGGTTTTAAGATAAAACAATCGTGGGGCTGGCCGCCCAGCGTGACACGCTTTTGCTCGGCAATCGTGCAGACGCCGCTGGTGCCATAGCTGACCGTATCCCCTGCTTTAAACATGACGCATACTCCTTTTTCTCTCATGAAATGATTTCTTTCCTATACAAGTATACGCCTTTTCGTCAAAAAATGTCATAGGCGATTTGGACAAAAATGCCCCGGCGCAGTTTTGTACAAAATGTACGAGATTGCGCCGGGGTTAGGGCAATACCGCATAATTCTAAGTGCCGATACGGTGAGCGAGGTGCGGCAGCCGCCGGAGCGGTGCTTAAGCCGTCAGGCGGGAATTGTGCGGTGTTGCCTTAGGTTTTACTTATACAGATCGACCAGGTTCAGCAGAATTTCCACGCCCTGGTCCATCTTTTCGGCTGTGATGCACTCACACGGGCCGTGGAAGTTGAAGCCGCCTGTGCCGAGGTTCGGGCAGGGCAGGCCCATATAGCTCAGGGTCGCGCCGTCAGTGCCGCCGCGCACCGGGCTTTCGATGGGTTCCAGCCCCGTCGCACGGATGGCCTTGCGGGCATTCTCCACCAGGTGGAAGTGGGGCTGAATCTTCTCCAGCATATTGTAATAGCTGTCCTTGATGTCCAACTCCACCGTGCCCGCGCCGTAACGGCCGTTCAGGCAGTCGGCGATGTGCTGCATCTGGGCTTTGCGGGCGGCAAACTTGGCGGCATCGTGGTCGCGCACGATGTAGCCCAGATGCGCTGTGGTCACGTCACCCTGCATGCTCGTCAGGTGGAAAAAGCCTTCCCTGCCCTCGGTGTGCTCGGGGCGGGAGAAGGCCGGCAATGCGGCGTGGAACTCCATCGCCACATTCTGGGCGTTGATCATCGTGTCTTTGGCACTGCCGGGGTGAACGCTGAAACCGTGGACGGTCACGACCGCGGCGGCGGCGTTGAAGTTCTCATAGCTGATCTCGCCGACGTCCTCGCCATCAACGGTGTAGGCGTAGGCCGCGCCGAAGCCGGGCACGTCGAAGAGGCTCGCGCCCTCGCCGATCTCCTCATCGGGGGTGAAGCCGATGCAGAGCTTGCCGTGGGGACGGTTTTCGGCAATGATGCGCTCCAGTGCGGTCATGATCTCGGCCACGCCGGCCTTATCGTCCGCACCCAGCAGCGTGGAGCCGTCGGTGGTGATGAGGGTCTGGCCCTTCATCGTGCGCAGGAAGGGGAAAACCTCTGGGTCCAGCACCGTGCCGGTGGCGGGCAGGACGACGGCCTCACCGTCGTAATTCTCGTGGATCTGCGGCTGGACATTCTCACCGCTGGCGTCGTCCGCCGTATCCATGTGGGCAATAAAGCCCAGGGGCTTGGCGTTCTCCTGCCCCGGGGTGGCGGGCAGCGTGGCGTAGACATAGCAGTGCTCGTCCACATGGGCATCGGTCAGGCCCAGTTCTTTCAGCTCCTCGACGAGGATTTTGGCCAGGTCAAACTGGCGCAGCGTGCTGGGGTGGGTGCCGCTGTTGGGGTCGGAGGTCGTGTGGACCTTTACATATTTTAATAGACGTTCATAGGCGCGCATGGGCGTGTCCTCCTTCAAAAAAGCATTTAATAGCGATTTCTTTGTCATTATACCACAAAAAGCAGCATTTTCCAACCCTGCGGCCTTTTCAAGACGCGATTTTTGTGCTAGAATAAATAGGATTATAAAGGCAAACTGCGCCCTGTGCGCAGTCAAATATAAGGAGGCCATCATGGCAAACAGCATTTTTAAGGATAAGACCCTGCTCATCACCGGCGGCACCGGCAGCTTCGGCCATACCGTGCTCAAGCATTTTCTCTCCACCGATATCGGCGAAATCCGCATTTTCTCCCGCGACGAGAAGAAGCAGGACGATATGCGCCACGAGCTGCAGGCCCAGTACCCTGAGTACGCGGGCAAGGTCAAGTTCTACATCGGCGATGTGCGCAACCCGCAGTCCATCCGGGACGCCATGCCCGGCGTCAACTACATTTTCCACGCAGCGGCGCTGAAACAGGTGCCCAGCTGCGAGTTCTTCCCGATGCAGGCTGTGCAGACGAACATCATCGGCACCGACAATGTGCTGCACGCCGCCATTGACGCGGGCGTTGAGCGTGTCGTCTGCCTGTCCACCGACAAAGCCGCCTACCCCATCAACGCCATGGGCATTTCCAAGGCCATGATGGAGCACGTCATCTTTGCCAACGCCCGCGTGGCGGCCGAGCGCGGCGGAACGACCATCTGCTGCACCCGCTACGGCAACGTCATGTGCAGCCGCGGCAGCGTGATTCCGCTGTTCATCGACCAGATCAAGGCAGGCAACCCCATCACCATCACCGACCCCAACATGACCCGCTTTTTGATGAACCTGGACGAGGCCGTTGACCTGGTCATGTTCGCGTTCGAGCACGCGAACCCGGGCGACCTGTTCATTCAGAAGAGCGACGCTTCCACCATCGGCGACCTGGCCAAGGCCGTGCAGCAGCTGTTCGGCGACACCGGCACGAACATCATCGGCACCCGCCACGGCGAGAAGCTGTTTGAGACGCTGATGACCCGCGAGGAGCGGCTGCGCAGCGAGGATATGGGCGGCTACTACCGCGTCGCCGCCGACAACCGCGACCTGAACTACGATAAGTTCGTCGTGAAGGGCGAGGTCCACACGATGGCCGACGACTCCTACACGAGCCACAACACGAACCGCCTGGACGTGGAGGGCACCGTGAAGAAGATTTTGACCACCGAGTACGTGCAGAACGCCCTGAAAGAGATGGAGGCCGAGAAAAAGGCATGAAAATCCTTGTAACAGGGGCAAAAGGCTTTGTGGGCCGCAACCTCTGCGAAAATTTGAAGAACATCCGCGACGGCAAAAATCGCACCCGCCCGGCGCTGACGATTGAGGAAGTGTTTGAGTACGACCTTGACACGCCGCCCGCAGAGCTGGACCGCTTTTGTGCAGAAGCCGACTTTGTGTTCAACCTGGCGGGCGTCAACCGCCCGAAGGACAACGATGAGTTCATGCAGGGCAACTTTGGCTTTGCTTCCACCCTGCTGGACACGCTCAAATCTCACGGCAACACCTGCCCGGTCATGCTTTCGAGTTCGATACAGGCAACTTTGCTTGGCCGCTATGCGGGCAGCGATTACGGCAAAAGCAAGCTGGCGGGCGAGGAACTGTTCTTCGATTATGCCAAGCAGACCGGCGCGGCGGTGTATGTCTACCGCTTCCCGAATTTGTTCGGCAAATGGTGCCGCCCCAACTACAACAGCGCCGTGGCGACGTTCTGCAATAACGTGGCAAACGACCTGCCCATCACGGTGAACGACCGCGCCACCGAACTGGAGCTTTTGTACATTGACGATTTGGTCGAGGAAATGCTCGATGCACTGGAAGGCCATCCCCACCACTGCAATTACGACGGCCTGACGCCTGTTTTTTGTGCAGGGGGCCGCTACTGTGCCGCGCCTGTGACGCACAAGGTTACGTTGGGCGAGATTGTAGACTTGCTGGAAAAGTTCAAGGCACAGCCTGCAACGCTGGTGGTGCCGGAAATCCCGGCGGGCAGTTTTGCAAAGAAGCTGTACTCGACCTATCTTTCCTATCTGCCGAAAGAGAAAGTCATTTTCGATTTGAAGAAAAACGAGGACACCCGCGGCAGCTTTACCGAGCTGCTGAAAACCGAGAGCTGCGGGCAATTCAGCGTGAATATTTCCAAGCCCGGCATCACGAAGGGCCAGCACTGGCACAATACCAAGTGGGAATTTTTCATTGTGGTGGCGGGGCATGGGCTGATTCAGGAGCGCCGCGTCGGCAGTGAGGACGTGCTGGAATTTGAAGTGACCGGCGACAAGCCCCAGGCCATCCATATGCTGCCCGGGTACACCCATAATATCATCAACTTGAGCAAGACGGAAAACCTCGTCACGCTGATGTGGGCGAACGAACCGTTTGACGCACAGAGACCGGATACGTTTTTTGAGAAGGTGTGACACCGCGTTGCAGGGCGCGGCGTCCCCGAACCCCCGGACTGATGCAGGCATCGGCCCCTGCAATGCCATGTGTGGCAGCATTCAACAATACTAAGGGAGGAACCTATGGCTGATTACAGCAATGTTTCTTTTAAAAATAACGGCAAGCTGAAATTGCTGATTATCGTCGGCACGCGGCCGGAAATTATCCGGCTGGCCGCCGTCATCAACAAGACGCGCAAATATTTTGACGTCATCCTGGCCCACACCGGGCAGAACTACGACTACAATTTGAACGGTGTGTTCTTCCATGACCTGGAGCTGGCCGATCCCGAGGTCTACATGGACGCCGTGGGCGCGGATCTGGGCGAGACGATGGGCAACATCATTGCCGAGAGCTACAAGCTGATGGCCGCCATCCGGCCCGACGCCGTGCTGGTGCTGGGCGATACCAACAGCTGCCTGTCTGTCATCGGTGCCAAGCGGCTGCACATTCCCATTTTCCACATGGAAGCCGGCAACCGCTGCAAGGACGAGTGCCTGCCCGAAGAAACGAACCGCCGCATCGTGGATATCATCTCCGACGTGAACATGGCTTACTCCGAGCACGCCCGCCGCTATCTGGCCGACACCGGCCTGCCGAAGGAGCGCACCTATGTGACCGGTTCCCCCATGGCTGAGGTGCTGCACCAGAATCTCGAGAAAATCGAGGCGTCGGACATTCACGCGCGTCTGGGGCTTGAGAAAGGCAAGTACATCCTGCTTTCCGCCCACCGCGAGGAAAATATCGACACCGAGAAAAACTTTACCTCGCTGTTCACCGCCATCAACAAGATGGCCGAAAAGTACGATATGCCGATTCTCTACTCCTGCCATCCGCGCAGCCGCAAGCGACTGGAGCAGAGCGGGTTCCAGCTGGACAAGCGGGTCATTCAGCATGAACCGCTGGGCTTCCACGATTACAACTGTTTGCAGATGAACGCCTTCTGCGTCGTTAGCGACAGCGGCACGCTGCCCGAGGAATCCAGCTTCTTCACCAGCGTCGGGCACCCCTTCCCCGCGGTCTGCATCCGCACCTCCACCGAGCGGCCCGAGGCGCTGGACAAGGCGGACTTTATTCTCGCGGGCATCGACGGCGACCACCTGCTGCAAGCTGTTGACGTGGCCGTCGAGATGAACCGCAACGGTGATTTAGGTACGCCTGTGCCCGACTACACCGACGAGAATGTCTCGGACAAGGTGGTAAAGATCATCCAGAGCTACACCGGCGTTGTAAACAAGATGGTGTGGCGCAAATACTAAAACGACAGGAACACGATACCTATGCGCATACTGGTAGTGACCCAGCATTTCTGGCCGGAAAATTTCCGCATCAATGATATTGTCGAGGGCTTTGTGCAGGACGGCCTCTCCGTGGACGTGCTGTGCGGTCTGCCCAACTATCCCAAAGGCGAATGGTTCGACGGATACAGCGCCGACGGCCCTTTTGAGGAAGTGTACAAGGGTGCGCGGGTGTTCCGGGCGCGGGAGATACCGCGCAAGGGCAACACCGGCAAGACGATTTTTTTGAACTACGTCAGCTGGCCGCTGTATGCGGCAGGGGCGCTGAAACGCCTGCCCGGCGGGTATGACGCGGTTTTCTGCTTCAACACCAGCCCGGTGCTGATGTGCTGGCCCGCCATCAAATACGCGAAAAAGCACGGTGTTCCGTTTATAAATTATGTGCTGGACTTGTGGCCGGAAAATCTGTACAGTGTGCTTCCGGTCAAGAACAAGTTTATGCGTTTTGTGGCCCAGGCGGTCAGCGACGGCCTGTACAAGCGGTGCAACCGGCTGATTGCCATGAGCGAGCCGCTGCAAAAACGGCTGTGCGCCCGCACCGGGAAAACGGCGGCGGAAGTGGCGATCATCCCGCAGTACTGCGAGGATTTCTACGCCGTGCCGCAGCCTGATCCGGCGCTGGAAGAACGGTTTGCCGGGCGGTTCAACCTGGTATTTACCGGCACCTTCACCCCTGCGCAGAGCCTGGACATGGTCATTAACGCCGTGCTGGACGCCCGCGCCGCCGGGGCGGAAGCACTGCACCTGCTGCTGGTGGGCGACGGCATGAGCCGCGAGGCCCTGCAAAAGCAGGTGGCTGATTTGCGCGCCGAGGACGCCGTGACATTCTACGGCAGCGTGCCTGCCACCGATGTGCCGAAGTTCACGGCGCTGGCGGACGCGCTGCTGATTTCCCTGTCCGACTCGCCCGATCTGGGGCTGACCGTGCCCGGCAAGCTGGCTAGCTATATGGCCGCCGCCAAGCCGGTGCTGGCCTCAATGAACGGCGCAGGGTATGCGGCAGTAAAAGAGAGCGGCGGCGGGCTGGTCAGCCCGGCCTGTGACCGCAGGGCGCTGGCGGATAATATGCTGGCGCTGTACCGCATGAGTAACGACGAGCGGGCGGCGCTGGGGCAGAAAGCCTACGCGTATTACGCCGCGCACTACCGCCGGGCCGAGCTGCTGAAGCGGTTGGAGGAATTTACGGTGGAAGGAAAATAAGGAAGCCCTCGCAGCCCATTTTCGAGTAGCTTTGTAGGGAGGGGTTTTGACCCCTCCGCGGGGCGTCGAGGACGCCGCCCCCTACAAGCCGTCAGGCAGAGTTGTAGAGGCCGCACATGTGCGGCCCGCAGCCTTGCCGTTACCGCCTCTATCCCACAAAAACGCAACACACCCAAAATTGAGAGGTACACCCATTTTGGATAAAAAAATTCTTGTCATTATCCCCTGCTATAATGAGGAAGACAACATCGTCAACACGGTGGAAAATCTGCGGGCGGTCTGCCCGGAGGTGGACTATCTTGTGGTCAACGACTGCTCCACCGACCGCAGTGCGGAAATTTTGAAAGAGCACCACTATCCCTTCCTCGACCTGCCGGTCAACTTAGGGATAGGCGGCAATGTGCAGTGCGGCTACCTGTATGCCGTACATCATGGCTATGATGTTGCCGTGCAGATGGACGGCGACGGCCAGCACGACCCCGCCTACCTGATGGAGATTGTGCAGCCGGTGCTGAACGGCGAATGCGATATGTGCATCGGCAGCCGTTTTATTAAAAAGGAAGGATTCCAGACCAGCTTTATGCGCCGGGTCGGCATCCGCTGGCTGAGTGGGATGATCTATCTGCTGTGCGGCAAGCGGGTACTGGATGTGACCAGCGGGTTCCGCGCCACCAACGCCGGCATGACCGCGTTTTTCTCCCGGCATTACGCTGCCGATTACCCCGAGCCGGAAGCCATTCTGGCTGCCAGCCTGGCGGGCTACCATGTGGGCGAGGCCCCGGTCATCATGCGGGAGCGACAGGGCGGCGTGTCCAGCATCCACAGCTTCAAGAGTGCCTACTACATGATCAAAGTCACGCTGGCGCTCATCATTGACCGACTGTCCATCCGCAAGGAGAAAGGGGGCTGCGCATGACCGCACACTTGCAGCTGTTTATGATTCTGGGCGCAGTGGTGCTGCTGCTCATCATCTTTGCCCTTTTAAAGCGCGGGCTGATGAGCGTAAAGTACAGCCTGCTGTGGCTGCTGCTGGCCGTGGGGCTGGTAATTGCCGCGGCGTTTCCCTATGTGGTGTATGTTCTGCGGGACCTGCTGGACATTGAAATGCCGGTCAACCTGGTATTTTTGCTGATGTTCTGCTTTGTACTGGTGGTACTGCTGTCCTTGAGCATTGCCATCAGCCAGCTGGCCGACAAGTGCAAGCGGCTGACCCAGGCGAACGCGATTCTGGAAAAGCGTGTCCGCGACCTGGAAGATACCTTGAAGAAATAACCCTGCGGCGAAACGGAGAGAGGAATCATGACAATAACCTGGGAGCAAATCCTCGCCTTTTTGTGCGAGGATCAGTCAATGGCGATCACCTCGCTGTTGTTTCTTGCCTTTTTTGCGGCGGTGGCGCTCATCAACTATGCCCTGCCCCGCGTGCTACGGCCGTATTTTCTGTTGATCGCCAGCTATGGCTTCTTCTGCTATGACCCGGTCAACCGCCCGCTGGTCTGGGTCATTGCCGCTGCTACGGTCGTTACCTGGCTGTGCGGGCTTATCATCGGCAAGGTCAAAAACAAGGCCGTGCGTGTGCTGGCCCTACTGGTCTCGGTAGGGTTCGGTATCGGTATTTTGATTTACTACAAATACTGGAACCTGCTGGCGGATTCTCTGGGCGGCAGCTTCCTCTCCCACCGGGAGAATCTGCTGGCCCCCCTGGGCCTCAGCTACTTCACCTTTGCGGCCATGAGCTACACCATCGATGTGTTCAAGCGCCGCTGCCGGGTCGAAACGAACCCGCTGCACTATGCGCTGTTCGTCAGCTTCTTCCCCACGCTCATCAACGGCCCCATCGAGCGTTACCCCCAGATGCGGCCGCAGATTCAAAAGAGCCGCCGGTTCAGCTATGGCCGCTGCGCAGGCGGCGCATTCCGTATGCTGTGGGGCTACACAAAAAAAATGGTCATCGCCGACAACCTGAGCCAGTATGTCTCGCTGGTCTACGGTGATGTTTCCGGCATAAGCGGCCCGAATCTCGTTGCCGCCACCGTGCTGTTCGCCGTGCAGCTGTACATGGATTTCTCCGGCTGCTGTGATATCGCCCTGGGCGCGGCGCGTATCCTGGGGTACGACCTGATTGAAAACTTCCAGTCCCCCTTTGAGGCCCGCACCTTCAACGATTTCTGGCGGCGGTGGCATATCTCGATGACCAGCTGGTTCCGGGATTACGTCTACTTCAGCCTAGGCGGCAGCCGGTGCGCACCATGGCGGCACTACTTAAACATCGTCATCGTGTTTGTCTGCTCCGGCCTGTGGCACGGCGCGGACTGGCGCTACCTGGCCTGGGGCCTGTTCACCGGCATTCTGGCGGCCTTCGGCGTCATGACGGCCAAACTGCGCCGCCGCATCAATCGCTGGAATCCGCTCTACCGCATGGGCTGGTTCAAGGCACTGTGGCAGACGATTGTCACGGACGGGCTGTTTTGCCTGACGCTGGTGTTCTTTGCATCGGCCATCTATAATGCCGACCCCTTCGCCGTCTACGGTTCGCTCCTGCAGGGCTGGGATGGCCTGTCTGGCTCCTGGGCACAGGTGTCTAACCTGATTTACAGCAGCGGCATTGATGGCCGTCTGCCGGTGGTGCTGCTGTTCGGCTGCTTTGTCGTTTTTGCGGCAGAGCACGGCGGCCGCAGCGTCGCCAAATGGATTCGCCAGCAGGTCTGGCCGCTGCGCTGGACGCTCTACTACGGCGCGGCTGCGGCGATTTTGTTCTTCGCCGCGTTCGGTCAGTCGGCGTTCATCTACCAGCAATACTAAGGAAAGGCGGTGTATGTTATGCCCAAGTCCCCTACCCCGATCCCCGCACCGCCGGTCAAAATCCAGCGCGGTGCCCCCAGTCGCGCCCCGGCCAAAAAGCGCCGCCGCAAGAAAAAGCGCAACCCCTTCCTCTGGTTTTTGCAGGGGCTTGTCCGCCGCATCTACTTTGGCCTGAAAACCGGGTTCAAGTTCCTGCTGTTGGTGCCGGTGCTTGTGTTTATGGTGGCGTTCAGCTATAACGTCGACCGCAGCGGCCTGTTCCAGGGTGCGCTGGCCCCCCGCCGCATCGTGGATTTGATGCTGCAAGGGTACGATGTAACAAACTTCGAGCAGATGGACGAGCGCCAGGTGGTACAGTTGTATGCACAGGATGTGCCCGAGACGCCCGAGGCTATCGGTATTGGCTCCAGCCGCGTTTTGCAGTTCAACCGCGAGAACACCGGCGTGGAGAGCTTCTTCAACATGGGCGTCACCGGCGCGGATGTGCGCGACAATATGACGAGCTACTACAAAATGGTCACCTACGGCAAAGCGCCAAAGGTGCTATTGTGGAGCCTGGATCCCTGGGTCTTTTACGGCAGCGAGGCCGCCTTTGACGCCCGTGCTGACGCCGATTTGTACAATGAATTTTTGACAAAAGTCCTGAACGTACCCACCGACTATGAAGAGCCGAACCAGGTCGAGCTGTGGAAAGCCCTTGCCGACCCGGCATACTTCCAGGGCAACGTGGACTATTATTTCAAGAACCGCGGCCAGGCCACCGTCACCGACGACGAAGGCAACACCATCGAGTTTAACCCGGTGGAGGGCGACCCCTACAACCAGCCCACGACCATCAAGCGGTCTGACGGCAGCGTTTTGTACGATGTAGCGTTCCGCAGCCAGACTGAAGACCAGATCCGCACGCTGGCTGCCGAAGCCTGCATGAGCTTCAACAGCGTACATATGGAAGGCTTTGACGAGATGAGCCAGACCCAGATTCAGGCGTTTGACTCCTTCATCAAATACGCCCAGTCTCAGGGCACCACGGTCATTTTGGTGCTGTCGCCGTGGCATCCCTATCTGTACGGTTACCTGCTGACCGAGCCGGAGATGCACAAGGGTTTCTTCCAGGTGGAAAACTGGCTGCGCCAGTACTGCGCCGACAACAATATTCCGCTGTACGGCAGCTATGACCCCGCATGTATCGAGGGCTTGCAGGAAACGGATTTCTTCGACGGTCTGCACTGCGGCGGCACCGGCATTGCCCGGTTCTTCCCCGGTATCCCACAGGCATTGGCCGATTTGCAGAACGGTACACTGGCGAACCCGCTGGACGTACACCCCCGCACCAGTCTTGAGGACCCCAACGCGCAACCTGCCGAGGGCGAGACCCCCGACGGAGAGACACCTACACAGGAGGGATGATCTATGGCATTCATCGAGATCGGTTTTAACGCAAAGCGACCGCTGGTTCTGGGCCGCGGCGGCTTTGGCACCCAGCTGAACGACTGGCTGATGGACGAAGGCTGGGGCAGCGCGGACTTTTTGGACGACAACGCCCCCGGCACCGTGGGCGGCCTGCGGGACTACGTTGACCCCGCGATTTTGAAACGCGGCCGCCCCGCCTTTGTGGCGCTGGGTGACAATGCCCTGCGGGTGGAGTTGCTGCAAAAGCTGGCCGCTGCCGGGTACGCGACGCCAGTCTTTATCAGTGATGCCGCGTCTGTCAGCCCCAGCGCCGTGCTGGAGCCGGGCTGCATCATCCTGCCGCAGGCCTACGTGGGTGCAGACGCGCACCTGGGCGTGGGCTGCATCGTGAACGCCGGGGCCATCGTGGACCACAACGCCCAACTGGGGCGCGGCGTACACGTGGCACCGGGCGGCATCGTCAAGGCCGGGGCAGAGGTTGCCGAGTTCGCCAAGGTGGACTCCGGCGAGATCATCCGCTCCCCCTGGGAGAGCAAATGACCCAGCGCCGCGATTATATTGACGAGCTGAAGGGCCTGGGTATCCTGCTGGTGGTGTTCGGCCATTTTATGGAACAGTACCGCATGGGATATTCCTTCGTCAGTGCGTCATTTTTCTGTATCTATGCGTTTCACATGGCGCTGTTCTGCACCTGCAGCGGGCTGGTGGCGCGGTTCAATCCGCGCAAGCTGGTCACGCAGCAGCTGTGGCTGTATCTGGTGGGGCAGGTCATCATGTTTGTGTTCCGCGCGGCAGTGCTGCGGGAAAATTTTGCCGAGAGCGGCGGCGCCCTGGCCGCGCTGCTGCTGCCCTGGCGGCATATGTGGTACCTGTACGCGCTGGTGTTCTGGCACCTGACGCTACCGGTTTTGTGCTGGCTGCGGGACCGCTGGCGGCTGCCCGGGGCCTGCCTGGGGCTGGCGCTGGCCGTGGGGCTGGCGTTGGCGGGCGGCCTGGTGGAGTGGCCGTTCACGCTGGTACGCGTGGTAGCGTTCTATCCGTTCTACGCTTTTGGAGTGCTGTTCCGCCCCCAACTGGATGCCTTGGCTGCCGCAGCGGCGGAAAAGTGCAGCCTGCGGCGGGCGGCCCTGGCTGCGCTGTTGGTGGGGTATGGCGCGTATTTCCTGCGCGTGCTGCTGGCTGACCCGATTTTGGACAACAGCCCACAGCTGTTCCATGATGTGAGTTATGCGGGCGGCGACACAGTGGGCTACCGCGTTGTGTTCTACCTAGCGGGCATCCTGACCACAGCTGCACTGGCGGTGGTGTTCAGCAGCCGCCACCGGCTGGAAGGGCTGGGGCGGCACACGCTGGCGATTTACCTTTTACATATGCCGATTCTGGCGGCACTGATCGAGTTCAAGTTCTACGACTTAATGCGCGGCAAGCCGCTGGCAGTGGTGGTGCTCTGGTTTACCCTGCTGGCCTGTGCCACGCTGGCCCTGCTGAACTGGCAGCCCGTGCAGACCGCGTTTGACAAGCTGGCAAATTGCTGGTATAAGAGGAAATAAGTAAGGGCGGCAGCCCCCGTGGGAAGGGGGTTGCCGTTTTTGTTGTAGGGGGCGGCGCCTGCGACGCCCCACGGTCGGATGCAAGCATCCCCCTACGCTCCACCTTACACGAGCGGGCCGGGCATACCCGGCCCCTGCAATTATGCTTGACAACGCCACTACTTTGCATTACAATATAGGTACAGAACATTGCATTGCAAGGTAGTCAGGAGGTGGTATCGTGTTCGACCAGGCACAGCTGCGCAAGGGCACGCTGGAAGGCTGCATTTTGCAGATCATATCCCGGGAGCCAACCTATGGCTACGCCATCGCCGCTACCCTGCGGGACAGCGGCTTTTCCGCCGTAACCGAGGGCACACTCTATCCCCTGCTGCTGCGGCTGGAGCGCAAGGGGCTGATTGCAGCGGAGTACCGCGCTGGCTCCGGCGGCCCGAGCCGCAAATACTACCGCCTGACCCCCGATGGGGTGCAGTATCTTTCCGAATTTGCGGCCGCCTGGCAGGAGGCCAGCGACACTGTGAACCGCATTTTGCACGACAAGGAGGGCTGAACCGTGAAAACCATCCGCAACGAGTACCGCGAACTGAAAAAGGAAAATGACCTGATTTTCTCGACACTGGCCGAGTATGACCGCGACACCATCACGGAAATCATCAGCGTGGTGGACAACACACGCGGCATCGGATATGAGGTCGAACTGGTGCGCAAAGATCTGATTGCCATGGCGGCACAGGCCGAGGCCCAGCGCGACTATCTGCCGTCGGTCATCGGGGACGTAGATGTTTTTAAACGGAATCTGCTGGCAAGCATGCCCAAGCCGAAGTTTGCGGATTACATGGCAGACAGCCTTGTGTGGCTGTGCTCGTTTGCGTTGGCCTCCGCCGCGACCTATACGGTGATGGGCCGCCCGTGGGACTGCTATTATGACGCGGTCTGGCTTGTGCTCTGCATTGCCATTATGATGCCCAGTGCGTGGCTGCTGCAGCGCGTTGTCCCCGCCGAGTGGGCGGCCTCCACCGAAAAAGGTGTGCGGTACGGTGCCATTACAGCCGCCATGATGCTTTTGTGGTTCGTGGAGTTTTGGCTCGTTGACAAATGGGTCACGCCGCTGCTGCCCGCGGTGGGCCTGCCCAACCTTGCGGCAGTCATCCTGTTCGGCGCGGCACTGGCAACGCTGCTTATCTGGCGCAACCACCGCCGCAACGAGCTTGCCGAAAAACGGCCCTGGCGGGATGTGATGGAGAAATAAAAAGTGCCCCCAACGGCATCACAGCCGTTGGGGGAATTTTGTGTTGTAGGGGCCGCACATGTGCGGCCCGCGGCTTTCTGGCAGACGGCCGTCCACCCTTCGCGCGCGGGCCGGGCATACCCGGCCCCTACAATATCTTTTTTAAATATGTGCCAAAATCTTGTTGCCCATCTCGGTGCAGCCTACCCTGGTGCAGCCGTCAGCCATCATGTCGGCGGTGCGGTAGTCCTCGTCGAGGACGGCGTTGACAGCCGCCTCGATCTCATCGGCCTCCGTCGGCATATCAAAGCTGTACCGCAGCATCATAGCCGCGGAGAGGATGCAGGCAATCGGGTTGACGACGTCCTGCCCGGCAATATCGGGCGCAGAGCCGTGGATCGGCTCATACAGGCCGCAGGTGCCCTCGCCCAGCGAGGAGGACGGCACCATGCCGATGGAACCGGTCACTTCGCTGGCTTCGTCAGAGAGGATATCGCCGAACATATTTTCGGTGACGATGACGTCAAACTGGGCAGGATTCTTGCAGATCTGCATAGCGCAGTTGTCCACAAACATTTCACTGTACTCGACCTCGGGGTACTCGGCCTGCAGACGATGCATGACGGCGCGCCACAGGCGGCTGGTGTCCAGCACGTTCGCCTTGTCCACGCAGGTCAGCTTTTTGCGGCGCTTCATGGCCGTCTCAAAGCCGATGCGGCCGATGCGCTCAATTTCATGTTCGGCGTAGGGCATCACGTCGATGGCGACCTTCTCGCCGTTTTCCTCAATCGTCTTATGCTCGCCAAAGTAGACGCCGCCAATCAGCTCACGCACGACGATAAAGTCAATGCCCTTGTCCACAATGGACTTTTTCAGCGGGGAGGCATCCGCCAACTGGGGCCAGATCTTGGCCGGGCGGTTGTTGGCGTACAGTCCCATGCCGGAACGCAGGCGCAGCAGGCCCTTCTCAGGGCGCTGGTCGCCGGGCAGGCCCTCCCACTTGGGGCCGCCGATGGCCCCCAGCAGGACGCTGTCGGCGTTCTTGCACTTTTCCAGTTCCGCAGCGGGCAGCGGGTCGCCGAATTTATCAATGGCCTCACCGCCCATGTAGGCGCGGGTATACGTAAACGTATGGCCGTGCTTTTCTGCAATTTTATCCAGTACGCGCACCGCCTGGGTCACGATCTCCGGGCTGGAACAGTCGCCGTAGATCAGAGTGATGTTTTTCTGCATAGTTCTGTTCTCCCTCTCGTTGCTATTGTAGGGGCGGGACATGTCCCGCCCTCAGCCTTTCCATCACAGCATTTTTGCCGTAAAGCCGCGGGCCGGGCATGCCCGGCCCCTACAGGGCATCAGTCCTTCAAGCTGTTCATCAGGCCGCCCTTGGCGATAATGTTCTGGATGAACGGCGGGAAGGGCGCGGCCTGGAAGGTCTGGCCTGTGGTTTCGTCGGTAATGACGCCGGTGTCAAAGTTGATGCTGACTGTATCGCCCTCGCTAATTGCCTCGCTGGCGGCGGGGCATTCGAGAATCGGTAAACCGATGTTGATGGCATTGCGGTAGAAGATGCGGGCAAAGCTCTTGGCGATAACGCAGCTGATACCGGACGCCTTGATGGCAACGGGGGCATGCTCGCGGGAGGAGCCGCAGCCAAAGTTCTCACCGCCCACCATGATATCCCCCGCCTTGACGTGGGTAACAAACGTTTTATCGATATCTTCCATACAGTGGCTTGCCAGCTCGGCGGCACTCTGGGTATTCAGGTAGCGGGCCGGGATGATCACGTCGGTGTCAATGTTGTCGCCGTATTTAAAAACAGGACCTCTTGCGTTCATAGCTCAAACCTCCCTCGGATCAGTGATGTAGCCGGTCAGGGCGCTGGCCGCCGCCGTGGCAGGGCTGGCGAGGTAGACCTCGGACTCCACGTGGCCCATGCGGCCGACGAAGTTGCGGTTGGTGGTGGAGACACAGCGCTCGCCCGCCGCCAGGATACCCATGTAGCCGCCCAGGCAGGGGCCGCAGGTGGGCGTGGAGACGATGCAGCCTGCGTCGATGAAAGCCTCGGTGTAGCCGCGCAGGATGCACTCCTTGTAGACGGCCATCGTGGCGGGGATGATGATACCGCGCACGCCCTTGGCGATGTGCTTGCCCTTTAGGATCTCGTAGGCGGCCTCCATGTCCTCAATGCGTCCGTTGGTGCAGGAGCCAATTACGATTTGGTCGATCTTGATGTCCTTGCCCTCTTTGGCAAGATGCGTGTTCTCGGGCAGATGCGGGTAGCTGACCGTCGGCTCGAGCGCGTCGAGGTCAATCACGATGGTGCGCTCATATTCGGCGTCGGGGTCGGCCTCGTACTTGGTCCACGGGCGCTGGCTGCGGCCTTTGAGGTAGGCCTCGGTCACTTCATCCACGGGGAAGATGCCGTTCTTGGCACCGGCCTCGATGGCCATGTTGCAGATGCAGAGGCGATCCTCCATCGTCAGGGTCTTGACGCCCTCGCCGACAAATTCCAAGCTCTTGTACAGTGCACCCGAGACGCCGATTTGACCAATCAGGTGCAGAATGACGTCCTTACCGGTGACGGGCTTGTGCAGCTGACCCTTCAGCTCGACCTTGATGGCGGCGGGGACCTTGAACCAGGCCATGCCTTTCGCCATGCCGGCGGCCATATCGGTGGAGCCGACGCCGGTGGAGAACGCGCCCACCGCACCGTAGGTACAGGTGTGGCTGTCCGCGCCGATGATGCAGTCGCCGGCGGTCACGATGCCCTGTTCGGGCAGCAGTGCGTGCTCAACGCCCATGCGGCCCACGTCGAAAAAGTTGAGGATATCGTACTTGTCGGCGAACTCGCGGCACTGCTTGGACTGGGCCGCGCTCTTGATGTCCTTGTTGGGGACAAAGTGATCCAGCACAATGTTGACGCGGGTGTTATCGAACACCGAGTCGAACCCTGCTTTTTCAAATTCGTTGATGGCCACCGGGGTGGTGATATCATTGCCGAGCACCACATCGAGCTTGGCGTTGATGAGCTGGCCCGCCGTGACGGCTGCTTCCCCGCTGTGGGCCGCTAAGATTTTTTGGGTCATGGTCATGCCCATGGTTGTGTACCTCCGTTTTAGGATCATCTCACCGTAGGGGCGGGGCATGCCCCGCCCTCGGCCTTGCCTTTACGTGCCGCCTGCCCTTATGGTGAGGGCCGGACAAGTCCGGCCCCTACCCGGCAGTGCGTTGTAGGGTGTTTACTTATTGTTGATCGCGCTTACCAGCGCCTTAATGCCCGCCACGATAATATCCGTATGCGTGCCGCAGCCCCAGCTCTCCTCGCCGGAGGCCCATTTCAGGCCGACGTAGGAGCAGGCGCGGGAGTTCGTATCGGAATCGAGGGCGTGCTCACTGTAATGCACAAGCGTGAAATGCATCCCGGTCTGCTGCTCGATGGCCGTTGCCACAGCGTCCAGGCGGCCGTTACCGGTGGCGGTGCATTTGATCGTGCTGCCGCCGCTGGTGATGACGACGCTTGCCGTGATGCTGCCGTCTGAGTTCTGGATAAAGTGCGCTTCCGGCACATTGAGCGGGTGGGTGTGGTTGAGGTAGCTGCTCTCAAAGACGCCCAGCACTTCTTTCACGCTCAACTCGCGGTGCTCGTGGTCGCTGACGTCCTTGACGCGGTAGCCCAGATCCTCGCGCATTTTCGGCGGCGGGTTGTAACCGTAGTTCTGCTGCAGCAGGAAGCCGATGCCGCCCTTGCCGCTCTGGGAGTTGATACGGATGACGTCGGCATCGTAGGTGCGGCCAATGTCGTGGGGGTCGATGGGGATGTAGGGGCAGGTCCACTGGTGGAGCTGCTTTTCCTTGCGCCATGTCATGCCCTTGGCGATGGCGTCCTGATGGCTGCCGCTGAACGCCGCAAAGACGAGGGAGCCTGCATACGGCGTGCGCTCGTAGACGTGCATCCGGGTCACGCGCTCGTAGACTTCGCAGATTTCGGGCATATTGCTGAAGTCAAGGTGTGGATCCACGCCGTGGCTGTACATATTCATAGCCAGCGTGATGGCGTCCACGTTGCCGGTGCGCTCGCCGTTGCCGAAGAGGCAGCACTCGATGCGCTGAGCACCAGCCAGCACAGCCAGCTCGGCGTCAGCGACGCCGCAGCCGCGGTCGTTGTGGGGGTGGGTAGAAAGAATCACGCTGTCACGATATTTCAGATGCTTGGAGCACCATTCAATCTGATTTGCGTAGATGTGGGGCATGCTCATCTCGACCGTGACCGGCAGGTTAATGATCATGGGGCGGTCGGGGGTGGGCTGCATGACGTCGAGAACGGCGTTGCAGACTTCCACGGCGTACTCCGGCTCGGTCCCGGTGAAGCTCTCGGGGCTGTACTCAAACAGGAAGTTGCCCTCGTACTCCTCGCTCAGCTGCTTGACGAGCTTAGCGCCGTCAACGGCGATCTTCTTGATTTCCTCTTTGGACTTCTTGAACACCTGCTCGCGCTGGGCGACACTGGTGGAGTTGTAGAAGTGGATAATGGCCCGGGGCGCGCCCTTGACGGCCTCGAACGTCTTGCGGATGATGTGGTCACGGCACTGGGTCAGCACCTGCACGGTCACATCCTGGGGGATGCGGTTGCCGTCAATCAGCGTGCGCAGGAACTCGTACTCGGTCTCGCTGGCGGCGGGGAAACCGACCTCGATTTCCTTAAAGCCGATTTTGACCAGCATATCGTAAAATTCAAGTTTTTCTTCCAGGTTCATCGGCACGATCAGGCTCTGATTGCCATCGCGCAGATCCACACTGCACCAGGCCGGGGCCTGCTCGATATGGTCTTTCTGGGGCCACTCATAGACATGGCCGGGTTCGACCGGCGGCGGATAGTAGCCTACATTGTACTTGGATGCGTCCATCATAATAAAAATGCCTCCTTCAAAGCGTTCGGTTCGCGCTTTGGGGAGGTAAAAATAAACCGTCTCCCAAAGGCGAAAGACCTTTGAGAGACGGGAGCAAAATTCACGTTGCTGTACCCGCGGTACCACTCTCATTGCCGTTGAAACGGCCGCTCTGTACGATCAGCTTTTCAGCGAATCGCGCCTGCATGATAACGGTCAGGTTCCGTCCGCGCCTACCTGTCAGCGCGGCTGCTCCGGGGCCAGTATACAACATCTGCCATACCGCCTTGCACCGACCGGCGGCTCTCTGCAATGGGATGGACGCTGCTTTTTCCCCTTCACTGCATTTGCAATGGTTCTATTTTAGCGGATTCTTGGGGGAATGTCAAGTATTATTTTTGCAAAATTTGCAAGGATGTGTTTTGTGTTTATCAACATTATTTATGTAGGGGCCGGGTATGCCCAGCCCCCGCGTGAAGGACAAGCAGGCGCTTATGGGAAAGCTGCGGGCCGCGTATGCGCGGCCCCTACCGTGTGCCGCTGTTTTTACAGGGTTTTCTTTTTATCGTTTATATGATATACTTATAATGATTTCTATTTAATCCCGAAAGGATTCTTCTATGCTTTACCAAAAATACAAATCGCTGGCCAGCCGCGTGTACTGTGCGGGGCTGGCGTTATTGCTTGTTTTGAGCGAGGTATTCAGCTCCAACCTTCAGTCTACGCTGCCGACTTTCAGCCGGGTGGCGCGGCTGGGGCTGACCGGGTTTGCCGTACTGCTGCTGGCGGGCAAAATCGTATTGCTGACCGAGTACGAGACGCAGCTGCAAAAAATCATCGTGGCCGTTGTGCTGGTCTACACGGCGTTTTCGGCCTGGTACGGCGGCGACCAGTGGTTTTTCCTGGCTGCGCTCGTCGGGCTGGGGGCCAAGGATGTGGATTTGCAGACGGCCCTGCGGGTCTACCTTGCCACGGCAGTGGCCGGGCTGCTGCTGGTGCAGGCGCTGCACTTTGTCACTCCGCTGATGCCCTACAATTTCTACTGCCGCAACTGGGATTTCGGCTACGGTCACTACAACGGTTTCGGTGCGCGGTTGGTGGGCGTGTTCTTCGCCTGGGGCTGGCTGCGGCACGACCGGATGAGAGCTTTCGACTGGGCCGGGCTGGCCGCACTGGCGATTTTTACCTACAAAGTACCTGGCAGCCGGGGCGCGTTCGGCGGTATGGCAGTGCTGTTCGGGCTGTTTCTGGTGCAGAAATTTCTGCCGAAGCTGTTTGACAACAAAATTTTCTACGGGTTTTCGATTGCCCTGCCGGTGGCGCTGGCAGCGTTCAGCCTATACGCCGGATACGTTTACAACCCCGAATGGCCCTATGAACGGATGGCCCTGCTGCTGTTGAGCATTGCACTGTCGGGTCGGTTTGAGATTTGGCACAATGTTTTCTGGCAGGCCCCGCTCTCGCTGCTGGGCGGCCTGCCCACCGACGGCGACGAGCACCACGCCATTGACAACACGTTTTTGGCCGTGCCGATGAACAAAGGCATTATCGGTGCCATTCTGGTGGCCGCCGTGTTCCTGTTGCTGCTGTGGCGGTTAGCGAAGAAGCACCGCTCCACCGAGGTCATCTGCCTGGTGGCGCTGACGCTGTATCTCTTCATGGAGAACAAGCCGTTTTTGGTGTCGGCCAATCCGTTTTTGCTGATGCTGCCGGTGGTGTTTTTCGGCAGCCCCGATTCCAAAAATCAAACCGAATGAACCCTCTTGGGCAGGATCGCATCACATTTTCGCGGAAATGCGGTATCGATCCTGCCATTTTTGTGCTATACTGGGTGTATTCTAAAACAAAGGAGTCTCCCCGAATGCAGACGAAAATCGCATTTTTTGATATCGACGGCACGCTGATCGATATACAGTCCAAGCGCATCACCGAGAAAACGCTGGAGGCTTTGCAGCGCCTGCGGGCGGGCGGCGTAAAAATCTGCCTGGCGACCGGGCGCTCCCCTGTGGCACTGCCGGTGTTCCCGGGGGTGGAATTTGACGCCTGCTTGACCTTCAACGGCTCTCTGTGTTACACGGCAGGCGGCGAGACGATTTTCAGCAATCCGATTGCACACGAGGATGTGCAGAAAATTATTGCCAACGGCACAGCCATCGGGCGGCCTGTCTGTGTGTCGGTGCGTGACCGGCTGGCCGCCAACGGCACGGACGCGGACCTGACCGACTATTTTGCCATCGCCAAGATGGTTGTGCCCATCACCGAAGAATTCGACACTGTTTGCCGGGAGGACATCTACCAGCTGATGATGGGCGGCCGCAAGGATGAGTATGACGCAATTTTGCGCGGCGTGGACGGTGCCAAAATTGCCGCGTGGTGGGACCGCGCGGTGGATATCATCCCGGCCAGCGGCGGCAAGGGTACAGGCATCGGGAAGATTCTGGAATATTACGGTTTTGACAAGGCCGAGGCAGTGGCGTTCGGCGACGGCAACAATGATATTGAGATGCTGCAAGTTGTGGGCAGCGCCGTTGCCATGGGGAATGCGTCGGACGAGTTGAAAGCTGTTGCCACCGAGGTTTGCCGCCCCGTGACCGAGGACGGGGTGTATTGGTATTGCGTGGAGAATGGGTTGATTTGAGGTAAAAGAAGTAGGGGCGACCATTGGTCGCCAGCGGATAGGAGGCAGCTGCCGGAAGGTTCCCGGGCGGATATGGAATCCGCCCCTACGGTGTAGGGGTCGATGCTCGTCATCGACCCGGGGACGCCGCGGCTGTCGCTATGTTCCGCGGGCGGCCAATGGCCGCCCCTACAATACGTTTTACACCCCCATCTCATAAATGCTGCGCTGGGGCATCATGCCGCACAGTAGTATGATCCTGCCAAGTTATGCAAAAAGCCGCCCCGCCGGGCAGATGTCCGGCGGGGCGGCTGTGTGTTTATAGCTTAGCGGTTCTGGGGGCCGTTCTTCAGGATAACGTCATGGCTGCCGCCCTCGACGATGGAGGTGGAGGATACAACGGTCAGGCGGGCTTTTTCCTGCAGTTCGGGGATGGAGAGCGCGCCGCAGTTGCACATGGTGGAGCGCACTTTGTACAGCGTCGTCTGCACACCATCAGCCAGGGGACCGGCGTAAGGCACATAGGAGTCAACGCCTTCCTCAAAGCTCAGCTTCTGGGCACCGCCCAGGTCATAGCGCTGCCAGTTGCGGGCGCGGTTGGAGCCCTCGCCCCAGTACTCCTTGACGTAGTTGCCGCCGACGCGCAGCTTGTTCGTGGGGGACTCGTCGAAGCGGGCGAAGTAACGGCCCAGCATGACAAAGTCCGCGCCCATAGCCAGTGCCAGGGTGATGTGGTAGTCCTGCACGATGCCGCCATCGGAGCAGATGGGAATATAGATGCCGGTTTCCTTATAGTACTCGTCGCGGGCCTTGGCGACCTCAATGACCGCGGTAGCCTGGCCGCGGCCAATGCCCTTGGTCTCGCGGGTGATGCAGATGGAGCCGCCGCCAATGCCGATCTTGATGAAGTCTGCGCCAGCCTTCGCCAGGAACAGGAAGCCCTCGCGGTCAACAACGTTGCCGGCACCGACCTTCACCTTGTCGCCGTAGTTCTCGCGGATCCAGGCGATGGTGCGGGACTGCCACTCGCTGAAGCCCTCGGAAGAGTCGATGCAGAGCACATCCACACCGGCGTCCACCAGTGCGGGGACGCGCTCGGCGTAGTCACGGGTGTTGATGCCCGCGCCGACGACATAGCTCTTGTTCTCGTCCAGCAGCTCGTTGATGTTCTCCTTGTGGGAGTCGTAGTCCTTGCGGAAAACCATATACTGCAGGCGACCTTCCTCGTCGATCAGGGGCAGGGAGTTGATCTTGTTGTCCCAGATGATATCATTGCAGTCGTGCAGGCTGGTGGTGGCGGGGGCCGTGACCAGCTTATCCAGCGGAGTCATGAACTCAGTGACCTTGAGATCCATCGTCATGCGGGAAAGGCGGTAGTCGCGGGAGGCGACGATGCCCAGCAGCTTGCCATGGGCAGAGCCGTCGTCGGTGATGGCAACGGTGGAATGGCCGGTGCGGGTCTTGAGGTCCAGCACGTCGCCCAAGGTAGCCTCCGGCGGCAGGTTGGAGTCGGAAGTGACAAAGCCCTTCTTGTAAGCCTTGACACGGCGAACCATGTCGGCCTCCTGCTCGATGGTCTGGGAGCCGTAGATGAAGGAGACGCCGCCCTGCTTGGCCAGGGCAATCGCCAGTTTCTCACCGGAGACGGACTGCATGATGGCGGAGACCATCGGGATGTTCATTTCCAGCGGGCAGGCTTCCTCGCCCTTGCGGTATTTGACCAGCGGGGTTTTCAGGCTGACAGCCGTAGGGACGCACTCTGAAGAGGAATACCCGGGAACGAGCAGATACTCACCAAAGGTGCGGGACGGCTCGGAAAAATAGTATGCCATAATACACTCTCCTGACTTTCCTTTTTTCGACGGTTTTTACTTATTAGAAAGATTGTACCACAACCGCGGACAAAATACAAAGGATTCGGCGAAAATCTTTCTTGCACCGCGAAAAGGAAAGTTGTGGATTTTGAACAATGGTTTGAGCGGGTAGTATGACTTTGGGGTGGCCGGGCGGGCCGATGCGAGGATTGGCCCCCTATAAGGGCGGCAACTATGGCGAGGTAGAAGAGCCCCTCAGGCCTTGCTGCGCGCGGCCAGTTCCCCACTTCGTGAGGAGCCTTTTTGCGCGGGCGAAGCCCGAGTGAAAGTCTCCTCGCTTTGCGGGGAGGTGGTCGAGCGTCAGCGATGACCGGAGGGGCTCTGGCCGTTTGCTATACGCGGGCGGGATTACTGCGTCGTCGTCAGCACTACATCGCCCATCGGCGCGGTAAGGGTCACGCTGCGGGGCGCGGCGGCTGTTTGGGTGTAGGTGCTGCTCATCGTCCTGCCGTTGAACATCACATTCCCCATGGACGTTTGCAGGTCAAGCGCGTAATCGTCGGGCCTGCCGTCCACCGTCAGGCCAATATCGCCCATGGCAGCTTCGACTTTAGCGGTTTCAACGCCCGCCAGCAGCCCCAAATCAAAATCGCCCATTGAGATATTCGCCGTAAACTGCTCTGCCTGCACGGTGCTACCGGTAAAGCAGCCCATCGCCAGGTCTAAGTCGATGCTGTCGGCGGCGATGGTATTGCTGTTGTCAAATTCTGCATCGCCCATAGCGGCAGTGATGGAGAGCCTTTTAAAATGGAAGGTATTCGCATCCGGCACGGACAGGACAAACTCAGGCTCGGGCCCCAGCTCTTTGCCGAGGTTGTAGTTGGCGGGCACCTTGTAGCTGACACGCACCGGGCTTGTGTTGTCGCCCGTGTTGGTAAAGGTGAACCAGTCCTGACGCAGGTTCGTGCAGGAAAGGGTCGGCTCCGCCGCACCACTGTCCACAACGACTGTGACCGCGCCGTAGTCGATGTCGAAGGTTATATTTTTGGCGTCGGCCAGACCGGTGGTGAAATCCATCTTCTCCAATGGGCTGCCGCTGTCCGCGTACTCGGTGGCGGCGGTCCCGTTGTAAAAGTCCTCGGTGCGGACAAGACCGGATGCAGCAGTTTCTTCCTCCGCCTGCTCAACAACCATCGACGCTGTGCCGCCGCCGGGCTTTGCAAAACTCAGCACAAGGACGCCCAGCTGAATGATCAGCGCCGCAACAATGAAAACGGCGAAAATCAGCCACATGGTTTTTGCCCCGGGACCGTGCTTTTGAGGCTGGGCGGGCTGTGGGTCGGCGGCGGGCGGCTCCGGGGCGGCGGGTGGCACAGCACCGCCGCATGCGCTCTCGGGTACGGCAGGGTCGGCATCCGGCGTCAGGCCCTCCCCTTCCAGGATCTTGCGGGCGGCCTCGGCAGGGTCGCCCAGCTCGGCGGCGGTGGCGTCCTCGTTGTCGGGGCCTGCGGCGTCGAAGTATTCCTCATAATAATTCAGTGCGTCGCGGCGCGCATCAGCAGGCAGGGCAGACAGCCGCTTTTCCAGTTCGGATAAGTACTCGTATTTTTTCATTGCGGCTCCCCCTTAAAGAGCTTGTTGATTTTTGTGGTGTAGGCTTCCCACTCGGCGGTAAATTCTGCCAGCCGGGCGCGGCCTGCGGGCGTGATTTGATAGTAGCGGCGGTTGCGGCCATTGAAGGCTTCGTCATGGACGGTCAGGCAGCCGTCCTTTTGCAGGCGGCGCAGCACCGGGTACAGCGTGGATTCCGACAGGTCCAGCACCGTGCGGACCTCCTGCGTGATCTTATAGCCGTAGGTGCCCGTTTCCTCCCGCCCGACGACAGCCAGCACAATGGCATCCAGCAGCCCCGCCGTGGTGTTGATGGCCATAGGGTGCCCCCTTTCCGGGTGTATGGTGTATAGGGTTATATATTATATAGCATATAATATTGTAGATTGCAATAGGCTGCCGCAACAAAATTATGTAGGGGCGGATTCCATATCCGCCCGTGGACGTTTATCTTGCCGCAAGCTCCCCGGGCGCATATAGAATGCGCCCCTACGATTCCGCCTTCACTTTTCTATTTCCTTATATAAATACCCCAATGCGTCCGCCAGGCCGCCCAACTCGTCGATCAGCCCTTCCTCCACAGCCTGGGTGCCGTCCAATACGGTGCCCATGTCCATGACAAGCTCGCCGGTATTGTGCATCAGCTGGGTGAACCGCCGGGCCGTGATTTTGGAGTGCCCGGTCACAAAGCTGACTATGCGCTCCTGCATCTGTTCAAAATAGCGCAGGGTCTGGGGCACGCCCAGCACCATGCCAGAGTGGCGCACCGGGTGCACCGTCATGGTGGCCGTGGGCACAATAAAGCTGTGCCGCGCCGCCACCGCCAGCGGGATGCCAATAGAATGCCCGCCGCCCAGCACCAGCGTGGCGCTGGGCTTGCTGACGCCCGCAATCAGTTCCGCCAGCGCCAGCCCGGCTTCCACATCACCGCCCACCGTATTCAGAATCACCAGCAGTCCTTCTATCTCGGGATCCTCCTCAATGTCCACCAGCTGGGGGATGACGTGCTCATATTTTGTCGTCTTTTGCGCGTCGGACGCCAGCGTATGGCCCTCAATCGTGCCGATGACCGTCAGGCAGTGGATGGCGTGGCGGCCCTTGGTGGCAGGCACAATGCCGTCTTCCTTTATCAAATCATGCTCCAGCCGCTTCAGGGCGGCGCTTTCGGTGGGGTTGTGCTTGGTGCCGACCTTTTTATCCTTCGTTTCCATCATTGCTCTCCTTTTCTGCGCAAACTATACACAAAAACAGTCTGTCCTGCGGCCCTGCAAAATATGCGCGGTTTGGGCCAGGGGTGTCGTTTTGTTTTGTCTATACCGCCAGAATTTCCCGTTCTATTTTTGTACAACCGTATAATAATTTGAGAAATCAGCTAAAAAACTTAGACAAAAAATTGACAACCGCCGTGCTTCATTTTATAATAAGCTATAAACAAGTATTGCAATGTGAGGGATACGATCATGGCTGTTCAAAATAAGGTGTCGCTCCCGGTCATCAAGCGACTGCCGAAATATTATCGTTATCTGACCAACCTTTCCGCCGACGGCAAGGATAAAATTTCTTCCAGCGAGCTGGCCCACATGATGGGCACCACCGCCAGCCAGGTGCGCCAGGATTTCAACTGCTTTGGTGGGTTCGGCCAGCAGGGCATCGGCTACAAGGTGGATGTGCTGCGTGCCGAGATTGGCAAGCTGCTGTTCGGCGATGGCGAAAAACTGCCCACGATTTTGGTCGGTGCCGGTCGTTTGGGTTCTGCAGTATCCAGCTTCATCAGCCGCGACGCCAACGGCTACAAGCTGCTGGGCGTGTTTGATGTGAACCCCGACTTGATCGGCAAGGAAATGTGCGGCGTGCCCATTCTTCCGCTGAGTGAGCTGGAGGCCTTCTGCACCGAGCACCATCCCGAGGTGGCCGTGCTCTGCGTGCCGCGCCAGAGCGCTATGGACCTGGCGGGTGAGCTGGTGGGCCAGGGCATCAAGGGTTTCTGGAATTTCAGCCACTACGATCTGTCGGTCGAGTACCCAGATGTCACGGTGGAGAATGTCCATCTGGGCGACAGCCTGATGAGCCTGGGGTACAGGCTGAGAAATCAGGAAAAGTGATATCTCTATAAAAAGACCGCCTTGTAGGGGCCGCACATGTGCGGCCCTCAGCCTACTGGTTGACGCGCGATTGCGGGAAGGTTGAGGGCCGGGCATGCCCGGCCCCTACGGTTATCAATAAACCGATAAGGAGCCACCATGGCAAAATTGTATTTTCGATATGGCGCTATGAACAGCGGCAAGACCACTGCGCTGATGCAGGTCGCCTACAATTATAAAGAACGCGGGATGCGCGTGCTGATTTTAAAGCCCGCCATCGACACCAAGGGGCAGGATTCCATCCTTTCCCGCCTGGGTATTTCCTGCAAAGTTGACAAGCTCGTCACACCCGACATGGACGTGGTGGAGCTGGTGCGCGCCGACGAGGCCGCCAATGGCAAGATTGCCTGTGTTCTCTGCGACGAGAGCCAGTTTTTTACCCCCCAGCAGGCCGACCAGCTGTTCCTGGTCACGGTCGATCTTGGCATTCCGGTCATCTGTTACGGCCTGCGTGCCGACTTTATGATGCGGGGGTTCCCCGGCTCGACGCGGCTGCTGGAGCTTGCCCATACGATCGAGGAACTGAAAACCATCTGCGCCTGCGGCCGCAAGGCCATCTGCAACGGGCGCAAGGTCAACGGCGAATATGTCTTTGAGGGTGCCCAGGTCGCGATTGATACAGTGGACGATGTGGAGTACCAAAGCCTGTGCCCCCAATGCTGGTACCGCGAATACCGTGCATTTTTAGCACGCCACCCGAAGAAGTGAACATAATTTGTGCAGGCCCCACCGGGATTTCTCCCGGCGGGGCCTTTTTTGCTCTCGGCCGCACTTATTTTGCACCGTGCATAGATGAATGCAATAATATTTGCGAAATAGCACGTTTTTTGCATCAATCTTGCATATTTTGCCCCTGGTAACGCATTTTAGTGGGTAAATATCGGTGCGCTTTGCCCTGGATATCCCCGTCCGGGTTTCCGTCGCCTTTGTTAAACTGCACAAATGCAGGTGCTCGTATTCGTAAGTTTTGACGGTGGTGTCAAATCGGTTACAAGCAACAAAGCAAGAATTGTTCGCTTTTGAGGTGGAACGCACTAAATTGACTGTTTTTTTTGTTGGTGCGTTTTGCTATCATATAGACAAGCGAATGGCAGATGTTGTGGTGCTTACACCCACACACGACAATCTGCAAAAATAAATCGCACAGCATTTTTAGGAGGACAAAACAATGAAGAAGGCAATTTCCCTTGGCGTTGCCGCTGCTATGACCGCCACTCTGCTGGCTGGCTGCGGCACCGCTGCCAGCAGCTCCGCCGCCACCAGCGAGGCTGCTTCCACTGCTGAAAGCACCGCTGCCGAGTCTACCGCTGAGGCTGCCCCCAGCGAGGCCCACGAGATCAACACCACCGATCCTATCGAGCTGACCATCAGCTGGTGGGGCGGCGACTCCCGCCACGAGGCTTACCAGAAGGCTCTGGAGGCTTTCCACGAGAAGTACCCCAACATCACCGTCTCCCCCACCTACGGCGCATGGTCCGGCTGGGAAGAGAAGCAGTCCACCGCGCTGGCCGCTGACCAGGGTTCCGATGTCATGCAGGTCAACTGGAACTGGCTGTACCAGTACAGCCCCACGGGTGAGAAGTTCGTCGACCTGCGCGAGTACAGCGATGTCATCGACCTGAGCCAGTGGAGCGATGCCGCCAAGAACGCCTGCACCGTTGCTGACAGCCTGCAGGCTGTGCCCATCTCGATGACCGGCCGTATCTTCTACTGGAACATGAACACCTTCAAGCAGGCCGGTATTGAGCAGGTTCCCGCCTCCTATGATGATCTGATTGCCGCCGGCAAGGCCTTCCAGGAGAAGCTGGGCGATGATTACTATCCTCTGGCCATCGGTCAGTATGACCGCATGATCCTGATGACCTTCTACCTCGAGTCCAAGTACGGCAAGGCCTGGGTCGAGAACAACGAGTGCCAGTACAGCGAGGAAGAGGTCGTTGATGGCCTGAACTTCATCAAGTCCCTCGAGGACAACCACGTTATCCCCACCCGTCCGACCATGATCGCTGCTGGCTTCGACTCTATCGATAAGTCTCAGGAGTGGATCGACGGCAAGTACGCCGGCATCTTCGAGTGGGATTCTTCCGCCAACAAGTACCAGTCTGCTCTGGCCGACAACTCCGGCTTCACCGTTGGTGAGGAGATCAAGTTCGGCGACAAGGCCAACGGCGGCTTCTCCAAGGTCTCCATGGGCATGGCCATCACCTCCTCCTGCCAGCATCCCGTTGAGGCTGCTGCCCTGATCGACTTCCTGTGGAACGGCGAGGGCGCTGCCATCATGGGTTCCGAGTGCGGCATTCCCGCCTCCACCGCCGGTCTGGCTGCCGCTCAGGCTGCTGACGCTGTGAAGCCTCTGGTTCTCGAGGCCAACACCAAGGTTCTGGCCTTCGTCGATATGCCGCTTGACCCGTACTTCGAGTCCAGCAAGCTGAAGGACACCACCGACGGCGTTTACACCGATGTGTTCGACGGCTTCAGCTACGGCGACTACGACGCTGAGGAGGCTGCCGAGATCCTGCTGGACGGCGTTTCCGGTGTGCTGAGCGCCAACGCCTAAGAGCAATCGAAATCCTTTAAAAAGTAAAGTTTAGCCGGCCCCAGCCCCGTTATCACGCATGGCGGGGCCGGTTATTCATGTTAAAACGCAATGCAGCAATTTGTGACAAGGAGGTTTTTGGATGAGCTCTGCACCCAAAACGACCCAGCGCACACCGTTTAAGCGTTGGTGTGACGAAAACACTGGCCTGTTCTTCCTGATTCCGTGGATTCTGGGCTTCCTGATTTTCAAAGCCTATCCGTTTGCCAGCTCTCTGGTATACAGCTTTACTGACCTGAACTTCTTCAAGGGCATCAGCCAGTACGGCGTTATGAACTACGTTGAGATTTTCACCAGCCGCAAGACCGTTTCCGTTTTGCTGACCACTGTGAAATATGCCTTCATCACCGTGCCCCTCAAGCTGGTGTTCGCGCTGTTCATCGCCTACATCCTGAACTTCAAGATCAAGTTCGTCAACCTGTTCCGTACCGTTTACTACATTCCGTCCATTCTGGGCGGCTCTGTGGCCATCGCCGTTCTGTGGCGCGCCCTGTTCAAGGACACCGGCGTTGTCAACACGATTCTCGGCTTCTTTGGCATTGCCGGTCCCGACTGGCTGGCTGACAAGACCTGGGCGCTGTTCGTCATCTGCCTGCTGCGTGTGTGGCAGTTCGGCTCCGCCATGGTTCTGTTCCTGGCCGCTTTGAAGGGCGTGCCTGCCGACCTGTACGAGGCCGCCACCATTGACGGTGCTACCAAGACCCGCCAGTTCTTCTCGATCACCATTCCGATGATCACCCCCGTTATCTTCTACAATCTCGTCACCCAGATCGCACAGGCGTTCCAGGAATTCAACGGCCCCTACATCATCACCCAGGGCGGCCCGCGTAACGCTACAACGCTTGTCTCCCTGCTGGTTTACAACTACGCCTTCAAGTCCAACGAGATGGGCATGGCGTGTGCGCTGGCCTGGGTCATGTTCATCGCCGTTGCTCTGCTGACTGTGATTGCTTTCACCAGCCAGAAGCACTGGGTCTACTACGCTGATTAAGGAGGAACGAAAAATGAAACTTTCTACCGCCCATAAAATCGGCCGTTTCTTCCAGTACTTTGTGCTGATCCTTGTCGGCGTTATCATGATCTACCCGCTGGTCTGGATGGTGGGCGCCACCTTCAAGTCCAACGCCGAGATCTTCTCCGGCATCGGCTTCCTGACTGCCAACCCCACGCTGCAGGGCTACATTGACGCCGTGACCCAGAACTACGGCGGCGACATCAGCATCTGGCGCGCCTTCATCAACACCTACAGCTTCGTTATCCCCAAGGTCATCTTCACCGTTATCAGCTCTGTCATTGCCGCTTACGGCTTCAGCCGCTTTAAGTTCAAGGGCCGCGATATGCTGTTCGGCATCATGATCTCCACCCTGTTCCTGCCGCAGGTCGTTCTGAACGTGCCCCAGTACCTGATGTACAACTCCTTTGGCTGGATCAACAGCCCCTTCTACCTGCCCCTGTGGGTGCCGACCCTGTTCGCCACTGAGACCTACTTCGTCTACCAGCTGGTGCAGTTCATGCGCAGCATCCCCCACGATCTGGACGAGGCGGCTGCCATCGACGGCTGCGGCCCGGTCAAGATCCTGTACAAGATCATTGCCCCGATGCTGAGCCCCTCTCTGGTAGCCTGCGGTCTGTTCCAGTTCATGTGGAGCTGCAACGACTACATGGGTCCCCTGCTTTACGTCCAGACCCCCAGCAAATACCCGATGTCCATTTTCGTCAAGCTGTCCATGGACGCTGACAGCGGTTTCAACTGGAACCGTATTCTGGCATTGTCCCTCATCTCCATCATCCCGCAGCTGATCGTTTTCTTCTGCGCGCAGGATGCTTTCATCGACGGTATCTCCGCCGGTGCCGTGAAGGGCTAATCGCCATTTTGGCAGCCCGAAAACCCACTTAAACCACGGCTGCCCCGCACCACAACCAGGGGGTACGGGGCAGCCTTTCTTTTGAAAATGACACTCCCCTCCCCTGCCAGGGGGACGGAGTTTTACTGATAGATTTGCAGGGGACGGCGTCCCCAGCGCCCCGCGGGCGGATGCAGGCATCCGCCCCTGCAACGGTGCAAACAAAAAGGCCGCCCCATATCAGGGCGGCGGATGTTTCAAACCTTACTTATTCACTCTCTTATAATACTGCCGGTACTGCTGCGGGGACAGACCCGTGGCATCCTTGAACACACGGCGGAAATGGGCGGTGGTCATAAAGCCGGTCTTTTCCGCAATGTCGGAAATGCTCTCGTTCGATTTCTCGATGAGATTCTGCGCCGCCTTGATACGCACGCCGTTGATATACTCGATCAGACTCAGGTTGATGGACTTTTTGAAGAGTCTGCTCAGGTAGTAGGGGCTGATATAGAACTGGCTGGCAATGCCGGTCAGGGTCAGCTTCTCGGCGTAATGCTCGGCGATGTAGGCTTGAATTTGGTCCACGATATGGTTGCTGACGCGGCCGTTCTCGCCGCCCTGCTCCTGCTGCTGGCGGCAGAGATCCTTGAGTTCCAGCAAAAGCGTGGCCAACAGCATTTTGCGCATGGCGTCGGACTCCGGGGAGGTTTCTTCCTGCAAAGCCAGCAGCTGCTGCAATAGATTGTGAATATGGTTCTGCTGCTTGACCGTGATGTTGGAGAGCAGATGGTTGTGCTCTTCGCTCAAGAACGAGAAGAAATCCACCTCCGGGAATATGTCGGTGATTTTGCCCAGGTATTCCCGGCTGAAGTTCGCAACAATGCGGCTGGAGGCCGTGTCCCCCAGCGAGGCAGTCTTGTGAATCTGGTTCTCGCCAATCAGCACAACACAGCCTGCGTTGACGATGTAGGCGGCATCCTCGATAAAATAGCGGCGGCTGCCCTCAATCTCATAGTAAATCTCATACTTATGGTGGATGTGGAAACTGGGCATCTCGTAGCCGGTATCGCGGTCAACGTGGTCAATAAAAAAGTCCACATGGGGCGAGTAGACATATTCCGAAACCATAACGCTTGCTCCTTGCTGCCGCGGTGCCATGCGCCCGGCGATTGGTTCTTGTTCTATTTACTAGAATAGCACAATTTTTGCTGTTTTTCAAACTATTTTTATACAAATTTTTATTATTTGGGGGTTTTCACATGAAAATCACGCTTGTACGTTCTATGGCGCGCAGTGCGGTATTTGAGTTGGTCAATTCCGGCTGCTACCGCGCACCGGCCCCTTACACGGTTGCCCTGGATGGTGATGCTGTCTATGATGGTGACACCAACGTTTTCTCGCTCTACTCCCTGGAGCCGGGCCGCAGCTACACGGTAGCCGTCACCCTCGACGGTGTGACCGATACGCTGGAATTTACCACCGCTGAGGAGAGCTTCTTTGTGGATGCCAGCCGCTGCGGCCTGGTGGCGGACGGCGTGACCGACAACACTGCCAAATTGCAGGCGGCGCTGTCCACCTGCCCAGCCGGCGGCACGGTCTATGTGCCCGCCGGTACTTACCGCACCCAGAGCCTGTTTTTGCAGAGCAACACAACGCTCTACCTCGAAAAAGGCTGCACGCTGCTGGGCGGCACCAAGCGCACCGACTATCCGATTTTGCCCGGTGTCCTCCCCTGCCACAACGAAAGGGACGAGCACTACCTGGCCCTGTGGGAGGGCAACCCCCTGGACAGCTTTGCGGGGCTTATCAATGTCATCAACGCCGAGAATGTGACCATCACCGGCGAGGGCACGATTGACGCCAACGCCCAGAACGGCGACTGGTACCAGAACCCGAAGAAGAAGAATATTGCCTACCGCCCCCGTCTGTTCTTTACAAACGGCGCCAAAAACGTGGTGCTGCACGGTGTGCAGGTCTGCAACAGCTACTCTTGGACCATCCACCCGACCTACTCGGAGAATGTGGACATTCTGAACATCCGCATCCGCAACAGTTCCAACAGCCCCAACACCGACGGCATCGACCCAGAGAGCTGCAAGAATGTCAATATCATCGGCAACCATATCCATGTGGGCGACGACTGCATTGCGCTGAAATCCAGCAAGCTGTTCTTAGGGATGAAGCGCCATATCCCCTGCGAGAATGTTGTCATCCGCAACTGCTGCCTGAGCCGCGGCCACGGCGGCCTGGTCATCGGCAGTGAGATGAGCGGCGGCGTCAAGAATGTCACCGTTACCCAGTGCCTGATGGATCACACTGACCGCGGCCTGCGCGTCAAGACCCGCCGTGGGCGCGGCAAGTATGCCGTCATTGACGGGCTGGTGTTCCGCGACGTCGTTATGGACGGCGTGCTGACGCCCTTTGTCATCAATATGTTCTATTTTTGCGACCCGGACGGCCGCAGCGACTATGTACAGACCCACGACCCGCTGCCGGTGGATGAGATGACCCCGACACTGGGCACGCTGGAAATGGAGAACATCACTGCCACCGATGCCCAGTACGCGGGCTGCTGGTTCAGCGGCCTGCCGGAGCAGCCCATCGGCGGCGTAAAGATGCGCAATGTGAAAATCAGCTTTGCGCCCGACGCCAAGGCGGGCCAGGCTGCCATGATGTGCGGTGCGGATGCCAGCTGCAAGGTGGGCATCCACGCCGAAAATGTGCGCAAGATCGAGCTGCACAACGTTGAAATCACCGGCTACGAGGGCGAGCGCCTGCAGTTCACCCACGTAGACAGCTATGAGGAGGACTAAGCCATGACCCACGAAGAAATCCTGTCCACCCTGGGCCATTATGTGGACTACCTGATTGCCGGTTCCACCGCCGAGGCCCCGCTGTGGAACATTGAAAAAGTGCGCAGCGGCAAGCCCAATAAGTGGAACTACATCGACGGCTGCATGATCACCGCCTGCCTGAGCCTGTACAAGACCACCGGTGACGAGAAGTTTTTGACCTTCTCCAAGAATTTTCTCGATTACTTCGTCAAGGATCACGGCGTCATTGAGACCTATGACCCTGAGGAATACAACCTGGACAATGTTAATCAGGGCAAGAACCTGTTTACCCTCTACGACCTGACCGGCGACCAGCGCTACCGCGACGCGATTGAAACGATACGCGGCCAGTTGGAGACCCAGCCCCGCACCAAGGAAGGCAACTTCTGGCACAAAAAAATCTACCCTAACCAGGTCTGGCTGGACGGCACCTACATGGCCCAACCCTTCTACATGGAGTACGAGACCCGCTGCAACGGGATGCACGGCTGCATTGACAGCTACAAGCAGTTCATGAACATCCAGAAGCACATGAAGGATTCCAAGACCGGCCTGTACTACCACGGCTACGACGAGAGCCGCGAAATGTACTGGGCCGACCCCGTCACCGGCTGCAGCGCCAACTTCTGGCTGCGCGCCATGGGGTGGTTTCTGGTGGCGATGGTGGATGTGCTGGAACGCATGGACGAAATGCTGTACTACGAGTATCGCGCCATCATGTCGATGCTGAAGGACGCCGTGGATGCGATGATCGCGTTCCAGGACGCCGAGAGCGGTATGTTCTGGCAGGTCATTGACAAGGCCGGCGTCGAGGGCAACTACCTGGAGACCTCCGGCAGTGCGCTGTTTGCCTACGCGGTGCTCAAGGGCGTGCGGCTGGGCTACCTGCCTAAGCGCTATGCCGCCTACGGTGAGAAGGCCTTCTACGGCACCTGTGACCGCCACCTGGGCGTGGGCGCGGACGGTGCGCTGCAGTTGAGCGGGATCTGCCTGGTGGCAGGTCTTGGCGGTGCGACCCGCCGTGACGGCAGCCTGGCCTACTATTTCAGTGAGCCGATCGTGGAAAACGACGCCAAGGGCGTAGGCCCGCTGCTGCTGGCCTACACGGAGATCCTGGCCGCCCAAAAGCAGTAAGGAGGGGTTTGTATGCCGAAATTTATCGTGGGTGCCCGCCTGCATGACTACGGCAAGGGCACGCCCGACGAACTGTTTGCCAAGGTCTCTGCCGACGGGTTTGCCGCCGTACAGCTGGCCTACAAAAAGTGCGTGCCAACAGTCAAGAGCTATGCCGACGTGACCGACGCGCTGGTGGCCGACACTATTGCCGCCGAGAAAGCACACAGCATCCAGGTGGCCGTGCTGGGCACCTATGTGGAGCTTGCCATCAACGATGAGAGTCGCTTGCAGAACGCGGCAGATTTCAAGAGCCAGCTGGCCGTCTGCAAGGCGCTGGGGGCCGGGTGCATTGGCACGGAGACGACCGCCATGTCCAAGCAGCCCGCCGGTACGACCCGCGAGGAAGCCCAGGAACTGCTTTGCCGCAGCCTGGCTGAGATTCTGCCCACGGCGGAGGAACTGGGCGTCACGGTGGGCATTGAGCCTGTGACGCTGCACAGCATGAACTCCCCCGCCGCCACGCGGCACATTCTGGACACGATGCGCAGCCCGAACCTGAAAGTCATCTTTGACATGAGCAACCTTGTCAACGCCGAGAACGTGCACGATCAGGCACGCATCTGGAACGACATGGGTGAGCTGCTGGGCGAGGAAATCGTCGCCGTACACTTCAAAGGCCAGGCGTTTGACGCCGAGGGCGGCCTGCTGCACACGAGCCTGGAAGAAAGCCGCACCGACTACGCCGGGGCCTTCGCCATGCTGCGCCAACTGCCCCAGGCCACCCTGCCGGTGCTGCGCGAAGAGGCCGTACCCGCCCGCGCGGCTAGCGACATTGCATTTATGAAAGGATTCTTTTGATGGCTGACATTCAGAGAAAAACACTGGTAGTGGACGATGGTGGCACCGGCGATTACCGCACGCTGACCGACGCCGTGGCCGCCTGTGCCGATACGCCCAATGAGCCGGTACGGTTCTACATCAAGCACGGCATCTATGAGGAACGGCCCTTTATTGAACTGGCCGACTATATCATCGAGGGCGAATACCGCAATGCGACCGTACTCACAGCCTCTGTGGGCGGCCGTGACCCCTGGCCGGGCGAGAGTAAGACCGGAACCTTCCGCAGTGAAACGCTGTTTCTGGGCGGCGGCAGGGCCGTTGTGCGCAACCTGACCGTGCAGAACAACGCCGGGGATGGTGCAAAGGCAGGGCAGGCGCTGGCTGTCTACGCCGACGCCAGCCGCGTGCTGATGGAGGACGTGAACCTTTACGGCAACCAGGATACATTGTTCACTGCTCCCCTGCCCCTGAAAGAGCGGGAGGAACACGGCTTCCGCGGCCCGCGGGAAAACGCGCCCCGGCTGGACACCGTGCAGTATTACAAGAACTGCACGATCCGTGGCAACATTGACTTTATCTTCGGCGGCGCGAACGCGGTGTTTGACCGCTGCCGCATTGAGCCGTGGCACCACGCCACCGGCACCTGCTACATCACAGCCCCCAGCACGCCCGCTGGCAAGCCCGGCTACCTGTTTGTGAACTGTACCGTACAGGGCAGCGCCGCGCCCGGCAGCGTCTATCTGGGCCGTCCCTGGCGGGCTGACGCGGCCTGCTACTGGCTGGACTGCGTGTTGAGCGACGAAGTCTGCACCGACGGCTGGGACAACTGGCGTGACCCCGAGAACGAAAAGACCGCCCGCTTCGGCGAGTACGGCTCCACCGGCCCCGGCAGCGCCGCCCAGCGTGCCTTTGGCAGCGTGGACAACGACACCGAGGCCAACGCCCAGCGGGAGATGCTGGCCCGCGTAAGGGCTGAATTTGGGGTAGAATAGCCTGTATAGAAAAAGCGGCAGACCGTGCATAGTCTGCCGCTTTTCTTTATGCCTTCCCCCTTGGGGCTGCGCCCGCAGGCGCGTGTCGGAGCGCAACCGCCGTAGGCGGCTCTTAGCGCGTAGACTGAAGGTGGCCCCGCAGGGCCGGATGAGGGGCGAGCTTGCGGCTGCATCCCATTCAAAGGTTGCCTGGCAAGCCCGCTCCTCATCAGTCCGCTTCGCGGACAGCTTCTCCCAAGGGAGAAGCCTTATTTAGTTGGCGCTCGTCACGCCGCCCTCGACAACAAGGCTGCTCTCGTAGTCGGTGCCATAGGTGTCAACGAGTGTAGCCTCATAGTCCTTGTGGAAGAAGTTTTCCTCTCCCAGGGCCTTGATTTCGTCGTTGATGGCGTTCAGCAGCGTCTCATTGCCCTTGCTGACGGCCGGGGCGATGGTATCCTGGCTGCCCAGAGAGGGGATGCCGACGTTGTAGCCGGGGTTCTGCTTTGCGAAGGCGATGACCTCGGTGTTATCGTTGGCCCAGGCCACGCCGCCGTTCTCCAGGGCGCTCTTGGCGGTGGCGTAGGAATCGTACTTCTGCAGCGGGATGTCGGGGTAGTTCTGGGTCAGATAGGTCTCGGCGGTGGTGCCGGAAATGACGATCATCTGGTCATCGGCGTTCCAGTTGTCCAGCGTGGTGACGACGCTGGAATCCGGGGAGACAACGCCCAGCGCGACATTCATGTAGGGCAGCGCAAAATCCACTTCCTCGGCACGCTCCGGCGTGACGGTGAAGTTTGCCAGGATGACGTCCACCTTGCCGGTCTGCAGGTACTCAATGCGGTTGGCGGCCTCGGTGGAGACGTAGTTGACCTTGACGCCGAGATCCTCGGCCAGGCGGTTGCCGAAGTAGATGTCGTAGCCCTGATACTCGCCGTTCTCGTCAACGTAGCCGAACGGGTTCTTGTCGGAGAAAACGCCGATGTTGATGGTGCCGTCGGCCTTGATCTCGTCCAGCGTGCGGTAGACAGCGCCGTCAGCGGATGCGGTGGAGGCTGCATCGGTGCTGGCGCTGCTGCCGCAGGCGGCCAGGGACAGGCTGAGGGTCGCGGCCAATGCCGCAGCGGTCACTTTGGTAAACTTTTTCATGATGGTACACTCCTTTTAACCTTTATATACTTTCCTCTATATGCGGCGGGGTGAGAGTACCCCGCCCTACAACGATTTTCACTTCACGCTGTCAAACGTGAAGGTCCGCAAGAACTTCTGGGCGCGCTCGGTCTTGGGGTGGTCGAAGAACTCCTCCGGCGTGCCTTCCTCTACAATTTTGCCGCCGTCCAGGAAGATGACCCGGTCGGCGATCGCGCGGGCAAACTGCATTTCGTGGGTGACAATGATCATCGTGCGGCCCTGCTTCGCAAGATCCAACATGACGTCCAGCACCTCGCGAACCATCTCGGGGTCCAGGGCGGCCGTCACCTCGTCGAACAGCAAAATCTCGGGGTGCATAGCCAGCGCACGGACAATGGCGACGCGCTGCTTCTGGCCGCCGGACAGCTCACGCGGGTAGCTCTTGGCCTTGCCCAGCAGACCTACGCGGTCCAGCAGGGCCTCGGCCTCCTGCTGCGCCTCGGCTTTCGGGCGCTTGGCCACCTTTTTGGGGGCCAGCATCACGTTGTCCAGCACAGTCAGGTGCGGGAACAGTTCATAGCTTTGGAACACCATGCCAATGCGCTGCCGCAGGCTGGTAAGTCCCTTGCCGCCGTAGGCAACCGTCTCGTTGCCCAGCCGCACGCGGCCGCTCTGGGTAGGTTCCAGGGCGTTGATGCACCGCAGCAGCGTACTTTTTCCGCAGCCGCTGGGGCCGACGACCACAATGACTTCACCGGGGCGGACAGCCAGGCTGACATCGTCCAGCACGGTATTTTCACCATAGCCCTTGACAAGATGCTCCACAGTCAAAATTGGTTCTGCCATGGTTTTTTACCTTCACTTTTTCTCTAAGTACGATGCCAGCAGGCTGATGGGCCAGCAGGCCAGGAAATACAGCAGGAACACCACCAGGTAGATGCCAAACGCAGCGTTCGGGCTGGACATACGGTTGGCTTCAATAATCTGCTGCGCGACCTTCAACACCTCGACGACACCGATCATCAGCACCAGGCTGGTGGTTTTGATCATGCGGGTGATAAGGTTGATGCTCAGCGGGATCAGGCGGCGCACCGTCTGCGGGATGATGATGTACAGGTAGGTCTGCCCCTTCGTCAGGCCCAGCGCCTCGCTGCTCTCGTATTGGTGCTTGGGAATGGAGATCAGCGCCCCGCGCACGAGGTCGCTCATCTCCGCTGTGCCCCACAGCACAAAAACGATGATGGACGCTGTCTCGCCCGAGAGATCCCACCCCCAGGCGCGGGTGGTGCCAAAGAACACAAGGAACAGCAGCACCATCTGCGGCATGATGCGGATGATTTCGAGGTATACCCACAGGATGGCTTTGACGATAGGATTCTTGCCGCTCATCAGCACGCCCAGCAGGATGCCCAGCGGGATGCTGATGACGACGGAAATCAGGCTGATGCGCAGGGCCACCCACAGGCCACCCAGCAGGCGGGCCGCGTTTTTGCCCTTGAACAGTACGTTAAGCCCCAAATCCGGCATAGCGCAGCCTCCTTTCCAGCCAACTGCCCAGCAGCGACACCGGCAGCAGAATCAGCAGGTAAAAGACCACCAGCAGGAACAGGCACTCGGTGGTTTTGTAGTACAGGCCGATGAGGTCTTTCGCGGTGAACATCAGGTCCATCAGGCTGATGGCGCTGAACACGCTGGTCTCCTTCAACAGGAAAATGACGTTGGCGACGAACGCCGGCACACTGATGGACATAGCCTGCGGCAGGATAATGTAGCGCATCGTCTGCGCGTGGTCCATGCCCAGGCTCATGGCGCTCTCGGTCTGAATCGGCTCGATGGATTCCAACCCGCTGCGGAACGCCTCCGCCATGTAGCTGCCGCCCAGGAACGCCAGACCCGCAATGCCGCAGATTTCGGCGTTGGTCTTGATGCCGATTTTCGGCAGGCCATAATAGATGAAAAACAGTTGCACCAGCAACGGCGTATTGCGGCTGAGCTCGATGTAGGCCCCCACGATGCGGCGCAGCACAGGCACCTTGTAATACTGGACCAGCGCACAGACCAGCCCGACGACTATTGCGATCACGATGCCTGCCAGGCCAAGGCGCAGGGTCAGCCACGCGGCCTTTTTGTACAGTGGCAGGTATTGTGCGATCACATTCCAATCCACGAAAGTCTCCCCTTCCCTATCGGGTCATGAACAAATTTGGGTACAAAAAAATCCGGGCTTTCGTAACGAAAGTTCCCGGACGAAGGTCAGGTTCAACACATAGGGGTGCTGGTGCGCCCCATAGACCATGCCCGGTGACAGTACATACGGCAACAACACATAGCAGACATGGCAGCGTTCCCCTTTCTGGTTTTTGGTTTGCATTTGTTCAAACCCGATGCCTGTATAATATACCTATTTACCCAGAATGTCAATGGGTTTATATGATTTATTTGACTTTTTCCGCAAAAAAATCCCGCTGCGTTTGTGGATGGTGCACAAGCGCAGCGGGATGTGTTCTATTGCAGGGAGGGTTCTTGCCCTCCTCCGCAGGGCGTCGAGGACGCCGCCCCCTACAAGCATCGGTTTCCAATACAAAAAAGGGCGCTGCCCTTACGGACAGCGCCCTTAGTATTGCTTTTCAGAGCAAGAAATTACTTCTCGATCTTGGAAACAACGCCGGAACCAACGGTGTGGCCGCCCTCGCGGATAGCGAAACGCAGGCCCTCTTCCATGGCGACGGGGGTGATCAGCTCAACGTGCATATCGACGTTGTCGCCGGGCATGCACATCTCAGTGCCCTCGGGCAGGGTGATGATGCCGGTAACGTCGGTGGTGCGGAAGTAGAACTGAGGACGATAGTTGTTGAAGAACGGGGTGTGACGGCCGCCCTCTTCCTTCTTCAGGACGTAAACGTGGCCGTCGAAGGTGGTGTGGGGGTGAACAGAGCCGGGCTGGCACAGGCACTGGCCACGCTCGATCTGGTCACGGTCAACGCCACGCAGCAGGGCGCCGATGTTATCGCCAGCCTGAGCGAACTCCAGGCTCTTGCGGAACATCTCGAGGCCGGTGATGGTGGTGGTCATCTTCTCTTCCTTGAGACCGACGATTTCCATCTGGTCGCCGACGTGGGCAGTACCACGCTCGACACGACCGGTGGCGACGGTGCCACGGCCAGAAATGGTCATGACGTCCTCAACAGGCATCAGGAAGGGCTTGTCAGCAGCACGGTCAGGAGTGGGGATGTAGCTGTCAACAGCGTCCATCAGCTCCCAAATGCACTTGTACTCGGGGGCGTTGGGATCGGTGCTGGTGGACTCCAGAGCCTTCAGAGCAGAACCACGGATGATGGGGGTGTTGTCGCCATCGAAGTCGTACTCGTTCAGCAGCTCACGGATCTCCATCTCGACCAGATCCAGCAGCTCCTCGTCGTCGACCATGTCGCACTTGTTCATGAAGACAACGATCTTGGGCACGCCGACCTGACGGGCGAGCAGGATGTGCTCACGGGTCTGGGGCATGGGACCATCGGTAGCAGCGACAACCAGGATAGCACCGTCCATCTGAGCAGCACCGGTGATCATGTTCTTGATGTAGTCAGCATGGCCCGGGCAGTCAACGTGGGCGTAGTGACGCTTCTCGGTGTGGTACTCAACGTGAGCGGTGTTGATCGTGATACCACGAGCCTTCTCCTCGGGAGCCTTGTCGATGCTGGAGTAATCCATGAAGTCGGCGTCGCCCTTCAGAGCCAGAGTCTTGGTGATGGCAGCGGTCAGGGTAGTCTTACCATGGTCAACGTGACCAATGGTACCAATGTTGACGTGCTCCAAAGAGCGGTCAAATTTTTCCTTTTCAGCCATTGGAAGTGTCCTCCTTTAATTAAAACATATTGGTAGTCTTGCGTAAGACTATCATACAAAATTTAAAGAGAAATTGCAAGTATAATTTATGAAGTATGACTTAAAAATTACACTTTGTGAGCGCGCTCGGCCATGATCTTGTCGGCAACGCTCTTGGGAACCTGCTGATACTCATCAGGCTCCATGGAGTACTGGCCACGGCCCTGGGTCTTGGAACGCAGGTCGGTGGCGTAGCCGAACATCTCGGACAGAGGAACCATAGCAGTCACGCGGGCGGTACCGTCCTGAGACTCCTGGTTGGTGATCTGGCCGCGGCGGCTGTTCAGGTCGCCGATAACGTTGCCCATGTACTCATCAGGCACGATAACGTTGACCTTCATGATGGGCTCCATGATGACGGGATCGCACTTCTTCATAGCATCCTTGAATGCCATAGAACCGGCGATGGAGAACGCCATTTCAGAGGAGTCGACCTCATGATAAGAACCATCCCACAGGGTGACCTTGACATCAACGACGGGATAGCCAGCGAGAACGCCGGACTTCATCGCGCCCTGGATACCATTGTCAACAGCGGGGATATATTCCTTCGGGATAGCGCCGCCAACGACACCGTTGACGAACTCGTAACCCTTGCCGGGGTTGGGCTCCAGCTTGATCTTAACGTGACCATACTGGCCCTTACCACCAGACTGGCGGGCGTACTTGGTCTCCTGGTTGGCTTCCTTGCGAATGGTCTCGCGGTAAGCAACCTGGGGAGCACCAACGTTGGCCTCGACCTTGAACTCGCGGAGCAGACGGTCGACGATGATCTCCAGATGGAGCTCGCCCATACCGGCGATGATGGTCTGACCGGTCTCTTCATCGGTCCAGGTGCGGAAGGTCGGATCCTCTTCAGCGAGCTTTGCCAGCGCAATGCCCATCTTCTCAGAGCCGGCCTTGGTCTTGGGCTCGATGGCAACGCGGATAACGGGCTCCGGGAAGTTCATGGACTCCAGAATGATGGGGTGCTTCTCGTCGCACAGCGTGTCACCGGTGGTGGTATTCTTCAGACCGACAGCAGCCGCAATATCGCCCGCGTAAACGGTGTCGATGTCCTTACGGTTGTTGGCGTGCATCTGCAGGATACGGCCGATACGCTCGTTGTTATCCTTGACAGAGTTGTAGACGGTGGTGCCTGCGTCCAGCGTACCGGAGTACACACGGAAGAAGCAGAGCTTACCGACATACGGGTCAGTCATGATCTTGAAGGCCAGAGCTGCGAACGGCTGGTCGTCGGAGGAGATACGATCCTCCTCCTCGCCGGTCTCGGGGTTGGTGCCCTTGATGGCTGCAACGTCGGTAGGAGCCGGCATGTAGTCAACAATGGCATCCAGCAGCTTCTGAACGCCGCGGTTCTTGTAGGAGGAGCCGCAGACAACAGGCACGATCTCGTTGGAGATGGTAGCCTTACGCAGAGCAGCTTTGATTTCTTCCTTGGTCAGCTCTTCGCCTTCCAGGTACTTCATCATCAACTCTTCGTCGGTCTCAGCAACAGCCTCGATCAGCTTGTCATGGTACTCCTGGGCCTTCTCCTGCATATCCTCAGGGATAGGCTCAACGCGGACGTCATTGCCCATGTCATCATAGTAGATGTCAGCCTGCATATCGATCAGGTCGATAATACCCTTGAAGGTATCCTCCTGGCCAACGGGCAGCTGGATGGGCACACCGTTTGCGTGCAGACGATCATGGAGCATCTGAACGCAGCGGTAGAAATCGGCACCCATGGTATCCATCTTGTTGACGTAAACCATGCGGGGAACCTTGTACTCGTCAGCCTGACGCCAAACGGTCTCAGACTGCGGCTCAACACCGCCCTTAGCGGCCAAAACGGTAACAGAACCGTCCAGAACGCGCAGGGAACGCTGAACCTCAACGGTGAAGTCAACGTGGCCCGGGGTGTCGATGATGTTGATACGATGACGGTTCTTCTTGAAGAGAGCCGGATCGTGCTGGGTCTCGGTATGGCTCCAATAGCAGGTGGTAGCAGCGGAGGTGATGGTGATACCACGCTCCTGCTCCTGTTCCATCCAGTCCATCGTAGCAGCGCCGTCATGAACTTCACCGATCTTATGGTTGATACCGGTGTAGTACAGGATACGCTCGGTGGTGGTGGTCTTACCTGCGTCGATGTGGGCCATGATACCGATATTACGGGTCATTGCAAGAGATACATCTCTCGGCGTAGCCATGGCTTAAACCTCCTCGACAGCGAATCAATAACGATAGTGGGCAAAAGCCTTGTTGGCCTCGGCCATCTTGTGCGTATCCTCGCGCTTCTTGACAGAACCGCCGACACCGTTGGTGGCGTCGATGATCTCAGCAGCCAGACGAGCAGACATGGTCTTCTCGCCACGGGCGCGGCTGTAAGCAGTCAGCCAGCGCAGACCGAGGGTCTCGCGGCGAGCGGGGCTGACCTCCAGGGGGACCTGGTAGTTAGCGCCGCCGACACGGCGGGTCTTGCACTCGAGGTTAGGCATGATGTTCTCCATAGCCTTCTCGAACATCTCGAGCGGGTCGTTGCCGGTCTTTTCCTTCACGATGTTGAATGCATCGTAAACGATCTCCTGAGCAACACCTTTCTTGCCATCCAGCATGATGTAGTTGACCAGGCGGGTGACAACCTTGGAATTGTAAATAGGATCGGCCAGAACTTCGCGTTTCGCGACATTACCTCTTCTGGGCATCTTTCTTCCCTCCTTCACATAAATGATATCATCGGTACTCGAAAGTTAAGAAACTCCCGTTGTGCCACAAAAAAGGCGTTGGCCTATTTTATGGCGAAAAGATGTTTCCTTACTTCTTGGCACCGGCCTTGGGGCGCTTAGCACCGTATTTGCTGCGGGCCTGGTTACGGTTCGCAACACCCTGGGTATCCAGCGTACCACGGATGATGTGGTAACGGACACCGGGCAGATCCTTGACACGACCGCCGCGGATCAGAACAACGCTGTGCTCCTGCAGGTTATGGCCGATACCGGGAATGTAAGAGGTGACCTCGATACCATTCGTGAGGCGGACACGGGCAACTTTACGCAGAGCAGAGTTAGGCTTTTTGGGGGTCATGGTACGCACAGCAGTGCAGACACCACGCTTCTGCGGGCTGTTCAGGTTGGTGTACTCCTTTTTCTGGGAGTTGTAGCTCTTCAGAAGGGCAGGTGCAGTGCTCTTTTTGACCAGGACCTCACGGCCTTTGCGCACGAGCTGGTTAAAAGTAGGCATTTCTTTTCTCCTTTCTTCACTTATTCACGCGCTTTTTTGCGGTTTGTACTGCCGAATGGCCGCACTATACCCCGCAACTCACGCAATGATTATATTACAGCATTCCGACCGGATTGTCAAGAGTATTGCCAAAAAAATCTTGAAAAAATCGTGCAATACGGAGAATTTTTCGTTTCTGAAGCAAAATGTGCAATTCTTGCCCTGGTCTGCCCGATCGGGGCACGTTTCGGAAAGTCTGTGCATAAAATAAGGGCAGCCGCGCTCCCCTTGCGCCGTGCCGGGCGCACCATATCTTGTATGTTTTGTCTATGCCGCAGAGACAAATATACATTATGCACAAAATGCAGCGTTCAGATTTATGATTTTGACGAGTCGATTTCTGTTGCATCCTGTTCCCCGTTTTGTTATAATGAGGATACAGACAAGTCCGGGGCGTCCCCGGGCGACACTTATCTGCCACATATTTTGAGGAGGTATCGATTATGAAAAAATTCCTTGCTGTTTTGATTTCCCTGTGCATGGTATCGCTGCTCGCTGTGCCTGTTTTTGCAGATGCCAACAGTGACTACATTGCCGCCGTGAAGGCTTATCAGGCCCAGATCGCCGCCAAAGAAGCCGCTTACACGGCGGCGGTCGATGCCTACGCCAAGAACGCAAAGGCAAAGGCTGACGCCGACAGCGCCGCGATTTTGAAGGCCGCCAAGGCTGCCCAGGCGAAAGCCGATGCAGATTGCCTGGCTGTCATCGCCGCTGGAAAAGCCGCACAGGCTCAGGCTGACGCCAGAGTAGCCGCCGTAATTGCCGCCGGCAAGGCCGCGCAGGCTTCCGCCGATCAGCGTGAGGCTGCCTACGCCAAAGCCGTAAAGGCATATCAGGATCAGATTGCAGCTCGTGAGGCCGCCTACATCAAGGCAGTTCTGGGCAAGTAACATCGCATACCTATTATTAAAGAGGAGCGCCCGCGGAGGGCGCTCCTCTTTTTGGTGTATTGCGCCTGTAGGGGCCGGGCATGCCCGGCCCGCTCATGTAAGGTGAACAGGTGCCTGCCGGAGGGTTGCGGGCCGCACATGTGCGGCCCCTACATCTCTACCCGGTTGCAGGGACAGGCTTACTGCAGCTTCGCCAGTGTTGCCTCGGCGTCATCCAGGATGCGCTCAAACTTCTCGAGGGCCGCGTCCACGGGGGCCGGGGTGGCAAGGTCAACACCGGCGTGGCGCAGCTCGTCCAGCGGGTAGGCGCTTCCGCCCATGGACAGGAACTCCTTGTAGCGCTTGACGGCGGGCTCGCCCTCTTTCAGGATGCCCTCGGACAGAGCCACGGCGGTGGAGTAGCCGGTTGCGTACTTGTAGACGTAGAACGGGCGGTAGAAGTGCGGGATGCGCGCCCACTCGTACTGGATCTCGTCGTCGATGACCATGTCGTCGCCGAAGTAGTCAGTGACCAGGCGCTTGTACAGGGCGTTCAGGGCGGCGGCGTTCAGGGCCTCACCGCGCTCCACCATAGCGTGGGCCTCGCGCTCGAACTCGGCAAACATCGTCTGGCGGTAGACGGTGCCCTTGAAGTTCTCGAGGTACTGGTTCAGCAGGTACAGGCGGGTCTGGGGGTCGTTCTCGTTCTGGAGCAGCTGCTCAATGAGCAGGTTCTCGTTGACGGTGGACGCGACCTCGGCGACGAACAGCGTATAGTCCGCGTACTGCGGCGGCTGGTGCTGGCGGGATCGCCAGCTGTGGATGGTGTGGCCCATCTCGTGCGCCAGGGTGGAGACGCTGTCCAGCGTGCCGCTGAAATTCAGCAGGATATAGGGGTTGGAGTCATAGCAGCCGCCGGAGTAGGCACCGCCGCGCTTGCCGCGGTTGGGGTAAACGTCGATCCAACGCTCAGCGTATGCCTTGCGGACAGTTTCCTGGTAGTCTTCGCCCAGGGGGGCAACGGCTTTCAGCACCATTTCCTGCGCGGTCTCGTAGGTGTAGGATTTTTTCAGGTCGCCGACCAGCGGGGCGTAGACATCGTAGAAATGCAGCTCATCAACGCCCAACATCTTTTTGCGCAAGCGGACATAGCGGTGCATGGCGGACATATGCTTGCGGACGGTCGCAATGAGGTTGTCATAGACCTCGGCGGGCACGTTCTCCCCTGCCATAGCCATGGCGCGGGAGGACGGATAATTGCGGGCAGCAGCCTCGGCGGTGGCGGCCTTGATGGCGCCGCTGTACATGGCCGCGAAGGTGTTGATGTGCTCGCGGTAGCTCTTGTAGTAGCTGTGGAAAGCGTTCTCGCGCAGAACACGATCGGTGCCCATTTCCAGAGGCACAAAGTTGGAGCCGGTGACCTCGACAGTCTCTCCTGCGCCGTTCTTGACGGCATCAAACAGCAGGTCGGCATCCTCCAAATTGTGGTAGGCCTCGGAGGGCGCGGACATGACTTCGCCAAAGCTGGCCAGCAGCTTTTCCTCAGCCTTGGTCAGGGTGTGGGGCTTGCTGCGCAGCAGATCCTCGAGGTTGAACTTGTAGTCGGCGACGGCAGGGTCGTTGACGATGGCGGTCAGCGTCTCCTCGGGCAGGGACAGGATTTCGGGCTGGGCGAAGGACAGGGCGGCAGCCATCTTGACATACTTGCTGCCGACGCGGGCATACATACTCTGGGCCTTGTCGTCGCGGGTGTCCTCGTCGTGGCGCTGGGAGGCATAGCAGTAGAGGCGCTCGACCTTGCGTCCCACCTCGGTGGAGGCATCGAGGTACGCACCGATGGTAACGGCATCGTTCAGTTTGCCAGCAAAGGCGGACAGACTCTCAATATCCGCGTCGAGGCTGGCGAGGGTGGCTTCCCAGGCGTCGTCGTTCTCAAACATCGGGGTCAGGTCCCACTGGAACTGCGTGTCGAGTTCGCTGCGGTCTTTTAAAATTTCAGCCATGGTTTTCTCCTTATTAATATGGTTTTGCAGAACAGAGGATATGCGTTTACAAAAGTGCCTTCTCCCATTCGGCGGGTTTGAAGCCGGGCAGGACGAAGTCGTCCGCCACCAGCAAGGGGCGCTTGACGAGCATACCGTCCGATGCCAGCAGGGCGATCTGCTCGTCCTCGGTCATGGTGGGCAGCTTGTCTTTCAGACCCAGATTTTTGTAGACAAGGCCGCTGGTGTTGAAGAACCGCTTAATGGGCAGGCCGCTTTGGGCGATCCAGGCACGCAGCTCGTCGGCGGTAGGATTATCCGCCTTGATATGGCGGGCGGTGTAGGCAATGCCGTGGTCGTCCAGCCATTTTTTGGCCTTTTGGCAGGTAGAACACGGCGGGTATTGCAGGAACAGCATGGTGTCACTTCCCTTTGCATGGTCTGGTTAATTTATTATAACCGTTTTACAAGTGTGTGTCAATCGTGGACGGATGGGCACCACCAAAAATGCCCCACCGCGGGTTAGCGGTGGGGCACTTTACTTTTTATGGATTAGTGGTCGTAGGCGGCTTCGGCAGCGTCACGGGCGATCTCTGCCTGGACCAGCTCCTCCTCGACCTCCGGCAGACCGGTACCGGCGGGAATGAGCTTACCGATAATGACGTTCTCCTTCAGGCCGGCCAGCGGGTCGACCTTGCCCTTGATGGCAGCCTCAGTCAGGACACGGGTGGTCTCCTGGAAGGAAGCGGCGGACAGGAAGGAGTCGGTAGCCAGGCTAGACTTAGTGATGCCCAGCAGCACCTGGCTGGCCTGGACCAGCTTGAGGTCGGTCTGGCCTGCGTCGATGCGTTTCTGAATTTCCTCGTTCACGATCATCACATCGCGGCGGTTGACAACGCCACCGTTCAGGAAGCGGGTCGTGCTCAGGCAATCCAGCAGCTTGGCAGCCTCGAGGCCTGCGTTGACGGCGGTCTCGGTAGCGCCCTCGATCTGGCCGTTCTTCTTGAGGGTATCCAGCTCGGCGATGATCTGATCAGCAGAGCCGACATCCTCCAGGCGAACCTTGCGCATCATCTGGCGGACGATGACTTCGATATGCTTATCGTTGATGTCAACACCCTGCAGACGGTAAACCTTCTGAACCTCGCTGATGAGGTAGTTTTGGGTAGCGATGGGGCCCTGGACGGCCAGGATATCCTGCGGATACGCATGGCCTTCGGTCAGCAGAGCACCCTTGGCGACCTCGTCGCCCTCCATGACCTTCAGGCGCTGGCCGAAGGGAATCAGGTAGCTCTTCGTGACAGGGGCGCCGTTCTCGTCCACGCCGGTAATCTCGGCATGGCGGCTCTTTTTGGTGTCGTCGATGTGGACAGTACCACCAATCTCAGTCATGATAGCCATGGCCTTGGGACGGCGGCTCTCGAACAATTCCTCAACGCGAGGAAGACCCTGGGTGATATCTTCGGCAGATGCGATACCGCCGGTATGGAAGGTACGCATGGTCAGCTGGGTACCGGGCTCGCCGATGGACTCAGCAGCGATGATACCGACAGACTCACCGACCTTGACGCACTGGCCGTTGGACATATTGGAGCCATAGCAGCGGGCGCAGACGCCGACATGCGCACGGCAGGTCATGACGGAGCGAATCTCCAGCTCGGTGATGCCGGCGTTGACGATCTTTTCAGCGTCGAACATATCCATCATCTTGTCCTTGCTGACGAGCAGCTCGCCAGTGGCAGGATCATGGACATCATGCAGGGAGTAACGGCCGTTCAAGCGCTCCTTGAAGCTCTCAACGACGGAGTTGCCCTCGCTGATCTCGCGGACCCAGATACCCTCGGTTGCGTGGCAGTCTTCCTCACGGATGATAACTTCCTGGGAGACATCAACCAGACGGCGGGTCAGGTAACCAGAGTCAGCAGTACGCAGAGCGGTATCAGCCAGGCCCTTACGAGCGCCTCGAGAAGAGATGAAGTATTCCAGGATATTCAGGCCTTCACGATAGTTGGCGCGGATAGGCATTTCCAGCGTCTTACCGGCCGTGTTCGCCAGCAGGCCGCGCATACCGGCCAGCTGCTTGATCTGGTCCATAGAACCACGGGCACCGGAATCGGACATCATATAGATGGGGTTGCGCTGGTGGTTCTTCTTCAGGTTGTTGCTCAGAGCCTCGGAGACTTCCTCTGTGGCGGCCTGCCAGATCTCGACCGTCTTGCGGTAGCGCTCCTCGTCGGAGATCAGGCCGCGGTTGAAGTTCTTCATGACCTTCTCGATCTTCTTGTCAGCGGCAGCCAGAATCTCCGGCTTTTCCTCGGGCATGATAGCATCGGGAACGGCGACGGTGATAGCGGACAGGGTGGAGTATTTGTAGCCCTGGGCCTTGATCTGATCCAGCATCATGGCGCAGGTCTTGGTGCCATGCTTGGTCAGGCAGCGGCTGATGATGTCGGGCAGGCCCTTCTTCGTCAGCTTGTCGCTCTTGCCGCCGGAAGCGATCTTCAGCGTGCGGGGGTTCATCTCGTAGTCGAACTTCGTTGCCGGGTCGGTGCGGTCGACATAGCCCAGATCCTGCGGGATGGGGTTATTGAAGATGATCTGGCCCATCGTGGTATCGACCAGACCGGTCTCCTCCACGCCGTCAAAGACCATCGTGCGGCGCACCTTGATGGGTGCCTGCAGGGTGATAAGGCCCTCAGAGTAGGCCATCATAGCCTCGGCTTCATCACGGAAGATCTTGCCGTGGCCCTTATCGTCGGGGTTGACCAGGGTCAGGTAGTAACTGCCCAGGATCATATCCTGCGTGGGCACGGTGACGGGCTCGCCGTCAGAGGGCTTCAGCAGGTTGCCGGAGGCCAGCATCAGCATCTTGGCTTCGCGCTGGGCCTCGGTGGACAGCGGCAGATGGACAGCCATCTGGTCGCCGTCGAAGTCGGCGTTGAAGGGAGTGCAGACCAGGGGGTGCAGCTTGATGGCACGGCCCTCGACCAGGACAGGCTCAAAGGCCTGGATGCCCAGACGGTGCAGCGTAGGTGCACGGTTCAGCAGGACCGGGTGGCCCTTGATGACGGTCTCGAGGGAGTCCCAGACCTCAGGGCGGGCGCGCTCGACCATCTTGCGGGCGGACTTGATGTTGTTGGCCTTCTCCTTCTCGACCAGGTCCTTCATGACGAAGGGCTTGAACAGCTCGAGGGCCATCTCCTTAGGCAGACCGCACTGGTACATCTTCAGCTCGGGGCCGACGACGATGACGGAACGGCCAGAGTAGTCAACACGCTTGCCCAGCAGGTTCTGGCGGAAGCGGCCCTGCTTGCCTTTCAGCATATCGGACAGGGACTTCAGAGCACGGTTGTTGGCACCGGTGACCGGGCGGCCGCGGCGGCCGTTGTCGATCAGGGCGTCCACAGCCTCCTGCAGCATACGCTTCTCGTTGCGGACAATGATGTCAGGCGCACCGAGTTCCAGCAGGCGCTTCAGGCGGTTGTTGCGGTTGATGACGCGGCGGTACAGATCGTTCAGGTCGGAGGTCGCAAAACGGCCGCCGTCCAGCTGCAGCAGGGGGCGCAGATCCGGCGGGATGACCGGGATGACCGTCATGATCATCCACTCGGGGCGCTGGTTGCTCTCGAGGAAGCTCTCAACGCACTCCAAGCGCTTCAGCAGACGGACGCGCTTCTGGCCGTTGGCATGCTCCAACTCTTCGCGCAGTTCTTTGCTCAGTTTGTCGAGGTCGATCTCAGCCAACAGCTTCTGGATGGCTTCAGCACCCATGCCGGCTTCAAACGTATCCTCGTACTTTTCGCGCATTTCCTTGTACTCGCGCTCGGTCAGCAGCTGCTTTTTCTCCAGCGGCGTGAAACCGGGGTCGGTGACAATGTAGTTGGCGAAATACAGCACCTTGTCCAGCTGGCGGGGGCTGATGTCCAGCATCAGGCCGATGCGGCTGGGAATACCCTTGAAGTACCAGATGTGGGAAACCGGTGCAGCCAGCTCGATGTGGCCCATGCGCTCACGGCGGACCTTGGCGCGGGTGACTTCAACGCCGCACTTGTCGCAGATTTTGCCCTTGTAACGGATGCGCTTGTACTTGCCGCAGTGGCACTCCCAGTCCTTGGTAGGTCCAAAAATGCGCTCGCAGTACAGGCCGTCGCGCTCCGGCTTCAGGGTGCGGTAGTTGATGGTTTCGGGCTTGGTGACCTCGCCGTAGCTCCAGGCACGGATCTGGTCCGGGGAGGCAAGGCCGATCTTAATAGAATCGAATTCTTTATTTTCCATTCAGCGAACCCTCTCAAATTCAATATGACACACGATACACTCTCAATCAGTCGTCGAAGGAATCAGACTCGATCGCAGCGAGGTCGTCAGCCGTGGGGCCTGCATCCTCGTCCAGATCATCGTCAAAGCCTTCGTCGGCATCCTTGACGCTGTAATCGTCCTGCAGCTCACTTTCGACCATGACGTTGTCGCCCAGGTCGTAGTCATTGTTCTCAAAGCTGCTGTCATCATCGTCAAACTCCTGACGCATATCGACGGCGTTGCCTTCCTTATCCTGCACAACGATATCCAGGCCCAGGCTCTGCAGCTCTTTGAGCATAACGCGGAAGCTCTCGGGGATACCGGGGCGCGGGATCGGCTCGCCCTTGACGATGGCCTCGTAGGTCTTGACACGGCCCACGACGTCGTCGGACTTGATGGTCAGAATCTCCTGCAGGGTGTAAGCGGCGCCGTAGGCTTCCAGCGCCCAGACTTCCATCTCGCCGAAGCGCTGGCCGCCGAACTGTGCCTTGCCGCCCAGAGGCTGCTGGGTGACCATGGAGTAGGGGCCAGTGGAACGTGCGTGAATCTTATCGTCAACCAGGTGATGCAGCTTGAGGTAGTACATATAGCCTACCGTGACCTTGTTGGGGAACTGCTCGCCGGTACGGCCGTCGTAAACGGTGGTCTTGCCGTCGTCGGTCAGGTCGATCTTGGAGAAGTCGATGACGTGGCCCTTCTCGCCCATCAAGCGGTCGAGGTGGGTCGGGTACTCGGGGGCGTTCTCGCCATGCCACTTTTCGCGGGCCTCGGCGAAGCAGTCACGCAGGTCGGACTCGTGTGCGCCGTCGAAAACGGGGGTCTGGACCTTCCAGCCCAGCGCCTTGGCGACATAGCCCAGGTTGACTTCCAGCACCTGACCGATGTTCATACGGGAAGGAACGCCCAGGGGGTTCAGCACGATGTCCAACGGGGTGCCGTCGGGCAGGAAGGGCATATCCTCCTGCGGCAGGATGCGGGAAACAACGCCCTTGTTGCCGTGACGACCGGCCATCTTATCGCCGACGCTGATCTTACGCTTCTGGGCGATGTAGCAGCGCACGCACATACGCACGCCGGGCTGCAGCTCGTCGCTGTTCTCGGGGGTAAAGACCTTGACGTCAACAACGATGCCGTAGGCACCGTGGGGCACGCGCAGGGAGGTGTCACGGACTTCGCGGGCCTTCTCGCCGAAGATGGCGCGCAGCAGGCGTTCCTCGGCGGTCAGCTCGGTTTCGCCCTTCGGGGTGACCTTGCCGACGAGGATGTCGCCGGTCTTGACCTCAGCACCGATGCGGATGATGCCGCGGTCGTCCAGATCTTTCAGAGCGTCGTCGCCGACGTTCGGGATATCGCGGGTGATTTCCTCAGGTCCGAGCTTGGTGTCGCGGGCCTCGGTCTCGTACTCTTCGATATGGATGGAGGTGTAGACATCCTCGCGGACGAGCTTCTCGTTCAGCAGAACGGCGTCCTCGTAGTTGTAGCCCTCCCAGGTCATGAAGCCGACCAGGGCGTTCTTGCCCAGGCTGATCTCGCCGTTGCGGGTCGCGGGGCCGTCCGCCAGCACGTCGCCGGCCTTGACGGTCTCGCCCACGTTGACGATGGGGCGCTGGTTGTTGCAGTTGCCCTGGTTGGAGCGCATGAACTTGATGAGTTCGTAGGTATCGGCAGAACCGTCTGCGCAGCGGACAACGACCTTTTCAGCATCCACATACTCAACCGTGCCGTCGTGGGCGGCCAGGACGCAGACACCGGAGTCGGTTGCAGCCTTGTACTCCATGCCGGTGGCGACCAGCGGCTGCTGGGTGACCATCAGAGGCACGGCCTGGCGCTGCATGTTGGAGCCCATCAGAGCACGGTTACAGTCATCATTCTCCAGGAACGGAATGCAGGCCGTAGCGACGGAAACCATCATGCGGGGAGAAACATCCATAAAGTCGACCTGAGAGGCCTCAAACTCCTGAATGTCGTTGCGGTGACGGCCGGAAACGCGGGTACGGACGAAGTGGTTGTTCTCATCCAGCGGCTCGTTGGCCTGGGCGACGATGTACTCGTCCTCCTCGTCGGCGGTCATATAGATAACTTCATCGGTGACGGTGCCGGTAGCCTTGTCCACCTTGCGGTAGGGGGCCTCGACAAAGCCGTACTTGTTGATCTTGGCGTAGGTAGCCAAGTAGGAAATCAGACCGATGTTCGGGCCTTCAGGCGTCTCGATGGGGCACAGACGGCCATAGTGGGTGTAGTGAACGTCGCGGACCTCGAAGCCTGCGCGGTCACGGGACAGACCGCCGGGGCCCAGAGCGGACAGACGACGCTTATGGGTCAGCTCGGCCAGGGGGTTGTTCTGGTCCATAAACTGGGACAGCGGGCTGGAACCGATGAACTCCTTGATGGCGGCGACGACCGGGCGGATGTTGACCAGGCTCTGCGGGGTGATTTCGCCGTTCTCCTGGTTCTGCAAGGTCATGCGCTCACGGATGACGCGCTCCATGCGGGAGAAGCCGATGCGGAACTGGTTCTGCAGCAGCTCACCGACGCTGCGAACGCGGCGGTTGCCCAGGTGGTCGATCTCATCGGTGGTGCCGATGCCGTGATCCAGGCCCAACAGGTAGTTGACGGAAGCGAAGATGTCATCGACGGTGACGGTGCGGCTGATCAGAACATCGTGGTTCTGGCGCAGCAGCTCCTTCTGCTCTTCCACGTCAGAGGTGGTGTCGAGGATCTTGCGGATCTCGGCGAAGTTGGCACGCTCGTTGACACCGGCCTCGGCCTCAACGTCAAAGCTGAAGAAATTCTGGGCGTTGACGCAGCCGTTGGAAATGACGATGAACGGACGCGGCTCCTCGCCCTTCTTCTCGACCAGGATGACGACGCGGGTGACACCGGCGTTGTCGATTTCCTCAGCCTTGGCCATGTTGATCTTCTCGCCCTTGGCGGCCAGCAGCTCGCCGGTCAGGGGGGCGATGATATCCTCAGCAGCCTTGTAGCCGGCAATGCGACGGGTCAGGCTGAGCTTGTTGTTCATCTTGTAGCGGCCGAAACGAGCCAGGTCGTAGCGGCGCGGGTCGAAGAACAGGTTGTTCAGATGGGCGCGGGAGTTCTCGACCGTCGGGGGCTCACCGGGGCGCAGCTTGCGGTAAACCTCCAGCAGGCCTTCCTCGGTGTTGTGGGTGATGTCCTTCTCGAGAGAGGCGTTGATCTTCGGCTCAGAGTCGCCGAAGAACTGCTTGATCTGCTCATCGGTGGACAGGCCCAGGGCACGCAGCAGCGTGGTGACCGGCAGCTTGCGGTTCTTATCGATGCGGACATAGTACACATCGGAGGAATCCGTCTCATACTCCAGCCATGCGCCGCGGTTGGGGTTCATGGTGGCGGTAAACAGGTCCTTGCCGGTACGGTCCTTGCTGGAGCCATAGAAAACACCGGGGGAACGGACCAGCTGAGAGACGATCGCACGCTCTGCACCGTTGGAAATAAAGGTGCCGGCATCGGTCATGAGCGGGAAGTCGCCCATGAAAATCTCCTGCTCCTTCACCTCACCGGTCTGCTTGTTGAACAGACGGGCAGTGACGTACAGGGGTGCCGCATACGTGGCATCCCGCTCTTTACATTCTTTAATAGAATATTTGGGGTTCTTGTCCAGCCGATAATCAACGAACTCCAGCACCAGGTTGCCGGTGTAGTCCTCGATCGCGGCAATGTCGTGGAAAACCTCGTGCAGGCCTTCCTCCAGGAACCAGTTGTAAGAGTTTTTCTGGATCTCGATCAGATTGGGCATACCAATCACTTCGTTGATGCGGGAAAAGCTCATGCGGGTCGTTCTGCCGTTTTGTACGGGCTTGACCTTTACCATAAAACGCGACCACTCCTATTCCATAGATTGACAAAGTTGGCGAAAGCGACCCGAAAGCATACTGTGAAAATGCGGCATATTCGTCGTTTTTCACAAACTTTTCGATTTTGCAGATTTCGCAAAATCCCTTTAGGGCGCTCTATTCCATTTTTGTGATACTGTATTAGTATACAGGGTAAAAGGCTTGCTGTCAAGGTTTTTTCGGCTTTTTTATGAAGTTTTTTCTTTGCGTCGAACGCCCGGGCCAGTGTAACAAAATTTCAGCAATTTGCTGATTTTGCACCGTTTCCCCGCACTTGACAAATCCGGCGTAGCGGTTACACCTGCCCGTTTCGGCAGTTTTCACAAGGTTAGGTGTGATATTTTAAACAGGTTTACCCTTGACAAAGGGGTGCATTTTACGGGATAGTTATTATAAATAACTCCATAAGGCTCCCCTTGAGGGGAGGCTTCAAGTCAGGCGATACAGAAAAGGAAGTTTTGCATATGAATATTCTCGGTCAGAAAATCAGCCTGCGCCGCATCCTGGGTATGATTGCAGGCGTGGTCATTATCGGCATCGGCATTGCGGTGTTCAAGTTTTCGCACCTGGGGAACGACTCCATCAGTGCGCTGAACCTGCGGCTGGCGGAGTTGGTCGGCCTGCCGTTCAGCATCGAGAATGTGCTCATGAACCTGTTCCTATTTATACCGCAGCTGATTTGGGGGCGGCGGTACATCGGGCTGGGCACCATCATCAACAGCTTTTGCATCGGGTTTATTGTGACATTCACGAACGACGCGCTTGTCCGGGTGTTTGGCACGGCGGACACACTCCCTGTACAGCTGGTTTGGGTGGCCGTGGGTGTGCTGGTGGTGGCGTTTGGGTGTTCGCTGTACCAGACGGCCGATTTAGGTGTTGCGCCCTATGACGCGCTCTCGCTGATGATGGCCGACCGCCTCCCTGTTCCCTACTTCGGCTGCCGTGTTTTCACCGACGCGCTGTGCGCGGTCATCACATTTGTGTCGGGCGGTCTAATTGGTCTGGGCACACTGATCTGTGCGTTTGGGCTGGGACCGTTCGTGCAGTTTTTCAGCAAAAATTTCTCGGAGAAAGTTTTGCGGTACAGCCCGGCAAAAAAGTAAGCGGCTGCGGAAACGTTCCCGGGCCGTCGAGGACGCCGACCCCTACAACAAGAAAAGCCTTCCCCTGTGGGGGAAGGCTTTTTTTGTTGTCACATCTTAATGATTCCAAACGCGTTGGCTACCGAGCTGGCCAGGATGATGGCGGCAAAAATTGGGCAGAGCCAGCGGATCATGAAGGCAAAAATCCTCTTGCGGCGGAAGGGCTGACCGTCCGTCTCGACCTCCTGCTCGATTTTCTCCACGCCAATGACGCGAGAGACAAGCAGGCAGGTAGCAATGGCCGCGATCGGCATCATGACCGAGTTGGTCAGGAAGTCGAAGAAGTCAAGGAACTGCATTCCGATGATGGTCACGCCCGCCAGTGGGCCATAGCCCAGGCTGGACAGCGTACCCAGCGCCACCATGATGACGCCGACAAGCACCGTGGATTTTTTGCGGCCCCAGCCCAGCTCATCCTCAAAGGTCGAGACAGCGCTCTCGGTCAGAGCAATCGAGCTTGTGACCGCCGCGAACAGTACGAGCAGGAAGAACAGCACACCGACGACTGTGCCCAGCCCCATGCTGGCAAACACCTTGGGGATGGTAATGAACATTAACGCCGGGCCTGCCTGTAAGGTGTCCGGGTCGCCGCCGGAGAAAGCAAACACCGCCGGGATGATCATAAGGCCCGCCATGATGGCGATGATCGTGTCAAAAATTTCAACGTGTTCGGTGGATTCCTCGATCGAGACGTCCTTTTTCATGTAAGAACCGAACGTGACCAAAATGCCCATAGCGATGGACAGCGAGTAGAACATCTGGCCCATGGCCGTGACCACGGTCATCCAGGAGAAGTTGTCCGGGTTGGGCACCAGGAAGTAGGCCACGCCCGCCAGCGCGCCGGGCCTCGTGATCGAGTAGACCGCGATAATGACCGACAGCACCACCAGCACCGGCATCATGATCCTGGAGACGCGCTCGACGCCGTTGCGTACGCCTGCAAAGATGATGCCCAGCGTGAAGAGCGCAAACAGCAGAAAGCAAATCTCCGCCGAGGCTCCGTCCGCAATGAAGGCGCTGAAATAGTCATCCTGTGCAAGGCCCTGGGCGTTGCCGCGCAGATACTCAAACAGATACTTGATGACCCAGCCGCCGATGACCGAGTAGTACGGCACGATCAAGACCGGGATAATGGCGTTGATCCAGCCGCCAAAGCCGAGAAAGCCGTTTTTCTTGCCCGGCTTGGCAAAGCTGCCGTAGGCGCTGACCGGGCTTTTGTGGGTCATGCGGCCCAGGGCGGTCTCAGCCATAATCATCGTGTAGCCGAAGGTGAGCGCCAGCACAATATAAATCAGCAGGAAAATACCGCCGCCGTATTTAGCCGCCAGGTACGGGAACCGCCAGATATTGCCCAGCCCCACCGATGCCCCGGCCGCCGACAGCACAAAGCCGAGTTTACCGGAGAAGCTGCTTCTGTTTTTTTCTTTCATGATTTTTCCTATTTCCCTCCGCATTATAGTTTTTTTGCACGTGAGCAAGTGTATCACATACAAGCACAAAATGCAACCCCATGGCAGCAAAACAGCCCCGCCGGGCAGGCGGGGCTGTTAGTTTCAGATTGGTGTCAGGCCGTTATCAGCCGACATTGTCCTGATGGTTGTAGTCCTCGACATTACGGGTGACAGCATTGCTGTACAGCTCGTCCAGGGTTTGGTAGCCATCGTAACTCCAGTACTTCTCCCACCAGCCATCATCGAGGCCGGTTTTAACATCGAAGCTCGCATTCGCTGTATAGTAGTCATCCAGACCACCGGCGATGTTGCCGTCGGCATCTTTGCTGACGTTCCTGAAAGCGATGTACCAGTAGTACGAAACATCTGCATCATAAACCTGGCCTTTATCATCCTCAAAGTGGTTATGCGAGGTCACCTGATAAGGCAGGATGATAACATCCTGATAAACACCGTAGTTATCCTTGTTTTTCGGGGTCAGGATGTAGTAGCCCAAGTAGCTCATCCCCTTGAGGGTGACGCACTCGCTGTCCCAAGACTTGGCAATGTATGCATTCAACACATCCTCGGCCTGGTTCTGCAAGCTAACCAACACGGAGTCGGTCAGTCCGTCCGTGCTCGTGATGTATTCCTTCAGTCCTTCCACCGTGTAGGTCTTTTCAGTGGCGGCGGGGATAGCGCCGTACTTCTCGATGCAGTCGCTGAAATCATCGCGGTTGCTGTGTACGGTCACGGTGACGGTGTCGCCGTTGGCGAGGTTATACTGCTCGTCCAGTGTATAGTACAAGCTCTTGGCGGCCTCGGCGGTGGGCAGGGTGTTGACCGTGGCGCTGCCGTCCGGGGAGATGCCGTCGAACTCGACCTCGACGCCGTCGAAAGCATCAAAGGTATTCACAGCAGTCAGGCCGGAGACCTTGTAGGTCACGTCGCTGCACTTGATCTTGACGCCGAACAGCTCCTCGGCTTCCTTCTTGGTCTGCTCGTTGACACCGTCCCAAGTGTAGGTGACAACATCGCCGTTGCTCAGGTTGCGGGTCTTGTCGGCGCTGCCGTCGGCGCAGTAGGTGACAAACAGGCTCGTCTCGCCGCCCTCATACAGGGAGCCGGCCAGGTTGCTGAGGCCGTAGGTGTCCTCCTCGTGGTTCTTCATCGCCTTCTGGAAGTTCTTGGCAATCTTTTTGCCGTAATCCTTTTCCAGCTTGTCGGTGTCGAACTCGACATCCAGCGTGCCGATGGAGTTGTAGCCCTCGGCAGACAGGGTGATGTACTTGTTCAGGTTGACGGTGGGCTTATGGGTGGCAATCAGCACACCGCCCACAACCACGACAGCCGCCACAGCGACCGGCACAGCCAGCTTCTTGGGGTCGATGGGTGCTTTGGGCGTCACCGTTGCGGTGGCCGCTGCGGACTGGCCGCCCATGGGCTGCTGTGCGCCCATGACCGGGGGCTGCTGCGGCGGCCGCACGCTTGCGCCGGGCTGGATGTTGAACGCAGGCTGACCGGCGGGCTGGTCAGCGGCGACCGGCTGGCCGCAGAAGGGGCAGAACTTCGTTCCGTTGGGGATATCGCGTCCGCAATGTACACAAATCATACTATTTTCCTCCTTGATTTTCAGCGGGCAGCGCCTTGTTGGGGGTGCTGCCTGCAGCCTTTCCTTGAAGAACTTTCTGTCATGATTCTACATCATCAGGGTGGAGTTTGCCACTCTTTTCGGATGAAACGTCGTTTTTGATGTATGAATAACCACATTCAGGCCCAAATACCGCAATTTGGGGCTTAATCCAGGAAGTCACGCAGTTTTTTGCTGCGGCTGGGGTGGCGCAGCTTGCGCAGGGCCTTGGCCTCGATCTGGCGGATACGCTCACGGGTGACGTTGAACTCCTTGCCGACCTCTTCCAGTGTGCGGGGGCGGCCATCCTCCAGGCCGAAGCGCAGGCGCAGGACCTTTTCCTCACGCGGGGTCAGGGTCTTGAGCACATCGGCCAACTGCTCTTTCAGCAGGGTCTGGCTGGCGGCCTCGGCGGGGACCGGGGCGTCGTCGTCGGGGATGAAGTCGCCCAGGTGGCTGTCCTCCTCCTCGCCGATGGGGGTTTCCAGGCTGACCGGCTCCTGAGCTACGCGCATGATCTCGCGGACCTTATCGACCGGCATATCCAGGCGCTCGGCAATTTCCTCGGCGCTGGGGTCGTGGCCGCACTCGTGCAGCAGCTGGCTGGACACCTTCTTGACCTTGTTGATAGTTTCGACCATGTGGACCGGGATGCGGATGGTGCGGGCCTGGTCAGCGATGGCACGGGTAATGGCCTGGCGGATCCACCACGTTGCATAGGTGGAGAATTTGAAGCCCTTGGTGTGGTCGAACTTTTCCACAGCCTTGATCAGACCCAGGTTGCCCTCCTGGATGAGATCCAGGAACTGCATGCCGCGGCCGACATAGCGCTTGGCGATGGAAACGACCAGACGCAGGTTGGCCTCGCTCAAACGCTGCTTGGCCTTCTCGCCCTCGGGGCCGCCGGCCTGAATCTTCAGCGCCAGCTCGGTTTCTTCCTCGGGGGTCAGCAGCGGCACGCGGCCGATCTCCTTTAAGTAAACTTTGACGGGGTCGTCGATGGTGATGCCGTCGGCGGTCAGGCCGTCCTCGTAATCGTCGGCGCCGTCATCCGGGGCGGCAACGGTGTCGTCCACCTCGACGGGGGTGTCGTCGATGACCTCAATGCCGTTGCTTTCCAGCTCCTCATAGAGCTTTTCCATCGCTTCGACTTCCAGGACGTTGCCGGCTTCTTCCATAGCGTCGCTGATTTCGGTGCTGGTCAGCTTGCCTGCACGGCGGCCGCTGTCGATCAGATTGCGGATGGGGTCTTTCTTTTCTGCCATAAGTAGGTTCTCCTTTTGGTTTTATATTGTTCAACAACGATGTGGGATGGCGTTATTCATCGGGCGTCGGCTGGTGGGCGCCCTTGCGCTTGCCGATATCGGCAAAGAAGTTTGCGAACTGGTCAGCGTCCATCTGCTTGACCTTTTCGCTGGCGGGCTTGGCGGTCTGCATACGGTCCAGGTACATATCAATATCCTGTCTTTGCAGGGGCGTACCGTGGTTCTGCGCCTGAGCCAGGGCAATCTGCCCGAAGGCCTTGTCGTCCAGCATCTGCTGCAAGGTCGTCAGGTTCAGCGGCAGCTGCTCGTCCACACAGCGGAAGATGGCGTTCAGCACCGTTTTCATTTCAGGGTCAAGCACCATCTCCATATCCAGGCGGCTGCGCACGTAGGGCACTTCCTCCGGCTTTTGCAGCAGGGCCGCGGCCAGCTGCCGGGCCGCACTGGCCGCGCCCAGGGCAGACTCGCCGCCGCTGGTGTAGGGCACACGGATATCAGCGGCAATGCCCTCTTTGGATAAATCGCGCTGTTCCTTGCGGTAATTGCGGCGCTCGGCGGTGCGCACCGCGCCCTGCATCTGGGATACGATGGCCTGTTTGGAGACGCCGGTCTCGTCGGCCAGCCGCCCGGCGTAGACATCCCGCGCCGTGGGGCTGACGCCGCGTTCGGTCAGAATGTCGATAGCCTCGCGGATGTAGCTCAACCGCCCATCGTCGCTGCGCAGGTCGTACTTGGATTTTGCCTTTTTCAGCTGGAACTCGGTGGGATTGGCCGTGCCGTTCAAGAGCATTTCAAACCGCTCACGGCCATATTTTTTGATGAACTCGTCGGGGTCCTTCGCGCCCTGGTAGCTTAACACGCTGACTTTCATCGGCGTATTGGCCATGATGCCCAGGCTGCGCTCGGTGGCTTTCTGGCCCGCCTCGTCGGAGTCGTAACTCAATACGACCTCGTCGGCGTATTCGCTCAGCAGCTTGGCCTGCTCGGCTGTCAGGGCCGTTCCGCAGGCACAGACCGCCGTGTCGAACCCGGCCTCGTGCATTGAGATAACGTCCATGTAGCCTTCGCAGAGGATGTAGCGCTTGGACTTGGATTTTTTTGCGACGTTCAGCGCAAACAGCGTGCGGGATTTGTGGTAAACCATCGTCTCCGGGCTGTTGATGTACTTGGGCTTAGAATCATCCAGCACGCGGCCGCCAAAGGCGATGATAGCCCCGCGCACATCGATGATGGGTACCATGACGCGGTGGCGGAAGATATCGTAGAGATTGCCCTTGGCGCTGCGCTTGACAAGGCCGGAAGTTTCGAGTTCGCTTTCCGAGAAGCCAAGGTGCTTTAAATAGTGCAGCAGGCCGACGAAATCATCGGGCGCATAGCCCAGGCCGAAGCGGCGGATGGCCGCGTCGGACAGGCCGCGCTTCTCTTTCCAGTAGCGGCGGGCCATGGCGGCCTCCGGCGTTTTGGCGTTGAGGTTCTCGTAGAAATACCGCGCGGCGCAGCGGTTGATTTCCAGCAGACGCTGGCGGGCACGGGATTCGCGGTCGTCCTCCTCGGGCAGGGGCATTCCGGCGCGGGAGGCCAGCTGTTTGACGGCCTCGACATAGCCGAGGTTATTGTACTTGCGCACAAAGCTGATGACGTCGCCCGCTGCGCCGCAGCCGAAGCAGTAAAAGCTCTGGGTGTCCGGGTAAACGACGAAGGACGGCGTTTTTTCGTTATGGAAGGGGCACAGTCCGGTGGCGGTGCGCCCGCGGCGGCGCAGCTGCACATACTGGCCGATGATCTCTTCAATATCATTGCGCCGCACGACTTCCTGTATGTATTCCTGGGGGATCATGGGTTGACTGCACCTCCTTGTCAGATTGTAGGGGCCGGGCATGCCCGGCCCGCGGTTTTCCCGCAATGCTGCGTCTGCCAATCTGTGCAGGGCCGGGCATGCCCGGCCCCTACGGCGCAGCGGTTACAAAACGTGCCATTTCTGCGGCACGAACAGTTCCTCAAACAGGCGTGTGGCAAACTCATCGCTCATGCCGCTGATGTAGTCGGTCACGGCGCGGTCAACGCCCTCGTTGTAGGCGATCTGCATATAAAAATTTGGCATCAGGGCCGGTTCGTCGCTCAGGCGGGTGTACAGTTCGCTGATGAGCTTGTCCACCTTTTTTTCCTCGCGCTTGGCCTCCTTGTCAACGTAGACCGTTGAGTACATGAAGTCCTTCAAAATCGCGTAGGCGGCCTCGACCTCGGGCGAAAAATTGATCTGCCCTTCCCCGCTGTGGACGATCAGATCGGTTATCATCGTCGTGATGCGCTGGGATTTCGTCGCGCCCAGCACGGCGGTAGCTTCGGGCGGCAGCTGGCGGGCGTCCAGCACACCGGCGGTGATGGCGTCCTCGATGTCGTGGTTCAAAAATGCAATGTGGTCGGCGCGGCGCACAACGCAGCCCTCCGGTGTGCGGGCCCACGCGCCCGACGTGTGGGTCACGATGCCATTGCGCACCTCCCAGGTCAGGTTCAGGCCCTGGCCGTCGCGCTCTAAGTAATCCACCACCCGCAGGCTTTGGCGGTAGTGGGTAAAGCCGCCCGGGCACAGCCGGTTCAGCGCCCGCTCCCCCGCGTGGCCGAAGGGCGTGTGCCCCAGATCATGGCCCAGGGCGATGGCCTCGGTCAAATCCTCGTTCAGGCGCAGAGCGCGGGAGATCGTGCGGGCGATCTGGGAGACTTCCAGTGTGTGGGTCAGGCGGGTGCGGTAGTGGTCGCCCTCCGGCGAGAGAAAGACCTGGGTCTTTTGCTTTAGGCGGCGGAACGCCTTGCAGTGCAGAATGCGGTCCCGGTCGCGCTGGAAACAGGGGCGGATGGGGTCATCTTCCAACAGCGTGCGGCGGCCCAGGCTGTTTTCGCTCAACGTTGCATAACGGCTCAAGGTTCGGCGCTCGATGGCTTCGGTCTCTTCGCGGATCGTCATGGTATGTCCCCCTTTTTTACAGCTTCTATTTATAAATACGACAAAACTGCGGGAAACACTCTTTTTTTGTGGAAATTTTTTTGAAGTTTTTTCACGGCTGCGGGGGGCGGGACGTCGGGCGGGGCACCCTCACCCCGCTAGGGGCGCCGCAATTCAAAACGCCGCGTACTGTGCCTCGGAGATCTCCACCTCTGCGCCGCCGCGGGTCAGCTCGGTCAGGGCTGTAACAAGTGTGCCCTCCTGCCCTGCGGGCATACGCCAGCAGAGTGTCACGGCATCGTCAAAAATCGGCTCGTCCAGCCGTGTTTCTGCCGCCGCTATGATGCGCTGGGCCTGCTCAAACTGGGCGTAGGGCACGCGCAGGCGGCAGTCCACCACCAGCCGCATACTGACAAGCTCGGCATTCTGCAAAGCCCCCGACGCGGCGGCGGTGTAGGCCCGCACCAATCCGCCGGTGCCCAGCAGGATGCCGCCGAAATACCGCGTTACCACAACAATAACGTCCGCCACGCCCGCATGGCCGATGGTTTCCAGCACCGGCGTACCGGCGGTCTTGGCTGGTTCGCCGTCGTCGGAATACCGCGTGCGACCGTTTTGCAGCACATAGGCGTAAACGTTGTGCCTTGCGGTGCGGTTGGCGGCACGCACGGCGTTCAGCACAGCCAGGGCCTTTTCCTCGGTGTCGGCAAAGGCGGCGGTGGCGATAAAACGACTGCGCTTTTCCTCATATTCAAAGGTGGATGTGCCGCGGATGGTCTTGTAATCAGCCATAGGAAACCTCGCTGTATAGCAAAAAATACCCCGGATGAAAAACCATCCGGGGTACAAAAAACGGAATTACTTGCCAGACTTGGCGAAGCGGCGCTTGAAACGCTCGACGCGGCCACCGGTATCGACCAGCTTCTGCTTGCCGGTGTAGAAGGGATGGCACTTGCTGCAAACTTCGACGTGGATCTCCGGCTTGGTGTCACGGGTGTGAATCACGTTGCCGCAGGCACAAGTGATGGTGCAGTCCACATAGTTCGGATGGATGCCCTGCTTCATGGTTATTTCACCTCTTTCTCGATCATGATAAAAGGAGCCATACTCAATATATGTGCTCATCACAATCTCCGAATTGCGGCCACCAGCGCCCGCCATCCTGTGCGGACGGAGCAGCCATCTGAACGATTGCTGAAATATTTTAGCACAAAGCAAGCACAATGTCAAGCAATTTTGGAAATTTCACAGGAAACCTCGTTTTCCCCCTTGGGGGAAGCCTTTCGCGCTTACAGTGTCAGCTGCTCGGCTTTGTCGTCGTCTTTCAAAATGGCACCGGCGGCAGGCAGGGTCCGCACGCGGTAGCGCGGGGCGTCGTTTAGTTCCAGGCCCTCGGCCAGCGTCACGCGGGAAATCTTCGCGTTTTTCTTGAGCGCCACCACATTGACACCGGCGGTGTCGCGGGTCGCCTTCTCGGGAATCAGCGCACTGCCCACCAGCAGCAGGCGGTTGTTGCTGGTGAAGATAGCCAGCTCGGTTTCCTCGGGCAGATAGCGCATAAAAGCCAGCACGGCCTTGTCGCTGTACGCTTTCAGCAGCTTGCGCCGGTTCTGCTTCGTCTCATAGCTGGAAAGCGGCACTTTGGCGCACTTGCCGTTGTCGTAGAAGAAGAGCATCCAGCCTTTGTAGTCGGGCGTGACCACCATATACAGCGGCACTTCACCCTCCTCCATGCCGAGGGCCGAGGCCACGTAATCGCCCAAAACGCTCGCCTTGCTGTCGCCGAAGTCATAGGCGTGGGACTTGTAAACCTGACGATGGTTCGTGAAGAACAACAGTTCCACGCTGTTCGTGCTCTCGCAGGTGAACAGGACCTCGTCGCCGTCTTTCAGCTTCTGTTCACCGCTCATGCGCAGGCTCTGCGGCGTGATTTTCTTGAAGTAACCGTCCCGCGTGAAGAACAGATGCACCGGGTAATCCGGGATCTGCTGCTCCGGCTCCTCGCTCTCGGCGGCGGGGACTTCGTACATAATTTCGCAGCGGCGGGGCTTACCGTACTTCTTGGCGACGTCGGCCAGCTCTTTCATGATAATTTTGTTGATGCGTGCCGGACGTTTGAGGATATCCTCGAGGTCAGCAATGGCGTTTTCCAGTTCCTCAATTTCCTCGGTGCGCTTCAAAATATACTCGCGGTTCAAGTGGCGCAGCTTGATTTCGGCCACGTACTCGGCCTGCACCTCGTCGATGCCGAAGCCAATCATCAAGTTGGGTACGACCTCGGTTTCCTCTGCGGTATTGCGCACAATTTCAATTGCTTTATCGATATCCAGCAGGATAGCTTTCAAGCCTTTGAGCAGATGCAGGCGCTTCTGCTTGCCCTGCAAATCGTAGTAGGTGCGGCGGCGCACGCACTCGGCGCGGAAAGCGATCCACTCATTCAGAATGCTGCGCACCCCCAGCACCTTGGGCTGGCCCGCAATCAGGACATTGAAGTTGCAGGCAAAGCTGTCCTCCAAGGGCGTGGCCTTATACAGGCGGGTCATCAGCTTGTCGGGATCCTGGCCGCGCTTGAGGTCGATGGTCAGTTTCAGACCGTTCAGGTCAGTCTCGTCGCGCATATCGCTGATTTCGCGGATTTTGCCCAGCTTGACCAGCTCGGTGATCTTGTCCATGATGGCCTCAACGGTCGTCGTGGGCGGGATCTGGGTGACGTCGATGCAGTTGTTCTCTTTATCGTAGCTCCACTTAGCGCGGACGCGGACACTGCCGCGGCCGTTTTCCAGCACGTTCTGCATCTCGGCGGCATCGTAGAGAATCGTGCCGCCGCCGACGAAATCCGGCGCGGGGATGATTTCCCGCAAATCGGCCTGGGGGTCCTTCATCAGCGCGATCGTCGCGTTGCAGAGTTCTTCCAGATTGAAGGAGCAGATATTGGACGCCATGCCGACGGCGATGCCCAGCGTGTTGTTTGCGAGAATCGTCGGGAATGTGACGGGCAGCAGCGTCGGCTCGGTGGTCGTGCCGTCGTAGTTGGGCACAAAGTCTACGGTGTCCTTGTCGATATCGCGGAACAGTTCGTCGCAGACCGGCTCGAGCTTGGCCTCGGTGTAACGGGCGGCGGCGTAGGCCATATCGCGGCTGTACGCCTTGCCGAAGTTGCCCTTGGAGTCGACGAACGGTACGAGCAGACTCTCATTGGAGCGGCCCATGCGAACCATCGTGTCGTAAATCGCAGCGTCGCCGTGGGGGTTCAGGTGCATGGTGCTGCCCACGATGTTGGCGCTCTTGGTGCGGTTGCCTTTCAGCAGGCCCATCTCGTACATCGTGTAGAGCAGCTTGCGGTGGGCGGGCTTGAAGCCGTCGATCTCCGGCAGTGCGCGGGAGACGATAACGCTCATCGCATAGGGCATATAGTTGGTTTCCAGCGTGTCGGTGATGGCGGATTCCAGCACCTCGCCCGCTGATAAAATCTCGACGTTATCGCCCAGCTGCGGGCGCGCCGGGGTCAGCTTTTTTTCTTTTTTTCTTGCCATATGATAAAATCCTATATTTCACAGCTGCCCGGCAGGGGCCGGATATGTCCGGCTCCTGCCGGGAGCAGAGCGTTTGCGGAAAGGCTGAGGGCGGGGCATACCCCGCCCCTACATGCGTAACATCGTGGGCAATCAGCTTACATCCAAATCGTCCAAATACTCCGAACCGTGCTCGGCGATATGCTCTTTACGGCCCTGCAGGTTGTCACCCAGCAGCAGGTCAAACACCGCGGCGGTGCGCTCGGCATCGGTGGGCAATACCTTGATAAGGCGGCGGCTCTCGGGGCTCATCGTCGTCAGCCACATCATCTCGGGGTCGTTCTCGCCCAGACCTTTCGAGCGCTGGATCGTGTACTTTTCGTCCTCGATGCGACGCAGGATGTCAGCCTTTTCCGGCTCGGTGTAGGCGAAGTAGGTTTTGTTCTTCGTGTTGATCTCGTACAGCGGCGACTCGGCGATGTAGACATACCCCTTGTTGATAAGGGTCGGCGTCAGGCGGTAGAGCATCGTCAGCACTAGGGTGCGGATCTGGTAGCCGTCGACATCGGCATCGGTACAGATGACGACTTTATTAAAGCGCAGGTTGTCCAGGTTGAAGCTGGCCAGGTCTTTGTTGTGGCTGCCGCCCAGCTCAACACCGCAGCCCATGACGCGGATCAGATCGGTGATGATCTCCGACTTGAAAATACGGGCGTAGTCGGCTTTCAGGCAGTTCAGGATCTTGCCGCGGATGGGCATGATGGCCTGGAACTCCGAGTCGCGGCTCTGCTTGACCGCACCCATAGCGGAATCGCCCTCCACGATGTACAGCTCGCGGCGGCTGGCATCCTTGGTGCGGCAGTCGACGAACTTCTGCACGCGGTTGGCGAGGTCCATCTGCTGGGTCATCGTCTTTTTGATGGTGATGCGCGCCTTTTCGGCGTGTTCGCGGCTCTGCTTATTGATAAGAACCTGCTTGCAGGCCTTTTCTGCCTCGTCGGGGTGCTCAATGAAGTAGACCTCGATCTGATGCTTGAGGAACTCGGTCATGGCCTGGGCCACAAATTTGTTTGTGATGGCTTTCTTGGTCTGGTTCTCGTAGCTCGTGCGGGTGGAGAAGCTGGACGACACCAGCACAAGGCAGTCCTGCACATCGGCGAAGGTAATCGCACTTTCGTTTTTCTTATACAGGCCCTTGTTTTTCAGCCAGGCGTTGATCTGGCTGACGAAGGCCGTGCGCACAGCGCGGTCGGGGCTGCCGCCGTGCTCCAGCCAGCTGGAGTTGTGGTAGTATTCCAGACACTGCACGGTGTTGGAGAATGCGAACGCGACGTTCATCTTGACCTGATAGTCCGGCTGGTCAGCGCGGTCGCGGCCGGTGGCAGCACCGCTGCAGAAGTATACCGGCGTCAATGCCTTATCCCCTACCAATTCGTTGGCATAGTCGGTGATGCCGTGCTCGTACAGATACTCAAACTTCTCGGCGTCCGCGCCGGACTTGTCGGTGAACACCAGCGTCACACCGTCGTTGACGACGGCCTGGCGGCGCAGCATATCTTTGAAAGATTCCGCCGGGACGGCAATGTCGGTAAAGACCTCGGTGTCGGGCTTCCAGCGGATGACCGAGCCGGTGCGCTTGCCCTTGAACGGCTCTTTCTGCAAACCGCCCACATTCTCGCCTTTTTGGAAGTCGAGGTGGTAGTGGAAACCGTCGCGGTAGATATCGGCAGTCATCCACTCGCTGGCGTACTGAGTGGCACACAGGCCCAGGCCGTTCAGACCCAGGCTGAAATCATAGTTGCCGCTGCCCTCGGCGTATTTGCCGCCGGCGTACAACTCACAGAAAACGAGGTCCCAGTTCCAGCGTTCCTCGGCCTTGTTGTAGTCCACCGGGATGCCGCGGCCGAAGTCCTCGACCTCGACGACATGATCCGGAAAGAGCGTGACGTTGATGCGGTTGCCGTGGCCGTCGCGGGCTTCATCAATGGAGTTGGAGATAATTTCAAAAATGGAATGGGCGCAGCCCTCGACACCGTCGGAGCCGAAGATGACCGCCGGGCGCTTGCGCACACGGTCGGCGCCTTTCAGCTGGCGGATACTGTCATTGCCGTATTCCTGTTGTTTTTTTGCCATGCGGCGGTTCCCCCTGATTTATATTGAAACAGTGGTAGTTTTTGCACATATATTTTTATTAAACCACAGTTTGGAAGTGTTTGTCAAATCGACTTACTCTCTGCGGGCAGGTTGTAGGGGGCAGATGCGGGCATCCGCCCCTGCAAGCTCAGTGTAATACAACAATTCGTTGTTGTCAAGTTGTTCTTATGAATTGCAGTTACAATTACACGGTTCGACCCGGTTGCGGTCGCCGATGACAGCTGTCCAATACTCGGTACCCTGGAAGCGGAAGATGACCCAATCATAGCCGTTGTATTTCTGGGTGCTCTGCTTGACGACGCAGTAGCTGCCCAGCGGCAGATAGCCCACTACATCGTTGAAATTGGCCGTGTAGAAATACTCGCACCGGGCATTGAACACCACAAGCCGCTGGCCCGCCACCGTCTCCATAGAAGGGCCGGAGACCCCATAATTATTGTAGCCTCCGGCCTGTATTTCGGGTAAAAAGTCCTTGTAACTACGGTTCAGGTCGCACGCGCCGGATATCCCGTTCACACTGCCGCTGCCCGAATATTGCCACATGGCGTAGTTGCCGTTGTAGCCTAAGGTCGAGCGGTAATCCGCCACCCACAGCGGATATTGGCGCAGCGCGGCGGCGTTCAGATAATTATTGATGTAGTTCGTGTAGCTATACCATCCTGCGTACCATTTGCGCTGGTAGAGGATATCCATGGCGTACTGCACCAGGCTGGTCAACTCGGCGCGGCCCAGGCTGGTCAGGCTGAAATCCTCGACATCCACAAACACCGGGTACTCTAATTGCAGCCCCTCCATGACGTTCAAAAAGGTCGTCAGCTCGTTGGCGACGGCGGCGCGGGTGCGGGCGTAGGTGTAGTAGTAGGCCCCCACCCGCAGGCCCGCCGCCTTAGCCCCGTTGACATTCTGCAAGAAATACGGGTCAACATACAGCCCGCCGCTGTTGCTGGACCCCACGCGCACCATGGCAAACTGCTTGCCCGCCGCCGCCACCCTGCCCCAGTTGATATTGCCCTGGTAGCGCGACACATCAATGCCGTTCTGGTATACAGCCATAAAAAGCCCCCCTTTGCGGTATAGTATGCAAAGAGGGGGGTGGGGTGTGTAGTATCCTGTTTCCACTGTAAGGGCGGCAGCCAGAGGGCATTTACGCCAGACGCCGTTCCGCAAGCAAGACGATGCCGCGCTCCTGCGCTGCTTCTCTTAACACTGCAAAGCCGTTTTTGCGCCAGAAATGATTGGACTGCAGGTTTTCCTTGTCAATGCCGAGTCGTACCGCCGCCGCAATACCTGAAGTACTGGTCATTGCGCAGCATCCATGCGTACAGCATCGACACATCGGCGTCTGTCAGGCGGCGGATTGTATACAAATTGGACAGTTTTTCAATCTGTATATTCTTCATAGCAATTTGATCCTCAAATCTCCCAACAGCGACACTGCCTCCGGCAGTGAAAATTTTGCATCCTGCAGCTTGCAGCCGAAGATATCGACTTTATATCCGCCAGCCTCTTTGAAGTTTGCCTTCCGCATATCGCACTGGTAAAACTCGGTGTCCAACAGGTCGCATTTCTCGAAATCCGCGCTGACGAGATTGCACTTGGCAAACATAGAGCGTTGGATCTCGTTGCCCGCAAAGTTGAATTTTGTAAGGTTCATCTCGGTGAAGGTGTTGTATTTCAGGCGGCAGTCCTGCAATTTTTCGATCGGGTCAGCAAACGAGCCGTCTCCCTGCAGGGACAGCCAGTCGATATTGTTGAGGGTGCAGTTTTGAAATTCTGTAAACTTTGCACGGGACATCGTGGTTTTCAGTCCTGTAATTGTACAGCGGATGAACTGGCACTCGCTCAGCACGCTGTGGTCCAGCTTGCAGTTTTCAAATGTGCAGTCGATGAAAGTGCAGTCGGAGAAGTCGCAGTCGTAAAAGGTTTCCTCTGTAAAATCAAGGTGTGAAAAGCGCTCTCCCTCGCGGTATTCGGCGCGCATCAAATCACCAGTCCTCCGTTGACACCCAGCACCTGGCCGGTGATGTAGCCGCTGGCCTCATCGGCCAGAAAGACCATCGTGCGTGCAATCTCGTCCGCTGTGCCCAGGCGCTCCACCGGGGTTTCCTCGGCCAAAGCGGCGCGGTCCTCTGCGGTAAAGCCCGCCATCATGTCGGTGTCAATGACGCCCGGCGCAATGACGTTGACCGTGATGCCGCTGGGGCCTTCCTCTTTTGCCAGCGCCTTGCCCAGACCGATGAGGCCCGCCTTGGCCGCGCTGTACGCGACCTCGCAGCTGCCGCCGGTCTGGCCCCACATACTGCTGACCAGCAGGATGCGGCCATATTTCTGGTGGATCATGCCGGGCAGCACGGCACGGCAAGCGTAGAACGCGCCGTCCATGTCAACGGCCATCATCCTCCGCCAATCCTCGTCGGTGGTGTCGGTGAAAAGTTTGACCTGTGCGATGCCCGCGTTGCAGACGAGCACCTGCAGGCTGCCTAGTTCCCGCTGTGCCTGCTCCACGGCGGCTTGCACCTGAATAGAGTCGCCCGCGTCGGCCCGGATGGCAAGGAAGCACCCGCCGGGGGCGAGGGCTTCGGCCTGGCGGCGCACGGCGTCCGCGGCGTCTGGGTGGGCGTTGTAGGTAAAGGCGACGTTATAACCGGCCTTGGCGAACGCTAGCACCGCCGCCGCGCCAATGCCCCGGCTGCCGCCGGTGATGAGTACGTTTTTGTTCATGGTTATTTTTTCTTCCTTTTTTCCCGCAGCATCACAAAAAATTCCTGCAATAGGGCCTGCGCTTCTGCCTCCATCAAACCCGATTCAATGACCGGGTGGTGGTTGAAGGGCAGGGCAAACAGGTCAGTCAGGCCACCGCAGCAGCCGGCCTTGGGGTCGCGGGCGCCGTAGACGACCCGCTTCAGGCGGCTGTTTATGATGGCTCCGCTGCACATCGGGCAGGGTTCCAGCGTCACGAACAGCTCACACTGCCACAGCCGCCAGCCGCCCAGTGCCTTGCAGGCTGCGTCGATGGCCATAAGCTCGGCATGGTAGGTGGCGTTTTTGCCGCTCTCCCTCAGGTTGTGGGCGCGGGCAATGATCTCGCCGTCCTTGGCGACGACCGCCCCCACCGGCACTTCGCCGAGGGACGCAGCAATTTTTGCCTCGTCCAGCGCGGTCTGCATCAGTTCTTCATCGGACATAGTTTCCTCTCAATGTACAAAAATCACAGCATAAACCACCAGGAAAATCACAACTGCGCTGTATGCCGGGCTGGTAAAGACCGCCAGTACATCCACGCCGGGCCGCAGCCCCGCCGAAAAGCGGAACCCCTGCCCTCGCGCGTGCCAGATCATCCACAGCCCGAAAAGCGGGAAGAAAAGCAGCAGGAACAGCTCGACGCCGAAGGATGCCTCCGTCGGGGCATAATACCGAAGATACATCGTCAAAAATGCCAGTGTGTTGTTCACCAGATGCAGCAGCATCCCCGGTAAAATGCTGCCCGAGCGCTCGGCCAGCCAGCCCAGGAACACGCCGCAGACAAAAGCCGTCAACCCCTGCGCCAGATCCAGATGCAGCAGCCCGAACAGAAGTGCCGGGGCAAAGATGGCCGCCGCGCTGCCGCTAGGGCGCATCAAGCCCTGGAACGCGCCGCGGAACAGTAGTTCCTCGGCCACAGCGGGCATGACGCAGAGCGCCAGATAGTACATGAACAGCTCCGGCCCGCCGCTGGGCAGCATCTGGGCCGTTGTCTCGCTGCCGGTGATGTGGTTGATGAGCGCCCCTGCCAGGTTGGCGAGGTTCGCCACGCCAAGGAACACCGGCAGACAGAAGCCTGGGCTCCACGGTGCGGGCAGCGTAAGGCGCAGGTCGTCGGACCGCAGACGGGTCAGTTTCATCATAAAAACCAGCGTCAGACCGATGGCCCCCAGCCCAATAATCAACTGGAACAGCGCCAGGCTGACCTCGCTGAAGCCCAGGGGTTTTGCCATACTGGCCCCCGGGTGCGCCAGCCCCATAAGGGTGCTGACCAGCGCATACAGCAGGCTGCGCACCAGAAGATATACCAAGGATGCCACCGCGCAGAAACCCGCCGCGCCCCGCACCCCACGTGATTTTGCCATGTGATTTTCCACCTTTACGTTAAAGGCTTCCCCCTTGGGGGAAGCTGGCCGTGAAACGGCCTGATGAGGGGCCGGTCTGCCGCAGCCACCCATTCACGGTTTGCCGCGGGAAGGCCACCCCTCATCCGCCCCTTCGGGGCACCTTCCCCCTTGGGGAAAGGCTTTATTAGTATCATACCACAATCCGCAAAATAAAAAAAGCCCCACCGGTGTGCGGGCCGGTGGGGTGAGGTTGGAGGGAGAGGAGTCATTTTCAACCTGCATTGTGCGATGCAGGCATTGACTTTCTGACTTTATGATAGTACATTATAGGCATGAAGTAAAGCTCAACTTTTTCATACATCACATGAATTTTATTCACCATAGGAGATGCAGACCATGACTCTGACAGACTGCCAGCTGTTAAGCATTGTCGCCCAGCTGGGCACCTTTGCCGCCGCGGCGGAGCGTATGCACATCACCCCTTCCGCCGTCAGCCACGCGGTGTCCGGCGTGGAGGCCGAGTGCGGCTTTCCGCTGTTCACCCGCACCAAAAGCGGCGTCACCCTGACCGCCGCCGCCGAAAAACTGATGCCCGCCATCCAGCAAATGCTGGCCAGCAGCGAGTCGCTGGAGCAGTCCATTGCCCAGATCAACGGTATGCACAAGGGTGCGCTGCGGCTGGGGGTGTTCAACTCGGCCTGCGTAACCTGGCTGCCCAAAATCGTGCCGGGCTTCCGGGCTGCGTTCCCGGGCATCGACGTGCAAATTTACCAGGGATCCTACGATGATATTACCGGCTGGCTGAAAACCGGCGCGGTGGAATTGGGATTTCTCTCCAATTCCAGCGCCCAGGAACTGGATTTTGAGCCGCTGTACGATGACCGCCTGATTTGCATTGCACCGCCGGACTACAAGCCCCGCCGCCCCGGCGTGGTGCGGGCCGAGGAACTGCGCGGTCAGCCTTTTGTCAGCCAGCAGTCCGACGTGGACGCCGACATCCAAAGTTATTTCAAAAAGAACGATCTGCACGTGTCGAGCCAATGCTATATCGTGGACGACCAGAGCATGATCGCCATGGTGGCCTGCGGGCAGGGCTTGGCCCTGATGCCCGAGCTGATGTTTAAAGAGGGTGCCGCCAGCGCGGGCTGCCAAGTTTTGCAGCTGGAACCTGCCGCCAAGCGCAGCATTGGATTAGCATGTTTGTCGCGTGGGGCGCTGTCCCCCGCGGCGAAGGAGTTTGTGAAGCATGCAAGGGAGTTTGCGCGGATGCGATAAAGCCCCCATGGGGGAAGCCTTTTTATGTCAGTTTCCCTCGTCATACTCCGCGACAGGTACATTGGCGTACTCGTCGGGCAGATCCGGGGGCAGGGTCTGCATATACTCGTGCATGGCCTCGGCCACGGTCTTGCTGTATGCCACGGCCTCGACCACCGTACGTGCGCCCTTGACGGCGTCGCCGCTGGCGAAGATGCCGGGGATGCTGGTGCGGCCGACCTCATCCGTTTCAAACAGGCCGCGAGTGTTGGTTTTCAGATCCTTGGTGCTGTCGGTGATCGTCGTACAGGGGCCCTGGCTGATGGAGACAATAACGCTGTCCGCCGGGTAGAGCTTCTCGGTGCCGGGGATCTCGGTCAGCGTGCCGTCCTCGGCCTCGCTCAGATCGATAAAGACAACGCCCTTATCGGTGATTTCCAGCGGCTTTTTGTTAAAGATAAAGTTGACGCCTTCGAGCTTGGCATAGCTGGCCTCGTACTCGCTGGCCGTGATGTGCCGGGACAGCGAGAAGCACTCGATATGCCGCGTGCCGTGGCGGATGGCGGTGCGCGCCACGTCCATGGCCGCGTTGCCCGCGCCGATAACAATGGCCCGTTCACCCAGGTGGTAGACATCGGGGTTTTGCAGGTAGTTGATGGCGTAGTGTACGTTGCCCAGGCTCTCGCCCTTGATGTGCAGCGTGTTGGGCCGCCATACACCGGTGCCGATAAAGATGGCCTTGTAGCCGTCGCGGAACAGGTCCTCGATTTTCAGCGCCTTGCCCACGTCGGTGTTGGGGCGGACCTTGATGCCCTTCAAGCGTAGGTGGCGGTACTCGAAGTCATCCAGCACCGATTTCGGCAGACGAAACTCCGGGATGCCGTAGCGCAGCACGCCGCCAATTTTATCGTGGCTCTCAAAGATCGTAACATCGTAGCCATAGCGTGCCAGGATGACCGCAATGGTCAGGCCCGCCGGGCCGGAACCGATGATGGCGGCCTTTTTACCGTTGGAGGGCGCAGGGCCCTGGGTCATCTGGCTGGCGTAGGTGGACGAGATGTAGTTCTCAATGACCGAGAAATGCACGGGCGCACCCTTGATGCCGCGCACGCAGTGCCCCTCGCACTGGTTCTCGTGGTTGCAGACCAGCGAGCAGACGGTGGTCAGGGGGTTGTTTTCAAACAGCATACGGCCCGCTTCGTCCAGCTTGTTGGCTTTTAAAAGGCGGATGACTTCCGGAATATTGGTGTGGATGGGACACCCCTGCTGGCAGCGGGGCACCTTGCAGCCAAGGCAGTGGTTTGCTTCGTCCATTACGTGCAGCGCCATGTTTTACTCCTTCATTTCGTACCGATTTTGCGCGTTAAAAATGCAACAATCTTGTATTATGCGCATTTTTTCTCCATATGATATTTATATTACCACCGCCTTAGCAGTAAACGCAAGCCCCATAGGCTGAATTTTTTCTCTGCATAATGACGAAAAATCTGTTGCCTTGCTATGCAGTCTGCCGATTTTTTCAGCTTCGGCGCTGCTGCGCACCAGGTCGGCCAGAGCTGTGCCCGCCGGGAGCGTTGCCTGTTTTAAACACGGCAGCGCTGTTTTTCGTGCGCCCAGCACATGCAGGTAGGGCGGCATTGGCAATTCTGCCGGGAGCTGCAGCGCCGCGTCCAGCACCAGCCGCCGCAGCCGCGCGTGGGGGTAGCGCTTGGTTTTTAGTCTCGTATACAGGTCGTCCATGCTGTTTGCCTCTCGCACGGCGGCAGCCAGGCGGTTTTCCAGCCCCTCACTGACTCCACGCACCTGCGCGAAATTTTCGGGATCCTGCATCCGCAGCAGCGTTAAAATGGCCGTCTCAAATTTTGCGCCGTCCAGCAAAAGGCCCTCGGCGGCGGCTTTGCCGTAGAGTTCCGCCGCCCAGGCAGGCACAAAGGGTTCCCAATCAGGCTGGGGCAGGCTGCGCAAAAAACTGGCGCTGGCCATCGGTGTGCCCGCATGCTCCCCTGCCCCGCCGCCGTGGGCCGCGCCCAGCCGCGGCAGCGCAAAAGGCGTGAGGGGCGTGTGCTGCGCCAAAATTGCCTTGCAGTATTCGATGCCCAAAATGTTGTTGGGGGTGCGCAGCAAAGTCCCTGTGCCGGGGCGCAGGGTGTCGGCGGCCTCGGCCCGGGCGGCGGCGTAGGTCATGCCGGTTGCAAGATTTTTGCGTATCACATCGTCAATTTCTTCACATTGCAGCAGCCTGGCCGCGTCCAGCAGCGCCCCCGCGTCGGGCGTCTCGGCCCCAAAAGCCAGTGTGTCACACCCGAGGGCGGCCAGCAGATACACTCCCGCGGCGGCGAACTGCTCCGCCGTGGCGCAGGCGTAGGGCGCAGGCAGGGCAATGACGATATCCGCCCCGGCAGCCAGCGCTGCCTGCACCCGCACCCGCTCGGGCAGAATCGGCACGCCGCCGCGCTGCACCGCGCCGCTGCTCATGCAAACAGCAATGCACTGGGCACCTGCCGCCCGCACCGCCGCAATCTGGGCCGCGTGGCCGTTGTGGAAGGGGTCATATTCGGCGATAATGCCTGTAAAATCCATAACGATTTTCTCCTGATTCTTTGGCGATAGATTGTTAAAAAAGTACTTTGCCGTTACTGTGCAAAAATTGTGCTATCTTGCAGAACTTGCCCTTGAAAATTCTTTTTCACCATTATATAATAAAATCACGGATAAGGAAAGGGCAAATCTGCCCTGCCAAGTTTTAAGGAGGATATTCCATGAAAGTTCTGGTTATCAACTGCGGTTCTTCCAGCCTGAAGTACCAGCTGATCGACATGGAGGGCGAGAAGGTCCTGTGCAAAGGTCTGTGCGAGCGCATCGGCATGGAGAGCAGCATGATCACCCATGAGGCCAACGGCCACAAGGCCACCACGCCCGCCATCTTCCCCACCCACACCGAGGCTTTCACCGAGGTCGTCAAGAAGATGACCACCGGCGAGGGCAAGGTCATTGAGAGCGTTTCCGAGATCGACGCCATCGGCCACCGCGTGGTCCACGGCGGCGAGAAGTTCAAGGAGAGCTGCCTGATCACCCCCGAGGTCGTCAAGGCTATCCATGACCTGTCTCCCCTGGCCCCCCTGCACAACCCCGCCGCCATCCTGGGCATCGAGGCCTCCTACAAGGTCTTTGGCGAGGACAAGCCGAACGTGGCTGTTTTCGACACCGCGTTCCACTCCACCATGCCCCCGAAGGCCTACATGTACGCCATCCCCTACGAGTACTATGAGAAGTACGGTGTCCGCCGCTACGGTTTCCACGGCACCAGCCACAAGTACGTCAGCCACCGCGCTGCCGAGTTTCTGGAGGAGCCTATTGAGCGCCTGAAGCTCATCACCTGCCATCTGGGCAACGGTTCTTCCATCGCCGCTGTCGACCAGGGTAAAGTTATCGACACCTCGATGGGCATGACCCCGCTGGCCGGTCTGATGATGGGCACCCGCTGCGGCGACCTGGATCCCTCTGTGGTCAACTACCTGAAGTATAATCTCGAAATCACCGGCCACGAGCTGGACGAGATCCTGAACAAGAAGTCCGGTCTGCTGGGTGTTTCCGGCGTGTCCAGCGACAAGCGTGACGTGGAAGAGGCTGCCGCAAACGGCAACAAGCGCGCACAGCTGGCCAGCGACATGCTGAACTACCAGATTAAAAAGACCATCGGCAGCTACATTGCCGCTATGGGCGGTGTGGATGCCATCGTCTTTACCGGCGGCATCGGCGAGCATGACGCCGACTCCCGCGCCAAGATCTGCCACCACATGGATTGGCTGGGCATCCGCATCGACACCGACAAGAACCGCGATGCACACAAGCAGAAGGAAGATGTCGTTGAGGTCACTGCCTGGGGCGCCCGCGTCCGCACGCTGATCATCGAGACCAACGAGGAGCTGATGATTGCCCGCGACACGAAGGAAGTCATTGAGAAGTAAGTCTTACTTTTCTTGAAAGAAAAGTAAGCAAAAGAACTTTCAATATTTTTCACCGGGAGCGAGTTATAGCGAGGGGCTGCGGCATAGGGTTTGACCTTGTGCGGCAGCCTCTTTTGTGGTATAATCGGCGGTAAGAAAACAATCAATCAGCATTTTGAGGGGATTATGCGTATGAAGAATGCTAGACGCTCAGAACGGCCCGGATTGGATCCCGTAGTTGCGTTAACCCTGATTTTCGCTGTGCTAAAAGCAATGGGACTAATTTCATGGTCTTGGTTTTGGATACTCGCTCCGCTCTGGATTACATTCTTTCTTTTTGTCGCCATTTTCTCCGCCATTTTGGTCGGTGGACGAATTACTAAAGGAAAATGGTAACTCCTCATTTGTAGGGGGCGGCGTCCCCGACGCCCCGCGGGAGGGATGAATTCCTCCCCTACAATGTAATCCATGAAAGGGTGCTGACATGAGGCTGCGGGCCGGGCATGCCCGGCCCCTACGGCACAATAGAAATTCAAAAAGGGAGGCTGCCCACCTGGGCAGCCTCCCTTTTACGGCTTATTTGTTTGGAGTTCTTTTGGTTACTTTTCTTGCAAGAAAAGTAACTTACTGCTGAGCGGCCTCGGCACGCTTCTTGGCGATGGCTGCCAGGGCGTCCTTGCGGGACAGGTTGATGCGGCCCTGCTGGTCGATGTCGGTCACCATGACGAAGATAGGGTCGCCGACGGCAACGACATCCTCAACATGCTCAACGCGATGATCGTCCAGCTTGGAGATGTGAACCAGACCCTCCTTGCCGGGGGCGATCTCGACGAAGGCACCGAAGTTCATCAGGCGGGTCACGCGGCCCTTGTAGATAGCACCGATCTCGGGATCCTCGACAATGGTCTTGATGGTCGCAATAGCGCGCTTGGCATCGTCCTGATCGACGGCAGAGATAAAGACATGGCCGTCCTCCTCAATGTCGATCTTGCAGTTGAAGTTGGCGCACATTTCCTGGATGACCTTGCCGCCCTTGCCGATGACATCCTTGATCTTGTCAACCGGAATCATCATGCTGAACATTTTGGGCGCATACTTGGACAGCTCGGCGCGCGGCTCGGCAATGACCGGCTTGATGATCTGGTCAAGGATGTACAGGCGGCCCTTGCGGCACTTCTCCAGCGCTTCCTCAACGATCTCATAGGTCAGGCCGTCCACCTTGATGTCCATCTGGATGGCGGTGATGCCGCGGCGGGTGCCGCCGACCTTAAAGTCCATATCGCCGTGGAAGTCCTCGACGCCCTGAATGTCGAGCATCGTCATCCAGCGGCCGCCGTGCAGCGGGTCACCATCGGTGATAAGGCCGCAGGAGATACCGGCAACGGGTGCCTTGATGGGCACACCGGCGTCCATCAGGGCCAGCGTAGAGCCGCAGATGGAAGCCTGGGAGGTGGAGCCATTGGAGGACAGAACCTCGGAGACGCAGCGGATGGTGTAGGGGAACTCGGCCTGATCGGGCAGTACGGGGATCAGGGCACGCTCGGCCAGGTTGCCATGGCCGATCTCGCGGCGACCGGGGCTACGGGGTGCGCGAGCCTCGCCGACGGAGTACGGCGGGAAGTTGTAGTGGTGGATATAGCGCTTGTAAGGCGTGTCGGACAGGTCATCCATCAGCTGGGCATCCTTGGTGGAGCCGAGGGTGCAGATGGTCAGCACCTGCGTCTGGCCGCGGGTGAACATGCCGGAGCCGTGGACGCGGGGCAGCAGGCCAACCTCGGCGGCCAGCGGGCGGATCTCATTGATGCCGCGGCCGTCCACGCGCTTGCCGTCCTCGAGCAGCCAGGTACGAACGACCTTCTTCTGCAGCTTGTAGCTGATGAGGTCGAGGTCGGCGGCGGTCAGGTCGGGGTGCTCGGCGGCAATAGCATCCATGATGGGCAGCAGGGCGGCGTCGCGGACATTCTTGTCGTCGGTGTCCATGGCAGCCTTGACTTCGTCCAGATGCTTGGCATAGACATCGGCCAGCAGGGCATGATCCAACTCCACAGGTGTAAAGCTCTTCTTCGGCTTGCCGATCTCGGCGACGATACCGTTGATGAAGGCGAGCATCTTCTTGATTTCCTCATGACCGGCGCGGATGGCCTTCATCATGGTCTCCTCGTCGACCTCGTTGGCACCGGCCTCAATCATGACGATCTTTTCCTCGCTGGCGGCCAGGGTCAAGGACAGGTCACTGTGCTCGCGCTGCTCCTTGGTGGGGTTCAGGACGATTTCACCGTCCACCAGGCCGACGAAAACGCCGGCGATGGGGCCGCCCCACGGAATATCAGACATGGCGATGGCCAGGGACGCGCCATTCATGCCGGAGATTTCGGCAGAGCAGTCGGGATCCAGGCTCATGACGGTCATCGTCACGCAGACATCGTTGCGCATATCCTTCGGGAACAGCGGGCGGATGGGGCGGTCAACGACGCGGGAGGACAGGATGGCGTGCTCGCCGGGGCGGCCCTCACGGCGCATGAAGCTGCCGGGGATGCGGCCGGCGGCGTAGAGTTTTTCCTCAAACTCGACGCTCAGGGGGAAGAAGTCAACACCGTCGCGCGGCTTGTCGCTCATCGTAACGTTGCACAGCACGCAGGTCGCGCCGTAGCGGATCATCGCGCTGCCGTTGGACAGACCGCACATTTTGCCGGTCTCGACCACAAAGGGGCGGCCCGCAAAGGTCGTCTCGAACTTGCGGTACTTGGGGAAGGTTTCCAGTCTGGATGCGAATTCGTAAGCCATAGGGATTCTCCTTCTTTGGTAGATTTTTACTTTCAGCGCTCCCCTGCCCCGATTCTGTACAATAAAGCCAGCAGCCAAGCCAGTTGCTTGGGTGCTCGATTTACTGCACAAAATGGCGGCGGGGCGGCTGTAAAATACAGGTGCAGTGGATTTTCAGGTGTGCATTGCCGGGAACAGGCACAGGCGGATATGGAATCTGCCCCTACAACCGTCCGCGAAATGGGCGGCTGCGCACTTATAAAAAAAGCAGGCAGAGTGCAAATGCACCCTGCCCGTTTTTGCGAAAATTACTTACGCAGACCCAGCTCAGCGATCAGGGCACGGTAACGGTTGATGTCCTTCTTCTGCAGATAGGCCAGCAGATTGCGGCGGCGGCCGACCATCTTGAACAGGCCGCGGCGGCTGTGGTTGTCATGCTTGTTGGTCTTCAGATGCTCGGTCAGGTGGTTGATACGAGCGGTCAGCAGAGCAACCTGAACCTCCGGAGAACCGGTGTCACCCTCATGGATGGCTGCCTTAGCGATGATGGGCTGCTTGTCGATAGCGGATTTCTGGCTCATTGGTAAATACCTCTTTCTGAAAAATATATCGGCCGTTGGCGCAGTAAGGGGTAGTTGGAACCGTTGAGGCATACGCCCCATACCGGGCCGCGGTAACACTAGTAGTATAGCACAACCTTTTGGGGAATACAAGTGCAAATCTGCTTTTTCCGCAATTATTTTGTCGCATTTACCCCGACAAAATATGCTTTACTCTCGTCGGCGGCGTGGTGGATGAGGGCCGCCAGCTCGATGAGGGAATTGAACTTGCGCACAGGACAGAAATATTTGTAAAATTCCAGTACCGGCTGCTGGCCGTAGACATTGCCGGTGAAGTCCGGCACAAAGGTCTCGCAGGTCACGGCGGCGTCGGCGCTCTGGTCCACAGTGGGGCGCTTGCCGATGCCGGTTGCGGCCGGCCACCACGTACCATTGAGGAAAATGCGGGTCAGGTAGACGCCCGCGCAGGGCTGCAATGCGGCAGCGGGATAGTTCTGGTTCAGCGTCGGCGTGCCCAGCTTGCCGCTGCCGATGCCCTTGCCGTGGACGACCGGCCAATCAATGGCGTAAGGCGTGCCGAGCATGGCGTTGGCGTCGGCCAGGCGGCCTTCCTCCAGCGCCGCGCGGATGCGGGTGGAGGACACAGTCTGGCCCTGATACTGGGCCATCGGCACGATATGGACGCCGATGCCCAAGGGTTTGCACAGTTCCCGCAGCCGTTCGACATTGCCCGCCGCGCGCGCCCCGAAGGTGAAGTTATCGCCGCAGAACAGCTCCTTGGCGTTGAAGCACTCCACCAGCACCGTCTGGACAAAATCCTCGGGCGAGAGGGCGCGGAACTCGTCAAAGGGGGCTTCCTGGTATTCCTCGATGCCCAGGGCCGCCACGCGGGCGTGCTTCTGGCGCAGAGACAGGATGCGCCCGCCTTTCAGCGTGCTGCCCGCAGGCAGTTCAAACGTGAAAGCTGCGGCGGTCAGGCCGTTGGCTTTGGCGCAGTCAACCGCCGCACCCAGCACGGCGCGGTGGCCGCAGTGGACACCGTCAAAGTAGCCCAGCGCCACCGCGCTGCCCTGGGGTGCGCGGATGGGCGTCAGGCTCTGGTATATCTGCATTGGGCGGTCATCCCCTTTCGCAAAATAGTTTTTCGACTTTCAGCACACCGCCCTCGACGGTGGCAAGACCCAGGAACGCACCGTTTTCGTCGTAGGTGCGATAACGGCCATCGGCGGCTTTATAGTGGCTCGTAGGGCAGCCGTTGAACAGGTGGGCCTTAACGCTCTCATTGACATACAGGACGGGCAGCGGGGCGAACACCGTTTCAATCGGCAGCACCCAGCCGTTGGTCTCGAGTTTCCCACTCTCGGCGGTGGCCAAGATTTCCGGCAGCGTGTGGCACTGTTCCAGGCTGAACACGCCCGCCTGAGTGCGGCGCAGCGCGGCCAGCGTGGCGGGCACGCCGAGGGCCGCGCCGATCTCCTCGGCCAGGACGCGGATGTAGGTGCCCTTGGAGCAGGCCACGCGGATGGTGTATTCATCGGGCGCGGGGCTGCCGAGATATTCAATATTATAAATCGTGATGGGGCGGGGCGTGCGCTCCACAGTCTGGCCCTTGCGGGCGGCCTTATACAGCGGCTGACCATTGATTTTTACCGCACTGTACATCGGCGGCAGCTGCATCCTGTCGCCCATGAATCGGGGCAGCACAGTGCGCAGTTCACGCTCCCCCACCGTGACCGGCGCGGTTTCCAGCGTGGTGCCCGTTACGTCGCCTGTATCGGTGCGCAGGCCCAGGCGGATGGTTGCCTCATAGGTCTTATCGTGGTCAAGCTGGCGGTCGGCGGCAGAAGTTGCCTTGCCGATAAACACCGCGAGCACACCGGTGGCCATAGGGTCCAGTGTGCCCGAATGTCCCAGCTTGCGTGTGCCCAGCGCGCCGCGCAGCTTGGCCAGCACATCAAAGCTGGTCCAGCCTGCAGGCTTATCGATAGGCAGAATGCCGTTTGGCGTTTGCATAGCAGGGTTCCTTTTCTGTTGTTAGGGTTTAAAAGGCTTTCCCCTAGGGGGGAAAAGGCTTTATTGCGCTTCTTTCTCCGCGTCGGCGCGGTCCAGTTCCTTTTTGACTTCCTCGAGAATGGCATGTTTGGCGTTGTCCGGGTTGCCGCTGATCTCACAGCCTGCGGCGCGGGGGTGGCCGCCGCCGCCCAGCCGCCGTGCAATGTTGCAAGCGTTGGTGTCGTGGCCGGTGCGCACGCTGATTTTAAAACTGCCGTCCTTCTGCTGGCGCAGGGTCAGGCCGACCTCGACGCCCTCAATGGAGCGGGGCAGGCTGGTCAAGTCTTCCAGCTCGGCCCCGGCCACGCCTGCGGCCTGGATCTGGTCCCAGGTCAGGCAGATGAGCGCACAGCGGTCGTCGTAGTAAAATTCCAGGCTTTCCATTGCCATCCGCTCGGCAATGACCCGCGCGTGGGAGCGGCTCTCGAACAGGCGCTCGTTGAGCTTTTCCACATCGGCACCGGCCTCGATGAGCGCCGCCGCGCGGTGGGTCTCCGCCGTCGTGTTGCTGAACCGGAAGCAGCCGGTGTCGGTCGCCACGCCGGTATACAGGCAGGCGGCGATCTCCGGCGTGATCTTCGCGCCCATCTCGGGGATGAGCGTCGTCAGCAGCTCGGCGGCGGCCGCCGCGTGGTCGTCCACCAGCGTCTCATAGGCATAGCCGCTGTTGGAGCCGTGGTGGTCGATGCACAGATTGACGTGCTCAGCGTAATCCCGGATGTTGTTGCGCTCGCCAAACAACTGGATACCGGCCACATCCACCGCCACGACGAACGCAGGGCTAAAGCTGCCGTCAAACACCGTGATAGGCATATAGTCGTACATGGCTGGGATGGGGTCGCTGCACAGCACCGCGGCGTTTTTGCCCAGCTGCTGCAGGGCAAGGCAGAGCGCCGTGCCCGAGCCGATGGTATCGCCATCCGGGTTTTTATGACACAAGATCAAGATGTCATCTGCAGCAAGCAGACGCGAAACAACGGTTTCGCGATCCACATTCTGAGTCATAGGTTCCTCTTTTCTAACCGGGTGCAGGGTTTACTCTGCGTCAGAGTCGGACTCGATGTCCAGCTCACCCAGCAGCTTGTTGATGTGCGCGGCATAGGCTGCGCCTTCATCTTTCACAAATACAAAGCGCGGTGCCTTGCGGATGTGCATACGGCGGCTGACCTCGGTGCGGACATGGCCGGAGGCCTTGTTCAGCGCCTTGACTACCGGCTCGGGGCCGCCCTCGCGGCCCATAACGCTGATGTAGACCTTGGCCTGGTCGAGGTCAGGGGTCACATCCAGTCGGGTCACGGTCAGCAAACCACCGTTCACACGGGGGTCCTTCATCTCGCCGATAATCGCAATCAGCTCACGCTTCATATCCTGGGCCATACGGCCGTGATTTTTGGTTGGCATTTAGTTTACCTCTGCAATTAGTCGCGGTACTCTTCCATCTTGAAGCACTCGAACACGTCGCCTTCCTTGATATCCTGGAACTTGGCAAGCGTGATGCCGCACTCGTAGCCCTCGGCCACTTCCTTGGCGTCGTCCTTAAAGCGCTTCAGGCTGGCGATGGAATCCTCGCAGATGACGATGCCGTCACGCACCAGGCGCAGTTGGGCATCGCGGGTGATCTTGCCGTCGGTAACGCGGCAGCCTGCAACGGTGCCGACGCTGGAGATCTTGTAGACCTGGCGGACCTGTGCTTCGCCCAGGGCGACTTCGCGGACCTTCGGGGCCAGCATACCCTTCATAGCGTCGGAAACATCGTTGATGGCGTCGTAGATGACGCGGTACATACGCATTTCCACGCCAGTCTGCTCGGCTTCCGCCTTGGCAACGGCGTCGGGGCGGACGTTGAAGCCGATGATGATGGCGTTGGAGGCATCGGCCAGAGAGACGTCGGACTTGGAGATAGCACCGACACCCGCATGGATAACGCGGACGCGGACCTCATCATTGGAGATCTTCTCAAGGCTCTGCTTGACGGCCTCGGCGGAGCCCTGGACGTCGGCCTTGACGATGATGGGCAGTTCCTTCATATCGTTGGCAGCCATCTGGTCAAACAGGTTATCCAGCGTGACCTTGGTGTAGGCGGCAAACTGCTTCTCCTTGGCCTCGGCGGTACGCTTGTCAGCCAGCTCACGGGCCAGGCGCTCGTCCTCAACGGCCTCGAACAGCTCACCGGCCTCGGGCACTTCGGTCAGGCCGGTGATCTCCACGGGGGTGGAGGGGCCGGCCTCGGTGATCTCCTGGCCCTTATCGTTGCGCATGGTACGCACACGGCCAACGGCGGTACCGGCGATCAGGCAGTCGCCCTTATGCAGGGTACCGTTCTGGACCAGCAGGGTCGCGATGGGACCCTGGCCCTTGTCCAGGCGGGCCTCGACGACTGCGCCCTTGCCGCGGCGGCTCGGATTGGCTTTCAGCTCCATGACCTCAGCCTCAAGGGCGATGCGCTCCAGCAGGTCGCTGATGCCCATGCCGGTGACGGCAGAGACGGGGATGCAGGCGACATCGCCGCCCCAATCCTCGGGGACGATCTCGTACTTGGTCAGCTGCTCCTTGACGCGTTCCGGGTTGGCGGTGGGCTTATCCATCTTGTTGATGGCGACGATCAGCTTGACGTTGGCTGCCTTGGCGTGGTTGATGGACTCGATGGTCTGGGGCATGATGCCGTCATCGGCCGCGACGACCAGAACCGCGATATCGGTCATGTTCGCGCCGCGGGCACGCATCGAGGTGAAGGCCTCGTGGCCCGGGGTGTCCAGGAAGGTGATGACGCTGTCATTGCTCTTGACCTGGTAGGCGCCGATGGCCTGGGTGATACCGCCGGCCTCACCCTTGGTGACATTGGTCTTGCGGATGGCGTCCAGGATGGAGGTTTTACCGTGGTCAACGTGGCCCATGACGACGACGACCGGCGGACGCTCGACGAGGTCTGCGGCGTTGTCCTCTTCCTGCACGAAGAGGCGCTCCTCGATGGAGACATGGACCTCGTGCTCGACCTTGGCGTGGAATTCCTCGGCGATCAGGGCGGCGGTGTCGAAATCGACGACGTCAGAGATGGCGTGCATCTCGCCCATCTGCATGAACTTGGCAACGACCTTGGCAGCGTTCTGCTTCAGGCGGGTAGCCAGCTCGCCGACAGTGATCTCGTCGGGGATGGAGATTTTCAGCTGCGCGTTGCGGGCCTTTTCCAGCTGAATGCGCTGCAGGCGCTCAGCCTCGGTCTCGCGGCGGCGGCCAAACTGCTGGCCGCGGCGGTTGTTGCGGTTATTGAACTTCTCTTTTTTGCCGGTGGGCTGGTTCTTGCGCTTGCTGGGCATATTGCGGCTGTCGGCCAGGTCGTCATAGCGGGCGTTGAACTTGTCAACGTTCACATCGACGGTGCGGGTGTCCACGGACACCTGGGCACGGTTGACCTGGACCTGCTCGGTCTTGACAGGCTCCTTGATGCCGGTATCGGCGGCCAGCTCCTGCAGGGTAACGCGCTTTTCATTGCGCTTCTCGGCCTGCTTTTCGGGCTTGCGATCCTTCTTCTGCTCAGGCTTCTGCTCGGGCTTGGCTTCGGCCTTGGGCTGCTCTGCCTTGGCGGGCTGGGCAGCGGGCTTCTTCTCCTCTGCCTTCTTGGCCTCAGGCTTCTTCGGTTCCGCCTTCGGGGCGGGCTTGGCTTCCTCCTTGCCGCTGGCAAGGTAGGCATCCAGGCTCGTCTCAGCGTTCTCGCGGGTCAGGGTCTCCAACAGGACGTTGAGTTCTTTTTCCTCAAACGTGCCGCCTGTCTTGTAGGCGGTGCCGGTCACACCGGAAACGGTTTCGATGACCTTTTTAGCGGGTACGCCGAACTCCTTGGCAACATCAGCGATTTTGTATTTAAAATCCATATATCGTGGTCCTCCTCATCAAAGGTATTTTGCGCACAGCTGTGCAAGGTGTTCGTCGGTAACGCCGAACACGGCGGCAGGTTTGGGGGTAAGCATGGCCAGGTCAGCGCTGGTCAGGGGCATCTGCTCGCAGGCGACGATGCCGTCGCAGGCGTCCTTTATATGGCTGACCGTGCGCTCGCTGGCGTCGGAGGTAAGCAGCACCAGGGCCACTTTGCCGCGCAGTGCATTTTCCTGTACGCGGTCATACCCATGCAGCAGCTTACCGGCCTTGCGGCACAGCCCCAGCGCACCCAGCAGCGGGTGCTGATCGTTATTCATCGCTCGCCGCCTCCTTTGCGCTTTGTTCCGCACATTGTATTTCCTCAGTCAGGCGGTCGTAGATGCCGTCCGGGATGGGAACCTCAAACGTGCGTTCCAGCCGCTTGGCCTTGCGCGCTTTGGCAAGGCAGGCGGCCGAGGGGCACAGATACGCGCCGCGCCCCGGTGCTTTGCCGCGCAGATCAATGCTGATCTCGCCTTCCGGGCTGCGCACCACGCGCACCAATTCGCGTTTGGGGCGCTGGGCATTACAGCCCACACACCGGCGCACCGGTATCTTTTTTTGCTTTTGCTGCTGCAACTGGCAGACCTCATTTCTAAATAATAGATAAAAGATAAGAAATATGGTGTTCCGCGGCGCTGCGCACCGCTCAAAATTTTGTTTTTGCCCTGCGGGCAAAAACTCCACATTTTTTATTATTTATTATGTTTTATCTCTTATCTCTTTTTATTTATTCTTCGTCCTCGCCGTAGTAGCCGGACTCGGGGCGGATATCAATATTGTAGCCGGTCAGATGGGCGCACAGACGCACATTCTGGCCCTTGTTGCCGATAGCAAGGCTCAGCTGGTGATCGGGCACGGTCACGCGGCAGCTCTTGGTCTCGCCGGGCAGCAGCTCGACCTTGACGACCTTGGCCGGGGACAGTGCAGCGGAGATGAACTCGGTGATATCCTCGCTCCAACGGATGACGTCGATCTTCTCGCCGTTCAGTTCCTGAACGATTTTCTCCACGCGGGCACCGCGGGCGCCGATGCAGGCGCCGACCGGGTCAACGTCGGGGTTCTTGCTCCAGACGGCCAGCTTGGTGCGGGCACCGGCCTCGCGGGCGATGGCCTTGACTTCGACGGTGCCATCGTAGATCTCGGGGACTTCCAGTTCAAACATACGCTTGACCAGGCCGGGATGGGTGCGGCTGATGGTCACGCGGGGGCCGCGGTCGGTCGCCAGCACATCCACGACGTAGACCTGCACAGTCTGGCCCTCGGTGAAGGTCTCGCCGGGGACCTGCTCGTTGCGGGGCAGAACGGCGCTGCCGCCCTTGCCCAGATCGAGGACGATGTTGCCGCGCTCGGGGTCGATGGAAACGACGGTGGCGGCGATCAGCTCATGGGCACGGGACTGCATCTCGCTGCACTGCAGGTTGCGCTCGCCCTCGCGCAGGCCCTGACGGATGACGTGCTTTGCGGTCTGGGCAGCGATACGGCCGAATTCCTTGGTTTTCAGCGGGGTGACCATGCGCTGGCCGACCTTGTAACTCTTGCGGATCTTCTGGGCATCTTCCAGGCTGACCTGAGTGTGGGGGTTCTCGACCTCCTCCACGATGTCACGCAGCAGGCTGGCGCGGAAAGCGCCCAGCTCAGGGTCGATATCAACGACGACGTTGTCGTCCTCGACCTCGTAGTCCTTCTTGACCGCGATGACGATGGCTGCCTTGATCTTTTCGATCAGGTAGTCCGCGGGCAGGCCGCGTTCCTTTTCCAGCGCAGCAAGAGCCTCAAAGAATTCGTTGTTAGCAGTAGCCATTTTATGGTTTCCTCCCAATTATATTTCAAGTACACGCAATACAGTATTTAAAATGCTCTGCCTTCCCTCTTGGGGGAAGGTGGCCCCGCAGGGCCGGATGAGGGGCGACTTCGGCAAAGCTGCCCCTCATCAGTCAGCGGTCAAGCCGCTGACAGCTTTCCCCGAGGGGGGAGCCATTCAGAACAAATCTTCATCATCGCAGAGCTTGACATAGCCCGCGCTCTTGACCGGGAAGGTCCAGCTTTCCTCACCATCGGTCAGGGTCACGTTGCCGTCGGCGTCCAGCCCCTGCAGAATGCCCGCGTAATCGCGGCGGCCCTGCTCATCGGGGCGGATCAGGTGCGCGGCGCACTTCTGGCCCTTGAGCTGCTCGTAATGCTCGGGACGGGTCAGGCGGCGGCCCAGGCCGGGGCTGCCGACCTCGAGATAATAGCTCTGTTCAATGGGGTCTGCCTCGTCCAGCAGCGGGTCGATGGCGCGGGAGACAGCCTCGCAGGTGTCGGTGTCCAGCGGCTCGTCGCGGTCGATCAGCACGCGCAGAAACCAGTCCGGGCCTTCCTTTTCAAAGCGGACGTCCCACAGACGCAGGTTCATGCCTTCCACGACCGGGCGGACGAGGGCTTCCACGACCTTGACCGCACTGCCCTGCTGCGGTTTACCGGGTTTTGCCATAATTAAAATGCTCCAATCATAAAAAGAAAGCGGACCTTGCGGCCCACTTTCAGTAAAATCATCATCGAACACTATGAATATACCATACTCCCGCGCGAAATGCAAGCCCCCGCCGGGCGGAATTGCCTGTTATCGGGCTTTTTGAGCGCACATTTTTTGCGGAGTTTTGGAAAACCGCCGCGCCGCGGGCTTTTCAATGCCGTAGTAGGCCGCTATGCTGACCGCTAGCGCGGCCGCCCAGTAGAGCAGGTCGGCCCGGTGCATCCAGGCGGCATCCCCTAACTGGTTGGGCGGTGTGTCCCCCACCCAGGCGGGCAGATGCAGATCATACTTTAAGAAGACCGTCAGCATCTGGTGCCACAGGTAAAAGCTGTACGTCAGCGCAGCCAGCCAACGCAGGGCGCGGCGCAGCACCTCGGGCAGGGTCAGGCCCAGGCCAAAGCACACCAGCACCGCCGCAGCCGCAAGAACCAGCGGCATCCGGTTTATCAGCTGGAACTGCTGGTACTCTGCCGTCGCAGCTTGGGCGCGCATTTCGGCATCCAGCCAGATGAGCGCCGCCAACCCCAGCGCCGTACAGCCCGCGCGGGGCAGTACGTGCTGTGCCCAGCCGCCATGGGCGAATTTAGCAAACGCCCATGCCGCCGCCAGTCCCACGGCCAGCACCCCGCTGAACGCCGGGAGCTGGTTGAACCGGGCAGAATAGTCTCCGCTGCCGTACTGCGGCAGCAGCCAGCACGTGTACCCCAGCTGCACCAGTCCCAGCGCAGCCAGCGTGGGCAGCGGCCATTTTGCGCAGAGCGGGGCCAGCAGCGGGAACACGAGATAAAACAGTGCAAACACCGTCAGCGTCCAGGTCACGCCGTTGAGCTGGCAGGCCAGGTAGGCCGGGCGGTAGAGCTGCTGGGTCAGCGCCAGGTGGGCAACCAGATCCAGCGCCAGCGCCTTGCTCCACCCACGCCGCGCCACGGCCAGCACCAGACTGAACAGCAGGCTGACGTAGTAGGCGGGCAGCAGCCGCAGGGCGCGGCGGCGGTAGAATTCCGCCGGGCGGATGCGCGGCCAAGGCTGGTTCCGCACAGCCGCGTTGGCCCAGGGCAGGAACAGGCAGAACGCCGACAGCATGACCAGCAGGTCCACGCCGACGCTGCCCGCCCGCAGCCAGTGTGCCGGGGCTGCGCCGCCGTACCAGCTCTGCTGCCAGATGTGGAACGCGCCGACGGCCCAGGTCGCCAGCACCCGCACAAAGTCCGCAGCCGCCGGGCGGTCTGCGTCGATGGGCGCAGGGGCGCGGTTTAGAACGCCCATTCGCCGTTTTCAAAGATCGTGACTTCTTCCCCGCTCTTGGTGATACCGATGACGCGGGTGTCGGGTGCGCCGATCATGACGTCCTCATGGATGGCGGAGTTGTTCAGGCCCTTCTTCATCAGTTCGTCGCGGGTCATGGCGGAGCCGCCTTTGATGTTCGTGGGATAACCCGCGCCAAAGGCAATGTGGCAGGCGGCGTTCTCGTCAAACAGCGTATTGAAGAACAGCACACCGCTCCGGTTAATGGGGCTGGAGGCGGGCACAAGGGCAACCTCGCCGATGCGGTTGGAGTTCTCATCGGTGGAGAGCAGCTCGGTCAGCAGGTCGGCGTTTTTCTCCGCGCCGTGCTCGACAACGACACCATCCTTGAAGGTGACGTGCCAGCCTTCGATGAGCTGGCCGTTGTAGGCGTAGGGCTTGGTGCCGTAGACGATGCCGTTGGTGCGCTCACGGTGGGGCGCGCAGAAAACTTCCTCGGTGGGAACGTTGGCGATAAACTCAATGCCGCCCTCGGTCTTGCTGGATGCACCCTCCCAGGTGGCGTCGTCGGCCAGGCCGACGGTCAGGTCGGTGCCGTTGGCGCTGGTCATGTGGATGCGGTCGAGATCCAGCTCGTTCATGTGGTCGCGGCGGGCCTTCGTCTTGGCGACGTGCTCTTGCCATGCGGCGACCGGGTCGCCGGTGGAGACGCGGCAGACGTCAAAAATCAGTGCCCACAGTTTTTCAACAGCCTCGTCGATAGGCAGTTCGGGGAATACCTTGGCGGCCCAGCCCGGGGCGGGCACAGCGGCCACGCACCACTGCACGCGGTCGTTCATCGTGTACTCCTGCCAGGGCTTGAGGAAGTTGCGGCGGGCCAGGTTGACGCGGTTCAGCTTGCCCGCGTCGAGACCGGTCAGCGCCTCGGGGTCCTCGGCGTGGATGGCCAGCGTGCAGCAACCGTCCGGGTCCTCGGCATAGTCGAGGTAGCTGCGCAGCTCATAGGGCTTCATGGCGGCCAAATCTTTTTCGTCGGCCATTTCCATGTTCAGTCGGGTGAGCTTGTCGTCCTCCCAGCGGACAACAACGGTTTTTGCGCCCGCCTCATATCCCGCGCGGACGCAGGCATGGGCAAAGTCGGGCATCGTGACCGGGCAGCGAACGATAAAGTTCTGGCGCGGGCGCACATTGACGCCTACCTTGACGATAAAATCGGCGTAGAGTTGGAGGAAGTGTTGGTTCATGGGGTGATCTCCTTTATATAATGTTTGTTTGCTGATATTGTAGCATAAAGTGGGTGGTACTGGCAAGTTGGCGGCGGCACAGCGTTGTAAGGGCCGCATATGTGTGGCCCGCGGCTTTCCCACAGACAGCCGCTCACCTTACACGACCGGGCCGGGCATGCCCGGCCCCTGCACTCTGTTGCAAAAAACAGGCTGCCCTGCCGGACAGCCTGTCATCAGATTTTATTTTCCTGCCATCATATCGGCGGCCTTGTACAGATCGCCGCAGCTCATGCAGACGACGAGGTCGCCCTTCTTGGCGTTCTGCTTGACCCAGTTTGCAGCGCCTTCCAGGCCATCGACCACAACGCTGCCGGGCAGCTTGGCGGCCAGGTCCTCACTCTTGACCGTGCCGTCGTCCTTCTCGCGGCCGCCCATGATAGGCAGCAGTACGACCTGGTCAGCGGCGCTCAACACCTTGGCGAACTCATCCATCAGCATCTTGGTACGGCTGAAGGTGAAGGGCTGGTGCACGGCAATCACGCGGTCATAGCCCATCTCCTTGGCAGTTGCCAGTGTGGCGGCCAACTCGGTGGGGTGGTGGGCGTAATCATCGACGATGACCGCGCCGTTGCACTCGCCCTTGACCTCAAAACGGCGGCCCGTGCCGTGGAACTGCTCGGCTGCGCGGACGGCATCCTCAGGCTTGAGGCCCAGCGGACGGACGCAGCAACACATGGCCAGGGCATTGTAAATGTTGTGGTAGCCGGGCACGCCCAGCTTGATGTGGGCAAACTGCTCGCCCAGCTCGAGGACGTCGAACTCGAAGAAGCCGGGCTTGTACTCGCCGATGTTGACGGCGCGGAAGCGGGCCTCCTCCTTGATGCCGAAGCTCAGCACCGGGCGGTCGATGGAGTTGACAACATCCATCGTGTTTTTATCGTCCATGTTGAAGACGACCGTGCGGGACAGCAGCGCAAACTTCTGGAACGCGAGCTTGAGCTGACCCATCGTGCCGTAATATTCAAGGTGGTCATTGTCGATGTTCAGGATGACGCCCACCGAGCAGGTCAGCTGCAAAAACGTCTCGTGGTACTCACAGGCCTCAATGACGACGCTCTGGCCGTTGCCGGCCTTGCCATAGCCGCCGATGAGGGGCAGCTTGCCGCCGATGACCGCAGCGGGATCCTTGCCCGCCAGTTCCAGCATGGTGGTGATCATGCCGGTGGTCGTGGTCTTGCCGTGGGTACCGGCCACGCCAATGCTCTGGGAATGGGTGCGGCTGATATAGCCCAGCATAACGCTGCGCTCAATGGCCTTGATGCCGCGGGCGCGGGCGGCCTGCAGCTCGGGGTTGTCGTCGTGGATGGCAGCGCTGTACACGACCAGATCGGCGTTGCCGACATTGGCGGCGTCGTGGCCGATGGAGACGCGCACGCCCAGGGCACGCTCGGCCTCGGTGTTCTTGGTCTCCTCGACGTCAGAGCCGGTGATGGCGTAGCCGCGGCTGTGCAGGATCTGGATCAGCGGATAGGTGCCGGAACCGCCGCAGCCGATAAAATGGATCGTGCGGACGCCTTCCAGCAGCTTGGGGTCATACATACTAAAAACCATAACAGTGGTCACCTCAAAATTTATCCGCTGCCGGGCAGGGCACGCGGCGTATATTACTGGAAACATTATACTATTTCTCTGCAACAAAATAAACACTTTTTTTGAATTCGATGCCAGACCGGGCAATTTTTGGGTAAATGGCACAAATTTAGACCCATAAATTACAGCAATACGTTGATGGTGCAGTTGCAGCGGTCTTTCCGACGCGGCAAAAGGTTTTTGCGTGTCCGATAAACTACGCCGCACCCGCAGACATATTTTTGCTGCAGTGCCTTGTTCCCGCCCGCATGGTATGCTATAATGGTTATATCGCGCCAAATTTATCCGGCGCGGTGGGAATAATCGCTTTGTGTGGCAGCCAGCCATGCGGAAGGAGTAACGTAATGAAGAACAGTGAAAAGACCCTTGACATGATCGTGAACCTGTGCAAGAACCGCGGGTTCATCTATCCGGGCAGCGAAATTTACGGCGGCCTGGCAAACAGCTGGGACTACGGCCCGCTGGGTGTTGAGTTCAAGAACAACGTCAAAAAGGCATGGATGAAGAAGTTCGTGCAGGAAAGCCCCTACAATGTCGGCCTGGACGCCGCCATCCTGATGAACCCCCAGACCTGGGTCACCACCGGCCATGTGTCCAGCTTCTCTGACCCGTTGCTGGACTGCCGCGCCTGCAAGAGCCGTCACCGCGCTGATAAGCTGATCTCCGAGTGTGAGCAGGGCAAGGGCGTGGATGTGGATGCCATGACCTTTGATGAGATGGATGCTTTTATCGCCAGCCATGATGAGGTCGTCTGCCCCGTCTGCGGCAAGCATGACTTTACCCCCATCCGTAAATTCAACCTGATGTTCAAGACCGCCATCGGTGTTACCGAGGATTCCTCCTCCACCTGCTATCTGCGTCCCGAGACCGCGCAGGGCATCTTCGTCAACTTCGCGAACATCCAGCGCACCACCCGCCGCAAGCTGCCCTTCGGCGTCTGCCAGGTGGGCAAGGCGTTCCGCAACGAGATCACCCCGGGCAACTTCACCTTCCGCACCCGCGAGTTTGAGCAGATGGAGTGCGAATTCTTCTGCAAGCCCAACACCGATCTGGAGTGGTTCGCCTACTGGAAGGACTACTGCAAGAACTGGCTGCTGAGCTTGGGGATCAAGGAAGAGAACCTGCGCCTGCGCGACCATGAGCCCGCCGAGCTGGCCTTCTACTCCCGCGCCACCACCGACATTGAGTATGCCTTCCCGTTCACCGACTGGGGCGAGCTGTGGGGCATTGCCGACCGTACCAACTACGACCTGAGCCGCCATCAGGAGGCCTCCGGCAAGTCGCTTGAGTACTTTGACCCCGAGACGAACGAGCATTACATCCCCTATGTTATCGAGCCGTCCCTGGGCTGCGACCGTGTGGCGCTGGCTTTCCTGTGCGAGGCCTACGACGAGCAGCACCTTGTCGATGCCAAGGGCAAGGAGGATGTGCGCACCGTGCTGCATCTGCACCCCTACCTGGCACCGTTCAAGTGCGCCGTGCTGCCCCTGTCCAAAAAGCTGGGCGACAAGGCGATGGAGATCCGCAACGAGCTGGCTAAGGACTTTATGGTGGACTACGACGACGCCGGTTCCATCGGCAAGCGTTACCGCCGCCAGGACGAGATCGGCACCCCGCTGTGCATCACTGTCGATTTCCAGACCGTGGGCGACGACAAGGTTGAGGCCGACGGCTGCGTGACCGTCCGCGACCGCGACACGATGGAGCAGATCCGTATGCCGATTTCCGAGCTGCGCGACTACGTTGCCAAAAAGGTTGCGTTTTAAGTAAGTATTTAAGTAAGTACCGGATAAAAAACTGCCTGCAAATGGAATCGCATTTGCAGGCAGTTTTTTATCCGATTTTTTCTACCGTCACGCTGCTGACGGTGACATTGGCATCGTCCAGAGTATGGACGGCAACGCGCCAGTAGTGGAGCATCTCGGTGGCCGTGAACTCAAAGGTCATTTCGTTGGGGTCAATGCCGGTAAAGTCGATATCGAGCTTGCAGGTTTCCTCGTTGATAAGGCCGTACCGGGCGTAGATGTAGCTGTGGTCAAAGCCGCTGCCGGTCAGCGTCACACGGTAGCGCCCGGGGAACAGCGTCCACTCCTCGGTCATCATCTCACCGTTCATGCCCAGAACAATGCCGTCCGCCGCCAGAAAGAGCGGGTCAACATCCGACTTCGTCAAATCCATCGTGTGGGCGGGCACTTCGGGCGCAGGCTCCTCCTCGATGCCGTCGATGGGCTCGACGCTGCCGATCAGGATGCCATCCAGCCGGTAATAGTGCAGGTCGTAACTGTTCCGCGCCAGCTCGTCCTCGTCGATGAAGGCATAGAGCGTGTCGGCGGCAAGGTCGTTCAGCTCGCCCGGCAGCGTGACCGCGGCCAGGTTGCCGTCCATGTGCGCCATGTAGAAGCTGTTGGACGTCCAGCCGTGGTCGGCGGCAAAATCCACCAGGTCCCAGAACTCGTCATGTTCAAAGTCGAAGCTGGCAAACGCAAGATGACTGTACTTGCCGCTGGCGGCGATGTCCTCCCACACGGGGTCGGTCAGCAGGGTCTTATTCTCGTAGCGGAAGCCGTAGTAGTGGTAGTCCGTCCAGCGGTTGAACAGTTCCCCGCGCTGGCCCCAGCCCTGCGCCACAGCGCAGACGGCCAGCATCAAAGCGGGTACAACGCCCTTTTGCCAAAAGCGCAGCACCAGGCCGCAGGCGGCGACAGCCAGCAGCAGGCCCGCCACCCACGCCAGACGCGCGCAGGAGGAAAACATCGCCCAAAAATCCATCAAGAACCGCGGAATGGGCACGGTGAACAGCGTCTTGCCGCCTACCGTGATGGCGTTGCCGCCCGCAGCCAGCAGGTCGAGTACAAGCACGACAACACCCGCCACGACCCAGTCATGGTGCGCGGTGAAGAACCTCTCCGCTTTGCGCACATTGCAGACCACGCTAAAAATCGCCAGCACAACAGCCAGCACTGCGCCGAGGCCCATGTAGACATTCTGCTCCCAGCTTGGCGCGAGCCACGGCACAAACAGGCCGAGATAGTCCGCGCCGCTTAAATATCCGTTGGAGTAGCCTGCGAAGTTGACGGCAAACGCGCCGAGCAGGAACAGCTCGGCCAGTGCCGCCGCGCAGAATGCGGCAATGGGCAGCAGCACCGCCGCCGGACCGCGCTTTTGCAGGGCGCGGCGCACCGCGTACCCTACCAGCACCAGCCCGACCATGGGCAGGTAATACAGATGGATGCCCGCGCAGAGCAGCCCCATCAGCCCCCAGAGCAGACAGGCGCGGCGGGTCGCAGACATGAGTTCGTCGCTGCGCAGCCAGAGGTAGAGCGCCAGCAATACAAGCCAGGTTCCGGCCAGCGCCTCATGGGCGAAAGTGCGCATCGTCAGCGCCGGGAAGAGCACAAGCACCCCCGCACCCAACACACTGCCCCACAGTTTGGCGGTCTGGCCGGGGCTCATGATGATGGCGATGGCGGCCTTGCTCTTGTCGCCCCGGCCAAATGTGGGCTGCACGCCCGCGATGCGGGCAATGACGGCCTGCGCCAGCCCGCCCTGCATCATGTAGCAGAACAGCCCCCACCAGCCAAAATACTGGAACCGGGTGGGCAGGATGCCGCCCAGCAGCTTAAACAGCAGCGCCGCCAGCGGGAGCGAATCGGTAAACAGGACGCTGGTGCGGAAGGGATAGACTGCGTTGTAGTTCGCGCCGATATACGGCAGATGTACCGGGCTGCGGCGGAACAGCTCCCACCCGAGGTAGTGCTGCGCGGGGTCGGGGCTGGGGTTGTTCAAGATCCAGTCAACGCTGGTGGGGTCCAGCACCCGCACACCGTACAGCAGCAAAAAGATCAGCGCCCCCAGCAGCGCACCGGTGAGGGGCCAGCGATATTTTTTCAGTGTTTTCATCTTTGCCAATTTTTACCGCACAAACGTCGTGGACAGGGTGGTGGACCAGCTTTCACCGCGCTTGAGGGATGCGGCGCAAGGGCGCTGCTCCCATTCGAGGGGACCGTTTTCCTCGCCGGGCAGACTGTGCCAAGGCTCGATGCAGATAAAGTGCAGCGGCTTTTTGGCAGCAGACCAAATCAGCGTGTAGGGGAAGTCCGACACATCGCAGATGACGCTGCGGCCGGTGTCCTTCTCGATGACTGAGACATGGCCGCTGCGCAGGTTGACCATAGCGTGACTGTCGTTGTCAAACAAATCGTCCGTCAGGGGGATGGCCTCGACGTTGCGGGCGAGATAATAGCTCTCGCCGTTGAGCAGGCCGTTGGGCTGGGCGCTGACGCAGAGCGGCGACTCGATGCCGTCAAAGCGAATCTCGTAGTCCTCGGTGACATGGCGGTCATCGAAGGGGAAGGCGAACGCCGGGTGGTAGCCGATGCCGAAACGCAGTTCTTCCTCCACCGGGTTCTCGACGGTCAGGGTGTGGTGGACGGTCTCCCCTTCCAGCGTGAAGGTGGAGCGCAGCACAAAGGCGTAGGGCCATTTAGGGAGCGTTTCGGCGTTGGCGTGCAGCTCAAATTCCAGCAGGGCTTCGGTGTGGTGGGTCATCGTGTGCTCCACATCCCGGGCAAAGCCGTGCTGGCCGCCCGCGTACTCCACGCCCTTAGCAATCATCTTGCCGCCGGTCAGCTTGCCGGTGTAGGGGAACAGAATGGGCGCATGGCGGCCCCAGACAGCGGGGTCGCCCCTCCAGAGCAGTTCAGCCCCGGTGGGCTTGTGGATGACGCTGACAGGCTCCGCGCCGTGGGTATCCACGGTCAGGCGAAGGATGTCGTTTTCAATGCTGTATTGCATAGGGAAGCCTCCTTATAAATATACAAATTGTATAGTATACAGTTTTAAAGTGCGTTTTCACGCGAATGTAGGGCGGGGTGTCCTCACCCCGCCGCGGCGGCATGAGGGCATGCCGCCCTACGCTTGGTGTTATTTTATATCGGCAGTATCTGCAGCAGCATACCCACAGCTGCGCCGATGGCCCAGAGCAGGCCGGTCATGAAAAGGTTCTGCTTCCAGCTGGGGTTCACCCGCCACAGCACGGCCAGGCCCACGCCTGCACCGGCGGTCAGGCCCGCAAACAGACTGCCGAAGCTGATGGCCCCCTGCACGTAGAGCTGGGCCAGCAGCACGCTGACCGCGCAGTTGGGCACAAGGCCGACCAGCGCCGTCAGCATCGGCTGGAAGATGCCCATGCCGGACAGTGCCGCCGTGATGGGTTCCTCACCAAAGCCCTCAAACAGCAGGCTGATGATAAAGCTGAACAGCAGGATAAACACGAAAATTTCCAGCGTGTGGCGCAGAGCCGCCAAAAAGATGCTGCTCGTCTCCTCGTGTTCCTCGTGGCAGTCCACGTCGTCGGCGTGGCCCTCATACCCGCCGTAGAGCGAGTGGGGCAGGATATGGCGCAGCGGGATATCCAGCAGCCAGCCGCCCACGATGGCAAAGGCCACCTTGCAGGCCAGCAGCAGCACCAGCGTCACCCACTGGGACGGCTCAGCCGCCAGCAGGGGGATGGCCTCGTCACTGGTGGCGATGAACACGGCCAGCAGCGTGCCCGGGGTGATGACCCGGCTTGCGTACAGGTTGGAGGCTACCGCGCTGAAGCCGCACTGCGGCACACAGCCCAGCAGCGCACCGGGGATGAACCCCCAGCGCCCGCCGCCTGCGAGGGCACCTTCAATGCTCTCGCCGTGGTGGCGTTCCAGCCATTCGATCAGCAGGTAGGCCAAGTAGAGAAACGGCAGCATTTTTACGCCATCGACCAAGGCGTCCAGAAGGGCGTCTACAAACAATTCCATGAATACCTCTCTATAATGAAACTATGGGTCACTGAAAGCTGCGCAGCAGGCGGACTGCCGGGCGCACAGCCTTATCGGGGATGCGGGCGCGGAACCGCGCCACCGTGCGGGAAGAAAACGGCACCTCGTCGGTGAAATTTTCAAACCCTAAAAAATATTGCAGATAGGGGCTTTCCTGCACCAGCGCCACGACCTCACGGTCCGATACACCGTAGTGCAGCTGGATGATACGGCAGCCCAGCGCCACGCGGGCGGGCAGGGCCACTTTGCCGCCGGGGGCAAACAGTTCGCTGTACGCCTTTTCAAAGCCATCCCAGTCGATGGCGGCGGCCAGCTGCACCCAACGGTTGGCGTTGCACAGTTCCCCATGGTAGGGCGGCAGATAGTCGTAAATCGACATCTGTTTTTCGCGCGCACGGTACATTGGGATTTCCCCTTTCTTTTTACATTAGTAGCGCTGCAGCAGCGGGAAGATCAGCGCCAGCACACACCACGCCGCCTGATACAGCACAATGCCGGGCAGCGGCAGCGTGACAAGGCCGCCGGTCAGGGTCAGCAACACGCCGACCACACAGCTGAGCAGCACACTCACCGTCAGCACGATGGCCGACTTATGCTCGCCCTCGGCTGCGCCGGAGGCGGCCTCCAACCCGCCGACAAAGCTGGCGAAGCTGCCCAGATGGAGCATATTGCCCTCGCTCTCGGGCAGCCAGGCAACCGCCGGGGCCATGGCCTGGTGTTCGGCGCTGGAGAGCACCTTGACCGAACCGGCGGGCAGGCTGTACGCGGTCTCCAGCAGCTTGACGTCGCAGTTGAAATCATCGCAGTCCACCACCAGGGACAGGCCGTTGTGGTGCAGCGTTTCCAGCACGGCGGCGGTGTCGGGGTCGCGCTGGTAGGCTACCTGGAACATGGCAAACAGCTTGCCGGATACAGCCAGGTAGATGACCCGGCGCTGGTTCACAGTATGGTGCTGCTCATATTCCAGGCTGGGGATTTTGATGCCGTAGTCCTGCATCAGGGCGCGGTTGCCCACCAGGACGCGGCGCTTGTTGACCCAGCCCACATAGCCCTTGCCGTAGACCGTCTCACGGTCGTCGACCTTGGCTAGCAGGCTGCGGTTCTCCCCCAGCATATTCATAAAGACGTCCCGCAGGGTGGGTCCGGCCTCGGACAAGATGGAGGCCGCGTAGACGATGGCAGTGTCGATATGCTCGGGCTTGACAGGCTTTATGCCCGCCAGCGTGACGCACCCTACCGGGAAAAGGTCACGCGCCGTGACCTGGATAACATTGATGCGGCCCAGCTGGCGGATGTCGCGCCAGCCTGGGATGACCGCGCCCACCTGGGCAGCGCTGCGCTGCATCATGCGGGCAGGCAGAGCCGAGAGCAGCGTACCGGCCAACGGGGCCGCCAGGCAGAACACACCCGCCATGGCCGTGGCCGCCGTGGCCACGTTCTTGGTGGAAATAACCGTGAAAAGGAACGCCGCCGCGCCGCAGGCCGCCAGCACCCAGGCGAACTGCTGCTGGTTCTTATCACTGGTGCCGTGGGCAGCACTGTTGGTCAAAAAGCTGCGGAAAATTTGGGTCGGGCGGCTGACCAGCACACTGGGGTGCGGCTCGGCCAGGCCCTGGGAGACAGCTTTCAGCGCCCCGGCGTCCTTGAGCCGGTAGGCGACGGAATGCTCGACTTTGGCGCTGACAAGCTGGAAGTTCTCGCTGACCGTGACCGCGTTCAGGCGGCGGCCCACGGCGTTCAGGCAGAGTACCAGCGCTGCCGGGCCGGTCATCATCGGCAGCGTGCCAGTGTAGCCGCCGGTGGCCAGCAGCACAATACACTGGATGGCCGCGCCGAGAGCGGGCAGAATGGCCAGGCTGTCCGGCGTGGGCATCTTGGCAAGGCCCTTGAAGCCGCTCAAAAACGTCTGCCAGTTGGCGACGCAGGCTGCCAGCAGCAGCACGAGCATGACCGCCGGGTAGACGGTGGCATCGTTCAGGGCGGCAGGCCGGGCAGGCAGCACTGCCAGCACGATCATGACCGCTGCGGCCACACCTGCCGCGATACAGCCGATCGTGGCCCGGGTCAGGCGTTTTGCCAGCTCGGCACGCACGGCGGGGGCATCCTCGGCCCGCTCATACTCACGGCTGTGGGGCACAGGAATCTCCGATGTGTCAAACGGCGAGACGGTGTTGTCGTCGCCCTCGTCGGCGGCGGGGCCTGTCAGGCGGGCGGCAGCCTTTTTCACGTCGGCTGCCGTGGGGATGCGGGCGCGGGTGCGGGTGGCACCGGCGTCCTCAGCCAGCGAGGCCGTCAGCCGGGCCGCTGCGGCAGCGTACTGGGCCGCATCCTCTTTTTCACTGTTGATGGCATTTGCAATGTCGCTGACGAAAGCCGAGGTGTTCGGCTCTGCCGGGGCGGGGCCAGCCAGGTCTTGCGTGTAGCCGCTGTGGGCCTGCGCGGGCCGTGCCGGGACAGGCTGCACCATGCCGAGGTTCTGGGTGAACCCGGTGTGGGCAGGCTGTGCAGGAGCGGGCTGCGGGGCCGGGGCAACCGGGGTCAGCTTGATGCGCCCGGTCAGCGTATCGACAAGGGTATCCACATCGTCGCGCTGGCGGTGGGGCAGCAGCCGTTCGCCGGTCTCCTCGATGGCCTCTCGGGACTGGTCGCCGATGACGAGGGTGTCGTCGTAGGCGTCCTCTTCCGATTCCGGCTGCTTCGGCTGCGGGGCCGGGGCAGGCCGGGGCGCTGGGGCAGGCTGCGCAGCCGGGCGGGGACGGCGCACGGCGTTGTAAGCGCTCATGAATTCCTGGGTGCTGTCCACCGGCTTGGCGTCCAGCGCGTCCATCTGCATCGTGAAGCCGGTGGAGACCGGCGGCTGGGCAGGCTGATTGCGGGGCGTCTCGATGGGTTCGCCCACCGGCTCGCCGACATGCTGCGGCATCGGCTGGGGCGGCGGGGTCGTCTGTATCTTCTGGCCGGGGGTAAACTCGACCGTGTTGCGCTTTTTGCGGTAGATCGTGCCGGTCGCGCCGCTGTTAGACGGCGGCGCGGGGTGCTGCTGGGCGCAGCCCACCGTGCTCTGGATGCGCTCCAGCGTTCGGCTTTCGGTTTCCTCGGCGGCGCGGCGGGCCGGGCGGGTGTACTTGCTGCGCCAGACCTCCTGGGTGGAGGTATCCTCCGCCGGGGCGGGCTGCGTCACCGCCGGGCGGGAGAGCGTCGGTTCCTCCACGCGTTCCTCGGGGATCATCAGTTCCTCGGTCTCCCCTTCCCCGCCGAACAGGCCGCCGAAAAAGCCGTGCTTTTTGGCTGCGGGCTGGCGGGCGGGAGCGGGTTCCTCGTCGGGGTAGTATTCCTCCTGCGCGGGCGGTTCGGGCGTGGGCTGCTTGGGCGCAGTGCTGCCGCCGCCTAACGAGACATTGATGGGCACAAATTCCCCGGTGTCGTCGGCGTATTTCATACCGAAGAGGCCGTGCTTTTTCTTGCCCGGCTCCCGCAGGCGGCCCTTTTCATCGGGCACGACCGCGACGGAGTTTTTGAAGAATTTCTGGAACTGGTTTTTGCCCAGGTTCAGCGCGTCGCTGTCGGCGTTGCTGCCCTCCGGGGCCATCTTGACCAGAAAGCCCTTGATGATGCCGGTGCCGGTCGTGTCGCCGCTGAAGGTCGTCGTGCCGGTGTCCGCCATCGGCAGGTTCTGCCGGGGCGGCTGGGTCGCCGGGGCGGCTGGTCGTGTCTGCGGGGCCGTCGGCTGGGGCGCAGGCTGCACAGGGCGCGGGGCCGAGGCGGCCTGCCTTGGCTGCGGGGCGGCCTGGCTCGGCGCAGGGCCGGGGTCGTTCAGCAGGGCGCCCAGGTCGCCGTCCGCCTCAAAGGCAAAGCCGCCCTGGACCGGCTGTGCAGGCGCGGTGGAAATGCCGACGCTGCGCAAAATCTCATCGACCTGGTGGTCGGTGACACTGTCCCGCAGCCCGGCCTGCGCCTGCTGTATATTCAGGTCTTCCAGAATACGGTCAACCGAATCATTGGTACGTTTGCTTGGCATGGTGATTCCTCTTTGTAAAAGGATGAACTTCGTTTTTACTTCTTCGCAATCCGTCTGCGCATCACATCATAGCACAGGATGCCGGCGGCGACGCTGACGTTGTAGCTGTCCACGCCGGTCGCCTGGCCGGGGGCCATTTCCAGCGTCACAGCAGCGTCACACAGCTTGCGGGTCAAGGCACCGGGGCCGCCGCCCTCGCTGCCCAGAACCAGCGCCACAGGGCCGGACAGATCGGTCTTGGCCAGCGGGGCACCGCCCAGGTCTGCGCAGTAGACAAAGATATTATGCTCTTTGATCGTGCGGATGGCCTGCGCCAGATTGGGCACCCGGGCGATGGGCAGCCGCGCGGCAGCCCCGGCGCTGGCCTTCATGACCGTGCCTGTCACGCCGACGCCGCCCCGCTTGGGGATGACCACGCCGTGCGCACCGCACAGGTAAGCCGAGCGCACGATAGCACCCAGGTTGTGCGGGTCCTCGACACCGTCACACAGCACCAAAAACGGCTGCTCGCCTTTCGCGTCGGCGGCCTTGAGCAGATCGTCCAGGTTCGCGTATTCGACCTCGGCTGCGCGGGCAGCCACGCCCTGGTGGTCCGGCGTGCCGCACATCTTCTGCAATTTGTTGGCGGGCACGCGCTTGACGACCGCGCCGCTCTCCTTGGACAGGGCGGTGTAATAGCCCGCCACCGCCTGGGGCATCGTGTCAGTCAGGTAGACCGTGTCCACCGCACCGCCGCTTTTCAGCAGCTCAGTCACGGCATTTTTGCCCCATACCAGGGTGTCGGTGCGTTCAGCACGGTCGGGTGCCAGTTCGCGGTCGCGGGCGATTTTTTCCATAGTGTCCTCCATCTGTATCGTAAAAAGCCGACAGTTATCGACTATGCTCTATAATCAGATAACAGTATAGCACACTCAGGGGGGCTTTGTCATCTTTTTTTGCGCCATTTGCGGCCCGCCGGGCGCATTTTTACAACTTTGCCGCCCGAAATACACCAAAAGTGCAAATCGTTTTTGCGCCTTGTCGAAACATCGCTGTTTATACAAAGCGTAGAGCCAACCGGGTTTTCCACCTGTTGAAAACTCTGTGGAAAGTGTTAAAAATCTGCTTTACGATGGGCTTTTCCACCATTTCAACCAAGTTTTCAACAATCACAGTGGAGAAATTTTCCACATAACAGCCCGGATAAACCCGGTTGTCAACCTGGAATAACGCTGATTTTTAAGGCGAAACCTCTGGTTTTCCTTACAAAATTTACAAAAACTGCACAAAATCCGTGCATTCTTTCCGGTTGTGACAAAAGTACATCTTCCACCGCGAAAAAACCTGTTGATTTTTTGTCAAAGTCGGGTTATAATAGACTTGATGGCGCACCGGACCTCGGTACGTCACTACTGATAACGTTTTACGTGGAGGTATGTTCTATGCTGGTAAATGCTACCAATATGCTGCTGAAGGCCCGCGATGGTCATTACGCAGTCGGTCAGTTCAACATCAATAACCTGGAGTGGACCAAGAGTGTCCTGCTCACCGCACAGGAGATGAACTCTCCCGTCATCCTCGGTGTTTCTGAGGGTGCTGGCAAATATATGACCGGTTTCAAGACCGTGGCCGCCATGGTCAAGGCCATGGACGAGAGCCTGGGCATCACCGTTCCCGTTGCTCTGCATCTGGACCACGGCACCTATGAGGGCGCTAAGGCCTGCGTCGCCGCCGGCTTCACCTCCATCATGTTCGACGGCAGCCACTACTCCATCGACGAGAACGTCGCCAAGACCACCGAGCTGGTCGCCCTGGCCCATGACCACGGCCTGTCCATCGAGGCTGAGGTCGGCTCCATCGGCGGCGAGGAGGACGGCGTCATCGGTATGGGCGAGGTTGCTGACCCCGCTGAGTGCGCCAAGATCGCATCCCTGGGCATCGATTTCCTGGCTGCCGGTATCGGCAACATCCACGGCAAGTACCCCGCCAACTGGAAGGGCCTGGATTTCGTCGCGCTGGACAAGATCCACAACGCCACCGACAACATTCCTCTGGTCCTGCACGGCGGCACGGGCATTCCTGACGAGATGATCAAGAAGGCCATCTCCCTGGGCGTCTCCAAGATCAACGTCAACACCGAGTGCCAGCTGAGCTTTGCCGATGCTACCCGCAAGTACATCGAGGCCGGCAAGGATCTCGAGGGCAAGGGCTTCGATCCCCGCAAGCTGCTCGCCCCCGGCGCCGAGGCCATCAAGGCTACCGTCCGCGAGAAGATCGAGTTGTTCGGCTCTGCCAACAAGGCTTGATTTTTCAGCTGCCTGAAATAAGCATTTCGCCCGCAGGTGTGGTTTTCCACCACGCCTGCGGGCGTTTTTATTTTTGTGCGGCTTGTAATATTTTGCCGCTTTGTGTACTCTAATGATATAAGAGCAGAAAGGGGGGCGCACCATATGAATATACCCGAGTTGGATGAACTGTACGCCCTCTACCGCGCCGACCTGTACCGCTATCTCTGCCGCCTGACCCGCGACTCCGCCGCGGCGGAAGACCTGTTGAGCGAGACATTCCTGCGGGCGCTGAAGGGCGCGGTGACGTTCCGTGGCGAAAGCGGCGTCAAGACCTGGCTCTTCACGATTGCCCGAAACGCCTGGTGCGAAAGCCTGCGGCGGCAGCACCCCACCGTCAGCACCGACGAACTGGTGACCGCGCAATACTTGGCCGATGACACCCTGCATACCCACACTGAGACCCGCGCCCTGCTGCACCGCGTGCGCGAACTGCTGGACGGCTACGGCGACCGCCCCCGGGACATTGTACTGCTGCGGGCGCAAGGGTACAGCTACGCCGAGATTGCCGCGCGGCTGGACATTACCGAAAACTCCGCCCGAGTGATTGAACACCGCACCCGCGCCCGGCTGCGTGCGGATTTGACGAAGGAGGGATACGAATGACGCCCGAGAAAATTTCCTGCGGCATTTGCCGCGATTTGCTGCCGCTGGTGCTGGACGGTGTGGCCGCCCCCGAGAGTGAAGCCGCCGTGCGTGCCCATCTGGCCGCCTGCCCCGAATGCCGCGCGGTGTGGCAGGCCGAATGCGGGGATACGCCCTCCCCCGCCCCGGATACCCTCCCGGATGATGCAAGAATTCTGTGCAGACTGCGGCGGCGCGTTCGCGGCTGGCTGGCACTGGCTTTGGCGGCGGCGCTGCTTGTTGCGCTGTTTGCCTACACAGTCAACGGCGACCCCATCAGCGGTGCGTGGGCGCAGCAACGGGCCATCCGCTATGCTGAGCAGCGTTTTCCCGGCCAGACCTTTACCGCGCCGAAGGGCAGCTGGTATTCCTACTACTTCAATTATTCGGTCGAGGTGCAATCCGACCAAAGCCCTGATACCCATTTCACAGTGGAGACGCGCAAGTGGCTGTGGCTGGATGACTACGGCACCACCGACGCTGTGACCAACGGCGTGACCGCCCGTCAGCGGATGGAACAAGCGTTGACCGACAAGGCCCAGCGGATGTTTGACGCTCTGAGCGACCGGTCGGATTTGGACGGCACCCTCCAAGTGGAACTCTGCGTAGAGCCAGACGCGGACAGCAGCAGCGGCTATGCCCCACATGCGGAACATTACAGCGATGTGATTTATCTTGATGCCCCGATGGATGAAGCGATTCTGGACAAAGTTCCCTCCTGTCTTACCCTCACCATTTTCTGGCCGACGGCGGCGACGGAGACGGATGTGCAGACGGTTTTGCGGGAGGTCAAACAGCTGATGGAGCAGTCCGATTTGCCGATGACCTACTACCACGTCACCCTCCTTGGCAGCGACGGCATTGTGGGTTCCGGCGTGGTTGCGGCAAATGCTGTTGGCTGAATTTTCCACCAGACGCTCTATGCAAACTCATCCCTATGCGCCTGGAAAAACTCCCACGTCGCCCTTACATTCTCCAATTCCGTCCACTTCCGTGTTGTGACAGGCTCGGCATCCAAATCATACACCCGCGCCCCAGGCATGGCCAGCAAAAACGGCGAGTGGGTCGCGATGACAAATTGGCAGTTATAAAACCGCGCCGAATCATGCAAAAACTGCGCCAATTCCAACTGTCGCGCGGGCGAAAGACTGTTTTCCGGCTCGTCCAGCAAGTAGAGCGCGTTCTCGCGGATGCGCTCACTGAACACTGCCAGCGCACTTTCGCCGTTGGAGCGGGTGCGCACATTGGCGGGCAGCGTGCGGCGGGCCATCTGGGACTGGCTGTACCGCCGCGCTGCGCTGACCTGCTTGAGCCGGTCATAGTCCTGCATACCGTGCATCTGGAACTTTTCGCACCGCAGCGAATTATAATCTGCAAACATCTGTTCGCGGCGCATATCTACGCCGTCATTCAGCGCCCGCAGGTCCAGCATATAGTCAAACACATCATCACTCGTCAGAATCAGGCTGCCTGCCGGCACCGGGCGCATTGTGCGCGGCTCACACAGGCGCACGTAATCGTCAAAGAACGGCGTGCGGTTGTACTCTGCCCGGCGATGCAGCCGCAATGCGTCGGCCATCACATTTAACAGTGTCGTCTTGCCGCTGCCATTGCCGCCGTACAAAATCGTGATTTCCAGAAAATCCAGCTCCGGCAGCGTGCGGCCCTCAAACAGCCCGAACGGATAATAGGAATCATAACATGTCTGCTTTGCCCGCCAGCTGTTCGCCATGTAGTTGGCCTCCTGTGCTGCATCGGGGAACCGAAACCCGGAAAGATAAATCATGCGCCCGCCTCCTTTTCCCCTATTGTAGCACGTTTTCGCGCCGCTGCATAGCGTGGGACAGGAGGTGTTTTGCTATGGCCAATGGCAGTATCCAAATTTACACATCGGCGGGGCAGGCGGCCCCGCTGGCCGGTGTCGCCCTGACCGTGCTGGACGAGAACGGCGCGGCGCTCGCCCACCTGACGGCCGACGCGGACGGCTTTGCCGAAGTCTCCGACCTGCCCGCCCCCGACGCCGCGTACAGTCTGGACGAGGCCAACTCAGCGGTGCGCCCCTACGCGATTTACAGCGTAGAGACCGTACTGGACGGCTGGCAAACGGTCGTGCTGAACGGCGTGCAGGTCTTTGACGGCCAACAGACCGTGGCCCGGCTGTCGCTTTTGCCCAACGGCGGCATCCCCAGCGCCGCACGGGCAGCGGGCGGCGAGACGGATCCTGATGTCATCACCATCCCGCCCCACACGCTGTTTGCCGGGGACGGCGGCAGCGGCCCGGCACCGGAGGAACTCTTGCCCGGCAACGTCCTGACCCGGGTCGTCGTGCCGAAAAAAATCACGGTGCATCTGGGGAAGCCATCCGCCAACGTCAGAAATGTGACGGTCAATTTTCAGTCCTACATCGCCAACGTCGCGTCCAGTGAGGTCTACCCTACCTGGGATGGCGTTCCCGCCACACAGTACGGTATTACACGGCCGTTAAAAGCGCCAGACTATTTTTATCGTGCGTTGGTCGTTTTCTGGCGGGCTGACGATAATCGTTTGTATCAGGGCGTGCACCAGGGCATAGGTCAGCGGCTGGGGTGTATAGGTTTGCAGTTTGGACTGCACCAGCTTTTCTAAGTCGTGCATGGGCAGATATGGCTGCCCCGGACAGGCCGCGCGGCTCTTGGCCGCTGTGCAACAGCGGTAGTAACGGCGCGGGCCGCTGCCGGTCAGTTCCATCTTTCCGCCGCACATACCGCACCGGACAAGCCCCGCCAGTGGGTGTTGTGTTTCTCCGTGTGCGACACGGCTGCGGGCTGCCAGCTGCTTTTGCACGGCCGCAAAGCGCCGTCGGCTGATGATGCCCTCGTGGGTGCCCGGTACGATGATCCACTCGTCGCGGGGCAGCCGGATGGCCTTTTTTGATTTGTAGTTGAGCTTGCGCACGCGCCCTTGCTCCATGTCGCCGACATAGGTGCTGTTGGACAGGATGCGCCGCACAGTTGCCTTGCTCCACAGTGTTGGCTTTGCGGCGGGTTGGCCGCTTTGCGCTGCGCGGTAAACGGACGGCGGGGGGATGGCTTCGGCGTTCAATGTTTGCGCGATCTTTCCCGCGCCAGCCCCCTGCACATACAGGGCAAAGATACGCCGCACCACCGCCGCTGCGGGCGGGTCGATAACCAGCCGGTTGTGGTCGGCGGGGTCTTTGCGGTAGCCGTACAGCGCAAAACTGGCAATGTAGCACCCGCTGTGCCGCTTGTGGTCCAGCACAGCCCGCACATTGCCGGATAAATCTTCAAGATACCACTCGTTGATAAGGCCGTTGATCTGCCGCGCCTTTTTCCCGGCCGGGTCGCAGGTATCCACATGATCCAGCACGGCGATAAATCGCACGCCCCACTCGGGGAACAGGCCGTGCAGATAACGCTCCACCAGCTCCATATCGCGGGTAAAGCGGGACTGCGTTTTGGCTAGGATGACCTCAAATTTCCCCTGCCGCGCGTCGTTTAGCATGGCGTTGAACCCCGGCCGCGCCCGGTCGATGCCTGAGTAGTCTTCATCGGTGTAGACGTTGTAAACATGGTAGCCGTGCGTCGCCGCCCAGTCCAGCAGCAGTGCCCGCTGATTGCGGATACTCTCGGACTCCGCCGCGGCTTTGTCCTCGTCCTCCTTGCTCAGGCGGCAGTATACCGCCGCCCACCCCTTACGCGGGAGCATTTTCTGCCTGCCGCAGAAGCTGCGCCAGCGCCGCACGGTGTTCCGTTTCATTTGGGTGCAAGAATTTTTCTATGACGATATATTCCATCTGTACTCCCTCCCTCTGCTGCATTGTACGCCGGGGCGCGGCACGGTAACACAAAAACGGCGCAACCCGCAGGCCGCGCCGTTTTGCATCAGTTCATATAAGGTTCAAGGAACGCAAACACGGTATCCCAGTACGTGCCACCCAGCGCGTAAAGTGCCTCACCGTGCCCCGCGCCCTCTGCGGTCAACTCCGCTTTGTTGTCCCCGGGCTTTGCGTTGTAAAGCGCATCCATCATCTCATAGGGGATAAAATCATCTGCCGTACCATGAATGAAAAGCATTGGCTTCTCGCAGTGCGCCACCTGCTGAAGCGCACTGGCCTCGGTAAAGCTGTACCCCGCCTGCAGCTTTGCCACAGCGCTGGCCGTGTACAGGATCGGAAATTCCGGCAACCCGAACCGCAGCTGCAGCTCGCTGGAAAAAACATCCCAGACGCTTGTGTACCCGCAATCCTCGACAAACGCCTTCACGGCGTCGGGCGTGGTTTCACCCGCAGTCATCATCGTGGTGGCTGCGCCCATTGAAATGCCATGAATGACGATTTCTGCCTGCGGGTCGCGCACCGTGATATAGTCGATCCACTGCAAGATATCCTCGCGGTCGAGCCAGCCCATGCCCACATAGCTGCCTTCGCTTTCACCGCAGGCGCGCAGATCCGGTGCAATGACCTGGTAGCCAGCCTCATAGTAAGGTTCTGCCAGGCACAGCGCCCCGGTGTAGTCTCCGCGGTAGCCGTGCAGCACAATGGCCCAGCGGTGGCTGTCTGCGTCCGCATGGGTGTAGCAGACACCGTGCAGCGTTAGTCCATCTTGGGAAGTGATCGCCAGGTTTTCCCCGGGATTTTCCTGTGTGAAAGCGTCAATTTTTCCCTTACACTGCGCTTTATTCGCTGCAATGACTGCCTCCACGCTGTCCGGCGAGGCTTCCACTTCCAGCGCCACATCACGGTCGCCGCCGCTGCCGCTGCGGCCAATGGCATAATTCACCAGATACACGCTGACCGCCAGCAGCACCGCCGCCAATACGACAGCAACGACTGTAACCGCCGCCATAACTTTCTTTTTAAAATTTGTTTTTACTTTCAATCTGCCCATACCTTTCAATGATTACTCAACAATACGTGTTAGTATACTGCATCATTATTGATTTGTCAACAATGCAGGCACAAAATATAGTCCACCCGGCCACTTCGCCGTTATTGCAATTTAAAACCGAAGGCCGGGCAGACCCGGCCCCTGCAGCGCCATAACAAACAAAAAGGCCCTGCTCATCACTAGGATGAACAGGGCCTTTTTACGAGAAGCCGGCATCTACCTATTTTCACAGGCCGTTTCCAGCCAACTATCTTCGGCACAAGTGAGCTTAACTTCTGTGTTCGGAATGGGAACAGGTGGAACCTCACCGTCATCGACACCGGCCAACGCGTGACCTTCGTCATGCTCCTCTTTTTGTTTAGGATAACACTTTCGTGCTACCCTGTCAAGGGATGTACCCTCAAAACTGAATATCGAACCGCTTTTGCAAATAGAGTATCTGATCAAGATGGGGT
>NZ_WQOH01000044.1 GCF_018784445.1 Gemmiger formicilis | reverse complement strand
TGTTTGCGGTCAAAATGTCGGGTCTGTACCCGATGTTTTGACTGTTACATATCGTCAAGGTATAAAGTCCTTACCTACCCCAAAAAGGAAAAGTATGCGTTACGGAGCTAATATGAACTACGAATTTACCGCAAGAGCGTTGATTTATTCACACTTGCGTGATATAATAATAGAATATGTAAGCACAAGGAGGGTAAGCTATGGCGGTAACATATAAA
>NZ_WQOH01000043.1 GCF_018784445.1 Gemmiger formicilis | reverse complement strand
GGGTAGGTAAGGACTTTATACCTTGACGATATGTAACAGTCAAAACATCGGGTACAGACCCGACATTTTGACCGCAAACAGACCCGAAAAGCTACATTATCCGTTCTGACCGTTAAAACCGTTTTGCTTCGCCAATTCGCTTGCTTTTCGTCTGCGTTCCTCGCTCATGGGCGGCTGAAAGCGGATAGACAATCTGGACTTGTCAATCCAATAGGACACACCGCCTTGCCCCATACTCATATCCAAACGGCAGAGGTCGGGGTACTTCTTGCTGAACGCTTCAAGGCGTTTCCGAAGTCCGGCATTGTAAGTCTGGATATGAGCTTCTTCGTCTGCTTCATTAAACAGGACGATTGTTTCTTTCTCATACTTCGTCAGCTTACTCATAAAGCCCCTCCATAATCGGAACAGGATAGCTGTCCGGCACATACTTGTGGTGAGCAAAGCGTTCCATTTCCACCCTCATGTTGTAGAAGAAACAGCGATACCAACGGTCACAGTCCTTGTCATTCAACTTGACTGCCAGAGCGAAAAACAGCTTCTTAGCCGCAGGGTCGGGAGCAAGTGCAGCCACAAGACGCAAGCGTTGAACGGTCGCTTCTCGATTCGGACAGCCAAAAGC
>NZ_WQOH01000042.1 GCF_018784445.1 Gemmiger formicilis | reverse complement strand
ACTGTAATTTTAGCAGCTTGCTTCACAGGCTTTCTGCTTCCGAAGTACAAAGAAGCAATGCCGGATAATCCGCTGACGAGCAGGATAAGTCCGTTTACCTTTAAGGACAGTTCTACAATGCTAAAAGTGAATGTTTCTCCAAAAGCTGCCCTGACCACACTTAACAACAGAGCAGACAGCAGTATGCCGACAACCAATCCCA
>NZ_WQOH01000041.1 GCF_018784445.1 Gemmiger formicilis | reverse complement strand
GTTTCAATTTTGTCACGCAGCCTTTTCATGTAAACAGTCAGCGTATTATCATTGATAAACTCTCCGGTAGTGTCCCATAAAAGCTCCAACAATCTTCTGCGAGAAAGGACAATACCTTTGTTACGCAAAAAGACTAACAGCAACTTATATTCCATAGCAGACAATAAAATCTCTGTTCCGTTTTTTACCACGGTTGCTTGATTTGTGTCCACAACTAAGTCATGGTAGCTGATAATGTTTTGCGTGTTCTTAGTTCTCCTTAATACGCTGTTGATCCTTGAAAGAAGCTCCCTTGGTCTAAATGGTTTACTGATATAATCGTCAGCTCCCATGTCCAGTCCTGCCACAACACTATATTCATCATCAGACGCCGTTAAGAAAATAACCGGCATAGTTCCTCTTTCTTTAATTGCAGAACAAACAGAAAAGCCATTTCCATTTGATAATTGAATATCCACCAAGGCTATATCGTATTGGTCGTTATCCAATTTTTCTATTGCTTCTTTTTGCCCGGAAGCACTTTCGATTTTGAACCCTTCATTTCCTAAATAGTCCGATAATGAGGATACGATACTTTGGTCATCCTCCACTAATAATAATTTACTCATCATGTATTCTCCTTGCTGAAAGGATTTCTGGCATCATTGCCTTTTTCGTTAGGTATAAATTCAAGAATATCATCAACTCCGCAATGGAGTGTGTTGCATATCTTTTCGATGGTGTCAAGGGAAAGGTAATTATCTCGTTTCAATCGGGTTATGATGTTGGCACTAAAACCTGCCTGTTCCATCAATTCCGCATTGCTCATACCCTTGTCAATCATTAAATGAAACAACTTTTTATATGTTACCGCCATAGCTTACCCTCCTTGTGCTTACATATTCTATTATTATATCACGCAAGTGTGAATAAATCAAC
>NZ_WQOH01000003.1 GCF_018784445.1 Gemmiger formicilis | reverse complement strand
TATCTCCCTGTGTCACGCAGATTATATCCGAGTAAGAAAAACCATAAGATGCGTTACCGCAGGACAGACCCGAATCGGGCATATCTTTACTCACAGCAAGTTCCCCGTTCTCTTGAAAGGTAAATACCTCCTCCGCATTTGTATCCTTCCATGTGCCAATAATATCTTTTTCGTTCTGAATGCGATTTACTTTACCGACACATACAATGGCAAGTATAACTACACCAACAGTCAAAGCAATGCCTGCAACTCTCTTTACCAGTTTCTTTTTACGCAATTTCTATTACCTCCGTTTCAGTTGCTTTGTTAGATTGAATGATTACATATTGCTCAATTTCAGTTCCTCTACAATTTCCACCTTTGATACGCTTCTGACAGCAAACAGCATAGCGATACATACCATAGCACCGACCGCCAGAACTGCAAGAGCATAAATACCACCGTTGATATAAAAAGCAAATGGTGTCATACCCGACGATATGAAGTAGTAGATGGCACAATGAATCAAAAAGCTCACAGGCAACGCAAGAACCAATGCTTTTACGCCGTACAAAACAGCTTCAAGCAATAGCGTACATTTCAATCCTTTGGCAGTCATACCAACAGAACGCAGAACAGCAAATTCGCTTCTTCTCAAATGAATTGTATTTGAGATAGTGTTGCAAACATTCAAACTGATAATAACCGTCATCAGGATCGAGAACAGGCAGATTACCAGTTTTGCAATCGTATATACCTGTCTGGAATTATTCGTTGCGGCTGCAATGTCCACAGTTTGCGGAAATCCTCTGTCAGCCAGACAGTCCATTGCTTCTTTATGCTGTGCTGTCTGTATTCTCATTTCCACATAGGCGTTATCATCTATCAGCCAGTTAAAATAACTTAAAGGCACAATGAGGACAGCTCGATCTCTCACAAACATGGATTGGATATTTGCATTTTCATCTGAAACGATTTCTTCCACGATAATCGGCAAGGCATCCTCGGATGCCCCCAACGGAATGATTTCAGTTCCCGGTTCAATAAGAAACGGGGAGCCTGCAATCACTCGATTTTGACCCGCATTATAATATCCCATTGTCTGATTGAGCAGGATTCCACGATTGGAGCTGCCAGTCATAATATGAAAGCCATTTTCCTCACAAAAGGAAGTAAAATGTTCTTCGTCCAGTCCTACGACATATACCTCTGCTTTCGTACCATTGATAAAATATCCCTGCATATCAGGATTGATTTGTTCCTGCGAAAATTCAGCAGTCATATATCGCTGAAAAGAATAGGAAACATCCGCAGTGATATTTTCATCCGATAATGCCCCGATTGCGGTAGGAATATCTTTGTATTGAATCGTCGAAATCACATCAGTATAACAGGAACCGTCCTCCTTCATGTCCAAGGATGTCTGATAAAGCATAAAATCAGACAAACTGTATAAGGAAAGGGCAATTACCACCGACAAGAAAATAGAGCCAGTAATTGCTCGGAAGCGTTTTGGATTACGCTTAATATTTTTAGCTGCCAGCGAACCATAAATGCCAAAAACCAAAGAAACGATTTTTCCATCACGGAATTTCTTTTTTGATACCGCATTGTTAGACTGGCGGATAGCTTCAATAACTGTAATTTTAGCAGCTTGCTTCACAGGCTTTCTGCTTCCGAAGTACAAAGAAGCAATGCCGGATAATCCGCTGACGAG
>NZ_WQOH01000040.1 GCF_018784445.1 Gemmiger formicilis | reverse complement strand
AAATCGGAATTTGAAAGGAGAAAACTCATGTATCCGTTAATATCTGTTTTTATTATAGTAGTTGGTGCGCTACTATTGGTTTTTGCAAATAAAATTATAAAAAATAACAAGGTTAATCGAATTGGCATTAAAGTGGTTGGCGGTATTCTAATTATAGTTGGTTTACTTCTGCTGTATTTTTTATTATCAGGAAAATTGACATTGCCATTATCTAAGTAAGTGAAATTCCAGTTTGTAAGGATAAGCGGGTA
>NZ_WQOH01000039.1 GCF_018784445.1 Gemmiger formicilis | reverse complement strand
ACCTGCACAGGGATATTGCATTCCCTGTACCCATGCACAAAGGGCTTGCCGCCCTCTGTACTCCTGCCCGATAAACTGCTTCACATCGTCAGCTGCCGACATTTGCAGTCCATCGGTTTTTGCGAAACTCTCCATCGGAGACTTTCACAAAAAAATGGAGAAGTCCAATTTCGTCAAATCGGATTTCTCCACTTTTCGGATATGCCGTTTCCGACACATCCGCTTTGCAAATGAGCAAAGCAAAAGCGACCAACTTTTTACGGTTAGTCGCCTTTGGTTTGTTCATTCTATTCAGTTTTTACGAAACAAGAGAGTTTCTACCATTACCTTTCTAACGCTAAGTATTCTTGCCCCATAAAGAAGATTGTCAATTCGTCATGATCTACTTCTATCTCAAATTCTACACTACTATCTCCCTGTGTCACGCAGATTATATCCGAGTAAGAAAAACCATAAGATGCGTTACCGCAGGACAGACCCGAATCGGGC
>NZ_WQOH01000038.1 GCF_018784445.1 Gemmiger formicilis | reverse complement strand
AGCAGTTTATCGGGCAGGAGTACAGAGGGCGGCAAGCCCTTTGTGCATGGGTACAGGGAATGCAATATCCCTGTGCAGGTCAAGGGCGGCAGCCTTGCCCAGTTAAGTGGCGTTTCGCCACTTAGTACTGGGTATTACTTGTCGCAAAATTGCAGCAAGGATGGCAGCTTCGCTGCCCCTTTCCCCTGCGGGGAAAATCTGAACGGAGGTTAGAAATGGTTTGAAATTAACAAGACACAACGGTCGCTCCGGCAAGCATGGCACTTACAACCCGAAGCACAATGACCGCACTTTTGATGTGAGCAACAGCGAACACATTGACGAAGAACGAGCCAAGCACAATGTCTATTGGGACTGCTTCAACGGCTATCGCACCTTTGCAGAGAAGCAAGTCCAGAGCGAGCTTGCAGACACTTTCGAGGAAGTGGAGGAACTGTTCTACTCCGCAAAATACGGTGCTTATGTCGAAGCACAGAACGCCAGAAACGATAAGAACAG
>NZ_WQOH01000037.1 GCF_018784445.1 Gemmiger formicilis | reverse complement strand
CTGCGGGTCTTGTTCTCGTCATAGCTGCACTCATGCACAACAATTTTCTCTACAAACTCCCGCAGCAGAGTAGGGGTAAGTTCTTCAAAGCTGGTATGCCGCCGGACAACATTCATAAACTTTTCTGCGTTCACGGTGGCTTCCTGTGCTTTGGAAAGCTCCGCTTGGATAGCGGCGGCTCTTTCTTTCAGTTCCCGTTGCTCTGCTTCATAGTCTGCCGACAGCTCTGTGAAACGCTCGTCTGATATGCGCCCGGTCACGCTGTCCTCATACAGCCGCTTGAAGATAGCGGATAACTCGGCTATGCGTTTCTCGGCGGCTTCCAGTTCCTTTTTCTTGGCGGCGTTCCTGCGCTTGCCCCCGTCCTCGTTCTGCTCAATCAAGAGCTTCATAAACCGGGCTTCATGCTTTGCCGCATAGCTTGTCACTTTCCGCAGATTGGAGAGTACACCAGCGGTCAAGAGGTCGGTGCGGATAAAATGCGCCGTACAGTCATGGGTGCGTTTCTTGTAGTTGCCGCAGATATAACAGTCCTGCTTGCGCTTGTCTGTCTGGTATCGCTGCTGATACATGACGCTGCCGCAGTCCGCACAGAACAGTATGCCGGAGAACAAGCCCACTTCATCATAGCGGTTGGGGCGTTTGCGCTGCTTGCGAAGCTCCTGCACCCGTTCCCATGTTTGCGTGTCTATGATAGGCTCGTGGTGGTTCTCGAAAATCACTTGCTTTTCCGGGGAATTTTCTACACTGTGCTTGACTTTGTAAGAAAGTTTTTCTGTCTTGAAGTTTACCAGACAGCCCGTGTATTCCCGGTTTTCAAGGATATGCACAACGGTATTGGTCGCCCACTTGCACTCATAGCCGGGGTGGTAGCGGCGGGTGCTGCCCGTCCTGCGGTATTCCAGCGTTCCCGGCGTGGGGATTTGCTGCTCTGTGAGCATACGGGCTATCTTGGTCGGACCATTCCCGGCAAGGCAGAAATTGTATATCTGCTTGACTACGGGTGCAGCTTCCTCGTCAATGATGAAATTTTCGTCCTCGTCCATGAGGTAGCCATACACAGGCTTGCTTGTGATAGGCTTGCCACTCATGCCTTTTGAGCGTTTCACTGCTTTGATTTTCTTGCTCGTATCTCTCACCAGCCATTCGTTAAAGATATTCCGCAGCGGGGCAAAATCATTGTCGCCCTGTGCGCTGTCCACTCCGTCATTGATAGCGATGAAGCGGACACCTTTCTGTGGGAAAATCATTTCCGTGTACATTCCCACTTGCAGGTAGTTTCGCCCTAACCTCGACATATCCTTTACGATAACTGTCCCGACTTTTCCGGCTTCAATGTCCGCAAGCATGGCTTGAAAACCGGGTCTTTGAAAGTTCGCACCAGAATAACCGTCGTCCGTGTACCAGCGCAGATTGGAAAAGCCGTTCTGCTTTGCATAGGTTTCAAGGATACGCTTCTGATTGGAAATGGAATTACTCTCGCCTTGCAGCTCGTCCTCATGGGAAAGTCTTGGGTAAAGGGCGGTAATTGGTTGTTGGTTGGTCTGTCTTAACATAAAATCCTCCGTTTCCGACAGCCAGCCCCACTATTCCGTACCTTGATTGTACCACATGGGGCGGCTGTCTGTATAGCGGCAAAAGCGTCAAATCTGCTTCTTTATGGTCGGTCAAATCGCCGTTTTTTGTGTAGCAGCTTCCGCTTCCAGCACTTTCATCATCTTGTCGGCTGCGGTGTCGGTTGCGCCCTGCTTGAAGAAGCCGGAAACGGTAAGGAC
>NZ_WQOH01000036.1:114937-149829 GCF_018784445.1 Gemmiger formicilis | reverse complement strand
GGCTGTTATGAAGCGCTTTTCGCGGCGTGTCCGCCGCGAAACAGCTTGATTATTATAGCAAGGAGTATGACTCTTGTCAACAGTTTTTTCGGATTTTTTGACAAATTTTGAGATCAATTTTTAGGCAAGGTGTATATTGGGGTGGTAGGTGGTGATAGGTACAAGGGGTTGTAATGGGAAGGTGGGGGGCGGCATGTATGCCGCCCCTACATGGGCGACCTGGCGGGAATAAGGGGCAATAAAGGCAATGTGCAGCGGAGGGGCAAGCCCCCTCCCTACAATAATGCAAGATTAAATTGCAGTAACGGCAAGGTTGCGGGCCGGGCATGCCCGGCCCCTACCGGGGTTGCGAAAGATTATGTGGCAATAAGGGGATGGCCGCCGGGAGGGATAAATCCCTCCCCTACTGCAAAAGGGAGAGGTTGTCCCTCTCCCTTTTGCTTACTTTTTATGGTACATACGGTCGTCTTCTTCGTAGGTGGGTTCGCAGGTCAGGTACATGCCGAGTTTTTTCAGGGTATCGGCGTCAACGCTGGACAGGATGACCGTGGAATGGATATCGCAACCTTTCAAGTTGGGAATCTGCTCCATGGCCTTGGCGGCGTACTCATTCTCGGAAACCGAGCTGGACAGGGCAATCAAAATCTCGTCGGTGTGCAGGCGCGGGTTCTTGCTGCCCAGGTAGTTCGTTTTCAGCATCTGGATCGGCGCGATAGCGCGGGCGGACACCAAATCGATCTCCTGGTCGATGCCTGCCAATTTCTTGAGGGCGTTCAGCAATGCAGAGGATGCCGCGCCCAGCAGCGGGCCGGTCTTGCCGGTGACGATGGTGCCGTCGGCCAGTTCAATGGCAGCGGCGGGTTTGCCGTCGGTAGTCTCCGACGTGGCGTGGGCGCGTTTTTCGACCTCGCGCTGGCCCAGCGCAATGCCTGCCTGGTTCATCAGCAGTTCCAGCTTAAAGCGCTCCTGTTTGACAATGCCGCTGGCCTTCTGGTCACAGAGGCACTTGAAATACCGACGCATGATCTCATTCAGCGAGGCTTCGCGGCAGACCTCATCGTCGATGATGCAGTTGCCCGCCATGTTGACGCCCATATCCGTGGGTGAACGGTAGGGGCTCTTGCCCGCAATCAGTTCAAACATGGCGTTGACGACCGGAAAAATCTCGACGTCGCGGTTGTAGTTGACTGTGGTCTTGCCGTAGGCTTCCAGGTGAAAGGGATCGATCATATTGACGTCGTTCAGATCGGCGGTAGCGGCCTCGTAGGCCAGGTTGACCGGGTGCTTCAGCGGCAGGTTCCAGATGGGAAACGTCTCGAACTTGGCATAGCCCGCCTTGACGCCGCGCTTGTACTCATGGTAGAGCTGGGACAGGCAGACCGCCATTTTGCCGCTGCCGGGGCCGGGGGCCGTGATGACGACGAGCGGGCGCTCGGTCTCGATGTAATCATTCTTGCCGTAGCCGTCGTCGCTAACGATATGGGCCACATCGTTGGGGTAGCCGGGAATCTTGTAATGGCGGAAGGTGCGGATGCCCAGTGCGTTGAGCTTCTGTTCAAAGGCTGTGACTTCAGGCGCGTCGGTGTACTTCGTCACGCAGACGCTGCCCACAAACAGACCCACGCCCTGGAACGCGTCGATGAGACGCAGCACGTCCACATCGTAGGTAATGCCGTAGTCACCACGCATCTTGTTGGCGACGATATCCTCGGCGCTGATGACGACGACGACTTCGGCCTGCTCCTTCAGCTGCAAAAGCATCTGCAGCTTGGAATCCGGCTGGAAGCCCGGCAGCACGCGGGAGGCATGGTAGTCGTCGAAAAGCTTACCGCCAAATTCCAAATAGAGTTTATTGTCAAACTGGGCAATGCGCTCCCGGATATGGGCAGACTGCATCGCAAGGTATTTGTCATTATCGAATCCTATTTTCATCTGCGTTCCCCTTTTCCCTGTCTTTAAACTATATGAATTAAGTATAGCATTTTTCGCGGGCCGTTGCAATGCCATTTTGTGGCGGTACGCTTTCCTGGCCGGAAGAGGCCCTGCGCGCCAACATCATTGCCCAGGTCAGCCTGGCGCTGAACCGCATCTGGACCGAGTGGTACCCCAGCCGGGGATATAGTTTCAACATCACAGGCTCACCAGGGTACGACCAGGCGTATGTCAACGGCCGCACGGTGTTTGCGGTCATGGAGCGGCTGACCGCCGAGTTGTTCAACACCTTTGTGCAGCGCAGCGGCGACGTCGAACCGTACTTTACCGAGTACTGCGACGGCAAGACTGTGACCTGCCCGGGCATGAAGCAGTGGGGCACGGTTGACCGTGCACGGGAGGGGCTGAACGCGCTGCAAATCCTGCGCTACTATTATGGGAACCGCGTGCAGCTGGTGACGACCAACAACATTGCGGCCATTCCGTCCAGCTACCCGGGCAGCCCCTTACGGCGTGGAAGCACCGGGACGCATGTGCGCATCCTGCAAAAGCAGCTGTCCCGCATCGCGAAGGACTACCCATCTTTCGGCAAGCCCGCCGTGACCGGGACGTTCGACGAGGCGACCGAGAACAGCGTGAAAAAATTCCAGAAGCAGTTCGGCCTGACGGCGGACGGCATTGTGGGCAAGGCGACGTGGTACAAAATCAGCTATATCTACGTCAGCGTCAAGGACCTGGCCGAACTGACCAGCGAGGGCGAGACCGCCGAGGGCATCCAAAGCACGGGCGGCTGGCCGGGGACCGTACTGCGGCGCGGCAGCACCGGCAGCAGCGTGGAGCAGGTGCAGTTCTGGCTTTCCGACCTGGCGCAGTTCGATTCGTCGCTGGTACGCGTGAGCGTGGATGGCAGCTACGGCGCAGCGACTGAGCGGGCCGTGCGGGCGTTCCAGCAAAAGCAAAACCTGACGGCGGACGGTGTCGTCGGGCAGACGACCTGGAACGCGCTGTACGCCGCGTGGGTGGACGCGCAGAGCGATTTGGGCGGCACAGCCTGGCCCGGGACGGCACTGCGGCGCGGGGATACCGGCATGGAGGTACGGCTCGTGCAGTTCTGGCTGCGGCTGGCAGCGGACAATTACAGTGCCCTGCGCACCGTGACCGTGGACGGCAGCTACGGCGCAGCAACGGTCAGTGCGGTGACGGCGTTCCAGAGTTTGTTCGGGCTGACGGCTGATGGCGTCGTCGGGCGCAGCACCTGGAATAAGCTGAAAGAGGTCGGCCTGGCGGTGGCAAACAAAATCGTGGCAGCCAATGTCGCACCCGGGCAGTTCACGGCCACGACGCGGGAGGGCAGCAGCGGGACCGCGGTGCGGGCTGTGCAGTATTACCTGCGGCGGCTGGCAGCCTATTACAGCGATGTGCCCACCGTGACTGTGGATGGAAAGTTCGGCGCAGCGACGACCCGGGCTGTCAAGGCGTGGCAGACCCGCGCCGGGCTGACCGTGGACGGCGTGGTGGGGCGGCTGACCTTCCAAAGCCTGTATGACGCCGCACTGGCATTGGACACCAGCGGGCCGGTGGTGCGCACGGTCAGCCTGCCCGCACCCGATGCGGCACTGCGCCCCGGCGATACAGGCGCGGAGGTGCTGCGGCTGAACCGGATGCTGCTGTTCTTGAGCCAGTGGATACCGGAGATCAACTTTACGGCCGGCGGCACACCGGGCAGTACCTTTGACCCCGAGCTGGAAATCGCCGTGCGCAGTGCGCAGCGGTACTTTGGGCTGGACGAGACTGGCGTTGTCACCGCCGGCGATTGGGCTGTGTTCCGCCAGGCAGCGCTTGACCTTCTGGCTGCCAGCCCCGCCGGGGCCAGCCCGAAACCGGGCGGCGTATGGCCCGCCGGGGCGCTGGCGCTGGGCAGCTCCGGCCCTGCCGTTTTACAGGTGCAGCGGTGGCTCAATGTAGTGGCCTCCGTCGACCAGACCGCCGATTTTGTGCCCGAGAGCGGCCAGTTTGACGCCGCGACCCAGGCCGCGCTGGAAAGCTACCAGCTGACTGCCGGACTGGAGCCGCTGGGCGTTGTGGACGCCGACACCTGGGAAAGCCTGCGCCTGGCCGCGCAGGGACTTTGCCGCGAATGTCAGGAGGGATAGGGTATGCCAAAAGTCTATGTGTACGATTCCTACGACAACAAGTTTTTCCGCTACAATTTGAGCGAGAACGACCCGATGCCGTACAGCGCCGACACGACACTGCGGGTTCGGGAGTTCCGCGGGTCCAGCAAAGCCAACGTGCTGTGGACGACGACCGCCGCCATGGAGGCGTGGAATCTGACCCGCCGCACCTACGGCAGCGGCATCCCGGTGGGGTACGCTTTCAAGCGCATCTGGGAGGGTGGCCACGGCACGACGAGCCAGCACTACGCGGGCGTGGCCTTTGACGTGGGGCAGCGCACCACCGCTGCGAACCGCCGCAAGATTTACAAGGCCGCCGTGCGGACCGGGGCGTGGGGGTATGTGGAGCCGCTTTCGATGACGCCGACCTGGGTCCATTTTGACAGGCGGTACGGCAAGCCTGCGTGCCGCAGCACCACAGCGGGCTACCCCACCCTGCGGCGCGGCAGCCGCAGCACGTATGTGTTGATCCTGCAGGACGCGCTGAACGCGCTGGGGTATTCCACCAACACGCTGGACGGCATCTTCGGAAAGGCGACCGAGAACGCGCTGAAAGCCTGCCAGCGGCGGTTCAGCCTGACCGCCGACGGCGTATGCGGGTGCGCGAGCTGGCGGAAGATCGCCGAAGCGACGGTGGGCATCGGGAAAACGGCAACGGTGATTGATGCGTGAACAGGAAACGTGTTATAATGAAAATACGAACTCTATATAATAAGGAAGTGCCTCCAAATGGATATGATGGAATTTCTGCGCAGCCGCCGCACCTACCGGCGGTTTGCACAGCGGGCTGTTGCGCCCGAGATTCTGACCGAAGCCGTTGATGCGGCCCGCATTGCCAGCTGCGGCGCGAACCGCCAGACCGTGCGGTATTGTATTGTGGAAAGCCCCGCCGCTGTGGCCGCCGTGCAGCCGCTGGTGCATTGGGCCGCCTACCTGCCCCGCGAGCAAGGCACGCCGCAGCCCGACGAGCAGCCCACTGCGTTTATCGCCATCTTGCAGGATGACCGTCTGCCCGGTGCGAACGATGTGGACATTGGCCTGGCGCTGGGCAGCCTGACCGCTGCCGCCTGGGCACACGGCGTTGGCAGCTGCATCATGGGGGCCATCGACCGGCCCGCGCTGACCAAGCTGCTGGGTCTGCCCGAGGGACTGCGGCTGTGCTATATGGTCGCACTGGGGTATCCGACGCATGAGAGCCACCTGGTGGAAATACAGGACGGCAGTGTGAAGTATTATCTCGATGAAAACCGCAACTACTGCGTACCGAAGCGCGGGATGGAGGAAATTTTAATTAAGACATTATAATAGTATAGCAAAACCCGCAATCCCGGTTATAACATCGAGATTGCGGGTTTGTTTTGTTGTAGGGGGCGGCGTCCTCGACGCCCCGCGGGCCAATGCGGACATCGACCCCTACACGTAGGGGGCAAATCTCATATCCGCCCGTGGATGTTTATAGGAAAATTGCAGGGCGGTTTTCCATTTCACCCCAAAATTACAAAACTCTGCGCCCCCAGAGACAGGGTATCATTGACGATCTCGGCCTGGCCGATGGTGTACTGAATCTTCAGATCCTCGGCCAGTTCCAGCGGCAGCTCAATGGAGACGCCTGCCGGGTTGACGGCGCAGATCAGGTCGCCGCGCTGCCAGACAAAGGGACGGTAGTCGTCCTTGGCCTTGGGTGCGTACAGTACCTTGAACGGCTCATCGGAGTTCAGGTCCTTGTGGGCATGGCGGAAGGCCAGCAGCGACTTGACGCTGTTCAGCAGGCTGGCGGGGTCATCGGCCTGGGCGGCCACAGTGGGGGCATCCTCGGCGGTGTCCACAGGCAGGTAGATATCCTTTGCGTCAGCGGTGGAGAAGCCGTGGTTTGCGCTGTCATCCCACTGCATCGGGGTACGGGAGCCTGTGCGGAAGTAGCCGCCCTCCTTGGTGGGCAGCGGCAGGTAGCGCATACCGATTTCATCGCCGTAGTAGACAAACGGCGCACCTGGCAGCGTAAAGAGGGTCGCATAGGCCAGGCGCAGTTCCTCCACAGTCAGGCCGGCCGAGGGGCGGATCGTGTCGTGGTTGCAGGTGATAAAGCACCACAGACCGTCCTTGTGGGTGGCCTTGTAGGCCGGCAGGTACTCGTCCAGAAATTTGTCAATGCCGGTGCCGGAGTTCTTGCAGAAGTACGCCTTGCCGATGTTGTGCGGGTTCGAGTCCATCGCACCGTCATAGTTGCGCATGAGCCAGTTGTAGCCGTTGCCCTGCCAATTGAGATAAAAGTCCATGTCAAAGCCGTTTTTCAGCGACATGCGCGGGCCGTTCCACTCGGCGATGAGCGCGGCCTCGGGGTACTCGACATCCAGCATATCCCGGATATTGCGCCAGATTTTGCAGGTGTACTTTTTGTTCTTAGTGTCATTCTTTACAAGGCTCGACGCCATATCGACGCGGAAGCCGTCGCAGCCCATGTCCAGCCAGAACCGCATGACGTCCTTCATGGCCTCCACCGTTGCCACGCAGGCGGGGTCGTCGGTGGGCATCTGCCACTTCTGGTTGATCTTTCCATAGCCGTAGTTCAGCGCAGGCTGGCACTTGAAGAAGTTCAGGATATACGTGCCGTTGCGTTCGGTCTCGCCACCGATGAAGGGCATACCGTCGCCGCTGGCAAAGCAGGAATCCGTCCAGATGAAGCGGTCGGAGTATTCGTTCTTTTCGGGTCGGCAGCTGGCCTTGAACCACTCGTGTTCCTCGCTGGTGTGGCCGGGGACGAGGTCAAACAGGACACGGATGCCCTTCTCGTGGGCAGCTTTGAAGAGGGCGGCGGCGTCCTCGTTCGTGCCGTAGCGCTGGGCGATCTTTTTGTAGTCGCGCACGTCGTAACCGGCGTCTTTAAACGGCGAGTCAAAGCAAGGATTGATCCACAGAGCGTTGCAGCCCAGGCCCTTGATGTAGTCCAGCTTGGCGATAATGCCCTGCAGGTCGCCGATACCGTCGCCGTTGGTATCGTAGAAGCTCTGGGGATAGATTTCATAGAATACTGCGTCTTTGAGCCATTGTTTCATGGTGGGTTCTCCTTTATATAATTAAGTAGAGGTTCTAAAGCCTCCCCTTGAGGACAGACTCCCCTGATGTGGGGGAACCTGCGCATAGCGCCGGAGGGCGGAGCGTTCCTCAAAAGGGGGCCTTTGGGGGTTCCGTGGAAACGTTTCATCCTCTTTCTATATTTTATACTATCCCCTTCCGCACACTTTGTCAACGGCGCATCTTGTACAAAACGTGACATAAATTTTCTACATTTTGCACCAAAAACCTACACATTGCCAAATTATGAACATCATGTTGACAAATTGCGAACAGCGCAGTAAAGTAGAGTGCACAAGCGATTGTAAAATCTAGTAGGAAAGAGGGATCTGTTCAAATGAATACGCTTGTAATCGTTCTGATTGCCGCGGTCGTCCTGGTATGTGCGTACGCAGGATACGGTCGCTGGCTCGCCAAGACCTGGGGTGTTGACCCCAACGCCAAAACTCCCGCTGTGCGGCTGGAGGATGGCAAAGACTACGTTCCCACCAACGGCTGGACTGTGTTTGCACACCAGTTCTCTTCTATTGCAGGTGCCGGCCCTGTCACCGGTGCTATTCAGGCTGCTGCCTTCGGCTGGCTGCCTGTTCTGCTCTGGGTACTGCTCGGCGGCGTCTTCTTCGGCGCTGTCACTGACTTCGGCGCTTTGTACGCTTCCGTCAAGAACGACGGCAAGTCCATGGGCCTGCTGATCGAGAAGTACATCGGCAAGACCGGCCGCAAGCTGTTCCTGCTGTTCTGCTGGCTGTTCTGCGGCATCGTCATTGCTGCCTTCGCAGACATGGTCGCCGGTACCTTCAACGCCTTTGATGCAGAGGGCGCACAGGTCGAGGCTGCCTTCGCCAACGGCTCTGCCGGTATGGTCTCCATCATGTTCATGGTGTTCGCCGTTGTGTTCGGCTTCATCCAGAAGAAGTTCAACTTCTCCGGCTGGAAAGAGGCTGTCATCGGCATCGCCTTCATCGTGCTGTCTTTTGTGGTCGGTATGAACGCCCCCATCATCCTGGGCAAGGCTGGTTGGAGCTATATCACCTTCGTTTACATCTTCTTCGCCGCCGTCCTGCCCATGTGGATGCTGAAGCAGCCCCGTGACTATATGACCACCTTCATGTTTGGCGCTATGATTGCCGGTGCGGTCATCGGTCTGGTCGTTGCCCACCCCACCATGAACCTGCCTGTTTTCACCGGCTTCAACAATGAGAAGCTGGGCACCATGTTCCCCATCCTGTTCGTCACCGTCGCCTGCGGCGCTGTCTCCGGCTTCCACAGCTTGGTCTCCTCCGGTACTTCTTCCAAGACCGTTGAGAATGAGAAAGATATGCTCAAGGTCGGCTACGGTGCCATGGTGCTGGAAAGCCTGCTGGCTGTTTTGGCCCTGTGTGTTGCCGGTGCTGCCGCCGCTGCGGACGGCACCCCTGCCGCCGGTACTCCGTTCCAGATCTTCAGCCGCGGCGTTGCCGGTTTCTTTGAGATGTTCGGCGTGCCCGTCTCCATCGCTACCGTCTTTATGACGATGTGCGTTTCCGCTCTGGCCCTGACCAGTCTGGATGCCGTGGCCCGTATCGGCCGTATGAGCTTCCAGGAGCTGTTCAGCGTTGACGATATGGAGCATGCCGAGGGCTGGCGCAAGCTGTTCTGCAACGTCTACTTCTCTACCTTCATCACCCTGGCCTTCGGCTTCCTGCTGACCCAGATCGGCTATGCCAACATCTGGCCGCTGTTCGGTTCCGCCAACCAGCTGCTGAGCGCGCTGGTCCTGGCTACCCTGTGCGTCTTCCTCAAGGTCACGGGCCGCAACAACAAGATGCTGTTCCCGCCGCTGGTCATCATGCTCTGCGTCACCTTCACGGCTCTGGTGCAGCGCCTGATTGCCATGGTCAAGGCCATCTCCGCCGCTGCGTCCACCGCCATCCCTGCCGGTGAGACCACCTGGGGTGCTGTCTTTATCGCCAACGGCCTGCAGCTGATTCTCGCGATCCTGCTGATCGTCCTGGGCCTGAACATTGTCTTTCACAGTGTCAAGAGCTACAAGAACAGCGAGAAGGACAGCGAAAAAGTTGCTGCGTAATCCAAACAGCACTTGACAAATATACCATCTTAGGGTAATATTTATACAGCCGCAATGGCGCGGCGCAACACTGCACCATTCGGCAGTCATAAGGCATTTGGCCCCGGTGATCCGCACAGTGGAACACCGGGGCTTTTTGCATGAATATGAGGGAATTTTAAGTATCTAAAGGAGAATGCAACCATGAAACTCAAGAATGCTATGGCACTTGGCCTTGCCTCCGTCCTGGCCGTTGGTCTGACCGCCTGCGGCTCCAGCGCCGACACCTCCGCCGTCTCCCCTGCTGACAGCACCGCCGCCGAGAGCACCGTGGCTGCTGCGGACGCCGCCGGTGCCCCGGACGGCGACGGCGACCCCACCACCCTGACCGTTGCCATGGAGTGCGCCTACGCCCCCTACAACTGGACCCAGAGCGACGATTCCAACGGCGCTGTTGCGATCCGCGGTTCCAGCGACTACGCCTACGGCTACGACGTTATGATGGCGAAGAAGATCGGCGAGGCCCTGGGCCAGAAGGTTCAGATCGTCAAGCTGGACTGGGACAGCCTGATCCCCGCCGTCATGAGCGGCGACGTTGACTGCGTCATCGCCGGTCAGTCCATCACGGCTGAGCGCGCCGCCCAGGTTGACTTCAGCGACCCCTATTACTACGCTTCCATCATCACGCTGACCAAGAAGGACAGCGCCTACGCCAACGCCGCCAGCGTGGCTGACCTGGCCGGTGCAACCGCTACCAGCCAGCTGGGCACCATCTGGTATGATACCTGTCTGCCGCAGATCGAAAACGCCAACATCCTGCCCGCACAGGAGACGGCCCCCGCCATGCTGGTGGCCCTGAACAGCGGTGCCTGCGACATCGTCGTCACCGACCGCCCCACCGGCCAGGCAGCACTGGTCGCCTACCCCGACTTCACGTTGCTGGACTTCGGCGGCGGCGACGGTGACTTCCAGGTCAGCGACGAGGATATCAACATCGGCATCTCGATGAAGAAGGGCAACACCGCGCTGAAGGATGCCATCAACGAGGTGCTGGCCACCATGACCACCGACGACTACAATGCCTTGATGGATGAAGCCATCAGCGTTCAGCCCCTGAGCGACAACTAATACCGTCCGCCCCTGCCGTTTTGCGCGGCAGGGGCTTCGGTGTTGAGGAAACATAAAGGAGACTCTCATGCAAGACTTTTTCGCAAACTGTGCCACAGTGCTGCAAAAGTACGGCTTCTCGTACCTGCGCGGCGCGGGCACTACCCTGCTGCTGGCACTGGTCGGCACGTTCTTCGGCTGCCTGATCGGCTTTGCGGTCGGCGCATTGCAGACCATCCCGGTGGATAAGCAGCGCGACCCGGTGTGGAAGCGCGTGCTCTTGAAAATTCTGCACATCTTCCTGCGCTGCTATGTGGAGCTGTTCCGCGGCACGCCCATGATCGTGCAGGCTGTGTTCATCTACTATGGCCTTTTGCAGGTTTTCGGCATCAAGATGGGTATGTGGCAGGCCGGCTTCTTCATCGTGTCCATCAACACCGGCGCGTATATGGCCGAGACAGTCCGCGGCGGTATCGTGTCCATTGACCCGGGCCAGACCGAGGGCGCAAAAGCCATCGGTATGAACCACTGGCAAACGATGATCCACGTCATTCTGCCCCAGGCACTGCGCAACATCATCCCGCAGATCGGCAACAACTTCATCATCAACATCAAGGATACGTCGGTTCTGTCCGTTATCTCCATCACCGACTTGTTCTTTGTACACAAAAGCGTTGTCGGCGCACTGTACACCTACTTTGAGAGCGCGGCCATCGTCATGGTCATCTACCTGACGATGACGCTGTTTGCCAGCTATCTGCTGCGCTTGTGGGAGAAAGCGCTGGACGGCCCGCAGAACTACGACCTGAACACCACCGACTCGCTGGCCTACACCAGCGGTATGTACAACGCCCCGGACCCGAACCACGAGTCCCAGAATCTGGATATGAAGGGAAGTGCAGCCCATGTCTGAGCCTGTTATCGAGGTGCGCCACCTCTCCAAGAGCTTCGGCACCCACGTTGTCCTGCGTGACGTTGACTTTACCGTCAACGCGGGTGACGTCACCTGCATCATCGGTGCGTCCGGCAGCGGCAAATCCACCCTGCTGCGCTGCATCAACCTGTTGGAGACGCCCACGAACGGCAAAGTGCTGTTCCACGGCAACGACATCACCGCCAAGGGATCTGACCCCTGCGCCTACCGCGCCAAGGTGGGCATGGTGTTCCAGAGCTTCAACCTGTTCAACAACATGACTGTGCTGGACAACTGCACGGCAGGCCTGCGCTACGTGCTGCACCAGGATAAAGAAACTGCGCAGAAGACCGCGCTGGAAAACCTGGAAAAGGTCGGCATGGCACCCTATATCCACGCCAAGCCCCGCCAGCTTTCCGGCGGCCAGAAGCAGCGCGTGGCGATCGCCCGCGCCCTGGCCATGCAGCCCGAAGTGCTGCTGTTCGACGAGCCGACGTCTGCGCTTGACCCCCAGATGGTAGGTGAGGTCCTGGCCGTTATGCGCCAGCTGGCGAAGGAGGGTCTGACGATGATCGTCGTCACCCACGAGATGGCCTTTGCCCGCGACGTGTCGAGCCACGTTGTCTACATGGCCGACGGCGTCATCTGTGAGGAAGGCACCCCCGCCGATATCTTTGAGCACCCGCAGAATGCAAAGACGGTGGAGTTCCTGAGCCGGTTTAGACAGGCGTAAATTGGTATAAATACTAAAGGTCGTGCTGACGATGGATTGTCGGCACGACCTTTTTTGTTTGTGATATTGGGATACGGCCCGGAAGGGAGGAATCCCGCCCCTACGGATGGCGGAAAGCTCATGACGAAAGATGTAGGGGGCGGCGTCCTCGACGCCCCGCGGAGGGGTCAAGACCCCTCCCTACGATGCAAAAGATAAAGGGGCAGTAATTGCAAGATCGCAGGCCGGGCATGCCCGGCCCCTACAGCCTGTTTTTACGCCAGCGGCACGTCGATCTCGTCGCCGATGGCAAAGCTGTAAATCGTCAGCTTCGTCACGGGGACGCTCAGCCGCTGGGCAAACGCACGGCGGTAGAGCCGCAGCTGGGCGGCGTACTCGTCGATATAGTACTGCGCGTCGCGGCTGCGGTCGGTCTTGTAGTCGAGAATTTCCGCGTGCTCATCAAACACCAGTACCAAATCGGCGATGCCCTGCACGAGCACTTCCGCTTCGGCGGCACTCCCCTGCTGTGCGGCGGGGGTGACTTCGGCGGCGGGCAGGGCCGTGATGAACGGTTCCTCCCGCAGAATTTGTTTCGCATGGCGGATGCGCCGCCAGACTGCACTCTCAAAGAAGGGTCGCACGGCGTCCAGGTCGAGCTTGTCTGCCAGCGCGGCATCCAACAGCTGCAAATCCGTCTGGCGTTTGACCTCGGCGTCCAGGTCGGGGGCTGGGCCGTCGAAGGGTACGCTCTGCATAAAGGCGTGGATGGCGGTGCCGCGCTCGGCCCCGGTCATGCCGGTTTTCTGCAAAAAGGCCGGGCGTTCCAATGCCACCGGGCGGGCCGCATGGGCCACAGCGCTGACGCTGACCTTGGCGGGTACTTTTTCCAGCGCGGCGCGGGGGCTGTGCCAGGCAAAGCTGGCTTTCAGCATTTCGACCGTGGCCGGGTCGGGCTGGGGCGCGCGGGGGGCGGGCGGCTGCTCGGCATTTTCCGGCAGCGCCACCAGACGTATCGTCAGCGGCACCTCCGTTGGGCGGTGGTGGGGCAGAAAGCTCGTGTACCCCCACAGCGCGTCGCTGTCCGGGTGCAGCATGGCGGCAGTCAGTATCCACCCGGCCCAGCTGCCCATACTGCGCATCGACTCACTGCCGGTGGCCTCGGCTGCCGCGCAGAGGGCCGGTGTTTTCAGCGCACTGGCGGTCTTTTTCAGCGGCACGGTGATGATGAGCGCATCCTGGGCACGGGTCAGCGCCACATACAGAACGCGCATTTCCTCGCTCAATGTCTCGTTGCGGATAGCCTGGGCCAGCGCCGCATAGGGCAGCGTTTTGAACCGCTTGGCCGCCCGGGGCGCACGCAGCATAACGCCCACGCCCAGACGGCTGTGGGTCAGCACCGGGCGGATGGCATCGCTCTGGTTAAATTTGTGGTCGGTGTCCGCCACAAAAACGACCGGGAATTCCAGACCCTTGGAGCGGTGTACTGTCATGATGGAGACGCACCCCGGCCGGGTCTGGCCGCCCACGCTTTGGCTCAGGCCGCCGTTGGCTGCGGCGGCGTCCATGGCGCGGATCAGCGCCGGCAGGCCCGCACGGCCTGCACCGGCGGCCCAAGCCGTAAAGCTCAACAGGTCCTCACGGCAGCGCGGGCCGTCGGGCAGTGCGCCCACGGCGGCCAGGTAGCCGGTGCGGGCCAGCAGTTCCTCGATCAGTTCATCCACCGGCAGTGTGCGGGCCAGGCGGCGGTACTCGGTCAGTGCCTCGATAAAGACGGCAAATTGTGCCTGCCCGCCGTGCAGCACCGCACCGTACAGGCTGCCCTCCGGGCAGGCACCGCGCAGTGCCACTAAATCATCCGCCGTGTAGGGGAACAAGGGGCTGAGCAGCACCGCCGCCAGCGGGATATCCTGCGCAGGGTTGTCGATAACGCGCAGCAGCGCCGCGAAGGGGCGGATGTGCGGTTCGTCCAGCAAATCGGTGGCAGAGTCCGCAAACACCGGGATGCCCGCCGTGCGCAGTGCGCCCTCGTAGGCGGCAAAGCCCTTGCGGCCGCGAAGCAGGATACAAAAATCATCGTATTTGCAGGGGCGCACGCCATCCTTTCCGCGCACGGCAAAGCCGGTCTCGACCATTTCGGCAATGCGCCGGGCAATGGCCGCCGCGTCGCCGTCCACATCCGCGCCGTCGATGACGTCGATCTCGCACATACCGCGGTAGTCGCTGTCCTTGCGGCCCACAACAAGGCGCTGGCCGTCGCCGTACTGCACGCCGCCCAGCCCCTCCGAGAAGAAGGTCTCAAACAGGTAGTTGATGCCCTCGATGACGCCGGGCGCACTGCGGAAGTTGGCATCCAGCGCCAGCGTGGCGGGCTTGGACACGGGCTGCGGATAGGGCCGCCACTGCTGCTGTTTGCCCACAAAAATGCTGGGATCCGCCAGACGGAAGCGGTAGATGCTCTGCTTGATATCGCCGACAAAGAACAGGTTGTCGGCCTCGGGCCGGGCCAGCGCAAAGTAGATGGCGTCCTGCAAAGCGTTTGTGTCCTGGTACTCGTCCACCAGTACGGCGGCGTAGCGGGCGCTGACCGTGCGGCAGAGCGGCGTGCGCTCGTTGTCCTCGGTCAGCAAAAGATCCAGCGTCAGGTGCTCATAATCGGCGTAGTCCAATACTTTTTCAGCGCACTTGGCCGCAAAGCAGTTGTCGGCGAAGGTCTGCGTCGCCCGCACCAGCGCGGCCACCAGGGGCGCGGCGCGGCGGCGGTCGGCAGCAAACTCATCGGCTGTGCAGAGCAGCGCGTCCTTGCGCAGGCTCTCCATCTGCTTTTTGGCGCGGTCACGCAGTTCGGATGCCGCGCTTGCGGCCTGGTTGGCGTCCTTGCCGCCCTTGACCGCCCCGGCCCGCCGCCAGCCCGCAAAGACCGTGTCCAGCGCGGCCAGGCACTTATCCCAGTCGCCTTCGGCCAGCCAGTGGCAGAGATTGCCCACCCGGGCCGCGTCGTCCTGCATGACGGCTGTGTAGGCGGCATCGGCTTTTTCGTCCCGGGCTGCAATGGCCGCACCGCTTTCCAGCAGCGTTTTTGCGCCCTGGGCGCGGGCCAGCGCAATGCCCAACAGCTCTTTGCCCCAGGCGGTCTCCTGGGGCGGGGCGTCCTGCTGCCACATTTCGGCAAAAGTATTCAGCGACGCGGCCGGGTGCGGCAGGGCGCGGGTAAAGTGGTAGAGGTCGAGGATGGCGTCCCCGGCCGTGTTGTCGGTACGGCCCCGGTCGTACAGGTCGGCAAAGGCGCGGAAATCCGGGTCTGTGTAGGCGGTCTCCAGCGTGGCAGCCAGCGTTTCCTGCTCAATGCGGGCCAGGTCGGCTTCCTCGGCGGTCTCAAAGTCGGGCGGCACATCCAGCATGGCGAAATGCTGCTGCACAAAATGCAGGCAGAAGGCGTCCACCGTGCCGATGGACGCCCGCTGCAACAGCAGCTGCTGGCGGCGCAGGTTCATGTTGCCGGGGTGGGCGCGGACCTCTTGGGCAAGGCGGGCCGTGATATCCGCCCGCAGCTTGGCCGCGGCGGCATTCGTGAAGGTCATGATGAGCAGTTCGTCCGCGTTGGCCGGGTGCTCGGGGTCGGTGATGAGGCCGACAACACGCTCGACCAGTACGCGGGTCTTGCCGGACCCAGCTGCCGCCGAGACCAGCAGACTGCCGCCCCGCGCCGTGATGGCCGCCGCCTGGGCCGGGGTAAATTGAATTTTGGGTTGTTCAGGCATGGGGGTCTCCCTTATCTTATTCTGCAAATGGGTCGTCTTTTATCGTAATTGTCCGTTCGTGCTCGCCGTCGCGGTGGGCACAGGCGGTGCGGAAGTCACAGTAGGCGCAGGGGGATTTGTTCCCGACGCACAGCGGCTCGGCGTCGATTTTACCGCTGTACAAATTCGCCGCCATATCGATCAGCAGGCCGTCCAGGTGATCCCGGATGCGGCCCAGCTTGGCCTCGTCGGCCAACGTGCTTTTGCCGTTGGTCACCTTGCCGGTCTTGGCGTTGAAATTCAGCGGCACAAACTCGCCGGTGCCCTTCGTGTCCATGGCACGGTAAACGCTCTCATCGTCCAGCAGCAGGCCGTTCATCGGGTAGCTGGGCGTGGGGTCGCCGTCCTCGGTCAATTCACGGCGCTCAACGCTCTCGGGCGCGGGATCTGCCAAAAGGTACTCCACACCCGCCGCCGCTGCCCCCGGGAACTGCGCCCCGGCGTTGCGTTCCAGCGTAAATAAGTACAACAGCATCTGGCAGTCCAGGCCGCAATAGACTTCCTTTAATTTAAACTCTTTGCCGCCGGTCTTGTAGTCCACGACCCGCAGGTAGGTCTTGCCCAGTTTTTCCAGCGGCATGGCGTCCACGCGGTCGATCGTGCCCACCACCCGCACGGTGTGCCCGGCGTCGTCGCACAGTTCCACCGGGTCAATGCGGGGCGCGCCGGGGTCGTCGGCATCGGGGCGGTCGTCGATGCGCAGTTCAAACGCCACCGGCTGGAAGCCCGACTGGCGCAGATCGCGCTGGATGAAGCCCAACAGCCCCACCAGATTGCGGCGGATGCGGGCCACCAGATATTCCATCCGCACGGTCATTCCGGGCAGGTTTTCGGTCACGTACTCGTCCACCAGGTCATTGACCAGTGTTTCCAGCTGCTCCGGCGTCAGGTCGCGGAACGCGGCCCCCTGGCGGCGCAGGGCGTTTTCCAGCACCCAGTGGGTCAGCGTGCCGCTGATGTTCGGGGCCAGCTCGGCCTTCTGGCGTGGCGCAGCTTTGACGATATACTGTAAAAAATACCCAAATGGGCAGTTCTGGTATTTTTCAAACCGGGTGGGGCTGATGCGCAGCCCACGGCCCAGCAGTTTTTCAAGTTCCTCGGTGTTCTCCACCCGCTGTTCCGCACCGGCGGTATCGGCGGCGCGGCGCACGGCCTCGTATCCGGGGGCCAGCGCGGGGTTCGCATCCAGCACGGCCCGCACGGCGGCACCGGCGGCGGTTTCCTCCGTCCCAGGCTGCTGGCTGAGCAACCCCAGCACATCCAGCGCGGCGGCGGGTGCGGCGGCCAGCTGGGCCGCAGTGGGCGCGTAAGGCGGCACAGCCAGATATTGCAGCACCTGGGCCAGCGCGGCACTGGCGGGGGCGGTGTCCTCACCGTGGGCGGCACTGGGCCAGCTGAGCCAAAGGTACTTCCGCGCCACAGTCAGCGCCTTGTAGAAGCAGATGCCCTCGCGCAGCACCTTGTTGGCAAAGCAGTCGGGCAGTTCTGCGCCGTTCTCCATCATCATGTCACGATCGGCATGGGTCAACAGCCCCTGGTCGCCGGGCGTCTGGGGAAACTCGCCCTCCAGCAGTCCCACTACAAAGACGGCGTCGGTCTCGGGCAGGCGCATACGGCCCGCCGTCGTCACGATGACGCTGTCCAGACTTTGGGGGATGTGCCCCATGTCGGTGGTACGCAGCAGCAGGGTGAACAGCTCAGCGTAGTCGGCGGGGGGTAAAATTTCATCGCCCAGCAGCCGGGCCAGCTGGTCCAGCAGGCCCATGACGGTGTTCCACTCCCGCAGAACTTCATCGGCGGCGGGCAGACGGCCCTGCGTGCGCAGCTCTCCGGCCAGGCGGTCCAGTGTTTTCTCTGCGCCGAGGGCCTGCAAAAAGATAAAAATTTGCTTGGTCAGCGCGGCGGCGGGCGCACCGGACGCTTTGGCGATAAAGTCCGCGACCTGCTCCATGATAAAGGCGCGTGCGGCCTCGGCGTCGGCCAGCGTTCGTTTATCCTGCTCTGTGTCGTGCCCCGCATAGCCAGCTGCGCTGCGGGTGAAGGGCACACGCCAATCGGCAGCGGTCAGCCGCCAGGTGTAGGCGTAATTTTCCAGTGCGCACTGCTGGGTGTCGGGCAGATCCACAAGGCCGGTTTTCAGCAGGCGCAGCACGCTTCGGCTGGACACGCCACGCAGCAGGTCCAGCGCCGCGTGGACGGCCCGGGCCGGGGCGGTGTTCTCGGGGCTTGTAGCTTCGTCGCAGAAAAGCGGGATATTTTGCAGCCGGAACTCGTACCGCAGGGGGGCCAGATATTGGTCCGCATTGCGGCAGATGACCGCCATGCGGCTGTACGGCGTGCCCTGCCGGGCGCGGGCGGCGATCTCGGCAGCCACGGCCTTAGCCTCGGCCTGGCGCGATGCCGCCGCGTGGTAGGTGATGGCCGGGTGCGCGGGGTCAACGGTGACGTCCGGCGTGTAGGCCGGGTCGGCCAGCAGCAGGTTCAGCTCGGCCAGGGCCGGGGCGTCGGCGTGGCGGCGGTCGTCGGACAGCACGACGGTGTGTGTCGGGATGGCAGCATCCGCGGCCATACGTTTTAACGTATTGACAACATTTTTTGCACCGCTGAACAGCCCCATGCCGCCGGCGGTGTCCTGCTCTCCGTCGCAGCACAGGCAGACCGTGACGTCGGCTGCCGGCAGCATAGCAGCCAGCAGGGCACGCTTCGGCGCGTTGAAGGTATCAAACTCGTCTATGTAGACCGCGCAGCCCGCGAAAAAAGCTGCGTCCAACCGCTCGGCGGCGCGCTGCTGGCGGTCGCCGGGATCCATGGCGCTCTGGGCCAGCAGCCCCTCGTAGGCGTTGTAGATCAGCGCCAGTTCGCTGAGTTTTTCGCGGTCAGCGCCGGGGGCGTTGGCGTACTGGGTCAGCATTTCCGGCGTTACACCGGCGCTTTTCAGTTCGTTGATGGTCTGTGCCGCTTTCTCGCAGAAAGCCGCACTGCGGCGCTGGCGGTTGTAGTAGACGACCTTGTCCAGCAGCGAATCCGTCGCGCGGCGCAGCAGCAGGGCGCGGCCCGCCTCGGTCAGGGTGGGCACCGCCGCCCCGCCGTAACGGCGCAGCAGGGCCTCCGCCAGCGAGGTGAAGGAGTAACTTTCCACATAAGCGGAAAGGCTGTCCCCCAGGGTGCGGTAGAGCTGCCCTTCGGTGGAGGAGGTGAACTGTTCCGGTACGATGAGGATGCTGCGCTCCCCGCGTTCCGCACGGGCGCGCAGTTCAGCCAGCATCTGATAGGATTTGCCCGAACCGGAGGGGCCGAGGATGAAGTTTAGCATGGCGGTGTCCTTTCTAATAGCCTTCTCCCTTGGGAGAAGGTGGCCCGAAGGGCCGGATGAGGGGCGCATATGCCGCAGCGGCCCATTTGCGGGCGGCAGCAGCAAAGCCGCCCCTCATCAGTCAGCGGGCAAGCCGCTGACAGCTTCCCCCGCGGGGGAAGCCAATCTGCCTATAAAGTCCGCAACTGCACACCTTACCTCAAACCTTCCAAACACTAGCGCGTTTTCATCGGCGGTGGGGTAGGCAGCGGTGCTGCCGGAGACGCAAAGAGCGGGATACAAAACACAGAACCAGTTGCGGCCCCGGGCTTCGCCTAACTCAATGCGCAGGGCTGTGTAAGCCCCGCCCGGCAAGGTGAAGCTGCCATAGTCCCGCGCAGCAAAGTCCCACTGTTCCAACCGCAGGCGGGCGGCCTGGGGGCTGTGGGCGCGGTGCAGGGCCGTGTCGGCGGCCTGCTGCAAGGCGGGCAGTGCGTATTGCAGGGCCGCAGCAGCCTCGTCCGGGGTTGCGGCTTCGGTCACAGCGGGCGGCAGGGCAGCCAAAACGGCGTCCCGCACCTGCAATTTCAACAGCTGGTCGTCCAACGTATCGCTGTTGGCCAGAATATGCAGCCGCAGGGTGTCCGCCCGTACCTGGGCGGCGGTGCGCTGGTGCCAATCGGCGCCGACAGTAAGTACAATGGCCAGTGCCAGCGCCAGGCCTACGCCCAGTTCCAGCACGCGGCGGGTATGCTTTGTCATAACAGTTCTCCCCTTTCAACCGGAGTATGGGCAGAAAGGGGAGCTTGTAAACTTATTTCTTGGTGCCAAACGTGCGGCGGACCGTCACGCGGGGGCCTCCATGGGTGGGCTTGCAGACATAGACCTGCTTGTAGCCCTTTTTCAGCTCGACGGCGGTATTGCGAGCGGCGTTCTCGTCGTCAAAAATGCCAAACACCGCCGCGCCGCTGCCGGTCATCTGGGCCGTGACGGCCCCATGCGCCCGCAGCGTTTTACAGATGGCGGGCGTTTCCACCGCGCCGGAGCAGTGTTCCAGCGCATTGCCCGCCGCCGCACAGACGCCTCGCAGGTCGTTGGCGCGGATGGCCTGTTCCTGGGCCTCGCAGTCGGGGTGGACCGGGCTGCCCATCGTGTCATACCGGGCAAAGGCCTCGGGCGTCGAGACTCCGACGCTGGGCATCGCCACGACGAACCAGCAGTCCGGGCAGGGCGGCAGGGCTTTCATCAAATCGCCCACGCCGCGCACACGGCAGGTACCGCCCAGCAGCGCAAACGGCACATCCGCGCCGATGCCCGCGCCGATGGCGCACAGTTCGCTCATGGAAAGCCGGGCGTTGTACAGTTCGTTCAAACCAACCAGCACGCCCGCAGCGTCAGCACTGCCGCCCGCCATGCCGGCACGCACCGGCACCCGCTTGTAAATCGTCATATCCACGCCCGCCAGCAGGCCGGTGTAGTGGAAAAACGCCAGCGCCGCCTTGACGGCGGTGTTTTTATCGTTGGCAGGCACAAAGCTGCCGGGCAGGGTCAGCGTCAGGTCATTGCTGCGGCGCAGCGTGATTTTTTCGTACAGGTCGATGGTCTGCATGACCATGTCCAGATCGTGGTAGCCGTTGGGCAGCGTGCCCACAACGTCCAGCGACAGGTTCAGCTTGGCCGGGGCCAGCACCGTTACCGCGCGGTATTGCACTGTTGGTCACTCTCCTGTTGTTTTATTTCTATATCCAGCCGTGTTCCTTTAAAAATTCACGGATGCGCTTCATGGCAGTCTGCAAATGGTCTACGCTGTACGCATAGCTGATGCGGGCGTAACCCTCGCCCGACGCACCGAAGGCCGAGCCGGGAATGATGGCGACTTCCTTCTCCCGCAGCAGCTGCTCGCAGAATTCACTGCTCGTCAGGCCGCTGATTTGGATGGAGGGGAACACGTAGAACGCGCCGCGCGGCTCAAAACAGGTCAGGCCCATCTCGTTCAGTGCCTTGACGACGTAACGGCGGCGGCGGTTGTACTCATCGCGCATCATCTCGATCTGGTCGTCGCACTGGCGCAGCGCCGTGATGGCGGCGTACTGGCTGGTGGTGGGGGCCGACATAATGCAGCTCTGGTGAATTTTCGTCATGACTTTGATCAACGGCGCAGGGCCGACAGCGTACCCCAAGCGCCAGCCGGTCATGGCGTAGGACTTGGAGAAGCCGTTGACGACGATGGTGCGCTCGGCCATACCGGGCAGCGACGCAATGGACACATGGCGGTCGAGGCCGTAGGTCAGCTCGGAGTAGATTTCATCCGACAGCACCAGCACGTTCGTTTCCCGCAGGACGGCGGCAATTTCCTCCACCTCGGCGGCGCTCATGACCGCGCCGGTGGGGTTGTTGGGGTATGGGAAGATGAGCAGCTTCGTTTTCGGCGTGATGGCCGCACGCAGCTGATCCGCCGTCAGGCGGAACTGATCCTCGGCCCGGGTGGCGATATGCACCGGCACGCCGCCGGTCAGCTGGGTGATGGGCTCATAGCAGACAAAGCAGGGTTCGGGGATGATGACCTCGTCCCCGGGCTGCACGAGCGCGCGGATGGCAAGGTCGATGGCCTCGCTACCGCCCACCGTGACGAGGACGTTTTTTTCTTGATAATGCAGCTCAAACCGGCGCTGTAAGTAGGTGCAGATTTCCTTGCGCAGGTCTTTCAGGCCCGCGTTGGCCGTGTACTTGGTACGGCCCAATTCCAGGCTGCGGATGCCTGCGTCGCGGACGCTCCACGGCGTTTTAAAATCCGGCTCGCCGACGCCCAGCGAGATGCAGTGGGGCATATCGGCCGCCAGATCAAAGAACTTGCGGATGCCGGAGGGGCGCATGGCCTTGGCGGCAGGGGCAAGCAGTTCATCGTAGTTCATCACAGGACGGTACACTCTCTTTCATCGGGTTCTTCGGCCAGGTACAGACGGCCGCCGCGCTTGTAGGGGCGCAGCACAAAGCTGGTAGCGGTGGAGAGGACATCGTCCAGCGGGGATAGGCGCTTTGCCACAAAGATAGCGATTTCCTGGAAGCTGCGGCCCTTGATGATGACCTGCAAGTCGTAGCTGCCGCTCATCAGCAGCACGGTATCGACCTCGTCAAACTGGGCGATGGTCATGCCGATATCGTCAAAGCCGCGGGCCTTATGGGGGGTGACGCGCAGCTCAATCACAGCCTCCACGAGGTTGACGCCGGCCTGCTCCCAGTCGACGAGAGTCTCATAGCCGCGGATATAGCCCTTGGCGGCGGCCTCGTCCATCATGGCGGCGACTTCCTCGGGGGTCTTATCCAGCATAGCCGCGATATCCTCAATGGGCATACGAGCGTTCTTTTCCAGAATACGCAGTAATTCTTCCATAGTACCACACCTCACTCAAATATATGTGGCTATTATAGCATATTTGTCGGGAGATTGCATCCCTGTTTATGGGATTGCAAAAAAAATCAGCACCTCCATACAGAGGTGCCGATGCTGATATAGAAACTGTTTACTCCGCCGTGCTTTCGCTGTCGGCGGTGTCCTCCGTGGATTCTGCGGTGTCCTCTGCAGGCTGGGCGTCGCCCTCTTCTGCGGGCTGCTCGCCTTCCGGCTGCGGTGCTTCCTCCGCCGGGGCGGTGTCGGCGTTCAGCTGGTCGTTCTGCAGGTCCTCCACCAGGGCATCTGTCGGGGCAGGCGTGGGCGTAGCTTCCACCTTCATGTCGCTTTCGCGCAGGGCGGTCAGGTACCACTGGCGGTTCTCGCCGCGGGTGAACACGTAGTCCATATACTTCGTCGGTTCGGTGGGGGCCATCAGGCTCAACTCACCGGTGGTGTTGTTCGCGGCGGTGGGCACATAACCGACCGTGACGATGCGTTTGCCATCCTTCTGGGAAATCATCTCCACCGTGGGCGTGTACAGAGCCACCGAACTGGTGACAGGCACGTAATAGGCCTGCTTTTCCTCATCGTACTGGTAGACGAACTCCGACGTGCTGAACGAGCCTTCCGTCACCTGGTAGTCCGGCCCCAGCAGGTTGGAGATATAGGTGTCGATTTCCAGCGCAGGGATCAGCGCCGAGCCGGTGTCGGGGTCGCGCTCGTACTGGTCCAGGCTGCCGCCGCTGTTCTGCACCTGGTAGACGGTGCCCCAGATGGCGGCCTGCTTGAACACGCCCTCATCGACGGTGCTGACATCGTCGAAGGCGACCGGGTCCAGCATGACCATACCGTACAGGCGGTCGTGGTACTCGTCGCGCAGGCTGCTGTCATCCAGTGCCGAGCGCACCAGCCCGATGACCCAGCCCAGCACGGTAAACAGACCGATGAGCGCCAGCAGCAGCGCCGCGCCGCCCACGATCTGCCGCGCCAGGCGGCGGTTATTGCGGATATGTTCTTCTCTGTAATTTGCCATTGTGGATGTGTTGCTCCTTTGGGAGATTGAAAAGCGGTGCAGCGGGGTGAGGGCACCCCGCCCTACACGCCTATTGAAAGGGATCGTAGGGCGGCATGCCCCATGCCGCCGCAGGTGGGCTTCTTACTTATTCTTATACATCTGCTCGTAATATTTCTGGTAATCGCCGCTGGTGACGTGGGCCATCCAGTCGGGGTGGGCCAGATACCAGTCGATGGTCAGCACAATGCCCTTCTCAAACGGAGTCTCCGGGTACCAGCCCAGATCCTCCTTGATCTTGGTCGGGTCGATGCCGTAGCGGCGGTCATGGCCCAGGCGGTCGGCAACGTGGGTGATCAGCTCCTCGCTGATGCCCTCATCCTTCAGGCGGTCATGCAGCTGGGCAATGACCGTCTTGACGATGAAGATGTTCGGGCGCTCGTTGTGGCCGCCGACGTTGTAGACCTCGCCGTCCTTACCCCCCTGGGCGACCATATCAATGGCCTTGCAGTGATCCATGACGTACAGCCAGTCGCGGATCTGCATACCGTCGCCGTAAACGGGCAGGTTCTTGTGCTGCTTGGCGTTGTTGATGAGCAGCGGAATCAGCTTCTCGGGGAACTGATAGGGGCCGTAGTTGTTGGAGCAGCGGGTAATATTCATCGGCATACCGTAGGTATCGTGGAACGCCTTGACGAACATATCCGCGCTGGCCTTGGAGGCAGAGTACGGGCTGTGGGGGCACAGCGGGGTCGTCTCCATAAAGTAGCCCTCGGCACCCAGCGCACCGTAGACCTCATCGGTGGAGACCTGCAGGTACTTCTTGCCCTCTTTCCAGGTCTTGGCGGCAGCGTCATACCAGGCATCCTTGCAGCACTGCAGCAGGTTCACGGTGCCCAGCACGTTGCTCTCGACGAAAATTTCGGGGTTCTTGATGCTGCGGTCGACGTGGCTCTCGGCGGCAAAGTTGATGACGTAATCGGGGTCATACTTGGCGATCAGGTCGGTAACGAGCGCCTTGTCGCAGATATCACCCTGCACAAAGATGTGGCGGGCGTCGTCCTCGATGTCCTGCAAATTCTCGAGGTTGCCGGCGTAAGTCAGCTTGTCGAGGTTGATAAGGCGGATATCCTCATACTTTTCCAGCATATAGTGGACAAAGTTCGAGCCGATGAAACCGGCGCAGCCGGTAACGAGATAGGTTTTCATAAATCAAAGTTCTCCATTCCAGTTTGCAAAAAAGTCCTTGAGGGCATCCTGCCAGTCGCGCATCTCGTCGCCGACGGTGCAGCGCAGCATACGGTTCTCCAGGGCGCTCCACGCCGGGCGGTTAGCACTGGCGGGGTTGGCGGCGGCGTACTGGGCGCTGGTGACAGGCTCGACCTTGCAGGAAAGCCCTGCCCCCTGCATGATGGCGGACGCGAAATCATACCAGCTGCAAATGCCGTTGCCGGTGCAGTGGTAGATGCCGTAATCGTGGCTGACGGCCAGCTTGAGAATATGGTAGGCCAAATCGACGGCGTTCGTCGGGTTGCCCAGCTGGTCGTTGACAACGGTGATTTTGTCGTGGGTCCGGCCCAGGCGAATCATCGTCTTGACGAAGTTTTTTCCGTAGTAGCTGTACAGCCATGCCGTGCGCACAATGAAGTGGCGGCGGCAGAACCGCTCGACATACTGCTCACCCAGCAGCTTGGTCTGGCCGTAGGCAGAGATGGGCGCGGGCACGGCGCACTCGTCCAGTGCAACGCCGCCGTTGGCCGTGCCGGGGAACACATAGTCGGTGGAAACGTGGATAAGCCGCGCCCCGATTTTCTCGCACGCCAAGGCCAGGTTGCGCGGGCCGATGGCGTTGACTTTAAACGCCGCGTCGCGGGCGGTCTCGCAGCCGTCCACGTTGGTGAAGGCGGCACAGTTGATGACCGTATCGGGCTGGTGGCGGCGGATGTAGTTGATGGTGGCCTCCCGGTCAGTGATGTCCAGTTCGTCCACATCCACCGGAATGACCGTGGCTTTGCGCAGGCGCTCGGGCAGCGGGCCGATGGCGCAGCCTTCCTCAGAAAGCTGGCGCTGCAGCTCGGTGCCCAGCTGCCCGCGGCAGCCGGTAATCAAAATTTTCATGCGTACTCCCCTGCCCTATCAGTATTGCAGCTTGTCGTCGGCGACATTCTTCAAATGCTGGCCGTAGGGGGATTTGCCATAGCGGGCGGCGCTTTCCAGCAGCTTTTCCTTGGTGATCCAGCCGTACTTGTAGGCAATTTCTTCCGGGGCAGAGATTTTGATGCCCTGGCGCTGCTCAACGGTCTGCACAAAGGTAGCAGCCTCGACGAGGGAGTCCATCGTGCCGGTGTCGAGCCAGGCATAGCCGCGGCCCAGCAGCTGGACATCCAGCTTGCCCTGGTCGAGGTACATCTGGTTCAGTGTGGTGATTTCCAGCTCACCGCGGGCACTGGGCTTGACCTGCTTTGCCATCTTCACGACCTCATTATTGTAGAAGTAGAGGCCGGTGACGGCGTAGTTGCTCTTGGGGTTAGCGGGCTTTTCCTCAATGTCGGTGGCGTGGCCGTCCTTGTCAAACGCGACGACGCCGAAGCGTTCGGGGTCGTTGACATAGTAGCCGAACACCGTGCTGCGGCCGTTGGCGGCGTTGGCGGCGGCGGTCTTCAGGCGCTTGGAGAAACCGGCGCCGTAGAAGATGTTGTCGCCCAGAACCATGGCGCAGCAGTCGTCACCGATGAACTCCTCACCCAGGATGAACGCCTGGGCCAGGCCGTCCGGAGAAGGCTGGACCTTATACTGCAGATGCAGGCCGTACTGGCTGCCGTCGCCCAGCAGCGCCTCAAAGCGCGGGGTGTCCGTGGGGGTGGAAATGATCAGAATGTCCTGGATGCCCGCCAGCATCAGCGTAGACAGCGGATAGTAGATCATCGGCTTGTCATAGACGGGCAGCAGCTGCTTGGATGTGACCATCGTCAGCGGGTAAAGTCGGGTGCCGGCGCCGCCGGCAAGGATAATACCTTTCATCGTTACAACTCCTTTAAAATTTTGGTGCAGTGCGCGCCGCCCATCCCATTGGGGCATAATCTCACACAATACGATTAAAGCTATTATACAGCATTTTGCAAGGGCACGCAAGGGGGAAATCTTGCCGTGATGTGTACCCATTTGTTGCCAATTTGTTACTATTTCTTTGCAATGCCTTGACGGATAGAACAAGCTGTGCTACAATACAAACAGTATAAACCACGATGGCACGTCGCTGCATCGTTTTTGATAGAAGCTAAAGACTGAATATGAGGAGGCGTTTTCTTCGATGAAACGCTTTTTTTGTGCGGCCTTTTTTGTGGCCGTCGTTGCGTTGCTGGCCGCCTGCGGCGCACTGAATGTAAACTCCGCCGCAGCCCAGGCTACGGCTACCCCCACCAGCTCTACTTCCCGCACACAGAAGAGTGATTCCACCGTTAAGGTCAACGAGACCGCCGCCAAGGTGGATGTCGTCACGGCGCAGAGCAGCGCCAGCCCCACCGCTACGGCGGCCCCGGCCCAGGTCGAGACCCCGGCCACCGGGGATTTCCCCGTTGTGTATCTGGCTGGCGTGGTAGGTCTTATCCTGATTTGCTCCGCCGGGCTGCTGATGCTGCGCAAAATCTGATGTAAACGCCCTCCGGGGCGTTTTTTGTTTTTAAGCCTCCCCTGTCAAAAAAGGGTAGACGCCGAAGGCGGCCGGAGAGATCCCGACGAGCGTTCCCTTATGTGCCGCCACTTTCACAGAAAGGAGCCCCGTACATGCCCAGACGCTACCGCAAGCTGCGCGGGGATACCGCGTACTACCCTTTCGCGGCCCGCACCGGGTTACGCGCCCGGCAGCGCCGCCATGCGCGGCTGCTGCGCGTTCTGGGCATAGCGGCGCTGGCCCTGGCGGCGGTGCTGCTGGTGCGGCAGACTGTGTTCCGCGGCGGCCAGCCCAACGCCCCCGCGCCGATTGCCGCCGCACAGACCACCGCCCCCGGGCAGGCCCATGTGACTGTTGCGCCGGTTGCCGCGACCCGGGACGCCCTGGCCGATACCCGCGAGGCCGATGCCGCCGCCCACACCACGCCGGAGTCTGCCGCCGCGCCCGCCGTGGAAAGCACCGCCATTTTGCCGCAGTACCGCGCATTATATGAAGAGAACCCCGATCTCGTCGGCTGGCTGCGCATCGACGGCACCGACATCGATTTGCCCGTGGTGCAGACCCCCGGCGACAACGAGTATTACCTGCGGCGCGGATTCGACCGCTTTTACGCCATGGGCGGCACGCTGTTTCTGGACGAACGGTGCTCTCTCTCCCCCGATGCGCCCACCGACAACTGGCTGATCTACGGTCACAATATGCGTGATGGTTCGATGTTTGGCCAACTGGTGTACTACCGCGACGAGGATTTTTACAAAGCGCACCCCACCTTCACGTTTGACACCCTGTACGAGCACGCCACCTGGCAGGTCGTGGCCGCGCTGGATACAGTCCTTGGCGCAGACGAACAACCCTACTACACGTTTTTTGACGCCGCCAACAAGCTGGACTGGCAGCGCCGGGTCGAGGCCATCACGGCGCTGGCGCTGTACGACACCGGCGTCACGCCCGAATACGGCACCCAGCTGTTGACCCTTTCCACCTGCGGCGATACCCGCCCCGACACGGACGCCCGCTTTGCGATTTTGGCAATGCGGGTAGGATAACCCCTTGACATTTGCCCCCAATGCAGGTATAATATCAAAGTACCTTCACGCCGGTGTGTTGGAATTGGCAGACGAGACGGACTCAAAATCCGTTGGTGGTGACACCGTATGGGTTCGACCCCCATCACCGGCATTCCTTATACCTAAGCCTTTTAGCGGCTTAGGTATTTTTTGTGTGGCAGACAAGATTTAGGCTTGTCTGCCATTTTGTCTGCCACTTTTTACCCAAATGGCAGACAAAACGGATTTATTTTCCGTTGGTTTTGGCGGACAAGTTCGCCCAACGGAGTTTTTCTCCTAAGCGATTTTTCGTTTGGGAGATTTCTTCTTTTCGGGAAGTTCGCCAAGGTTGATTTTGCTGGCAATCATATTCGCGGCTTCCATCTTGCTGTCCACGTCAATGTGGGCGTAAATATTGGCCGTGGTGGAAAAGCTGGAATGCCCCAGCCACATCTGTACCTCTTTCATCGTGACTTTGTTCTTGATGAGCAGACTGGCGCAGGAGTGGCGGAGGTCATGATAACGAATCGGGCGGAAACCATTCTTTAAGAGCATTTCGCGGAAAACCCGTGTCACATAGTCCGGGGTCACAAGATGACCCATATCATCCACGCAGATGTAGTCCTTATATTCCTTGCAGTAGCTGCCGCCGCAAAGTTTCATTTGCTGGTGCTGGCGTTTTTGGGCTTTCAGTAAAGCCTGTTCTACTGCGGGAATCAGAGGCAAACTGCGGAAGCTGGCCTTGTTTTTTGTACGGCACTTGGAAACGTCCACCATTTTGCCATCCACATTGATGCGTTCAAAGGTGCGTGAAATCGTGACGATTTTCCGTTCAAAGTCGATGGCCGACCATTGCAGACCGATTACCTCGCTACGGCGCAATCCATAGAACGCAGCAAGCATGACAGGAAGTTCCATTTTGGTATTTGCAAAAATAGGCAGCACTTCCATTAATTCATCCGCTGAATAATAGCTGGCAACAAAGTTGTCTTTTTTGGGGCGCTCCACTTCGGCAGCAGGGTTATAGGGAATCAATTTGAGCTTTGCCGCGTCAGATAAAGCCTTGCGGATGTTGGCATGGTAATGAAGTACGGTGTTTCCGCTTACTCCGCGCTGGTTGATTTCATGTGTGTAGAACATTTCAATATCCAGCACTGTGATTTCGTTCAAACGTACTTTCCGTTTAGCAAAATACGGTTCAATCCACGATCTGACATTCTGGCAATAGCCGGAATAAGTAACTTCTTCCCAGCTTTTGCGTTTCCATTGCAACCAAAATTCAAGGTAATCCGAGAACAGCATACCCGGCCAAGGTGAATTCCATCTTTCATCTTCCGTTTTGTTTTGGCTTTTGGGTTGACGCTCGTTTACACCACGCACTTCCTCTCCGGCATTGGCTTCGCGGATCATCGTCAGGAGCAGCGCCTTGGCCTTGGTTGCATTGCGGTCGGTGGACAACCCTGTACTCAGCGTTTTGCGGTTTCGCTTTCCTTTTTCATCTGTGGGCAGATTCAGAACGACATAATAGAATCCGTGTTTTTGCGTAAGATAGCCTGTAACTTTCGTTTTCATTGCGTTGCTCCTTTCCGACTATCTGACGGTAATGGTGACACCTATATGATAGCGGATATGCGCTTTTTACTCCACGCTGTCGATTGTCGCATTGACAGTGTTGCAATCTTCGGGTGTTTCGTTCTGCAAAAAGCGAATTACGTTTACCTTGGGGATGCGGTAACTGCGTCCGATGCGAAATGCCTTGATTTTCCCTGCATTCAGCATACGATATGCCGTTTTCTTACTCACGGGCCGCGAACCGCCCAGCATCTCGCAAAGCTGTGGTACATCCACTACATCGGGGTATTTTCGGAAAATTTCTCGCTTTCCAAATGGTTCTCCCATAATCGTCAACTCCTCTCAAAAATAATTGCGGATTTAATTCCACAAGCATGGCGGTCACCTGTGGAAAACAAGTGACCGCCATAATCTGAAATTAAATTGTATATCCTATTCGACACTACTTCCCGGATATAGGGCAGACCATTGACCCGGCTGCTGGAGCAGCGCCCGCGTCCTGTACCACATTGTTGGCAGTACCGCCGATTCCTTGAGGGTATCGCAACGGTGCGTATCATAATGATCGACCCTTTCATCGCATAGGCGGTGTTCCACGCCGCCCCTCTGAGCGCCTGTGAGCGCGTTTATAGCGACAGGAATATCCTATCATAGCTAAACCGCTGCACACGCCTTAGAGTCTGCTTGCCGTCGCTCCGTGGGTTGCGGCAAGATCGAATTTATGTAGCCAATGGTCTGGTTATTCTGCTTTCAAGGTTCTCTCAAGGGGAGAGGGCCTTTCAACACCCTCTATAACTTATATACTCTGCAAAAATAAAAACCTTGAGGGAAAAATTAAAATTATTTTTCGCGCTGCTCACATACGAAATTTGGAAACCGCAATCAGAAATTCAATGACCTGTGTTTGAAACAGATCTTCGTCAAAGCGGCCATTTACAAAGCTGTAACTGCGCAGCAATGTGTAGTAGCGCTCATACAGCTTTTGGATAGCGGTGTGGTTGGCTTTTTTGGCCTGTGCCAGCAGTTCTCTATATGCTCCCATCAGTGTTCCCCCATTGCATTGCGGATTTTATTGATTGCATTGTGTTTGTGCGTACTCACGGTGTCAGGCTTGATTTTCAGCTTCGTCGCCGTATCGGCAATCGAAAGCCGGTCAATGTACAAGCAAATCATAACCTCACATTCTTTCGGGGAGAGCTTGTGCAAATAGGGCTTGATAGCCTCCCACATCAGTTTGGCTTCTACTGCAGATTCCAAGGATTCCTCCCGGATGGAATCTACGTGTTCAATGGTTTCGGCAGCATATTCATAGGAACATTCCACCTTTTGAATCTTCTTCAGATGGCGGATATAGGTCAACCTGCGGTTCTTCAGCACCGTGGCCAAATACGCGGTAAACTGCGCGGCCAGTGCGGCATCCTCACCATAAATCCAATATTTATTGGCATCCTTTTTTCTGGACATATTTACCTCCAAAATTTTGAGTTTCATTGAATAGAAGCTCAAAAAGGAGGTGCACGAGCGCAATAAAAATATCGTTTCAACGTGCATATTCAAAAAGACAAGCACAAAAAAGGCCCGACAGCCAATTTGGCTGTCGGGCCTGAAACGTAATGTAACTATACTTACATCGTATTTCGGTGCGTAAGGGTGGCCCAGTGCAAGGGGCTATGTTTTCTACACTATTGTTGTAAAATGTACAGCTTGCGCTGTGCTTTTTCACCAAGGCATCCAGAATCCCGGTGTTCAACTTATTGACCTCGACGTAGAGTAAAAAACGCCCGCGCTTTTCAGGCGCGGGCGTTATAAAAAGGAGAAAACGCGATTTTGCATTACGCAAAACGCAGAAAAAAGAGCATCAAATATCTATCAACAATATTTCTCAATGATTTTCTGCATAACATCCCAGCTTTTCTCCATGTCGGCGGTCAGTTTGAACTGGGTTCGGGCGCGGTTGAGGTTTTGAGTCTCGTAGTTGATGTGAAAGTAGTGGTCGCCCTCCAGATAATCGGCGAGGAAGCGCATACCACATTCCATCGTCATCAGTTTGGCACCCCACGGCAGGGTCTGCTTTTCCAGCGGGGTGAACGCTTCACCTGCTGCCTGCAAGAAGCCCTTGGTGTAAATTTCAAACAGTTCCATGCTGAAATTCACTTTCGAGAGGTCGGATTCATCCTCGGCGCAGTGGTTAGCGCCAAAACGGATTGAATCGCCAAAATCGTTCGCGGCCAGCCCCGGCATGACAGTGTCGAGGTCGATAACACACAGCCCCTCCCCAGTCGTTTTGTCGAACAGGATATTGTTCAGCTTGGTGTCGTTGTGGGTGACGCGCAACGGCAGTTTGCCCGCTGTCAGCAGGTCCACCATAACATGATAATCCTCTTCACGGGCGCGGACAAACTCAATTTCGCGCTGTACCTGTGCGGCGCGTCCCATGCGGTCCTCAGCCACAGCACGCTGGAAGTCCGCGAAGCGTTTTGGTGTATCATGGAAGTGAGGAATCGTCTCATGCAGGGTGTTTGCCGGGTAGTCGGCAAGCTGGTGTTGGAAATTGCCAAAAGCAACGGCGCTTTGGTAAAAATCTTCGGAGGACTGCACCTGCTGCAAGCAGACGGTGTTCTCCACGAAGTCATAGACACGCCAACAACCGCCGTCGGCGGCCTTATAATAGGGCTTTCCAGCTTTGGTCAGCGCAACATGGAGCGTGGCACGTTCCGGGTCAGCCCCGCGCTGTTTGGCCTTTTCGCGCAGAAAATCCGTTACACCGCAAATATTTTCCATCAGACCGTCCGGGTCTTTGAATGTATCAGTATTGATTTTTTGCAGAATATAGCGTTTTTGCGTTGCTTGTTCGGTGAGAGCATACGTCTGGTTGATATGCCCTTCGCCATAGGCGATTGGCTCGGACACCGGGCCGTTCCACGCCCACGCGGCTAAAATCTTGTTCATTTCATATACATCCTCTCGGTTTTGTATCAGGCCGTGATGCTGTACAACACAACGCCTGCCACGGCGGCACCCGCCATAACCTTGATTGGGCTGGGCTTCCACTTGCGCAGGACGAAAAAGCCTGCAAGGAAAATTACCAGCGCCATCAAGTCAAAGCTGCTCAAATCTGCTGGAAGAGTACGTTGGCCGTATAGTGCCAGAATCATCAACGAGATACCGGCAGAGGCAATCATAGCGATTACAGCGGGGCGCAGCCCTGCCAAAACCCCCTGCACAATGCTCAAGCCACGGAAGCGGTAGTACACATAAGCCAAAGTCATCACAATGACACAGGATGGGAAGATACAGCCGATAGTGGCAATCAGCGCTCCCGGCAGCCCAGCCACCTGAATTCCCACAAAGGTTGCCGCGTTAAGAGCGATAGGGCCGGGAGTCATTTCAGCAATGGCCATAATGTCGGCAAACCCCGTCATTGTCAACCAAGGGTGAATATCCACGACTTGGTCTTGAATTAAAGGCATGGCTGCATACCCGCCGCCGATGCTGAACAGGCCGACTTGAAAGAAACTCCAGAACAGTTCCAGATAGATCATTCCTCGACCTCCTTCTTTTGCAGATACAGCGTATCCAACGCACCAATCACACCGCAGACCAGAATAATCAGGATAATGTTCACGGAGAAAAAGCGAGTCGCCACGAAAGCCGCCAGCATCACAGCGATGGGCAGCAGGCGCTTCTTTTTCAGAATGGGCCATGCCATATTGATGACTACATCAAAGATGACTGCCGCCACACCGGCCAGCATACCGGCCATAGCCATGCTCACATACTTGTTGGAGCGAAATGCTTGGTAGAAAGCAGAAATGATGGAAATGATAATCAGCGGCGGCAGTGCTGAACCAACTACGGTAATCAATGCACCGGGGATTCCTGCCACATGGTAACCCACCAGAATAGAGGCATTGATGGCGATAGAGCCGGGGCTGGACTGGGCTATGGCCGTCAGGTCCAACATTTCTTCCTCCTCAATCCAGTGCAGTTCTTTCACAAAGCGCTCCCGCATGAGAGGGATAATGACAAACCCGCCGCCGAATGTACACGCGCTGAGTTTAAAGGTAGAAAGGAACAACTGCCAATATTTATTTTTCTTGTCCAATAGAATCTGTCTCCTTTTCAGCGGTACATCTGCACCGCACGGGCCATTTCACGCATTCGGGGTTCAGCGTAGGCAAAAAACTTTTGCAGTGCCTTGCAATAGTAACTGCGTTGGGCTTTGTCTGCTGTATTACGGTCACGCTTGCAGCCGCCGTGACATAGGTTTACCCATCTGCATTGCTGACATTCTGCGGGGACATTCCGGCCATCCTTTATAAAGATGCGCATTTTCTCCCCCAAAAGCAACGATTGTAAAGAGTCATTTTGAATCGTTCCGAGTTTGTACTCGTCCAAACAGTAAAAATCGCACGGGTAAACAGCGCCACTGCCCTCCACAACCATGTAAGAACCGCACGCGCCGGTGGTGGAGCAAGTTCCCGTCGGTGCGCCCATGAGCAGCTGTATATAATCTTCAAACAGGCGAACACTGACATAGACACCTGTTTTCCAGTCACGATACCATGCGTCAAACAGGGCGCACAAAAATTGCGCGTACAGTTCCGGCGAAAGAGAGTAATTTTCGATTCCTCGCTGCGCGCCCAAGGGGTCTAAGCAAGGGATGAATTGGAGATAGCGCACACCCGTTGCTTTCATAGACTTATACACACGTTCCGCCTTTTTAGCCAGACGCTTGGTGACAACACATAAAAGGTTGCACTCGATATGATACTGCTCCAGCAGTTTGATCATCTGCATGACCCTTGTCCATGTTCCGTCGCCGGAAACATCTGGGCGCAAAGCATCATGTACATCTGGAGTACCGTCTAAGCTGATACCAACAAGGAAGTTTTCTTCGCGGAAAAATTTCGCCCATTCTTCGGCAACAGCAAGGCCGTTTGTCTGGATGGCATACTGCACCGTTACACACTTTTGGTTGTACTTTCGCACTGTCTGCGTAAAGAACAGAAAGAAATCCAGCCCTGCTAAGGTTGGTTCTCCGCCCTGAAAAGCAAACGAAACAAAGCCGCCTTGGTCAAGTTCCTCAAAACAGCGTCGTATCAATGTCTCGGCTGTCTGCAAGGTCATCATGCAATCTTCGGAAGTGCTA
>NZ_WQOH01000036.1:113442-114767 GCF_018784445.1 Gemmiger formicilis | reverse complement strand
CATAACACCTCGGTGTTCTGCAATACGGTCAGGGGCGTTTTGCCCACAAACAAGGTATGACCGTCTGTGTACTGTTCTTCACGGTTCTTTAAGGCGTTAATCAGCAGGGCACGCAGTTCAGCTACACGCTCCGGGTTTTCGTCCAGTGCATTTTTTGTTTCGTGCGGGTCATCGCGCAGGTTGAAGTACAGTTCCCGTCCAGTCTGGGAGTACCAGATGTATTTATCCTCTTTTGTCAGGATAAAGTGCATGGAATCTTCACCCAGCGTGTGTTCCCCATGCAGGTATTCGCGGTCTAGCGGGTGCAACAGGCTGGTGCCGTCCACCGTTTCGGGAATCGGGGCTTCTGCCAGTTCCAACAGCGTGGGCATAACATCCCGCAGTTCAGCCAAGTCCGTGCGAACCGTGCCGCGCTTTCCGATGTAACGCTCCGGCCCGGAGATAAACAGTGGTACATGGATACTGCCTTGGAATGGTTTTGCTTTCTGGAACATCAAATGGTCGCCCAGCATTTCACCGTGATCGGAGACAAACAAAATCACGGTGTTATCCATAATCTGTTCTTCCACCAGCGCGGAAATCAAGCGTCCGATTTGATGATCCATATGGGTGATGGCAGCATAATAGCCCGCCCGCAGCTGCTGAATATAGCTTTCATCCGAGGGTGCAGTCTGGGCATGGTAACTGTGACCGTCGCGCTCCCAGCGGACGCAGTCGTTCCAGTCGCCGCGCCAAGGTTCGGCTAGCGGCTTATCTTTGTACAAATTCAAATAATATTCCGGGGCGTCCAGCGGCGGATGCGGCCGCACGAAGCTGGCCATCAAGAAAAAAGGTTTAGAACGGTCACGGCGGCGCAGAAAATCCCGGCACTCGCTGGCGACCCAGTTGGTGGGATGGTACTTTTCTTCGTAAATCCACGGACGAACCACCCAACTGTTGCAGTCCAAGCCAGTATCTACGGGGTCTGCATCCACACCAAGCTGCTGCTTGAGCCACCAATAATAATCATCGGCCACACGCTGGTCTTCATAACTGGGCGTACTGGGGCGGCGGTAGGCATGGAGATAGCCATCATGCAGCCGTACATCGTTGAATCCCAAATTATTGCGCAGCGGGTGAACGTGCATTTTACCGACGCACTGCGTATAATAGCCCGCCTTGCTCAGTTCCCCAGCCAGCGTGTGGGTATAGTTCCACGGCACTAAATCCTCATACCCGACGCGACCAGTGTGTTCCTGTGACATACCTGTGTAAAGAGAGGCACGTGCGGGAACACAGGTCGGACAGGCAGAATAGGCGTTTTCATAGCGCACGCCCTCTGCGGC
>NZ_WQOH01000036.1:82752-113432 GCF_018784445.1 Gemmiger formicilis | reverse complement strand
GGTGTTTTTACATCCGGGTGTCCGGCAATACCAAGGCAATCGCCGCGCATCTGGTCTGCCATAAGCAGGATAATATTAGGATGTTTATCCATAACAAACCTCATATCAATGTTTTTGCAGTCAAAGGCGTGCCGCACAGTACGGCACGCCTTTTTCCTGCTTTACAGATTATACCATTTGATCTCGTTTGCGTCCATGTGCAGGGTAAAGCTGCTTCCATCGCCGGTGTAGACGGTGGTGTCCTGCGGCTCATAGGTGTTGTTTACCACACAATATTTGCCGTTCTTAACGTAGGCGTGCACCTCGACATTGTAGTTCGTGCTGAACCATTTGTGCAGGTCGGCTTCATCGTGGGCAGCCCACAGGATGGCGCGGTACAGCACGCGGTTGTTCACAAAGCTGTACGGCAGACCGCTGATATACACACCGCGCCCCTTGCCGTACTCATGCGCAGCCATCTGGACTTCCTTGTCACGCTGAATGAGAATTTCTGTGCCTTCCCATGCAAAGATGTTCTTCTTGCCCTCGCCAAAGTCCACATCATGGTCGGGGCAGTCGGCCAGAATAAAGTGGTCGCGGTGCTCGTCCCAGTTGTACTTGTCGTAGTTTAGGGTGAAGCCCGTTTCCTTCTCCACGCCAAGCGGCGCGGACAGCTGCAAATAGCGCCCCTGATACTGGTGGCCGCCCGGTTCGCCGACGCCGATCAAGCCGCCGCCACGATGGACAAAGCCCTTGACAGCAGAGGAAATTTCCGGGTCCTCCCAGACCTTGCCGCCGGTGTGGGCAGTGTCGCCGTCGCCGACGTTGATAAGGACGTCAATGCCGTCCAGCACCTTCGGGTCGGCCTTGATGTCGTCAAAACTGATAAACTTCACATCGAACGGTGCGCCGGACAACGCTTCGATCACGCCCGCATAGCTGTAATTCTGCTTCTGGTACAGCGCATGGTGGACCATGTGGCAGCCCCACGCGCGCTGCTGCCCCCAGCTGTTCAGCACAGCCACGGTCTTGACGCAGTAGGGCGTCGTGCCCTTGATGTTCTCATACAACTCACGGAACTCGTCGCAGACGCTCTCGACATAGTCGAGGAACTCCGGGAACTCGCAGGCCAGCTTCAGGTAGCCGCCGTAGCCGATGCGGTCAATGGGCTTGCGCAGGATGGCGCGGCGGGCGGTGACCCAGTTCTCCTTGGCCTCGCGCACAGGGTCGCCGCCCTCGTGGAAGGTATCGGGGAAGAAGTAGGGCAGGAAGCGTCCCTCGGTGTACTTGACGCCGGGGATGTCGGAAATCAGGCGCAGGGTGCTGCCGTTGCCGACGCTGCCGACGATGGCATCGACGCCGGATTTCTGAAATTCCGGCATGAACGGCTCACAGCCGATCCAATGGTCGCCCAAGAACATCATGGCTTCCTTGCCGTATTCGTGGACGATGTCGGTCATTTCTTTCATCAGACCGGCCACCTCACGGCGCTGGAACGCCTGAAAGTCCTTGTACTCCTTGGTGGGCACGCGGTACTGGTTGTTGTAGTAGCCCTGATCAATGATAAACTCCGGGCGGAATTTGTAGCCGACTTCCTTCTCAAACTGCTCCAAAATATAGGGAGAAACGGACGCCGAGTAGCCGTACCAGTCAACATACTTCTCGCGGCGCAGCTCGTCAAACACCAGCGTGAACAGGTGGAAGAAGGTCGTAAAGCGCACAACGTTGACATAGGGGTGGCTTTCCAGATACTCGCGCAGACGGCGCAGGGTGTAGGCGTGGGTCTTGGGCTGGCGCACATCGAACGGGATCTGGTGTTCGACATCCTTCCAGTCATTGATGACCGAGTTGTACATGTGGACGGGGTCCCAGATCAGGTACGCCAAAAAGCTGACCGTGTACTCGTGGTAGGCGGCGGGGGTGTCGATGACAACGCTTTCGCTGGCGGCATCATAGTGCCAGTCGGCGGTGGGGACAGGCTCGCCCGTCGTGCGGTCCATGACCTCCCACCAGCGGGCAATATCGTCATGGTCGTTGACCTTCATCAGCTCGCGGCTGATGCCCGTCATCAGGGGGATGGTCAGCGCACCGCCTTCAGCGGTGTAGAACGGCGTCATAATGTAGCACTGCTGGGTTTCGTCGGGGTTGGCCTTTGCCCATGCGTTGTCCTTACGGGTAGTGTAATAGGTGGCGTAAATCTTTGCGCCGGTGTCCTTCAGCTCCTGCGGAAACTCAGTGCCATCGCAGTCGCGGATGGCATCCGCGCCCCAGCGCTTGAGCAGGTCGAGGGTTTCAGGGACGGCGTCCATATCGGTGGGGATCGTTACACGGCCCATTTTTCTTACATCATTCATATAAGGATTCTCCTTGAAACGTAATATTTTGAATGGAGGAAAGTTAAATCAGCCCTTAACGCCGCCACTGGTAGCACCGACAATAATCTTTTCAGACAGGAAAAGATACAGCAGGAAAGTAGGCAGGAACACAATGATAACTGCAGCAAACATAGCACCGTACTGGCCGGAATATTTCATTGCGTTGACAATCTGCAACAAACCGACACCAACAGGGGTCATAGAATCGCTGGTAGTGAAAATCAACGCCATGAAGAACTCGTTCCACACAGACATGAAGTTGAAAATCGTAACCGTAATAATGGCGGGCTGAACCAGCGGCAGCATAATCTGCCAGAATGTCCGAGAATGGCTGCATCCGTCAATGTAGGCTGCCTCCTCATAAGACCGGGACAGCGAGGAGAAGAAATCCAACAGATAAATCGTGGTGTATGGTACGCGCAGCATAATGTACAGCACAACCAACAGCACACGACCCTTGATGCCCCACTGCACAGCCAAAGAGTACAGCGGCATGATGATCATAATGGTGGGAACACTCATGGCAATGACCAAGCCGATACGGATGGCCTTACCGCCGACAAACTTCCAGCGAGAAAGCACATAAGCACCGGGCGCGGAAATAAGCAATACGCCCACACAGGAAACAATGGCATAAACCAAGCTGTTGAAGAAATACAGCGATACATTTTGGGTGTTCCAAGCTGTGACGTAGTTATCCCACTTCAGACCATTGGAAAAGTCCATAACACGGCCCGTCAGAATTTCCTTTGTTGAGGAAAGGCTGGCGCAGACGATCCAGAACAGGATGGCAGCCGTAAGCGCGACCCACGCGCAAACAATGATATAACCGGGCAGAAGCCGAAGCTCTTTCTTCCAGTTGATTCTATCGTGATATTTTCCCATAACTGCTCTCCTACCTTAATACTCCAGATCCGAGTCTTTCAAGATCAGGTTGGTGATAACGTACACAGCAATGATAATCAAAGTCAGCACAACGCCAACCGCTGCGCCTGCACCAGCATCGCGCTCGACAACGCCCTTGCCTCCAAACACCGTATCGTACAGGTACACAACGGGCACAATAGTGGCCGTTTCCGTGTTGATGGGGGAGAACATCTTCGTCCACAGGAAGAATGTGGTAGCATTGATGCTCCAGAAAGTAACACAGGTGCGGATGACGCCTTTCAGCAGGGGCAGCGTAATCTGGAAAAAGCGGTCAAAGATATTCGCGCCGTCGATGGTGGCAGCTTCGTACAAGTCCTGCGGGATACCTTCGATACCGCTGATGAAAATCAGCATATAGTAACCAACGCTGCCAAAGATGAAAGCAATCATCATAGCCCAGAAAATCAGGTCTGTACCCAGCCAGCGGACATTCTCGCCGCCGAATGCTTTGACAATCTGGTTCAGCAGACCATAATCATAGTTGAACACATACTGAATCCACATGGTGGCCAGTGCTACGGCGCTGATGATATTGGGCATATAAATGGCGGCCTTGAAGAATTTTGCGCCGCGGATGCCGCTGGTCAAAATTACGGCCATCAACATGGACAGGCACATCGTAATGATGCCGCCTACCAGCCAAATCATCACCATGTTTTTCATGGAACTGATAAAACCGGCATTGCGCAGGATTTTGAAATAGTTTTGCAGCCCATAGAAGCTCCATGTGCTTGTAGTTGCCGTAAGGCTCTCTACCTTAAAGAAACTCATGATAACTGTCCGAACGACCGGATAGACATACATGAACAACAGGCAAAGAACGGTGGGCAGAATGAATAGGAAAATCATTGTCTTGTTCTTTTTCATACTGGTAATACCTCAAAAATGAAATGTCATAAGCAAAGGCGGCACCCATTCAGGTGCCGCCTCCGTTCAGATTGAGGGAATCCTGAATAAATCCATTACAGCCGCACCGCTTGACGGCGTACCGTGATTTATTATAGGATTAGCCGCACAGGGTATCCAAGTAAGCGCAGTAGTCAGCGCCGGTTGCGTACTTGCCTTCGAACAGCTCGATCATGGAGCTCTTGATGGAGGACCAGCCGTCCAGCGTGTTCAGAGAGCCACACCAGCTCATCGGGGTGGTGGTGTTCTTCAGCGTCTCAACAGAGCCGGCCAGGACAGACTCTTTCAGGCGGGTGTCAGCAGGGATCTGACCGCCCTTGTCAACCAGCTCCTGCCCGCAGGTGCCGGTAACGATGGTCATAATGAAGTCAAATGCGGCCTGCGGGTTCTCGCAGTTAGAGGAGATAGCCAGAGAGTTAGCACCGGCATAAGCAGAAGCATCCACATTGCCCTCGACTTCGGGGTAGTTGAAGAAGCCCCAGTTCACAGGCTCGCCAACAGCAGCGTCAACCTCAGAGGTAACGTAGTTTGCGCAGACGACCATAGCAGCCGTGCCAAGACCGACCTTGGTCTGGCTGGCGGGGTAGGCATCGGGTGCGCCCTCGGCCAGATAACCGGCATTCACGAAATCAATGATTTCCTGTGCAGCCGTCACAGCAGCCTCGTTGTCAGCCCAGCCGCCGTTCTTGCCCAGCTCGGCAATAGCGTCCTCGCCCAGATGACGAACCAGATGATTGTAGAAGTTGAAGTTTGCGTAAGCACCGTCCAGCGCCAGCGGCTCATAGCCGTTGTCCTTAATGGTCTGGCAGACGGTCAGGAACTCGTCCCAAGTCTTAGGGGTCTCGGTGATGCCGCAGGCATCGAAAACATCCTTGTTGTAGAAGATACCGCCGATCTGGGGCTGCTCTACGATGGAGTTCAGATAGCCGGCCCACTCTTTGGACTGATCATTGAAGCAAGCATAGCTGAAGTCATCATAACCGACAGCGTTTGCCATCTCTGTCAGGTCGTAGGTGTAGGGGGCGTAAGCGTGACCGATACGGTTGTAGTCATCCTCAAAGATGTCCAGCTTTTCGCCGGATTCCAGAGCGGCAGAAATCAGGGTGTTGACATCGCGGCCTTTCCACTCGATGTTGACGTGTGCGCCGGTTTCAGCTTCGAAAGCGTCGGCGGCGGCCTGAATTGCATTTGCCTGAACCTCACCGGCAGACCACATTGACCACATGGTCAACTCAACGCCCTCGTACTTCTTGCCATCGGTGGCCGTAGACTCGGCAGCCGTGGATTCAGCGGGAGCAGCAGAGGTAGCTTCCGAGCTTTGAGCGCTGCCACCACAAGCAGCCAGAGATGCTGCCATAGCAGAAGCCATCAAAAGTGCAACGATCTTCTTCATTTGTGTTTTCCTCCTAAGTGTAAATTCTGTGTCGGGATTACATCCCTTTCGCGGTGATTTAAGTGTAGTGCTTTTCCGGTTTTTTAGCAATTATTATCTTGCCCACCTGTTTTACAATCTTGCTATTCCGCCTCTTTTCGGCACATCGCCGGATTTTTGCAGGTATTTATTGTGCACTTTTACCATTTACTATTTTTTGGAAAAGTTGGTTGTTGACAAAAATGCCGAATACCGTCTTGCGCTTTTCAGTCTTGTGCAATATAATGACAATATACTACAGAATAGGAAGTGTGACCCCATGAGCCATATCAACTACTCCTTCAATCAGGATGATGATTCCCTGCCCCGCGATAAGATGAAATTACGCAATATTGCCTCCACAAGGTATAGCGGGGATTGGCCCTCCATTCCACATTCTCATAGTTATGCTGAATTATTTTATATTGTAGATGGTGCGGGGCAATTTCAAATCAACGATAGATTATTCCCGGTTCGGGCTCATCAGCTTGTTGTTGTAAACCCCAATGTTATCCATACAGAGGTCAGCTTGGAATCCCACCCGCTGGAATATATTGTGTTGGGTATCGAGGGGTTAGAATTTACGATTTCCGATACCTCCGAGGGCAGCTTTTGCGTTTATACGTTTGACGGGAACAACGATGTACTGCCCTGCATGAGAAAGATTCTTACGGAAATGCAGAATCGGGAATCCAATTTTCAGATACTTTGTCAGGCTTATATGGATATTATTGTGGTGCAGCTTATGCGAAATGCCAGTGTATCCGCTGTTCCTATTCATTCCCGGCTGCCTGCTAACCGTCAGTGTGCAACTGTAAAGCGCTATATCGACCACCATTATAAAGAAAATCTTACGCTAGATGAACTTGCTGAAAAGGTTAGTATCAGCAAATATCATATGGCACACGCCTTTAAGCGCGAATATGGGGTCTCACCCATCAACTATATCATTGACTGCCGCATCCAGGAGGGGAAGCGGCTACTGGCCGAAACCGACCTTGCGCCATCCCAGATTGCCAGCATTCTTGGCTTTTCTTCGTCCAGCTACTTTTGCAAGACATTTAGCAACATAGAGGGAACATCCCCGACAGAATATCGTAAAGCAAACCAAGTGAAATTTTGATGTCCACTTCCTATAAGCGAAACGATCTCGCAAACTAAAAGTCGGCATATAATAGCACACCTTGACGTTTTTTGTCAAATGATTCCGTCATGGATAGCGTGATTCAAGATCGTTCTCAACAAGAGCCTGCCGCACTTCGTATGTATTGGCTATGTCAGCAGCAAATATTTCTGCTGCTGTTCGGCAAGAAAGTACAATTCCAAATTTCCAAAACAAATAGCAGCCCGCGCAATGATATGCCCCCTATATAGCGAACAGTGAAATAAAGCACTGAAAACTATATAGGGGGCATATCATGCTGAAGGCTTCTTTTCACTTATTCTGCTGTGTGAAATGCTCTGCATGAACTCCTATACTCAGGAAGCAGGTCGAGGTAAGGCTGCCAACGTCTGCGAATCTCTGCAATCTCGTCATCATCTGCATCAGGATAAAAGTGTTCTCTCTTAGCTTCTTGAAAAACATCCGTTGCAACTTCGTTGAATAGTTCAGCACACAATTCATCCGCAGAAGCAATGATTTGGTCCTCCTCAATGGTGTTTTCTGTTGGGTCGATATGCAGCAGCAGATACCCCAGCTTTTCAGACCAGACAAAATCCAAGAATTTGCTTGCGTGAATATAATCCTTGAAAACGCCATACACACGCTCGATTTCTTTCCTTTCGGCTTCACTGTAAATCAATGCCGTTTTCCTCCTCATTTTCTTGTGCTTCGCGGAGAATTTCATCGCAGAGATAAGCATAGTCCGGCAGCTTTTCAATTACCGGTTTCCAAAAAGCCCGCACCCGCACAGCTTCGTCCTTATCCATATTTGTAAAGTTGTGGTTGCGCTTTGTCTGCATCATCACGGTGATGGCCATATCATCCAGCAGTCGGCGGCAAAGCTGCGGTGCAGTATGTAAATCCTCACAGCTTTCAGATTGATGCGTTTTCTCATTGATGGTAAGAAAGACATAGCCGACTTTATCTGACCAGAGGAGGTCAATACTGTCCTCATTTTCTAAGTAGTCCGCAAACGCGCTTTCTACACGCCGCATTTCAAGCGTTCTTTTCATTTTGAATGACATAGAGAAGTTCCTTTCAGGCAATTTTTATCTTTATGCTGGGGGCGCTGTCTCTATTATACACGCTTGCGCATCCTATAATCTGGACTGCAACCATATTTTTGACATTTTGTGAAAAAGTGTTCGCCATCATTGCGGAGTAACTGCATCCAGTGGGTTCACGCGCACGCCGTTTTGCATTACCTCAAAATGTAGGTGGAAACCGGTGCTGTCGCCGGTGTTGCCAACATAGCCAATCACTTGCCCCGCCGTGACGGTTTCGCCCGCCGAAACAGCAGCGGCAGTCATGTGGGCATACCGCGTAGACAGGCCCGCGCCGTTGTCCAGCAAAACTTGGTTGCCGTAGCTGTTGTTCCAGCCAGAGATAATGACCGTGCCGCTGTGGGCGGCGAGAATCGGCGTCCCCTCCGGCGCGGGAATGTCCGTACCGCGATGCCCGGAATTACCGTAAGCGTCGTCGTCACCAAAATTGCAGGAAATATAGGTGTGGCCGGGCAGCGGCCAGCATAACTCGCCATCCTCGATGATGCCGATGCCGCCGCAGAGGGCAAGCAGCGTAGGGCGCATTTCATCGGAGAGAAGTTCGTGCAATATATCGTTTTGGTCTTGGGTGAAATTGTACAACTCGGCCAGTTCATCCACAGTTTTGCTGCTGACGGTGATGTGCAAAATATAGTCGGTCTGCTGCTCCGGGTCGGGGTCGTCCTCGGTGGGTTCGGGAGTGATGTCTACTTCTTCGACCTCGTAGGTGATCTCGTGCATAGTCCAAAAGGTGTCTTGGATGCGCTGCATTTGGGCGGCATTGATAACGACAACGTCGCTATCAGAGTTGAGGTTGGTATGTACTGCAAAGATGGCCAGCACCTCCGGCCAGTAGCTTGCCCATGTATGACCGTCCTCGTAGTCGTAGGTGATGGTGGTTTCGCTGCACTCCGGGTGGGCGGATACGATGTCATTGATGGCCGCGCCGAAGTCGGCGTTGGTGTCGACTACGATTTCGGCAATAGGGATGCTGTTGGGATCGCCGGATTCATCGGCAAACAAGATGCCCATGGGCGAGCCGATCACCGCTGCGGCTGCGCCAATGACCATCGCCAGCACCAACACCACGCCGCCTGCGCCAAGCAGCGCCAGCAGCGATTGCGCGGCGCGCCGCACAGTTTGGGAGAGCAGGGCTTTGATTTTGGCTGCGATATAATGAACGCCACGGCTGATTGCTTCAACCGCGGCTTGTTTATTGCTGATTGTGGGCAGTTTGGGTGCGTGGGTAACGATGGGAGCGGTATTGCCCGCCGCTGTGGCAGTCGTCTGCTTTTGCAGATAGCGGCGCACAGCCTCGCGGGTCAGGTGCTGCCGCTTTAAGCGCTGCTGCATTTGGACTCGGCAGGGCGGCGGTGCCGGTGTGGCCGATGACGGCACAGGGGCTTGCGGCGCTTGTGTTTTGGCTGCGATGGCCTTTTGCCGGAAACGCTGCTTTTTGAACATTTCCCTGCGCTCGGTCTGCGTGGGAACAGTGACTTTCTCTTTTTCAGTCGGCTTTGATGCAGATTGGGCGCTGCCCTGCAAGGTGAGATTCTTCCGCTTCTCCTGCATTGCACGAAACTTGCGGTAGCTCATGCGGGCGGTGCTTTTGGCGGTGTTGCCTGTACGGGCAGCCACATCGGAAATGCCCTGCTGCACCTCGGTTTGTGCGTATTCTTCGGGGGATTCCTGCCGCTGCTCGGCGGTGCGTTCACCTTGCGCCTTGGCCCGCATAAGTGTTTTGCGCACAAGCTGCTTGCGCTTTGCCTTAATTCCGGGCATCGTCAATTACCACATCATCCAACTGGCGCGTATATTCCGGGTAGCGCAGTTTTACGGCTTCGTACATATACGGCGCAAAGGAGCAGTCGAACAGGTCATACGGTGTACAGGATTTGTCATCGTATCCATTCCAAAGATTATAGGCAAACCGTGTCAGCTTGGTTGTGCCGCTGGTCTGCCATCCTGCGGCCAGCGATTCCGGCTTGATTTCGTCCTTTTCAAAATTGAAACAAGCGTCAATGTTATTCCGAAGTGCGGGTACTGCTGTCAAGATGTAAATCAGTGCGCGGTGGTAGCTGTCCATCACCTTGCAGCGGTTGAGGTGGGTTAAGTATGCCCTACGATGGGGAGGGGTCACAAATTTGGGGTCGGTCATGGTGGTATCCTCCTATTTTATATAAAAGTTGTGCTTCTTGATTTCTACGGCGGTCGACACCCCGCCTTTTGTTTGTGTAAAATCATGCTCTTAGCGTTCTCCGTGGTCGATGGGTTTGATTTTCAGCTTATTGCCATCGCGCTGGAATTGCTCGTACTGTTCAGGAGTGCATTTCATCGGCAACAGGCCGTGCGGCGTGGGGAGAAAGACAACAGGGTTATGATACAGCCTTTCATATAAGAAAACCTGTCTATCAGTCAAACTGATAAAGTCTTCTCCGCCATTGCCGCAGACCACAAAAGAACCTGCAAGAAAATCTGTATGTCCGTAAAGCCGGTTAGGCGGCAAACCGTCAATCTTCCCGGAGTCGTTGCAGATAACGCAAACGCTATCTCTCCACGGACGGCAACATTCAATATCACCGCCGACAAGCTCCTGCAATGCCCTTAATGTGTTGGAAATCGTGCGCTCCTCCGGATATTTACCGGGTTGCACATACAGCACACGGATTTCATTTTCACTCATAGGATTCCCTCCATTTCACCGGGTTTTGTAGTAAGCAACTTATATGTCTTAGTATCCTTGGGCTGGGGATTGTTGAATGGGATAAGGCTGTTGCCCATTTTGATAATGCCCTCACCGGGTTGGGCCAACAGCAAATATTTCCGCTGCGGCTCGGACAGGCCGTACAGTTCTACCACACTGTCAATGTCCTTGGTTTGGCGCAGCATGACCACAAATTCGGAGTTTGCCAGCATGGCATAGGCGGTGTCATTGGTAAGGCAGTCCTGCACATTTTGCGTGATGCCGGTGGCGTAGGCGTTGTACTTTCTGAATCGCTTCCAACTTGTGTACAGGAAATTGGCGCTCAAAGAATCGCGCAGCAGCAGATAGATTTCATCAAAGTATACCCATGTGGCGGCCTTGGGGTCGTTGCGTTCGTTGCTCATAACGGCGGTGTTGATGTACTCCAACATGGACAGCATAGCAACTGGCTTTAGCTGTTCCCCCAAGCTCTGGATGTTGAAGCAGATCAGGCGGTTGCTCATGTCCACGTTGGTGGGCTGGGCGAACGCTTGCATACTGCCGGTGGCGAAAATTCGCAATGCAAGCGCGATTTCCTTTGACCGTTTATCGCGCTGATTGTTCAGTGCCATCCACAAGTCCTTGATAGTCGGACATGGCGCGGTATAGTGGGATTCCATCAAGGGTTTGTAGATGTTTTCAAGGGCATCATCAATCAGACTTTTATCACCGGCCAGAATATGCTCCTTGCCCATTATTTGCTCACACAGGCTCAATACAAATTCTGCCTTAGCAACATGGGGAGGTATTTTCGTTGCCTTATCGTATTTGAAGTCCAGCGGATTAAAGTGCGTAGCGCTGTCCACCGAGATATTCACAACCTCGCCGCCCAATTCCTGCACAAGCGGCGCGTACTCATTTTCGGGATCTACGACATAGAAACGTGCTTTTGTGAAGCGCAGATACAGCATCAAAATTTCCAACTTAACAAACATGGATTTACCGCCGCCGGAGGTAGCGACAACCATTGCATTGCCGTTCACAAGGCTAGTGCGCAGCCCGATGATGAGATTGCCTGTCACGGCGTTTCTGCCGTAACAAATGCCACCCGGTGTGAGAATTTCTTGCGTATTGAACGGTACAAGTGCTGTCAGCGATTTCGTCAGCATCGTGCGCACGCTCTCGATGCGGCGCAGACCGTAGGGCATGGCCGTGTTAAAGGCGCGTTCCTGCTGAAAGTACAACTCGGTGAATCGGCAGTTATAGTTTGCCGCCGTGGTTTTCAGTGCATCGGTTTCCAGCGCGAGATCTTCCAGTGTGTCAGCAAAGTAAGTGACGGTGAGTAGGCTCAAAAACATTTGCTGGTCGTTCTCCGTCATTTCTTTGCGGATGTTGGCAATGATGCGGTCCTGCTCCTGCGTCCGCTGCGGCACGGAAGATGTAAAGTCGAGATTTTCCACGGATTTCTTATTGAAACGGACTTTCTCGGCATCGGTTTTCATCTGCGCATTGTCAATTTCTTTGAAAGCATCCTCGGTTTCCACCGGCTCAATGTCGATTGATAACACAATGTATGGCACTTGCTGAAGCAGTGCGGAGATAAACTTATCATCAAGCTGCTGCGGGTACTCGCTGATCGTCATGCACTTGGCATAAAAATCCTCGATTTCAATATGCTTTTTGCAAAAGCGGATGCAGTCCGGGGTGATAGAATCGCGGAAGTCCTGCCCCAGTTTGGCGCAATTATCAAAGTCGAAGTTAAAACGACCCTCCTCGGAAATGCGGAAAAACTTGTGCAGTACCTCCAGCCGTACGCGGTTGTCCAGCGGCGTGACGGCACATTCCAAGGCGGAAAATGCAGACAGCAAATGCCCCTGCACCTGTACAAAGCGTTCGCGGGCCTCTTTTACGCCGGGTTTGTTCGTGGACACGATGATGTACTTATGCTGCACCACATTTCCATTTTCGCGGGCGTTGGCCTTGATTTGGCGGTTACGCTCGGCGCGGAGGGCATCAAAGCCATCGTTCTCGCGGTGGTACAGCACATCACGGGCAAAGGCTTTTTCATCCATGCGCTGGCTGACGATGCAGACTTGCATCCAGCAGTCAGCAGGGATGCCCGCGTAGACCGTGCCAAGCTGCGTTAAAATATTCTGCTTGGCCGCGTCACTCTGCATGGCGTAGTTGATGTCGCTGATTTGCCACATCATGCTGAACACATTTTCCGATTGCCAAACACCGTCTGCATAGATTCTGTCGATGGGGATGCTCTGCTGCACGGAACGGGGCATTTTATAGCTGCCGCGCGTTTTTCGCGTAGATGCGTACTCACTTAGTCTCAATGCTTATCACCTTTTTTCTTTTTGCAATATTTGTTTTCGGTTTTCCATAACCGCCAATCGTTTCTGATAACTGTGCTGTCTATTACAACAAGCAGGAATTTTTCAAAGGTCAGACAGTCATAAGTAAAAAATCCTGCTGCTGCAATCGGCGCAGCGGCCACAATGCAGACCCAGCCCGCCGTTTCATGACCCAACAGCGGGGTCAGCCCCAAATAGACCGCAACTGCCACGGCAATGGCCGCGCCGGAGCAAATCATCTGCCGCAGATTCAGCCCCAAAAAGATTTCCTCTTGGTAATGGCGGATTTCTTTGTTGATTGGTATTTGCATGATTTATAACCCCATCATTTCATGGATAATTCGGTCAGAACCTTTTATCAGCCCCACAAGTACGAGCATATTGAACACGGTTTCGGCAAGGTAGCTCCACACAATAGTGGTCGCCTCGCCGCTGGCTACTGTTGGCGTACTGACAAACGCCGAGTAAATCACGCAGGCCAGCACAATGACCGCACCCTCTAAGCACACGCCGACATAACTTTTCAAAAACGATATGCCCACGGATTGTGTGCTTTCCCCGGCAAAAGCCGCCAGCGGCAGCGGAGCCAGCGCTGTGTACATATACAAACGGAAGAAGCGGCCATACACGGTAAGGATCATTACAAAGGAAAGCACCGTAATGAACAAGCTGCCGAGAATCGTTACGAGCCATAGCGGTATGCTGGCGAGAAATCCCACATTTTCGATAGCGGTCTGCATTTCTGCGGGCAGCGACACCATAGCTTCCGAGATACCGCCCATGCTGTCGGCCATATCTGTGACGATGCCGTTACAGATGGAAAACACATTCAGCATAATGTCCATGCCATATCCCACAAGTGCTTTTGCCGCCACAAAGCGGAGAAAGTAATGGATTGCAGCTTCGGGGCGTTTTAACTCGTGAAAATTCATTGTGTTTTTGCATAGCGATATAGCAAAGAACAGCACGACCAGTGCATAGCCAATGCCAACCATACCATTGTGCAAGGTCTGCATCACACTCCACACTGCGCCGCCCTTAAAAGTTTGGGGGCCGGTTGTCACCAGCCCCCATAACTCGCCCAGTTTTCCATTCCATGTGGAAAATGCATTGTTCAGATTCTCAACGATCCAGTTTTGATTCAAGTTTTCACCCACTTTCAGATAAAAGAAAACAGCCGACAGAAATTCTGCCGACTGCATAGCTTAATTAAAAAAATTGTTTGTTATTAGGGTGTCCATTGTAGAAGCAACTGCATCACACACTTCATCAAAGCTGATGGTGGAAGCGTAGTCGAAATCTTTTCGGTAATTATCCCATTGCCTACGCATAATCTCGCTGTTTCGCACCGCTTCCACAATTGCTCTATAATCTTGCAAAATCGAATCAGAGCCTCGCTTACTGGCTGTAGCCATCAGTGCCGCCCCTAAAGCGGGAAAGTCTATATTTTCTGCTTGCAGTTTGGTAAGGATATAGACATCATAATAATCTCTTGGCCGGGTATTCTGGTCACTGCGAGATATTACAGTCTCCAGCTTTTCCGCCAGAATGGTGGCCAAATTGTATGCCATAACTTGAATATGACGATCTTCCAGCATCAACTTGTAGTCATATTGAATTTCGCGTGGTGTGATTTTATCGCCAGTAGTGATGTCCAGCTTTAAGGGAACTGCCATAGGCGGAAAATCGGCTGTCAAAGCTACGCGGTATCCAGTATATTCATCACCCTCCCGGATTTCACCAATGCTTTTGAATGTAAATGTGATGTCATCGTCAACCGGAACGGTGAGAATCTGCTCTATCATTTTTTGGACGGCATCCTGCGTAACTGGATAACCCTTTATGGTTGCATCCATATCCATTGTCGCTCTGGAGTTCAGCCCCACCATAGAGGAAATTAAAAAGCCACCTTTGATGATGTAATTATCCCGATACGGGGATAATGATACCCGCTCCAAGAATCGTTCCAGCATATAATTTTGCAAAACAAGCTGTGCGGAAATCTGGTTTTCTTTCGCCAGCTTTTTCATAATCGCTTTCAGCTGCATAGCGTTTTTCATAATAGTACCTCCAAATAAGGACGCAGCCGTTTTTCTACGCGTAGTTGATGAGCATATTCCGAAAGCAAAGGAATGTTCTTATCTTTACGGCCAGCGTACCGCTTGAATGCATCTGTAATGATCTGAATATCCGTGTGGCTGATGGGCTTTAGAATTTCACATAGGGTTTTTTCTGCATTGTAGGCCCGGACTGTATTTCCGGCAGGGGTGTCAACCAGCGCGATTCCAAGACTGTAATAAGGCTCTTTCTTGCAAGAGCATAAAATCCCCGCTGCTTTTGGACTGGATGTATTATATCCATAGGGAAATGCCATGTGAAACTTGTGTGGTGTCCTGTCAGTTAAATCATGCAGAAACAGTGCGGTATCCAATGCAAATACACCACGCTTATATCGCTCTTGAATGGATACAAATTCATCCTCCCAAACTTCCGGCAGGGTATATACCCCACGGGAGACCTGATCTAATCGGCCTGTATCGGCCAAATATTTCAAACTTCCGCGTGATATTCCGGCAGAAGAAATCATAGCAGCAGTTACGATGCCATTATTTTGGGAAGCCAACTCTATAATCTTCGTTGTAGAATCCATAGCACACACCTTCTCTCAAATTGACTTTCACGCTAAACATTATACGCTTATTTAGCACAAAAGTCAACTAGACGGCATTGCTTACAGAATCATATCAAGAATATCCTTTGCAAAATAAATGACCACGCCACCGAAGAACGTCATAAAGCCTTGCGCCCGCTGGCTGGCATCGTGGCCTTTGAGGGCAAGGCCGATTTGCACGATGCCGAAGCCCAGCAGGATCGCGCCGATGGCTTTGATGGCGCTGAACACAAAGTCGCTCAGATTGTTGATGGTCGTCAGCGGATCATCTGCAAAGGCAGGCATGGCCATAACAAAAGCAGCGGCAACCACCGTCGCCGCCACAAGATAAAGGCGCTTGATTTTGCGGTCAGTCACCTTGGTCGTATTGAGAGAAGTTTTCTTCATTTTCATAATAATTTTCCTCCGGGTGTTTTTCTAAGTAGTCGAGTTGTTCGTACATTTCTTCGGTGATTTCGGGTGCTGTCGCGGCAGCAACAGCACCCATCGTGATAGTGACGGCGTCGCCCATATAGTCGGGCGGCATTACATAAGGCTCACCTCCTGCATCGGATGTATATTTTACATTCGGGTGATGAAGCAGATTGTACTTTTTGTCGATGACCGGGTCCTCGCTGCGCATCAGCAGCAGGCACTCATCGTCACGCATACGGCGGATTTCATCGGGCATACACAGTTCACGGCCCGCCGTTTGCAGGCTGTCGCTGCTGCTGCCCCGGCTGCCTTTGCCAATGCTTTGGCTTTTGGTGCGTTCGGTTTCCTTGCCGAGAATTTTGGAAAGATATTCGTAGGTACCGTACTCGTTGCCGCCGAGGTAAAGCAGGGTGTCACAGTTTCCGATTATGCCTTCCCAATCGTCTTTGAACAGGCTTTTTAGCTGGGCAATGTTCTGCAAAATAATGTCGCAGCTGATATTTCTACTTCTGCAAACAGCAAGAATATTCTTGAAATTCTTCGGTAGTGCAACATTTGCAAATTCATCCATCATCAGCCGCACATGAACCGGCAGCGCACCGTTGTATTCCGGCGTGGAATCTGCCAAACGAAAAAGCTGGTCAAAAAGCTGCGTGTAGAGCATCGTTGCAATGAAATTAAAAGTTGTATCATTGTCGGGCAAAACAATAAATAATGCCCGCTGCTCCAGCCCCATACGCGGCAGGAACATTTCATCGCGCGAAGTCATTTCCGCAAACTTACGGCTGTTGAACATATAGAGATTGGCCGCAGCCGAGATAAGAATGGATTGCAGCGTCTTTTTCGCACCCAACATGAACGACTTGAATTGCAAAACAGCCGGGTGCTGCGGGTCGCGGCGCTCCAATTCTCCGAACAGCATCATCAAGGGGTTCTCGACCATTTCATTTTCGCTGACTTGGCAATTCAGAATCATATACATCAATGTGGAAAAATTCTGCTCACTGGCAGGGGCTTCGTACATGAGATAGAGAATCAGTGCGGAGATCAGCAGCACAGAAGAATCATCCCAAAACTTATCACCGCCGCTGGGGGCATCCTTGGGTTTGGTGTTGTTGACAATGGCGAACGCCAGCTTGATGGCGTCCTCATCGGTTTCGAGATAGGCCATCGGATTGTAATGGCCTTGAAAATGCACAAGGTCAAGCACTGTCACGCTGATACCTTTCATTTCCATGATTCTGCCGAGGGTGCGTGTCAACTCCCCTTTGGGGTCCAGAAAAAGATAAGAGCCAATTAGTTGCAGCGCGTTGGGCTTCACATAAAAGCGTGTCTTGCCGCTGCCGGATCCGCCGATTACGATAATGTTGAGATTATGTTTATGCGCGTGGCTGTCGGTGCTGAAGCGTACATTCTCGGTCAAGATGTAGTTTTCTGCCGGTTGCTTTGTGTTCCGATATTTTAGGTTAAGTGTGTGGGTGCTGCCCCACTTGGCCGTGCCGTGCTCTGCGCCGGGGTGGCGGTCTGCTTGGTCGAGCATATAGCAGTAGACGGCCAACGGATAAAGCACCAGCACCGCCAGCAGAAATTTTGGAGTGCTGGCGCACCATTTCAATGCCATAGGATTGTTGAGAATAGAGCTTAGTACAACGGTGATTTCTGCCAGCCCCTGCGCCTGTTCAGTTGCCTGTGCCAGCGCTGCGGCAGCAAACAGCAGCGGTATCAGCAACAGCCCGTACAGAATAATTTCTGTGCGGCGGTCTTTATTCGGGCGCATGATGTTTAGCGGGCCTCGTCCCGCTGCGGTGAGCTTTGGCCGCGCTGCAAACCGAGTGCCTTTTCCACAGTGTCTCCAATAGTCACAGACAGTTCCCGAATTTCTTCCAGTGTTTTGCGTTCCTCACCGGGTGGAATGTGGGTGTCCATCCCGTCCAGTGTAGCGGCAGCGGTATCGGGCATCGGCAGGGAAAACCGCCCGCAAAACTCCACCGAAACGGCCATTACTGTTTTTCGCAGATAAGGCGCTTGGGAGATACCCGGCGTGTGCTGCTCTGCGGTTGCAATGACGATTTCGGCGGGCAGTCGTGCCAGCACTTCACGCTGCGGCATGGCCGTTGGGAACACAATCGCGTGTTGCTCGGCATCGTACCCGACAACGCCCTCATTTTGAAATATGATGTTGACCGGGGAAAGGCGCTCCAGTTCCTTGATGGCCTTGTCCATCTGCTCTGGCTTAATTTCAGGAATCGGATACGGCTTATTGCCGTAGGTCATGGACACATCGAAAATTGAGCCGACATTATAATAACCATTGACGCGCACAAGCTGCGGGATGCCTTTTGCCCCTTTGTTTACGCGCCGCCCGAATTTATCCCAGTCTTTGGCGGTCAATACGGCCCGCGCTTGCGGCAGGGTTTGCAGCACAAGTGCTGCATTGCCGGATGTGATATGACTACCAAGCCGCCCCCTGCCGTACAGATAGTCGGCAAGGCGCTGGCCATCCTGCACAACTTCCTGCAATACTTTTTTCTGCGCGGCAATAGTGTCATTGCGTTCCTTTTGCTTTTGGAATTTCCACTCCTCGATGGGCAATCGCTGTTCGTACATTTATCGTTCCTCCTTCGCAGTAATATCCTGCACTTTTTCCTGCACCTGTTCTGCCTTCCGCGCTGCATTTTTCAGTGCCATAATTGTGGCCCGTACAGATGGGCGCTGGTCAATATCCAAAGGATTCTTCCCGCGCGTCAAGGAGTTGCTGTCGGATTGACGGCGGGTTGGGTCTTTTTTTCGGTCTGCCGTAGTGACCTTGGGAATGGCATATCCCAACTGCTCATAGATGCGGTTCAGTTTGGCGACATCTTCAGCTTTGAACATGACGTCAACTTTTTCGTTCTGTGCCTTATCCTTGATGACCGCGAATAAAACGCCGTACTGCTTGGCCAATTCCTTAAACTGTCCCACGTCTTTGCTTTGCAGGGCAATAATTTTTAGTTCCTTGCCCTCCCGCAACAGACGGTCAAGGCTGGTTTTGCCTTTCACTTTAGGATTTTCCTTGGCGTAGGCCAGCGATAAGGCCAGTGCGTTTTTAATGCCCAGCGCAGACAGCTTAATGGCTACTTCGGTAACCTGTAAGGCTTCCCGCACCATCTGATCGGCTGCTTCGCCTCCGTTGTTCATCCTGTTTCACCTCATTTCGTTCTTCCTGTGCGGCAAGTTCTGCTTGCCGTAGTTTTTCCTGCACCTCGGCGGCATCTGTTTCGATGTCGGAACAGATGTAAACCTCATGGCGCAGGGCTTTCATTTGCTGGGTCAGTGATTTGATTTTTTCTTCCCGCGCGGCACGTTCCGGCTCACGTTTTTGGCGATACAGAACTTTGCGCTGGCGGGCAAGCTGTTGGATTTGGACTTCTGCATTTTCCTTGTAGGCCAGCAATTCATCCATAGTTTCAATATGGTTTTCCCATAGGAATTTTGTCTGCTGCTGGTATCGGCTGAACAGCAGAAAATCCTCACGCAGCAAAAAGTAGCAGCGCTTTGTGCTCTTGCCGTGGTAGGCTTTCCGCAGCAGGGCGCAGTAGTGATAGTAGCAAGCCATAAAGCCGGACACTTTGGGATACCGGCGCGGCAGCTTGCCGAGATACCGCGCTCGCCGCACAGTGGGCTGTAATTCTGTGGGCTGCCATTTCGGTTTTGCCGGGGCGTTTTCCTGCCGGTATTCCTGCTGCATTTCGGTGGGCATACGGTGCAGTTGGCGGTAATACTCCCGCAGCGCTGTCTCGGAAAAGCGCGGGTCGAGCCGGTCAATGCGGATATTTCGTTGAGCGTCTTTATGGCGCACCGCCATGTGTTCCACACGCGGGCCGTATTTGACCGTGTAGCCCATGTTCTGCAATTCCGTGATAAAGCCATCAAAGCTGTCGGCGGCAGCAATAGCCTGTTCCACATCTTTACGAACCATACCTCGGATGGTAGGCTTGCCGGCCTGACCGCTTAGCCACTCGTCATAAGATTTTCCCTTGCCGTCCGTTTCGATTACGGACAGCCGATTTTCTCGGCAAAGTTCATCGGAAGTTTTGCGGATTCCTTTATAATAGGTATTGAAATCGCTTCGGAACATTCTGCCATCAGCGTAGGATACAGAATTTACTACAATATGATTATGCAGATGCCCTCGGTCAAGGTGGGTTGATACAGTACATTCAAATCGATCTGCGAGAAAGCGCTGCACAAACTCGCAGCCGATTTGATGCACTTGGTCGGGCGTGGCTTCGCCGGGCGCAAAACTTTGTATAATATGATAGGCCAAAATATTGCCGTCTTTTACAGGCTTGCGCCAGCGTGTTTTGGTTTCCATCATAATTTCATAGGCGTTTTGCGGTATACAGTTAAATCCGCTTACATATAGTTGGTGTTCGGTTTTGTCATTGTTTTGAGTGTAGTTAAGCAGCTTGTTCAAGTCCTCCGCACTCCGGCGCTCGGTTTTCATTGGATTGCTTGTGTAGTCTAAACACAGATTCAAGTTCGACTTCACCTTAATAATTTTGGTATATGCCATATCAAAGACTATCCCTCACACAGCGCCACATATCTTCCAGTAGGCTTTGCGCTCTGTCCAACTGCGAAGCACTTACTCGGCCTGTCGCATTTGCAACGTGGGTCAACTGATTCAAATTGTTGCCGATGGCCGACAACTGCTGGCGCAGTTTGTTGTAGCTGTCGGGTGGTGCGGGTTTGATTCTGCACCCATCCACCAACGCACGGACAAACGGCTCCATTTTCATGCCCGCAATTTCGCACTTTCCTTTTAAGGCAGCATATTCTTCCTCCGTGAAACGGACAGTCAACTGCTTTTTTCGTTTTGTGATAATCGCGCACCTCCTTTTTTTGTAAAATACGGCGGCAAAGTCCACGGGGTCTTAGGGGGGCCCCTAACAAGTGGTCGTTTTGCTGTCATGACAGCAAAATGACATGCTTGCTCGTACTGTGCCATAGGCACAGTACGCCGCCTGCTGAAAATCACCACGGCAGCTGCAACCCCTTTCGGGTCGCATAACGTTCGACACGACGAGCCAGCCGAAACATATTAACCCGGTCACGCAGGCTGTATTCCATCGCCGTGACCTGTACACCGTGCTGCATAAGCCGCTTGAAAAAAGAGTACAAGTGGCGCTCCTTGCCGCTGACCTGACGCATACGGCAGATGTAAACCCGGTCAACTTTTCCGGCCTTAATTTGCCGCAGCATATCACGGTAGCCGGGACGCAGCAGCCAGCCGCCGCGTTCGTCGATGCTCCCACCGACAATATCACAGCCGTCATGCAGCGCCTGCATTGAGCAAACTTTATAGCTGTTCATTGTGCCATCGTAGTCGCCGGGAATTCTCGCGTACACCCACGCGCGGGGTCTTTTCTGTTCGTCCATTGTTCACCGTTCCTCATAAAAACTTAGTTGTTCGCCCTCCTGCCGAAAGCGTTCGTCTATCTCACGAAAAGTGCGTCGCCAACTAAAACGTTCGGTGGGTTTATTCGGCACGTCCTGTAATTCAAGCAAAAGCTGCCAGAGTTCGGGGTGGTATCTGTAGAGATGCCGCAGTTCGCTGATTGATGCGTTCGGGCAAAACCAACAACCCCCGCGTTTAGTGAAGTCATACAGCGGGGACAGCAGCCCCTCAGCTGCGCACATAGACCTCGCTTCTGGTTCGGCCACATGGTACTTGTCCAGCAAAGAAATCTGACCGGGCTTTAATCGTGCCAGTCGCTTGGGTTCATCTGCGGCGATGCCGATGTACTGCACCGTGTCCGGGGGCAATGCCTTCTGATATGCCTTGATCGGCGGCAGCTTGCAATCCCGCTGAATTGTACAGCGCCCACTCAGAGGGAATCCCGAAAGCATCCCCTTGGTTTTTCCTCGTGTGACAACATGGTAAAAGCAGGATAGATAGGTCTTTTCGGAGCGCAAAACCCGTGTCGGGATGCCGCGCTGTTCAAAATACGGGATTGCCGTTTCGTGGATAAATCGGTTGTGTTCGGGCAGCTCGCCGGATATTTCCTCGCTGAACATGACCTCGCAATACACAAGTTCGTCCAGCGGTTCACCATGCTGCAAGGCCAGCAACGCGGTGGCGATACTGTCTTTTCCGAAACTGCAACTTAAAATGTGTTTTGCCATCTTCTCTCCTATAAAAATAGGGAGGGCCGCGCGGTCCTCCCCGTAAAAAAGTATATTTCATTTTCCGATTATTCCTTAGTCCTCGGTGTCCTCGTCATCATCGTCACGGGGCGCAATATCTTTGCGGCGGGCGCTCTTGTGGACCAGAACGGCCAGCCCTGCAAGAGAGATTCCCGCAATCGCCAGCTGCAGTCCCAACGAAGAATTGTCGCCGGTCTTAGGAATCGTCAGCAGCGGCGTGGGTGTTGCAGTGGGTGCAGCGGGCACGGGTGTCGGCGCTGGGGTCGTGTTCGGCGTGGGCTGCGGAGTATGGTCCGGGGTCGGCGTGTTGTCGGGGGTAGGTGTCGGTGTGTCCTCGCGGGCATCTTTCATTACCACGGTCTGCATCTCGCCGGTGGGCAGAACGGTAAAGTCGATACTTTCTGCAACCTTGTAGCCGTTGGGTGCGGTGATTTCCGTCAGTGTATAATCTCCTGCTGGCATCTTTTCCACATAATGTGGTCCGTTTGTGGAAATCCAACGGTCAATCTCGGTGCCGTCCTTGTCCTTGATAACCAGTTCTGCGCCGGGAAGTTCTTCGTTGGTGGTGATGTCTACCTTGGAAATTTTTACCTTGATGGTATCATCAAACATTTCAAAGGTCTGCACCTCACCGTTGGGCAGCACCTCAAACTCCATGCGCTCCGCAATGGCATAACCGTCCGGGGCAGTCACCTCGGTCAAGGTATACTTGCCAGCGGGCAGCTTCTCCATGTAGTGCGGTGCATCGGTAGAAATCCAGCGGTCAATTTCGCTGCCTTTTTCATCGGTAATGATAAGTTCCGCGCCGGGAAGTTCTTCATTGGTGGTAAGGTCTTTCTTGGAAATCTGCACCTTGGTAATATCATCCTGCATAATAACGGTCGCATCGTCCAGCAGTTTCCAATCATCCCACTTCCAGAACAAAATGTTCTTGGTGGTCAGATAGTAAACTTCGCACTCCTCCAGAGGATTGCCGTCCTCATCGGATTTCTGAATCAGGCGGAAAGTAATATCATTGGCCAGTGCGTACCCATCAGCGGCGCGGATCTCCGTCAGTGTGTAAGATTCACCGAAATGCAGCCCGGTCACGCGATGCGGCTCATCGGTGGACACCCATGTGGTTACGGTATTGCCGTCCATGTCCTTGATAGCAAGGGTGGCGCCGGGCAGTTCCTCATCGTTGGTAAGGTCACGTTTGCTTACCCACATTTCCGTAGGCTTGTTGGCACAGGTGTTATCCAGCACCATAATAGCTTGTCCATCATAGGTGAAAGTGACTTCCATCGGCTCCTCGTTGACGTAATAGCCGAGAGGGGCGCGGAGTTCCTTGACGATGTAATTACCGCTGTTGGTGGTGGCGTCCTTGCGGATGCTGCTGCCGTAATACTCGCCGCGAATAGGAATATCGCAGTCAAAATAGGTGTAGCCGTCTGCGCCAGTTTCGGGGCTGGTGGCGACCAGTTCGCCCGCTGCAAACAGCAGTTTTCCGTCCACACTGTAAATATCGTCGGCAGCGTACAGGTTGAATACCGCACCCGCAAGGTATTTGCCGGTTTCGCGGTCAACTTTGTAAACACCTACTTTGGCCTTTTCGCGGTCATTGTAGAATTTTAAGGTCTGCTGCTCGGTGAAATCTGCGTTGGCATCCTTGCTGCGCACGACCTCAAAACTCTGGGAAGATGCAGCGCCGTCAACCTTGGCAATGCTCGTGGCCATAACCACATCGTTCAGTTCGTTATCCCATGCAAAGGTGACATCATAGCTTTCAATGGTGCCGATATAGCCGTAAGGCGGCTTGGTTTCCTCAATGTGGTAGCTGCCCAGCGGCAGGGTCACACTGACTTCGCCAATCGTGCCGTCATGGATTACGGACAGGAAATCGTAGGTGGCCTTGGTGCGGGCAGGGGCAAAGGCGGCAATGTCTGCGCTGCCGTCTCCGGTGGTGACAACGGCGACCACATCACCCTTGGCATACCAGAGCGTGCGGTTGCCATAATTGTCGGTCTGCCGATCCTGCGTATAAATATCCTCGGCGGCGGTGATGGTATACTCCGCACCGGCCAGCGGGCGGGTTTCATACACAAAATTGCCGTCCTCGGCCTCGCCGGTCATCCACGGGTCAAGTGCGCCAACTTCTGTTTTCCAGCCAGCTAAGACCTCGCCTGTTTTGCGGATCGTCAATTTGCCCAGCGTCTCATGGTTAGAGTAGTTTTCACCAATCACAAGGGTATCCATGCCGTTCTCGTTTTTATCGCCGGTGGCTGCATAAATGCGGTCTGTGGTGATTTCAAAATCCACATAGTAGATGCCATCTGCATCGTCGGCCAAAATGCCGTTTTCATATCCGGCAGAATCCAGCCATTCGTTGTAGAATCCGTTCGGGCCGGAGACTTCTACAATGCGATACTTGCCCAACGGCAGCTTTTCGGGCAAGGTCAGAATGCCCTCGCCGTTGGTATAAAAAGTGGTTACATCTTTTGTCAGATGGCCGTTGACAGTATCGGTCATTGTGACGAGCTTCGGGTTGCCGTTGCTGTCATAACGATAATGCCCCTGCTCGTCCAGCCAGTAGATTTGGAAAGCGGTGTCGGGCAGCAGTACCGGTTTGCCGGTTTCCTCGTCAACTTTGGTGATGCGGAGATAAACTTCGATTTCCTCGTCCAGTACGGTGAATTTCTGATAACTGTCAGAGCCTGTCATTACGCTGTCCTTTGGGGTAGCCATAGCGCCCCATGGGTTGTTATCCTGTTCGGGGTCAACGGTGACAATAAAAGGCTCAGCTTGGAACAGGTCGTGCGGTACGGTGGTTTCCACGACCAGATAAGTGCCATAGGGTAAACCCTGCACACGAATATTCCCGGTGTCATTGCTGAAGATTTCGGCAAGCTGGTATTCGTTGGCGCTGCCGGTGGGCTGCCAGCCATCGCCCTTGCCGTTCTTGTTTTCTCCTGCGGCAGTCAGCGTTTTGTTGTACGCGGCAATTTCGTCAGCGTTGACCTCATAGGTCTTTGCGATGGCCTGCGTTTCCGCAGAAAAATCCCACTTCGGATGCTCGTTATCGTAGGTCTTATCAATGTAGGCATCCAAAATGCTTTGCAGGGTGTAGCTGCCGCTGCGGGTCTGCTCAAACTGCTTCAGTTTGGACAGGTCGGACACAAGGAAGAATGTAAAGCCTGCGCCCTCCAGTTCCAGTCCATTGCTTTGGCCGCTGGAGGATACGATTTTACTGATTTCCACATTGCCTTTGGCAACTTGGTCTTGGCTCTCGGCCAGCGCATTGTCAGCATGGATGTGGTAATTGGCGCTGTAACTGGTCTTGTCGATCTGTTCACCGGCTGCCTGTCGGTTGTCGGCAAAGGTGGTCTTTTCTACATACCACCCCTCATCAGAATAGGCGGGTGTGATGTAGTAGTTATGCTCATCGACAAGATAGCCGTCTGCAAAGGACAGGTAATAGGCATCGTAAGTCCAAGAGCCATCCAACGCTTTACCTTTAGAGACTGTAGAAAACTGGTTCTTGTACACCCAATCCGTGTACTGCCCGCTGCCGTTCTTGGCAAGCGCGGCGGTCTGCCCGGTGGCTGCCTTGGTGCGGCTGTCCACGGTGGGATAGGTGCCGGAAACAGCAAGAGCGCCGTCACGCAGCGGGATAACCACGCCGGTGGAGCGCTCTACGACATAATATTTGCCGAGGTACAAATTACTGAAGCACAGCCAGCCATTCTCAATTTTGGCGCTGGCTACAAGGTGGTCTTTCTTCAGAACGGGTAAATAATCAGATACCCACTGCCCGCTGTTGTCGCGGATTGTGGTGTGCCAGATGGGATTGCCGTCTGCATCCACGATTTTGGAATAATCCACAACACCGGTTACGCCGTCCGGGTGAGTGATGTCCTCGGCAACGTAGAGGTCATACACGGCGCCGTTCAGCGCGGCGTTGCCGTGATTTCCAACGTACTTTACAGCGTCCAAGTCCACCTTGGAAATGCTGATCTCGCCCAAGGTACGGTCGTTTTTCATAACGCCGTCCGTGGCGGTGGTGGTATAGCTGTCCTCGTTGGCGGCTTTGCCGCTGTCGTCGGTGCTGTAAGTGCGGGTAGAATCTTTGGCGGTGCTATAAATTGATACGGTTGTTTCCACACCGCCACTGGTAACCAGCTTGGTGCCGCCCTTGTCGGCAGTCAGGATGTCGGCATTGTAGTCGGCATTGTCCAGCCAAAGCACGGAATTGTTATTGTTCTGCGTAATCTCGATATAGTAGGCGCGCTTACCCAAGGGCGTACCTGCCGTGCCGGGATGGTCGATGTCCGTCCAGTCGCCAAAATACCCGGCAGGGGCTTTGGTTTCCACAAGGATAAACTTGCCTTGATTGCGCTGTGTGTAATACAGCGTGTGGCGCATCGCGTCATTGACGGCATAGGCGGCGCTGTTGATGACTGCATAGCTGCCGTCGCCCTGGCGCTGTACGCTGTAGGTGTTGTAGCCCCCGGTGGGCTGGTATTTCCCGGTCACCACATCCCACTGATAGATCTCATACTGGGCATCGGCTGCGATCTGGCTGCCGGTTTCGCTGTCGGTTTTCTTGAGGTTGACCTGCAAACTCCACTCGTCATTTTTCATGACATAGTCATTGTTGGTGTTTGCGGGTACCGAAATCGTTTGGCTGCTACCGTTCGTGCCCCAGTACTTGCCGAATCCATACGGTACTGTGATTTCCTCATAGCGGAACTGGATGCTTCCCAGCTGCGCTTTAGCCGCTGCTATAGCATTGTTGACAGCGTTCTGGGCCTCACCCTGCAATTCCGCAATGGCGGCGTCGCGGGCACTGTTGGCGGCCGCATCAGCAGCCTCCTGCGTGGTGAAAGGACCAACCTGTCCATTGCGAGTGCCCGATGTTTTGGTAACGGCATAGTGCAGACTCCAGCTTGCGCCTGCATCGCCACCGTTCTTCTGGTAGTTGTCATCGGCGGTATGACCGCTGGTGGTCACCGTTTGCTTTCCGGCAGGGCTGATAGACCAGCTGCCGCCCTCGATGGTGCCGGATTTGGTGATGGGCTCGATTTCGATGGTCGCGCCGTCCACCTTTTCCTGCGTTTTCAGCTGGATCTTATCCGTGCGGATTCCATAGGAAAAATCAAAACTGCCGCTGGCGGTCTGGGCAGGTGCCTCCCAGCTGGCATAGTATTCCTGCACAACAGGTTCCGGCTCAGGTTCCTCCTCACCGATCTCAGGACCGATCAGGGCAACGGTCTGCCATCCTGCGCGGCCGGGATTATAGATGTAGGTGTAGTAGCCACGGGCAGAGGCGTAGGTTTCCACGCCGTTCAGCAGTTCATCGGCAGAGGCAAGATAAATTTCCGCGGCGGTGCTTTCGGGGAAATTTTCGATAATATACATCTGCACATCGTCATAAATTGATGTGCAGAAATCCAAAAGAGAGATTTCTTCACCCTCGTCAGCGGAAAAAACTGCGGGCAGATCGTCTGCATCGCCCAAAGCGAGCTGGTTCAAGCCGCCCCAGATGCGAATCTGGTTGCCGTAGTGGTCGCCGGGTATGCACTGGTCTGCGTTGACCGTGGAAGTGTTCACATAGGTGTATGTCGGGCATCCCGCAGGCTGACCATTCGCACCGTGGGTGCAGCAGTAGGCGGGTTCGCCGTTGAACCAGATCAGCCATGTTCCGTTGACCTTGGCAACCTTGGTGATCTTGCCACTTGTCACCGCAGGGGTGGGGCGCTCGGCAAAGGCGGCAATTTCGCTGTCGGGGAAAGGATATTCGGCAGTCGCATTGCGGTCGATGGTCACCTGTAAGGTTTTGGTCAGGGCACTGCCATCGGGTGCGGTGTAAACCAACTGCGCGGTAAAATCTGCATCTGCCTGCACATACACGCCCAGCACCGCAGCCGAAGTTTCGCTGTATTCGCTATGTAGCAGGCTTTCTGTGTTTTCAACGGGTGCGCCGTAGTAGTCCAGCAGGGTCACACCGTCCGGCAGAATCAGATCAAGGGAACTGCCATCGGCAGGGTACTCCACCTGTGCCAGAATCGGCACAATGGCGTAGTCGGTATCTTCCAGCAAAGGTGTAGTCAGTGTCAGGTTGTCACTGTCCAGCGCCTCGGTGCTCAGATAACTATCCTGCTCTAAATCGGCATCCCACGCGCCAAGCCCGATTTTGGTTTCACCGGTCGCTACCGGCAAACCGTAGCTGCCAAGGTAGGAGCCTGTGGGGGCGTCCGGCATATCCTGATACAAAACCTCACCGTCAAAGGTGTAAGGCTCGTTTTCTTCAGCAGGCTCATCCGTGGTTGGTGCTGCGCTTTCCTCGGTAGCTGCTCCGGGGTCGGGGCTGCTCTCGTCGGTCTGGCCGTTGTCTGTTTCAGACGGCTCGGTCTGCTGCTCCATCTGCACGGTTTCCTCGGTGGGCTGCGGTGTGGGTTCCTCCGCAAACGCTGCACCGGGCAGCATGGAGCAGAGCATTACCGCCGCCGCAAACAGCGCGGTAACGCGATGCCTCAATTTATAATGTGTTTCTTTCATTGTGAAATCCTTTCAAAACAGAGATTTTTTCACGAAAAAAAGCGCCTGCAAAATGCAGACGCTGCGGTTACCTTTCGGGGGTATCCTGAGAGGGCTGGGCTTTGGCTTTTTCAAATTTTCGCACTTGGTTTACAAAACCGTCCAATAGGCAGGTATGCGCTTGTAGGTCAGCGTAGTAACAGGAACGGTCAAATCCACGGCGATCCATATCTTTGATCGTGCGAATGGAATCTGCCCATTCTCTATTCGTGCGAGAAATTCGACCATCTCCATCACGGGTTTGAATGGCCGCTGCCAACACATATTTTGTGCGCTCCAGCCCATATTCCGCCACTACCTGCTCAACAGCACCCGCGCCCAGCCGCATACCATCAAAGCGCTGTGCAAGCGCTGCGTCAATCTCGTCCCGACACCTTTCATTCAAGTGGCAAGACGCATGGTACTGCTGCAATTCGCCGTGTTCGCGGGCATAAGTGACGGACTGTCGATATACTTTGGGTGGGTTCTGCTGCTGCTCCTTTTTCAGCAAGTCATCTGCACGGTCTTCCACGCACTGAGCCACAATGCTCATATAATCGGTTTCCAGCTTAGAAAAATCCTTATACACATCCGCCAGCGGCGCGGGAGATTTCAGCAGCGCCCGCACCCGTGCAGGGGTGAGGTTCATTTCTTCCGTTGCCAGAATAATGTCCTCACGGACGCTGTACTCGTAGGCGTGGTTCAGAATTTCTTCTGGCGGCTGTGCGGTCAGCCATAGGCAATAGGCGCTCTGCTCCACCCGCATTTTTTCGCAGAGCTGCTCCTGCAGGGTCATTCTTTTACCTCGCACACCAAAGAATTGGTTTCCAGCACATGACGCCAAAAATCGACCTGCCTGTCATAAGACATATTTTCATAGCAAACATCAATCAGCGTTGCATACAGCTTTTCCTCATCTTCAGGGGAAATGGCAAGAGAAATATTGTTTTGCGAACAATAACACAGGTAATCAACAAGGTCGCCCATAGTATCTGCACCGCTGTTCTCCAACAATTCTTCCCACTCGTGCGGAAAATCGAGATCTTCCAGCACAATATCCACCGTGTCGTCACACATAGGAATGCTTACGGTTACTTCCTCTCCCGGATGCGGGCTGAAACAGTCCAAAATAGGTAAACAGCCAGCGTGTCCGGCTGCATCTGCCAGCGTGTTTGCCAGCAGACTCATCATTTCATCGTGCGTCATAAAATCCTCCGAAGCAGATAAGATTCCACAAAAATTACGACTGCATACTGAATAAATCACTTCGTGTATGCAAATCATTCAACATCTCTCCATTCCAAGGAGTTGTTTTCAAGCATATCTTCCCAAAATACCATCTTGCCGTCCATGTCCATATTTTCATAGCAGATTTTGAGCAATGCAGTAAAAAGAACATCATCAGCACTTGAATTTTCGGATTTGTTTTTGTTCAGATAATCGGCAACGTCTCCGATCGTTTCAGCACCAATTTTTTTCAGTAACGGTTCGCACTCCTCCGGCCAGATTTCGCTGCCCACCGGCATGATGCGCATAACACCGTCAATAGGATACTCTATGCGAGTTTTATCCTCCTCGCACTGTGAGAAACCGTCTATAACGCTAATACAGCCCTCATACCTTGCCTTTGTAAGCAGGGTCAACGCTAATTCTTCAATAAGTTCGTCATAAATCATGTTTTCCTCCTACAATAGAAAAAGCGCCCACAAAAGTGAGCGCCCAGATAAAATATTCGGTTATGAGAACACCGGCAAACTTCCGTTTGCTGTATCCGTTTTCAGAATGGTGATCCAGTTGCTTTTGCCGTAGAGAAACCGCACGATATGCACGGTTTGCGTGGCATCGTCCACCGTGTAAAACGCAAGGTAGTTCATAACGATGGTGAAGCGGATTTCCCATAGGGAAAGCAGTTTGTCGGAAACGACTTCAAATTTGTGCGGGAATTCTGCCAGTGCTCCGATTTTTTCGTCGGCCACATCCAACAGCTTGTCGGCGGCAGTTGGAT
>NZ_WQOH01000036.1:0-82742 GCF_018784445.1 Gemmiger formicilis | reverse complement strand
GGCTTGGGTGACATGAATGTTGTATTTCATCTGCGCTCCCTGCGGTGGCGCAAATCAGCCATAACATCGGCAAAGGGGCGCGTGTTCCCGGCTTCCACGTCGGCAAGACCCTCTTGCAGCTTGTCGCCCTTACCGTTTTTGGTAATAAAGACCGGCTCGTTGTAGGCATGGCAGTAAGAGGAAATGTCATTGTAGTTGTTTCTCAGATCTGCGCTGGAACGAATGTTCGGCATAGATAGCACCTCTCTTTCATACAGAAATTATATCATAATTTCTGTATGAAAACAAGTAGGAGTTTTAGTTGAAGGTGACAGTCCAGTAGGTATACTGCCCCTCGGCGGTGGAGCAAAACCAACAGGCCACACCCATGCTCGTAAAGCTGGCGTTGGTGATGTTGGCATAGTGGGCAGGACTGTTCTGCCAATAGCTGCATACGCTGCTGGCTGAGCCGATAGGACCGGCTGCGCAGATTTCGCTGCGGGTGGTCATGCCGCTGTGGTCGAACGCACCGCCCGCGACAAAACTTTCGCAGCGGGCATCTGCCGCTGCGCTCAGCCCGCCGTCCATTGCCAGCGGGGAAAGTCCCGCCGCCGCACGGATGGCGTTGATGTTCTCCTGCACGGCCCAATACGCAGAATCGGAACTGTCGATGCTCCACCATTGCTCCGTACCGGCTGCAAGGTTGAACGGCACCGCACCATAACTCATACTAACCTGTGCCGGAGTGGCGGCTACGGTTTCCTCCACCGGGGCTTGCGTGGGTTCTGCGGTGGGGACTGCCGTAGGCTCTGCTGTCGGCGCGGGCGTGGGGGCCTGTGTCGGTTCGGGTGTCGGCGCAGGGGTTGCTGTCTGCGCAGGTTCGGCGGTTGCAGCAGCTTCCACCGGCCGCGCAGTTTCTTCGGTGGCCGGTGAGATTTCCACCAGTGCAGCCGGTTCAGCCGCAAGAGTTTCATCCGCTGCCGCTGCACACCCGGACAGCGCCAATACTATGCCCAATGCAACAATAGATTTTTTCATAAAAACTACTCCTTTCATCCTTGGGGTGGTCGCGTATACGATTGGTCTTTCTGCCTTTAATCATAAAATTTATCGTTCCTCCTGTCCACGCTGTCGATTGTCGGTCTGACACTGTTGTTCCGGCTCGGTATCGGTCACAATGTCTTTGTCGTTCATGTTCAGCAGTCCCTCCAGCACCGCAAGACGCTTACTCTTTTCAGTCAGTTCCGTTGCCTGTGGAAATGACCGCTTGACTTCTTCCTCGGCGCTGGCAAGCTGCTGTTCCAACTGGATTTGCATATTGCGGGTCTTTTCAATGCTCGGTTCAATACCATTTGCCAAATTGGAAAGGCGTGTCAGATTGCCTAGCACATCAGCTCCCAGCTGAGTGCTATATGTACCAGAGCCAACCAACCTTGCATGGTATTCGTTGCCAAAAGGTAGATGTTGGATTTGCAGTTCCATACCCTTGAAATACCCGATAGGTACGGGCTTTTCGCTATTCAGTGCCAAGCCCAGCAGACCTAACAGGGCTTTCCCCGCAGGTTCTTTTTCGTAGTAAACTTTCTTTTCCAACTGGATACAGAAAACATCTTTGCCGTCCGCATCCACTACGGAGTGTTCCTTTACGGTGGCGGCGTCTACCGTGGCATTTTCAATCTGTTCTTTGCATTTTCGGATTTCAGCCGGGAAACCGATGGCAATTTTATTCTCCAGTTCATACCGTTGGCTGTCATGGGCAGCTTTCAGTGTTTTAAGACGGGTCAACTGCACGTCCAAGTCCATCTTTTCCTTGATAAGCGGATTGCCAGCCGCCAATGCTTTTACCTCGGCATAGGACAGTGCAGCCTCGTCCATATCATTGCAGCTGCGAGCAGGAGATTTTGAGGTCATGATCTGCCCGATGAATTTTTGCTTATTCTCGATAAGCTGCCACGAGTAGGCATCAAATGTACCTTCGGTGACATAACGGAAAACATAGACCTCCTTATTTTCATTGCCCTGTCGTAATATTCTGCCCTCACGCTGCTCAATATCAGATGGCCGCCACGGCACATCCAGATGGTGCAGCGCCACAAGACGCTGTTGCACATTGGTGCCAGCTCCCATTTTGGCCGTGCTGCCCATCAGCACACGAACTGCACCGCTGCGAACTTTTCCGAAAAGTTCCGTCTTGCGGGCATCGGTGTTTGCTTCATGGATGAAGGCAATTTCTGTTTCGGGGATTCCGCGTTCGATCAGCTTTGCTTTCATGTCATCGTAGACATTGAAAACGCCAGCCTTGGGCGTGGACAGATCGCAGAAAACAAGCTGCGCACTGCGTTGGGGCATGGTCTGCTCCCATATCTCATAAATTTTGCCCACACAGATATTGACCTTGCTGTCAGGATCATCGGGCAAGTCGGGGTCGATCAAGCGCTGATCCAGCGCCAATTTGCGTCCGTCGTTGGTGATCTTCAGCATATTGTCCTCATAGGGCTTTACCATTTTATTGCGGATTTTGTCGGCCCGTTCGCCCAATTCCGCTACCATCTGTTTTTGTATTTCAGAGGGCTTTAGCTGGATGTTGGTCGGCTTGCCGCCCACAAGGGCAGGGACAGGCAGTTTCAGCATATCTGCTGTTTGAATGTCAGCGCATTCCTTGAACATTGCCATAAGTTCCGGCAGATTGAAAAAACGAGCAAAGCGCGTTTTTGTGCGGTAGCCGGTTCCCTCCGGCGCAAGTTCGATGGCTGTGACGGTTTCGCCAAAGGTGGCCGCCCAACTGTCAAAGTTTGCAAGGCCGTTGCGTTCCAAGGTGTACTGCTGCAAATAGCGCTGCATGGTATACAGCTCGGTCATGCTGTTGGAAATGGGGGTGCCCGTGGCAAACGTTACGCCCCGCGCCCCGGTGATTTCATCAAGGTACTGGCACTTCATAAACAGGTCACTGGCCTTCTGGCTCTCGGTGGTGCTGATACCCGCGATGTTGTGCATCTTTGTAACGGTCATGAGGTTCTTGAAATTGTGTGCTTCATCGACCATGAGGGAGTCTGCACCCAGTTCCTCAAAAGTCACCACATCATCCCGCTTCGGGGCGTCCAGCAAATTTGACAGCTTGGTTTTCAACTGCTTTTTCTTACTTTCCAACTGCTTGACGGTCAGACGGCTGTCGCTGTTGTCCATGCTCTCCAACTGCATCTCCAGTTCGTCAATTTGCTTGCGGATAAACTCGGCTTTTCTGGCATCGGAAAGTGGAATCTTTTCAAACTGGCTGTGACCGATTACCACAATGTCATAGTTGCCGGTGGCAATTTTGGCGCAAAACCGCTTGCGGTTCGTTTTTTCAAAATCACGCTGCGTTGTGACTAAAATGTTTGCGTTGGGATACAGTTTCAGTGCTTCACTGGCAAACTGGCCTGTCAGATGGTTTGGCACGGCAACAAGCGTTTTACTGCACAGGCCCAGCCGCTTTTTTTCCATTGCGGCGGCAACCATTTCGTAAGTTTTACCCGCGCCAACCACATGGGCCAGCAAGGTGTTGTGGCCGTACAGGATGTGGGCAATGGCATTGCGCTGGTGGGGCCGCAGTGCGATTTCCGGGTTCATGCCGAAAAACTGGATGTGGCTGCCGTCGTACTCACGGGGGCGGATGCAGTTGAACTTTTCATTGTACAGCGCTACCAAACTTTCCCGGCGTTCACGGTCCTTGAAAATCCAGTCTTTAAAAGCATCTTCTATCATCCGCTGCTTGGCCTGTGCTTCTTCGGTGGCAGGACCATTGAGTTTATGCTGCTCCTTGCCGTTTTCGTCATAGATTGTATCGTAAATTTTGGTGGCCCGCAGGTTGAGTGCGTTCTCCAACAAATGATAGCCGTTGATACGTTTTGTGCCGTAGGTGTTCGTGACGCGGATATTATCGTTGCCCTGGCTCTTGTTGGAAATATACCAGTTATTCAGGTATTCATTGTAACGGACAGCTATTTTTTGTTCGCGGTAGGTTGACTGAAAAAGTTCATCGGCAAACTGCTTGATGATTTCCGGCCCGATCCATGTGACACCCAACCGAACCGTTATTTCGCCCGCCGTCAAGTCCTTGGGCTGCACCTGTTCCAACGCTTCTACATTGATGCGGAACGCCGGGTCTTGGTCGGCTGCAACATGAGCAATACGCAGCTTTTCGCGTACATTGCCGGATAAATACTCATCCGCCATAAGGTAAACAGGGCTGCCGTCCTCCTGTTTGCGGAAAGGCTCTACAAAAATAACGCCCGCCAGTTCCTTAGCAAGCGTCGCTTCATCTTTCCCGGTAAGGTGCATCATGTAGGGCATATCGACCTTGGCACGTTCCCCGATGCTCAGTGCCAGAGCGTCCGATGCCGTGTCGGCGTGGTCGGGTATCTGTGCAGAGCGAATAGTTCTCTTGGTGAACATATCCGACTTGCTGATAAAGTTTCCTTTTTCATCGACATTTTCCAGTGAACACAGCAAATAGTAGCTGCTGTCATCCCGGAAAGACAACTCCGCGCTGCGGCTGTTGATTAGGCCGTGCTTGGCGCGGAAGGCATTATACTGGCGGTTAAGCTGGGCTTGCAGACGGTGGATTTCCTCGTCCGACAAGTCCTGCAACTGCGCATCGATCAGAGAGCGGGTGGTATCGCGCAGTTCCACCAGTTTGCGGATACGCTCGGCAGAGGCTGCGTTGGGATTACACTCCCGCATGACTGCGCCTTCGCGGTAATAGATTTTATCGTCCTTTACCGTGTAGCTGAAATTACGCACAAAGGGATCGGCATCAATGTACTTGGTGTCCTCGCCGCTTTCCTCCTGTATGGAAATTTCGGCTTTTGTCAGCGTGGCGGTCAAGTGCTGCATAGCAGTGTCGATTTGCGTTTCCAGCAACGGCTTTCCGAAACGGTCCACCGCATCGGGGTCTATTGGCTGGCAGGTGGAAGTCGGGCCATACGGACCGGCGACTATCTCCATTCTGCCGCAAATCATTTCAGGGTGCTCCACAAAGTAGCGGTTCATGGTGATGCCGTTGGCATCTTCTGCAAGGTGCAGCCAAGGCTCGTCCTGCTGGCGCAGCGTATCGCGCTTTTGCAGAAAAATTACATCCGTCATAATTTTAGTGCCGCTGCCCTTGAACGCATTGTTGGGCAAGCGCACCGCACCGATCAGGTCGCAGCGCTCGGCAATGTACTTGCGGGCGCGGTCATCCTTTTTGTCCAATGTGCCGCTGGAGGTGATGAACGCCATGATGCCGCCGGTGCGCAGCTTGTCGATGCTCTTGGCAAAGAAATAGTCGTGAATGGGAAAATGCAGCCGGTTATACTGCGGGTCATTGACTTGGAAATTGCCGAAAGGGACATTGCCAATAACGCAGTCAAAATAGTTGTCGGGGAGAAGCGCATTTTCATAGCCGGTTACTTGGATATTGGCCTTTTGATATAGCTGCTTGGAGATGCGACCTGTGATGCTGTCCAATTCTACGCCGTAGAATTTGGCATCACTGCTGCCAAAATGTCCGTGTGCGAGAAATGCGCCTGTGCCCATGCTGGGTTCCAGGATTTTGCCGCCCTTTACGCCGAAGCGCTCCAGTGCGCGGTAGATGGGGTGGATAACGGTGGCGGGGGTATAAAACGCCGTCAGGGTGCTGCTGCGGGCAGCTTCATACTCAGATTCAGACAATGCTGCTTTCAGCTGGCTGTACTCGTTCGACCATGCACTTTTGTTCGGGTCGAACGCATCCGAAAGCCCGCCCCAGCCCGTGTACTGCGCTAAAATTCTCTGTTCATCCTCAAAAGCAGGGCTGCCGCCGTTCGCTACGCGCTGCTCAATTTCTTTCAGCTTTTGGATAGCGGCAATGTTGGCTGCAAACTTTTCGCGCGGTGCTGTCGGCAGGTTGTCCAGATAAGGGGCTTCATAGGTAATGGGTTCGCGGTGGTAAGGTTCATCTTCTGCCGAAAGCCGTTCTGCGTCCGCCATAACCTGCGCCACAAAGGGGTTGGGTTCTTCGATGACTTCGCCCACGATGGGTTCGGCAGTTTCTTCCGGCTGCTCTTGGCGGCTTGGAACTTCCGGGGCGGATAGTGCTGCATTTTTGGGGTTGGCCGCAAGCAGCCGCGCAAATTCTTCATGGCTGACGGCACGGCCTACCAGCGGGAAACTTTCATCCCGCAGATGAATGTTTTCTCTGCCGATTTCCTCGACGGTAAAGGGTCTGGCATCTTCCAGATAAACCGTACTGCCGATAGTTACAGGTGATTTTTCGACTTTTCTTGTAGTCGGATGATGCTTTTCAAACTCTGCTTCGGCGGTATTGATAAAATCCGAGAAGGCGCTGTTTTCAATGCCCTGCGCAGCAAGCTCGTGGTTATCTTGGAAGTAGTCGATATGGACAATGTTACCGTCAACCTCATAGCGGATTTCGTTCCGCAGAAGATTGGCATACACTTGGATCTCGTGCTCATCGTCCTCGGTGGTAGAGTAAGCAAACTCCACGCGGGTCAAGTCGGAGAAATTCGGCTCGTTTAGCCCCTCATTCTCGCAGAAATCCGCGATAGCGTGTTTTGCATGAGCGAGTGCGGCATCGTTCGCTGCACGAGCGGCTTGCTGTTCTGCTGCCCATGCCTGATAGGTAGCTTTTTCGGCATCGGTCAGATACTGGTCGTTGTAAACCAAAAGCCGTAGGCGTTGGGCAACCTCTTTCCACTTCAAAACGCGGCGATACTCGCCGTCCTCTGTACGTCGGGTGATCTCAAGATTTTTGCCCATGTGGTCAAGAAAGCCATGCCCACCATCACGGAAGATCCATGTGCCGCCGCCGATGCCGTATTCTTTTTTCAGCCAGCGGGCTTGATCTTCCTCGATAGGAAGTACCTGTGCAGAGAGATATTGCTGAATGCGAAATTTGCTATCTTCAAACCCGCCGCCTTTGCACAGTGCATCGGTAATGTCCTGCTCGGAAATATACTTGCCGGATGCGTCAATGATGGGCTTGTTCCACTTTTTGGCTTCTGCCGCAAGGTCGATATTTTTTGCTTGCTGCTCATGGCTCGGCAGCCCTGCCTTTTCAGAATCTTCGGGAGTAAGAGTAAGCTGCTCCATCTGCTGCTGCACGGGTGCTGCCTTGATGGGAACCATCAGACGCCCTTGCTCGATAAGGTCAGCAATCTTTGCGGCAACAGCATCCCATGTCAGATTGACCTGTGCTGTTTTGGTAAGATAGTTGCCCTCCCAAAGTTCAAGGTACATATCATGCCGGATAAAACCCACGGTATGGTCATCCACGAACAAATATGTATAAATTTGCTTGTAACAGTGCTTGCAAAAGGCGCTGCGCTCGGCAAGGTCGGGATGCTCATTGAAATATTCCAGAATAGCCGCATTGTCGGCACGGCTGGAGGAGTCCTTCGCCAGCAAGCCTAGAATCAGTTCATCGCTCAGCGGCGGCAAATCAGAAATGGGCACAGAAAAAGCGGAGGGCGTGGTATCGCTCTCCGCTTGGGGTTCTTGTGTTACAGGCTGTAAATCTGCTGCATCGCCAGTTCCTCGGCTTGGGCCTGCAAGGCGTTCATCCACTGCGTCCAGCCCATCGGGTCGGTCTGCCGGTTCGGGGCGGTGCTCTGCTGCATCAGCGTCTGCATCGTCTGTTCGATTTGCCGATGTACTGCGTTGTCCATCTCCACCAGATGCGGGTACAGCGTTCCCTCCAGCATCATCTCGTCGAACACCATCGGCGCGTTCTCCAGCAGGAATTTCCGCCGCAGGCTGCCGTACTTGCCGATTTCCGGCATCGGCGGCTCGTTCAGCGTCAGCGCCGGGATTTGGTAGCCGTTCACCATCATGTACTCCATTGTTGACCTCCTTGTCATCGGTAGTTTTCTCTTGCTTGCCTCCATAATAGCGGACTTTTTCGGCGCGTGCAACACTGTCGATTTCTCTCGTGATGCTGCCGATCTGCTGCATGAGAGGCCGTGCCGCCTGTTGGCAAGCGCTGCCCAAACACAGAGCAATGCGGTTTGTGTCAAACTGGTTCACAGACTCAAGGGCAGACAGGTCCAGCCGCGCAGTATCCACGCCGCACCGCAGCGCGGCCATATACAGACAGCTTTGGGTGATAAGCTGTAAAAATTGCTGCCGCTGTTCGTCCGGCTTGGCCCACTGTAAGCTGCTGCCGTCTATGGCTTTTCCCAGTGCGGTTGTGAACATGGCGCTGCGCTGGGCAACGCAGGATGTAGAGAGCATGAGTAGGGCGCTCTGGATGCTGTCGGCGTGATTATCCGCTACGATTTTATCCCAAACAGGCCGCCAGTTCTGGTCTGTAATGACCCACGGCAGCGCTTCGGGAATCTCTGCGCGGGGGATGGTATCGGAAATGTCAAACAGATACCGCAGCCGGGAAGAATTGGCGCGAGTGTCAAATACCGCGATACCGTGTGCGCCGCGCTTGACCCAGCGACCCGCATTATTATTCCAGTAAGCTATGTCGGCCACGGCTGTGGCGGTGGGGCTTTGCTCGTGAATCAAAAGCTGGTTCGGGAAACTATAATTATAAGCAATGGCCGCTGTCCGCAAAAATGCTTTCCAGCAGTCACTGCTCTCCGTGACGGCTTGCAGTTGCTTTTTGGCAAGCGCACGGATATTTTCGTATTTTGCCATAGGCTGCTCCTTATCGCTCGTGCTGTTCTGCTTTTGACGGTGTGGCATTTTCAAGTTCCGGCAACAAGTTATCTACCTGCTTATACCCAATCGGCTGAACATAAAAAGCGTGTGTCTCGTTATCTTTGTGTGTCACAATAATATCGCTGACAGAGACGGAACGCATAGTTTTGGCGTTTGGACGGTCATCCCGATTATGCCGTGAATAAATGCTGTCCAGCGTTTCCCAACGCTCCATCTGCCCCTTGTACACGAGTTCGTAGTCCTTTGCTCCGGCAGCGAGCCTAGCAGGAGAATACTCCATAAAAACAAGGTCTCGCCTGTTAGTTTGATAGATTTCATAAGGGATTTGCACTCGCTTTTCGCTGCGAAATCCCCACGGAAAATAGGTGTCTGAATCAAATTGGAGTGGCTCATCCAGTTCATCTGAGAATACAACCGGTGTCACTGGCCGCCCACAATCCAAGGAATCCAGAATTTCATCCTTGAATTTTTCCACGCTTGTGTAAGGAACGATTTCACCGATCATCCCGCCCGCACCGAGATATTCGATGTAGCCGACTACTTTATCTGTCTTTTCTTCCATTATCTTTCCAACCTTTCCCAAAAAGATAGTTTGTTCCCGTAGCGTTCATCCTGCGGGCGTACCTTTGCGGCGGGCAGTTCACCGCTTGCCATATCTTCGACTTGCGGTAGAAAAAGTAGACGGCTGTATCGGTCTGCTTGGTCTTTGGATAAGCCCACGACTTTATCACCATTTAGCCCGCAGATGAGAAATCGCCCGCGCACGGTAATTCCCTCGTCATTGACCTGTCTGTTATATTTCAGTCGGCTTTGGGCTTTGCTGCATATCAGCCCGATGCGAGGTGTGCCAAACGGTTTTAGAATTTGGCTTTCACCCTCGATTACCTCGGAAACCGCAGTCGCCGCACTGGAAAAACCCGCTTGATAAGGGCAGTAGCTGGGTTCAACAACTAATAATCTCGTCATCGGTGTCCCCCCTCATCTGCTGCCGTGCTGGTGGGCGCGGGCATAGTTTTCCAGCAGTTTTACGATAACCTGCTGCATCTGGTCGCTCGTAAATCCTTTGGGAAAATAGCGCTCAACTTTAGCAACTGGAATCATAAGCTGCGGGTCACGCGGCTTTACACTTGGCGGTTTGGCGGCCATAATATGCTGGATTTTTTCTAGTGTCAGTACGCTTTCCTTGCTGGCCTCCTTGAGTTTTTGTGCTTGTGACAGTGAGGGAGTACAGCCCTCGGATTCCATGTAAGAGAGGAAGTCCTCTTGTTCTTCGGGGGTAAGGTAGCTAAGTTCTACGGCGGGAGTGGTTTTTAGCTTGCCATCATCCACCATTTTCATAAGTTCGGGGGTGAGTTTGTTCAGACGGATGAAGCGCTCCACTTGGCGGCTACTGTCACCGGCAGTTTCGCCAATGATTTGCGTACTTCGGTTTCCAGAAAAATGTGCGCCAAGTTGGCGCACATTTTCTTTTGACGGTCTACCGAGCTTTCTGTTGATTGCCTCCAGCTTCATTTGGTAAGCCTTGGCCTTTTCGCTCGGTAGAATATGTTCCCGCTGACAGTTGCTATCAACCATCAGAATAATAGCAGTATCGTCGTCCATATCACGTACAATGCAGGGCATAGTTTCCACGCCCGCCCGCTGGCTGGCATGACAGCGGCGGTGGCCCGCTACAATTTCATACCCACCATCTTTCCGAGGGCGGACAATGGCAGGGGTCATAACGCCGTATTCTTTTATACTGTCCACCATTTTGTCCATTTCGTCATCGTCACGGACTTGAAAAGGGTGATTCCGAAAGGGATGCAGTTCCGTCAGCGGCAAAATTTGAATTTTCTCCAGCTTTGCATCCTGCCTCTCCTGCTCACTCGAAAACAGATTATCGAGCGAGGGCAGATTGATGTTGCTGCCGTACTCTCTCATTTTCCGTCACCTCCTTGGCAAGCGCTTTGTATGCCATACTGGCTGGCCCGTTGGCATCGTAGGTCAGCACGCTATGTGTACTGGCAGCGCTTTCTGCCGTGCGCGTACTGACCGGGATTTCTGCACGGTAAATTTTCAGCGCGTGACCGTAGGCGCTGCGCAAGGCAGCACATACATCTTTGGATAGGTTGGTGCGCTTGTCCACCATCGTCAGCACAATGCCGTCAATATCCAGCCGGGGATTGATACGGCGCTTTACTTGGTTGACGGATTTGAACAGGGACACCAGACCTTTGAGGGCGAAATGCTGCGCCTGCACAGGAATCAATACCCTGTCAGCCGCAACAAGCGATGCTACGGTGATGATGCCCAGCGAGGGCATACAGTCGATCAGGCAGTAATCATATTTGTCCTTGAACGGCTCCAGTGCCTGTTCCATGATTTTCTCGTGCGCCATAACGTTTACAAGGCTCACTTCCATATCAGACAGACCAATGTCGGAAGGAATGAAATCCACCTTTTCTTCATGGTGAATTACCACTTCTGGCGGCTTTTCGTCCTTGATAACGGATTCCATTAGGTCGCTGATTGTTGCGCCGTTTTCGGTGCCCTCATAGCCGAGATAGCTGCTCAAATCGCCCTGCGGGTCGGCGTCCACCAACAGCACCTTGTAGCCCATAGCCGCCAGTGCTGTGCCGAGGTTTACTGTGGTGGTCGTTTTGCCCACACCGCCTTTTTGGTTTGCAACTGCAATAGTTTTCATGTTCCGCTCCTTTACCGTTCCATGCTGATAAGTCTACGAGCCGCCAGCAGATAGTCGTTATAATCCTTGCCTATGGCCGGGGGCGCGTCCTGTACGATATATCCGCGTTCTGCAAGCTGTTTCGCAACAATTTTTGTGAAGTTTCGTCCGGGGTCGTCACGGTCAAAGCAAAGCGACACGCGCTTTACTTCGGGATGCTGCTGCAAAAAGTAGTCAATCGGCTGATGGTTCAACCCGCCCAGCGCCAAGTAGTGGACGCTGCGCCACGGGGAATCGTGTTTGTACTGCCGCAGCGTTGCGCCGGACATGGCATCAATGGGGGCTTCGTAGATTTCCACGGTATCGCAGTTTTCTGATTCGGCGGGAATCAGAAAGCCATACTGTTTTTGGCTGCCCGCGACATCTCCGCGAAAGCTGCCTTGACAGCCGCGCTGAAAAGCAGAGCGCGGTACGCCGTTTTCATCTTTGCCCACAAAAACGCAGTTGCGGTAGTTGCCGCGCGTAGTTTGGTATAGGATTCCACTACCCACACAGTAGCGCAGCACTTTCGGGCTGATGCCACGGTGCATCAGATAGGCCGTTGCAGCTTCGGCGTTCCTGTCCGCAGGCGGCAGCACAAAGGGGCGGGATGTCTGCTGCTGCACAGGTGCTGCCTTGGCCGTCTGAACAGAGACCGGCATCGGTGTCATTTCGTTCAGCAACCGTACCGCTGAGACAAAATCCATGCCCTCGACCTTTACCAGATAGTCGAGTGCATTGTTGCCACCCTTGCTCTGCGAAAACCAGTGAAACAGCCCATTTGCGGGCGTGATAACAAGGCTGCTGTGCGTCTTGGTGCAATACTCCTTGTCCGTTTTGCGAACCAGTTCGCCGGGGTGATAGGTTTGAAGATACTGCATCACGCTGATACGCCGCGCAGCTTCGATATTTTTCTGATATTTGCCCATGATGACCTCCGATTTTTGAAATAAAAAAGCACCTTGCCTGTGGACAGGTAAGATGCTTATAAGAACCGATATTCTCTTTTTCAGTTGGCTGTTTCTTCAGCCAGCTGGAGAGGGGGTGTGGGGGAGAGGAACGCGCCGCGCCCTATTCCTATAAAAAGATATAGTTTCCCCTTGGATGGTTGATATGATGTGACATAGTGGCAGAATGGCATTTCTTAAATAATAGCGGGTCGCCAAACCGTTAGATAGTAAAAAAATGTCCGCTATTGGGTACTGCCGTTTTTTATGTGCCTCTACTTTCCGAATGCGTTGTTTTTTGTCTGCCATTTTTGAAAGATTGTCCACAAAGCGAGAATGATTTCTCAACTACGTTGGTCTGCCAGATTTCCAATCGTAAGTACGTCCGAAAATCAAAAATTATATCGTGGATGGGTGCTTTTTCACTAAAAAAGGCAGGAAATAAGTTCCTTGAAATTCCTAAAAAATCCACCAAGTTCTTCTCACTTGGGCCGACTCAAAATCCGTTGGTGGTGACACCGTATGGGTTCGACCCCCATCACCGGCATTCCTTATACCTAAGCCTTTTAGCGGCTTAGGTATTTTTTGTGTGGCAGACAAGATTTAGGCTTGTCTGCCATTTTGTCTGCCACTTTTACCCCAAATGGCAGACAAAACGGATTCAATCTCCGCTGGGCTTGTCGGTTCTCTCAAGCAATTTTTTGCTTGGGAGATTTCTTTTTTTCGGGAAGTCCGCCAAGGTTGATTTTGCTGGCAACCATGTTCGCGGCTTCCATTTTGCTGTCCACGTCGATGTGGGCGTAAATGTTGGCCGTAGTGGAAAAGCTGGAATGCCCCAGCCACAGCTGTACATCGTCTGGGGTCACAAGATGCCGGCACCGTAACCTTCTGTCCGCATCAAAGGTATTTCCGCAGGGTCGGCACAAGAACGCTCATATCGATTGGCTTTGCGATATGGTCGTTCATCCCGGCGTCCAGCGCCACCTGTTTATCTTCGGAAAATGCATTTGCCGTCATAGCGACAATGGGGATATTCGCTTTTGGGGGATCGTCCATTCTACGTATCACTTTTGTCGCATCGTAGCCGTTCATCACGGGCATCTGGACGTCCATAAGAATCAACTGATAGGTTCCGTCCGCAGCTTTTTCCAGCATATCCACACATTCCACGCCGTCTTTTGCGCGATCTACCGTACAGCCTTCTTCCTGCAATAGCTCGGTGGCGATCTCCGCGTTGAGGTCGTTGTCCTCGGTCAGCAGGATCCTAGTACCGCATAGGCACTTTTGGTTCGAAGGATTGATCTCTCGTTTCGCCTGTGTTTCATCCTCGGACGCAATGCGGCAGGGAACGGTCACGGTAAACTTGGAGCCGACACCGATTTTGCTCTCCACCTCCACGGTGCCGCCCATCAGCCCGACCAGCTTTTTCACGATGCCCATCCCGATGCCGCTGCCTTCCACCTTGCTGACGGTGGACGTGCGTTCTCGTTCAAATGGCTCAAAGATACGCTCCTGGAACTCCTGCGACATGCCGATGCCGTTATCGGCAACCGTGACCACCATATCGCACCAGCCCTCTTTTTCGCCGGGCTTCTGCGCAGCATCGCAGCGGATCGTGCCGCCGTTTCCCGTGTATTTGACGGCGTTGCTGACAAGGTTTGTGCAGACCTCGGTCAGGTGCGGAACATCCGCATAGATATACGGGTGCAGCAGGTGCGTTGTCACTGTAAGCGTCTGCCCCTTGCTGTCTGCCTGATTCTGGAACATCGCAATGCAATTGCGGAAATCCTTCTCGACATCCGAAACCGAATACTCCATCTCCGTCTTATCGTTCTCGATGCGGGCAAGGTCCAGCACATTGTTCAGCAGCATCAGCAGGTTCTGTCCGCACACCTGGATGTTCTCCATGTATTTTTCCAGCTTGGCAGGCTTGTCCGAATGTCGGGCGGCAAGGTCTGCGTAGCCGATAATCGCGTTCATGGGCGTGCGGATGTCATGCGACATATTGAACAGGAAGGTGGATTTGGCGCGGTTCGCGCTCTCCGCTTTTTCCGCCGCGATCTGCAATTTTTCATTCAGCTCCTGCGTGTCGTTGGCGGCTTTCCTTGCGGCAGCTTCGGCTTTGCGCGCCTTTTGAAGCAGCTTCAGGATCATAAGTAGGATTACTGCCACAAAAATGCTGCTGACCAGCAGGACCATGAAGAAGTTGTCCCTTATAAACTCGCCAAGGGTAACCTTCCGCGCGGCGCTTTTGTACATCGCCAGCGCGCCGGTAAGCATATTGGCCGGCATCGCCTTGATCGTTTTGTTCAGGATGGACAGCAGGATGCCGTTTCCGCTGTTGACCGCAAAGCAGGATTTGGCAGGATTTGGCAGCGGAACGCTGTAAAAGTCGTATTCCTTGCTGTAATTTTCCTGGCTGCTGACCCCTGTGACAAAGCAGTCCGCCTGTCCGTCCTTGACCAGCTTTGCCGCATCCTCCGGTGTGGCGCAGTCCACGATCTCCCACTGCGGATAATAAACCGCAAGGTACCTTGTCAGGGAGAGCTTGTTTTGGGGAACGGCAACGCGGTTCGCTTGATTTTCGTTAAAGTGCTGTTTGTTCGTGACCGCCATCATATTGGAGGTCCACGTTGTGTTGGTGCAGGCAACGCGATACTCTTCCGCCAGATTGGGACTCTGGTCGAAATGGAAAACCATGTCGATCTCGCCTGATTTCAGCGCACCCAGTTCCGCTTCTTTGCTGTCATACCCGACCATCTGGAATTCCAGTTCCTGATTTCCCAGACAATCCTTGGCAAACTGAATATAGTCCGTGATTGTCCCGGTAATCTCCCCGGTGGCAGGGTCACAGGTGCTGACGCCGCTGTCACCCGTCAGAAAGCCCATCCTGATCGCACCGTGCTCTTTGAGCCACGCCTTTTCCTCTCCCGTAAGGATCGGGGTATAATCCATCGAGAAATACCTTTTATAGAGATCCGCCGTATAAAAAGGATCAGCATCCTCCAACACGCGCATCGCATTGTCCAGTTCTTCCTTGATATCCGCACGGTCTTTGTTGATTGCATAGTAGATGTCGGAGCTTCCCACGCAGGTTATAGTCGAGATGCCAAGGTCCGCCCAGAAGGATTCTTCCAGCGAAACAAAGCAGTCGATCTCATGGTTTGCCAGCTTTTGCTTCACATCCTCTTTGTTGGCGATGTTGACGTGCTGCGTTTTCAGGTCGTATTTTTCTTCCCATTCGGTCAGCATAACCTCCGGCTCGGTTCCCATCGGAACGCCGATCTTTTTGCCGTTCAGCGTTTTGTAATCGGAAGCGGAGATATCTGCGCGCGAAAGATCGGCGTAGAGGTAATCTTTTTCCTCCCCCATCGGCTCGTCCGAAAACAGCATCTCCTCGGTGCGGTCCGGCGTATAGGAAATATCGCCCATAATGTCGATTTCGCCGTTTTTGAGTTTTTCAAAGCAGTCTGACCAGTCGCAGGTCACATACTCGAGCTGCCAGCCTGTATAGCCGGATAAGGTCTGCAGCAATTCGTAGCCGTAGCCCTTTCTTATGCCCTTCTCGTTGACATAGTTGAAGGTGTCCCCAAACGAGCCGACACGGACGACCTTTGCAGGGGCGGTTTCTGCGGCAGCCTTCACAGGGAGCGCGGCTGGCAGCAACAGCAGCAGGCACAGCATCGCACAGATGCTTTTCCATGTCGGGGTCTGCATGGCTTTGCACGTTCCGGAGTTTTTCATTCTTTTCCATCTTTCTCCGCTGATTTCAGGGAGAGCATGGAAGCACCATCCCCGTCAGGTTGTCAGCAGCGTCTTTGAACAGTTTATACCTATGAGTATAATATGTATTATAGCATTGCCGCAAAATCGTTTCAAGATTTTTTTCGTTATTTCGTTATGCAGATATAGAATTATAACGAACGGTTGAGCCGGTAGGATAAGCAAGTTCTTAAAGGATACCTTATCGGCAAAGCCCCAACAAAGGATTGCGAGCAAGCATCTTTCATCTTCATTACCTGCCCTGCCGTTACCGCTTGGGAGAGCAGGTCTTTGATTTTGGCTGCGATATAATGAACGGGGGCTGTTGCACATCCCCCAAAAAAGAAAGACCGAAGTAAAAGCCCAAAAAGGGCTTTACAACTTCAGTCTTTTGCTTTAAGTTAACAGTTGTGAAAAAAGAGACTCAAAAGCAAGAACAGCATATCGAAATTTTGGAAAAAGGTCAACAGTTAAAATTTCGGATGCCAACAGAAATAAGAATATCGAAACACAACGCGCTCTATCAGGCAAGCATCCAGCTTGAGGAACTGTATGGTTTAGAATTTTCCGCCCGAGCTTCCGCCGAAGCCGTCGCTGTCGGTACTCGAGCCGCTCGAACTGTCGTCCTTGACCTTGACGGGGTCGTATTTTTCAGTCTCGGTGGTGTGGGTGTAGGTGTCCTCCACCACGGACAGGGCCAGACCCTCGGCGGGCATATAGGCGTTGGCGTGCGTCTGCTCGTTGGCAGTTTTCATCTGCGCATAGAAGATGCCGCAGACGATGCCGGCTGCAACCAGCGGGATGACAAACACAAACACCCACTTGACCCACCCCTTGGCGGGGTCGTTGCCGCTGTCCAGCGGTGCACCCTTTTCGGCATAGAAATCCAGCGTGTCAGCGCACATTTCTATGTAGGTGTCGGAGGCCTTGTAATACGATCCGTCCGAGAGCATCGGCACGATCTTATCCTCGATCTGTGCAATGCGGTAGTCGGTAAAGGCGGTCACACCGCCGCCGTAGGTGATGGTAACATAATCACGGGAATCCAGCGCAATCAGGAACAGGATGCCGCTTTTGCCGTCGCCGTAGCCAAGGTCATAGTTGCGGTACCAGTCCTTGGCAAACTCGCGCACGTTCTGCCCGCCGATGTCAGACACCGTCAGCAGGTAGACGTTGACACCGTGTCCGGCACTGGCGTCCTGTGCCTTTTGTTCCAATTCAGCGGTCGCTTCGGGTTTGAACAGCTCGTAGGTGTCCATCACCAGCGGCATTTCGGCAAACGCCGGCACGGCACAGAGCAAGCACAGCACCAGTGCCGTAAGCAGAGAAAACAGTTTCTTTTTCATACTCTGTTTCCCCCTTTCAAAGCAGGAATGCAAGCAGGATCATCAGCGGAACACTGATGCCCGCGAACCAGGCGGCTACCTTTCGCTTATCAACTGGCAGATCGCCGACCAGCTTGCCAGTCTGCCCATTCATAGCGAACAGATAGTCCTTGCCCTGCCACTTGGTGTGCAGCATCCAGACGGGCAGCAGCGCGTAGTGCTTGGCGGTGTAATCAATGCTGATGTTCTCGCTCAGGGTGCTTACACTGTTGTAGCCGGTAATGCTGGCCGAAAGCTCGCTGCTGACCGAATTCTGCATACGGCTGTGGGCGCGGGCCTGGCAGGTGTCGGCGTCCTCGTCGTATTTGTCGGCCATATAGCCCGGCAGGAATGCTGTCGAGAAGGGCTGGAAGGCGCGGTAGTCATACGGCTCAATGGCGTCCATGTGGCCGTTGGGCATCTTGGTCGAGCCGTCCACCGGAACGCCCATGAACTGCGTGGTACCGGCGCGGCGGACATCATAGTGCTTGGTCGTGGTGATGACGTAATCGCCGCTGCGGTGGCTGGAGCTGGTCGTGGCTTCATATAGGCCCGAGCCGGAGGCGTTGGCATCGAACAGCCAGAACGGGACATACACGCCCTTGATCTCCTCGATATGGTTCTGCGAGGAGAAGGCATTGGGCAGGAAACGCTTCCCGCGATAGTATTTTTTCAGCGCGGCCTTGGCGGCGTTCTTATCCAGCACAAACGGCAGGACAAGCTCAGGCCGCTGCATACCGCTGAACTGCCCCGCAATGACCGTTGGGTTGCCGCAGTACGGGCAGCTTGTCGCGGCGGTCGTCTCGTCACAGATCAGTTCTGCGCCGCAGGACGGGCAGGAATAGCTGCGCAGCCCGGCGGCCTCGTTTTCGCTCCAGACGGAGTCGGGCGGCGGTGCCTGTTTACTCTGTGCCGCGGTTTCGGCAGCGGCTTCTTTTTCAGCATAGAGCGCTTCGATCTCAGCAGTATCGTAGCTGCTGCCGCAGAAGTCACACACCAGCTTTCCGCTGGCACCGTCAAAGTGAAGCGGACCGGTACAGGCAGGGCATTGGTAGTTGGTAAGCTGCGTTGCCATTATGCGTCACCTCTCTTTCCTTCGGTTTGCAGCTGCCCTGCCAGATCCTCCAAAAAATCACGCAGGGCGCTGCGCGTATTGCCATCGGCATCCAGATAACGGTAGATGATCTCGTCATCCGGGGCTTTGTAAATCAGGCAAACGCTATTTAACGTTTCATCGGTAATAAATAAGCCAGGAGAATTTTTCTTTTCGTCCGGCAGGCTTTCCAGCCCCAGCTTTTCTGCCAGAGCCAGGGCTTCTTGCCAATGGGTGTCCTCAACAGGGATATTTTCCAGTTCCACCCATTCATCACCCTTGTAATTGCAGCTGAAAAGGCAGCCGCCAGCCGGGTCGTTTCTTATGCTGAACCCATAGGTGTCGTCATAGCACATACCGGAATAACTGATGCTGATACCGGTCAGTGTGCCGGGCGGTGCTTTTTTACAGCCGGACATTGTCAGAAAAGCGGCTGCGGCGCAAAGCACCGCAGCAATTTTTTTGCGCATCACTGGCCAAACGGCTTACCGCACTCCGGGCAGAACTTGGGCGGATGGGCCGGGTCAACCGGGGTCCAACCACACTGGCTGCACTTGGCGGGGGCCGGTGCTGGCTTGGGGTTGCCGCAGTTGCAGCAGAACTTACCGGTGTTGGAGGTGCCGCAGCTGCATACCCAGCTGCCGGCTGCGGGTGTCGGGGCAGGCTTGGGGCTGCCGCAGTTGGCGCAGAATTTTCCGGTGTTGCCGGTCTGGCCGCAGCTGCAGGTCCAGCCTGCGGGAGCGGCTGCCGGGGCCGGGGCGGGCTGTGCGGCGGCCTGCTGCTGGGCGCCCATCTGGTACAGGTTCTGGGCGTTCATACCGCCCGCCGCACCGGCCATATTCATGCCCATAAAGGCCATGGCGGGGCCTGCGCCCTGATTGCCGGCTGCGGTCTGCATGGCGCTGGCCTGTGCGCCGACAAGATGCGCAGCGGCGCGGGTCGGGTCCATAAAGGCTGCGTTGCGCTGCATTTCCTTGAGCATCTGCTCGTCTTCCTCGCTGGCCTTCACGCTGGAAACACCGAAGGATACGATCTCAATGCCGCGCAGCTTGCCCCACTTGGCAGAGAGCACTTCGTTGAGGGCCTCGGCAAGCTCCATCGTATGGCCGGGCAGTGCGGAATAGCGGATGCCCATATCGCTGATCTTGGCAAAGGCGGGCTGCAGGGCGGTCATCAGCTCGGATTTCAGCTGCCCGTCGATTTCATCGCGGGTGTAGCCTTCTTCCACATTTCCGCAGACATTGGTGTAGAACAAAATGGGGTTGGTGATGCGGTAGCTGTACTCACCGAAGCAGCGGATGGCAATGTCGATGTCGATGCCGGCGCGCTGATCCACCACGCGGAAGGGCACCGGGCTGGGCGTGCCGTATTTGTTGCCCACCAGCTCCTTGGTGTTGAAGTAGTAGATACGCTGATCCATCGGGGCCTCGCCGCCGAAGGTAAAGCGCTTGCCGATGTTCTGGAACACTGCGCCGATCGAGTCGGACAGGTCGCCGCTGAAGAGCGAGGGGGCGCTGCCGGTATCGTAGGTGTACTCACCCGGCTCGGCGCACATATCCACGACCTTGCCCTGCTCGACGATCATGGCACACTGGCCGTCGGCAACGGCCACGATCGAGCCGTTTGTAATGATGTTGTCGCTGCCCTTTGTGTTGGCGCTGCGTCCGCTCTGGCGTTTCCAGCCGCGGGTAGCCAACAGGTCAGCCGGCATGGCTTCACAATAAAAGTATTCCTTCCACTGGTCGGCCATAACGCCGCCAGCAGCGCCCATTGCAGCTCTGATAAGTCCCATAATGATCCTCCTATGTCAGGGGCGGGCAGGGCCCGCCCCATTTTGTACAGATAAATCAAGTCGTTATTTGTTGGCCAAGGCGGCCTTGTACTCCTCATAGCGGGGCGGCAGCTCTTCGAGCTCCTCGTTCCACTCGGTGCCGTCCAGCCTCATGTAGAAGCTGACCGCACAGGCCGTACCGTCCTCGCCCTCGTAGTCATACATGAACAGCGAGATGCTGTCGTCATACGGGTACAGGTTGAACTTATACGCATCGCTCTCGGTTATGTTCTGGTCAAGCACCCAGTCGTAGCCGTCCAGGATAGGCTCGATATGGTCATCATAGACATTGACCCACATCGTGATGACCGGGTCATCGGGCATACCGTCACGGTAAACCTCAAAGTAGTGGCTGCCGTCCTCGCTCTCACCGATGTAGCCCCAGCAATCGTAGGTGTCGGTGTCAAAGTAGTCGCGGTTCGGTACATTCTTGTAGTTTTCCATCCGGAACCAGCCGTACCAGTTGGTGTTGCCCAAATCAGCGTAGGTGTTGCCGTCGTCGTAGGTGTAGGGCGGGTCAGGCTCATCCGGGCCGTCGGTGCTGTCGATCAAGCCGTCGCCGTCATATTCGTCATCGCCGCCGTCCAGCAAATCGGGGTCAACTTCAGGCTTGGTGTCGCTGCGCTTAAAGACCATGGTCATACCGTCATACTCAATGGTCAGCAGGTCACCCTCGCGGGTGTAGGTCATGGCCGGGGTATCGGGGTCGGTCAGCGCGTAGAAGTTGCCGTCCTTCCATTGGAAGGTGACAAAATCCTCCATGTAGGTTTCGCCGGTGCCGTCCGCACGCAGCTCAATGTAGAAGTCCTCCATATCGACGAGGGCAAGCTCCTCCTTGGAGAGGGTGTACTCGCTGTCGGAGGCGGATTCCAGCACATAGATGCCCACATCGATATCGCTGCCTGCGGTGGTGCCCTGGGTCATGTTGTCACCGTCCAGAGGCTGCTGCATGGTGCTGCCGGACTTGACGAAGTAGAGCGTCACGCCCTGTCCCTGTACATCGTTCAGGGTCAGAATTTCGTCTTGCAGGGTGCCGGTGCAGCTCAGGCCGCCGCAATCCAGCTGGAAGGCCCCGCCGTTCAGCGTCCACTTGCCATAGGACTTGGTGCCGTCCACCGTTACAACGCACTTGCCCTTGTCATTTAGGTCCATCAGGAACCCGCTGCCGAAAGCATCCTCGACCTGCGTCACGGAGCCACCAACCTCGGCGTAGGCTGCTTCCCAGGTGCCCTGATTCGGGTCACTGGCGTTCGGCTTGCCGGTGCGGATGGAGCCGCTGATCATTGTTACGATGATCATAAGCAGGAATACCACCGGGATGGCGATCAGGATTATCCGCTTGGGGGACATTGGTGCGCGGGGGCGCTTGGGCTTGCCGCCGGGGGCCACATTGCCGTAAGGGTTACCGCCCGTGCCGCCGGGTGGCGGCGGCGTGACAGCATGGGGAGCATCCGGGGGTGTGTTTCTGGCGTAAAGCGGTGCGCCTGCGCCGGTCTGCGGCGGTGTGCCGGGCGCATTGCCTGCGTAAGGATTCGCTGCGTTCGTCTGGGGCTGCGGGGCGGCAGGTGCGCCGCCTGCATAGGGATTGCCGCCGCTTGCCTGCGGCTGCGGGGGCGTCTGTACAGGCTGCGGGGGTTGCGGCACAGCCTGGGTAGGCTGAACCGGGGGCTGGGGCACAGCTGCGGGCTGTGCGGCGGGCTGCGGTACGGATACTTTTGCACCGCAATTCTCGCAGAATTTAGTACCGGGCTTTAACTCGGCACCACATTGCGTACATGTTGCCATAGTGTCTGCCTCCTTTTATAAAGTAATATTTTAGCGCAATACCGCATAATTCTAAGTGCCGATACGGCGAGCGAGGTGCGGCAGCTGCTAAGCCAAAAGCGCAGATAATACTGGATGTCTTATCAAGCATTTTGGCAACGCAGATGCCGTACCGCAGCCGCCGAAGCGGTGCTTAAGCCGCTAGGCGGGAATTGTGCGATGTTGCCTTAGAACCTTGCTTATTCCTGTGTCATTTCAAACCATACAGATTCCTGCTGCGGCAGGTTCAGAAGTGATTCCCCACCGATGTGCATTACATTGACGCCGCCGTAATCAGCGGGCATCATAGCCAGCGTTTCGCGCTGTGTACGCCCTGAATCCATACGGAACAGCGAAACGGAGCAGATCCAGCCGCGGTCATCCATACCAAGGTAGGAGATGCTGCTGTCCCATGTGGCCGGAATCCTCTGGCCGTTGGTGTATGCGCCGGTATAGAAGTTCGGCTGATCCTCGCAGATTTCAAACCAGGTGCCGGTCTCCTCACTCACAAAGGAGCCGACCATGCTCGGGATGCTCAGCGGGGCAGTGTTCCAGACAGCCTCCATCAGGTTGAATTTTTCGTTATCGCGGGAAACGCCGTACACGGTCGTGTACTCGGCTCCGTACTCCGCATCGTAGGCCGTGCCGGTCTCAAACCGGACAATTCCGTTGATGCCGAAGAGCGGACCGCCGTTGACCATGGTGCCGCACTGTGCGCCGCTGATGACATCAATGTATTCGACATTGCCGTTCTCGGTCAGAAGGAAAACATAGGGGGCGTAGTCCTGCCCGATGCTGGTCATCAGCATCTTTATATAGTCGCCGTAGCAGCCGCTGACCGCAAACTCGGTCTTGTCGCCCAACTCGTACCATTCCTTCATGGTCTGATAGGTCATAGCGCCGTCAGGGGTAACATAGTCGGTCAGGGCGCGTACCGTAACCTCTCCTGCGGCAGTCACATCGCAGGTAAACCATTCATCCTGCCCGTGCAGGATCTGGCCGCTGGCCTGCCGCTTGTCGGGGTAAACATCTATGTCCGTCCACATCATGCCAGCCCCGGCAAGGGTGTACATCGGCACGGTGACGATAAGACCGCCTGTGTAGTAGGGGTAGACGGCAAAGTAGGTAAATACATCGCTCAGCCCGTTCAGGCTCTGTGTGCGCATCTTGCAAAGCTCGGATGCGTAGGTGGGGTCGTCGCTGCCGTAGTAGGTATCGAAATGCTGGGCCACGGCGCGCTGCAGTGCTTTTAAGGTCAGGTCGTTGTCGGTGTAGCCAAGGTACTCGAGCATTTCGATGTTGGAAAGTTCCTTGCCGGTTTCAAAGTTATAGTGGTAGGTGCCTACATCGCGGTTGTACATTGTGTCAACGCTTGTGATCTGCAGGCTCAATACCGGGCCGGTCCAGGTGCTTATCCAGATGATGTAGCTTGTGTCGATAAAATCATTGCGGGAGCGGGCGTCCTCGGCGCGCTCTACCAGATAGCCGAAGCGGTAGCCGATCATCTCGTTGATGTTCTTTGCGCCCTCGGTGTCATCATCGATCTGCGGGACCTCGTAAAAGTAGGTGTCCTTGTTTCCGTTTGGGTCGGTGTAGCTGAATTCCACATCATACAGCGTAGCGATGCGGGAATCATCAAACCTGCGGGATGGCTGCGGCTTTTGCGGGGTCTCCTCCGTAGCTTCCACATTTTCAGCGGAGGTCTCGCTCACAGCACTTGCGGCCGGTTCGGTCGATTCGGTCGGCTCGGGCCGCTTGCTGTCCTGTGCGCAGCCTGCCGCCGACAGCAGCATCGCCGCCGCCAATAGTACGGCACAGCGTCTTTTCATGGTTGGTTCACCCGCCTTTCGGTTGAGAGTGCAGTAACCTGCCTGTGCTTAGCCAAAGGTGATGCTGTTCAGCACGGTGTCGCCCTCGGTGCCGGGGTCAATGTCCACACCGGAGATCTTGATGGCCAGCCAGCCGCCGGTGGGCATCTCGCCGTAGTATTCCGTCCACCACATACCTACGTTTTTGTAGGTGCGTCCGGCCATCTCCACGCCGCCGATGGTGCGCGGGGTAAGCTCCTCCACGTTTTCAAAGTTGTCGTAATAGTAGTTGATCTTGTCCAGACCGCTTTTCAGTTCAAAGGTTATGCGCGGGTCACCGGAGAAGATATGGCTGGGGTCATCGGTCGGGAACAGCTTGAGATCCCCGAAACTGGTCGAGGCGGACTTGTACCAGCCCTGGTCGGGGCAGGTCACGTTGAGCACCAGCGTAAAGTCCGTGCCGAATGCCTCCAGGGTCTGGGTGTTCAGGCCAGCGGCCGATGGATAATCGGGATTGTCCGCGGGAGCGGAAGCAGGGGCCGGTTCGGCGGTGGCTTCCGGCTCCGGCTCTGCAGCAGGCTCCGATGCAGGTTCGGATGCAGGCTCGGATGCCGCGTCGGTCTTGGGTTCTGCCGGGGTCTCCGTCTGGGGTTCAACGGCGGGTTCGGCGGCCTGCGCTTTCAGGTCGGATAAGCCGGAATTGACCTCTTGGGTTACATCTCCCTTGGAGCAACCGGCCAAAGCCATAAGCATCATGGCTGCCAATGCGGCAGCGAGCGTTCGTTGTACTTTTTTCATAGCTGTCCTCCTTTTGGTCATAAAGTGTCCATCATAGCACTCAGATAGGCAGGCGAGACGGAAGCGTAGACGAAATCATCGACAATGTGATCCTTTTTTGCCAGGCACACGGCGGTGGCCAGTTCGGGATATTCGGCCTCATCCACAAGCAGTACCGTTTTGCAGTGCGGGCATACATCCCGCAGGTCGTTTGCCAGCAGCAGTCTGTCCTGCAGGAACGGCATAGCTTTACAATATCCTTTGTCTTAGGGCCAGCGTTTTGCACCTGGAAGTCCGGCCTGCCCTGTTTCAGTGCCATTGTCAATGCGCTCGTCATCACAGAGTATTGCGCGTCCAAAACGATCCTCCGCACGGCGCAGCCCTCCTTCCCTGCAAAGAATACGATTTGTCACCTTCATCATACAAGAATCGGACGATTTTTGCCCCCACCATTTGGATAGTTTTTTGATCTTTTCTCCGCTTTTTTTCAGCACTATTGCAAAAAAGTGCAGATTGCGTCATAATGATATTGGAAAGAAACTGACGGGTGATCTCCCCTTTGGAAAGGACAGGCGCTATGACAAAGGTACGGCTTGGGAATCTGTGTTTAGCCGCTGCGGTTGCAGGGGTGATTCTCTGCGCTGTCCTGATGCGGGCATTTTATATGCCGTATTCCGGCTTTTGGCGCACGGTGCTGTATAATATTCTGATCTTTTCCTGGGCGGTATCGGTCTGGTGGCGTATCCTGCATGCACAGACCCGCCGCTGCCTGCTGGGCGCTGCCGCCCTGATGCTGTTTTGGCTGGATATCCGCCTGATCCGCTATGACTTTGCCCAGACACCGGAGATGCTGCGGCGATTGTGGTATGCGTACTATATCCCGATGCTGCTGATTCCGACCCTTGCACTTTATACGCTTTTCTTTTTGGATCGGGGGCAGTCCGCCCCGCTGTACAAGTACCGGTACATGATTTTTGTATTCCCGGTGGTGCTGTTCAGCCTCGTGCTGACAAACGACTGCCATCAGCTTGCGTTTGCGTTCCCACCCGGGCAGGAGGTACTGGGCAGCCCCGATTACACCTATCGGTTCGTATATTACCTCTGTCTTCTGTGGATATTTTCCTGTGCCGTGTTCACGGTGGTGTACCTTGTACGGCGCTGCCGTATTCCGCATACAAAGCGCATCCTCTGGCTGCCGCTTGTGCCGATTTTTTTTGCCACGCTCTATGCTTTACTGTACAAGCATATTTTGAATGTGCCGTGGATGCACGCTATCGCCGGTGATATGACCGTGGTGCAATGCCTTACCTTTACAGCGACCTTTGAGGCGTGCATCCGGTGCGGGCTTATCCAATCCAACATGGGATATGCCACGCTGTTTGAGGTATCCATGGCCAAGGGTCTGATCACGGACCGGGCGTTTGTGCCTGTGCAATGCTCCATGCAGGCAGCGCCGCTCCGCGAGGAGCAGCTGCGTCAGGCGCTCACCGGCAGTGTCCAGTTGGACGCCACGACCCAGCTTCACGGCCACCCGATCCGGAAAGGGTATGTTTTCTGGCAGGAGGACATCACCGAATTGGTGGCACTGCTGGAGCAGCTGCGCCTCACGCAGGAGGAATTGCATGACATCGGGGACATCATACAGGCGGAAACAGCCCAGAAGGCACAATGGCTGAAGCTGAGCGAGCAGAACCGGCTGTATGACAAAATCGAGACCGTCACAGCCCGCCAGCTGGCACGGATACAGGAATACCTGATTGCACTCAAAGCCACAGACGATGTCGATGCCGCCCGCCGGCTGCTGAAGCACATCGTCATTTTGGGGACCTATATCAAGCGGCGCAGCAACCTTGTTTTTGTCTGCGACAAGGCGGAGGACATCGACACCACGGAGCTGCGGCTGAGCCTGTTTGAATCGGCCGAGAGCCTGCGCCTGAGTGACATACGCTGCGCCGTGCAGATTGCCGACACAGCAAAGATTTCCCCCGCGTCCGCCGTGGCGATCTATGACGCCTTTGAAGCCATCATAGAAGCGACTCTGCCGGGATTGCAGGAGATCCTTTTCTGCGCCGAGCATACGGCGCAGGGCTGGGGGCTGCGCTGCAGCGTTCAATGCACCGATGCGCCCGCTGCGCTGCCCGGCCTGCCGCAGATGCAACTTGAACGGGATGATGACGGGCTTTTGTATTTCACAATGTTTCCGGCAGAAGGAGGCAGCCTATGATTTCCCGAATCTCCCGCAATGCTGTCAAGGAAGGCTTTGACACGCTGCCGGCGGCCATCTGCTACTTTGACCGCAACGGTCTGCTTCGCCTGATCAATCACAGGATGCAGGAAATCTCCGCAGTCCTCTGCGGCCGGGATCTGCAGACCCTTACGGACCTGGAGCAGGCGCTGCACAGTCCCGGCGGCGGTGTGCGGCTGCGAGATGAGGCCGCCCGCATCTACGCATTCCCGGACGGAACGGTATATCATTTCACGGTGCGCCCTGTTCAGGACAAATACGGCATACCGTACACCGAGGTGATGGCCACCGATGTCACCCAGCTGGCTGCATTGCATGCTGCACTGCAGCAGGAAAACGAGCGCCTTGCCGATGCGAACCGCCGCGCAAAGCGCTTATATGACAATATGCCCGACATTGTGCGGGAGGAAGAAATCCTGAAGATGAAGATGCGAGTGCATGACGACATCGGCCATACCCTGCTTGCCGCACGGCGCGCACTGCGGCATGAACATGATCTTGCCCGGATCAAGAGCGAAGCTGCAAAGTGGGAAAGTTCCATTTCCCTGCTATGCCGCACCCGGCAGGAGAATGCTGCTGAGGACCCGCTGAGCTATATGCAAAGGCGGGCGGCTGTTCTGGGCGCAGCCGTACAGCTGCGCGGTGCATACCCTCCGGCACGCGCCACCCGCGAGCTCTACGCACTGATCCTGCGGGAGTGTACCTCCAACGCTGTGCGGCATGCGGGCGCCACGGAATTGTACGCCGACTCCGAGCATCGGCCGCAGGAATGGCACCTTTGCATCACGAACAACGGCGCACCGCCCAAGGCGAAGATAAAGGAAGGCGGCGGGCTTTCCTCACTCCGCCGCCGTATTGAAAAAGCAGAGGGTACAGTAACCGTACACTCCCTGCCTGTGTTTGTTCTGGAAGTCACCCTGCCCGATAAGGAGAGCACTTATGATACGCGTTATGATCGTTGAGGACCAAAAGCTGGTCCGGAGCCTGCTTGAAAGCTATATTCAGAACGAGGACGGGTATCAGCTTGCTGTGTCTATCCCCGGCGCTGCAGAGGCTCCGATCCTGTGCGATACCGAGGACATCGACCTTGTGCTGATGGATGTGCAGACCGAACACCGCGAAAACGGTCTGGCCGCCGCCAAAAAGATACGAAAAGCGCACCCGGAAATCAAGATCGTGGTGGCGACCTCGCTTATTGACACACAGGTTTTAGCCCGCGCCAAGGCCGTGGGCGCGGACAGCCTGTGGTATAAGGACGGCGATGAAGGGACCCTGATGCAGGTCGTGCGCCGCACGATGGCGGGGGAGCATATCTTCCCCGATGCACCGCCCAGCGTGGAGATCGGCACCGCCATGAGCGCAGAGTTCACCAAAGGCGAGATGAAGGTCTTGCGCTGTCTTGTGCGCGGGCTGTCCTATAACGAGATTGCAAAAGAACTCGGCATCGAGCCATCCACCGTGAAGTACCACGTCATCAATATGCTGCAAAAGACAAACTTAGAGAATAAGCTCCAACTTGCCATCGCCGCCACCGAAGCCAAATTGGTGGTGGAGTTGGCAGAGGAGTAATTTATATTCCGGTTATCCCTTTTACTCAGGTAGAAATGGCAACCAGCAGCGAAACCAGGCGTTCAAACAAATTCATGTTTCTACGGTTACCACTTTACCTTGTCACCCGCGCCGTAACGCTCGGCCTGGCCGCCCACAAGAAAAACCGTTCCTGATACCGCATAAAAACAGCGCCGCGCAGGCTTTTTCGGGCCTGCGCGGCGTTTTGTCTGCCGGGGCGTAAAATTTTGCATTTACCCCTTGCACTTAAAGTTGCCTTTCATGGTATACTGTCGTATAGAATTCAACGGAGGTGCTGTTTTATGTCTAAAATTCTGGTTGCTTATTTCTCCCGCGCGGGCGAAAACTACTTTGGCGGCGCAATCAAAAGCGTGGCCGTCGGCAATACCGAGATCTGCGCCGACCTTATCAAGCAGGCTTTCCCCGACGCCGACCTGTTCAAAATTGAAATGGCAGCGCCTTACGCGGACAACTACCGCAAATGCGTCAGCCAGGTCACCGCAGACATGATGCTGCACAAGCGCCCGGCGCTGACCGCCCTGCCCGAGAGCATTGCGGCCTACGACGCCATTGTGCTGGGCTACCCCAACTACTGCGGCACCATCCCCATGGCGGTGGCGACCTTTTTGGAGGCGTTCGACTTTACCGGCAAAAAGCTGCTGCCCTACTGCACCAACGAGGGCAGCGGCATGGGCCGCAGCGAGAAAGACCTGCGCAAGCTCTGCCCCACAGCAGTAATTGCCCCGGGCCTTGCCATCACCGGCAGCGCGGCGGCGCAGTCCCAAGCCGCGCTGGTCGGGTGGATGCAGGAAAATTTGTAACCTCCCTGCGGGGCGTCGGGGGACGCCGCAAAAAAACCAGGGCACAGACTGCATCGTCTGTGCCCTGGTTTTATTTGTTTTTCGGGTGACCGTTTTCTACTTCGCTGGTGCCCTGCTCCATCAGGTAGGTGGCGGTCAGGTCCGCAATGTGCAGCTTGACCGCCAGCGGGTAGGTGTTGTAGGCTTCGCTGACAGCAAAGCAGCCGCCGCGCGCGGCATCGTCAAAGCCGCCCATGTGCCAGCGGATGGCAATAGCCTCGGCGGTTTTTAGCCGCATAAAATGCTCGATGAGGTAGACACTCTTCTCGCCGTGGCCGTAGGGCAGCTGATCCGCCACCTGGTAAAACGGGACCTTCTCCCACTGGCCGGTGGCGTCGTTTTTGACATTGCGGGTGCTGACCTTATAGAAGTTTGCCTTGCACAGGTCGTGCAGCAGGCCGCAGATGGCGTAGCTCTCGGCGTTCTCGCCCTCGGTGTAGAAGTGCTGCATCATTGCGTTGTACACGTTGATGCTGTGCATGACCAGGCCGCACTTGCACGCGCCGTGGAACCGGGTGGAGGCAGGCGCGGTGAAAAAGTCGGTGGTTTCCAGCCAGTTCAGCAGCCGGTCCGCACCGGGGCGGGTGATGTTTTTGTTGTAGATCTCCACAAATTCAGCGTGGTAGTCCTGCATACGAACCTCACAGTTCCATGTCGTCCAGAATGCCCTTCAGCGTTTTCAGCTCATCCTCGGTCAGGCTGATTCCCTTTGCCATGCGGCTGCCGTCCGGGGACCAGTCGCGGATATCGTACTTCGGCGGGTTGCCGTTCCAGCTGACCATATTCAGCTGACGCTCCCAGCCGCGGGCGTTGGTGGAAAGAACGGCGATGCGTTCGGTAACTTCATAGGTAAATTCTGCCATGATACAGACTCCTTTTATAAATGATGTTGCAAGCTCCATCATAGACGATTCTGCCCAAAAATGCAAGTGTAAAATCTGCCTGCCCCGCCGGGTCCGCTGCGCAAAAAGTTTTTTGCAAAAAAATTGGCAAAACCTGTTGACAAACGCCCCGTAGATGGCTATAATAATTAGCGTCGCCTGACGGCGGCGCAAAGCGTTATTGCCCCATAGCTCAGTTGGTTAGAGCACCTGACTGTTAATCAGGGTGTCGTCCGTTCAAGTCGGACTGGGGCAGCCAACAAAAAAATCACCGAACAAATTTTCGGTGATTTTTTTATGCGGCCGTAGCTCATCTGGTAGAGCGCCACCTTGCCAAGGTGGAGGTAGCGAGTTCGAGCCTCGTCGGCCGCTCCAAACAGAACCGGTTGAAACGAAAGTTTCAGCCGGTTTTTTGCTTTTCTTCATAAAAACGCTAAAGCATTGCATTTTCTACCCTGGTGGTGCGGTATAATCAGGAGAACTGCTATGCGTACCATCCTTCCCATCAACGACGGTTGCCCCTCGCCTTTCCCAAGGGTGAGCGCCCGGCTTACTAAAATCAAAAAGTAAGCTCCTTTGCGGGCCGGTGCAGGCATTGGCCCCCTATAACGGCTCGCGAGATCCTACGATATTTTTCAACTTTTTCGGTTTTGCTATTGACAATGGCTTTTGATACCGCTATAATAATAAAGTCGTCTGACAAAGCTGAATATTGCCCCATAGCTCAGTTGGTTAGAGCACCTGACTGTTAATCAGGGTGTCGTCCGTTCAAGTCGGACTGGGGCAGCCATTGACCTTGAAGCGTATGCTTCAAGGTTTTTGTTTTATGTGCAGCGAAACGCCGGGGCGGATATTCCCATCCGCCCCGGCTGTTTATGCCTGTAAAATTGTCTTGATTTCCGCTAAATTATCCGCAAAGCTGATTCCCTGCTGGCGTTCGGGGCTGGAAAGCCCCATGGCAATCATGTGATCCAGCAGCGCTTTCAGACTGTCATAGTAGCCGTTCAGGTTGTAGAGGATGCAGGGTGCGTCCAGCTGCTTGAGGGAAACTTTTGACATGATCTCGGCGATTTCTTCCAGCGTGCCGGTGCCGCCGGGGAAAGCAATGAACGCATCGCCCAGCTCGATCATCTTTGCCTTGCGTTCGGTCATATCTTTTGTGACGAACAACTCGGTCAGATCATCGTACAAAAGGCCCTGATCTACAAAAAACTGCGGTTCCACGCCGGTGGCTTTGCCGCCTGCGTCCAATACGCTTTTGGCCAGTTCGCCCATCAGGCCGCAGGCAGAGCCGCCGTAGATAAGTGCGTTGCCGCTCTCGCCGATCCAGCGGCCCAGTTCCCGCACGGCCTGGGCCAGGCGCGGGTCATTTCCCTCGTTCGCACCGAGGTATACCGTAATATTCATCATCGTCTCCTTACAGCTTTACCTTTATAAAGTCATGCTCCATGGCAGGCAGCACCTTTTCCACCAAATCTTTCGTGCGCAGCCGCAGGCTGGATGTGTTGATGCAGGGGTGGCAGCCCACATACTCGCTGTTCAGCACGTCCTCGTCGATGAGCAGCTGGACACGGTGGTCGGTATCGTTGGCAAGGCCCAGCACGCTGACCGAACCCGGCGTGATATTCAAAAACTTTTCCATATACTCCGCCTTGGCAAAGGACAGCCGGGCCGAGCCGATCTGCGCGGACAAGTCCTTGGTGTGGAACACCTTGGTATCCGGGATCATCAGCAGGTAAAATTTTGTCTCCTGCCGGTTGCACAAAAACAGGTTCTTGCAGATGACCGCGTGCAGCGTTTGGTCAATTTCCTGGCAGACCTCCATCGTCATGGCGGGCGCATGGTCGACGCGCTCATACTCGACGCCCAGACGATCCAGCAGGTCATAGGTGCGTATCTCTTTTCCCAGTCGGCCCGCCGTATCCGCCGGTCGGCCCTTTTGCAGTTCCATAACAGTACCCCCTTTACACCGCCCATTATAGCAGGTTTGATACAGAATGGAAAGAGGGGCAGCCGCCGTCAGACTGAGGGCCGAGTATGCCCGGCCCCTACAAATGCGGTGGATTTTGCCCGAAAATTGGCCGATTTGGGTGTTCTGTGTCAATTTCTTGCGCTGCCCTCTTGCAATCCCTATAAAAATAGTATAGTATAGTTCGGTAGAGCAAAACTATCTGGGCAGGGCCGCTGTGCCCTGACGCCCGGTTATACCACTTGGAGGTGTTTTTTCCATGAGCAGCCCGCTGCTGGAAGTCAAAGATTTACAGGTCATCGTCGGTGAGGAAAACAAAGTCCTTCTCGACGGTTTGAACCTTACGGTGAACGCCGGCGAGACCCATGTCCTGATGGGTCACAACGGTGCCGGCAAGTCCACCCTGATGAGCGCCCTGATGGGCGACCCCCGCTATACTGTCACCCGCGGCCAGATCATCTTCCGCGGCCAGGATATCACTCACGAGACCGCCGATGTGCGCGCCCGCGCCGGTATGTTCCTGTCCTTCCAGACGCCGGAGGAGATCCCCGGCATCACGCTGGAGAGCTTCCTGCGCACCGCCGCCGGTGCTGTGACCGGCAAGCCTGTTAAGGTCATGAAGTTCCGCCACGAGATGGCCGCCCAGATGGAGGCCCTGAACATGGATCCGTCCTACGCCGACCGTTACCTGAACGTCGGCTTCTCCGGCGGTGAGAAGAAGAAGGCCGAGATCTTGCAGCTGCTCATGCTCAAGCCCGCTCTGGCCCTGCTGGACGAGACGGACTCCGGCCTGGATGTGGACGCGGTCAAGACCGTGGCAAGCGGCATCAAGGCGTACCACAACGCTGACAACGCCCTCATCATCATCACCCACAACGCCAAGATTTTGGAAGGCTTGCAGGTCGATTACGTCCATGTGCTGGACGACGCCCGCATCGTGCGCACCGGTGACGGCAGTCTGGTCAATGAGATCATTGAGGAAGGCTTTACCGCCCTGAAGGAGGACGAAGCGAAATGAGAGCCTTCGAGACTGAAAAGACCGAAGTTGCCGAAATCGACCGCAGTGTCTACGACATTAAGGACAAGGTCAACGCGGCGTTTGAGGTCAACTCCGGCCTGACGGCAGAGATCGTCGAGAAGATTTCCGAGGAAAAGCACGACCCCGAGTGGATGCGCGAGTTCCGCCTGAAAGCGCTGGAAACCTACAACAAAATGTCCATCCCCAACTGGGGTCCCTCCCTGGAAGGGCTGGACATGAGCAACATCGTCACCTACGTGCGTCCCAACACCGAGATGCGCGGCAAGTGGAGCGATGTGCCCGAGGATATCAAGAACACGTTTGAGCGCCTAGGCATCCCCCAGGCCGAGCGTTCGAGCCTTGCGGGCGTCGGTGCGCAGTACGACTCCGAGGTCGTCTATCACAACGTCAAGGAGGAAGTCGCCGCCCAGGGTGTTATTTACACCGACATGGAGAGTGCCCTGACTGGCCCCTACGCCGACATGGTGAAGGAGCACTTCATGAAGTGCGTGCCCCCCACTGACCACAAGTTTGCGGCGCTGCACGGCGCTGTGTGGAGCGGCGGTTCGTTTGTGTACGTTCCTGCGGGCGTACACGTGGATATCCCGCTGCAGTCCTACTTCCGCCTGAACGCCCCCGGTGCCGGCCAGTTTGAGCACACTCTTATCATCGTCGATAAGGGCGCCTACCTGCACTTTATCGAGGGCTGCTCTGCCCCGAAGTACAACGTGGCCAACCTGCACGCAGGCTGCGTCGAGATTTTCGTCGGCGAGGGTGCCCGCGTGCGCTACTCGACCATCGAGAACTGGTCGAAGAATATGTACAACCTGAACACCAAACGCGCCAAGGTCGAAAAGGGCGGCACCATCGAGTGGGTCTCCGGCTCCTTCGGCTCCCACACCGGCTGCCTGTACCCGATGAGCATTTTGCAGGGTGAGGGTGCCCGCATGGAGTTTACCGGCATCACCTTTGCGGGTGCCGGGCAGGACCTGGACACCGGTGCCAAGGTCGTACACGCCGCGCCCCACACCACGAGCCATATCTCCACCAAGAGTATCGCCCGCGACGGCGGCGTGTCGAACTTCCGTTCTTCCGTGGTCGTTCTGCCCAATGCCGCGGGGAGCAAGTCCAGCGTGAGCTGTGAATCCCTGATGCTGGACGACCGCAGCCGTTCCGACACGATCCCGGCCATGGATATCCGCTGCGACGCCGTGGATGTCGGCCACGAGGCCAAGATCGGCCGCATCAGCGAGGAGGCCATCTTCTACCTGATGAGCCGCGGCATGACCGAGGAGGACGCCCGCGCCCTGATCGTCGGCGGCTTTGCCGAGCCCATCGCCAAGGAGCTGCCGCTGGAATACGCGGTGGAGATGAACAACCTGATTCATCTGGAGATGAAGGGAAGCATTGGCTGATCGTGGAGCCTTCCCCTGAGGGGGGAAGGTGGCCGAGGCCCCGCCCGAGGCCGGATGAGGGGCAGCGTTCCCCGTGCAACCCGGTAACGGGCTGCTGCGGTAAGTCTGCCCCTCATCAGTCCGCTTCGCGGGCAGCTTCCCCCGAGGGGGAAGCCTTAGCATTGAGTTTAAGGTGATATATATGACTACAACCATGAACCGCCTGCCGGTTGCCACTTGGAACCCGTTGGGCGTGAATTATGCACCGGCGTCGGCGGCACTGCCCACTGTACCCGCTGACGGCTGGGCCAAGGCGGAGATCCTCTCCCCTGCCCTGCCTGCCGGTGTGACCGCCCGCGCCGAAGCCGATTTCGGCGATTTTGCCGCCAGCGGCATGGGCGCGGAGACCGACACCTGGCTGGCCGAGAATGCCAACCTGGTCAATCATCTGGCCGTTTCCGGCACAGCTGACGCCCCTATCGTGTTTGAAAACACGCTGGACGCCGCCCACCCCCACGCGCTGACCTACCTGACCATCGACGCCGCCGAGGGCAGCAGCCTGACCGTCGTGCAGGTCGTGCGCGGCGATGCCGAGAACGGTGTTTCCGCCAGCCTGACCCGCATCCGCGCTGCCGAAAACGCCCATGTAACTTTGGTGCAGGTGCAGCTGCTGGGCAACCGCGCCCGCCGCTGGAACGCTGTTGCCATTGAGCAGGGCAAATCTGCCCGCGTCGAGCAGGTGCGCATCGAGCTGGGCGGCTGTGTCGTCGCCTGCGGTGCCCGCACCCTGCTGAACCACAACAAGTGCGAGTACGACCTGGACGCCGTCTATTTCGGCCACGGGAACGATGTGCTCGACTTCAACGATGTCTCCGTCCACACTGGCAGGGACACCCTGTGCGAGATGCACACCGCCGGTGTGCTGACCGGCAGCGCCGATAAAATTCTGCGCGGCACGGTGGATTTTCAGCGTGGTGCCAAGCGCGGCGTCGGCCACGAGAGCGAGGACGTGCTGCTGTTCAGCCCCAACGCCCGCAACCGTACCGCGCCCCTCATCCTCTGCGGTGAGGAGGAAGTCGAAGGCCAGCACGCCGCGTCCGTGGGCCGCCTGGACGAGAGCAAGCTGTATTATCTGCGCTCCCGCGGGTTGAGCGAGGCGCAGGCCCGCCGCCTGATGGTGGACGCCCGCTTTGCCCCGGCCATCGACAAGATCCCGCTGGAATCTTTGCAGGACGAAGTACGTGAAAATGTTGCAGGGAGGCTGAACGATGAACTGGACGGCTGATTTCCCCATTCTGGCTGCCGACGAGAACGGCAAGCGCCTTGTCTATCTGGACAGCGCCGCCACCACCCAGCACCCCACCCAGGTTCTGAACGCGGTGGTCAACTATTATAATAAAGAGAACGCAAACCCCCACCGCGGCGTCTATGAGCTGGCCATGCGTGCCACCGACGCCCACGAGGGTGCCCGCCATACCGTGGCGCAGTTCTTTAATGCCGAGGACGACGAAATTGTGTTCACCCAGAACACGACGGAGAGCCTGAACCTTGTCGCGTACAGCTACGGCATGAATTTCCTGCACGAAGGCGACGAAATCGTCATTTCCGTGGCCGAGCATCACTCCAACATGGTACCTTGGCAGCGCGTGGCGAAGGCCACCGGCGCAAAGCTCGTTTATATGTATCCCGGCGAGAACGGCCGCCTGACGACCGAGGAGCTGGACAAGAAAATCACCAGCAAAACCAAGGTTGTCGCCGTGGCGATGGTCTCCAACGTCCTGGGCCTGCGCGCCCCCGTGGAGGAGATTGTCAAGCGTGCCCATGCCGTGGGTGCCGTCGTCGTGCTGGACTGCGCCCAGAGCGCCCCCCACACACCGGTGGATGTCAAAAAGCTGAACGTGGATTTTGCGGCCTGCTCTGCCCACAAGCTGTATGCGCCGATGGGCGTGGGTGCCCTGTACGCCCGCGCCGAGCTGCTGGAAAAGATGCCGCCGTTCCTGTCCGGCGGCGATATGATCGCCGCCGTGCATGAGAGCGGTGCCACCTGGGCCGACGGTCCCCGCAAGTTTGAGGCCGGCACCCGCAACGTCGGCGGTGAGGTCGGCTTTGCCGCCGCCATCGACTACATGAACGGCATCGGCTGGCAGGCCATGGAAGCCCACGAGCATATGCTGCTGGACCGTATGCTGGCCGGTATGCGTGCCATGCCGTGGCTGACCGTCTACGGCGAGCCGGTGGCCGAGGGCCGTTACGGCGTCGTCAGCTTCAACGTCAACGAGGTACACCCCCACGACGTGGCGACGATTCTGGATGCGGGCGGCGTGGCCGTGCGCGCCGGGCATCACTGCGCCCAGCCCTTGATGGAATTCCTGGGCATCGGCAGCTGCTGCCGCGCCAGCGTGGCGATCTACAACACGCCCGAGGACGTGGACGCCCTGCTGGAAAATCTTGAAAATGTCAGAAAGGTGATGGGCCTGTGAACCTGAACGAACTGTATACCCAGATCATTACCGAGAACAGCCGCAGCAAGGAGAACCGCCACCCGGTCGAGGGGGCGACCCACAGCCTGGAGGGCGTGAACCCCAGCTGCGGCGACGATATCACGCTGCAGCTGCGCGTGAAAGACGGCAAAATTGAGGACGCCGGTTTCATTGGCTCCGGCTGCGCGATCTCCCAGGCGTCGGCTTCGCTGATGATTGACCTGGTCAAGGGCCGCACCGTCGAGGATGCGCACCGCCTCATCAGCCTGTATTTCCAGATGATCAAGGGCAAGATCACGCCGGAGGAGCTGGACGATTTGGAGGATGTTGCCGCTTTGCAGGGCATCGCCCACGTCCCCGCCCGTGTCAAGTGCGCCGTGCTGGCATGGCACACCCTGGAAGAAGCGCTGGACGGCGAAGGCAAGACCGATAAGGTTACGACCGAGGATAAAGAGTAATTGTAATGCAGGGGCTTTGCTACCTCGCCCCTGCCACTCACATAACCCTCGCAAGGGCGCAGCATTCTGCTGCGTCCTTTTTTCTTTACGACCACTTTTCTTTTTCTCTATTCTGTGGTACAATATACAAATATATAAGTTAAAATTTATCATTGTGCCTATATAGAGAGAAAGGGAAATTTACCATGTGTGGTTTTGTTGGCTTTACCGGTCTGCGTGAACAGCGCGAGGCCATCCTGCACAAAATGGCGGATCGCATCATCCACCGCGGTCCCGATATGGAAGGCTACCACATCAGCGGCGATGACCCGCGCACGGCCATTGCGCTGGGTTTCCGCCGCCTGAGCATCATTGACCTGGCCGCGGGCAAGCAGCCGATGTACAACGAGGACGGCACCGTTGTCTGCGTGTTCAACGGCGAAATTTACAACTTCATGGATCTGCGTACCGAATTACAGGCCAAGGGCCATATCTTCAAGACCCACTGCGACACCGAGGTCATCATCCACGGCTATGAGGAATACGGCACGGCACTGGCTGCCAAGCTGCGCGGTATGTTTGCCTTTGTCGTGTGGGATACGAAAGCCAACGAAATGTACGGTGCACGGGATATTTTCGGCATAAAGCCGTTCTATTACACCCAAACCGACGCGGGCGAACTGCTGTTTGGCAGCGAGATCAAGAGCCTGCTGGAGCACCCCGGTTTCCGCCGCGAGGTCAACGCCGAGGCACTGCGCCCCTACCTGACCTTCCAGTACAGCGCCATGAACGAGACGTTCTTCAAGGGCACCTACAAACTGCCCCCCGCCCACTGGTTCACTTACAAAGACGGCCGGATGCAGATTGAGCGCTACTGGGATGCGGATTTCCGCCACCCCACCACCCTTTCCTACGAGCAGTGCGCCGACCAGATCGACGCCCGCGTGCGGGAGAGCGTGGCCGCCCACCGCATCAGCGATGTCAAGGTCGGTTCGTTCCTGTCCGGCGGCGTCGATTCCAGCTATATCACGGCCTGCCTGATGCCCGACGAGACGTTTTCCGTCGGCTTTGCCAGCCCCGACGGCACGCATAAGTTTGACGAGACGACCGAGGCGGGCGAGCTTTCCCAAAAGCTCGGCATCAAGAACTACCGCGAAATGCTGACGAAGGAACAGTGCCTCGACGCTTTTGCGGACATCCAGTACCACATGGACGAGCCGCAGTCCAACCCGTCCAGCGTGCCGCTCTACTTCCTGTGCCAGCTGGCCCGTCAGCACGTCACGGTCGTGCTCTCCGGCGAGGGCGCGGACGAAATCTACGCAGGCTACGAGTGGTACGCCGACACGCCGCTGATGCAGAAGTACAAGCACGTGCCCGCACCGCTGCGCCATCTGGCCAGCGACGTGAGCCAGCACCTGCCCTACTTCAAGGGCCACGACTTCATCATCAAGGGCAGCGGACGCCCCGAGGATTGGTTCATCGGCCAGGCCCACGTCTTTGAGGAGAAGGACGCCTACGATATTCTGAAGCCGAAGTACCGCGTCGGCCCCACGGCCCGCGAGGTCGCCGCGCCGATCTACGACCGCGTGAAAGATTTGAGCGAGCTGGAAAAGAAGCAGTACCTCGACCTGAATCTCTGGCTGCCCGGCGATATTCTGCTGAAGGCCGACAAAATGAGTATGGCCCACAGCTTGGAACTGCGCGTGCCCTACCTCGACCGCGAGGTCCTGCGCGAGGCCGAGTGCTACCCCGACAGCTACAAGCTGCGCGGCGACACAAAGGCCGTGCTGCGCACCGCCGCCAACAAGACCCTGCCCGACGCCTGGGCCAACCGCACGAAAAAAGGCTTCCCGGTGCCCATTGCCAAGTGGCTCGAGGATCCGGAGTTTTCCGCCAAGGTGCGCAAGAGCTTTACCAGCGATGTGGCCGCAGAGTATTTCGACCAGGACAAACTGGTGGCGATGCTGGGCGACCCCAAGCACGAGCGCCGCAAAATCTGGACCGCCTACACGTTCTTAACGTGGCATGAGCAGTTCTTTGAGAAGTTTGACGCATGAATCTTATGAGCCTTCCCCCGAGGGGGAAGCCTATTTTAGAAAATTGGAGATGTACTTTCCCATGTCCGACATTATCCCTGTATTCCTTGGTGCAGACCTGAACTGCTATAACTTTGCCCGCGCCTTCCATGAGGCCTACGGCGTCGAGAGCTACGCCTACGGCCGCTACCCGATGGCCCCGACCAAGTATTCCAAGATCGTACACTTTACCACCGTGCCCGATATGGACAACGAGGACACGATGCTGCGCATTTTACACGATTTCGCCGCGCAGCATAAGGGCAAGCGGCTGTATCTGTTCGGCTGCACCGACGACTATGCCGCTATGATCATCCGCCGCAAGGCCGAGCTGACCGAGTATATCGCCCCCGGCCCCGCCGCTGACCTGTACGGCTCCATCCAGAAAAAGGCCGAATTTTATGAAGTCTGCGAGAAGTTCGGCATCCCCTACCCGGATTCCAAAATCCTGTCCGCGCCGGTGGACGCCGCTGAGCTGACCGAGGATAAGCTGGGCTTCGCCTACCCCATCATCGTCAAGCCGTCGTCCAGCGTTGACTACTGGAAGCACCCCTTTGACACGATGAAGAAGGTCTACACCGCCGCCACCCCCGCCGAGGCCGCCGAGATCGTGAAAACCATTTACGCCAGCGGCTACCCGGACCGGATGGTGCTGCAAAAGATGGTGCCGGGCGGCGATGACCATATGCGCGTGCTGACCGCATTCTCTGACGAGAACGGCAAGGTCCGCGCTATGTGCTTGGGCCACACGATGGTCGAGGAGCACACCCCCCACGGTCTGGGCAACCACGCCGCCATCGTCAGCGAGGACACGACCTCCCTGCCGCTGGTAGAGAACATCCGCAATATGCTGGAAGCCTGCCACTACACCGGTTTTTCCAACTTTGACATCAAGTACAGCGGCACCCCCGGCGACTACCGCGTGTTTGAGATCAACCTGCGTCAGGGCCGCAGCAACTACTATGTCACGGCCACCGGCATGAACATTGCCAAGCTGGTCGTGGAAAAGTGGAGTGACGGCGGCACCGACTGCGTGCTGAACAAGAACGAGGTGTTCTGGCACCATGTGCCCGCGCAGGTGGCTTTCACCTACACTGAGGACAAGGACCTTGTCGCCCGCGCCAAGGCGCTGAAAGCCCAGCACAAGGAGGCATGCAGCCTGCTGTACAAGCCGGATCTGCTATGGAACCCGGTCCGCTACGCCTGCGTGCTGGAACAGTTGAGAAGGCAGTTCAAGAAGTTTAAGAAGTATTACCCCGTACAGAAGTAAGGGAAAAGGCTTCTCCCTTTAGGGAGAAGCTGTCCGCGAAGCGGACTGATGAGGGGCACGTCTGCCGATGCACCCCGTAAGCGGGCGGCCACGATACCCCGCCCCTCATCCGGCCTCGCAGGCTCGGCCACCTTCAGTCTACGCGCCAAGAGCCGCCTACGGCGGTTGCGCTCCGACACGCGCCTGCGGGCGCAGCCCCTCAGGGGAAGGCTTTTAAGAAGGATGTTTTTCATGAAACTCAACGACCTTATCAAACATATCCCCCACACCGGCACATCCGACATGGATATCACCGCCATCATCTACGACTCCCGCAAGGCGGCGGCCGGTTCCCTGTTCGTCTGCCTGGTGGGTGCGTGGCTGGACGGTCATACCTACGCCGCCATCGCCTATCAAAACGGCTGCCGTGCCTTTTTGGTGGAGCACACGCTGGATCTGCCTGCCGACGCTGTGCAGATCGTCACCGACGATACCCGCGCGGCGCTGGCCGTCATCGGTGCAGATTTCTACGGCAACCCCGCCGATGAGCTGCACCTGATTGGCATTACCGGCACGAAGGGCAAGACCACCACGGCCCTGCTGACCGCTGCCATCATGACCGAGGCAGGGCTGCCCTGCGCCTACATCGGTTCCAACGGCGTGGACATTGCAGGCCAGCACGAGGCCACCGCCAACACGACGCCGGAGAGCCTGGAACTGCACCGCCTGTTCCGCAAAATGCTGGACGTGGGCGTACACCACTGCGTGCTGGAAGTCAGCAGTCAGGCCCTGCGCCACCACCGCGTGGACGGTGTTCCCTTTGAGGTCGTGGCCTTCACGAATTTGTCCGAAGATCACATCGGCCCCGGCGAGCACCCGGATTTTGAGGATTACAAATGCGCCAAGCGCCGTCTGTTTGCCGAATACAACGCCCGCACGATGGTTTATAACGTCGATGACCCATACAGCGATTTCATGCGCGAGGGTTTCCAGGGCGAGCAGGTCAGCTTCGGCATCAAGGCCGAGGCCGACTACCGCGGCGTGATGCTGGCGCAGTACCGCAACCGTATGGCGCTGGGCATTGATTTCGTCTGCCGCTGCGCCGGGCAGAGCACCCACATCGAGGTCATGTCCCCCGGTGCGTTCAGTGCGTCGGACGCACTGTGCGCCATCGCCATATGCGGCGCGTTCGGCGTAACGCCCGCCCAGGCCTCTGCCACGCTGGCCCACACCCCCGTGCAGGGCCGTTTTGAGGTCGTGCAGGGTCTGCCCGGGCGCACCTTCATCGTGGATTACAGTCACAACGGCCTGGCCCTGACCAGCGCATTAAAGACGCTGCGGGCCTACAATCCGCACCGCCTGATTTGTGTGTTCGGCTCGGTGGGCGGGCGCACCCAGGTCCGCCGCAAGGAACTGGCAGACGCATCCAGTGCCTATGCGGATTACAGCATCATCACCAGCGACAACCCGGACAACGAGCCGCCGGAGGATGTCATCCGCGACATTGCCGCCCATATGGCCCCCGGCGCGCCCTACACCTGCATCACCGACCGCCGCGAGGCCATCTACGCCGCCGTCAGGATGGCTGAGGAAGGCGACATCGTCCTGTTTGCAGGTAAAGGTCACGAGGATTACCAGCTCATCCACGGCAAAAAAGAACATTTCGTCGAGCGGGATATCATCAAAGAAGCCTGCGCAGAGTTGAAAAAGTAAGCCTACAAAGCAACAGCGGCCCACACTTCGGGATACGAAGCGTGGACCGCTGTTTCTTTGTAGGGGCCGGGCATGCCCGGCCCGCATGTATACGGCAGACGAGCAATAATGGGACAGTTGCGGGCCGCACATGTGCGGCCCCTACAACTCTACGAAAATGTAATCGTGCAATTTTTCAATTACGCCCCCGCTCTCGGCACAAACAATGCGGCGGCTAAATAAGCAAAATACAATGCCATACATACCCCGCCCTGCCAGCGCTTGAGCTTGTGTTTGCACAGCGGCGGCAGAAGCAGCACCAGCGCCATGGCGGCGCAGACCGGCACCTCGTAACTGCGGAACTGCGCACCCACGGGCAGCTTGTGGCGGTACATCAGGCTTGAAATCGGCAGCGCCAGCGTCAGGTTCAAAATAGCGCTGTTCAACAGCTGGATGGGCAGCGAGTCCGGCGGGTAGTAGCGGCACCGCACAGTGAACCTCTTCCAGACCGACCCCAGGGGGTGCTCCAGGGCTTCGGCCAGCAGAGGCAGGCAGAATCCAAAGCTGATGAGCGACGCCGCCCACAGGGCCTGTATCGTGCCGGTGAGGTTTGCCAGCGTGGTGGCGCTGTACACCAGCGCCATAGCCCCGCCCGCCAGCAGCGCCAGCCCGCCAATAACGCCCGCCAGGTTCTTGAGCGAGTTCCGCACGCTCATGACCGGGAATGCCATCGTGTGGGCCGTGTAGCCGTACTCCTTCGTGGCCAGGCGCGAGCTGGGCACGGCATCCGAGGTGGACACCGCCTCGATCGTTTCACCATAGGTAAAGTTGTGCTGGAACGCAATGCTCATCAAAATAAACAACACAAACAGCAGCATCAACAGGCCGGTGCCGGTGTAGCTCAATTCGCCGTCCCGCACAAACACCGCCAGCACCCCGCAGGCGGCCAGCAGCAACAGGCATTTGCGGCAAAACTCGTCCCGATCCGCCGTGGCATACCGGCGACGATTCAGCAGGCAGACGGCCAGCGCCAGCCCCAGGTTGGCAACGGCGCCCGCCAGCGCGGTGCCAACGGCCAGCGCCGTGACCGACATACCGGCCGCCAGAAATGCCAGCATCAGCTGCGGCAGCGCCAGGCAGAACGGTGCAACCGTGCCGCCCACGACCCACATGGGCAGTCCCAGCAGGGCGCAGCACCAAGTGGTGCACCGTCCCGCCAGCCGGCTGCCCACCGCCGTGAGCAGCAGACCGAGGGCGTAAACGAATAATGTTGTGAGTAGAATGGACATAAGACACCCAGAAAGAGAAAAGAGAAGAGAGAACCAAGAAGAAAGAAGTGAGTTTGGCAAAGAGCGCGGCAGCGCTGTCCTTTTCCTTTTCTTTCTTCGTTCTTATCTGACCAAAAAAGGGAACGCTTCGCAGCGTTCCCTTTTTTGTCTTAGTACGCTACGCCCCAGACGACCATCTTTTGGGCGGGCTTGCCGCAGACCGGGCAAACGTCGCTCAAGTGCTCCTGGGCAAAGGGCATACAACGGCTGGACAGACCAGCCTCGCTCTTCATGGCTTCCTCGCAGGCCAGGTCGCCGCACCACATCGTCTTGATGAAGCCGGTGTGCTCCTTGGCGATCTGCTTGACCTCGTCCATCGTGGTGGCGCTGTAGGTGCGGTTCTCGCGGTTCTGCAGGGCACGCTCGTACAGGTCCTTCGCCAGAGCGTCCATGGCGGCGGGGATGGCGGTGGCCAACTCCTCAAACTTCACGAACTGCTTCTCGCGGGTATCGCGGCGAACCAGCACACACTGGCCGTTTTCGATATCGCGGGGGCCGACTTCCAGACGCACAGGCACGCCCTTCATCTCCCACTGGGCAAACTTCCAGCCGGGTTGCTTGTCGCTGTCATCCAGCTTGACGCGGGCATAGCGGCCGATCTCGGCGGCCAGCTCACGGCATTTGTCCAGCACGCCGGGCTTGTGGGCGGCGACCGGCACGATCACGACCTGGATGGGCGCGATGGCCGGGGGCAGGATCAGGCCGTCGTCGTCGCCGTGGGTCATGATGATGGCACCGATCAGGCGGGTGGACGCGCCCCAGGAGGTCTGGAACGGATACTGCAGGGTGTTGTCGCGGCCGGTGAAGGTCACGTCGTAGGCGCGGCTGAACTTATCGCCAAAGTAGTGGCTCGTGCCGCTCTGCAGGGCCTTGCCGTCCTTCATCATGGCCTCGATGGTGTAGGTGGCCTCGGCACCCGCAAACTTCTCTTTATCGGTCTTGCGGCCCTTGACGACCGGGATGCACAGGTCATGCTCGGCAAAGTCGGCGTAGCAGTTCAGCTGCTGCTCGGTCTCGGCCTTGGCCTCGTCGGCGGTCTCATGGATGGTGTGGCCCTCCTGCCACCAGAACTCACGGGTGCGCAGGAAGGGGCGGGTGGATTTTTCCCAGCGGACGACGCTGCACCACTGGTTGTACAGCATGGGCAGGTCGCGGTAGGAGTGCAGCACATGGCTGAAATGGTCGCAGAACATCGTCTCGCTGGTGGGGCGCACCGCAAGGCGCTCTTCCAGCGGGTCACTGCCGCCGGCCGTGACCCAGGCGACCTCGGGGGCGAAGCCGTTGACCAGCTCGCCCTCCTTCTTCAGCAGGCTCTCGGGGATGAGCACGGGCATGGCCACGTTCTCATGGCCGGTGGCCTTGAAGCGGGCGTCCAGGTTTTTCTGGATGTTCTCCCAGATGGCGTAGCCATAGGGGCGCAGCACCACGAAACCCTTGACGCTGGAATACTCGACCAGCTCGGCCTTGGTGCAGATATCGGTATACCACTGGGCGAAATCGACCTCCTGTGCGGTGATCGCTTCGACCATTTTTTTCTTATCGTTTGCCATTTCCTGTTAATCCTCACACAAATTCTAAACTTGTCCGCGGCAGCAGCGCCGCAAGCATTACATACGGTCTTCCAGGTAATTTACCACGTCACCGACGGTGTGGAAATTCTCGATATCCTCGTCGGGGATCTCAACGCCGAACTCATCGGACAGGACGGTGATCATATCGATAACATCCAGGCTGTCCGCGCCGAAATCGTTGACGATGTCGCTGTCGGGGGTGATCTTCTCAGGATCGACTTCCAGCTGTTCTGCCAGATAGCCACGGATGCGGCTGAAAACTTCGGAATCCATAATTTAACTCCTTTATAAACACAGATATACATTTAATATATAGCGTATCTGCGGCTGAATGTCAAGGGGGTAAGTGTTAAATTTTATGCAAGCTGCATACGATGGGCCGGGAGGTGGGCATGTGGAACTGAATTTTACCAAAATGCAGGCCGCCGGCAACGATTATATCTACCTGGACTGCCGCACCGCCGGGCTGCCGCCAAACGCCGCCGCGCTGGCCGTGGCGCTGTCCCGACGGCATTTTTCCGTGGGGGCCGATGGGGTCATTTTTATCTGTCCCCCGCTGCTGGCGGACGGCGACGCCGCGATGCGGATGTTCAACGCCGACGGCAGCGAGGGGGCCATGTGCGGCAACGGTGTACGCTGTGTAGCGGAATTTTTATACACCCACGGCGTCCGGCGGGACTGCATCCGCATCGACACGCCCAACGCCGGGCGGCGCACGCTGCGTCACGTGGGCGCGGGGTTATGGCAGGTGGAGATGGGGCATTTCTCGGCGCTGGGGGCTGACGTGGGCACCGCCGACCTGGGCGGCGGGCCGCTGCTGGATGTGCCGCTCTGCACGGGCGGGCGCAGCTGGCGTGTCAACTGCGTGGCCGTGGGCAACCCGCACTGCGTTGTTTTTGTGGGTGATGTCCCGCCCGAGGGGGCTGACCTGGCCCTGTATGGCCGGGCACTGGAACACCACCCGGCGTTCCCCGGGGGCATCAACGTGGAGTTCGCGCGGCAGATCAGCCCCACAGCCTTCGCCGTGACAGTCTGGGAGCGCGGCAGCGGGGCCACGCTCTCCTGCGGGACCGGGGCCTGCGCCGTGGCGGCCTCCGCTGTGCTGACCGGCCGCAGCGGACGCGGCGTGCCGATTTTGGTGCAGATGCCCGGCGGCACACTGGAAGTACGCATTCTGAAGGATGATACCGCGCTTTTACTTGGTGAAGCCGCGGCAGCATTTACCGGAACTGTATGGATTCAGCCTTGCAAACTGCCGCGCGGTGTGGTATGATAGATGCAATAACAATTTGAACAATATTTCAGTTCGGAAGGGGGCTGCGCCCATGAATATTCACGAATCCGCAGAGGATTATCTCGAAAAAATTCTGATGCTGCAGGAACAGAAGGGTTCTGTGCGCTCGATCGATATTGCGGTGGCGATGGGCTTTTCCAAGCCGAGCGTCAGTGTCGCCATGAAAAACCTGCGTGAGAACGGCTATATTTCGATGGATGCCGACGGTTTTATCAAGCTGGAAGCGCCGGGCATGGAAATTGCCCAGCGCATCTATGGCCGCCACCGCAAGCTGACGGCGTTCTTCGTCGCGCTGGGCGTTGACCCGGATGTTGCCGCGAAGGACGCCTGCAAGGTCGAGCACGACCTGAGCGAGGAGACCTACAGCAAGATGATCGCCTTTGCGGAGAAAGCCGAAAAAGAAGCGCAGAAGTAAATTTTGCCCAAAAAATTGCCCGATGGCATCAAGTGCCATCGGGCAATTTTTACTTTAGGTATACAGCGGCTTGCTCTCCGGCTCCTGCGCGGGCTCGGTCGGCTCGGCTGCGGGGGCAGCTGGGGCGTGGCGGGCAGTGATGACCGCCTGGTGGAACGCCGCCGGGTTGGCGCGATACTTGCGCTCAATGTCCTGGTCGTAGCCGATCAGCGCATCCGGGTAGGTGCGGGCCATCTGCTGCAAAATTTCCTGCGCTTCGTCCTCATTGCGGACGTAGATATCGTGGCAGGCACGTTTCTCCTTTGCGCCGAAAACGCGCACCATCAGCTCTTTTCTCACGGTCAGGATGCCGTAAGCTTTGTGGCGCACTGTGTACTGGTAGGCCCAGACCACGTCGTCACCGGCCAGCACCCAGGAATTGCCGCCCTTGTCGTACATCAGCCAGCTGCGGTTCATGCGGACCTTGCCATCCTGCATCGTGTCCTCGTAGAAGCGGTCGAGCGCCTGCTCGGTGGCCTGCGGGTCGTCCGAAGCCTTGATGTAGTTGCGAATCTGCTTCTGGAAGCCACCGGTCAGGGAATGAACCACGAACCAGATTGCCAGCACCACCAGCAGAACGCCGATGACGCCCATAAAACCATACACAAACGTGTCCTGGCCGTCGATTTCGCCGTCGGTCAGCACCAGCGGAAGGGCTGTGCAGTCGTCAAACAGACCGATATCATCATAGCTAAAACCGGCGTCAATGAAGTAATCTTCCCACAGCTGCCGGGTCTCATCATCCATGGGCTGCAGCGTGCCGCGCACCGACACGTAGGAGCCGTCCCACTCATAACTGCCGTCCTCGTCATCGATAAGCCGCTCGGTATCGGCAACGACCGCCTCGGCGTCGCTGATTTTGGGCTTGGGCACTTCCACACCGATGTAGACGGTGGCGTCGGGGGTGTTGACCGGCATGATGTACTCGCGGGCGCTGACCTTGTCCGGCCTGCCGCTCTCGCTCACGACGGTCTCGGCGTAGTAGTCAATCAGGGTGTCAATGTCCGCTTCGAGATACTGTCCTTGCAGGGAAAGGACGTCATAGTCATCCAGCGGCGCGAAATAGGTCGGCCCAGCGATCATTTTTGCGATGCCAGGCCCGAACACCACGCCGATGAAAATGGCCGCCACAGCCAGGACGATGATGGCCCACAGCTTGCCGACCAGGGTTTTCTGCTTCAGGGATTGCAGCATAGATACTTTCCTCCATTCTTTTGTATACAGGGCTCGTTACCATTGTAACAAATAGCAGGTTCGGCGTCAACCGGTTGCGCGGAATTGTGCACCGTTTTTTGACGATCTGCGTGAAGATTTTCCCCTTGCGGTTTGTTTATTATTCTGCTGTACACTTGAATGGACGTGATGGCTTGATTTCTGACAACATCAAAAGGCTACGTGAAAACATGGGGCTCTCGCAGGCGGCGCTGGCCCGCAAGCTGGGGGTAACGCGCGCCAGCGTCAATGCGTGGGAAATGGAGTTATCCTCCCCCACAGCAGTCTACCTTGTGGAAATGGCACAGCTGTTCCACACAACTACCGATGACATCCTCGGCCTGGAAAGCGAAGAAAAAATCAGCCTGCGCGGTATGAACGAACAGGAAAAGCGCCTCGTCTACGACTTGGTCGACTATATCAGCGGGCACCACAAACCATAACCCCGTCCCGGGCGCACACACAGGTGCGCCCCTACATCCGCTAATAACAAAAACCGCCCCTTCCGGTTTGACCCGGAAGGGGCGGTTTCAGCTATTCAATTCGCAGTTAAGCTACTCGCAGATTACAGCTCAGCGAAGTACTTAATGGTGCGGACCATCTGAGAGGTGTAGGAGTTCTCGTTGTCGTACCAAGAAACGACCTGAACCTGATAGGTGTTTCATCAATTATTATCGCTGTATAGCTGTTTTTATGCCCTTTTGGTGGCTGTATGCCTTCTTTTTTCGTAGAGAAATTTCACAACAATTGTCATAGTTGGAAAACTTCTTTATTTCTTTATTTAGGTGTTGACCTTCGTAGCAGGATTCTTGCTTTTTCTACCCTCTTTCTATTGCTTTATTGCGGCTTTCCAGCCTGTTTTATATACTCCCTCTAACGCCGCTGCGCGGCGCTGAGAGGGGCTGTAACGGTTTATGCGGTGGTATGCTGACGAATCATCTTATCAAGCGTAGGACGCGAAATTCCAAGCGTTTTGGCAAGCTGCGCCTTGTTCAATTCGCGGTTCAAATAGCGCTGATACTGTGCGGCGAAATCGTCCGCCTTGACCTCTTTGCGGCCTTTGAACTTGCCTTGTGCTTTTGCAATAGCGATACCCTCGCGCTGGCGTTCCAAGAGGTTGCAGCGCTCAAACTCATTGATTGCACCAATCATTGTAAGCATCAATCGTCCTGTTGGGGTGCTGGTATCGATGTTCTCTTTATTACTGACAAGATGCACGCCCTTTGCCTGTAGTTGCTCCACCAGCTTCAAGAGGTCGGCAGTAGAACGCGCTAAGCGGCTGAAATCGTGAATGTAAATCGTGTCACCCTCACGCGCAAAATCAATCATTGCTTGCAGCTGCGGACGGTTTGTATCTTTTGCAGATACCTTTTCCGTAAACCATTTGTCCACATCGTACTTTTTCAGCGCTTCAATCTGGCGGGCTTCGTTTTGCTCAACAGTAGACACACGAACATAGGCGATTTTCATTTTTACGTTCTCCCTTCGCTTTCTACTATTATTATACCATAGTAAAAGTCCCATAGTCTGGACTTCATTTACGTTTTGTAAAACAATTTGAAAACCAACTCTATTTTTACGTTTTTGTGGCTTTTGGCGGCGTAAAGATAGGGTATACTCTAAATTTACATCAAGAGCAAAAGAAACGGCGCTCACCTCTGTTTTAGGGGTAAGCGCCGTTTCCGTTAGCCTTGTCCTTTTTCCATCGCCCGCATCATAGCGTCTATTTCTTCTGCGGACAGCCCCATATCATCACCGTATTCATCGGCAATATCATTGACCTGCTTGTCCCACTCGCTGCCCTTGCCGCTATGGTAATCAGACTTTGTGCTTGTGCTGGATTCACTCGAACTGCTACTTGAATAGGTACTCTTTGACGTTGCTGTTGATGTGGATGTTGGGGTAGAATCGCCTGTACACCCAGCAAGTGCAACAGCCAATATAGCCGTACCTATCACTAACATTACATTTACCTTTTTCATGTTTAACACTCCTTTTTAGCCAAACAACATACCAAAAAGACCCAATACCAAAAGCAGAACAGCACCAACAACAATCAAAGTTCCACAGCCCTCTGCCGTTTGCTGGCCTCCAAACATAAGGCAGCATACAATCAAAATTAGCAGGAATACAACCATTTTATAGTCTCCTCATAAATTCGGGAAGTAATACCATCTGCAATTTGAGCAAAGGTAATGGTCTACGCCGTCTTTCGTTACACAGTAGGTTGCTGCGGTTTTCTTTTTACACGTTTCGCACTTATACCCGTCACTGGCTGATACAGCGCGTACACTGTCCTCTTTTGCACCGCAGGCGGCCATCGCAAACGCGATTGTCAGTGCTAACACAATCCCTAGCGCTTTTTTCATTTTAACGCTCCTTCTTTTTACTCGATTCATTTGCTTATATTAGAACTTATAAGTTCTAATATAAGCATCTTACCACAGAAACGTGTTATCGTCAATAGTACCGAACAATACTAATCTTTGGGGAGTGATTTTGTTTGTATTTGCGGCGGCTGCGTGACTTGCGTGAAGATAGCGACCTTTCCCAAACGGCTATTGCAAGCCTTCTGCATATTCAACAGACGGTTTACTCACGCTATGAGCGCGGCTTTCAGACCATCCCTTTAGAGCATCTATTGGCGCTTGCAGACTATTATAAAGTCTCCATTGATTACATTTTGGAAAGAACAGATAATCCCATTATAAACCAATAGCATATACAAAAAAGAGGGGGCGCATTGCTGCGTCCCCTTTCCTCTATCATTCACTTTATAATAAATCATGCTGCGGGCTTTTCCTCTTTTTCTACATTGCTCGTAGGCATTTGTACCGCATTACTTGCCGCTTTCTTGCTTTCTACATACTTTTTGTAGCCTACGCTGTAATTTTCCATGAACCACTGACGGATTTTGCCCATATTATACGTTCTGACGGTGCGACCATTCTTGTTGATGTGCGTTTCCTTGTTCTCGCGCATCTCTTTGAGTTTCGCCGCGTCAGCGGTCAAACCGTTTACCTCAAAGTAGGTCTGCATCTGGCTTACAGTAATGTGGTTGTACTTATCTTCGCGCTTACCGAAAGTCTCAATCGTTGCCGTGGGGTTATCCCGCTTAGCTGCCAGCAGGGTTTTATAAGCCTTAGAGCCAACCTTGCGGGTCTGCGGCAAGTAGTTAGCTTCAACCTTAATGGTGTTGCTGACGAAATCGAACCAAATCTTCTGCTGAGCCATAATAAACCTCTTTCTTCCACTGTATGCCGTGGACGCTGTTTATGTGGGAGTTTTTGTGTTTTTGTTTTATCTCCCTTCGATGTTTATATTATAGCACAGCCCACCTTATAGGTACATTTATAATCCTATCAAGTTTCAAAAGTGGCATACACTATATATAGTTTTATCGTTATACCGCTATATGTTACCACAAAATTCAACGACCCCCGGCGGTTTATTTTTTATCCGCCGAGGGTCATGTATTTTATATATTATTGTTGCACACAAATCCTATATATAGGGGATATATTAGAGGATTCCACTCATTTGCTCTATTTCAAAAGCACACCACTAGACAAGCGCCGCACACTAGGGCAGGCATTAGGACAACCGTGCTTTATCAGTCCTCAACACTATCTAGCGGCACAATCACATCATAGTTTTTTGTCCCCATGCGGTGCGTCAAAATCGTGCAGCCATTCTCACATAGCGCCTTTTTCAGCGTAGGCCAGCCCACTTTATGTGATTGACTATCTTTCAGCCCAACGACCTGCACTAACGCTGCCTTTTGCTCTACATCAAGCGGCTTATTAAAGAAGTCATTGATGCGGCGGTCTGTCAAATCTATATAGCGCGTGTCTGGCGTAAGTACATACAGATTTTCAATGTCATTTCTGATACGTCCACGCGCCTGTACTTGTGCGCTCTTGTTTGCTGAGTGTACGACCACATTCGGCACAGGGGTGTAGATATTTATAGCCGTTTCCATGCTTTTGTTGATAAATAGTACATCAACATTTTCTGGAAACTCATTCGTTTCTATAATATCGTTCCTTATTTTTAGTTGTTCCGCCGTCATAGGATTGTCTGTGTTATTTACGCTCCACACGGACGCACAGCGCAACCCAGCCGTTTCACATTCCTTTTGGAACTTCTTTATATCCGTAATGTGCGCCGCGTAAAATAGCGTTTTCTGGCCCTCTGGCAGCTTTTTGATCAAGCCGTCCACATGGCTATAGGGCACTGTGTTCTGCGCTGTATAATGTCTAATATTCGGTGCAATCTCCATATAGGTGAACGGCACATCTTGCCATTCTGCCCATGTTTCAATGTCGTAAGGTGTGGCGCTCATGCCCACAACAATAGTAGACGGATTCACGGCGGCGCGAGACAACGCCATCATAGCATGATAGTTATTGCAGCGTTCTTTTAGCAGCGCATCAACTTCACTACTTGTTAAATAGGGATAGTTTGTTTTGATTATGCCGCGCTCATAGGGAATAGGCCAGTGAATGTTGTGGAACTCGTCAGCAATAATCAAATCAAACTGGTTTAAGAAGTCTGGATTGCGGCGCACCTCAACGCCCAATTTAGCATAGGTAATTACAACAGTTCTATTTGCATCAAAACCATCAAACCGCCTACCGCCGTTATCAATGATGTTATCATAGCAGCGGGCCTTGTCTGGGTGTTTTGCCACAATGCTGTGTCGTCCTGCGCAAGTATCAATCAAATACAGCACTCTGTTAAACTGCGGTTTACTGCCTAAAATCTCGTAGGGAAGTTTGTTGACCGCATACTCTGTCTTACCGCAACCGCATGGGGCTTCAATCACGTTAAATTCATTTTGTACATATTCCCCTCTGATTGCGTCTGAAAGGTACAGCATTTCTTGCTGATTGTTGCTAAATCCTAATAACTTCTACGATGTTTTCATCATATTATTACTCCTTTTCATACTTTTCTACGACGTAAATAGAGAATCTCGTAGAAACGTGTGTAATTTTAAATTTTTCCAGCTATCTGTGAAAAATTATGCGCGATGCGCATAATTTTTTACGATAGCTCGCTGAATCTTAGAAGATGTTTTCTTTTCTCATCTTCTATAAATATTATATCATAGCATCGTTCTTTTTTCAATAAATTGTCTCCGCAAATTTGTTCTATTCAATTATTTAATGCGTCAATCTTTCAGATTGCCGCACCTTTCCGCGCATAGAAAAAGTCAGCCAGAATTTTCAACAACTGGCTGACTATCTGTTTACCTATCGATAGAATTTTCTAAGATATTGTAGAATCTGCCTACTATTTTACAGCCGCATTAAAGGACTGTGCTTGTTTCCCTCTTGAAGTATTGAATCGTCTTTCATGCCGCGCAAATAGCGCTGTGTGATGGCTATATTCTCATGGCCCATCAAGCGGCTAAGGGTATAGAGGTCAATTCCATCTTTCAACTGTAGCTGTGCAAAAGTGTGGCGGCAAGTGTGCGGACTGGCGCGTACCGACCTATCTACCTTTGCTGCTCTTGACGCATTACGCACGATTTTAGCAACGGATTCATGGGTCAGTTTCTTCCCTGTCTTGCTTAAAAACGTATACCCCTGCGGCGGCAATTTGCCCGCAAAATAGCTTTCTCTTGCTCTCTGGTATCGTATCATACACTTAGACAAAAACGGCGATTTAGGCACTACACGCTCTTTATCGCCCTTGCCGTGAATCAACATATAATCCTCGCGCACTTTATCATCTGTAAGGCTCATCAGTTCCGCACAGCGTATACCAGAATCAAATAGCGCGGCAAGTATCGCCCGATTGCGCACCGAAAGATAATCCGCGCCGCTATAATAGTCCAGCATCTTTTTAATGTCTGTTAGGGTGAAGGTGTTGATAATTACGCGCGGTTCTTTTACATTCTTTACTTTTGCAAGGGGCGATTCGTCTATATATTCTTCTTCCACGCAGTAGTTGAAAAAGCTGCGGTAGGCTTTCAGCAAGTCATTGATATAGGCGGGTTTTCTCTTGTCCTTTTCCTTTAGGATAATAAAATTCTTGATATGAATGGGCCGCACTTTCTCTACCTCTTGAACATCACACACTTCATCAAGGTAGCGATTCCAGTAAAGAATTTGTTTACGATAGTTGTCTATTGTTTTCTCAGACAAGCGGCGCACTTTGCAGCTAAAAACATATTCGGTGCAAGCATCAGCGAGTAACATTAAAAAAGCCCCTTTCAACTGCCATACAGCAGCCAAAAGGGGCTTAAATCGTACTATAACATCTATCGTAGTTGAACTACGATTTTTTTCAACAATTGTCGTAGCAAAACTGAGTTTTGCACGGCGCGGCGGTTAAGCGGCGCGGCCAACTGCTGATTGGATGTCTATTTTAGTGCGATACTTCGCAGAAATCTTTCGATTACAGCTCAGCGAAGTACTTAATGGTGCGGACCATCTGAGAGGTGTAGGAGTTCTCGTTGTCGTACCAAGAAACGACCTGAACCTGATAGGTGTCGTCGTCGATCTTAGCGACCATGGTCTGGGTAGCATCGAACAGGGAGCCATAGCGCATACCGATAACATCGGAAGAGACGATCGGATCCTCGTTGTAGCCGAAGCTCTCAGAAGAAGCAGCCTTCATAGCGGCGTTGATAGCCTCCTTGGTGACGTCCTTGCCCTTGACAACGGCAACCAGGATGGTGGTGGAGCCGGTGGGGACGGGAACACGCTGAGCAGAGCCAATCAGCTTGCCGTTCAGCTCGGGGATGACCAGGCCGATGGCCTTGGCAGCGCCGGTGGAGTTAGGAACGATGTTCTGAGCACCAGCACGAGCGCGGCGCAGGTCACCCTTGCGCTGCGGGCCGTCCAGGATCATCTGGTCGCCGGTGTAAGCATGAACGGTGGTCATGATGCCGGAGACGATGGGGAAGGCCTTGTTCAGGGTGTCGGCCATGGGGGCCAGGCAGTTGGTGGTGCAGGAAGCAGCGGAGATGACCTGATCGTCAGCGGTCAGGGTCTTCTCGTTGACGGAGTAGACGATGGTCTTCAGGTCGTTGCCGGCGGGAGCAGAGATAACGACCTTGCGGGCGCCAGCCTGGATGTGAGCCTCAGCCTTAGCCTTGCTGGTGTAGAAGCCGGTGCACTCCAGAACGACGTCGATGCCCAGCTCGCCCCAGGGGCAATCCTTAGCATCCTTAATTGCGTAGATGGTGATCTTCTTGCCGTCGACGACGATGTAATCCTCGCCAGCCTCAACGGTGTGCTTGTTCTCGCCGATCTTGCCCAGGAAAGAACCCTGTGCAGTGTCGTACTTCAGCAGGTGAGCCAGCATAGCGGGGCTGGTCAGATCGTTGATGGCGACAACTTCGTAGCCGTCAGCCTCAAACATCTGACGGAAAGCCAGACGGCCGATACGGCCAAAACCATTGATAGCAACTTTAACAGCCATAGTGAAATCCTCCCAAGATTTGTCTTTTTCACCTTATGAGCGGTTCCCCGCTCGTCGGTATGATACTATTGTACCCTATTTTTCACAATTCTGCAAGGGGGTCTGTTATTCTTTTAACACGATTTTTCAAAAAATCCACAGAAATTTTGAAATCCCAGCCATTTCCAGCCCGGTTTGGGGGTCGGTTGGGGCAGACTAAGGGTAAATTTCGCACCGGATGGGGAGAGGTGAGTGCTATGTCATTTTTCGGCCCGACGCGGGCGGCGCTGGCGGCGGCTGCGGCCCGCGGGGCGGATATTATACCCTCACTGCGGCTGGTGTTGACTGCCGAGGCCTTGACTGCGCCCCCGCCCGCCCATGCGCTGGAGCTGAACGCAGAATTGGACGCGCTGTGTGCCGCCGCGCGGGAGCTGGCCGCCTACCGCGCCGGGTGGCTGTATTTCTGCGGCACAGATGCCCCGCTGCCCGCCGCCGTGCCCCGCGGGCTTTTGCAGGGCACGGTGCTGACGTTTTTGCGCGGGGTGCTGCGCAGCGAGGGCCGGGCCGTGGTGCGGCTGCTGCCCCAGGGTGACAGCGCCGTGCTGGCCTTGCAGGGCGGCAGCCCCGCGCGGATGCCCGGCGACCTGCCCGCGCTTTTGCACCGCTGCGGGCCGTATGTGACCGCTGCCGGGGCGCGGTACGCCGCAGCGGTGCGGCTGGCACTCTCCCCCACCCTGCCGCTGACGCCGCCGCCCGATGCGGATGCACTGGTATTGGACCGATACAGCCCTCCCCGGGTGTATTTGCAGGTTTTTTGTGTGGAGGATGTGGAATAGTGGCCGCGCAAAAAGCCCCTCAGGCCTCACAGGCTCGGCCAGCTCCCCCCGGATGGGGAGCCTTCTGCGCGGGCTTTGCCCGCGTGAAAGCCTCCCCTTACAGGGGAGGCAGCCGAGCGCCAGCGATGGTCGGAGGGGCTTTGCAGCTTTTCCTTTATTCCATTTCTTTCCCGCAGGCTTCCCACGCACAAAACAGTCCGCACAGGCCAAACAACCCAATACCCAATCCTGCCGCCAAGTCGGGCAGGGTCAGCATATTGTGGGCTGCTTCAAACAGGGTCTGGGTCAGTTCCAGCCCGGTGCAGAGCAGATATGTCCCAGTGCCCGCCGCGTACAGCGTGTGGCCGCAGGGCAGCCCCGGCACAAGGAACACTTTGATCAACACCACGGCAAACAGCAGCGCTGCTGCCGCGCTGAGCACCCGCAGCGCGCAGGGCATACGGTAGACCGACGCGGGCGTGAACTGGAACCGCCAAATCAATTTCCACAAAAAATAGAGCGGCACCGTGCCGGCAAACAGCGAGCTGCCCAGCTTTTGCTGCCGCATCCCAAAGCCCTTGAACGCCCGGCCGCCGTAATACAGCAGCCATGCGCCGCACAAAACCGGCAGCAATAAATCGGCCCAGGCCGCCCAGGTCGGGTAGTCGGTGGAGAACATTTCCGGGTACTGCACCGCGTATTTTGCCACCGGCCCCATGGCCACGCCGCTTGTGACCAGCGCCGCCCCGGCCAGCACCATACACAGCCCCAGCGGCGGGCAGGTGTCCTGCAAACCGGTCGGCTGGTTTGCCGCGCGGCGGGCGGGCAGGTAGGGCAGCACCAGCGCCGCCAGCCAGGGGATGTACCGCAGCCAGACCGAGCCCGCCGTGGCAAAGCCGGTTTCGGCGTCGGACCAGAGCAGCAGGCCGGCCAGGTGCAGCCCCGCCATAGCAAAACCCAGGGCCAGCACCACAATGGCGTTGGGATGTTTATTTTTCATGAAAGTTCCTCATTTCATACAGGGCGCGGCCGCCGCATATATATAGGACAAGCCGCGCGGGATATTCCTATTGTACCGCCCTGCGCCGCAAATTGCAAGGAGGGCACGCCCCTTGAAAAAAACATTTCGCCGGGCCGTAGTGTTCGGCCTGCTGGCCCTTGCCGCGCCCTTTGCCGCCCTGCCGCTGGCCAAGCCCGCCACCACCGATTTACAGAGCACCACCCCGCCGCCCGAGGTTCTGCCCGAGCCTGCCGCCACGCCGCTGCCAGTGTACACCGCCGCCCCCATGCAGCGCAACTTTAACGCATCTGCGCCCATTTTGATTTGTGACGCTGGGGAGGACGCTTCGGTTTCCGTGCAGGATTTTCTCATCGGCACAGCCGCCTGTGAGCTGCCGCCCGACTGGCCCGACGACGCGATTTTAGCCCAGATGGTGGCCGCCCACAGCTACGCGCTGAGCCTGGGCGGCGCGGCGTTCAGCTGCAACAGCGCCCAGTGCGCGGGCTGGACGACGGCCGAGGTGCTGCGGGCGCGGTGGGGCGGCGAATTTTCTACGTATTATAGTAGGCTAGCCGCGCTGGCAGACGAAGCCGCCGGGGCGGTGCTCTGCTGGGAGAGATCCCCCGCCGCTGCGTGCTACCACAGCATCAGCGCCGGGCAGACCGAGGCAAGCCAGAACGTCTGGCTGACCGCCGTGCCGTACTTACAGGGGGTGTCGTCGCCCTGGGACGCCGACGCGCCGGGGTTTGAGACTGCCGTCACGTACAGTGCCGAGCAGGTGTACAGCGTCCTGCTGGCGCTGGGGCTGGATGCCGACGAGATACCAAACGCCCCCGCCGATTGGTTCGGCGGGGGCGTATCGGACGCAGCGGGCTATGTGGCGCAGATGCCGCTCTGCGGGCAGGTGTTCGCCGGGACAAAGCTGCGCAACGCGTTCAGCCTGCGATCCGCGGCGTTCACGGTGGCGTATGATCCCGGGGAGAATGCGTTTGTTTTTACGACCCACGGCTATGGCCACGGCGTCGGGTTGAGCCAGTACGGTGCAAAGGCCATGGCCGAGGACGGCAAGGATTGGCGGGAAATTTTGGAGTGGTACTTTCCGGGGTGTGAGGTGGTGGAGCAACCCCCTGCCTTCCCCCCTTGGGCTGCGCCCGCAGGCGCGTGTCGGAGCGCAACCGCCGAAGGCGGCTCTTAGCGCGTAGACTGGAAGGTGGCCCCGCAGGGCCGGATGAGGGGCGTGCGTGTCGTCATTGCCCCATAGGACTCAATCGGGCAAGGCCGCCCCTCATCAGTCCGCTTCGCGGACAGCTTCCCCCGAGGGGGAAGCCTTTACGGCAGCTCCACGGTAAAGGTCGTCAGCTCTGCATCGGTGTCAAAATCGTAGACCTTTACCGTCAGGCTGCGGCAGTTTTCCGGCACGGCAGCAAAGTAGTCATAGCTGGCCTTGGTGCATTGTTCCGGGTGGTCGAAGTCCGCCGGGTCGGCCGTCCATGCGCCGTCCGTCCACCAGCCGCCCTCGCCGCGCTCGTGCCCCAGCTCCGTGCCATCCTCGGTGAACAGCCTCACATTCACCCAATGCTGTTCCGCCGGGAAGCTCAGCAGCACTTTGGTCGCGGCGGGCGTGGCCGTGACGCTTTGCAGGGTGATGCCGTTTTGTTCCACGGGCGTTTCCATCGTGCGCACGCCCGCATCGCTGACCTCGGGAATGGTAAAGGTCAGTGTGTAGCTGCCGGGCAGCGGGGTCTGGTCTGCGTAGTCATAGTGCCAATAACTCTGGCCATCGGTTTCGAGAATACTCTTGTTGCAGGCCACGAGGTCGGACAGCGTCAGCGTTGCCGTGTGCCCGGCCAAATCATCGGGTGCAAGGAACAGCTCATAATTGATGCCCGTGACAAAGGTGCGGTCATCGCGTTTTTCAAAGGAAACAGCGCCGTTCAATTCCGTGCCGTTATCCAGCACCAGCGTGCCGTACTGCCCGCCGCCGTTCTGCAGCGCCTTTTCAACGGCATCCTCGCTGGGGCCGATGGCGTTGAACCCGGCCAGACTATCGTCCTCGGCGGTCAGCATCAGGCTGATGCGCAGCCAGTCGCCATCGTTAAACACCTGCCCCAGCGTCAGGGTGTAGGGCGTGTCGGCGCTCTCTGCGGTGGCCTCCACCGTCTCGGCGTATTTATTCAGCTGCTCGCTGTGCAACGAGGTGTAGTCCTCCTGCCCGCCGCGGTTCAGCCAGCTGAACAGGCTGCCCACCACAGGCAGCTGTTCGGCCACGGCGGGGGCGGCAAAGTTGACGCTGCCCAGCCCCACGGCCATGCAGGCTGCGGCTGCTGCGGCCACCCGCCCCCATGGAAAACGGCGCTTGACGGTCTTTTTTGCCTGTGGCAGCTTGGCGCAGGCCGCGTCCAGCACGCGGGCAAATTCATCATCGGTCAGCGGGGCGGCGGGCATCGGCTGCTCATTCAGCGTTTTCAACAAATCGGCATCAAAATTTTTGTTACGCATGGGTGTACACTCCCTTCTCGGTCAGTTGGCGGCGCAGGCGGTCACGCCCGCGGCTCAGGCGGGTGTTGACGCTCTCAACACTCATATCTAGCGCGGCGGCGATCTCCCTGCCGGATTGCAGCAGATAATACTTGCGCAGAAAGATGTCCCGGTCCGGCGGTTCCATGGCGGCCACCAGCGCCCCGACAAGGTCGGCGGCATCGGCGGTAGCGCGGTCAAACTCAGCCAGCTCGCCGAGCGTTTCGGCCAGGCCGTCGTCCAGCGTCACCGTCTCGCGGCGGCGCAGGGCGTTGTAGCGGTCGATGCCCTTGTTGCGCGCCGTGACAATGAGCCACGGCCGCAGCGGCGTGGCGGTGCACTCCAGCTTGGCCGCATTGCGCCAGAGCGAAACAAAGACATCGGCTATGCATTCCTCCCGGTCGCAGGGATTCTGCGGCAGGATGCGGTTCAGCACCGCCTTTACCAGCGGCGCGTAGGCAAGCATGGCTGCCTCCAGGCCCTCCTCCGGCTGTGTTTGCAGCAATCGGGTCAATTCCCGGTCCTTCATGGGTGGTTCCTCCTTTTTGTGGGTTCTGACTATATAGACCCGGGCGGGAGGAGAAATCTTACAGATTTACTAAAAATGCCTTCCCCTGAGGGGGAAGGTGGCCCCGCAGGGCCGGATGAGGGGCGAGTTCGCTGCGATTGCCCGTTCCCGGGTTGCCGTGGCACACCTGCCCCTCATCAGTCAGCGGGCGGGGCCGCTGACAGCTTCCCCCGAGGGGGAAGCCTTTCCCGCGTACAAAAAAACAGACGCCGTTTTCACAGCGTCTGTAGGTTTTGCTTTACTGCCCTGCCGGCAGCGTGAACACGAACCGGCACCATTTGCCTTCCTCACTCTCGGCGTGGATCTGGCCGCCGGACAGGTTTATCAAAATCTTGCAGATGTGCAGTCCCAGGCCGCTGCCGCGGGTGTTCATGCCGCGGGAGCGATCCTCCTTGTAGAACCGCTCAAACACAAAGGGCAGGGCCTCCGGCGCAATGCCCGCGCCGGTATTCTCAATACGCACCTCCACCATGTTGCCGTGGCGCTCGGCGGCAAAGCTGATGGTGCCGCCCGCCGGGGTGAACTTGATGGCATTGTCTACGATGTTATACACGACCTGATGCACAAAATCCGGGTCGGCATAGATCGGCAGCGGGTCGCCGCCCAGCCCCTGTATGTCGATTTTGCCGTCCTCAATGCGCTGCTCGTCGGACAGCACCACGTCGGTGACAGTTTTCCACAGATCGTAAGTCTGGGCGTGGATAGGCACCTCGCCCGCCTCGAGCTTGGTGATGTCCAGCATATTCTGCACCAGCCGTGCCAGGCGGCCTGTCTCCTGCGAGACGATCCCCAGGTAATGCTTGGTTTCTTCCTGCGGAATCGTGCCGTCCAACATACCGTCGATGAAGCCCTTGATGGTCGTCATCGGGGTACGCAGCTCGTGGGCAATGTTGCCCATGAACTGCCCGCGGGAATTGTCGATGGTTTGCAGCCGCGCGGCCATATTATTAAAAGTAGTCGCAAAGTCGGCCAGCTCCACACAACCGTCCACCGGGGCGCGGGCCGTGAAGTCGCCGCTGCCCAGCCGCCGCGCAGCCTCGCTGATATCCTCGATTGGCCCGGTGATGCGCCGTGCCAGCACCCAACACAGGATGCTGCACAAAATCAGAATGACCGCCGCCGAGATGCCGAACATCGCCAGCATATCGCTCATGTAACCGCCCAGCGCTGCCATGGGGCTGGCGGCAAACAGGTAGCCGTCCTGCCCGCCCACTGTGATACGCCGCCCGGCCGTGTAATACTTGGCGCGGTAAACACCGCCCAGCGTGCCGGTCTCAAAGATGTCGCGGCCCTCGTTCAGGTCGTCTATGTACTCGGTTGGCACGCTGCCGCCGGTGAAAGCGTCGTCGCCGGTGTGCAGTAAAATGTTGCCGCCGCCGTCCGCAATGAAAATCAGCGCCCCGGACGCCGTGTTGAACAGTTCAAACCCACTGTGGGCGCGCTCCATAAGATCGTCATCCTGCAAAGGCTTTGTGACGATGGAGCCTTCGTCGGCAAACCGCTCACTCAATGCGGTCGCGCCGTTGAGCACATCGGTCAGCGAACTTTTGCGCTCGCTGATGAAGTACGCCGCCGAGAGTGCTGTCTGGATGGCGCACATCACGCTCAGCCCCAGCACAAGCACGGCGGCAATGGTGGCAAAAAATTCGCGGCTGATCGTGTTGCGGCGGCTCATTCCTTGACCTCGAACTTATAGCCGACGCCCCAGACGGTTTTCAGGCTCCACTGCTCGGAGGCACCCTCCAGCTTTTCGCGCAGGCGCTTGACATGGACGTCGATGGTGCGGGAGTCGCCGTAATACTCAAAGCCCCACACCTCGTCCAGCAGCTGGTCGCGGGTGTACACGCGGTTGGGGTGGCCCGCCAGGCAGGCCAGCAGTTCCAGCTCCTTGGGCGGGGCCTCGACGACTTTGCCCTTGACTTTCAGCTCGTAGCGGTTCATATCGAGGTGCAGGTTGTCGAAGTCGTAGACGCCCTTGTTTTCTTCCTCCTTGGCGGAGGAGCGGCGCAGCACGGCCTTGATGCGGGCCGTGACCTCTTTTGCGTCAAAGGGCTTGACGATATAGTCATCAGCGCCCAGTTCCAGGCCCAGCACCTTGTCATACGTCTCGCCTTTGGCGGTCAGCATGATGATGGGGGTGTTGTCCTTGGCACGGATTTTACGACAGACCTCCCAGCCGTCCATCACCGGCATCATGACGTCCAGCAGCACCAGATCGGGGTGCAGCTTGTCGAACTCGGCCAGGGCGGCCGCGCCGTCATGGACCATCGTTACGTTGTAGCCTTCCTTGACCAGGTACAGGCGGAGCAGTTCGCAGATATTTTTATCGTCATCGACGACCAGAATTTTCTCATTTGCCATCTTGGTTTCCTCCCTAAGCCGCCAGGCGGCAGTTTATAAGGTTATTATACCGCATAATTGTGGACAAAAAAAGAACAGATGACCGTCTTTGTGCAAATTTTTCGTGGCAGAACAAATTTATATGGTATGCCCCCCTGCCGGGCGTTCTCAATAGCGATTTGGCTGCGCCGCCAGAAATCACCAAAAGCCGCCACAAGCCCGTTGAAAGCGGTGCATTTCTGTGTTATAATTTAAATAGTATGTCATGATTCAGGGGCAACACCCCCCGCGCGATAAAAAGCAACGACAACAAAGGAGATATAGAACATCATGAAATTGGGCATCGTCGGCCTTCCAAATGTGGGCAAATCCACCCTTTTCAACGCGCTGACCAGCACGCAGAACGCGCAGGCAGCCAACTACCCTTTCTGCACCATCGAGCCGAACTCCGGCATCGTGCCGGTGCCGGATCCGCGGCTGGACAAGCTGGCCGAGATCTGGCAGACCGATAAAAAGACGCCTGCCATCGTTGAGTTTGTCGACATTGCAGGTCTGGTCAAGGGTGCCAGCCAGGGCGCGGGCCTGGGCAACAAGTTCCTGGGCCACATCCGCGAGTGTGACGCCATCGTCCATGTCGTGCGCTGCTTTGATGATGACAACATCATCCACGTCGTCGAGGACGTCAACAAACCCGAGAGCGTTGACCCCATCCGCGACATTGATGCCATCGACCTGGAACTGATTCTGGCCGACCTGGAAGTCGTCAGCAACCGCCTGGGCCGCCAGCAGAAAGCCGCCAAGACCGGCAACAAGGCTGCCGCGGCGGAGGCCGCCTGGCTGGCCGACCTGGCCGCCTGGCTTGAGGGCGGCAAGCCCGCCCGCAGCTTTGCCTTTGACGAGAGCGACGATGCCGTGAAGGCCACCCGCAAGGAGCTGGGCCTGCTCTCCGCAAAGCCGGTCATCTACGCCTGCAATGTGGGTGAGGACGACCTGCTGGGCGGCCTCGACGAGAACCCCTACTATCCTCTGGTCGCCGCCCGCGCCAAGGAGGAAAACGCCCAGGCTATCCCCATCTGCGCCAAGACCGAGGAGGACATTGCCGGTTCCACGCAGGAGGAAAAAATCGCGTTCCTGCAGGAAATGGGCATCGAGTCCACGGGTCTCGACAAGCTCATCAAGGCCAGCTATGAGCTGCTGGGCCTCATCAGCTTTTTGACGGACGGCAAAAAGGAGTGCCGCGCCTGGACCATCAAGCGCGGCACCAAGGCCCCGCAGGCTGCCGGTAAGATTCACAGCGACTTCGAGCGCGGCTTCATCCGCGCCCAGGTCATTGCCTACAAGGATCTGGAGGACGCCGACTTCAACTACGCCGCCGTCAAGGCCAAGGGCCTGCAGCGCACCGAGGGCAAGGAATACGTCGTGAACGACGGCGATGTCATCGAGTTTTTGTTTAATGTATAAGGAGAATCCGACCATGATTATCGGCATTATGGGCGCCATGCCCGACGAAGTGGACCAACTGTGTGCCCGGCTGGAGAATGTGACCAGGGAGACCTACGCCGGGGTGGAGTACCACTGCGGCACCTTGCAGGGCAAGCAGGTCGTTGTCTGCTGCGCAGGCATGGGCAAGGCCAACGCCGCGTCCACCGTGCAGGTGCTGTGCACGAAATATGGCATTGACAAGTTGATTTTCAGCGGCATTGCGGGCAACATGACCAGCAAAATCGGCATCGGCGACGTCTGCATCGGTGAGACGGTCGTCTACCACGACGCCGAGCTGAGTATGATTGCCCAGAGCGCACCGTTCCAGACCGAGTACCACGGCGACCCTGCGCTGGTCAGGGCCGCGCTGGACGCCTGTGCTGCCTGCGGCGTGAAGGCTATTGCGGGCAAGATCGCCACCGGCGACACCTTCGTCGGCGACGCCGAGACGAAAAAAGTCATTGAGGAAAAGTGTCATCCCGACTGTGTCGAGATGGAGGGCGCGGCGGTCAGCCAGGTGGCGGGCCGCAACGGCGTGCCCTGCGTGATTCTGCGTGCCATGAGCGACAACGCCGACGAGAGCGGCTATGAGGTGCTGGTGGTCAAGCAGTTCAGCATCACTGAGTACGTTAAGACGGCAACGGAAATCGTCGCGCGGATGATCGAGAGCGTGTAAGGTTCTACAAAAAATGCACCTGCCTGTGTGGAATAGGCAGGTGCGTTTTTTGTTGTAGGGGGGGCGGCGTCCTCGACGCCCCGCGGAAGGGCAAGGCCCCTCTCTACAATGCCAAAGATAAAGGGGCTATCCCCCTCACGTTGCGGGCCGGGCATACCCGATCCCTACGGCTTTTCTTTCCTCAAAAATACGCCTTGATCTGGAACTTATCCTCCTGCCTGGCCTCTTCCACCTTCAGATGCTCGTGGTTGAAGTCAAACTTCACGGCCTTGCAGTCGTCGGTGTTGCGGGTCAGGCGCAGCAGCTGATCCACACGCTTCTGCTCCTCTTTCGTGTAGAACAGATAGCTTGCGCCCTGCTTGCGGGCGCGGCCCGTGCGGCCAATGCGGTGGGTGTAGTGCTCGTTTTCCTCGGGCACATCGTAGTTGATGACCGCATCCACGTCGGAAACGTCGATGCCGCGGGCGGCCACATCAGTGGCGACCAGCACATCGATTTCCCCGGCCTTGAACCGCGTCATGATGCGGTTGCGCTCGGCCTGGGACAAATCGCCGTGCAGACAGTCCACGTTGAAATTCAGCCGGGCCAGCTGGTTGGCCAGCATACCGGTGTTGTACTTGGTGTTGCAGAAGATCATGACCCGCTTGTAGCCCTCGTCAATGATGATCTGGGCGGCGTCGGCCAGCTTGTCGCGGCCGGTGGTCAGCAGCTTGTACTGGGCAATTTTCGGGCTGGAATCCTCCACCGGCTGCACGCTGACCTCAGCGGCGTTGTGCTGGTAGAGCCAGCCAATGTCCAGCACCTCACGGCTGATGGTGGCCGAGAACATCGACAAGCTCTCGCGGTGCTTCATCAGGTCGATGATGTACTTGACGTCCTTGTAGAAGCCCATGTTCAGCATCTCGTCGGCCTCGTCCAGCACGACGGTCTTGACGTCGGACACATCAATGGCGTGGTGGCGGTAGTGATCCATCAGGCGGCCCGGCGTGGCAACAACGATCTGGCAGCCCTGCTTGAGTTGACGCTGCTGCTTGTCCATGCCCGCGCCGCCGTAGACGCAGACGATTTTGATGGCAGGCAGAAACTGCGCCAGGTTTTGCAGGTCCTGGGCGATCTGCTGGGCCAGCTCACGCGTGGGGCTTAGGATGACGGCCTGCGGCTTGAGGCTGCCGGGGTCAACCTTGGACAGGATGGGGATACCGAACGCCACGGTTTTGCCGGTCCCCGTGGGGGCCTTGGCAATCATATCGTGCCCGCCCAGCATCAGCGGAATGGCCTTTTCCTGAATTTCGGTCATATCGGTAAAGCCCATCGCCTGCGTAGCGCGGATGATCTCGGGCGAAACATTGGTAAGTTCGGTAAACTGCATGGTTGGTACTGCCTTTCGGTTTTTCTTTTTATTATAACAACATTTTTCCGTTCCCGCAACAGAAAAAAAGCTTCCCCCGCAGGGGAAGGCTTTTCTCACTTGTTCTTACTTGTCCGCCGGGCGGCTTTGCCGGACGTTTTCTTCTCCGTCTGGGTGCGGGTCGCCTTGGGGGCGGCTTTCCTGGTGCCGGGCTTCGGGGCCGGTGGTTCCTTGTCCAGCAGGCGCGCGGGCACGGGATCCAGCTTCCACAGCTGGTTCTCGCCAAACACATCCTGCCAGATCTGGGCCTGGGTGCCGTTGTCCACGCGCATACCCACCAGGTCAATGACCTTGTCGGCCAGGACATTGCGCAGCTTCACCTTGCCGCCGCCTGCGTCCACAAGCTGCCAGCGCTGGCCCGCCCCGGCGGTCTGGCTCCACTGGTGGACCCAGGTGCCGTTGCACACGCCGGACATGGCCAGGTCCATGACCTTGCCGGTAAAGCGGTTCTTGATGCGGTACTCGCCCTCGCCTGCTTCCACAAACTGCCACTGCTGCCAGGGCTGGCCCTCGTAGCTCCACAGGCGGATGGACGCGCCGTTCTCGGTGTTGAAATCAGCCACTTCCAGCACACGGCCGTTGGCGGCGGCAATGGTGTAGTACGCATCCGGGCGGATGACGGTCTGGGCAGATTTCTTCATGGTTGAGCCTCCTTTTAGACAGAATACGATACAATGTTCTGTCCGTTTTTTTCATTATAGCACAACTGCGCCGCGCGGTTTCACCAAATTTTTGTTGCCGTCTTTAGCTATTACGCCAATATTTGTAAGGACATCGCGCAATTTTTGGCAATTTTTGCGGCCACGGCACTTGCAATTTTTATTCATACGTTATATTATATAGTATATGCTTGTTGTTCAGCCGCGCGGCGGCTTGTAGAGGGAGAGTTTCAGCCATGAGAATTGCCTTGATTGCCCACGATTCCCGCAAGGAATTGATGGCCCAGTTCTGCACGGCCTACGTGCGCATTTTGTCGGAGAATGACCTGGTCGCCACCGGCGTGACCGGCAAGATCGTCCATGACGCCACCGGCCTGCCGGTGCGCACGCTGTACCCGGGCGGGCGCGGCGGTGCCGAGCAGATTGCCGCCATGATCGGCTGCGGCGAGGTCGATATGCTGCTGTTCTTCCGTGACCCGGTGGGTGCCAAGCCCGGCGAACCCAACGACATGACGCTGCTGCGCCTGTGCGATATGCACACCATCCCGGTTGCCACCAACATTGCCACCGCCGAGGTCCTCATCCACGGCCTGGAGCGCGGCGACCTGGCCTGGATCGAATTGCAGCGCGGGAGAAAATAAAATAGCAACGCTGACATAGGGCAAAACAATCCGTCCAAAAAGGCAGAATGTTGAGTAAAATAGGATTAGGCCCCAGCGCTCCGCGCCGGGGCCCCTTTTCTTTCCCGAATCGATTTCAGATTATATGTTTCCCGTCGTTTCTCCGCCGATTTTTCAGAATATAATCAGAAAAAAATCTGAGAAAATGCGCTGCGAGCGGAACGGAGTGGAGCGAGCCTCGTTGAAAAAATTTTGGAAAATGGCTTTGCCTTTCCGGAATTTTTCAAGTGCCTCTCCATATAGTATATTTTATCGATTTTGGAAGAAATGAGAAAACGGCTTTGCCCCACAACACAGATTTGCACGTTGCATCACTGTGTTGTTGGGGCAAGGCCGTTTTCCTATTTTGCGAAAAGGCACACTCATTTTCCATTTTTCGCGAGAAATCTGCATTTTCGTTCGATTTTTCAAAAAACAGGAAATTTTCTGTGCCCTATGGGGCAAAGATATTTTCCTTTTTGGCTGTTCAAACTCTAGCCCCAGAAAGGGGCGCTATCATGCGCAAGCAAATCCAAAAAGAGCGTTGTACAAAAATCAAACTAGAAAAATGTCCACGCGTCTGCTGTCTGTACGATAAGGTACAGCTTGCCGCTGCGCGGATGCTCAACGCTGACCCGTCCGTGATTCATATTCAGTGCAATATCCCGCTCTCACTTGACGAAATTCCAGCCGACGACCTCAATCTGCCGAGCGAAACCTACACGACGGATTTTGTAATCCATTTTGCGGACGGCAAAGCCGCCGTCCGTGAAGCTGTTTTCCGCTCACATCTAAGCCGCCCATCTGTCGCGGAACGATTGGAATTATCCCGCCGATACTGGCATCAGCAAGGCATTGACGACTGGGGCATTATTATCGACAAGGAGCGTGTACCATGAGGCAGAATGATTTGCTTAAATCCGACACAGGTGACCATCTGCGGGTCTTGCTCTACAGCGACCAGCAATCCTACGTCGTCAACTGTCAACGCTGCAAAATGCCTTTTCCAATCTCAACGCCGAGCCTTTTACAGATGGAAAAAATGCCGCAGGATATGTACCGTTTACTCGCTCTCGACGAAGACGTTTCAGACCGCCAGCGCCAACAACGTGACCGCCGCGCCGAACTGATTGCACCGCTTTTGGCCGAGGAATGTATCTGCGACAAATCCTATCGCAACAGGGTCTTGCGCGAGATTGTCTCCGTCAATTCCGTCTCACGCAAAACAGTCCTGCAATACCTTTGGCTGTACTGGGTTTACCAGTCCAAAAATGCGTTACTGCCCTCCGAAAAATCCAACGCCGAGAAACGTCCTTTATCAACAGACGAAAAAGCCATCCGCTGGGCGCTCAACAAATTTTATTACACTCCACAAAAGCAAAGTTTGCAGACCTCTTACAAAATGATGCTGCGGTCAAAATATTGTGATGCCAAAGGCAAATTGAAACAAGACTATCCCTCGTTCTGGCAGTTTCGTTATTTTTTCCGCCAGCACCGTGACCCCATCAGTGAAAGCATCAGCCGCGAGGGTATCAAGGCATACCAGCGCAACCACCGTCCATTTGTTGGGGCTGTCAGCGACTATGCGGGCACGATTGGCACATACATGACAGATGCCACCGTTGCGGACATCTACATCGTTAGCCGCCTGTCTCGTCGTCCTATCGGCAGACCTGTTATCTACACAATGGTCGATGCGTACAGCCGTCTGATTACCGGTGTGTATGTTGGCTTAGAGGGTGGACAATACGCTCTGCGTTTGCTACTGCAAAACACCTTTGCAGACAAGGTTTCTTTCTGCCGTCAGCACGGCCTAGAAATTGACCCGCAGGACTGGCCGAGCCGCCATCTGCCGACCAAAATTACGACTGACCGAGGGAGCGAGTTTCTCGGCGGCCCGCTGGAGAACCTTTGCGAGAGTTATGGAATCGAAATCGAGAATCTGCCCTCTTATCGGCCCGACTTAAAAGGTGTGGTTGAAAAATTGTTTGATTTAATACAGTGCGCCTACAAACCGTTACTGAAAGGCAAAGGCGTTGTTGAATCCGACACACAGGAGCGCGGCGCTCCCGATTATCGCAGACAAGGCACACTGGATTTGGAACAATTTACTGCCATCGTTCTCCGCTGTGTCCTTTTTTACAACTCTCAATATATCCAAACAGGCTTTATCCGCACTCCTAATATGGCAAGCGCTGGCATCATGCCCACCGCTGCTGCCATCTGGTCGTTTTGCTTGGCACAAGATGATTGCCCTGTGTCAGTTGCCAGTGACCCCCATTTGCTTTACGCGCTACTCCCCCGCGCGGATGGAAAAATCACACAACGCGGGCTTGAACTATTTAATTTGCGTTTTTCAAACTGCACTTTTAAAAAGCGTTTCGTAACTGCCGGGCTGAATGGCCGGGAACTTGTCAAAGTCGCATATAGTCCAGATTGTCTTGACACCGTTTATCTATATGAAGACGGCGACTATATGCCATTCACGCTGTCGCAAAAAATGTATCTCGGAAAATCCCTCGCCGAAATCGCGGATATGCAGCAATCCGAGAAAAGCGAGAGCGCAAATTGGAAACGGCAGGAATTGCAAGCCCAAATTGATTTGATGAATGACATAATGCAGATTGCCGACAGCGCCGAGCGCGGCATCAGCGACAAGGGTAAAATCAGCCCGCAGATACAGCGCGGACGGACGATTGCACGGGCGCAGGAACATATGTCCATGATTGATTTGCTGACTGCCGAGCAAAAGGAGAACTTTAATGAACGCTGAATATACAACAAGCCTTTTATACCCCGGCAATCCATACGTCGAAGCCTTGCCGCCTATGCTCGCAGGGCAAGAGCTAATCCGAGCATTGGCATCCGTGCCGTTGTGCAGCACCAGTGACCGAGACCGCAGCACCGGGGAGCGTCTGCAACTTTTGTCCGCACTCTATGAGTTTTACCAGCCCTTAACGATGACACTAGACCTATATTGCGAGGTCTACAACGCCATGCAGCACTGCTATGGGCAGTACACGCCGCAGCGGGAGGCCGCTGCGTTCCAGCAGGGCTACGCCGCTATGCAGGGCAAGGCTGTTGCCGCATCTATTGGTGGCGGCAATTCTTTTTCGGTTGTTGGTGTGTCTGGGCTGGGCAAGTCAACGGCATTGCAGCGGGTTCTATCTCTATTTCCGCAAATCATTCACCACGAGCGCTACAACGGGCAAATGCTTTGCTGTCAGCAAATTCCCTATCTGGTCGTACAGACCCCGCACGACGGCTCTGTCAAGGCAATGATACTGGACATATATTTGCAGTTGGACGCTCTGTTGGGCACAAGCTACCAGCACTACGCATTGGCACACAAACTGACCTTGGATGTGCTAGTGAGCCAGCTTAATCAAATCGTCCGCGTCAATCATGTCGGTCTTTTGGTGATTGATGAATTGCAGAATATCGCCTACCGAAAAAACGGTATCCGTTTTATCAATTTTCTTGTCCAGTTAATCAACGGCGCGGGTGTCAGCATTTGTATGGTCGGAACGCCCCGTGTGCTGCAAGTGTTACAGCAGGAGTTTCGTTCCGCTCGCCGCACGACTGGGCTGATATATGACAGGCTGCCCGACGACAAGGAATTTGCCCTGTTGCTGCACGGCCTATGGCATTATCAGTACACCCGCTTTGCAACGGATTTGACCCCCGAAATGCAAAGCTGGCTGTATCGCAAGACGCAGGGCATCCCGGACGTACTAGTTAAACTGTTGTACAACGCACAAAAGCTGTGCATCTTGGACGGGCGAGAAAAACTTGATTTTGAAGTTTTTGAAAGTGCGTATTTAAAGAACTTGGGCATGGTATCTGACTATATGGCAGAGCTTGCAACAGTCCGCGTTCCCCGCCCGCAAAGAGAAGTGAAACACTCCCCGGCAGCGATCCGCTCACCCGAAGCCGCCTCTCCCCACGATTTGCGGGGAACGCTACGCGCTGCTAAAAAGAGCGGCAGACCGCCGTTAGAAGTGTACAGCGAGTACATCAAAGGCGAGGTCGAGTTATGATTCCATTTTTTCCCGCGCCTTACCCAGACGAGCTATGGTACAGCGTCATTTGCCGCTATCATATCCGCAGCGGCAATCCATCGGTCAAGTATTCCATCCGCGAATTGTACGGTACAAATCATATCAACGTGCCTGTCGAGTTATGCGGGGCGCTCTCTCCGTTGCTTGAGGCAATTCCAACAAAAGCCCTCACCACCAAAGACATTATTATGCAGCACACACTTTACCCTTATTATACCCGCTTCTTTTCCACCAACCGCAAAAAAAGTGCCTATATGCTGGCGTTGAACGGCAATCGCCATGCAGGGCAGCATATAGGCATCTACCAGAGCAGCAGCATGGACGCGCGGCGGCTGCGCTACTGCCCCGAATGCTTTGACGAGGATATTGCAGCTTATGGCGAGCCGTACTGGCATCGGCTGCACCAGATACCCGGTATAGCCGTCTGCCCCCGGCACGGCTGCTGGCTGGCTGACACCGAAGTCACACTGACCGGGCACAGGCACAATCTGCTGTTTCCCGCCCTGCCGGACTGCCACCTGCTCCCCACGCCGGACACCACGCCCACCGCAGCGCAAAAGACCTTTGCTGCGTTGATGCAGGACGCATTGACCGCGCCGTATGATTTCCACGGCGGCGGCGGTTATCGAGCCATCATCAAGCGAGCCTTGCGCAATCGCGGCTATGCGTCAGTGACAGGCGGCAGGATTTACGCCGCCAGAATCGCAGAGGTGGTCAACGCTTTTTACGGCGGAAATTTTGAAAGTGTAGATTCAAATGAGATTTACGGTGTCGCGTCCAACAATCGCACGGTATCTGTCCGCAAGATTTTACAGCTTGCTTGTTTCTTGGGGCTGTCACTTACTGACCTGCTTGCCCCGCCACCAGAGGACAACACTCTCGTGGAAATCCGGGAAATGTATCAGCAGGGCGTCAGTATGTACCATATCGCCCAATTGTACGGCACAGACCGTAAGACGATTGCCCGTTGGGTCAAGCCTTAAATGCAGCCTTACGGTTTCTTTGGCGAGGTAGGCAGCCCCACCGGAATGAATGGTTTTCCGTCGTTGTAGGGGGAAAGCACCCGAAATCGGTAGCGTTTCAACTTGGCCTCATTTTCTGCTTGTACCCCCGTATAGCGGCGCTCTAACACTTTCTGTTTCCGCTTATTTCCATTGGCAACCACGAGGGGGTTAATCATCCAGTTACAGTTACAATATCGTATTATCAGATTCCGTTTTTTTAACTTTTTAACAGCACGATTGACAGTCGGAACAGATACTCTCACCTCGTCAGCAATCACCGTTAGTGGCCTATTATAAGTGCCGCCACCTTTTGATTTGTTTATATCCATCATGTGGAGCAAAACTCTCAATTCGTTTTCGCTCAATCCTGCAATCGCTCCAAAAAACACATCGTAGATTTTCCAGAATTGCGTATTCCCATCAAGAAACATCAACTCGTCGTCGCACTCTGGCGGCAGCGGGAGTTCTTCCGCCGTGACTGGATTTTTCAAGACATACTTTCCCACAACCAATGCAGCACCCGTCCGCTCACTGACGTACTTATCGTACTCGGCCATCAATAGTGCAATCTGCGTCTGATTACCCATTGCCAGCATACGCGGGTTCAACATCCACACGCCCTGCCCTATGCCGATAATCAGCCGCTTGCTTTCCATCTTTTTTATGGCGCTCGCAACGGTATCTCTTGTGCAGGAAAGTTCCTTTCTAAGCTCCGGCAGGGTACACGCTATATGGTTTGTTTTAGGGTCTGTGCGGTGCAGCAGATTTGCCACAACCTTGCTCTCCACCGTGCCATACCCTAGCAGCGCCGCGAAAAAATCCTTGCTGGCTTGCCAAAAATGCGTCTCTCCGCGCGTGATGGACTGCGGGGCATCAATACCCGTGTAGACCTCGCCCGTTTCCAGGTTGATTGCAGTATATGTGGTTTTGACTGTTTTAGGCATAATTTTACCGTTCCATTTGATATATTGTGTGCTTGTTTGTGATAGATAAAACTATCATATTTTCGTTTTCACCATTTTATTTTTATCGAATTATCGCTGTATTTTAGAAATTCCCGTTTTGCCTTTCTTATTATAATATTAGCACCTTTTCCCCCTAGTACACACTTTATGGGTAAGCGCCTTTTTCCTTTTCCCTTATAGGGGAGATTCTGTTTAATATTATTATATCGCACCAGAAATATTGCTTGCAACCGTTTTAGCGGCAATTACTGCATGGGTACGCTGCTTGTTTATAGCGTCTGTTCAACCCAGCAACGGGTCGATAGGGGCAAGGTTTCTCTGTCCTTTGTGTGAAAAAATGGGCTTGGTAGCTACGCTCACGCCACACCGATAGCCGGGCGGCAGCGGCAAACCATCTATTATTACAGCGACAAAGGTCAGCAATCAATTTAAGGCAAGCAACAACTTTCCTACCCACGAATGTTTTGCGCAGTAGCAACTTGGGTGGGGGTGGTTGCTTTCCGGCAAGTGATCGCTGTGGGGGGGAGTGTTACTTTCCCATGCGCAAAACATAACATCTACCCTATACAATAAAAAGACCGGGGCTGTTGTAGCTCCGGCCTTGTAGATGGGATTTACTTTATTCTGCTGCGGTCTCCGTGGTTGCAGAGTCCGTGACAACTACAGCGGCAATCTCCACCGGGGCGGAAGTGTCACTGGCGGCAGATTGGGTGTCCGTGTTGTAGTCCGGGTCACGGACGAAAATCTGGATGCCGAAAACGCGGCCATTGTACTCTTTCAGTGCGCAGACCATGCCGTTTGCATCGGGGTTCATAATGGCGGCAAGATGTCCCTCGGACTGCGTCCAGAGGTAGAACATATGCCCCTTGCCGAAAATGCCTGCATCATTTGCAGCGTTCTCGCCCCACGCCAAATCTTGCTTATCGCCAAGAGCCGTAGCTGCGCCGCTTCCGTCTGGGCGAACGTGCGGGTTGCCCCACTTTCCGCCGTAGTCTCCGTAAGTAATATAGTTCTGCACAAGTTCTTCAACGCGAATATCTGCCGCATACTGCAAATCGTCGCGGTAAGCAAGTGTGCTAAGATTATATTTCGTGCGCAGACCGTTGGTCTGCTCAAAGATGTCCTGCTCCCACTCTTTCTGGTTGTAGTTGGCATTCAGGTCGCAACGGCTGCAAAAACTGTTGCCAGACGAGTAATCATGCCCCAGCGCGGCAATTTCCTCGGTCTTGGTCTCGTTGCAGACAGTGCAAGTAAACGTCTTCACGCCCTTGCCGTCGCAGGTGGCCTCGGTGGTAATCTTTCCGGCATCCCATGCGTGGTTGCCGGTTGCGGGCAGGTCTTTGACGTGTTCCGTCGTGCCGCAAGTCTTGCAGGTGCGGTCAACGCTGCCCGCCTTGCCGCAGGTGGCCGGGGTGGTGGTCTCGTTCCAATCGTGGCCCGTGGCCTCGATGGTCTCCGCCTTGGTCTTGTTGCAGACGGTGCAGGTGTACAACTTCTCGCCTGCCTCGGTGCAGGTAGCAGCTTTAGTCACAACGCCGTCGTTCCACTGGTGGTCTTCGGTAACAGGCAGTTCTTTAACAAGCTTGGTATCGTTGCAGCGCTGGCAGACATTTTCCACCTTGCCTGCGTCCTTGCAGGTGGCCGGGGTGATGACTTCTTTATAGTCGTGGCCCAGCGCGTCGGTGTAGTTGTCCTTGTAGGATTTTTCGGCGTTCTGGTTGCAGGTGTGCAGCGTGTAGCCCTGCTCGGTGCAGGTGGGGTCAACCACAGTCACCGTAAATGTGTACTTCTTCGCCGGGATGGTCTCGGTGTAGGTGTGGGTCGGGTCGTTTTCGCAGGTAAAGGTCATTTCGCCGTCGCTCTCGTAGGTCGGCTCTTTGGTGATTTTACCCGCATCCCATTTGTGACCCAGCTTTGCAATGGTCTCAGTTTTGGTATGGCTGGTATCATTTTTGCAAGTGTAGGTTTTAACACCGTCTTCCGTGCAGGTCGGCTTAGTAGTAACCTCCCCGTCGTTCCAGTTGTGTCCAAGCGCAGGGATAGCCTCGGTCTTGGTGTGGTTTCCATCGTTCTTGCAGGTGTAGGTCTTCACGCCGTCGGCCTCGCAGGTCGGCTTAGTCGTGACAACGCCGTCATCCCAGTCGTGGCCAAGCGCGGCAACGGCTTCCGTCTTGGTTTCTGTGCAACTGTCGTTCGTACATTTAAAGGTTTTCTCGCCCTCGGTTTCGCAGGTCGGCGCGGTGGTAATCGTACCGTCATCCCACTTGTGACCCAGCGCAGGGATGGCTTCGGTCTTGGTGTGGCTGGCATCGCGCTTACAAATGTAAGTCAACACGCCCTCTGCGGTACAGGTCGCCGGGGTCGTGACCGTGCCATTATCCCAGTCGTGGCCCAACGCTGCAACAGCCTCGGTCTTGGTCTCGGCGCAGCCATCGTTGGTGCATTTAAAGGTTTTCTCACCCTCGGTCTCACAGGTCGGCGCGGTGGTGATTGTGCCGTCATCCCACTTGTGCCCCAGCGCAGGGATGGTCTCGGTCTTCGTTGCGCCGTCGCGGGTGCAGGTGTAGGTCATCACACCCTCTGTCGTGCAGGTTGCCGGAGTCGTGACAACGCCGTTGTCGTAATCATGGCCGAGGGCGGCAGTGTAGTCGCGCTTCTCGGTCAGGTTCTTGTCCTGGTCGCAGATGTAGACGGTGTAGCCCTGCTCGGTGCAGGTCGGAGCGACGGTCTGGCCCTTGTGCCATGTCTTATCCAACACCGGAATGTCCTCGGTGCGGGTCTCGCCGCAAACCGTGCAGGTAAAGGTCTTGACGCCCTTCGCGTAAATCGTTGCGGCCTTGGTGACAACACCGCCATCCCAGCTGTGGGGCAGCTTGGCGGTGTACTCGCCCTTGTAGGTCAGGCCGGGAACCTCGTTGCACTCGTAAATCGTGTAGCCCTCGGACGTGCAGGTCGGCGCAACGACCTCTTTGATATGGTAGGTTTTATCCAGCTCCGGCGTTTCCTCGGTGCGGGTCTCGCCGCAGTTTTTGCAAGTGTAAGTAATTGCACCCTTTTCGTAGTAGGTGGCTTGCTTGGTGACAACGCCCGTGCCCCAGTCGTGGCCGTTGGGGGCAACGTAGTTGTCGTTGTAGTTCATACCGCCCCACTCTTGGCAGATGTGCTCGTCATAGCCCGCCGTCGTGCAGCTTGCGGGGTGCTTGCGGACGACGTAAGTGTAGGTGATGGGTTTCGGCGTAGCCGTGGGTGCAGGAGCAGCAGCCTGTGCAGGTGCTTTGGCCGTATTGGTCGTTTTACCGGACTGACTGCCCTTGTTGGAGCCGGAATTGTTTTTGCCGCTGTTGGCATTGCCGCTCTGCGAGCCGGAAGACAAGCCGCCGTTATCGGTGCTGCCCTGCTCGCTCTTGCTGTCGGTGGATTCTGCTGTCGATTCCGCCGGGGCGGGCGTAGCCGTGGGGGCAGGGGTTGCAGTCGGTGTGGGCGTGGCGGTAGGCGTTTCAGCCTCCGAGCTAGCCGCCTCGCTCTGGCTGGTGGACGACGTATCTGCTGTGTCTGCCTTGGATTTGGAGCCACAGGCAGTTGCACTCAACGCGACGGTTGCCGCCATAGCCACAGCGACAACGCTCTTGGCACAAGACTTTCTTCGCATCGTTGACATACTCCTTTGATTTTCGGCGGGAGATAGAGCTTATCCTTACGGAGTGTACACTCCGTAAGGGAAGAGGCGCCTCTTCCGCGATTTTCTTTTTTAATTGCCATAACATAGCAACTTATAAGAAATATATCATACTTTGGCCGGTTTTGCAACACTTTTGAGGCATTGACGCAAGAAAATTACGGTTTGATTTTACTTCAAAAAGTTGCTGATTTGAGTGGCAGCAATATTTTTATCACAAAGGGCAAGACGTTTGGTGAGGGCGCGGGCCTCCCGGTAAGTGATCCGCTAACGGAGAGACGGCAGCTTTCCCCGCGCCCCTATTTGAAATAGAAATTTTTCCGCAAACGGATTGCACCATCATCACAGATAACAAACAAATCCTGCTCCAAATGCGCAAGGTCGGCGGGCTTGATTATTGGCTGGGGCTTGGCATTAGAATCTGTTTCCAGTGGAGACCGCTTGTCACCTATCATTTTTGAAAAATACTCCTGCGTTTCGGTGTCCTTGCAGCCGAGCAAGACGGTAAACTTAAAATTACCGAGCATTGCTTTCCGCTCATCCTTTCCGTAAATCATATCAAGGTCGGCCAGCGATTGCGTCAGCACCATTATACGGATATGGCGTTTGCGGAGCTTACGCAGGGCCTCGGTGATTTGCAATTTCCCAAAAGACGCGAACTCGTCCAAGCAAAACAGAATCATTTGTGTATGCTCTTTTGGACGCGAGGAAAAATACTCCATCGACTGCGCCGTGATGATACGCAGCAGGTCTCCGTAGATTTTCAGCTTTTCGTCGGGAATGTAGATATAGATGCTGTTGGTTTCCAGTGTGGCCGGACTGATGGATGGCTCATAGCTGGCAGTTTTTCTAAGTGCATTTTTAATTTTGTCATTTGTGGCAAATAATTTTAGCGCATCGTCTGCCGCCTGTTTGCAGCCTGCTGTGTTTTGCTCACTCGCTCCGACAAAGGAACTGATATACATATTGGCAATTTTGTTCTTTTGCTGTGCAATATCGTTTAGCAAGCTACGCCAGTCATGGCCTAGGAAATACTCGCAGATTTCGACAAAGCCCCAGCCCATGCCATAATAGCAAATCAACGCCGCCGTTATCATTTTGCGGCCATTTTTTGCAAAAAATATGCCCGCCTCGCTGTCATTGGCTTTGTCTGGCAATAACAGGTAAGCAAGCTGCTCCAGCCGCTCCTGGCGTTCGCTCTCGTCCGGGGCAGCGTCAATGGATGCGAACACATCATAAGGCACACAGTCTTTGGCCGTTGGGTCAAAAATAATTTTGTTGGGCATGCCCACATTGGCGGATATGTCGCCGGATATATCCACGACAAGGGCAGTGCCCTGCCAACTCCTTAATGTTGGAATCAGCAGGGCACTTGTCTTGCCAGTGCCGGACGGGCCCATCACGATAATGTGCCCCTCGTCTGGCTCCGGCGAGTACGCCAACAGACCATATTTTTTCCCCAGCAGCACGCCTCGCGCTTTGGGGGCTGGCCGATAGACAATATTTTTTCGCGCAAATGGATTGGGCAGGTGGTTGGCCTGTCCGTGCAGATAGACCAGCACGAGTAGCACAACGGCCAGAATCGCTATTGTGCCGTACAGATAACAGTCGATAAGTAACACGGCCTGTTTCATGGTGTATTCCTCAAAAATGTAGTTCTTGTTCGACCCTTGGCCCGCCGAAATCAAGCTCTGGACGCTCGGTTTCCTGCTCATATTCCTGCTCACGTTCAGCCTTGAGTTCTGCGACGGTTCGATTACCGCCCTGTGCGCGGGTCACGCCAGTCATAACGTGGGCATCCTCTAGGCCGTGTTCGTCTAAGTAGCGTTGCAAATCCGGGTGAAAATTGCGAAGCTCTCGACGGTCTAATACGTCATTGGCGCACACCTTATATCCCTCCTCGTGTTTTTTGTCCTCGACCACAGGCACAAAACAAAAATGCAGATGCGGTTGACCGCCCTCGTCATCGTGGACGACAGCCTGTATGACGTTTTCCTCGCCGTATCGATTTTCGAGAAAATCATAGACGGCTAGAAAAAAATCGTCGAACTGTTCCTGTTCTAAGTCCTGCGGTGCGGTTACAACCCAGCCCGCCATGACCTTAACATCGTTACGGCCATAGACGTACAGTTGGCTTAACCGCTCTTGGAAATAGTCGTAATCGCTCATGCCCCTGTCGGGCGACAGCACATAGTCCTGCCGCAGCCGCACCGGGTCAATGTCCGGGTTGCTAGAATGAGCGATTTGCCTTAGGTTGTGGCGCAGTTGATTGTAGACTGCGCCCGCCGTAAATTTTGTTACGCTCGCCACGTCGCGTTGCTCCTTTCTCGCGCTTGCCGCGCGCCCTTAAATCTGCCGGAGCTTGCGGGATGTCTATTGCAGCTGTAATCTGCAATACAAGGTATGGCAGTTTCCCCGGAAACTCCCACCGCCCTTGCGGGCTTACCTTGCCAGAGGGGCGTGACCCCTCTGGGCTCCCCGCTGCCGACAAGACCCTCTTGCCGTCAGTGGGGGCTGCGGCCCCCATCAGAACGACTTCCCGCCGTTCCTGCCCCTTGGGATTCTCAACGATGCAATTCAGCGCAGATGTATTGCTGCATCTCCTGCAACACGCACTCGTAAGCCGCCATCTGCACATCCTGCGCAGATAGCTGGCTTATGTCGTATGCGCGGGCCATATGTATCGTGCAAACTTTATCTGGCTTTTCCGTCGGGTCACAGATGACCCGAACGTGCGCTGTACGCATCCCGTCTACGGTTTCAATGTGAGCAAAGCCGTCATAACATGACACCTGTGTACTGTCCTGCTTTGATTTTTTGCGGCGATACCAACGGACGGTGTGGGGATAAAATTTAATATCCAATACAGTAATCTTTTTCATTATTGGTTTCTCCTTTTTCGATTCTCGCGTTGTAGTGTGCTGCGCGAGATACCTGTCATTTTGGTAACTTCCTTGTAGCTGTGATTTTCAAGTAGGCAAATCGCATGGTCGATTTGTTCACGAGAAAACTTAGGCGGGCGGCCATCCCGAAAACCTGTCCGACTGCGAGCGGCGGTCTTGCCTGTTTGTGTGCGCTCAATTATCAATGAGCGTTCAAATTCTGCGAATGCCAGTAGCATCGTCACCATCAATCGCCCCATTGGGCTGTTGTCAATCACGCCCATATTTAGGATGTGGACTGCCGCGCCTTTGCCGCGCAGATAATCCACATAACCCAGCCCCTCTTTGGCTGTCCTACAAAAGCGGTCTAATTTGCAGACGACGAGCGTATCACCCGTTTCCAACTGCTCACAGATTTTTGCGAACTCTGGTCGCTCTGACGCGCCGGAGGCCACCTCACGAACGATAACAGCCGTGGGATACTTTTCTAGTATCTCCGCCGTCTGCTCGTCTAGTGACGTTCCCGGCGCTTGACCTTTGGTCGATACACGAACGTACCCGTAGACCCTCAATAAAACCAACTCCTTTTGAACCTATCTTTTGGAGCGGGATAAACCCGCTTGTCAGTTGGAAGATTTCAAAGCATCGGAAGTTTGAACTTTTGATGCTTTTTTCTTTCCAAATGTACTATACCTACATTGCGCATCAAAAGCGCTTTAAAAATCTAGGAATACGAAAATTTCACATTTTAAATAAGGAACGCCGCTGCGGCGGGACGAGGAAGCGTGGCCCTGCCGCTCAAAAAAGTATATAAGCCCCCAGCCCTAAGTCAACAGACTTTCGCGGCATATTCTCGCACGTTGCGGGGAGTGCTGCGATATTCCACGTTCTGTTGACACCGGGTTGGGGGCTTTACTTTTTCTTTTCGCCGGCAGGGGTCAATCTGCTAACCACTTCTGCGGGGATTAAAAGTAAACTTTTAAAAGCGAAAGGAAAACGAAAATGAAACAAACGATTAAAACAAGCCGCGTGGCTGGACAACTCGAAAAAATGTTTCGACTTCTCAACAATCACTTTTTTGATGGCGCGTTGCCGGAAGTTGTTATCAGCCTCAAAAAGACCGTTGGAGCATACGGACATTTTACCTGCGGCAAGGTCTGGCAGGCGGGCGATGAGCGGCGGTATGAAATCAACATCAGTTCGCCCACGCTCAACCGCCCAATCGAGGAAACCTGTGCCACGCTTTTGCATGAGATGTGCCACCTTGCCTGCGCAGTTGGTTACGGCTCAAAAATCCTTGATGCGGACGGAAACCCCGAACCCATCAAGGACACCAGCAATAACGGCGTGTATCACAACAAAAGATTTAAGTCAATGGCCGAGGCGCACGGGCTGGAAGTGGAGCACCACCCCAAATACGGTTGGACAATTACCAGCCCCGGAGTTGACCTGTTGGATTTCATCGAGCAACAGGGCTGGCAGGACTTGCAGATGGTCGAGGGTGTTTCCCTGCTGGATGTGCTCGGAACGCTCCCCAAGGGCGGGAGCAGAACCAAAAAGCCCAGTAGCACCCGCAAATACATTTGCCCCAAATGTGGCAATAGCTGCCGAGCAACGAAGGCAATCAACATAATCTGCGGTGACTGCATGGACAAAATGATAGTCGCCGAGTAATTCCCCACAAACAGAGAAAATGGTCGAGTGAGAGTAGACCAAGATTTTATTATATAAGGGGTATACTTGATGTGTTACGATTTCTATTCTTGTCCGTTTGAACCAGATATTTGCATCCCGCCATGTGGAGACCATGAAGAATGCAAAAACTGCGAATGGATAAAAATCGTCAAACTCAAAAATTATAAGTGTACATATAATAGTTACAGTTTTGACCCTATTATTGACACTCCCTCTATCGTATGTTACTATGACATAGGGCAAAACAGTTCCGCCAAAAAGGCAGAATGTTGAGCAGAACAGGATTAGGCCCCGGCGCTCCGCGCCGGGGCCCCTTTTCTTCCCCGAATCGATTTCAGATTATAAACAACTCCGTCGTTTCTCCGCCACTTTTTCAGAATATAATCAGAAAAAAATCTGAGAAAATGCGCTGCGAGCGGAACGGAGTGGAGCGAGCCT
>NZ_WQOH01000035.1 GCF_018784445.1 Gemmiger formicilis | reverse complement strand
CGGTCGCAGGTGGTATTCCCGACTTTCACTTGCCGCAGGAAAAAAGACCATTCCAGCCGCCGTTTCTTGCTCATTCTTGGCATGGGTGCGCTCCTTTCTGCCGTTTCCGCTGGTGTGGCGGTATCGGCGGTAATTCTGTATCATCTCGGTATCATTTTCGGGGTTTTTCTGCCCTGTAAGCCCGTTAAAAAACCCTTTGGTATTGCGGATAGGGTACGGGGCAGCCCCCTTGTTCTGTATGGGTTCGGGTACATTTTGGGGTGGTTTTTATCGCTCCTGTTCCTGCCTTTTCACAGGCTTGCG
>NZ_WQOH01000034.1 GCF_018784445.1 Gemmiger formicilis | reverse complement strand
TGCAGGGCTTCGTAGACGGTGACCTTGTAGCCCAGCTTGGCCAGATCGCCCGCGACGGTCAGGCCGGACGGGCCCGCGCCGATGACCGCGACCTTGTGACCGTTGGGCGCGGGGGCGGTGGGCTTGGTATGTACGTTGTTGCGGTACCAGTCGGCGACAAAGCGCTCCAAGCGGCCAATGCCGACGGCCTCGCCCTTGATGCCGCGGACGCACTTGCCCTCGCACTGATGCTCCTGCGGGCAGACACGGCCGCAGACGGCGGGCAGCGCACTGGACTGGGCAATCACGTTGTAGGCGGCCTCAAAGTCGCCCTC
>NZ_WQOH01000033.1:2044-5055 GCF_018784445.1 Gemmiger formicilis | reverse complement strand
CGCCGCTTTTACCAGAAAATTACGGATATTTATGCTACTGCCGTAGATTACTCGGTAGACAGCAAAACGACCAAAGACTTCTTTGCAACCGTTCAGAATAAAATGCACTACGCTGTTCACGGCAGTACTGCCGCAGAGGTCATTGTGCAACGGGCAGACCACACAAAAGACCACATGGGGTTGACCTCATGGAAGAATGCCCCAAATGGGAAGATAGTCAAAGCCGATGTTTCTGTTGCAAAGAACTATTTGCAGCAGGATGAGTTACAAGAACTGAATGAGATTGTAACAATGTACCTTGACTATGCAACGCGCCAAGCACGGCGGCATATTCCTATGACGATGCAGGACTGGGCAGAGAAACTGGACGCTTTCCTGCAATTCAACGATGCCGAAATTCTAAAAGATAAAGGAAAGGTTACAGCAGCAATCGCAAAGGCTTTCGCAGAAAGTGAATTTGAAAAGTACCGCGTTATACAGGACAGGCAGTACCAAAGCGATTTTGACCGCCTTATGATGGAGGCAGAATCAACAAAACAATAATTACAGGCAGATGCCCTATGTGAGACTCATTTCACATAGGGCATTTTTCTTTTAGGGAGCTTCTTATGGCTATCACAAAAATTCATGCGATAAAATCTACTCTTGGCAAGGCACTGGCCTATATCGAAAACCCAGACAAGACCGATGGTCAGATGCTGGTGTCAGGCTATAATTGCGAGCCTCAAACAGCTTCTATCGACTTTGAAGTGACAGCAGTGCTTTCGCACAAGGCGCGGAACCTGAAAAGAAAGCGTTCCACAAATCTTGCTTATCACCTGATACAGTCTTTTTCTCCAGAAGATGCTGTCACGCCTGAGCAGGCCCATGAGCTGGGGAAGAAACTGGCATTTGAATACACAGGCGGCAAGTACGAGTATGTGGTAGCAACTCACATTGATAAAGGTCATATCCATAACCACATTATGATCAATGCAGTTTCCTTTTACGACTATAAGAAACTGCGAACGGTGCCTTACCGCACGGCACGTCAGATACGGGATATTTCTGACCGCTTGTGCATGGAAGCACATTTATCCGTGATTGATGATCCACAAAAGATTGGGCAACTGTATCCTGAAAACGCAGGGAAAAAGAAATCTGTATCCAACCGGACGGAAATCCGAAAGAGGCTGAATTTTTGCTTGGAGCGGGCAACGGATTATAGTCAGTTTCTTTCTATGGCAAAGGAACTGGAAATCACACCTACAATTCGAGGCAAGCATATGAGCTATTTGCTGGAGGGTGCGGGTCGAGCAGTCCGGGATAATAGCTTATCTGATACGGATACATTTACTTATGCCGGTATCTGCGCCAGACTGTCTGACAATGCACAAGAGCAGAAATACCTGAGAAAGACAATTACTGGTATCCTCCGTTCGGTAACTGGTATGGCGGACTTTGCAGATAAACTGAAAACTGCAGGCATCGAAACCAAAGTGAAAAAATCGACCGAGCAGGTACTGTACCGGTCCACGGCGTTGGATGGTGCATGGGTTCCCGAAGATGCCCTCGGTTCCGAATTCACCAGTGAAGGAATTGAGTATGCGCTGAAGAATGGAAAAATGCAGCTTTCTGATGGGGAAGAGAATTCGCTGCTCGACCGCTATCAGAAATTGACGATTCAGTATCCAGAAGTTTGTACGGCAGCAGTGAAGTTAAGCAGCCGCCAAATTCTGTCTGCGGGAAAAAATGGTTTGGTTCTTCAGGTTCACGATGACAATGGAAACCCCGCCAAACTAATGGTCAACAAAAGCGAAGTGACGACTTCGCCGGATGGCGAAATCACTTTCAATGTCGGAAACGACTTCTCTTATGACTTGGTTTATGAGGACGAAACCCACGGCACGATTCGAGGCGCAAAGCTGATCCAGCAGATTGACGAGGAAAACCATGTAGAGCCTGTGCAAGTCATCCTTTCGGAAAATCAGATAAAAGCTATGTCTATTCGAGGTGTGACGCTCCATCTACCGCAGAATGGCATTGAACGACTATTCATACCTGAAAAATATGTGCTTCGTGATTTGGATGCCGGGCAGTGTACAGTGCTTTTATATCCCAACCTGCAATATAGTTATGTCCCCATCGGAGATTCAAAGAAAAGGCTGAACATACAAGGCGACCGTCTCTCCGAATTTCTGGGAAGTTCAATTAATCCTATAACGGAAAGCACTGGACTAAAGCGTAAAATTGCTGCGGTAGAACGGCGTGCAGGAATTGAAAATGCGAAGTTCCTCGGCAAAATGCTGCAAGGCATGACCGATAGTCGAATCCATACCACCGGCGATTACGATAAAGTTATACATAATCTTGGAAAAACGCAGATTGGACTTACAAATGAACTGGCAGAGGTGAAGCAAAAGCGAACTACCTACGCAGCTGCTGCAAAACATTTGCAGATATGCAAGACTTATAAGCCTGTATGGATGGAGTATGCAGCAAAACCCTTAAATCAAAAGATGGAATATTTCAATCAACATAGTACGGAACTTCAAGCATACCGCAATGCAGCAGCATACCTCGAAAAAGAGAGCATCGACCAATCGGTAGAGATTGATAAGGTAAATGTCCTCGCACAAGAAATGGGGCATCGGATGCATGAATTAGTGGAACAATTACGAGACGTAAATTTGCAGGAACAGAAAGTCCGTCAGGAACGGCAAACTCTTGCTGAAATCCGATCGGATTTGGTTGAATGAATGCCTGACTTGTACAAATTCTTGCTGAAAGTTCAAAGTACAAATTATCGGACAAGCGAGGATTTATAATAGAGTTGGCGATACTATGCGCTTGTAGAAACCGAGGGCAACGGTCAAAGCCATCCGTTTGCACCGTGGTCAAAATGCAAAAAGCGCAGCCGCAGAGAACATCTGCGGCTGCGCTTCGATCCATTTTCAAAGCTTCGGCATCACTCAACGCCATATTGTTGTCTAAATAACTTAGCGACGATGTTTTGCTTTTGAGGCATCGGA
>NZ_WQOH01000033.1:1550-2020 GCF_018784445.1 Gemmiger formicilis | reverse complement strand
CTTCGCTGGTTTGGTTCAGTGCGCCGCGCAGCGATACATCTGTTTCACACAGTCGGAGTTCCTTCATCTTTTCCAACTCGGCGCGCATCAGCCGCGCGGCAGCAGGGGCCCATGAGCCGTTTTCCATGAGGCCGATCCGGCGGTTTCGGAATCCCTTTGTCTGTAAATGATCCAAAAAGGCCTTCATGGGCGGGAACAGTCCTCCGTCATAAGTGGAGCAGGCCAACACCAGTTTCCCACAGTAGAATGCGCTGGTCACGGCATAGGAAAGGTCTGTTGCCGTCAAATCGCACATGGTGACTTGCGCACCTTTTCCCTTCAGCTTGCTCTTGAGGGCCTCCGATGCATATGCGGTATTTCCATGGATGGATGCGTGAGCGATCAGGATGCCCTCCGGTTTTTCCGGTTTCCATTGTGACCAGAGATCATAGAGCCGCAGATACTCCCCCAAGTCTTCTGTGAGCATGGGG
>NZ_WQOH01000033.1:0-1540 GCF_018784445.1 Gemmiger formicilis | reverse complement strand
GTTTTGATCTCCAGCGCGGAGATTTTTTTCAGCAGCGCCTGCACCTGTGCGCCATACTTTCCGACGATGTTGTAATAATAACGCCGGGCCTGCGGTGCCCAGGGGGCACGGGCAGTCCGCTCCAGTGAACCGAAGCGGCCGAAGGCATCCGCCGAGAACAGGATCTTTGCGGATTACCTCGGTGTGGAGCGCAGCGGGCTGTCCGTGGAGCTTGGAAAAATGCGGGATGAGGGCCTGCTCGACTTTCACAAAAGCCATTTCCTTCTCAAAACGCCGGAGGCTGACCGTCCCTTTCCTTCTGCGCGTTAAGGAGCCCCCTTTGGGCGTATTAGCAAGTGCGGATAACCCCGTCAGCCACGGAGCGTCGGGGTTTTGCAGATGGAAGAAGCAGCTACGGTCTGTAGAGATCGGCAGGACAGCGTCAGCTTGTACAATCTGATTTGAAAATACCCACAGCCGCTTTGGCTGTGGGTATTTTCTGTTTGAATTCCAAAAGCTATGCAGAGCTCAAGGAGCCTAATCGTACAACCGGAGCAGCGCCGCGCCGATTTTCTCAAATTATGTGACGCCATGACAGTAAAACCGCTTGTCACGCGGTATACTACGCATAAAAACACAGCCGCAGAGTACATCTGTGGCTGTGTTTTGTGTTCAGTTGCTCACTGTTGCGTGGACTGGATATGGAGAGACAACATATCTCCCTATCTTACATGGGTTATCTTATCTGCCATCACTCTGGCAGTTTGCCTTGCAGATATGTCGGCATCCCCACGGCGGTCGTATCCGGCCTGACCTTAAACATGGCTTTTTCAATCTACATCCCTTATCGGTTTTCCGCGATATATTTCTCCGCCATGTGGACTGCCACCGCACCGTCCGCCACGGCGGTGACCACCTGACGGAGGGGCTTCGTCCGCACGTCGCCCACGGCGTAAACGCCGGGAATACTGGTTTCCGTGGTCTCTCCGGCCACGATATAGCCGCCGCCGTCCAGCGCCAGTTGACCCACCGCCAGCGCCGTGGCGGGCTGTCGGCCCACGCTGACAAATACGCCGTCGCAGTCCACCACGCTTTCCTCACCGGTGACGGTGTCCCGCAGGCGGACGCCGGTCAGCCTGTCCCCGGAAAGTAGCGCGGAAACGACGCTGTTCCAACGGAATTCCACGTTTTCGGCCTGTGCCAGCGGCTCGTGATAGATCTTGGTGGCCCGCAGGGTGTCTCTGCGGTGGACGAGGATCACTTTTTTCGCCACGCGGCTGAGAAGGAGGGCATCTGCCGCGGCGGAATTGCCGCCGCCCACCACGACCACCGTTTTGCCCTTGTAAAACATCCCATCGCAGGCGGCGCAGTAGGCCACGCCCCGGCCCACCAGTTCCGACTCTCCGGCCACGCCCAGCGTTCTGGGTTCCGCACCGGTGGCCAGCACCACTGTTTTCCCCCGGAAGATCCCCTCGCTGGTCTCCACGAGCTTGGGAACCGCCGTCAGATCCATGCGGAGGACTTCTGCGTATTCGCTGCGTGCCCCAAAACGCTCCGCCTG
>NZ_WQOH01000032.1 GCF_018784445.1 Gemmiger formicilis | reverse complement strand
TTTCTGTCATAGGCTCTCCTTTCGCTGCTTCATCAGTTGCTTTAAGCGTTCCAGCTTTTCCTGTGCGGTTTCCTTTCGGAAGTTGCTGCCCGTGAAGCGGACGGGGGCGCACATGGAAGTCAGCCTGTCATAGATACGGGCGTGGGGCGTGTCCTGCGGGTGCTGCAATTCCTCCAGCGTGAGGTTGGTCGTGGCGATCAGCGGCTTGCCGCTTCGGTAACGGCTGTCAATCACGCTGTAAACCTGTTCCAGCCCGTATTCTGTCCCTCGCTCCATACCGAAATCATCAAGTATCAGCAGGGGGTAGCTGCAAAGGCGGGAAATATACTCATTCCTGCCCTCAAAGCTGGCGGCAAGGTCATTGAGTATTGTTGCAAAGTTTGTCATGCAGACGGCAACCTCTTTTTCCATAAGGGCGTTGGCGATACAGGCGGCAAGGTAGCTTTTTCCTGTCCCCACGCCGCCCCAGAACAGGTAGCCGATATTTTCAGCCTGCATGGTTTCCCAGCTCTCCACATAAAAACGGGCGGTTGCGGTCTGCGGGTTTCTGCCGTTGTCATGCTCAAATGTCCAGTTCCGCATAGCAGGGTCGGTAAAGCCCCGGCGTTTCAAGTCCTCCACTGTTTCAAGGTGCTTCTGTCGGCTTTCAGCGGCTTCCCGTTTTTCACGCGCTGCCCGCTGGCAGTCGCACTCTGACGGGTGTCGGTCATGCCCTAACCATTGGGCGGTTTCTTTTGAAAAATAGGCTTCTTTGGGCGTATGGCACTTGCCGCAGTATAAAAGCCCGTCCTCGCCTGTGTAGTCCTCCGCTTCGGCGGTAGTGGCTGTAATGTCCGTAATCATAGCTTCAATCCCGTTTCTCATAAGCTCTCGCCCTCCTTGCATGAATAATCGGGTATGCCCTGTTTCGGGGCAGCCTTGCCTTTGGCAGCGTCCTCCTGCGCCCACTTGTAAATGGTGGCTGCATGGCTGTGGTACTGCTTCCCGGTGGAAGCGATATGGCAGGAAAGCCGGTCAATATAATACTCCCACTTGTCGGGCAGCTCTGTTTTCAGCCCGGAAAGCTCTGTATCGGTCAGTATCACATTGTTGTATCTGCCATAAGCGGCGGGGGTGGGGTGTCCCGTTTCTCCCTCTCTCTCTTTTTCTATCTCTATCTCTTTCTCTAACTCTATCTCTATCTCTGGTGGACGAATGTCGGACAAATGTCCGCCTTTTGTCCGGGGCGGTAAAAGTGCTTTGTTTTCCAGCCTTGCAGCCCGTTTTCGCTCGGCTTCGGTAGAGGACTGTCCTATCATCAGCTCAATGTCGGTCATATAGAAAGCCCCGCTGTCAAGCTGCTCCACAAGCCCCAACTGCCGGAAAATCTCTAAAGCCCTCTCAACCGTCCCTATCTGGTGGCGGGTCAGTGTCGCTATCATCTGCGCTGTGTAGGGGATATGCTCGTCAAGCTGCAACTTCCCGCCGTTTTTCAGCGATTTTAAGTACAGCTTCAAGAGGATATTGGAATATAAAATTCCGTCTTTCATATCTTCCAGCAGCACAATGGAGTCGCTGTCAAAAAAGTTCTCTTTCAGCTTGAGGTAGTAATACTTGCGGTTATCTGCCATTGTCCCTGTCCTCCTTTTTCCGGCGTTTGGAGTAGTAGCGGGGGCAGAGTATGATAACCGCCCGGAA
>NZ_WQOH01000002.1 GCF_018784445.1 Gemmiger formicilis | reverse complement strand
AATCCACAGCATCCTGAACTTATTGTAGCATTCCGCTGGAGAGCGGTCTATAAATACTACTTTTATATAATACGAGGTGAAAAACGTAGGAAGCTACATTCCAACGAGTATCTGCCCCCTGCCGCGCCTGCCGTGGATAAACTGGAAGGAAACCCGCCCGGCACAGATGTTGGGCCTGAACAAGGCGGAGGCCCGGGCGCTGAAAGAAAGAGGCTACGGCCTGGAAAAGTTGGAGCTATGGAAAAAATACCGCGGATGCAACACACAGCAGGAGTTATTCTACCTGCTGGACAGCGTGGACACCATGGACGCGACAAATATTCTTGAAAATGATTTGCCACTGGCACGCACCGTGAACTACCTGAAAAAGCAGAACCGAACCTCTTACTACCTGATGGATTATTTGCGCATGGCCGAGCGGGCCGGAATGGACATGAGCCAAGAGGCCGTGCGCTGGCCGAAAAACCTGCGCGCCGCCCATGATCGTGCAATGAATGCCGAAGCGGCGGTGCGGGCCGACACCGACGAATGCGCAAACGCGTTCCGCGAAATGAGCGAGCGATGCGCGGGGCTGGCGTGGGAGAAGGATGGTATCTGCATCCGCGTGGCCGAGCGGCCCAGCGAGCTTGTGCAGGAAGGAAATGTGCTGCATCACTGCGTTGGCGGTTACAGCAAGAGCCATGCACAGGGAAAAATCATCCTGTTCATCCGGCACAGCCGCCGCCCGGATCGCAGCTGGTACACACTAAATATTGATGTGCGGACCAAAGCCGAGATACAGCTGCATGGCTACGGAAACGAGTTTGCCGACGGAAAGAAACTGCAAATCAACAAAAAAGTGCTTGCATTTGTGAGCGATTGGCGGCGTGAGGTGCTGGACAAGTGGACACTGCCGCAGAAACCGAAGAAAAAGGCGAAAGCCGGATGAGGTGATGCAAAAATGACCTACGACGAAAAGCAGATGATCTTTACCGGCGCGGCGACGCCGGAGGAAAGCGCGGCGCTTGCGCTGCACTATGAAATTGCCACGGCGGCCCGGGCAGCTGCTGACAGCTTGCTTGACCTGGGCCGGGAAATCAAGCGGATGCGCGACACCAACGGTTATAAGGCCCTGGGCTTTGAGACACTGGGCGACTACACCAAGACGGCCATCGGGCTGAACCAGCGACAGGCCTACAATTATATTGCGGTGGTGGAAAAGCTCCCCGCGCAGCTGGTGGAGCAGAACGCCGCCGCTGGCGTAACCAAGCTGGCACTGCTGGCCCAGCTGACGGACGGCGAACGGCGAACGGCAGCAGGTCGTGGCCGAGACGGACTTGCAGGATGTGACCGTCAAGGAATTGCAGGAAAAAATCAAGGAGCTGGAAGAGAAAAACAGCGGCTACGCCGAACAGCTCTGTCTTTTGCAGTCAACTACACAGCCCGAGGCCGACGAGCTGACGGAAGAGCAGCAAAAACGCTTTGACGAAATGCAGGCCAGGATGGAAGAAGCCGAGAAAAAGCGCTCTGACGCGGAGAAAGCCGCCGAAAAAGCGGACAAGAACGCCAAGAAGCTGAAAAGCGACCTTGCCAACGAGAAGGCCCAGCGTGAAACCCTGATTGAGAAAGCCCGCCGTGACGGTGCGGAGGATGCCCGCAAGGCTGCGGAAGAAGCGGCCCGGGCACAGGCGGAAAAGGCGCTTGAAGCCGAAAAAGCCGCCCGCCAACAGGCCGAGGCCAACGCGGAGGAACTGGCAAAACAGCTGAAGGTCGTCGGTGACGAGGATACTTTGCGGTTCAGCCTGCTGTTTGACCGCGTGCAGGGCGACGTGGACGAGGTGCTAACGCTGTGCGACGAACTGCGCGGCGACGGCAAAACGGAAAAGGCCGGTAAGTTCAGCGCCGCGCTGCGGAAGGCGCTGGAATCCCTGGCCGAGGCAATCGAAACGGAGGAATAACGATGAAGGTTGATAAAATCGGCAAGCTGTGCATGAAGGCAGGCTTCTGTCAGCTTATTTCTATCGGCCATTCGGACGATAAAGAGGCGCAGTTTATCAGCACCGGGCACAGCGTCTATCCCCTGCCGCCGGATTTTCCGAGAATCACAAGTGAAGCCGAGCTGGCCGCCGTTTTTGGCTGGGACAGCAAAAAACAGAAAGAAGTCTCTTTGAGCACCGATTATTACTGTGCGAAGGACGATTTGGCGGAAATCAACCTCTACGATTCCGAGGAAGGCGAGCTGGAATGTACGGAACTGCCGATGGGCGTTATCTATGGGAAAATGAACTGCATCGGCCTGACGGATACCATGGGCGGCTGCGGATTCATCAACGCCATACTGACGGAACCGCTGAAGGATGAAATGAAGGATGATTCCTACTTCCACTACACAAAGCGGAGAGCCGGAACGGACCATTACTACTACGTAATGAAGGATGGGATGGATCTGCGCGCCATCATTCTGCCGACGGTTTTTAAAGATAGATTCTTTCAGGATTTAGACGAATTTTATGCAGCGGTATCGGACATGAGGGAAAAGAAATGACGGATTATATTTTATCCATCCGGCCCAAGTGGGTGCAGATGATTTTTAGCGGAAAGAAAACGGCTGAAATCCGAAAATCCGCCCCGCGGGCGCTGGTATCAACAAAAGCGCCGCTGCGCGTGTGGGTGTACGAGACAAAATCCGAGGGCGGCTGCGGCAAGCTGGTGGGTACGTTTATCTGCCGCCGGATTGAGTGGCTGAAGGCGGTGGATTTCAGCACACGGTCAAAGTTGCTGGTAGAGATTGCCCACGCAAGCTGCCTGACGGAAGAACAGCTGAAAGCCTACAAGGGCGCGGCGGGCCGCATTTTCGCATGGAAGATCGAGGATGTGCGGCGGCTGCGTGAGCCCATGGAACTGAACGATGTGTTCCCCGGGCGCTACCTGCCGCCGCAAAGCTGGGCGAAAGCCCCGGCGGAACCGGCCATCGAGGGCTTGCCATGAACGCGCCGTGCTACGGCTGCCAGGCCAGAAAACCGGGTTGCCACACCGGCTGCCCCGCCTACATATCGTATCGTGCAGAAATGGACAAGTTTGCAAAATACATGGCCGATAACAAGCCGGTCGACGCCATGCGCGTGACCCACGAAATGGACAAGAAGAACCGGCGGAGGAAGTACAAGGGCGGCAAACAGTAGCGGCCACTATTATATAAGGTAAGAAAACTGAATAAACCCGCGCCCGGCGGATACCGGGCAATTTTTCGCGGCCAATAGGCCGCTTGAGGGCTTGTATAGGGTTTTATCTTTTCCCCCATTCTATCCAATAGAAAAACCAATCCAATCCCAACCGAACGGAAGTCGAAACTTGAAACGAGGTACAGCAGTATGAAATCCAGATTCATCCGCGAACAGAAAACCATCTGTGGCAAGGAATACATGGAAGTCGACCTGCTGCACGTCTCCCCCGCCGAGCACCGCGCCAGTGTGCGCAGAAAAAAAGCGTTCGCATCCAGCCTGGCAATGCAGAACTGCAACGAACGCTACGCCCGCCGCAATCTGCATTGGACCGTGGCGGAGAATTTTACCGAGAGAAAAAGTAAAACCCAGCTGGTGCACCTGACCTACGCGCCGGAGTGGCTACCGCTGACGGCAGAAGAACCCGAGCGGAATATTACCAACTTCATCGACAAGCTGAACCGCCGCCAGGCGAAGAAATACGCGGCCGCGATGGAAGCCGACCCCAGCAACCCCGGCGGGGTGCTGCGCAAGGTGAAATATATCGTCGTGACCGAGTGGCAGCACGAGGACAAGGCCGCGTGCCAGAAGGAAGTGCGCTACCACCATCACATGATCCTGGAATGCGACCTGACGACCGACGAAATCAAGGACTGTTGGAGCACCGGGCGCGGAAAGTGGCGGGAGCCGCTGGGCCTGGTGAAGTGCGACCGCGCCGAATTTAACAAGGGCAGTCTGGCGGCCTACTGCGAGTACATCACGAAAAATCCGAAGCGCCGCCGTTGGCGGCAAAGCCAGGGCTTGCGCCGCCCAACCCAGCCCCGCCCGAATGATAGGCGCTACACACCCAAGAAGCTGGCCGAGGCGGCCACTCTGTACATAGACGACGCGCAGTTTTGGGAGAGCCGCTACGGCACGCTGAAGCTGGGCCGAGGCCAGGTGCGGCAGTACGCTTTCACCGGCGCAGAGGCACGCTACAACGAAATCACCGGCGAATGGCACGTAACCGCCACGTTTTGGGCGGATCCACGCCGACAGCCGAAAGGAAAAACAAATGGGCGTAAGGCTGGAACTTGACGACCTGCCGCCGCGCTACCGCGCACAGGCTGAGTTGCAGATTTTGCAACGAAAAAGTGAACGATTGGCCGGAAATCGGGCCAAAAGTGACCAATTCCGGGAACGAAATGGACAAAATCGGGAAATTCAGCCGAAAAACAGCCAAAAACGCGAACGATTCACGAAAGACGCCCCGGAAAGCGAAAAGCGGTACTACCGGGAAATCATCCTGCCGAAGGTGGCGGCGGGCCTGGTGGCAGAAGTGCGCGAACAGGTGCGCTTTGACCTGCTGCCGGAAAAAGAATACTGTGGGCTGAAACTGCCCGCCGCGCACTACACCCCGGATTTTGTGCTGACCTACGCAGATGGCACGGTCGAGGTGGTAGAGGTGAAATCAAAATTCACCCGGCGGGCGCAGCGGAATTATATTTACCGGCGCAGACTATTCATAGACCTGTACGCAGAGCCGCGCGGGTGGAAATTTACCGAGTACATAACCGATGGGGAGGGATGAAACCATGGGCAAGCAGCGCATCCCGCGGGATGTGACCCAGGCCGCTCTATACCTGGTGCGCGGACAACCTGCGCGGGAAAAACGCTACCGGGAGCAGAAAAACCAAATTGCGGGATATGACAAGAAAACACCCGGCGGGAATCCCGCGTGGGCACTGCCGTCGTGCGAAGAGAAAAAACGCCGGATGTGCGAGTTGGACAACAGCCGGGATGCGCGGATCATGCGGGCCATACAACAGGCGGCCTATGATATCGGCGCGGACCTGCCCATGAATATTGCCGGGAAACTGCGGGAGGCAGTTTTGAACAACTGCCGGGATGGGCGGCGCTGGCGGTATGAACTGCTGGACGTGCCGACCATCAGCCGGGCCGAGTTCTACCGGCGAAAGCGGGAGTTTCTGCGGGATGTGGCGCAGCGGTGCGGGATATGGTAAGATAGAAAAGCCCTCGGCGGGTCGTGTGGAGCACACGGCCTGCCGGGGCGCTTTTGTTTGGCGGGATGTCGGGCGGGATATCTCCAACCATCCCCCGGCGGGATGATGGGACCCCGGGCGGGAATCAATCGCCGCCCGCGTCGGGGTCGCCGTCGGCGAGAGAATCCAGCAGGGCGCGGACGTCCGGCGGGATATCCCCGGCCCGCCACGCTTTGAAGGCGGCAAAGCTGCGGACGGGATCGCGGCGGGACATTTCCCGCAGGAATACGGCGGACATGGGCCGCGCGTCGCTGCTGGCTGGGTCGACGTGGAATAGGCAGGCCGCAAGCTCCACATCGGACAGGCTGCGCAGGGCGTCCCGCAGCTGTTCCACTTCTTCCCGCGCGGCGGGTTCGTCACCCTGGGCGGGATGTTCCGCGGGATTGCTGGCGGGATGTGCGGAGGATACCACCGAGGGAACCCATGCGCCCCGGGCGGGAATTGTGCGCGGGTTGTTACGCCCGGCACAGTTCCCGGTATCCCCGGCGGGAGCCTGGGCGGGAATGTCGGCCCCGGCGGGATGTTCGGCGGGGATGCTCTGCCCGGCCTGGGCGGGATACTCCCGGCGCAGGGCGTCCAGCAGTTCCGGCGCAAACGTCACAGAAATGATACCGGCGGGCGCGTCAACGCTCTCCCCTGCATCCCCGGCGGGATGCTCGGCGGGAGCTTGGGCCGCGGCGGGTTCGCATCCCTGGGCGGGATGCTCGGCGGGAGTGCTGGCGGGAGCCAGGCAGGCTTCCAGCTGGTCAGCAATCGCGTCAATGCGGGCGGCCTCGGCGCGGTCGTTGTCGTCGGGGGTGTGGTAGCCGTTGCCATTGCGCAGGGTGTCCGCGTGGCGGCGGATGTGCTGCACCAGGCCGCCGTACTCGGTGCCCAGGTCGAGCCGCCCGGCGTAGGTCTCGAACGTGCCGCCCTCGGCAGGATAGTACACAATAAAGTCGGTTTTCTCGTAGGAGTGCGGCGCGACCTGGGCGGGATTGTAGTACAAATCCAGGCGGCGGACGATGGCCTCAGCGGCGGGAATGCTGCACACCAGGGACGCGACACCATCCGACGCGGTAAAGTCATTGAACGCGGGAGACTCCGAAAACGTGAAATCCACGGCGGGCGCGTTCATGTCCAGCGGGTGGGCGGTGATTTCCTCGCGCACGATGGCGCGGGTGGCTGCACTCTCGGCGAGTGCTTCCTCCCGGCGGCGCTGTTCTTCTGCCTGGGCGGCGGCGCGGGCGGCGTTCTCGGCGTCCTGGTTCATCTGGTCAACGGCGGCCAGGTCGGCGGCGGTGGGCTGGCCCGGGTCCGGGATGGCTTCCAGCGCGGCGCGGCGGGCGTCCACGGCTTCCAGCTCGACGGTCAGGGCGTCGGGGTGCATGGCGTCCCAGGTGTTGGGGGCTGCAATGCGGTCGCGCAGGTAGTCGGCGCGGGCGTTCTGCCGGCGCAGGTCAGCGCGGGCGGCGGCATAGGCCGCGAACTTGTACAGCGGGTGGGCCTGGGTCAGCGTGGCGCGGTCGTTGTCGAAATAATCCGTGTACAGGTCGGTGTCATTCTCGACGGTGAACAGCTCGTGCGGGAGGGTTTCGCCGCTGCGGGCGTAGATGGTGACGGTTTGGGCGTCCAGGTCCAGCGAGTAGCCGACGCGGCAGAGGGTGCGGGAGCCGTTCAGGCGCAGACCGTTGTAGAAAAATTTAATGCTGCTAATCATGGCGAAAACCTCCGTTTTATGTGTGCGGGATGTGGGCGGCCCTCTCTCGTGGGGCCGGGCGGGTTTTGCTTTTTCCGGGTTGCCCGGCGGGTCAGAACTCCGCGAACCTTGCCGGAACGACCGGCGGCGGGTGCAATCTGTTTTGTAGGGAGGTGCACCGGCTCCCCTTGGTCTTATGTCATCCGCCCGGCGGGATGGCGGCCACTGTCTGCGATGGGTGCGCGGCTGTTGAGCTGTGCCGGGCTGGTTCTTGTGTTGTTACCCATGAGCGCCCACCCTGGACGGGTGGCCGGGCTTGCACCGGCGGCGCGGGATGGCGTCGGCCTTGCGGGTTTAGTTGCGGATACCGGCGCGGCGGGCGATCTCGCTCAGGAGCGCGGCGGCGTTGTCATAGGTGGCGGGGAGAATCCACTTAAAATCAAGTAAGCGGGTGCGCTGGTTGATGGTGGGATTGTAGCGGCCTAGGCAGTTGCCGCGGTCGTCGGTGGCGTAGGTCTTGACGTCCCACCAATCGGCGAGCCGTTCCGGTGTCTGGCCGAACTTGTACCACAGGGCAGGGACGCTGCGCGGGCCGCCGTGGTCGGTGCAGCGGGTAAGCTCCACATAAAGGCGCTCACCGTTGGCAGTGGGTGCGGTGAAGTGGTAGCCGGTGCGGGTGGGGGTGATGGTCTCGACAGTGTAAGTAAACATGGTGGGCGCTCCTTTTTGTGTTTGGGTTTTGATTTGTCTATATTGTACTACGGTAAACAGTATATGTCTATTGGCATTTTGCATAATGTTTACCGTATAATTCTAGTAATTTTTCTACTGTAAACCGTATTGCATCCATGTTATAATAAGCAGTATAAAGGGGGTTGTAAAAATGGCCGTTTCAGAAAGTCAGAAAAAAGCCTCGGCGAAGTGGGATAAAAACCACGCTGCAACACTTGCATGCAAGGTGCCAAAGGAAAAAGCGGAGGCGTTCCGGGATTACTGCGCCGACCAGGGAAAAAGCGTTCACGCGGTTCTGTTGGAGTATGTCAACCGCTGTATTGAGAAATAACGCCCAGCAGGCCCGGCGGGCTTGCGCTTTGGGCGAAATGTGGTTATAATAAAGTCGGAGCGGTGGCGAACTCACCGCGCCGATGTTTGGGATTGCGTCGGGGTCTGTTTAGCAGGCGGCCCCGGCGCTGTTTTATTGCCTGTTTGTCAGCTCTTGCAACCGCTGGCGGAACTCTTCAATGGTCTTGCACTCGTTGGCGAGCATCAAGAGCCGGAGCCGTTCCGCGGTGCGGGCTTCCTGTACAAGCAATTCGCTTGTGCTGGGCGTTTTCATTTTCACCTCTTCCCTTCTTTCACGCCTTGCGGCGGTTCGCTCTAGCTTGCGGGGTGTTCCCGATTGCTATGGTTGTATTATACTACGGAGTATAGTTTAGAGAGTTGCACAAACACTACGGAGTATAGCGCGGTGTAATTTGTATAGAATGTATACTGCGGAGTATAATACAAATGTGCTATAATAAGAAAAACACACAAGGAGGCGCAAAAAATGCCGGTAAGTGAAGCAAAAAGAGCCGCAATAACGCGATATAACGAAAAATGCGGACGAATTGAATTAAGGCCATTAAAAGAGGATGCCGAAAAAATAAAAGCAGCAGCGGCGGCGGCAGGCCAGAGCGTGCAAGGCTACATCTTGCAGGCCTGCGCAGAACGAATGCAGCGAGATAACACAAAATAAAACCACATCAGGCCCGGCGGATTATTCGCCGGGCCTTTTATTTGCCTAAAATTTGAGACTGTGCAACATTTTTGTGTGCTATTATAGAATCACGGCAGGAACAGGACGCCCACATCGGGCGGACTGTTCCTTTTTTTGTTGTTGGGGGTGGTGCTGGTGCTGGTGTCCTGCAAGTGGTGCGGTGGACTGCACCAGCGCGGCCAGGCCTGCCCACAGCGCCCAGCCAGAGCGCCCAGGGCAGACGCAGCCGCACGCATCCGCAATACGGCCAGATGGCAGAGGACGCGGGCCAAGGTTCGCCAGCGTGACGGCGGGCTGTGTCGGCTGTGCCTGGCCGCTGGGCGCATAACGACGGACGCGGTGCAGGTACACCACATTATACCGTTGCAGGAGCCGGGCGCGGCGCGGTGGGCTTATGATCCGGCGTGGTTGGTCTGCTTGTGCAGCCGTGGGCCGGACAGCTGCCACGCCAGAGCCGAGCGGGGCGAGGTCAGCCGGGCCGAGCTGCACCGACTGGCGACCACGCAACCAGCAGTTGCGCCGACACATCCCCCCGGGGTGCTTCCGCAGGATGCCCCGCCCCTCCCCCACACCACGCATCCCCCTAAATAATTTAAATTTTTTAGAAATGGGGATACGCGCGCGGGTACTGATTAGACGCGGGCGCGCGCGTTATTTAGAGGGCGAGAGGTGGAAAGTACGCTGAATGTGTGGAAAATGCGCTGAAATGTGTGCGGCCATTTTCGTGAGGGCACGAAAATGGTTTGCAGTTGAACGCAAAATGGTTGGAAAGGAGGCGGAACGGTGGGAGGACGACCGGCGAAAGCGATTAAGACGGCGAGCGGGGCCAGGACAAAGCAGGTCAAGGCGGCGCGTGAGGAAGCCGAAAGCAGGCTGCGCGGCGGCAAGACCGGCAAGGACGGCAATAAAACCGTGGTTGTCACCTGCCCCGCCTACCTGACGAGCGCCCAAAAGTACATCTTTGACAAGGTGAAAACCCTGCTGAAGGATGCCGGAGTGCTGGGCAGTGTGGACGGCTACATGATTGCCGTGTGCGCGGTAAGCATCGACCGGGTGCGCGAAATCGACAAGCAGATGAACGGCGACGGCAAAATCTGCGACAAGGACGCCGTGCTGGCGCGCAGCAAATACCTGAGCGACTTTTACCGCAGCTGTAACGAGCTGGGGTTAAGCCCCCAGGCGCGGGCCAAGCTGGGCGTGCTGGCGGCCAGCAAAAAGGCCGAGGAAACCGACCCGCTTGTGAAAGTACTGGATGATTACGATGACGATTGAACAGCACCCGGCCTACCTGTACGCCGTGGCGCTGGTAAACGACGACATTGCCCGGGGCGTGGAGGGGGTCGACCACCCTGTCAATGCCTGGGTGCGTGCCCAGGCGCAAGAGTTCCTGGACGTGTGCGACGGCAAGGACAAAAAGTATTGCATCAACGAAAAGAAGCTGCGGAAAATCGGTAAGCTGATGAAACTGATGCAGATGCCCAGCGGCCTTGTGGCCGGTAAGAGCATCTACGAAGCGACCAGCGGCTACCAGTGGCTTTTTTATGCGGCGGTGCTGTGCGTTGTGTACCGCAACGACCTGAAGCGGCGGCGGTACGAAACGGCAGTGCTGGAAATCTGCCGCAAAAATTTTAAGACGTTCACGGTGGCGGTGTGCTTTTTGCTGCTGATGCTGACGGAGCCGCGCTTTGCAAAGTTGTTCAGCGTTGCGCCGGACGGTGCATTGAGCCGAGAGGTACAGAAGGCCATCAAAGAAATTCTGCGGTCGTCCCCCGCCCTGATGCCGCCGGACGACCCGAACAAGTACTTCAAGATACTGCGCGACAAAATCACGTTCAAGCTGAAGGACACCGAGTACACGCCGCTGAACTACTCCAACAGCCGTTTGGATGGACGACTACCAAACGTGTTTTTGGTGGACGAGGCGGGCGCGTTGCCGAACCCCTACGCCATAGAGGCCATGCGAAGCGGCCAGCTGACCATTTTGAACAAGCTGGGGTGTATTATCAGCACCAAGTATCCGCGCAGCGACAACCCCTTTGAGGATGAGGTCGCCTACGCCAAGAATGTGCTGGAAGGACGCGTTCAGAATGAAACACTGTTCGCCCTGCTGTTTGAGCCGGAGGAAAGCATCCAGAAGCAGTGGGCGACCAACAACAATGTGCTTGCCCAGGGCAACCCGGCGGCGCTGACGCTGCCCACCGTGTGGGAGGATTTGCTGCAACGACGGCAGAAAGCCGTGGAACAGGAAAGCACCCGCGAAAACTTTTTGTGCAAGCACTGCAACATCATCTACCAGGGCGCGGGCACCGAGAGCTACATCCCCATCGATGTAGTGCAGGCCTGCCGCGTGGACGATATCCAGTGGGCGGGGTGTGAAGTGTATTTGGGCGTTGACCTGTCCATGAGCAACGACAACTGCGCCGTTGCCATGGTAGGGCTGATCGGCGACCGCATTGCCGCCCACGTGATGGGATTTATCCCGGCGGATAAGGTGGACGAAAAAACAAGCCTGGAAAAGTTTGATTACCGTATGGCCGTGCGAAACGGCGAGTGCATTGCGTGCGGGGACCGCACCGTGGACTACGGCACAATCGAAAACTGGGTGTTCGACCTGGAAGAAACCTACGGAGTGCGGGTGCAGGGCGTGGCTTATGACCGATACAACGCGCTTTCCAGCGCCCAAAAGTGGGAACGCGGGCGCTACCGCGAGGAAGGCAAGCCGCACGACGGCTACGAGACGGTGCAGGTGCGGCAGCACAGCGACACCCTGCACCCTGCCACAAAATTTTTGCAGGAGATTTGCGAGAGCGGGCGGTTTGCCTACCAAAAAAACAAACTGCTGGAAGTGAACTTTGAGAACGCCCGCTGCACCTATGACACGAACATGAACCGTTACGTGACCAAGAAACGCAGCTTGGGCAAGGTGGACATGGTGGTGGCACTGATAAACGCCATCTACCTGCTGCAACAGGAAGTTTTGCTGGATGAAGATGACGGATGGGTATGCCAGACGGTGTAACGGAAAGACTAACTATTAAAAGTCAAGCCCCAAAACAAAATTTTCGAGAGAAATTTTAAGGTGGTGAAAATTGGTATAGCA
>NZ_WQOH01000031.1:151350-154966 GCF_018784445.1 Gemmiger formicilis | reverse complement strand
ACAGAAGTTAAGCTCACTTGTGCCGAAGATAGTTGGCTGGAAACGGCCTGTGAAAATAGGTAGATGCCGGCTTCTCTTTTTATTATGGCCCGTTGGTCAAGCGGTTAAGACAGCGGCCTCTCACGCCGTTAACGTGGGTTCGATTCCCGCACGGGTCACTTGCTAAAAGCACCAAAATCTGACGATTATTCGTTTGGTTTTGGTGCTTTTCTCTTTGCCTGCATTGCGCATACCACACTTTTACCACACTCGCGTAATTTTGTCAAGGGGTGGCACAGGGGAGAGGACGAGGCTGTTGTTCCCGCGCGCAGTATAAAAGCGAATTGAACAGGCAGTAAAGGGGCTTTCGCGGCATATCCTTGCCTTTGAAAATCGGGGCTGCGGTATTCCACGTTCCCCTTGACAGCCTGTCCATTCTCTTTTTGAAGGCAACCGCGGAACAAACAGAAAGCATATCCTGATGGGATAGATTTTTTAAGTTGAAAAAGAAACTCCCCCTGCCCGTGTAATGGGCAAGGGGAGATTGTGTATTATGGGATTATGCGGATTAAGAGAAAGTCACGCACCAGACTTCGACGCCGTAAGCTGTATTAAAGGTGCAGGCAATACCCATTTGGGTGTAACCGGGGGTCATAATGTTTGCATAGTGGCCAGGGCTGTTTTTCCAACCAGTGCAAGCGGCAGACGCACTTGTTGCACCAGAGCACAAGATTTCCGCAGTTGTTGCACCATCATGAGAAAAAACATCATTTGCAATAAGGTAAACGCATCTATCGTGTGCGATACTTGACAAGGAACTGCTTACAGTAAGGGCAGGAAGTCCGCCCTCTGCGCGCATAGCATTGATATTGTTTGCAACAGCCCAGTATGCGGAATCGGAAGAATCAATATTCCACCATGTTTCGCCATCGGTGGCGGGGTCCATTGGGAGAGCGCCATATTCAAAGCTGGAAGATGTGGCGGGCGCGGAAGATTGAGCTTGTCCACCGTCAGAAGTAGAACCACTGTTGCCAGAAGATGCACCGTTGCTATTGCTGGTGGCGTTTGTGGTGCTGGTAGACTTGGTGCTGACCGTGACTTCACATTCAGAGCTTACACCGTTGACATCAACCGTAATAGTGGCTGTACCGTCAGCAACAGCGGTGACATTGCCCTCTGCGTCCACCGTGGCAACAGCTTCATCGCTGCTGGTGTAGGTGGCAGTATCGGCAAGGGCTTCTTCGGGGACTACGGTATAAGTAAGCTGTGCCGTGCCCTTTGGCTGTAAGGAAAGCGTGGAATAATTCAGCTCGACACTTTCAATGGCGGGCAAAACCGTGACTTTGCAATCAGCGGAAAGCGCCGTGCCATCTACAGCGACAGTAACGGTTGCATCGCCAGCCGCTACTGCCGTGACTTCGCCTGCATCGCTGACCGTGGCAACAGCGTCATCGGAAGATGTGTAGTTGATGGAAACGTGTGTTGCATCATCTGGCGCAACGGCGGTTTCCAGCGTGGAAGCTTCGCCTGCCGTTAGCGTCAGTGCGTCCGTTGTGGTGATGCCAGTCGGCGTGACAACGACCTCAATCGTCTTACTGGCGGTAATTTTACCGTCCTTGCTGGACAAGGCAACCTCGGCAGTACCCGCACTAATGGCGGCAATATTGCCGTTTTCGTCAACCATTACAACAGCGGGGTCACTGGAACTGTAACTCATGTCCAGCGCGTCCAGCTTTTTAGAGAGCGCGGCGCTTTCCGGGGTCGCACCGTCAAAGGCGTATTCCGGCGTGGCGGTAATGGTAGAGCCTTTTTCCATGCTGTCCGGGAGATTTAACGCAACACCTGTCACATTAACACCACAGCCCGCCAGACTAACCGCCAGCGCACAGGAAACGGAAAGCGCCATAATCCTTTGTCGAATAGATTTCATAACTAATACGTCCTTTCTTTTTTTGCTTGCATTGTAACATGATGGAGATAAAGAATCAATACATATATAGGGACTTCAAAGGGAAAAGTTAAAGAAGACCGTCTGAATCACCGTCCATTGGGTGACTGTATACACCTAACGACATGCCGGGGTGTACATGGCCCATCAGCTCATCTAGTTGCCACAATGGTAGAGCGGCTTTATAGATTGAAGCGAATGTGTGACGCAATTCATAGGGAGTCACATAGTCAATGCCATTGTGTTCGCAGTAGCGTTTGAAACGAAAACGATATGTAATCTCCGAGTAGTCGCCAAAAACTCGCTCAGTGGAAGCGTGGGCACCTACGAAAGCCGCTTGCGAAGCGAAAAGGGCGCGAGTGTATTTGGTTTGGGGCAAAAGTCGGTCAGCAAATTCGTTCTTTCCACTGGTTTGTCTACCTTTTTCATTTATTGCGCGCTGGATATGTATAGTGTCATCTGTGATGTCACCCCATTGTAACCCCATGATTTCACCGGGACGAAGACCGCACGCAATACCAAGTCGATAGGCGTTAATCAAATCATCGTAGACCTCTTCGCCGCGTAGAAAGGTATTATCACAAGTAAAGACTTGATATATTCCGACAGACGATAAAATCTGTTTATGGGATTTTTTCGCTCCTTTTGGAATCTTGATTGAACGCGCGCTAAGGTCGTTACGGATATCGCTATCATCAAGGTAGAAGCAAAAACTTGAAAGCACACCGCGAATGTTCTTCAAGGTTTTTTCGCTCAGCCCCGACTTGTAAGCGGTATTGATGACACGACGCAAATCCTGCTTAGTTAGAGAAAGAACAGGGATTTCACCGATGATGGGGAAAATATGGTTTTTGTAGTAATTCTTGAGATTGTAGATATCATCGGTGACAGTTTCTTTGTCATGGAAAAAGTCTTGAAATATTTTATCCGTTGTGATGGTGTAGCTTTTCTTCGTGGAACTTCCACCAATCCACGCGAGAGCTTTTTTGGCACATTCGCGGCGGCCAGCATCGCCAATCTTAGAACTGTAAAAAGTTTTGCGTACATTATTAACTTGCAAGTCCAATCGGTATCCACCCGTGTGGCGTGGCTTAACCTTTTGCGTCAAATCTTTTTGAGTGTAGAGAGATGAGCAATTCATTTTCGGCCTCCTTTTATAAGGGCTTGAGTAGGACGGACAAAGAGAAGATAATAATCTTCTGGCTCGAAATCCAATTCGTTGCCGATGCGAAGCATTTCTGTTACATCGAATGGGCATAACCCTTGCATACGTGTAGACATCTGTTGCTGGGATAGACCAACTTTTTCGGCGATGCTAGAATCAGTTTCGCCATGGAGATAGATTCGGGCGTGAAGAGCTTTGTACGGTTTGATATGGGGGTGTTTCATTGTTGCTTCTCCTGTTTTCTGTGAGTTGTTTTTTACTGACGGTAGTACTATACCAACGTTTTTCCTTGAGACCTGCGTTTAACCGCTTCAAAACATTATGAAACTGTTAAAAATTTGTAAAAGAATTATTAAACAAAAAATCCCCCTCTCTGCATGGATTGCAAAGAGGGGGCGAAAGGTAGAAAAATACCACAGTCCGACACCACAGTAGATACCGTAAGAAAACATTGAAAACAATATCAAATTGTAAATTCTACGTTAATACGAAAAACTGAAACGTAAAGAAGTATAAAATATCAA
>NZ_WQOH01000031.1:103648-151340 GCF_018784445.1 Gemmiger formicilis | reverse complement strand
GTCGAGGGCTTGACCCCATCTTGATCAGATACTCTATTTGCTAAGAAAGCAGTTCGATATTCAGTTTTGAGGGTACATCCTCAACAAAAAGAGAAGCATGACGAAGGTCACGCGTTGGCCGGTGTCAATGACGGTGAGGTTCCACCTGTTCCCATTCCGAACACAGAAGTTAAGCTCACTTGTGCCGAAGATAGTTGGCTGGAAACGGCCTGTGAAAATAGGTAGATGCCGGCTTCTCTTTTTATTATGGCCCGTTGGTCAAGCGGTTAAGACAGCGGCCTCTCACGCCGTTAACGTGGGTTCGATTCCCGCACGGGTCACCAAAAAATGCTCCCCAGCTTAGGCTGGGGAGTTTTTTTGGTGCTTCCGTGCGAGGAATCGAACAGGACGGCCGCCCGCAGGCGGCAAAAAACAATCCTGCGGATTGTTTTTTAGTCCGTGGGAGATGGACGCATGGGTCACCAAAAAGCACTACTTCATTTGAGGTAGTGCTTTTTTCTTTGTATTTGCTTTTCAATAGGTGTCGGGCGTAAATGGTGACCCGTGCAGGAATCGAAAAGCCCGGGCCCCGCGTCCGTGTACCGCGGGGCAAAAACAGCCCTGCGGGCTGTTTTTAGGGCGGGGGAGATTCCCGCACGAGCACGAACGTAGAGGGAGTAGAGTAAAGCAACGCGGGGGGTAGTAGGGCGTAAAGGCGAAGGTACGCGGGCGGATATGGAATCCGCCCCTACGGTGTGAAAGGGAAGGGGGCGATAGAGATACAGTGGAGGGCCGGGCATGCCCGGCCCCTACAGGGGGGCAATGAGCGAAGCTGCAATAGGGGCGAGCGGGCCGGGAGTGATGAACCCGTCCCCTACGAGCCTAGAAATCGGTCATTCATCCCGCTTCAATGACGTTTTATCCATGATTGCCCCATTGATGTCAGACAGCGTGCTAGAATAAAGCCACAGTAAAAAACACAGAAGCGGAGGAAATAACGATGAAACAATGTCCTAAATGCGGTAAGATGCTCAATGATTCTATGGCGTTCTGCACACAGTGCGGCACGCCCTTGGCGAATGCGGCTACCCAACCTGCACCCCAGCCGCCGGTCTGGTCTGCATCGCAGCCTACACAATCCGCGCCCCGGTTCGCCCAGCAACCCACCCAGCAGCACTACTACGCACCTGCCAACCCGGTGCTGAACACCGTAAAGCAGATGGCAACCTCGCCGCTGTTTTTGGCGGCGACGGCTGCCCAGAGCGGCATGGTGCTGTTCAACATCATCGCGTCCATGGCGGGCACAAGCGGCCTGCTGGGGACGGTGGGCACCTATCTTTCGATGATCCTGGGCCTGGGCGGGTACAGCTCACGGGAGGCATCCGGCCTGCTGGACGGCATCGGCTCGCTGTTCACCGGGGCGTCCCTGGGCGCGACCTTGGTGGGGCAGTGCCCGGCTATCCTGATCGCCGTGGGCCTCTGGCTCATCTACCTTGCGGAGGCTGGCAAGATCAGCACAGTGACGAAAAACACCGGCTTTACCCTCGTCAAGATCAGCACCATCATCAGTCTGGCCGTGAGCATTCTGGGCCTGGTCGTGGCGGAAATTTTGGCCATCATGATCACCGCAACCGCGGCAAAATACGATGATTCCGCGATTGGCGGCGGCATCATCATTATGTTGCTTCTGCTGGTCGTCATGGGCCTGGGCATCCTGATGAACAGCAAGACCCTGAGCACCCTTGGCGTGATGGCGAAAACCGCCCAGACCGCGCAGCCCTCGGACAAAATCTCAACCTACGTAGCGGTCGTCAGCTTCCTCAACGGCATCGGTGCCGTGATCGGCATGCTGGGCTTCGGCAGCGTTCCCTCGGTGCTGAGCAGCCTGTGCAATGCGGTGGTCTGCATCTGCTTTGCCGTGTTCCTCTTCCAGTATCGCGACAAGATGCGTGCGCTGATGGCAGGCCGCACCGCGCAGACTGTCTAAAAGCACAGCCGGCGCCCCCTACATAAACTACCTTGCGCAGGAACCTTTCCCCAAAGGCCCCTGCGCTTTTTTGCTGCGCGGCGGCGAGCAATCTGCTGAAAATCACTGTACAATTTTGGAAGATATGCCCAAAGCAATTTGGTTGCAATGCGGCGGGATTTTCGGTATACTGGTATACACAATATACAAAATAACCTGAAGTTCCGTCGAAATTTCAGATGGAAAGCCGGACTGCCGTTGAAAAAAATCAGAATACAACGTGTGAGTGTCTTTGATATCGCGGTCTCGCTGCATGACAGCGACCTTGCCATGTCGGACGCCGAGCAGATGCGCAAAGCCCAGCAGCTGGTCTGCAACAGCCAGTATCAGAATATGCGCAACGACGTCACCAACAAAGTGACGGAGGGCATTGAGAGCCTGACAGAACTGATCCGCAGCAACCAGGGGCGCGCGGCGACCATCTTTACCGACCGCGAGAACCCCGGCCAGAGCATCTTCAAGGATGCCGATCAGGCGTTGTACCAGGTCAAACAGAATGGCAGGCACGGCTGTGGATTCTATTAAAAAGTGGTTGCCCCGGCTGGCGGATGCGCTGTTCCCACGGCGGTGCCCCTTTTGCGGGGCGCTGCTGGGCGCGGATGCCTTGCAGGGCACCGTCTGCCCGGCCTGCGTGCCCGAAGAAATGCGGCTGCAGCACATCCCACCACGCTTGCCGGAAGGGGAGCACAGCTTTTATGCCCTGAGCCAGGCTGCCGCAGCCTACTATTATGCCGACACGGTGCGCAGTGCGATTTTGCGCTGCAAGCGCGGCGGCAGCCCCTGGCGTGCCCGGGAGCTGGCCGACCGCATGGCGGTGTTGGTGTTCGGTGCGCTGCCTGCCAGGCGGGTGGGCGGGCTGCCGCAATATCTGGGCGTCGCCATGCTGCCGCTGTACAACTGCATTGTACCGGTGCCGCCCCGCCAGCCGCTGCCCGGTGTGCCTGGCCTGCCGCTGCTGCTGGCGCAGCGCTTGGGGCAGGTGTTGAGGATCCCGGTGGAAACGCCGCTTTCAGTCCGCCCCGGGACCCGCCCGCAGAAGGAGCTGACCCGGGACGAGCGCCTGCAAAATGCTCGGGGCGCGTTTGTCTGCCACCCGGGTGCGGATTTGACCGGCAAGCGCGTGCTGCTGGTGGATGATATCATCACCACCGGGGCGACGGCGTCGGCCTGTGCGCTGGCCCTGCTGCAAGCCGGGGCCACGGATGTGACGGTGGCCGCCGTGGCTGTGGCGGAGGAGCTGCCGAAAGAAAAGCGGAAGAAAACGAAATGAGACTGTATGCGCCCACCTCCGCGCGGCGCGGGGGTGGGATTTTTTGTGCCCGCCGGATTTTTGGGCAAATTTTATGGGTGTGCCCTCTTGCCAAGTACATAAATATTTTGTATAATTAAATTTGTCTGTACTATGGTTTTGAACGTTTAAGCGAGGTTTTCAAATGCTGACAAAATACCTGAGTGTGTTCTTTATTTCGATGGTCCCCCTGATCGAGCTGCGTGGCGCAATCCCGGTGGGCGTGGCCATGGGCCTGCCGCTGTGGCAGGTGTACATCATAGCCATCATCGGCAATATGATCCCGGTGCCCATCATTTTCTTCTTTGCCCGCAAGGTGCTGGAATGGGGTGCGGGTAAGCCGGTCATCGGCAAATTCTTTACCTTCTGCCTGGAAAAAGGCCACAAGGGCGGCGAGAAGCTGAAGGCCAAGGCTGGCCGCGGCCTGCCCTGGGCGCTGCTGCTGTTCGTTGGTATCCCGCTGCCGGGCACCGGTGCCTGGACCGGCACGCTGGCCGCCAGCCTGCTGGATATGGATTTCAAGTCCAGTGTCCGCGCCTGCATGGGCGGCGTGCTGCTGGCGGGCTGCATCATGGGTGCGCTGAGCGTGCTGGGTGTCTCCGCCTTCGGCGCGGTCGTGGCGTAAATGCCCCGCAACTATCGCCCCGGGCTGGATGTGGTGCGGCTGGCGGCGCTGCTACCGGTGCTGTGCTACCACTATTGCATCGAGGCCGCGCGGCTGGGCTTTGCCGTGCCGACGGCGCTCATCGGGCGCGGTATGGCTGACTGGGTAGAAATCGGGCTGGCGTGGTTTTTTCTGCTGTCGGGTGCGGCACTCTGCCTGCAATGGCAGGGACGGTTTGACGCCCGGCGCTACTTTGTGGGACGTGCGGCGGCCACCTACCCGGCATTCTGGCTGGGGTTTGCGGCGCTGTTTGTCTACGGTGAGATCCTGCACGGCAACAACGCCGATATCCCGCGCTGGCGCGTTGTATTTTCGGTGCTGGGACTGGACGGATATTTAGCCCCTGTGACCGTCACTTTCTACAAAATTGGCGAGTGGTTTTTGGGCGTTATCCTGATTTTGTATCTCGTGTTCCCGCTGCTTTTGTGGTGCATGGAAACACCGCTGCGCCGCAGGGCGCTGGGCGTCTTGATGGCGGTACTGGCGGTTGTCTGGCCGCTGGTCTGCCCTGCGCCGTGGGAGGCCGGACACACAGTGATGGGCCGTTTACCTGCGTTTGCGCTGGGCGTGTGGTTTGGCAGCTCGTTAAAAAACAACGTGCAGCCGTCCTATCGCATTTGCATCGGACTGGCGGTCTGCCCGCTTTTGTGGGTAGATGCGGTCCCGCGCCTGGCCGTGCTGCTGGTGCTGGCGGCGGTGCTGTTCTGGGCGGTCTATGCTGCCGGGCAGCGGCTGCCCCGGCGGTTTTGCCCTGCCCTGCGGCGGCTGGCGGGCTGGTGCTATGGCGTGTACCTTGTGCATCACGTGCTGCTGACGCTGGTGTTCTTGCGGGTCGCGGCGCGGTTCGATCTGCCGCTGACCGGGATGTTCCCGGTGTATCTGGTCGTCAGTTTTGCGCTGGCGGCAGTGCTGATGGCGGTGAGCGGGCCAATCAGCAAGGCCATAAAAAAGCTGGCATAAAAATAAAGGGCGCATGACCTTAACGGTTGTGCGTCCTTTTTTGTGTGTGGGGCGGGGTTTTAAGTGGGGTTGTAGGGCGGCCAGTCCTCTGGCCGCCGTGGCCGTTTGCGGCGATGGAAAAGTGCCCGGGAGGGATGAATCCCTCCCCTACGGATTGGCCGTGAAAGGGATTTTTCGATAAGTTGCGGGCCGGGCATGCCCGGCCCCTACGGACTGCTGTTTCCGGTAACGGGGGTTCGGGGGAACACCCGAATTTAAAGTGGAGGAAGGTTCGGCGGCGTTAAGAACGGACAGTAATACTGCGTCCGTTTAGCCGCCGAAGCTTCCGACTTCCGCTTTGGGGGTCTCGGGGGCGTGCAGCCCCCGAGGCGCGGGTCCCGCTTGGCGGCGCACAACGAGCGCCGCCAGTTTGCTACGCAAACCCGCTCTTGCGGTTGCTTGCCCCGCAGGGGCAAGCATTGCTCACTACCCCAGTTTCGCTCCGCTCAACTGTGGCCCCGTGTTCGCAACCCCGCACCTCGTCGCAACAGCGAGACTTTTCTTTGTTACTTTCTTTTGGTCACAAAAGAAAGTAAGACCTCCCGGGAGGCTGCCGTTTACTGCCGCGCCTGCAGCGCGGCCAGCAGCGGGGGAATCAGCTGTTTTTTGCGGCTGACGACGCCGGGCAGCTTGGCAATATCGCCTTCCGGCTCAACATGGAACGCATCCCGGATGATCTCCTCGGCGTTGTGGCCGTAGAACATCAAATCCGTACTCTGGGTCTTCATGTCAGTGAACATATAGAAAATCAGCGGCAGACCCTCGCGGCGGCTGGCCTCGGGCAGATACGGCTCCACCAGCGCCTCAGCGGCGGCGCGGGATTTGTCGGTCATGTAGGTGGACTGGCCGACGCCGAACTTGACGTCGCCGCGGCTGAACGCCTTGAAGTCCGAGCTGAACACATCCTCGGCTGTGCGGCCGGTCAGGTCCGCGCCCGCTTCAAACATCTGCTCGGCGTAGATCTGGATATCCTCGCCCGCAATCTCGGCCAGCGCCTTGGCGGTGGCCTCGTCCTGCGGGGTGGACGTAGGCGAGCGGAACACCAGTGTGTCGGACAGAATGGCCGACAGCAGCAGGCCCGCGATCTCGCGGCTGGGCGTCAGGCCCTGCTCGCCGTACATCTGGTACAAAATCGTTGCCGTGCAGCCCACCGGCACATTGCGGAAATAGACCGGCCCGGTCGTTTCCAGGCTGCCGATGCGGTGATGGTCAATGATCTCCAAAATATCCGCTTGTTCCAGACCGTCCACGGCCTGGGTGCGCTCGTTGTGGTCAACCAAAATCAGCTGCTTGCGGTGCAGGTTCAAGAGGTTACGGCGGCTGACGACGCCGCAGTACTTGCCGTTCTCGTCCAGAATCGGGAAGTAGCGGTGGCGCACGCTGGCCATGACCTTTTTCGCGTCCTCGATCGGCGTATTGACGCTGAATTTCAGCAGCTCTTTCGTGCGCATAAAGTGGCGCACCGGCGCGGCGGTGGAGATGAGCCGCGCGGCGGCGTAGGTGTCGTAGGGGGTCGCCAGCACGGCGCAGCCCTTCTCCTGGGCGCGGGCCACGATGGTGCGGGGCACCGCCGAGCCGCAGCAGACGATGATGGCCTGTGCGCCGCAGTCGATGGCGCACATCTGCGTCTCGTACCGGTTGGAGACAAGCACGATGTCGCCGGGCTTGACCAGTTCTTCCATGATTTCCGGGCTGGTGCCGATGCAGATGACGCCGCTGTCAATGTGGGCGTCGGCGTTGCCGACGATGAGCTCCGCTTCCAATGTCTCCAACACATTTGTGCAGCGGGTGTTGGCGGCGGCCAGCACGGCCGTGTCAAACAGATCCATGTTTGCGTCGGCAATGTCCTTGATGGTGATAAGGCCTTGCAGCTCGTTCTCGTCATCGACGATGCAGAGCGTGTCGATTTCCACATCGCGCATCAGGTTCCAGGCGGCGCGCAGGCTCATTTCGCCGTCAATGCCGGCCTGCTTGCGGATGTCGATATCTTTAATTTGCGGGCTGACATCGGTACACAGGCGCGGCGGCTCGACGCCGAAATGCTGCAAAACAAATTTCGTCTCGCGATTGACGTGCCCGGCGCGGCGGGCCTCATACAGGCCGGTCAGGCTGCCGCGGTTTTTCAGCCACGCATAGGCCAGCGCGGAGCAGATGGAGTCCGTGTCCGGGTTCTGGTGACCAATGATATTGATGTGGCGCATCGTATTTGCCATAGTGGTTCCCCTCATTGCATGATTAGTGTAAAATATAACTATAATATTCTGTATTATAGCACACTTTTTTGCGTTTTGCGATTCTTGACAAATTGAACATAATAGCGTATTATAAAATAGTATGTGGATATTGGGGTTATACCCCTGCAAATATCAGTATATCGGCATTTTTAATTTGAGAGGGAACGTATATGATTCAGGAAAATCTCCGCAACGTTGCAATCATTGCGCACGTTGACCACGGCAAAACGACGCTGGTCGACCAGATGCTGAAGCAGTCCGGTGCTTTCCGTGCGAACCAGCAGGTCGCCGAGCGCGTCATGGACTCCGGCGATATCGAACGCGAGCGCGGCATCACGATCCTTGCCAAGAACTGCTCCTGCGAGTACAACGGCGTTAAGATCAACATCGTCGACACCCCGGGCCACGCGGACTTCGGCGGCGAGGTCGAGCGCGTTTTGAAGATGGTCAACGGCGTTCTGCTGCTGGTCGATGCAGCCGAGGGCTGCATGCCCCAGACCCGCTTTGTTCTGCAGAAGGCTTTGCAGCAAAACCTGTCTCTCGTCATCGCGGTCAACAAGATCGACCGCCCCGACGCCCGCATTGCGGAAGTCATCGACGAGATTCTGGAGCTGCTGATGGACCTGGGTGCTACCGACGAGCAGCTGGACAGCCCGATGGTCTTCTGCTCCGGCCGTAACGGCACGGCCAGCTATGACTGGACCGATCCTTCCTCCGGCACGGACCTCAAGCCCCTGTTTGACACCATCCTGAAATATGTGCAGCCGCCGGAGGGTGAGCCTGACGAGCCGCTGCAGATGCTGGTTTCCAGCGTTGACTACAACGATTTCGTCGGCCGCATGGGCGTTGGCCGCGTGCAGAACGGCGTTATCAAGGTCGGCAGCCCCATCCAGGTCTGCGACTGGCACAACCCCGACGTGCATATGAGCGGCCGCATCACCAAGCTGTTCGACTTCAAGGCCAATGGCCGTGAGCCGATCGAGAGCGCCCAGGCGGGCGATATCGTCGCCTTCGCAGGTCTGCCCGATATCTCCATCGGCAACACCATCTGCGACCCCAGCAAGGTGCAGCCCCTGCCCTTCGTCAAGATCAACGACCCCACGGTCGAGATGACCTTCTCGGTCAACGATTCCCCGTTCGCCGGCAAGGAGGGCAAGTACGTCACCTCCCGCCAGATCCGTGACCGCCTGATGCGCGAGCTGCTGAAGGATGTCGCCCTGAAGGTCGAGGATTCCGCCACCAACGATTCCTTCCGCGTCATGGGCCGCGGCGAGATGCATCTGTCCATCCTGATCGAGACGATGCGCCGCGAAGGCTATGAGCTGCAGGTCAGCCCCCCGCACGTTCTGACTCACGAGGAGAACGGCAAGGTCATGGAGCCTATGGAGCGCGTTGTCATCGACGTGCCCGAGGTCTATCAGGGCAACGTCATGACCGCTCTGGGTGCCCGCAAGGCCATCCTGATGAATATGCAGATGATGAACAGCCGTTCCCGCATCGAGTTCCGTATGCCCAGCCGCGGCCTGTTCGGCTATCGCAGCCAGTTCCTGACCGACACCCACGGTGAGGGCATCATGAACACGATCTTCGACGGTTACGAGGAATGGTGCGGCGATATCCAGACCCGCTCCACCGGCTCCCTCATCAGCTTTGAGACCGGCGACGCCGTCACCTACGGCCTGTTCAACGCCCAGCAGCGCGGCACCCTGATCGTCAACGCCGGCGAGAAGGTCTACGCGGGCGAGGTCGTCGGCTACACCCCGACCGGCGAGGATATCACGGTCAACGTCTGCAAGACGAAGCACCTGACCAACACCCGCGCCTCCGGCAGCGACGACGCCCTGCGCCTGGTACCGGTCTCCAAGTTCAGCCTGGAGGGCTGCCTGGAATTCCTGGCCCCCGACGAGCTGCTGGAAGTTACCCCCGAGAACCTGCGCATCCGCAAGCGCATTCTGGATCACGACCTGCGCATGAAGGCCGCCAGCAAGAAGAATAAGTAATTTTGCACGATACAGCAAGAGCCGCCCCCGAGTGGAGCGGCTCTTGCTTTTTTATTTACGATTCTGCGCTAAAACATTGCCGCATTGTAGGGGCGGCACATGTGCCGCCCGCGCGTGTACGGAAAACGGTCGTTTATGGGAAGTCCTCGGGCGGCATATATGCCGCCCCTACTGTGCCCACATCTGCACGGGTTGGTAGTCGGTGCTGCCTGCCAGATAATCATCCAGGTCGATCAGTCCATAGGCATCCACCGTGTAGCCGCCGCGTTGGGCGTAACCGTCAATCACAAGCACACGGCCATCCCCGGTCACGGCGATGGGGCGGCCGTAGTTTTCCTCGATACCATAGGCGGCGTTCAGCGTCGGGTCGTGGCAGGGTACGTTGTACATCTGGCCGTCGGCGATGTTATAGATATGCAGCGCGTCCGGCGTGCTTTGCAGGAACACCAATTCCAACTGCCCGCCGCGGCTAAAGCTCTTCGGGCTGCCGGTGCCGCCCACCCAATCGCTGGACGCCTCCGCGTACAGCTCCTGCATGGTGCCCGTCGTGAGGTCGTACCCCAGCAAAGCCTCTTTGCAGCCGTCGCCATCCGATTTTCGCTGCGCAAAATACAGTATATCTCCGCGGCAGCCCCGGTAAATTTTCCAGCTGCCGCCGTCCTCCGGATAGCGCGGCTCGGCAAATAGCTTTTCCAGCGTATTTGTTGCTATATCGTATAAATCAAATTCTCGCTGGGAGTTCTGTATCACAGCCTCATACATTTCCGGATCCGTAGGCAGCGGCATATCAGAGACGATGCGGGTCAACAATATCTTGTTCCCAACCGCACCGAGTATCTCATCTATCTGCGGAATCGATGTGTCCCACGTCGTAACTTCTCCGGTTTGCCAGTCCAGCCGGGCGATACAGTTGTCGCGCAGGACATAGGCCGCGTACTCGTCATAAACCATTGGCGTAATTTCCTGGCTGGCAGTCCATTCTTCACTGCGGCCATCCGGGTAAAAACTCTTAAAGCAAAACTCTGATCCGTCCGCATTCGCCAAAAACACGCGAACTACATTATCGTTTGTGACAAGCAAATCGGAGTACAGGGAATCGGCAATAGCAAGCGACGTTACCTTGGTCTGCACGCCGTCGGCATAGTCCAGCCTTAGCCCCGTAAGCTCAGTCGTGTCTACGTGGCCATACAGCGTGTAATAGGCAGTGTCCGTGTCACACCGCCGGTCATCACACAGCCGCAGCTCCCCCACCGGGAACTGCTCCGCGTCCGCATTTTCCTCGGTTGCCGCTGCCTCGGCGGGCGGGTCGGCGGCAGGGATGGTTGTTGTCTCGGTTGGCGCAGCGGTGCAGGCGGTCAGGGTCAGCGCAGCCGCAAATACAAGAGCAAGTTTTTTCATGACTATTCCTCCCACATCTGCACGGGTTGGTAGTCGGTGCTGCCTGCAAGGTAATCATCAACATCAACCAGCGCGTATCCATCCGTCGCATAACCGCCCTGCTGGGCGTAGCCGTCGGTCACTAGAATGCGGCCGTCGCCCGTCAGGTCTAACGGCCAGCCGTAGTTTTTGCCGCTTCCGTATTGTCCACCCGCAGGTACTTGGTACGGTACATCGTGGGTCGTGCCATCGGCCAGGTTGTACAGCGTCAGGGTGTCCGCCGACTGCCAAAGCAGCACATATTCCAACTGTCCGTTTTTGGAAAACCCCGGGCACCAGCTGCCTTGCTTGTCGGTCAGCGTGCATAGCTCCTGCCAGGTACCGCTGGCCAGGTCGTAGGCTAACAGTGTGTTGTCGGTGTTGTCTGGGGTGGTTCTGTCCCAAAGCGTATGCACAAAATACAACGTGCCGCCCCGGCAGCCTTCGTAAGTTTTCCAGGATGATGACCCATCCTCGGGATAGTACGGTTCATCAAATAATTTTTCAACCGTGTTTGTTGCCAAGTCGTACAGATCGTACTCCCGCAGGGAATTTTGCAGGATAGCTTCGCGCATTTCCTCGTCCTCGCCCTCGGCAGGAAGGGGCGTATCTGACACAATGCGGGTGACAAGCAGCCGATTGTCCACCACGCCCTCCACCGCGGCCAGCTGCAAAAGCGGTGCGGTAAAGTCCGTTACTTCGCCGGTATTCAAGTCCAGCCGGGCGCAGCTAGTGCCGTTGACTTCGTAGGCGGCATACTCGTCATAGACGGTGGGGGTGAATGCCCGGTTGATGATGTGGTCGTCCGTTGTGCCGTCCGGGCGGACAATTATGTAGCGGTGCTGCGTGTCATCCTCGTCCGAACAGAACGCGACCTCGTTTTCGCCCATAGTGATCATGCAGTTCATATTGAGGCCATCCGTGAAGGTAAGGTCGCATAGCTTACTCTGCACGCCGGTGGCGTAGTCCAGCCGCAGAACCGTCCACACTGTGTTGTTCCCGCTGCTGAAACCGCCGTACAAGGCCGTGCCATCCGTGTTATCAAAGGCAGTCAGCCGCAGCTCCCCCACCGGAAACTGCTCCGCGTCCGCATTTTCCTCGGTTGCCGCTGCCTCGGCGGGCGGGTCGGCGGCAGCAGGGACGATTGCTGTCTCGGTCGGCGCAGCGGTGCAGGCGGTCAGGGCCAGCGCAGCCGCAAATACAAGAGCAAGTTTTTTCATGGTGATTCCCCTTTCTGGTTTGATTTGCGGGTAGTATACCATGGGGTTGTGTCCTACTTGTTACACAGAAGGGCGATTTTGGCAGTATTTACAAATTTTTTTGTTAAACTGTGCGCCGAATAAATACACTTGACTTTACACAAAAATCATAGTATAGTAATAAGGCACCCGCATTGCGGCGGGGTATTGGGATGTGAAAGAAATAGGGGGTCAATATGACGGCATTTACCACGTTTGTTGAGCAGTTCAGCGACATTGTCTGGAACTCGTTTCTGCTGTTTTTGCTCGTAGGCACAGGCATTTTCTTTACGATTCGGCTGCGGGGCGTGCAGGTGCGCCGCTTTGGCGAGGGCTTCCGCCGCGTGTTCGGCGGGTTCACGCTGCGCGGCAAAAAGGCGGACGCCGAGGGCATGAGCAGTTTTCAGGCGCTGACGACGGCCATTGCGGCGCAGGTGGGCACCGGCAACATCACCGGCTGCGCCACGGCGCTGGTCAGCGGCGGCCCGGGTGCACTGTTCTGGACCTGGATGTCGGCGTTCTTCGGCATGGCGACCATCTATGCCGAGGCCGTGCTGGCGCAGCACTACAAGACGACCGTGAACGGCCATGTGACCGGCGGCCCGGCGTACTACATCCGGGCGGCATTCAAGGGCAAGCTCGGCAAGATTCTGGCGACCGTGTTCTCGGTACTTATCATTCTGGCGTTGGGCTTCATGGGCAACATGGTCCAGTCCAACTCCATCGGCGACGCATTCCACAACGCCTTTGGCGTGAACCGGCTGGTGGTGGGCGTCGTTGTGGCGGCCATTGCGGCGTTCATCTTCCTGGGCGGCGTGCAGAGAATTGCCGCTGTAACGGAAAAAATCGTACCTGTCATGGCGGCGTTTTACATTGTGGGCTGCATCGTTATCCTGGTCATGAACGCGAAGGTCCTGCCCAACGCTTTGAAGCAGGTGTTTGTGCTGGCATTCCAGCCGCAGGCGATGGCAGGCGGCCTGGCCGGTGTGACCGTGCAGCAGGCCATGCGTTTTGGCGTGGCCCGCGGCCTGTTCTCCAACGAGGCGGGCCTTGGCTCGACGCCGCATGCCCACGCGCTGGCAAAGGTCAAGCAGCCGCAGGATCAGGGCGCAGTGGCAATTCTGGGTGTGTTTGTCGACACGTTCGTTGTGCTGACGCTGACCGGCCTGGTGCTCATCACGTCGGGGCTGATCCCTGAGGGACTGACCGGCACGGCGTTGACCCAGGCTGCGTTCAGCCAGGCGTTCGGCGGGTTTGGGCCGATTTTCATTGCGGTGTGTATGTTCTTCTTCGCGTTTTCGACGATCATCGGCTGGTATTTCTTCGGCCAGTCGAACTTTAAAACGCTGTTCGGTGAGAAGATGCTGCCGGTGTACAGCCTTATCGTGGTCGTGTTTATTTTGGTTGGTTCCACGCTGAAAGTGGATTTGGTGTGGGCGCTGGCCGACCTGTTCAACGGCCTGATGGCTGTGCCCAACCTGCTGGCGCTATTGGCGCTGTCGGGTGTGGTCGTGGCGATCGACCGGAAGTAAGAACGGATGGATAGATAGGAATAAAGCAAAAAATCCTGCCGATGAAATTGTCGGCAGGATTTTTTGTATGATGGAAGGGGTGGTAAAGGCAAACGGCCCGGGGCGTCGAGGACGCCGCCCCCCTACAACTAAAGTGGTGAGTTGCAGTAAGGGCACAGTGCGGCGGCCAGAGGGCTGGCCGCCCTACAACTCTACATACTTTAGTTTTTCCCTAAAGTGCGCGGGGGAACACCCGGCTTCCTCTTTGGGATTCCTAGGGGCGTGGGTACGCTCCGTCGAAAAATATCTCCCGGGAGACTGCCGTTTACACTTTAGCAGAGCACCTCGCCGTGGCGAATCACCTTCAGGATATCCAGCTTATCGTCAACGAGGACAACATTGCCGATCCGCCCGGCATCCAGGCTGCCGTAATCGGCATCGATGCCGATGCTGCGGGCCGGGTTCAGGGTAGCGGCGCGGACGGCACTCTCGAGGGGGACGCCCATCTCCAGCACCGCACGCTTCATGCAGTCGAACAGGCAGGTCGCACTGCCCGCAATCGTGCCGGGCTGCTCGGTCAGGGTCGCGCGGGGACCGCGCACCGTGACAGCCTGGCCGCCCAGGCTGTACTGGCCGTCGGGCAGGCCGCAGGCCATCATGCTGTCGGCAATCAGGATCACATGGTCGTCGCCAAACGTGTTAAAGGTAAACCGCACCATGGCCGGGTGGATGTGTACGTTGTCGGTGATCAGCTCGACCTCGGCACCTTCTTCCAGCGCGGCAATGATGGGGCCCGGCTCACGGTGGGTGATGCCCGGCATCGCGTTGTACAGGTGGGTCATGTGGGTGGCACCGGCGGCAAACGCGGCCTTGGCCGTGTCGTAACTCGTGCAGGTGTGGGCGATGGAAATACGCACCTCGTCGCGGCATTCCTTGATGAAATCCAGGTTGCCCGGCTCCTCGGGGGCTACGTCCACCAGCTTGATCAGCCCGCCGCTGCGCGCCTGCAAACGGCGGAACATCGCAGCGTCCGCGCCCATGACGTACTTCGGGTTCTGGGCACCGACCTTCTTCGGGCTGATGTAGGGGCCTTCCATGTTGATGCCCACCAAATCTGCACCGTGGTCGTTCTTGTGGGCGGCGGCCACATCCATGATGCCGCTCAGGATCTCCTCGCTGAAAGTCATCGTGGCGGGGCAGATAGCGAGAACGCCCTTGCTGGCCTCAAAGTCGGCGATGGCCTGCAGGCCTGCCTCGTCAGCGTCGCAGAAATCATGGCCGACCGCGCCGTGAAAGTGGATATCCACAAGACCCGGCAGCGCGTAGGCACCGCCTGCGTCGATGATTTCCTCGCCCTCCTGGGCCGCCGCGCCAAACACGATACGGCCGTTACGGATGATGAGGTCTTTTTCCACAAAGCGGCAGCCGTCGCTGTACACTTTTGCATTTTTGATGATCATAGCAGTATTCCTCCGCTGATCAGATCTCGCTCAGGGCTTCCTCGTCACCGACCAGGATGAAGTCGGGGTGCATCTGCAGGATGCTGGCGGGGACCTCCGGCGTGACAGGGCCGAAGAACGCCTTCTTGACGATGTCGGCCTTGCCCTTGCCGTTGGCGACCATCAGGACCTTGCGGGCCTGCATGATGGTCTTGATGCCCATGGTGTAGGCCTGCTTGGGGACCAGGTCGGCGTTGCCGTCGAAGAAGCGCTTGTTGGCCTCAATGGTCTCCTCTTTCAGGTCAACGCAGTGGGTGCCCAGCTCGAAGGCCTCGTTCGGCTCGTTGAAGCCGATGTGGCCGTCGTTGCCGATGCCCAGCAGCTGCAGGTCAACGCCGCCGACACTGTGGATGATGGCGTCATAGCGGGCACACTCGGCCGCAGCGTCGAGGTTCGTGCCATCGGGCAGGTTGATGGCCTCGGGGCGGATGTTCACATGGTCAAACAGGTTGCGGTGCATGAAGCTCCAATAGCTCTCGGGGTGCTCCTTCGGCAGGCCGCGGTACTCGTCCAGATTGACGGTCGTGACCTCGGAGAAGTCGATATCGCCCTTGTTGTACCACTCGACCAGCTGCTTGTAGGTGCCCACGGGGGTGCCGCCGGTAGCCAGGCCCAGCACGCAGTTGGGCTTCATGATGACCTGGGCCGAAATGATGTTGGCGGCCTTGCGGGACATATCGTAGTAATCTTTTGCACGGATGATCTTCATAAGACAATACCTCCTGTTTTTTCGGGGCGCGTTGCCCCGGTTCTCCTATCTTCATTATACCACGCTGCGGGTGGGATACTATAAGCAGAAATTGCTTTTTATCCCAAAATTCCGCAGCAGTTTTTGCTATGGTAAAAATAAAAGCCGCGGGTGGGCTTGACGCCCGCCCGCGGCGGATTTGATAAAGGGAACCAGACCTTTACCTGGCAGTGCTGATTTTTACAGCATCTTCTTCAGCTCGTCATACACGAACTGAACCTTGGGTCCGATAACGACCTGGCAAGCGGTCTTGCTGGGACGGATGACACCAGCAGCACCAGCAGCCTTGACGGCCTTCTCGTTGACACCCGTGCTGTCCTTGACCTCAAAGCGCAGACGAGTGGCGCAGTAGTCAACGTTGGCAACATTGTCCTTGCCGCCGACAGCAGCCAGAACGCCGGAGGCGATGGCGGTGAAGTCGTTGTTGGCGAGGGTGATGTTGGCCTCAGCAGCCTCGGCATCCTCGTCCTCACGGCCGGGAGTCTTCAGGTCGAACTTGACGATAGCGAACTTGAAGACCAGGTAGAAGACAACGAAAGCGGCGATGCCCAGAGGGATGATCATCCAGGTGTTAGCATGTGCGGGCAGGCTGGCGGAGAAGATCAGGTCGGTAGCACCGGCGGAGAAGCAGAAGCCTGCGCGGAAGCCGGTGTAGTAGGTGATGATGGTGAAGATGCCGTACAGAGCAGCATAGACAACATACAGGGGGAAGCAGAGGAACATGAAGCCGAACTCGAACGGCTCGGTAACGCCGCAGACGAAGGCGCAGATAGCAGCGGAAACAACCAGGCCGATAGCAGCCTTCTTGTTCTTGGCAGTCTGGACCATGGCCAGAGCAGCACCGGCAATGCCGAACATCATGCAGGGGAAGAAGCCGGACATGTACATACCGAGGCTCCAGCCCACATCGGCGGAGGTGTCACCGGCCCAGTAGTGGCTCAGGTCGCCCAGACCGATGGTGTCGAACCAGAACACGTTGTTCAGAGCGTGATGCAGGCCGGTGGGGATCAGCAGACGGTTCAGGAAAGCGTAGATGCCGGCGCCGATGCCGCTCATCTTGGCAATGCCGTTGCCGAGGGCAACCAGAGCGCCGAAGATGATGGGCCAGACGAACAGCAGAACAACGGAAACCACGATGGAAACAACGGCGGTCACGATAGCAACGCTGCGCTTGCCGCTGAAGAATGCCAGCCAGTCAGGCAGCTGGGTGTTCTTGAACTTGTTGTAGCAGGCAGCACCGATGATGGCGGCCAGGATGCCGATGAAGGAGTTGCCGGCGATCTTGCTGAAAGCAATGTAATCGACGGTGCCTTCCTCCAGCGTGCGGACAGCGCCGACAACGCCGGGGCTGAGCAGCTGCTGCATCATCAGGAAGCTGACCAGACCGGCCAGACCGGCAGTGCCGTCGTGGTCGTCAGACAGACCCACGGCAGCGCCGATGGCGAACAGCCATGCCATGTTGTCGATCAGGGCGCCGCCGGCCTTGATCAGCAGGAAACCGAGCGTGTAAGCGAAACCGGAAGTTGCGCCCTCAGCACCCATAACAGCGGGAGCGAAAGCGTAACCGATGCCCATCAGGATACCACAGACGGGCAGTGCAGCAACGGGAAGCATAAGAGCTTTGCCGAGCTTCTGCAGATACTTCATCATAAAAGCATTCCTCCAAATTTTTGAGTGGGTTTCTCCCAACTCGGTGCGGGGCCGCCTGGTTCTGCGAACAGCGCACTTTGTTAATCTCATCTTAACATATTCTTCACAAAAAAGAAAGCGTTTTTCGCAGAATCAGCGAAAAGCTGAATTTTCGACGGACTTTTTGTGCATAATTCAAACAGACCATTGATTTTTGCCCAAAAATGTTAAAAAATCAATGATTATTAAGAAAGTGATTTTCATAGCATAGGCGTTCAGAGGGGAAATTCTTCACTTTTGGTGTCGCAATACCAAAAATCTGCACAAATCTTTGGTACATTTGCCACGCGCATAAAAGATGAACATCCTGTATAATAAAGGCAAATATCGGTTTTCCATTATTATAAAGGATAAAGGAGAATTGCGATGGCTAACCAAAAGTACATTATGGCGCTGGACGCCGGTACGACGTCGAACCGCTGCATCCTCTTTAACGCCCGGGGCGAAATGTGCAGTGTGGCACAAAAGGAATTTACCCAGTACTTCCCAAAACCGGGCTGGGTCGAGCATGACGCCAACGAAATCTGGACCACCCAGCTCGGCGTGGCGCTCTCGGCCATGAACCAGATCGGCGCGTCGGCGGAGGATATCGCTGCCATCGGCATCACGAACCAGCGCGAGACGACCATCGTCTGGGATCGTGACACCGGCGAGCCGGTCTGCCACGCCATTGTCTGGCAGTGCCGCCGCACCAGCGAATACTGCGACGAGCTGAAAGCCCGCGGCCTGACCGAAAAGTTCCGCGAAAAGACCGGCCTTGTCATTGATGCCTACTTCTCGGCCACAAAGTTAAAGTGGATACTCGATAACGTCCCCGGCGTGCGCGCGCGGGCCGAGCGGGGCGATTTGCTGTTCGGCACGGTGGAGACCTGGCTGATCTGGAAGCTGACCTGCGGCAAGATCCACGTGACCGACTACTCCAACGCCAGCCGGACGATGCTGTTCAACATCCACACGCTGGACTGGGACGACGAGATTCTGCAAATCCTCGATATACCGCGCTGTATGCTGCCGAAGCCTGTGCCCAACAGCGAATTTTACGAGTACGCCGACCCGATGCACTTTGGCGGCGAGATCAAAATTGCGGGCGCGGCGGGTGACCAGCAGGCCGCACTGTTCGGCCAGACCTGCTTTACCAAGGGCGAGGCGAAAAGCACCTTCGGCACCGGCGGCTTTCTGCTGATGAACACCGGGGAAAAGCCGGTATTCTCCCACAACGGACTGGTCACGACGGTGGCGTGGGGACTGGACGGCAAGGTAAATTACGCGCTGGAAGGTTCTATTTTTGTGGCCGGCGCGGCCATCCAGTGGCTGCGGGACGAGTTGCATCTGCTGGAGGACGCCCGCGACAGCGAGTACATGGCCCAGAAGGTCAAGGACACGAACGGCTGTTACGTTGTGCCCGCGTTCACCGGCCTGGGCGCACCCCACTGGGACCAGTACGCCCGCGGGGCCATCGTGGGGCTGACGCGCGGCGTGAACAAAAACCACATCATCCGCGCGACACTGGACAGCCTGTGCTACCAGATCAACGACGTGCTGACCGCGATGCAGGCGGATGCCGGCATTCCGCTGACAGCGCTGAAGGTGGACGGCGGCGCGTGCGCTAACAATTATTTGATGCAGACGATGGCGGACATCAGCGCCCGGCCGGTCAAGCGGCCCTGCTGCGTGGAGACCACGGCGCTGGGCGCGGCCTATCTGGCCGGGCTGGCGGTGGGGTACTGGCAGTCCACAGACGACGTACTGAAAAACTGGTCGGTGGATCGCGAATTTGTGCCCGCCCTGACCGAAGCCGAGCGCACCAGGCGCATCCAGGGCTGGAATAAGGCCGTGCGCTGCAGCTACGGCTGGGCGAAGGAGGATTGACCCAAAGCCTTCCCCTTAGGGGGAAGGCGGCCCCGCAGGGCCGGATGAGGGGAGAACTTACGGAAGAGGTCTTTTAAAAACGTGCCTCCCGGTAGGGGCCGGACATGTCCGGCCCTCTGCCAAAAGGCAAAATTACGCTTGCGGAAAGGCCTGACCTGCGGCAGTGGCAAGGCCCCCGGGCGGATATGGAATCCGCCCCTACGCTGTAGGGGGCGATGCTCGCATCGACCCGGAGGGCTTCCAGCACCGCACACTCTCTGCGGGCGACCAATGGTCGCCCCTACATGCTCTGCAAACAAACAACACGAGGTACAATATATGCACGATATCATCATCATTGGCGCGGGCGTGTCCGGGTGTGCCTGCGCACGGGAACTTTCGCGCTATAACGCGGATATTCTGGTGCTGGAGAAAGAGGAGGACGTCTGCTGCGGCACGTCCAAGGCCAACAGTGCCATCGTTCACGCCGGGTACGACGCCGCAAACGGCAGCCTGATGGCGCAGCTCAACGTCGAGGGCAGCCGCCGTATGCCTGCCCTTGCCAAGGAGCTGGACTTTGCCTACGACCAGTGCGGCAGTCTTGTCGTCTGCCTGAGTGAGGACGACCGCCCCGCGCTGCAAAAACTCTACGAGAACGGCGTCGCCAACGGCGTGGAAGGGCTGCGCATCGTCGAGCGCGACGAGTTGGTCACGATGGAACCGAACATTGCCGACACTGCCGTCGCCGCCCTGTGGGCACCCACCGGCGGCATCGTCTGCCCCTTTGGCCTGACCTACGCCCTGGCCGAAAACGCAGCCAAAAACGGCGTGCAGTTCCGGTTTGACACCAAAGTCACCGGTCTGCACCCACTGCCCGGGGGCGGTTGGCAGGTCGATACCGACCGCGGCAGCTGCCAGGCGCGCTGCATCGTCAATGCGGCGGGCGTCTACGCCGACACGCTGCACAACCTGGCCGACGCTGCCCACCCTATGAAAATTACCGCGCGGCGCGGGGATTACTTCCTGTTGGACCACACGGCCGGACAACACGTGCGACACACGGTGTTCCAGCTGCCGGGCAAGTACGGCAAGGGCGTGCTGGTCACGCCCACGGTCCACGGCAACCTGCTGGTTGGCCCCACGGCCATCGATGTGGACGACAAGGAGGCTACCGCCACAACGGCGGCGGGCCTGGACGAGGTGCGCACAAAATCCGGGCTGGCGGTCAAGGATATCCCGCTGCGCCAGACCATCACGAGCTTTGCGGGCCTGCGCGCCCACGAGGCACGGCATGACTTTTTCATCGGTGAGATCGCCCCCGGCTTTGTGGACTGCGCGGCCATCGAGTCCCCGGGCCTGTCCAGCGCCCCGGCCATCGGCGCGATGGTGGCGGGCATCGTGCGGGACAGCTTGCAGCTAAAGGAAAACCCGGCCTTTGACCCGATACGCAAGGGCATCCTGGATCCCAAGGCGCTGGATTTTGCCGCGCGGGCCGAACTTATTAAACAAAACCCGGCCTACGGCCAAATCATCTGCCGATGCGAGAGCGTGACCGAGGGCGAAATCATCGACGCCATCCACCGCACGCCCGGCGCACGCAGCCTGGACGGTGTCAAACGGCGCACCCGCGCGGGCATGGGCCGCTGCCAGGCGGGCTTCTGCAGCCCCCGCGTCATGGAGATATTGGCGCGGGAGCTGGGCGTGGCCCAAAGTGAAATCACAAAATCCGGCGGCGACTCCAAAATCATCGTCGGCACAAATAAAGATGCGTTTTGAAAGGGGGGCTGCGGCAATGAAAAATGTAGATTTGGTCATCATCGGCGGCGGCCCTGCCGGGCTGGCGGCAGCCGTGGCGGCACGCAAAAACGGCGTGCAGGACATTTTGATTCTGGAGCGCGACAGTGAGCTGGGCGGCATCCTGAACCAGTGCATCCACAACGGTTTCGGGCTGCATACATTCAAAGAAGAATTGACCGGCCCTGAGTACGCCGCGCGGTTCATCGCGCAGGTGCAAGAGCTGGGCATCGAATATAAGCTCAACACCATGGTGCTGGATCTGGCGGCGGACAAGACCGTGACAGCCATGAACAAATCGGACGGCCTGTTCCAGCTGCACCCCAAGGCCGTGATTCTGGCCATGGGCTGCCGTGAGCGCCCGCGCGGTGCGCTGAACATCCCGGGCTACCGCCCGGCGGGCATCTTTACCGCAGGCACGGCGCAGCGGCTCGTCAACATGGAAGGGTATCTCCCCGGGCGGCGGGTCGTGATTCTGGGCAGCGGCGATATCGGGCTTATCATGGCGCGGCGCATGACGCTGGAGGGCGCAAAAGTCCTCTGCGTGGCCGAGTTGATGCCCTACTCCGGCGGGTTGAAGCGCAATATTGTACAGTGCCTCGATGATTTCGACATCCCATTGAAACTGAGCCATACCGTGGTGGATATCCAGGGCAAAGAGCGCGTGACCGGCATCACGATCGCGCAGGTCGAAAACGGCAAGCCCATCCCCGGCACCGAGGAACACTACGACTGTGACACGCTGCTGCTCTCCTGCGGGCTGCTGCCCGAGAATGAGCTGAGCCGCGCGGCGGGGGTGGCGCTCAGTCCCATCACCGGCGGCCCCAGCGTGAACGAGAGCCTGGAGACGAACATCCCCGGCGTGTTTGCGGCGGGCAACGTGCTCCACGTACATGACCTGGTGGACTATGTCTCCGAGGAAGCGGGGGCAGCGGGCGAACACGCCGCCGCGTACATTCTGAAAGGCGAACACGCAGCCGGGCGTACACTGCCTGTGCGCTGCGAAAACGGTGTGCGCTACACCGTGCCCACGGCCATCCGCCCCGACTGCGCGGGTGACACCGTGACGCTGCGGTTCCGGGTGGGCGGCGTGTACAAAAACAAAAAAATCGCGGTCTACCTGGGCGATACCTGCATTTTCAGCCGTCGCCGGCCTGTGCTGGCCCCCGGTGAGATGGAGACCGTGCGGCTGAAAGCCGACCTGCTGCGCGGCGCAGGCGACGCCGTGACCGTGACTTTGGAGGAGGGCTGACGATGGAAAAACGTGAATTGATCTGCATCGGCTGCCCGATGGGCTGCGCCCTGACGGTGGAACTGGACGGTGGCGCGGTGGTGTCGGTGCGCGGCAACACCTGCCCGCGGGGCGACGCCTACGCCCGCAAGGAAGTGACGGCCCCCACCCGCATCGTGACCACGACGGTGCGCGTGACAGACGGCGTGTTGGCTGCCGTGAGCTGCAAGACCCGCGGCGATATCCCGAAGGGCAAGATTTTCGATATCATCCGCGCGTTGAAAGCGGTGGAGGTCGCTGCGCCGGTGGTGATCGGGCAGGTGATTTTGCCCAATGCCGCCGACACCGGCGTGGATGTGATCGCAACCAAGAATGTGGAAAAACGAGGATAACACAGAAACCCCGCCCGGGCGTGATGGCCCGGGCGGGGTGGTTTTTATGGGAAAAATTTTTGGTTGTGATGGTGGGCACCGGGGCAGAGCGTGTAGGGGCGAACATTGTTCGCCCGCAGAACCACGCAGCGGCAACCCTTTTACCGGGAAACACCGGCACATCCGGCCCTCATCCAGCCCTGCGGGGCCACCTTCCCCCTCGGAGGAAGGCTGGGAAATTTTACCCCAGCAAATTCGTCATGCTCTTTAAGCTGACGCCGAGGGTCGAGGCGTTGTGCAGCAGGGCGGAGGTGGCGGGAGGCAGGATGCCCATGGCACCCAGCACAATCAGGGTGCTGTTGAAGCTCATGATAAAGCGGTAGTTCGCCTTCGTGCGCTTTTGCAGGCCGTTGGCGATGCTCTTCAAAATCACCAGCTCGCGCAGGCTGTCGGCGGCAATCGTGATATCCGCAATTTCCCGGGCAATGGCCGCGCCGTCGCTGATGGCAATGCCGACGTCAGCGGCGGACAGGGCAGGGGAGTCGTTGATGCCGTCGCCCAGCATGATAACGGTGTGCCCGGCGGCTTTTTCGGCCTCCACAAAGTTGGCTTTGTCCTCGGGCAAGACCTCGGAGTAGTAGCGGTCCACGCCGACCTGGTTGGCAATCACCGACGCCGTGCGGTCGTTGTCGCCGGTCATCATGACGGCCTTGCGGATGCCTAAGCTGCGCAGTTGGCGCAGCACCTCGGCGGCTTCCTCGCGCAGGGGGTCGGCAATGCAGATGACACCGGCCAGCACACCGCCGATGGCAAGATACAGGTGGGAATATTCTGGCGGTAATGCGTCGAATTTATTGCACTCGGCCGTCGGGATGCAGCAGCCCTCGTCCTCAAAGACAAAGTGCTGGCTGCCGATGACGGCCTTCTCGCCGCCAATCTGGCTGGCGATGCCGTGGGCGACGACGTATTGCACCTCGCTGTGCATCTCGTCGTGGCGGATGCCCTTCGCGGCGGCCGCCTGGACGACGGCGTTCGCCATCGAGTGGGGGTAGTGCTCTTCCAGGCAGGCCGCGATCTGCAGGACTTCGTCCTCAGTGCGGGTGCCGAAGGGTACTACCTGCACGACGGTGGGGGTCGCGTGGGTCAGCGTGCCGGTCTTGTCAAACACGATGGTGTCGGCGTTGGCCAAGGCCTCAAGATATTTGCCGCCCTTGACCGTGATGTGGTAGCTGCCGCACTCGCGCATGGCGGACAGCACGGCCAGCGGCATAGACAGCTTGAGCGCGCAGGAGAAATCGACCATCAGAATCGAGATCGCACGGGTCACGTTGCGGGTCAGCGCGTAGGTCACAGCGGTGCCCAGCAGACTGTACGGCACCAGCTTGTCCGCCAGGGCCGCAGCGCGGGTCTCGCTGGCAGACTTCAGCTTCTCGGAGTTCTCAATCATCTTGACGATCTGGTCATAGCGGCCGTTGCCGGCCTGCTGCTCCACGGTCACGGTGATCTGGCCTTCCTCGACGACGGTGCCGGCGTAGACGACGGCACCGTTCGACTTGCGCACAGGCTCGGCCTCGCCGGTCAGCGATGCCTGGTTGACGCTGGCCTCGCCGTCCAGCACTTTGCCGTCCAGCGGGATGACACTGCCGGTGTGTACGACGATGGCGTCGCCTGCGCGGACCTGGGAAATCGGCACCAGCACTTCGCCCTCGGCGGTCTGCTGCCAGACGCGGTCGACATTCAGCGACATACAGCGGGCCAGGTCGCCCAGGGACTTCTTGCGGGTCCATTCTTCCAGCAGTTCGCCCAGGCGCAGCAGGAACATGACCGACCCGGCGGTCGAGAAGTCGCCGCGCAGCATCGAAACGCCGATGGACAGCGCGTCGAGCACTTCGACTTCCAGCTTGCGCCGCCACAGGCAGCGCAGACCGCGGAAAACGTAGGGCACGCTGCGCACCAGTGTGTAGGCCATGCGCAGCGGTGCAGGCAGGAACAGATTGCGCGCAAAGTGGAAGATCGTCATATTGACGAGCTTTTCCTGATATTCGCGGTTGACGGCGCGGGGGCTGTTGGCTGGGACTTCGGCCAGGGCCTCCACATCGAACTTGAAAGCGGCCAGCCCCTTGACGACCCCGGCGCGGTCAGCGGTGTAGACGACCACGACGTCACAGGTGCGCTCATACACGGCGGCAGTGCGCACGCCGGGCAGGGCAGTCAGGTAGTCCTGCAGCTGGTCTGCCTCGGCTAAAGACATCCGCTTTTTGTTGAGGTGCAGGCGCATCCGCCCGCGGCTCTCGTGCAGAATATTCCATTTCATAAGCTACTCTCCCAAGAAATAAAAAAGGCTTCCCCGGTAGGTGGGGAAGGCTTTTTTAGCAAGCGTTAAAACGCAGTAGAGGTGTAGGGGGCGCATATATGCGCCCCGCAGCCTACCCGCTAGCAGTCGTCCGCCGTGTGGTTGCGGGCGGCCTATATGCCGCCTCTACATGGCGTCGGCTGCATTTGCAGTAATCTGTCAAAAATTACTCGGCGGCCTTGTCGGCGGCGTCCTCAACAACGGCGTCATCCTCGGCGGCGCGCTGCTCGTTGATCTCCTTGGCGTCGGCCAGGATGTCACCGCAGTTCTCCTGCAGGCTGGTGGCGGTCTTCATGACCTGGTCCTTCATGCGCAGCACGGCGGCGGTGCACTGGGTGTACACCTTCTTCGCGTCCTTGCTGGTCAGGAGCTCAATACCGGCGGAACCAAACAGTGCGCCGCCTGCAAACAAACCAATCTTTGCCCAATTCATAGTTCAAATCCCCTTTACAAAAAGTTATGGCAATACCGCATAATTCTAAGTGCCGATACGGCGAGCGAGGTGCGGCAGCTGCTAAGCCAAAAGCGCAGATAATACTGGATGTCTTATCGAGCATTTTGGCAACGCAGATGCCGTGCCGCAGCCGCCGGAGCGGTGCTTAAGCCGTCAGGCGGGAATTGTGCGGTGTTGTCTTATATAAATTGTGCCCTAAAGGGCGAACCTGTAAGGTTTAAGTATAATTCTACAACAGTTAGTTATGACTGAGTTAGACCAAAAAGACGGGTGATGTGCAGATTGGATTTTATGTGTGGATTACACACCGCTGGCGGGCCGCTGGACCGTCGGGCACGCTACCCGCCGCAGCTCTGTGGGGCGGCGGCCGGTGTGGCGGCGGAAGGCCGCGGCAAACCGGCTGGGGTCCTCGTAGCCGACACGGTGCGCGATCTCGGCCACCGGCAGGTCGCTCTCCTGCAAAAGCTGGGCGGCGGTGTCCATGCGCAGCCCGCGCAGGTAGCTGGCCACCGGCACGCCGTATAGCGCCTTAAAGCAGATCTTCAGCGAGCTTTGGGAAAGATGGAACCGTGCGGCCAGCTCGGGCAGGGTAATACGGCTGCCTTGGTGGGTCAGCAGGTAGTCGTGGGCCTGGCGGGTGTGCTCCAGCTGCATCCGGTCAAAGTAGGGCGTCTGGGGTGTGTCGGCCTCGGCATAGCGGCTGACCAGCTCGTCCCAATGCTCCAGCGCGGCGGCGGCCACGCAGGGGTCATACATAATGCCGCTGTTGCGTTCAATTTCGCGGCGGCAGGCGGCGCTGGTCATGGCCGGGCGGTAACTGCGGCTGCTCATCATGGCGTCGATGGAATCCACCACCGCCAGAATGCGCGACCCCAGCGGGATATCGGCGCCGCGCAGGCCGTCGGGGTAGCCGCGGCCGTCCCACCGCTCATGATGGTGGCGCACCAGCACGGCAATCTCTTTGAAATCATCGACCTTGCGCAGAATTTCATACCCGGTGACGGGGTGGCGGCGCATTTCCTCCCACTCGGGGTTGGTCAAAGGCCCGGCCTTGCGCAGCACGGAATCCGGCACGGCAATCTTGCCGATATCGTGCAGGTGGGCGGCCATGTGAAGGAGCGTCGTCTCATCCTCGCTCAAATCCAGGGCGGTGGCCAGCACCAGTACCATGTCGGCTACCCGGTCGGAGTGCTTGGCGGTGTAGGCATCGCGGGCGTCCATGGCGGCGACGATGCTCTCAATCAGGTCATGATATTGCATCAGATGGCTTGTATTGTGCAGCGCGGTGTCCGGCCGCTGTGTCTGGTTTGCCATAGCCGCGTCTCCCTTCCAGTGGTTGTGGTTAGTATGGATTAACTGTTAGTTTAGACTATCTTACTGCGCGGCGCAAAATTTGTCAAGTGCGCGGCAAACACCTTGGAAAAAGAGTGTGGTTGTGATACAATGCCCGGCCTGCGACCTTGAGGCGGCTACCCATTTATCTGTTGCCATTGTAGGGAGGGGTCTTGAACCCTCCGGGGCGGCATGAGGGCAGGCCGCCCTACAATCTCTGAGGAAACCGCGTGTCAACTTGCGGGGCGTAGGGGACGCCGCCCCTACAACTAGCGTGATACAGGGCAAAATGTTCGCTGTGCCAAATTTACTATCGGTTTCAGCTGTCTGATGTGCCGGACGGCTGTTTTTTTATACCCCTTGACAAATACGGTTAGTCTATGCTATCTTATGGCTGGTTAGAAGTAGCTAACCAAATGGTATCGCTTTGTCCCCTTCCGGGCATACTGTAAAAAGTATTTTATAGAGAAAGGACTTTGCATCATGAGCTATCTGGAAATTGAGAAAGTCATTGGCCGCGAGATCATCGACTCCCGCGGCAACCCCACCGTTGAGGCCGAGGTTTGGCTGGCGGACGGCACCATCGGCCGCGGCGCTGCCCCCAGCGGCGCTTCCACCGGCGAATTTGAGGCCCTGGAGCTGCGCGACGGCGATAAGAGCCGTTTCGGAGGCAAGGGCGTCAGCAAGGCCGTGGAGAACATCAACACCACCATCAACGAGGCCCTTGTCGGCATGGACGCCGCTGACATCTACGCCGTCGATGCCGCTATGCTGAAAGCCGACGGCACCAAGGATAAGTCCAACCTCGGCGCAAACGCCATCCTGGCCGTCTCCATCGCCGCGGCCCGCGCAGCCGCCATCTCTCTGGATGTGCCCCTGTACCGCTTCCTGGGCGGCGTGTCCGGCAATAAGCTGCCTGTGCCCATGATGAACATTTTGAACGGCGGCGCACACGCGGCCAACACCGTGGATGTGCAGGAATTCATGATCATGCCCGCCGGTGCCCCCAGCTTCAAAGAGGACCTGCGCTGGTGCACCGAGGTGTTCCACGCCTTGCAGGCACTGCTGAAGAGCAAGGGCTTGGCTACCTCCGTCGGTGACGAGGGCGGCTTTGCGCCTGATTTGGCCAGCGACGAGGAGGCCATCCAGTATATCCTCGAGGCTATCGAGAAGGCCGGTTACGTGCCCGGCAAGGACTTCGTCCTGGCTATGGATGCCGCCTCCAGCGAGTGGAAGGGCAGTAAGAAGGGCGAGTACAAGCTGCCCAAGTGCGGTAAGGTCTTTACCAGCGAGGAACTGGTCGAGCACTGGAAGCAGCTGGTCGAGAAGTATCCGATCTACTCCATCGAGGACGGCCTCGACGAGGAGGACTGGGAAGGCTGGCAGCACATGACCAAGGAGCTGGGCGGCAAGGTGCAGCTGGTTGGCGACGACTTGTTTGTCACCAACACCGAGCGCCTGTCCAAGGGAATTAGCCTGGGCTGCGGCAACTCCATCCTCATCAAGCTGAACCAGATCGGTTCTGTCTCTGAGACGCTGGAGGCCATCAAGATGGCCCACAAGGCCGGTTACACCGCCATTGCGTCCCACCGCTCCGGCGAGACCGAGGACACCACCATTGCCGACCTGGCCGTTGCGCTGAACACCTGCCAGATCAAGACCGGTGCCCCCAGCCGCAGTGAGCGCGTTGCCAAGTACAACCAGCTGCTCCGCATCGAGGAAGAGCTTGGCGGCGCTGCGCAGTACCCGGGATTTGGGGCGTTTAATATTAAAAAGTAAATAACAGGGAAAAATCTTCGGGCTCGACAAAAAGCGTGCGGTAGGGGCGGAGCAGAGCCCCGCCCCTACCGCATTTGTAGAAAAGATCGCGCGTTTTTGGCGCAAGAAGCTTTGTAAAATTTCTGTAATGTTGCCGAGACAACATACGCAAACCCTGATTTTTTGGTATAGTATCTTTGCTGGGTGGGAAAACCCGGCTGTCCATAACTTAAAAGAGGTGCATAATGACAGATTTCAAACAGTGGGAAGGCTTTGAAGGCCGCATTTGGAAAGAGGAAGTCAACACCCGTGACTTCATCCAGAAGAACTACACCCCTTATGACGGCGATGAGAGCTTCCTCGCCGGCCCGACCGACGCTACCAACAAGCTGTGGGGCGCTCTGCAGAAATTGCAGAAGGCCGAGCGCGCCAAGGGCGGCGTTCTGGACATGGAGACCGAAGTCGTCTCCGGTCTGACCGCCTACGGCCCCGGCTATATCGACCCCGAGCTGAAGGATCTGGAAAAGGTCGTCGGCCTGCAGACCGACAAGCCCCTAAAGCGCGCCTTCATGCCCTACGGCGGCATCAAGATGGCGGAGCAGGCCTGCACGACCTACGGCTACCAGCCCAGCGAAAAGCTGCACGAGATTTTCACCAAGTACACCCGCACCCATAACCAGGCTGTGTTTGATGCCTACACCCCCGAGATGAAGAAGGCACGCCACAGCCACATCGTCACCGGTCTGCCCGACACCTACGGCCGCGGCCGTATCGTCGGCGACTACCGCCGCGTAGCCCTGTACGGCATCGATTACCTCATCAAGGCCAAGCAGAACGACTTTGCCAACTGCGGCGACGGCACGATGACCGAGGAGGTCGTCCGCCAGCGCGAAGAAATTGCAATGCAGATTTCTGCCCTGAAAGGCATGAAGGAGATGGCTGCCGCCTACGGCTTCGACATCTCCCAGCCTGCTGCCAACGCCAAGGAGGCTGTCCAGTGGCTGTACTTCGGCTATCTGGCCGCCATCAAGACCCAGAACGGCGCGGCTATGTCCGTCGGCCGCGTGTCCACCTTCCTGGATATCTACATCCAGCGCGACCTCGACAACGGCACCCTGACCGAGACCGAGGCGCAGGAGCTGATCGACCATATGGTCATGAAGTTCCGTATGGTCAAGTTCGCCCGCATCCCCAGCTACAACCAGCTGTTCAGCGGCGACCCCGTCTGGGCGACCCTCGAGGTCGGCGGCATCGGCATGGATGGCCGCTCCATGGTCACGAAGAACGACTTCCGCTTCCTGCACACCCTCGAGAACATGGGCCCCGCCCCCGAGCCGAACATGACGGTGCTGTACTCCAGCGCCCTGCCCAAGACCTTCAAGGATTATGCGTCCAAGATCTCCATCGACACCTCCAGTGTCCAGTATGAGAACGATGATGTCATGAAGCCTGTCTGGGGCGATGACTATTCCATCTGCTGCTGCGTTTCCGCCACCCAGACCGGCAAGGAGATGCAGTTCTTCGGCGCCCGCGCGAACCTTGCCAAGTGCCTGCTGTATGCCATCAACGGCGGCGTCGATGAGAAACTCGGCGAGCAGGTCGGCCCCGCTTACGCGCCCATCACCGCTGAGTATCTCGACTACAATGAGGTCATGGCCAAGTACGATGTCATGATGGACTGGCTGGCTGGCCTGTACGTCAACATCCTGAACCTCATCCAGTATATGCACGACAAGTACTACTATGAGGCTGCCGAGATGGCCCTGATCGACACCGAGGTCCGCCGCACCTTCGCGACCGGTATCGCCGGCTTCAGCCATGTGGTCGATTCTCTGTCCGCCATCAAGTACGCCAAGGTCAAGTGCATCCGCAATGAGCAGGGCCTCGTCACCGATTACGAGATCGAGGGCGACTTCCCGAAGTACGGCAACGATGATGACCGCGCCGACGATATCGCCGTCGAGCTGCTGCGCAGCTTCCTCGAAAAGATCAAGCGCCGCCACACCTACCGCAACTCCGAGGCTACCACCTCGATCCTGACTATCACCTCCAATGTTGTCTACGGCAAGGCCACCGGTGCTATGCCCGACGGCCGCAAGGCGTACACTCCGTTTGCCCCCGGCGGCAACCCGAGTTACGGCGCCGAGACCCACGGCCTGCTGGCGTCCCTCAACTCCGTTGCCAAGCTGCCCTACCACTGGGCGCTGGACGGCATCTCCAACACCCAGACCATCAACCCTGATGCCCTGGGCCACAGCGAGGGCGAGCGTGTGAACAACCTGGTGCAGGTCATGGACGGCTACTTTGACCAGGGTGCCCACCACCTGAACGTCAACGTCTTTGGCACCGAGAAGCTGCTGGACGCCATGGAGCACCCCGAGAAGGAGGAGTACGCCAACTTCACCATCCGTGTTTCCGGCTACGCGGTCAAGTTCATCGACCTGACCAAGGAGCAGCAGCTGGATGTTATTGCGCGTACCTGCCATAAGGTCCTGTAATTTCCTGCGCTGAAAAAGGCCCGCAGCTGCGGCTGCGGGCCTTTTTGTGGTATACTGTGTTATACCACCCGGTAGGGGCCGGGCATGCCCGGCCCGCAGGTTTACGCAAGCTACCCGTTCACGTTTTACAGCACCCCTTTTCAAATTGCATTGTAGGGAGGGGTCTTGACCCCTCCGCGGCGGCCAGAGGGCTGGCCGCCCTACAAGCGCCCGCAAAAGGAATGCGTAGGGGAGGAATTTATCCCTCCCGGGACGTGTGCGGCAGCCGCGGGGCGTCGAGGACGCCGCCCCCTACCAATTCATTTTCCCAATAAACGGAGGCACACTTTATGTCCGAAACCTTAGGCTACATCCATTCCGTTGAGACCTTCGGCCTGGTCGATGGTCCCGGCGTGCGGTATATCATCTTCTTGCAGGGGTGCGCCATGCGCTGCCAATACTGCCATAACCCCGAGACATGGGCCTTTACCAAAGATACCGCCAAGACCCCGCAGGAGACCTTTACTGCCGCCTACCGCTACCGCAACTACTGGCGCAGCAACGGCGGCCTGACGATCAGCGGCGGCGAGCCGCTGCTGCAGATGGATTTTGTCAGCGAGGTGTTCCGCCTGGCCCACGCCAAAAAGGTGCAGACCGCGCTGGACACCAGCGCCCAGCCCTTTGCGCCTGACGACGCAGAGTGGATGGCTCGCTTTGATAAACTGCTGGAAAACACCGACCTTGTGATTCTCGACTTAAAAGAAATTGACGACGAAAAGCACAAGAAGCTGACCGGCCACAGCAACAAAAACATCCTGGCCATGGCGCAGTATGTGGCGGCCAGGGGCGTTGACCTCTGGATACGCCATGTGCTGGTACCCGGCCTGACAGACGATGCCGACGGCCTGCGCCAGCTGGATGCGTTTATCAAGGCGCTGCCCACCGTGCGCCGGGTGGAAATTCTGCCCTACCACACGCTGGGGCTGTTCAAGTGGCAGAATTTGGGGATTCCCTATCCGCTGGACGGCGTGCGCGTGCCCACGGCGGAGGAAATCGCTGCGGCGGAGCAGCTGCTGCACGTACAGGATTACCCCGATGCCCCGAAAAACTAATTTCTACAAAAATAGTGGGAATTATTTTTGAAAAACCCTTGACACCAGCGCTTCCATATGGTAAAGTATACTCGTGGTTAGGAACTGCTAACCATAACCAACCTCGAACCGTCAACCGGCTGTTTGCCTCTCCGGTACGGTTCCTGCCAATAACAGGCTGCGCCTCCGTTTTGGCGTTTTGCTCTGCGCCTTTTTAGCGGTCTGCTTATTGCGTTTTGCCCTCATCGTTCTCTGCTCCGGACGATGGGGGATTTTTTATTGGTGCACCCCCTTAGAGGGCGCAACAATAAAAAACAACCGCGTACAGCGGTTGTTCCGATGACCCCGCCCGCGAACGCGGGCAAGGAAAGGAGACGGCCCTGTAGGGGCCGGGCATGCCCGGCCCGCAAGCTTGCGCCAAATCCCTTTTTGCGGTTCGCATTGTAGGGGAGGGATTCATCCCTCCCGGGCACTTCCCGCCGCCGCAAACGGCCACGGCGGCCAGAGGACTGGCCACCCTACAACAAAAACGGCTTCCCCCCATGGGGAAGCCGTTTTCTATTTGCTGATCCTGTCGATTTCCGCCAATTCTTCGGTTGTAAACTTCATGTTCTGCACGGCCTTGATGTTATCCAAAATCTGCTGCGTCTTGGACGCGCCGATCAAAACGGTCGTGATCTCCTCGTGGCCCAGCAGCCAGGCCAGCGCCATTTCGGCCAGGGTCTGGCCGCGGGCGGCGGCGATCTCATTCAACGCGCGGATCTTTGCGATTTTCTCCGGCGTGATGTCCTTCTCCTTCAAAAAACGCCCGTCGGTGTGTACGCGGCTGTCGGCCGGGATGCCGTCCAGGTAGCGGTTCGTCAGCAAGCCCTGCGCCAGCGGGCTGAAGGTGATGATGCCCTTGTGCAGCTTCGCGGCGGTCTCTTTCAGCCCATTGTTTTCCACCGTGCGGTCGAAAATCGAATAGCGGTTCTGGTTGATGACGAACGGCACGTGCAGCTCGTCCAGAATGGCCGCTGCCTTTTCCAGTGTCGGGCCGTCGTAGTTGGACAGGCCCACATACAGCGCTTTGCCGCTGCGCACGGCCTGTGCCAGCGCACCCATTGTCTCTTCCAGCGGGGTGTTCGGATCCATACGGTGGTGGTAGAAAATGTCCACATAGTCCAGCCCCATGCGGCGCAGGCTTTGGTCAAGGCTGGCCAACAGGTACTTGCGGCTGCCCCAGTTGCCGTAGGGGCCGTCCCACATCTCGAACCCGGCTTTGGTGGAGATGATCAGCTCGTCGCGGTAGACGCCGAGGTCGTCCCGCAGAATTTTACCGAAATTCCGCTCGGCCGCGCCCGGCTCGGGGCCGTAGTTGTTGGCAAGGTCAAAATGGGTGATGCCGTTGTCGAACGCCGTGCGGCAGAGCGCGCGCATATTTTCGTAGGGTGCCGTGTCGCCAAAATTATGCCACAGCCCCAGCGAGACGGCGGGCAGCAGCAGGCCGCTATCGCCGCAGCGGCGGTAGGGCAGGACACAGTAACGGTTCTGGGATGCCTGATACATGGTAAAAACCCCCTTTTATACTCCTATTATAAAAGCAGAAAAACGGACACACAATGGCAAAGGTGTACAAAAAACTGCGTTAAAATTTGTAGGCTTGACATAAATCTGATTTCGGATTATAATAAAAATCCGAAATCGGATTTTGAAAAGAGGCGCCCTATGCAGGAGAAACAGCGGCAGGTATATGATCTGCTTGAAATAACGAACCGCCAGTTCAATGAGTGCAACGCCCTGTACCACGCGGTGGCGCAGCGGTGCGGCCTGTCGGACGCAGCGTTCTGGGTGCTGTATGCGCTGCGCACTACGCATGAGCCGCAGACCCAGAACCGTATGGCGGCAGAGTGGGGGCAGCCCAAGCAGACGCTGAACTCTGCCGTTGCCGCCATGGTGAAAAAGGGGCTGGTGGAGCTTTGCCCGGGAAATGGCGCGCACAGCGGTAAGATCGTGACCCTGACGGACGAGGGGCGTGCCCTGGCCGAGCGCACGGTGGAGCCGGTCATCGCAGCCGAGCAGCAGGCCATGACCCGTCAGGGTCTTGCTGAGGTCGAGCAGAACTGCCGACTGACCCAGCGGTATCTGGAATGCTTACGGCAGGAGTTTGAAAAAATTGCGCGGTAGGGGCCGGGTATGCCCGGCCCGCAGGCTGTCGAAAAACGCTTGTTGAGACGACCAATGGTCGCCCCTACAAGCGTGTTTACCGTAAAAACAGGAGCATTTATGTCAAAATCAAACCGGATCCAACTATCCGACCACTTTACCACCGGGCGGCTGCTGAAATTCACGGCATCGCCCATTATCATGATGATCTTTACCTCCATCTACACCATCGTGGATGGCTTCTTTGTCTCGAACTATGCGGGTAAAACGGCGTTTACAGCGCTGAACCTCATCTACCCGTATCTTCAGATGCTGGGCTGCCTCGGCTTTATGATCGGCACGGGCGGCAGCGCCCTTGTTGCCATGACGCTGGGCACCGGCGATGAGAAGCGCGCAAACCGGCTGTTCAGTATGCTGGTGGTGGCAACCGCCGTGCTGGGTGTGCTGTTCAGCGCTTTCGGCCTTGCGCTGTTGGAGCCTGTGGCCCTGCTGCTGGGCGCAACACCGGAGCTGCTGCCCAGCTGTCTGCTGTATGGCCGCATTCTGCTGACGTTCCAGACGGCGTTCATGCTGCAATACCTGTTCCAGAGCTTCTTTATTGCCGCGGAAAAGCCCAAGCTGGGCCTGTTCTTCACGGTGGCGGCGGGCGCGACCAACATGGTGCTGGACTTCGTCCTTGTAGGTGTGGCGGGGCTGGGCCTGGCCGGCGCGGCGGCGGCTACCGTCATCAGCCAGATGGTCGGCGGCGTGGCCCCCATCTTCTACTTTATCAAGCGACGCCCCGGCTGCCGCTTATATTTCACCAAGCCGCTGTTCAGTCTGCGGGAGCTGTTCAAGGCCTGCACAAACGGCGCGAGCGAGCTGATGACGAACATCTCCATGTCGCTGGTCAGCGCGCTGTATAACATCCAGCTGCTCAAGCTGTTTGGCGCGGACGGCGTTGCGGCCTACGGCGTGCTTATGTATGTGGGCTTTGTGTTCGCGGCGGTGTTCATCGGCTATGCGCAGGGCTGTGCGCCCATCGTCAGCTACCACTTTGGCGCGGACAATAAGGACGAACTGAAAAACCTGCTGCGCAAAAGTGCGGGCATCATTGCGGTGGCCGGGGTGGCGATGCTGGCTTCCAGTGAGCTGCTGGCAGGCCCCTTGGCAAAAATCTTTGTCGGCTACGATGCGGGCCTGCTGGCGCTGACGATACACGGCATGAAGCTGTATTCCATCAGCTTTATTCTGTCCGGGTTCAACATTTTCGGCTCGGCGTTCTTCACGGCGCTGAACAACGGCGCGGTGTCGGCGGCCATCAGCTTTTTGCGCACGCTGCTGTTCCAGATCGTGTCGATTTTGACCCTGCCGCTCCTCATCGGTGTGGACGGCATCTGGCTGGCTGTCGTGGCCGCCGAGGCCATGGCGCTGGTGTGTACGGCGGGGTTTATTGTGTGGGGACGCCGGAAATATGGGTATATGTAAAAAAGAGGACGCGAAAGCGTCCTCTTTTTTACGCCAAAAGGCTTCCCCCTCGGGACTGCGCCCGCAGGCGCGTGTCGAAGCGCAACCGCCGGAGGCGGCTCTTAGCGCGGAGACTGAAGCTGTCCGCGTAAGCGGACTGATGAGGGGCGAGCTTGCCTTTTTGCCCTTTTGCGGCTCAATAGCGGCAAACTCGCCCCTCATCCGGCCTTCGGCCACCTTCCCCCGAAGGGGGAAGGCTTGAGGCGTTACTCTTCCTCTTCTGCCTCCAAAATCTCCTGCGCGACCTCGCCGCGGCTGCGGCGGGTATCCATCGCGCCCTTCTCGATGAGGCGGTGGGCCTCGGTCTCGGTCATGCCCTTTTTCTCGATCAGATAGCACTTTGCGCGGTCAACGAGCCGCAGCTGGGCGATCTTATCCAGCAGCTTGGCGTTCTCGGTGCGCAGCACGGCCAAACGCTTGTAGTTGCTGGCGGCGATCTGTACGGCCTGCCGGAACTGGATCGCCGTGAACGGCTTGCCCAGCACCAGCACGCCGAAATCCTGCAATTTGTCGGCGATCTGCTCGGCAGTGCCGGTCTTGGCCAGCAGAATGACGCCGGCGTCGGTCTTTTGCACCGCGTCGGTGCCCAGCTCATGGCCGAACTCGTCAGGCAGGGGCGTATTGATGATGATGACCTCATAGTCGTTTGTGTCCATGCGGCGGCGTGCCTCACCGCCGCTGGCAACGATCGTGGGGCGGGTGTAGCCCAGTTCCCCGATATGCCGCGCTAAATATTCATTGGCGTTGTTCCCGGCCGAAACGATCAATGCTTTGGCCATGGGCCGCCCTCCCTTCCTGATAAATTTTTGTGCCTGCCGTGTGCGGGCGGCGGAAAATTTCCGGGTGGGTCGCAGGGTCAAATAATCAGGAAGCTATGCGCTCTTTCCCAGCTGTCGGTGTCGGGAGCGGATTCGGCGTCGTGGCAGAGCTGGGTCTGGTACTCAAAGTATTTATTTTGCAGCGCGACCGGCAGCTCGGCGCTGATAAACTCGCTCTGGCCTGCTACGGTGATGGCCTCGCGCAGGGTGTGGGGCAGACTTTCCAGACCGGCAGCAGCGCTGGGGTGGAACAGGTTGCGGTTCACGGCCTCAGGCAGGGGCAGCTTGCGCTGGATGCCGTCCAGGCCGGCTGCCAGAATCAGCCCGATGACCAGATACGGGTTGCCCGCAGGGTCCGGGCCGCGCAGCTCCACGCGGCAGAACTCGCCGTGGGCGCTGGGCAGCCGCACCAGCTGGCTGCGGTTCTGGCGGCTCCAGCTCACGTAGAGCGGGGCCTCGTTGGCACCCAGCCGCGCGTAGGAGTTGGGAACCGGGTTGCAGAAGGCCGTCAGCTCCCGTGCGTGGGCAAGGATGCCCGCCACAAAATGCCCGGCCTCGCTGTCGGGGGTGAAATCACCGTCAAACAGGTTCTTGCCGTCCCGCAGCAGCGAGACATTGACGTGGAGGCCGCTGCCCGGCTGGTTGGCAAGGGGCTTGGGCATAAAGCTGGCAAACAGGCCGTTGCGGGCCGCAATGGCTTTGACCGTGCTCTTGAAAGTATTCAGATTATCGGCGGATTTCAGCGCCGTGGTGTAGCGGAAGCAGACCTCGTTCTGGCCGTGGCCGCTCTCGTGGTGGCTGTGCTCGGGATGCAGGCCCATTTCCTCGATGGCAAAGCAGATCTCCCGGCGGATGTTCTCGCCCTTGTCCAGCGGCGGAATGTCAAAATAGCCGCCCATATCCAGCGGGATGCGGGTGGGGTTGCCGTTCTCGTCCGTCTCAAACAGATAGAACTCGCACTCGCAGCCCACATTGCAGGTCAGGCCCATGGCGCGGGCGCGCTTGACGACGGATTGCAGGTAGCCGCGGCAGTTGCCCTCGAACGGTTTGCCGTTGGGCAGCGTGATATCGCAGTACATACGGATGACGCGGCCCTCGGTAGGCCGCCAGGGCAGCACGGTGGCGGTGTCAGGGTCGGGCCAGAGCACCAGGTCGCTCTCTTCCACGTTCATGAACCCGGCGATGGACGAGCCGTCGAAGCTGACGCCCTCGGCAAAAGCGCGGGGCAGCTCACTGGCGAAGAGGGAGACATTTTTCTGGTTGCCGAAGATATCGCAGAACGTCAGTTTGGCAAACTTGACGTCGTTGTCCTCAACAAAATTGAGAATGTCCTGTGCGGTGCGTTTCATAGGGAACCTCCTGTAAAAGCCTTCCCCCAAGGGGGAAGCCACACATACTCGAAAGGCCCACCTTGTGCGAGGCGGGCCTTCCGAGCTGGTGTAAGAAATAGGAAAAGGAGAATGGCGATTGTAAAATGCGGTAGGAACCGCGATTGGTCGTAGGGGCGGATGCTTGCCATCCGCCCGCGGGGGTGCGGGCCGATGCCTGGCATCGACCCCTACAACATGAGGGTGACGGTTAAATTACTCCGTATAGAACAGCATACGAGAGTAGCAGGGCAGCGGCCAGTAGTCCTCGTCGACCAGGCTCTCGGCCTCGTCGGCGGCGGCACGCAGGGCGTCCATAGCGGGAATGACCTCGTCGTGGAAGGCGTGTGCCTTGGCGGCCTCGTCGTCCATGGCGCTGACCTTGTCGGTGACTTCGGTCAGGGTATCGGCAGCGTCGGACATTTCGTCAGTGTACTTGCTCAGGCGGGTCAGGACCTTCGTCTCGGCCTTGGTGGAGATACCCTCGACTGCGGCGGTCTTGGCAGCAGCGCTGGATGCGACCTCCCCCATGTAAGCGGTGGCGGCGGGGATCAGCTGCTTGTTGGCGATCTTGAGCATCGTGCGGGCCTCGATGTTGAGGATCTTGGAGTAATGCTCCATCTCGACCTCGTAGCGGCTCAGCATCTCGGTCTTGGTCAGGACGCCGAACTCCTCCATCAGGGCGATGTTCTTGTCGTCCTTCAGGGCAATCATAGCATCGGGGGTGCACTTGCGGTTCGGCAGGCCGCGGCGCTCAGCCTCCTGCTCCCACGCATCGCTGTAGCCGTTGCCGTTGAAGATGACGCGGCGGTGGGCGTTCAGCGTTTTCTTGACCCAGGCGGCGGCAGCGCACTCAAAATCGGCGGCGTCGGCGGTCTCGGCCACGAACTCCTTCAGGCTCTTGGCCACGGCGGTGTTCAGGATGGTGTTCGCGTCGGACAGGTTCTCGGCAGAGCCGGGCATACGGAACTCAAACTTGTTGCCGGTGAAAGCGAACGGAGAAGTACGGTTGCGGTCGGTGGTATCCTTGCTGAACTTGGGCAGGACGTCAACACCCAGATCCATCTTCATCTTGATCGGGCCCGCATAGGGGGAGTCGGTGCAGATGGCATCAATGACAGCTTCCAGCTCCTCACCGACGAAGATAGAGATGATGGCCGGGGGTGCCTCGTTAGCACCCAGGCGGTGGTCGTTGCCCGGGGTGGCGACGGAGGTGCGCAGCAGGTCGGCGTAGTCGTCAACAGCCTTGATGACCGCGGTCAGGAACACCATGAACTGCAGGTTCTCCATCGGGGTGTCGCCGGGATCCAGCAGGTTCTCGTGCTTGGTGCTGATGGACCAGTTGTTGTGCTTACCGCTGCCGTTGACGCCCTCGAAAGGCTTCTCGTGCTGCAGACAGACCAGGCCGTGCTTGTCGGCAATCTTCTTCATCATCTCCATCGTCAGCAGGTTGTGATCGATGGCGACGTTGGTGGTGTCGTAGATGGGGGCCAGCTCATGCTGACAGGGGGCAACCTCATTGTGCTTGGTCTTGGCGGGGATGCCCAGCTTCCACAGCTCCTCGTCCAACTCCTTCATAAAGCCGGAGACGATGGGGCGGATGGTGCCGAAGTAGTGCTCCTCCAGTTCCTGGCCCTTGGAGGGGGCGGAACCGAACAGCGTGCGGCCGCAGAGCACCAGGTCAAGGCGCTTCTCGTAGTCTTCCTTCTTAATAAGGAAGTACTCCTGCTCGGGGCCGACGGTGGTGGCCACGCGGTCAACATCCTTGCCGAACAGATGCAGCACCTTGCAGGCCTGGTCGGAGATGGCCTGCATCGAGCGCAGCAGCGGGGTCTTTTTGTCCAGAGCCTCGCCGGTGTAGGAGCAGAACGCTGTGGGAATGCAGAGCGTGTCGTCTTTCACGAAAGCGTAGCTGGTGGGATCCCAGGCGGTATAGCCGCGGGCCTCGGCGGTGGCGCGCAGGCCGCCAGAGGGGAAGGAAGAAGCATCCGGCTCGCCCTTGATCAGCTCTTTGCCGGAGAACTCCATGATGGCAGTGCCGTCCGGCTGGGGGCTGACAAAGCCGTCGTGCTTCTCACTGGTGATGCCGGTCAGGGGCTGGAACCAGTGGGTGTAATGGGTCGCGCCCTGCTCAATGGCCCAGCGCTTCATGACGCTGGCCACGACATTGGCGACCTCAAGGTCAAGCGGCTGACCCTTTTCAATCGTCGCTTTCAGACTCTTGTAGGTCGAGCTAGGCAGACGCTCGCGCATCTCATGCTCGTTGAAGACTTTGCTGCCGTAAAGTTCCATAACGGTTGCTGCCATACTTCTTACTCCTTTATTTCCTCTATTTACAGAAAAAGGACGCTGCGAAAACACATTCGCAGCGCCCTTGCTGTTATGCCTCTATTATACGGGGTAAGCCCGCAAAATGCAAGTGGCAATTTGACGAAAGAAAGGCGAAATTTTTTGTGGAAAACTGGCAGGATTGTGAGGTGCGTGCGGCGGACGGAATGTGGTATAATTTCAGATAAGGTATAAAAGATAGCAGGGGAGGGATTCATCCCTCCCGTGGACCTTATGGCAGCGGGAACTTTGCGGGTGGATATGGAATCCGCCCCTACGCGCAGCGCCGTAGGGGCCGGGCATGCCCGGCCCGCTGCTGTACGGCATTGCAGCGATAACGGATAGGTTGAGGGCCGGACATGTCCGGCCCCTACAGGGGAGGCAAGGATCAACATGGAAATCGAACGCAAATGGATGGTCGTTGGCTGGCCGGAAGGGCTGGAACAGACCGAAGTGTATAAAATGGATCAAGGCTACATCAGCGTGCGGCCCACGGTGCGCATCCGGCGCGAGGCTTTGCAGGGCGGGCGCACGGCGCTGGTGCTCTGCTTTAAAGGTGCGGGCGGTTTGAGCCGGGAGGAAATCGAAACGGAAATCAATGCCGAACTGTTCGCCAAGCTCGAACATTTAATAGGTAAGCCGCTCATCCACAAGGAGCGCCGCGGCTATCGGCTGCCCGGCGGGCTGACGCTGGAAGTCAACTGCGTGGATCCCGACCTGCCCACCGCCTTCTGGTATGCCGAGGTCGAGTACGAAACCGAAGCCCAGGCCCTCGCCTGGGACCCGGCTACCTGCGGCCTGGCCGACTACCTCCACGATGAATGCACCGGCAAACCCGGCAGCAGCATGGGAGAATACTGGCTCAAGACGCGGGGGGAAGAGCCTGCCCCCAAAGGGGAAGGCAGGAATTTTTAATTTGTAAAATCTCCCCGCCTACCTTTACAAATGCCCCCAAAACGGATACAATAAGAAATAACTACTAAACCGATACGGAAACCCGAAAAGGAGCTATGGAATGAAACGTCTTCTGCTTGTGATCGCGACGCTGCTCTCCCTGACTGTGCTGCTGGCAGCCTGCAAAAAGAGCGACGATACCTCCTCTGCAGCCACCAACCCGGGCAGCACCCCTGCCCAGGTCGAGGCGACCCCCGCGCCCACCGAACTGCCCCCCTATGAGGCCAACGTCCTGACCGGCGAGCCGAAGGGGGCCGACTACCCCGAAGGCCAGCGCATCACGGCGGTCATGGTCAACAACATCGTGGCGGCCCGCCCCCAGCGCGGCCTGTCCAAAGCCGACATCCTGTTTGAAATCAAGGTCGAGGGCGGCATCACCCGCTTTATGCCGGTCTTTACCGATTATAAGACCATCGGCGAAATTGGCCCGGTCCGTTCCGGCCGTGACCAGTTCTTCCGTCTCATCCTGCCCTGGCAGGCACTGTATATCCATGAAGGCCAGTCCGTCGTCATGCAGCAGTACGGCATCGACTACGATTACGGCAAGCTGAACAACAACGACGGCGCCAACGGCTACCGCGACTATGGCCGCGTGAACTGGGCCGGCAAGAGCTACAACGCCGGCACGCTGGCGCTGGAGCACACGATGTACACGAACTCCGACAACATCGCGAATTATATCACCAGCCAGAACGTGGATATGAACCGCACCTACAATTCCACCTTCTTCAACTTTGTGGACTACCGCCTGGGCACCACCCGCGACCTGTCCAACAGCCTGGACAGCGCTTACAGCGATAAGTACGGCCCGGTCGTCTCCGACGGTCAGTATATCGAGATCGTCCACAGCCAGTCCTACAAGACCCGCTTCATCTACGACGAGAGCACCAACCAGTACAAGATGCAGCAGAACTACTCCGACGGTCAGTGGCGCGATACCGTCGACGAGGCTGCCGACAACCAGGTGCTGACCTTCCCCAACGTCATCGTGCTCTACACCGATATCCACGTTTACCCCGGCCACGAGGCCAAGGATCTGCAGTATGCTGAGTACGCCTGGGGCGGCGTTGGCTACTACTGCTACGGCGGCAAGTGCGAGAAGATCTACTGGCAGAAGGGCACCCCGCTGGAGGCTCTGCGCCTGTACTACCTGAACGAGGACGGCACCTGCAGCGATACCCCGCTGGAGATCAACACCGGCAAGAGCTATGTGGCCGTGACCGACGTTGACTTTGCCGAGAACTTTGTCCACAGCAGCCTGGATGGTGTGGACCTGTCCAGCGCTACCACCGTCACTTACGAGCGCAGCTACGTCGAGGACGACGCCAAGGCCGGTGAGACGCTGGGCTCTTCCACCGACGACCTGACTGCAGCTGCCACCGGCAGCGGCGAGGCTGAGACCGTCACCGAGGCACCCGCCCAGGAGACCACCGCGAACGAGACCCCTGCCCAGGAGGAAGCCCCTGTGGAAGAGGCACCCGCCGAAGAGGCCCCGGCTGAGGAAACCCCCGTGGAGAACACTGAGGCCCCCGCAGAGGAAAACAACGTAGGCTAAACAGGTCTAACCCGACAACGTGGCTCGCCCGGCGGCGGGCCGCGTTGTTTTTGTGAAAGAGGTTTTGTATGAGAAAATTGCAGGCATTGGGCGGCGCGGCGGCTTTGCTGGCCGCACTGTTGCTGGGCGGCTGCAGCCAGACGGCTGTGCCTGCCACGCCTGAACAGGCGGCCACCGCCGCCCCCGAAGCCACGGCGGAACCCGCCCCGGCTCCCAGCACCAACCCGCTGACCGGCCTGGACGACGGCGACTACACCGGCAAGCGCCCGGTGGCCGTGACGCTGCGCACGCTGGACGGCGCACAGCCTCAGTGGGGCGTTGCCTCCGCGGATGTGCTGGTCGAGGGCGTGACCGAGGGCAGCACCGCAGGACTGACCGCTATTTTTGCCGATGTGGACAGCATCAGCAAAGTCGGCCCGGTCGGGGCGGGGCGCGACCTGTTTTTGCAGGTGGCCCTGCCGCTGAACGCTGTGCCGGTGTCCATCGACAAGAACATTTACGCCTCCAACCTGCTGAACACGCTGGGCTATCAGGACCTGGATGGCTACCACATCGGCAAGGCAGCCTTCGCCTTTGACCAGGGCCGCCAGGACGCAGGCTACCGCGAGGAAAACTGCTGGTATACCACCGGTGAGTTGATCCGCACCGGCCTGACGAACTACGGCGCATCGGCTGAGGGCGACAACACGCCGCTGTTCCGCTTTGGCACCCGGCCCGAAGTCAGCCCCGAGAACCGCAACGGCATGAACCTGACCGTTACCTTTTCCAAGACCGACAGCGAACAGCTGAACTACAACACCGGCACCGGCCTGTATGAGAAGCTGAACGCAGACGGCAGCCCGATGACCGACGCCGACAACGGCCAACAGGTGGGCTTTACCAACGTGTTCGTGCTCTACGCGTCCAGCGGCATCAAGGACGACGGCTACACCCGCCAGTACGATATGACCGGCGGCACCGGCCTGTACTTGCAGGGCGGCGCGTGGGAGCAGATCAACTGGACGAAAGAGGATGCCACCGGGCCGTTCACTCTGACGGATGCCGACGGTGCGCCGCTGACTGTGGCCCCCGGCAAGAGCTTTATCGCTATCTGGGGCGGCTACTACGGTCAGGGCCTGACCCTGACCGCCGCCGACGGCAGCGAGCAGACTCTGCCGGAAAAGCCCATTCTGCTGGAAAGCGGTGTCTCCGATGAGGCTGCCGCAGCCGCCGAGGAAGAACTGAGCGCGGCACAGCGGATCATCGACGCACAGGCTGCCGTGGATCAGGCCAAGGCTGATCTGGCCGACGCGCTGGACGAATTGCAGGAGGCTCAGGCTGCCTGCGATGCCGACAGTGAGAATGCCGACCTGTTGGCTGCCCGCGACGCTGTTCAGGCCAAAATCGACGAGCTGAATCAGACCATCGCTGACAATCAGGCTATCCTCGACGCCGCCGCACCGGAGGAAACCCCGGCCCCCGAGGAAGAACAACCGGCAGAATCGGGATCCGAGTCCGAGAACCCGGCAGAATAAAAACGACTTGCAGGGGCGGATGCCTGCATCCGCCCGCGGGGCGTCGAGGACGCCGCCCCCTGCAATAAAAAAGCACCTGCTTACCATAAGCAGGTGCTTTTTTGTTTGGAATTTCTGCTTCCTTCTTTGTAAAGAAGGAACAAAACCCCGCATTATTCCATCCCGTCCAGATACCCGTGAGGTACGACGTCGTACGCCTCGGCCAGATGATCACGCATCCACATTTCGGCGTCCAGCCGCACACTGTACCCCGCGCCCGGGTCGGTCATCCACTCCTCCGGCTTGCGGAAAGGCAGCGCGTGCTGGGACAGCATATTCATGATAACGCCGCCGTGGGTCACACAGGCGGCCTCCTCGGTATGGGTGCGCAGCATGTACTCAAACATCTTCATCAGCATCGAGGACGTGCGGTTGAAAAACATCTGCCGGTCCTCGGCACCTTCAGGCACCGTGCGGCTCGTCGGGTCCATCCACTGGGCAAACTCCGGGTCCTTTACCAACTCCTGCACGGCACGGCCCTCAAACTTGCCAAAGGCCATCTCGCGCAGGTCGTCCAGCTCGATCTGCCGCACGCCCGGGAACAAAATCTCCGCCGTCTCGGTGGCGCGCCTCATCGGACTGGTGAACACCAGCGGCACCTGGGGGTAATCAAAATCCTTCACCAGCGTTTTCAGCTGGGCGCGGCCCTCATCGCACAGAGGCAGGTCGCTGCCGCTGCCAATGTACAGCCCCTGTAAATTGCCCGCCGTCAGGCCGTGACGGATCAAATGCAGTTTGTAATATTTCACTATGCAGCTCTCACTTTCGTAAATGTCTACCTATCAGCATACCCTAAAATCGTGTCCTGCGCAACTATAAAATGTTACAATTTGGTTACAGCCGACGCCGGCTGCGCCCAACTGCCAAAATTTGCCCACAATATTTATAGCTGTACTCGCTGTATAATGACTAGATGTGGGAAAAGTCCTGCACTTCGGCGCTTTGACGGCTTTTTCAGCGAAAAATCTGTCGAATTTTCGGGTTTACAAAGCGTTTTCCACCCGCTATAATATACAGCGTGTAGAAAACATAGCAGGGGCATACTGCGGCCCGGTGCAAGCCGGCAATGCCCCGGAACAGGATAGATCATGGGGATCGAATTTAATCGGATCATCACGCTGCTGCGCAAAGAGCGCGGCATCACCCAAAAGCAGGCGGCGCAGGACCTTGGCATCAGCCAGGCTCAGCTTTCCCATTATGAAAAAGGCATCCGCGAGTGCGGCCTGGCCTTCGTGGTGCAGGTGGCGGACTACTACGACGTCAGCTGTGACTACCTGCTGGGCCGCAGTGCCGAGCGCAGCGGCCAGACCATCAACGTGGACGACCTGCCCGAGGGCAACACCGCCACCGGCGGCAGCGTCTACCGAGGCAGTGTCCTGCCCACAATGTACAAAAAATTGATCGAAAATTCGTTAGATATCCTCTACGATAAACTGCAGGAGAGCAAGGACAAGCAGCTGGTCGTGGGCGTCAGCAACTACCTGATGCTGGCTGTCTACAAGATGTTCCGCCAGATGTACGAGGCATCGCCGAAAAATATCAGTGGTATGTTCCGCGTCGGCTCGGCCCGCTGGAACAGCAGCGCCGACGCCGCCATGCACATGGCCGAGGGCGACCTGGCGGCCACCCTGACCGGCGAGGACGGCACGAAGGACAGCCTGGAACCTGCCACCCTGGCCCTGAGCACCGACCAGCTGGCCCGGGACTACCCACGCCACGCCACCAGCCTGTTCAACCTCGTCAAAAACGCCGAGGAATCTATGCGCGGGCTGAAAAAGGGAGAATGAAGCCGTTGCCTCATAGAAAATGTAGGAGGCGAACATGGCTCGCCCGCCAACAAAACGGACACAAAAAATAAGCAGAGCATCCAACGCGGATGCCCTGCTTTACTTTTTATCGAGGCCTTATTTCCCCAGTGCCTTGCGGCAGGCCGGGCAAATATACTTCCCGTGCAGCAAAACTGCGTCGGGCGAAATCTCGCCGCAGAATACACAGGCGCCTTGGGCACGGTACTTGCGCAGCACAATGGATTCCCCATCGGTGAAAATCTCCAGCGGGGTGTCGGGCGTGATGCTGTAGGTGTTGCGCAGCTCCTTGGGTAATACCACGCGCCCCAGGTTGTCAATACTGCGGACGATGCCGGTAGAAATCATCTTTCTAACCTCCTATTTTACGTTTCGACATAACAAATGCCGAAAAACGGTGTCCGTTCCTGTCGTACAGTCGGACTTGTTGTCTCTATTATACGAGCTATTGGAAACATTGTCAATATTTGGAAGAAAACAAAAATGAGGATATTTCGTGAATTTTTGTTATCCACACGAATAGGCAATAGCGTTTGTTGCGCAGTCAATGCGTTTTGTAACAAATTTGACACAGACAGGATATTTGTTAAATTGGATAGGAGATAACAAAAGGCGATGCGCTCCGAAAAGCGCATCGCCTTACCTTATTATACAAGAATGCCGTTGCAGTGGTCGACCTCGTGCTGGATGATTTGCGCCGTCCAGCCGGTAAAATTCTTTACGTGGGTCTGCATGGTGCGGTCCTGCCACTGCACTTTGATGGTGCGGTGGCGCTTGGTCTTGCGCTGCCCTTGCAGGGACAGGCAGCCTTCCTCAGCCAGGTACAGCCCCTTGCGGTAGAGGATGACCGGGTTGAACATTTCAAGGGGTGTGCCGTCGTTGTCGAACACGATGATGGCTTTGTTCACGCCAATCATGTTGGCGGCCATGCCGACACAGCCGTCCTCGTGGGCTTTCAGCGTGTCGAGCAAATCATCGGCAACAGCAACATCCCCGGCGTCAGCGGGCTGGGCCTTCTGCGCCAGGAAAACGGTATTGGTCATAAGCGGTCGAACCATGGGGGAAACCTCCTGCGTGTGCTATTTTATAGTAGTATACCGCAGGCAGAGTACGCTGTAAAGCTCAATAGGGCAGCGGCCCCAGATACCCGCCCGCCGCGCGGCATTGGTGCAGCACGGTGCGGCAGGATTCATCAGCGCGGCGTAAGTACTCCTTCTTGCGAGCCAGGTCGCGGCGCTGGGCCTCTTGCATCGCGCGGAAATGCGGGCAGGACTTGTGGCAACCGGGGCAATAGGCATGACAGCCTTTTTGACAAGGCAGCATAGAGAACACGCTCCTTTCGGCAGATCAGGCAACAGAATGGGAATAACTGGCACAAGATATAGTGGGAAAGAACCGTTCTTATGCTTATAGTATACACCATAAGCTTTGTCACATCAAGGGGAAACGTGTAAGTGTTTTGTAAAGAATTGTGCGTGACCACACAGCCTTCAAAAAAATTAAAAAACTTTTAAAAACCCTATTGACATTTTTGGTTGGACAGGCTATAATATACAAGCTGTCACGGAGACGCGACAGCACAGCAGGACCTTGAAAATTGAACAAAACTGAAACTTGTGGAACCTTGAACGTGGGTTTGGAAACCTACGATAATCAATTCC
>NZ_WQOH01000031.1:0-103638 GCF_018784445.1 Gemmiger formicilis | reverse complement strand
GGAATCGAACAGGACGGCCGCCCGCAGGCGGCAAAAAACAATCCTGCGGATTGTTTTTTAGTCCGTGGGAGATGGACGCACGTGTCACCAGGAAGCTCAACTTCGCAAGAGGTTGAGCTTTTTTCTTTTTATTATACATGTTAAGGAGTAGAGGAGTGCGGGAATCGAAAAGCCCGGGCCCCGCGTCCGCGTACCGCGGGGCAAAAACAGCCCTGCGGGCTGTTTTTAGGGCGGGGGAGATTCCACGCACGGCGCGAACGTAGAGGGAGTAGAGTAAAGCAACGCGGGGGTTAGTAGGGCGTAAAGGCGAAGGTGCGCGGGCGGATATGGAATCCGCCCCTACGGTGTGAAAGGGAAGGGGGCGATAGAGATACAGTGGAGGGCCGGGCATGCCCGGCCCCTACTGGGCGGTTAAAGGAAAGCAGTCGACAACAGATAGGAATCCCTCCGGCGCTGCGGCGCCACCTCCCTTTGACAAGGGAGGCAGAGGGGGCGGGCGCGGCTTGCTCCGATGGGATGCAGCACAGACACCTTGCATGAAAATGCAGGGTGTTTTTTATTGCGAATCTCCCGAAAACCCGAAAACCGTCGCCCTTGCCCTTGCATAATTTCGCTGCAGGCCTTATAATATACTATAAGTGTTATTATAAGGAGGGGTGTGCCACGGCGCAGACCAAACCACAAAAACAGGTGCTGGGCATACTGGGCGGGCTGGGGCCTGCGGCCAGCTGTTACCTGTACCAAATGCTGATCGACCACACCCCGGCCAGCTGCGATCAGGACCACATCGACATTGTTATTTCGTCGCGGGCATCGACGCCCGACCGCACGGCGTTCATCATGGGCAAAAGCAAGGATGACCCCTTTGCCGTGATGGAGCAGGACGGTTTCAGCCTGGTACACTACGGTGCCACGGTGCTGGCGATACCCTGCAACACAGCGCACTATTTTTACGACCGCCTGGCTGAGGCGCTGCCGGTACCGGTGCTGAATATGCCCCGGCTGACCGTGGCAGACGCCAAGGCGGCGGGCTGCACAAAGCTGGGCATCCTGGCGACGGACGGCACGCTGGCGGCGGAGACCTACCAGCTGGCCTGCCAGGCGCAGGACATCGACTGGGCGATACCGTCGGAGGAACACCAGCAGGAAGTCATGTCGGTGATTTACGACGACATCAAGCAGGGCAAGCGTGCCGATATGGCAAAGTTCGGCGCGGCGGTGCACGACCTGAAAAAGCAGGGTTGCGACATGGCGGTTTTGGGCTGCACCGAGTTGAGCCTGGTCAAGCGGGACGAGCACCTGGGCAAGTTTTTTATTGACAGCACCGAGGTACTGTGCCGCCACGCGCTGGAAGCGTGCGGGGTGGAACCGGTGGGGTTCTAAAGGCGCGAGGAGGCGGCTAGAGGACTGGCCGCCCTACGAAGCGGCGAAACCGCCCGGGCGCGTGTGGCTGCAGTGAACGGGCAAAGCCCTTTCGCCCTCGCGGCTCGGCCATCGCCCTTGTAAGGGCAGGCTTTTGCGGGCTTCGCCCGAATGCCCAGAATATAAAATCCAGCATAAGCGCAAAAAACACACCAAAAACGGTTTGTTTATATAAGGAGAGAAATCACAAATGGATCAGAAAAAATTTTACATCACTACGCCGATCTATTACCCCAGCGATAAGCTGCATATCGGCCACACCTACTGCACTGTTGCCACCGACGCTATGGCACGCTATAAGCGCTTGCAGGGCTATAACGTCAAGTTCCTGACCGGCACCGATGAGCACGGCCAGAAGATTGAGCTGAAAGCCAAAGAAGCAGGCGTCACCCCGCAGCAGTTCGTCGACAACATCGTCGAAGGCCCCAAGGGCGTCAAGGATCTGTGGAAGCTCATGAACATCAGCTATGACCGGTTCATCCGCACCACCGACGACTACCACGTTGCCGCCATCCAGAAAATCTTCAAAAAGATGTACGAGAAGGGCGACATTTATAAGGGCAAGTACGTCGGCAAGTACTGCACCCCCTGCGAGAGCTTCTGGACCGAGAGCCAGCTCGTCAACGGCTGCTGCCCCGACTGCGGCCGCCCCGTTGTCGATGCCGAGGAGGAGGCTTACTTCTTCCGTCTGTCCAAGTATGCAGACCGCGTGCGCGACCTGCTGGTCAACACCGACTTCCTGCTGCCGCGCTCCCGCGTCAACGAGATGGTACACAACTTCATCGATCCGGGCCTTGAGGATCTGTGCGTTTCCCGCACCAGTTTCAAGTGGGGCATCCCGGTCGATTTCGACCCCAAGCATGTCGTCTACGTCTGGATCGACGCGCTGTTCAACTACACCACGGCGCTGGGCTTCATGAATGACAAGTACCCCGACAGTGATTACGAGACCTTCTGGCCTGCTGACGTGCATTTTATCGGCAAGGAGATCGTCCGCTTCCACTCCATCATCTGGCCTGCCATGCTGATGAGTATGGATATGCCCTTGCCCAAGCACGTTTACGGCCACGGCTGGCTGCTGCTGGACGGCGGCAAAATGTCCAAGTCCAAGGGCAACGTGGTTGACCCCTACCTGCTGGCCGAGCGTTACAGCGCCGACGCGCTGCGCTACTTCCTGCTGCGCGACTTCCCGTTCGGTTCGGACGGCAACTTCTCCAACGAACTGCTCATCAACCGCATCAACATGGATCTGGCCAATGACCTCGGCAACCTGTTGAGCCGCACCACCGCCATGGCCGACAAGTACTTTGGCGGCGAGCTGCCTGCCGAGCAGGCTGAAGGCCCCGAGGATGCTGCCCTGATCGAGAAGGCCACCGCCCTGCGCGCCCGCTATGAGGCCGACATGGAGGCCTATGCCTTCCAGAATGCGCTGGCTGATGTGTTCGAGGTCATCGACAACGCAAACAAGTATATCGACGCCACCGCGCCGTGGGTGCTGGCCAAGAGCGAGGAATCCAAGCCCCGCCTGGCCCGCGTGCTGTACAACCTGGCCGAGACGCTGCGCATCTGCACCGTGCTGCTGCAGCCGTTCATGCCCGACACCTGCGAGAAGATTTTTGCGCAGCTGAATGTGGCCGCCGACGGCAAGACCTGGGACAGCGCCGCCAGCTTCGGCACGCTGCCCGCCAACGCCACCCTGCACAAGGGCGAGAACATCTTCCCCCGCATTGACGCCGCCAAGGAGCTGGCTGAGCTGGAGGCCCTGGAGGCTGCCCAGAAGGCCGCCGCACAGGCTGCCAACGCACCTGCCGAGGAGCCGAAGAAAGAGGAGGCTGCCGCTGCTTCTGCGGAGCTTATCGGTGAGCATGAGGAAGAAATCAGCTTCGACGATTTCTGCAAGGTTGAGCTGCGCGTGGCCGAGGTCCGCGCCTGCGAGCGCATGAAGGAGAGCAAGAAGCTCCTGCACCTGACCGTGTTCGACGGCGAGCGCGAGCGCTGCATCCTGTCCGGCATTGCCAAGTGGTTTGCACCCGAGGATCTGCTCGGCAAGAAGATTGGCATTGTCGCCAACCTGGCCCCCCGCCCGATGATGAAGGGCAAGTACGTCAGCGAGGGCATGATTTTTGCCGCGGACACCGATGTGGACGGCGGCTGTGCCATCGCGTTCTTCCCGGACAGCACCCCCGCCGGTGCGCGCATCCACTAAGGCGGTGCTATGCAAAAATCTAAGTTAGACCAATTTTTCTCCATCCCGGCGGCGGCCGTTTTGATGGCCGTTGTCTGCAATGTGCTGTGGGGGTCGGCATTCCCCTTCATCAAGCTGGGCTACCGCCTGTTTGCGATTGATTCCGCCGATACGGCGTCGATTTTGTGCTTCGCGGGCGTCCGCTTTATGATGGGCGCGGCGCTGGTCTGGCTGGCCGGTCTGGCGCTGAACCGCCGCCCGCTGCCGATGCCGCACGGCAAAACGCTGGCTTCGGCCTGCGGGCTGGGCCTGTGGCAGACCGCTGCACAGTATTTCTTCTACTACTCCGCCGTGGCGCTGCTGACTGGCGCGATGGGCGGTATTTTGAACAGCACCCAGAGCTTTATGGGTGTGATCCTGGCACACTTTTTGTACGGCAAGGCCGACCGGATGACCCCGCGCAAGGCGCTGGGCTGTGCGCTTGGCTTTGGCGGTGTTCTGATTGCCACGCTGGGCAACCACGGCAGCGGCAGCGCAAAGGGGATGGCGTTCATGCTGATCGCCTCCGCAATCTTTGCATCGGCCGGGCCGTGGAACAAGGCCGTGACCCAGTATGCAGACAGCTTTTCGGTCTGTGTGCTGAACCTCGGTGTTGGTGGTCTGGTGCTGGCTGTGATGGGCTTTGCCATGGGCGGCGGCCTCCACCCCGAGAGCGCCGCAGGTATCCCAGTGCTGCTGTTTTTGGCGTTTATCTCCGGTGCGGGGTATGTGATTTGGGCGCTGCTGATGAAAAACAACCCGGTCTCCCGCATTGCGGTGTTCGGTCTGATCATTCCGGTCATGAATGTGCTGCTGTCGGCGCTGCTGAACGGCGAGCCGCTGTTTGAGTGGAACTACCTCGCCGCGCTGCTGCTGGTCTGCATAGGCATTTATCTGGTCAACCGCGCCCCGCAGGAGGCCAAGGCATGACAAACATTTTTGACACCCACGCGCACTATTCCTCGCGTCAGTTTGATGCTGACCGCGCCGCACTGTTGACTGCTTTGCCTGCGGGCGGCGTGGTGGGCGTGCTGGAATGTGCCACCCACTCTGGTGATGCCGCCCGCGTGCTGGAACTGGCGCACAGTGCACCGTACTTCCACGCAGCCATCGGCATCCACCCGGAGAGCCTGATCGAGGAGGACGCCGCCACGGTGGCCGTTTATCACGGCGATTGGCGTGCCGAGCTGGCCGCCATGCGCCCGCTGTTTGAAGATAAGTCGGTCGTGGCGGTGGGGGAAATCGGCCTCGACCACCACTGGCCGGTGCCCCGGCAGGAGCAGTACGACCTGTTTGAGGCACAATTACAACTTGCGAAAGAGCTGGATTTGCCGGTGTCGGTCCACGACCGCGAGGCCCACGCCGAAATGTACGAGCTGCTGCGCAAATATAAGCCGCGCGGCGCACTGCACTGTTACAGCGGCAGCGCCGACGACGCGGCCTGGCTGGTGGAACAGGGTATGTACCTGGGCTTTGGCGGCGCTGTGACCTACAAAGGGGCCAAGCGTGCGGCCAAGGTGCTGGCCGCCATCCCGCACGAGCGGGCGCTGCTGGAAACCGACTGCCCCTACATGGCCCCCGAGCCGGTGCGCGGCACCCGCAACGACAGCCGCAACATTGCCCACGTGGCGGCGTACATCGGTACGATTTGGGACATGGACGCCCAGGCTGTGCTGGACCAGACCGCCCAAAACGCCAAGGCTTGCTTTGGCGTGTAAAATGCTGTAATATACAGATGTATATTGAATAAAAAATTCAGGAGTGACTTACCATGAAAGCACGTATCCCTAAACATCGCGAATTTATCATTGATTTCCCGCAGGATATGGATCAGGCCAAGGCTAACGAGGGCTGGAACAAGCTGAACGAGATTGTGGAGGAGTACAAGAAGGCCCACAACGGCCAGAGCGTTTACTCCGCGACCTTTATTGAGGACTGCGAGCCTGCTGTGAAGAAGCTGCAGGAAGAGTACGGCTTCAACTACACCATTCAGGAAATCAAGTAATTTGCACCGGCGGACAACTGCGTCCGCCGGTTTTTGGTTATGGCAAAGGGGGAGACAAGAATGCAAAAGACCGTGATACGCCCGGCGGGGGAGGGGGATATCCCCGCCATCATTGCGCTGTACCGCGAGCTGGACGCCGCCATGGTGGATCTGCAGCCGGAGTTTTTCTGCGAGGCCCCGCGGGAAGAAGCGGAGATCAGCAGCACCGTCAAGGCGCAGGACGCGGATTTTCTGCTGGCTGAGCAGGACGGCACACCGGTGGGCTTTGCGCTTGTCACCTACGCCGGGTGGACGCCCGCGTACAGCTGCGTGCTGCCCCACCGCTACGCCCGGCTGGAAGATCTGGTCGTCGGCAAGGCTTACCGCGGCCGGGGCATCGGCGGCGAACTGCTGGCCGCCGCCAAGCGCTGGGCCCGGAACCGGCGGCTGGAATACGTAGAACTGAATGTTTTAGCCCAGAATGAAAGCGCTGTAAAACTCTACGAGTCGCAGGATTTTGTCGAAGCGACGAAGGTTATGCGGTGTATGCTGTGAAAACCGCTCTGTAGGGGCCGGGCATGCCCGGCCCGCAGGTTTACGGCTGCACCCCTTTCGCGGTTGATTTGCAGGGCGGGGCTTGACCCCTTTGCGGGGCGTCGGGGACGCCGCCCCCTACAGGCATAACCCGCAAAGTTTCTCACTCCCGCAAATGGGCATGGCGGCCTGGGGGCAGGCCGCCCTACGCCCTCCCGTGAATTAGGTTTGCAGGGGAGGGATTCATCCCTCCCGGGTTGTGCGCCCATATTGCTGCACAACACAAAAAGCCGGGGCGAACATTTCGTTCGCCCCGGCGGTCTTACTTCTTCGGAGTCATAGCCTCATAACCCTTTTTCGTTATTTTTCGGACTGTTTCCGCATCGTCATGGGAATCATCCTATCTTTTTGCGAATTTTGATTGCCCTTTCAGGATCTTACTAACTGTTCATTGGACTTACCCTCTGGTTCGTTATTTGCTCAAAAGCATTTGTGGAACGGAGTAATGGTCGTTATTAAGATCGTTCCTGGGGTCTGGGTCTGATGCTGAGGACCAAAGCCTCTTAACTCTAGTACATTGGAGTTTCTCCTTGGTAATCAGGTGAAATTCAGGCGCTTCCTGTTCGGCGGAGTGGTGACGGTCATCTCTACCAGCCTTCTTTCTTCCTGATCTATATGTTATGCTGGGGGTCTGTTTTGACGGCCCCTGGGTCTGCTAAACGAAGTTGTAAGCAACCGTGCATCGCGTTCTTTTTGCTTTCTGTACAGGTTATGACCTGCGGCTTTGGATGCGGTCCTTATCTTGTCAGCAGGCCCAGGCCCGCCGGTGGTGAATGGGATCTTTGAAGTTTGCCATTGGACTTGAGCCTCCTTCCTTACGAATCCTAGCCGGCGGCCTTTACTTTGTCTTTCCGTCTTCTGCCCTCGTGCTGCTGGATCGGAGTCCTTAAAGTACTTCCTTTTTCACTCCCCGACTTTAGGGAACTTCTGGAAGATCTTCTTTAAGATGTCGGTCTGTTCACGATCGGTCTTTATGAAGATTTGTTGGAAAGTGGCAACTCTTGGAGTTCTTAACTCCTTATCTCCGGCTGTTTTCTTTCTGTGACTATACTATATCACAGCCTTGGGATTTCGTCTATTCGCAGACCGCACAAGCTTTATATGCAATATTTGTGCATAATCAGGATTGATTGTTCCATATCGAAAATGGTATAATAAATATGTTGGGCGCGTGTACGCCAACATAAAACCGCTGCTTCTTGGAAAAAAGAAGCAGCGGTTTTTCGCTATATTGGCTTCCCCCGAGGGGGAAGCTGTCGGCGGCCCCGCTCGCCGACTGATGAGGGGCAAACTTACTGTAATTGCCCATGAATGGGTTGCTGAGGCAAACTCGCCCCTCATCCGGCCCTGCGGGGCCACCGCACCCCTTCTGGCGCTGCGCGCCACCTCCCCCGTATCGGGGGAGTCTGTCCCCAAGGGGGAAGCCTTGGAGCTTTTTTACATCGTCTCCGGGGCGTTCACCTTGAACATCGTCAAAATGTTATGGATGACCCCGCGCACGGCCAGGCAGAGGGCAATGCGGCCCTGCTGCACGGTACCCTCGGCATCCAGGATGCGGCAGGCGTTGTAGAAGCGGTGGTAGGCGGACGCCACATCAATGCAGTAGCGGGTGATGCGGGCCGGGTCGTACTTCTCGGCGGCGGCGGCGATCTCGGCGGGGAAGGCGGCCAGCAGGCGGATGAGCGCCTGCTCGGCGGGGTCGGTCAGCACGCTGGCGTCCACGGCGTCCGCGCCCGCAAACTTTACGCCCTCGCTCTCGAGCTTTTTCAGCACCGAGCAGATGCGCGCGTGGGCGTACTGCACGTAGTAGACCGGGTTCTCGCTGTCGTTGCGCACGGCCAGGTCCAGGTCAAAGTCCAGCGTGGAGGAGCTCTCGCGCTGGTTGAAGAAGAACCGCGCGGAATCGATGGGCACTTCGTCCAGCAGGTCGGTCAGGGTGATGGCCTTGCCGGTGCGCTTGCTCATACGCACGGGCTTGCCGTCGCGCATCAGGTTGACCATCTGCATCAGCACGATGTCCAGGCGGCTGCCGTCCAGACCGATGGCGTCCATCGCGCCCTTCATGCGGGCAACATGGCCGTGGTGGTCGGCGCCCCAGACGTCGATGGCCTTGTCAAAGCCGCGCACGGCCAGCTTGTTGTAGTGGTAGGCGATATCGGCCGCAAAATAGGTGGGGATACCGTTGGCGCGGACGAGCACCTCGTCCTTGGCCTCCTCCTCGCTGCCGTCTTCGGTCTTGCGCTTGTTCACAACGCCGTACTTGGCGGCGTATTGGGCGCTGCGGTACATGATGGCACCGTCCTCGGCCTTGTAGCAGGCGCCGGTCTCCAGCAGCTTGTCCACCACGGCCTTGACTGCGCCGGAGTTGTGCAGGTCGCTCTCATGGAACCAGACATCGTACTCGATGCGGTACTTGCCGAGGTCGCGCTGCAGACCGGCGATGTTCTTGGGCAGGGCATCGGCCACAATGGCTTTTTTCAGCTCGTCAAAGTCCTTGTTGACGTAGGCGTCGCCGTGGACGGCGGCAAACTCCTTGGCGCGGGCGATGATATCCGCACCCTGGTAGCACTCTTCGGGCAGGGGGCAGGCGTCCTCGCCCTTGTAGAGCTGCAAATAGCGGATGGCAAGGCTCTTGCCGAATTTCTCGATCTGGTTGCCCGCATCGTTGATGTAGAACTCGCGGGTCACGTCATAACCGGCCCAGTCCAGGCAGGCGGCCAGGCCGTCGCCCAGGGCACCGCCGCGGGCGTTGCCCATATGCATGGGGCCGGTGGGGTTGGCCGAAACGAACTCGACATTGTAGCGCTTGCCTGCGCCAACGTCGGTGCGGCCGTACTCGGGGCTGGCCACGGCGGCACGCACAACGCTGGTGAACCAGTCCTGGCCAAGGAACAGGTTGATGAAGCCAGGGCCTGCGACCTCGAAGCGGTCAAACAGGCTGCCGCCCAGCTGCAATTTTGCGGTGATGGCCTCGGCGATCTGGCGCGGGGCCTTGTGGAACGCGCGGGCACCGGCCATGGCAACATTGGATGCGATATCGCCGTTTTTGACGTCGGCCGGGATCTCGACGATGAAGTCGGGCAGCGCAGCCTCGGGCAGGGCACCGTCAGCGACGGCTGCCTTGACGGCATCGGTCAGCAGCGCACGCGCCTGTGCCAGCGCCGCCGCACGGGGGTTGTAGTTTTTATAATCCATGATGAACCTCCTGTGGGGGATTTTTCTATGATAACGCCGTAGGGGCCGGGCAGGCCCGGCCCGCGGCTTTGCCTTTACAGAGTGCTTTCCGGTAGGCTGAGAGCCGTAGGGGCAGCGTGTTTTTAAGATTCCGGCAGCTTATCGACCGTAATGTCAACAAGATTCCGGCTGATGAAACTCTCGGCACCGGAATCCAGCGTGTAGCTGAATTGCAGCTTGCCGCCGTTTTCGTCCAGCGCGTGCTCGATGACGTCAGCGGACACGCCCAGACTGATGGCACCGTACCCCGTCTCGTAATGGCAGAGGTGGCGGGTGCCCTTCTCGATGACGAGCTGACTCGTCTGCTTGCCGAACCGCAGCATCGAGACTTTGCGCGCGTCGTCGGCCACCTTTACCGTTGTCGTGCAGCCCTCGTAGCCGGTGGCCTCGGTCTCTTTGTATACAATATAGTAAGCGCCATCCTTGTGTACCAGTGAGCCGCGCGTCATCAGCTCCACGGTGTCCGTGTCGCCGCGCTGCTCCATCGTGCCCTTGATGGTGATGAGATATTTTTCTTCCATGGTGTACCTCTACTAAAAGCCTTCCCCCTCGGGGACAGACTCCCCCGATACGGGGGAGGTGGCGCGCAGCGCCAGAAGGGGTGCGGTGGCCCGCAAGGCCGGATGAGGGGCGACCTTGCCATTACTGCCTGTAAATGGGTAATGCCCGGAAACTTCGCCCTCATCAGTCACCTTCGGTGACAGCGCTCAATATGTTTCGATCGCAATGCGCTCCACCGTTCCGCCGGCGTATTCGCCTAAGAACGTGTGGGCCAGCTCGTCGAAATTGTCCGGTGTGTCGCTGACAAAATACTTCGCCGTGCCGCCGCTGGTCTTGCCGTTCAGCAGCCCCAGGTCGTCCAGCGCGGCCGCGGCGGCCTGCGCCGTCACCTTGCCGGAATCCACCAGATGCACGTCGCCGCCCATAAAATCGCCGATCATCTTTTTCAGCAGCGGATAGTGTGTGCAGCCCAAAATCAGCGTGTCAACGCCCGCGTCCTTCAGCTCCTGCAGATACTCCGCAATGATGAGCTTTGTGACCGGGTTGCCGTCGTTGAAATAGCCGTTTTCCACCAGCGGCACGAACATCGGGCAGGCCCGGGCGAAAATCTCCACCTCGGGCATCATGTCGCGGATGACCGCCGCATAGGACCCGCTGCGCACCGTCGCCGCCGTGCCGATGATACCCACTTTTTTGTTGCGGGTCGCATCCACTGCCGCGCGGGCCGTCGCGCCCACCACGCCGGTGAACGGCACGGGCAGTTTGGCGGCTTCCTCAGGCGGATAGGTCGAGGACACCGTACCGCAGGCAGCAATGATGAATTTTACGTCCTGCTGCAATAAAAAGCGGATATCCTGCCGCGCGTACTGCACAATGATGTCCCGCCCGCGGCTGCCGTAGGGCACGCGGCCGGTGTCGCCAAAGTAGACGATATCCTCGCCGGGCAGCACGCGGCGCAGCTGGCGCACGGCGGTCAGCCCGCCCAGGCCGCTGTCAAAAACGCCGATGGGGCGCGGGTCCATCAGTAGGCCCCCTTCCGGCGGTGCAGGGCCAGCTGCAGCAGCTTATCGACCAGTGCCGCATAGCTCAGCCCCTCGTGCTCCATCAGCTTGGGGTACATACTGATGGGCGTAAAGCCGGGCAGGGTGTTCAGCTCGTTGCACAAAACGCGCCCGGTGCCGCGCTCCACAAAGAAGTCGCAGCGGGACAGACCCGCGCAGTTCAGCGCCAGATAGGCCTTGCGGGCCTCGGCCTTCACCTCGTCGAGCTTTTCCTCGCTCAAATGGGCGGGGATGACGGTCTGGGACACGCCGTTTTTGTACTTGTCGTCGTAGGTGTAGAACTCGGCCCCGGCCAGAATCTCGCCCGGGCGGGTCGTCATGACGCTGGCGGGGTCGTCAGGGTTGCCGATGGCGGCACACTCGACCTCCTGCGCGTCGATGAACTCCTCAAACACGACCTTGTCGTCCTCGCGCAGGGCAATCTCAACCGCCTGCTCCAGCATGGCGCGGTCGGCCGCCTTGGAGATACCCACGCTGGAACCCGCATTGGCGGGTTTGACAAAGATGGGATAGCCCAGCTTTGCCTCCACGGCGTCCAGCACCACGGGGCCGTTCAGCGCCAGGTCGGCGCGGGTGGCGGCCACCCACTTGCAGTGGGGCACGCCCGCAGCGTCCATCAGGGCGTTGGCAACGGCTTTGTCCATGCAGACGGCGCTGCCCAGCACGCCGCAGCCCACGTAGGGGATGCGGGCCATCTCAAACAGGCCCTGAATGGTGCCGTCCTCGCCGTTTTTGCCGTGCATGACCGGGGCGCAGATGTCAATGCGGACAAGCTCGGCCTTGCCGTCTTTCAGCAGCCAGATACCGTGGTCCGCGCGGTCCGGGCTGAGCACACAGGGCGTGCAGCTGCCCTGCTCCCAACTGCCGTCGGCCATGGCCTCGGGCGTGGGGTGGCAGGCCAGCCAGCGGCCGGTCTTGGTGATGCCCACCGGGAATACCTCATATTGTTCTGCGCAGGGGCTTTGGCCCAGGGCGCGCAGCCAGGCCGAGGCCGACACGCAGCTGACCTCATGCTCGCTGGAGACGCCGCCGAAGAAGAGCGCAACGCGCAGCTTGGAATTACTATTCATCAAAAAGACTCCCTTTGTAAAATTGCGCGGCCCCTTGGGGCACACTACAAGTCTTCAGCTTATAATCATAACATATTATGCGGCCGTTGGCTAGATTATTTTTACGATTTTTTAGGCGAATATATCGTAGGGGGAGAGATTTATCCCGCCCGGCGGACTTCCTAGGCAGATGTACGGCCAAAACGCCGCCGCCCTGTAGGGACCGCACATGTGCGGCCCGCAGCTTCATGTAGGGAACCCTGCGGGGCGGCGAGGACGCCGCCCCCTACAACCGAAGGCCGCTATAAAACAAAAAACGACCCGCCATCCCGGCGGGTCAGTCGTCCAGCTTGATTTTGTAGTGGGTCAGCAGTTCGGCCTGCTCCAGCAGCAGCCGCCGTTGGCTGGGGGTAAAGCTGCGGAACAGCGCCAGCAGCTGGCGCTCGTCGTCCGTCACCGGGGATTTGTGCCCCAGCAGATAGTCGATGCTGACCCCAAAATAATCCGCAATGCGCCGCAGGGTGTCGTAGTCAGGTTCACGGATGCCCTGTGTATAGTTACTGAGCGTCGAGGCACTCAAGCACAATTTGGGTGCAAGGTCTTTAATTTTGATTTCTTCGCAGTCAATCAAATAGCGTAAACGTTCGTTAAATTCCATAAATTTGCCTTTTTCCATAAAACTTTGGTTTGAGAATAGCAGAAAAACACAAAACGAGTTGCAAAAGCACGACTTGGCTTGACAAAGCACGAAATGTGTTATAAAATGACAATATGAAATGCCGACATGGCGCTGAAATGTTGGTGTAAAAGAGAAAAATTTGGAGGAAAACAAGGTGTTCAAAAAACTGACAGACAAAAAGGGTTTCACTCTCGTCGAGCTGATTGTTGTTCTGGTCATTCTGGCAATCCTGGCCGCGCTGCTGGTTCCCGCGTTGACGGGGTATATTGATAAGGCTCGCAACAAGCAGATTATCGCTGAGACGCGCTCCGCTGTTATGGCGGCACAGACGTTGGTTGATGAGGCTTACGCTAATACGTCGAAGGCTGTTGAGGACACGACGACTGCTGCAACTGACAAGGTTGTTGTTGGCGATAAGGATGTTACTTACGAAGCAATTGCTAAACTGGCAGAATTGGATCAGACCAAGATTTCTGGCGTTATGATTACCAAGGACGGTAAACTTAAGCAGTTGATTTACAAAGATGGAAAGACTTGCTATTACAGCACTTCTACTCCTACTGGCGTAGGTACGGCAATTGAGACTAATGGTAACTACTATGTCTACAACAGTGCTTCAAATGCTGCCGGTGGTAACACCCCGGGCAACAACGGCTAATTCCTTTATCTAAATGTTCTCCCACCACCTCCCGTGGTGGGATTTTTCATACCCTCTACCTTATAATACCCGCTCTGTAGGGGCCGGGCATGCCCGGCCCGCAGCCTTGCCATAGCCGCGCGGCCCCGGGTCAGCCGTAGGGGAGGGATTCATCCCTCCCGCAGAAAAGCCTCCCTTGTCAAAGGGAGGTGGACGCCGAAGGCGGCCGGAGGGATTCTGACGGGCCTTGCCCTGCACGCCGTCACCCCCGCAGCCGGGCGGGAATCCCTCCGCCTCGCTTGCGCTCGGCACCTCCCTTTGACAAGGGAGGCCTTTCGACAATCCGCCCCTACAACCTCCGAAAGGCGGTTACCATGCCTCAGACACCAAAGCTTTCTCCACAACAAAAGGTCGCGCTTGTGGAAAAAATAATATCCGGCGAGACCAGCCGCCAAGCGGCGGCGAAAAGCGTCGGCGTCAGTGTCACGGCGGTGCGCCAATGGCTGCGCATCTATGAGGCCGAAGGCCCGGACGGTCTGGCCCCGCGCACGACGTCCCGCCACCTGACCGCCGAGGAAAAACAGGCCGCCGTCGCCGCCTACCTGGCGGGGGAAGGCTCGCTGTTTGATATCTGCAAAAAATACGGCATCCGCAGTACCCAAAACCTGCAAAAAATGGTCGAGACTGTGCAGGCAGGCGGCACACTGCGCGGCTACCATGGGGCGTCGCGCCACAAGGGCACGGCCTACACCACGGCCGCCGACCGGGAAAAGATCGTGCGGGAATGCCTGCAAAACGGCTGCGATTACGGCGTGGCTGCGTTAAAATATAACGTGGACTATAAGGCGCTTGTACGGTGGGTGGGGCAGTACCGCGCGGGCGGGGCGGCCGCTTTGCACGACGCCCGCCACAGCAGCGAGGGCACAAGCCGCGCCAAGGGGCGTGAGCGCACTGTGCCGCCGATGCAGCGGCTGGTCATTGTGCTGGACTGCCTGGAAAACGAGAAAAATTACGGCGCTATGGCGCAGAAATACGCCGTGGCCTACCACCAGGTCTACCGCTGGGTGCAGCGCTACCTGCGCGACGGCTGGCGCGGCATGAACGACAAGCGCGGCCCCACCGATGACCCCGGCCCGGAGAGGGAGTGGGCGCGCGTGGCCCCCGCCAATGAGGACGCCGCAGAAAAATGGGTGGCCCGGTGTGCGGGCGTGCCGGACGCCCTGCCCGCCCTGCTGCGCCGCGCCGGGTGCAGTTGGTGCGTGATTGCAAAAATTTTGTTTGATCTGGCGAGGATGTAGTGCTGTACGATGAAAAACATTGTAGAGCCGTAGGGGCCGGGCATGCCCGGCCCGCGGGTGTAAGGCAGCGGGGCATCTGGGGGAAAGCTGCGGGCCGCATATATGCGGCCCCTACAGGGCGGCGGCGCTTTGGCCGTGCATCTGTACGAGAGGAATAAATACGCAAAAAACTTTCGGCGGCCCTATTGACACGCCCTTGCTTTTGTGGTAAACTAATCGATGTAAAAAAAGCAGCAACCGGCAGTAGGCCGTCGGCTCACCTTGCAGGGTTTGTCAAAACCCCGGGTCATACCATGATACGCACTAGGTGCGCAACTTCGTATGTTCGGCGGCTGCTTTCAATGGCAGCCGCTTTTGTCTTTATCATACACTTGTGGGAGGTGTGTTACAATCGCCAGCAACAGCAAATCCAACGAACTGGAGATCAATGAGCAGATCCGCGACAAAGAGATCCGCTTGATCGGCGCGGACGGTGCACAGATGGGCATTATGAGCCCCCGCGATGCACTGAAAATGGCTATCGACAAGGACCTTGATCTGGTCAAGGTCGCACCGCAGGCCAAGCCGCCGGTGTGCAAAATTCTTGATTACGGTAAATACCGGTTCGAGATGCAGAAAAAGGAAAAGGAAGCCAAGAAAAACCAGAAAGTGGTTGAACTCAAGGAAATCCGCCTGTCTCTGAACATCGACACCAACGACTTCAACACCAAGGTGAATCAGGCTGCTAAGTTCCTGCAGCAGGGCCACAAGCTCAAGGTGAGCATCCGGTTCCGCGGCCGCGAAATGGCGCATACCAGCTTAGGTCTGGACGTCCATAAGCGTTTTGCCGAGGCGTTGGTGGGCAAGGCCGTCATCGACAAGCAGCCCAAGCTTGAGGGCCGCAGCATGATGATGTTCATGTCCCCCGTTCCCAACAAGTAAGAAAGTAAACTCTCTAGGAGGAAACAACAATGGCTAAAATGAAGCTCAAGACCCTTTCCGGCGCCAAGAAGCGCTTCAAGATGACTGCTTCCGGCAAGATCAAGCGCAATGCGTCCAAGCGCCGTCACATTCTGACCAAGAAGACCACCAAGCTCACTCGTGGCCTGCGTATGCCCAAGTACGTTGACAAGACCAACGAGGCTGCTGTCAAGAAAATGATGCCCTACGGTGGCTAATCGCTACGACATTTAAAGGTCAGTTTACTACCAGTTATAGACAAAGGAGATATAAAACATGGCTCGTATTAAAGGCGCTACCATGACGCACAAGCGTCGTGCTAAGACTCTCAAGCTCGCAAAGGGTTACTACGGTGCTAAGTCCAAGCACTTCCGCATGGCCAAGCAGGCCGTTATGAAGAGCGGCAACTACGCTTTCGTTGGCCGTAAGCAGAAGAAGCGCCAGTTCCGCAACCTGTGGATCACCCGCATCAACAACGCTGTTCGTGCTCAGGGTATGAACTACTCCACCTTCATGAACGGCCTGAAGAAGGCCGGCGTCGAGCTGAACCGCAAGATGCTGTCTGAGATGGCCATCCACGATCCCGCCAGCTTCAATGCGCTGGTCGAGACCGCCAAGAAGGCTCTGTAATAGCTTGCTAAAAAGACTCGCGCACACGCGCGAGTCCTTTTGTGTTTAAAGGGAAGTTTGTGGTGCGGCGGCCAGAGGACTGGCCGCCCTACAAGGCGGCAAGGTCGTAGGGCGGGCAGTCCTCTGCCCGCCGCACCTCATCCGAGCGCGGCCCCAAGCCTTCCCCTTGAGGACAGGCTCCCCCGATACGGGGGAGGTGGCGCGTAGCGCCAGAGGGGGAGCGGTGGCCCGCAGGCCGGATGAGGTGGAACTGTCCGGCAGACTGCCGTTTCTCTTTATTCACACAATTTAGTTGATTTTATACAAAAGGGGCGCTACAATGGAAACGATCACCAGCCGCGATAACGCCAAGATCAAATACGCCTGTGCTGTGCGCGATACCGAAAAGCAGCGTGCCGCCGACGGCGTGTTCTTTGCCGAAGGGCCAAAACTCTGCCTGGAACTGGCGAAAAGCTGCACGCCGCGCGTGGTGTATGCCACGGCGGCGGCGCTGGCCAAAACGCCGGAACTGGCAAGATTCGACCCCGCCGAGATCGCGCCCCATGTGGCGGAAAAGCTCAGCGGTACCAAGTCCAACCAGGGCGTGTTTGCGCTGTTTGAGACGCCCGTGCCGCCCGCTGACATTTTGAACACGGCCCGCCGCATCTTGGCGCTGGAGGGCGTGCAGGACCCCGGCAACGTGGGTACGCTGCTGCGCAGCGCCGCGGCCTTCGGCTTTGACGCCGTCGTGCTGGGACCGGGCTGCGCGTCGCCTTTGTCGCCCAAAACGCTGCGGTCCTCGATGGGCGCGGCCGGGCGGCTGCCGACGCTGCACACCGAGGATTTACCCGCGGCGCTGCAAAAGCTGCGTGCCCGGGGCGTCACGACGCTGGCGACGGCGCTGTACCGTTCCCGCCCGCTGGACGAGGCCGGAAACGACTTCCCGGGCGGGCTGTGCGTCGTCATCGGCAGCGAGGGCCAGGGCCTGACGGATGCCACCGTCGAAGCCTGCGACATGGCCGTGCGCATCCCGATGACCGACCGTGTCGAGAGTTTGAACGCCGCCGTGGCGGGCAGCGTGCTGTTGTGGCATTTCAGGGGCGTGTAAGCAGACATCCGGAAGCTGCTGTGCGGCGGCCAGGGGACTGGCCGCCCTACGGGGCAACAGCGGGCGTAGGGCGGGCAGTCCTCTGCCCGCCGCTATGCAGCCGAGAGGATAAAAGGGGGCATCCACCATGGACAAAACACTGGCTTGGCTCTGGCTGGCGGATGCCGTCGGCTCGGGGTGCCAATATGCGCGGGAACTGCTGGACCTGTACCCGGACCCGGCGGAACTGTACGATATCCTGCGTGTTGGGACTGAGGCCCCGCCCGCCTGTTTGAGCGCCCACGCGCTGGCACAGCTGCGGGATACGACGCCGTTTGACTATGAGGAACGGCTCGACCACTGCCTGTTGTCGGGCATCGATATCCTGACGCCCGACGAGGGCACCTACCCGGACCGCCTGCGTGATCTGCCCGATTTGCCGCTGGTACTTTACGTGACCGGCAGCGCTGCCTGCCTGAACGGCGGGCGGTACGCGGGCATGGTGGGCACCCGCCGCCCCAGCGCCTACGGGCGGCAGGCGGCGTTTGACCTGTCTCTGGCGATGGCACAGGCGGGCGTGGTGCTGGTCAGCGGCATGGCGGACGGCCTGGACAGCGAAGCCCACCGCGCCGCCGTGCAGGCGGAGGTGCCCACCGTGGCGTTCCTGGGCACGGCCATCGATAAGACCTACCCCGCCGCCAACGCCAAGCTGCGCACCGCCATCGAAAAGGGCGGCGGTGTGGTCTGCAGCGAGTACCCGCCCGGCTACACAGGCCGCACGACCGGCACATTCTTGGCCCGCAATCGGCTGATTGCCGCCCAGAGCGAGGTACTCTGCGTGGCCGAGGCCCGCACCCGCAGCGGTACGCTGAACACCGTGGGCCACGCCGAGCGGCTGGGCCGCCCGGTGCTGGCCGTGCCCGGCAGCATTTACAGTGCGTTGAGCGAGGGCACGAACGAACTGCTGTGTACCCACCGCGCCGAGCCGCTGTGCAAAGCCGCCGACGCGCTGGACATACTGGGGATTGGCGCAGAGACCGCCGACCCGGCACAGCAGCGGTTTGACCCCGCCGCCGTCAGTCCCGACGCGCAGGCAGTCTACGCCGTTTTGAAGCCCACGCCCCAGGGCATCGACGCCCTGTGTGCCGCCGCCCGCCTGCCCGCCGGCCGCGTGCTGGCGGCCTGTACGGAGCTGGAACTTATGGGCGGTGCACAGGCCCAGCCGGGACGCAGATATATTGCGCTATAAGATAATAGATAATAAAAAAAGGAGTGCGCGCAGCGCAAAATTTTGAGCAGGCCAACGGCCTGCAATCCACAATATTTCTTATCTTTTATCTCTTATCTATTATCTAAAATACTTTTTCATTGAGGTAGCTTATGCCGAAACTAGTCATCGTGGAATCCCCTGCCAAGGCGAAAACCATTGGCAAGTATCTGGGCCGTGGCTATAAGGTCACAGCCAGCATGGGCCATGTGCGCGACCTGCCCGCCAGCACGCTGGGCATTGATGTCGAAAATGGCTATACACCGAAATATATCACCATCAAGGGCAAGCAGAAACTCGTCAAAGAGCTGAAGGCCGAAGCCAAAAAGTGCGACGGCGTGCTGTTGGCAACCGACCCGGACCGCGAGGGCGAGGCCATCAGCTGGCACCTGGCGAATATTCTGGGGCTGGATCCTGCCGCGCCCAACCGCGTGACCTTTGATGAAATCACCAAAAAAGGCGTCAAGGAGGGCATGGCCCACCCCCGCGCCATCAACATTGACCTGTTCAACGCCCAGCAGGCCCGGCGCGAGCTGGATCGCCTGGTGGGCTACAAGCTCAGCCCGTTTTTGTGGCGCAAGGTCCGCAAGGGCCTGTCCGCAGGCCGCGTGCAGAGTGTGGCTGTGCGCCTGATCCGCGACCGGGAAATTGAAATTGAGAATTTCAAGCCCGACGAGTATTGGAACATCGACGCGCTGCTCCACGCCCAGGGCGACAAGAGCGAGTTCACCGCCCGCCTGGCCGCCACCGCCGACGGCAAAAAGCTGACGGTGACGAACAAGGCCCAGGCCGACGGCATCCTGGCCGCGCTGGACGGCAGGGACTACACCATTACCAAAATTGAAAAAGGCAAGCGCCGCCGCCAGCCCGCACCGCCCTTTATCACCTCGACTTTGCAGCAGGACGCCAGCCGCGCCTTTGGCTTCTCGGCCACCCGCACGATGCGCGCTGCCCAGACATTGTACGAAGGCGTGGACATCGCTGGCCACGGCACTGTGGGCCTTATCACCTATATGCGTACTGACTCTCTGCGCATCGCCGCCGAGGCCCAGGCGGCGGCCAAGACCTTTATTGCGGACCGCTGGGGCGAGAATTACGTCTGCAAGACCGCCCGCAAGTGGAAGAGCCGTTCCGCCACCGCCGCCCAGGACGCCCACGAAGCCATTCGTCCGTCTATGCCGGAGCTGACGCCCGACGAGGTCGAGCAGAGCATCAGCGGCGACACCGCCAAGCTTTACCGCCTGATTTGGAGCCGCTTTATGGCAAGCCAGATGGCCGACTGCATCCAGGATACGGTGTCCGCATCCATCACGGCGGGGGATTACCTGTTCCGCGCGTCGGGCTTCCGGGTCGCGTTCGACGGCTTCACCGCGCTGTACGAGGAATCCACCGATGACACGAAGAAGAAGGAAACGGCCCTGCCCCCGCTGGAAGAGGGCCAGAAACTGGCGCTGAAAAAACTGACGGCGGACCAGAAATTCACCCAGCCGCCGCCGCTCTACACCGAGGCGACGCTCATCCATGCGCTGGAGGAAAATGGCATCGGCCGCCCGTCCACCTACGCGCCCATCATCACGACCATCGTCGACCGCGGCTATGTGGAGAAGGACCAGAAAAAGCTGAAAACCACCCCGCTGGGCCAGGCCGTCAACACGGTCATGATGGAGCAGTTCCCGAATATCGTGGACGTGAAATTCAGCGCTGACATGGAGAAAAAGCTCGACGTCGTCGAAGCCGGTCAGGCCGATTGGGTCAAGACCATCGACGATTTCTACCAGGGATTTTCCAAGAGCCTGGAACAGGCCGAGAAGAACATGGAGGGCAAGCGCATCAAGGTCGAGGATATCCCGACCGATGAGATCTGCGAAAAATGCGGCCGCCCCATGGTCATCAAATCGGGCCGGTACGGCAAGTTTGTGGCGTGCTCGGGCTTCCCCGAGTGCCGCAACGCCCACCCGCTGGTCAAGGACACCGGCGGCCTGTGCCCACTGGACGGCGGCCATATGCTGGTACGCAAGAGCGCCAAGGGCCGCGTGTACTACGGCTGCAGCAACTACCCCAAGTGCAACTATATGACCTGGGACGAGCCTGTGCCCGAAAAATGCCCCCAGTGCGGCAGCACCCTGTTTAAAAAGAAGGGCCAGCTGTACTGCGCCAAAGAGGGCTGCGGGTTTGTGAAGGCGATTGAGAAAAAATGACCGCTTTAAAGCCTCCCCGCAAAGGGGAGCCTGAGAGAGGACAAGTATGCAACTTAACATTATCGGTGCCGGCCTGGCGGGGTGCGAGGCGGCGTTGTGGCTGGCGGACCGCGGCGTGCAGGTTGACCTGTACGAGCAGAAACCCACAAAATTTTCCCCCGCGCATAAAAGCGAGGGGTTTGCGGAACTCATCTGCTCTAACTCCTTGAAAGCCGAGCGCCCGGATTCCGCATCCGGCCTGCTCAAAATCGAGATGAAGATGATGGGCAGCCACCTGTTGGACGCCGCCGAGACCGCCCGCGTGGCGGCAGGCGGTGCGCTGGCTGTCGACCGCGATGTGTTTTCCACCGCCGTGACGGAAATGGTGGAAAAGCACCCAAACATCACGATCCATCGCGAGGAAGTCACGGCTCTGGACGAGAGCGCCCCAGTGCTCGTCGCCAGCGGCCCGCTGACCGAGGGGGCGCTGGCCCAGGCCGTGGCGGCGCTGACCGGCGACCATCGGCTGAGTTTCTATGACGCCGTTGCGCCCATCGTGACCGCCGAGAGCCTGGACTATGACAAGGTCTTTGCTGCATCCCGCTATGGCCGCGGCGAGGCCGACTACCTCAACTGCCCCTTTAATAAGGAAGAGTATGAGAACTTCCACGCGGCGCTCATCGCCGCCGAGCGTGCGCCGCTCCACGACTTTGACGGAGACCTGACCGTCTACGAGGGGTGTATGCCGATTGAGGTCATGGCCGCCCGCGGCGCGGATACGATCCGCTTTGGGCCGCTGCGACCCGTCGGCCTGCGGGACCCGCGCACCGGCCACCGCCCCTGGGCCGCCGTGCAGCTGCGGGCAGAAAACACGGCCCGCACGCTCTACAACCTCGTTGGGTTCCAGACGAACTTAAAGTGGGGCGAGCAGAAGCGGGTGTTCAGCATGATCCCCGGCCTGGAACACGCCGAGTTTGTGCGCTACGGCGTCATGCACCGCAACACGTTTTTGGAAAGCCCCAAGGTGCTGACCAAGCAGCAATTCCTGGCTGACCACCCCAACGTGTTCTTTGCCGGGCAGATCACCGGCTTTGAGGGCTATATGGAGAGCGCGGCCAGCGGCCTGCTGGCGGCCCACCAGATTTTGGCCCGCTTGCAAGGAGGCGAACTGCCGCCGCCCCCGGCGGCGACGATGTGCGGCGCACTGCTCGACTACATCACGACGCCGAACAAAGACTTCCAGCCGATGGGTGCAAACATGGGCATTCTGCCCCGCACCGAGGAGATCAACGCTATCCGCGATAAGCGGGAGCGCTACATGGCGCTCTCGCAGAACGCCCAAGATGCCATGCGTGCATGGACGGAGGAATACAAATGAAAATTTTAGTGGATGCCATGGGCGGTGACAACGCCCCACTGTGTGTATTGCAGGGTGCAAGCCAGGCGGCTGCAGAGTTCGGCGACGGCATGACTCTCACGCTGCTGGGCGAGGAAAAAGCCATCCGCGACTGCGCGGCAGAAAATAAAATCGACCTTGCACCGTTTGAAATCATCAACTGCACCGAGAATATCGATATGCACGACGACCCGGTCAAGGCTGTGCGCCACAAGAAGGATTCCAGCCTTGTGAAGGGCCTGACCATGCTGAAAAACGGAGAGGGCGATGCCTTTGTCTCCGCCGGTTCCACCGGTGCGCTGCACGTCGGCACCAGCCTCATCGTGCGCACCGTCAAGGGCGTCAAGCGCCCGGCACTGGCCACCCCGATGCCCGGCGCAAAGCAGAATTTCCTGCTGCTGGACTGCGGCGCGAACGTCGAGTGCCGCCCCGAGATGCTGAATGCTTTCGGCACGATGGGCAGCGTCTACGCGGAAAAGGTCATGGGCCGCGAAACGCCGAAGGTCGCACTGGTCAACAACGGCGCTGAGGACACCAAGGGCACCCCCACCTACCGCGAGGCGCACCAGCTGCTGAAAGCGAACCCCTGTATCCATTTCGTCGGCAACATCGAGCCGCGCTACATCATGGACGGCGAGGTGGATGTCGTGGTCTGTGACGGCTTTGTCGGCAATGTGGTCTTGAAATTGACCGAGGGCGTTGCCAAAACGCTGCTGGGGATGCTGAAAAAAATCTTCCTGCAGAACCTCATCACGAAACTCAGCTACCTGGGCATCAAGGGCGGCCTGGGCGAACTCAAGCGGATGATGGACTCCGAGGAAGTCGGCGGCGCACCGCTGCTGGGCGCGGCCAAGCCGGTCATCAAGGCTCATGGTTCCAGCCACGCCAAGGGCATCAAGAACGCCATCCGCCAGGCCAAGCTCTGTGTAGCCAACGACCTGTGCGGCACGATGGAGAAGGCGCTGGGCGAGGTGGCCGCGCAGAAGAAAGAAGAAGCAGACGCTTAAAAGTAAAGCCGCCTTGTAGGGGCCGGGCATGCCCGGCCCGCAGCGTAAAAATGATAACCCCTTCATGGGACAGCAAGGCAAGGTTGAGGGCCGGGCATGCCCGGCCCCTACGACCCTACAAAAGCCGGAAAGGTGATAATTATGGCCCACAAGCCGGAAGAATTGCAGGAAGTCCTGCACTATACATTCAAAAATCCTGCGCTGCTGCGCATTGCATTGACCCACACCAGCTTTGCCAATGAGAGCAAGGTCGCTACCACCCACAACGAGCGGCTGGAATTTCTGGGCGACAGCGTGCTGTCCGTCGTCGTGGCGGACTACCTGTTCCACCAGTCCGGCCGCCCCGAGGGCGAGTTGACCCGGATGCGCGCAAGCCTTGTCAGCGAGGATGCGCTGTTCCAGTTTGCCCAGGAGATCCACCTGGGCGAGTACCTGCGCCTGGGCCACGGCGAGGATCTGGGCGGCGGCCGCAACCGGCCCAGCGTCGTGTCTGACGCGTTCGAGGCCGTCATTGCCGCACTGTATCTGGACGGCGGCATGGAGACCGCCCGCAACTTCATCCTGCCCTTCATCACCGAGGGCAAGACCGCCGAGGACGACTACAAGACCCGTTTGCAGGAGGTCGTGCAGCAGGACCCCAGCGCCGTGCTGAAATACGAAGTCACCGGCGAGACCGGCCCCGACCACGACAAGCAGTTCACCGTCTGCGTCTGGCGCAACGGCCGGCTTTTGGCCGAGGGCAAAGGCCGCAGCAAGAAAGCCGCCGAACAGCACGCCGCAAAGGTGGCGCTGGAAAAACTGCAGTAATATTGCCGTTTAATGATGCTCTGTAGGGGCCGGGCATGCCCGGCCCGCGGCATAAAAATCGCAGCCCGTTTACGGGTATACAGGGCGGGGTTGAGGGCCGGGCATGCCCGGCCCCTACGACCAGAGAGAATCGAAAGGGTACACTACTTCAATGCGCCTGAAAGAACTGGAAATCCAAGGCTTTAAGTCCTTCCCCGATAAGACGAAGATCTCGATCGGGCAGGGCATTACCGGCGTTGTCGGACCCAACGGCTCGGGCAAATCGAATATCTCCGACTCCATCCGCTGGGTGCTGGGCGAGACCAGCTCCAAACAGCTGCGCGGTTCGGGCAAGATGGAGGACGTCATCTTCGGCGGCACCCAGACCCGCGGTGCCATGGGCTATGCGTCGGTCGCACTGACCATCGACAACAGCGACCACGGCCTGGACATGGACGCCGACGAAGTCACCATCGGCCGCCGCTACTACCGGAGCGGCGAAAGTGAATACTCCATCAACGGCCAGAGCGTCCGCTTAAAGGACGTGTACGAGCTGCTGCTGGACACCGGCATTGGCCGCGACGGCTACGCCATCGTCGGCCAGGGCCGCATTGCCGAGATCGTTGGCGCAAAATCCGCAGAGCGCCGTGAAATTTTTGAGGAAGCCTCCGGCATCGCCAAATACCGCTACCGTAAAAATGAGGCCGAGCGCCGCCTGGACGCCGCCGAGGGCAACTTAGAGCGCCTGCGCGACATTTTGGGCGAACTGGAAAAGCGCGTCGGCCCGCTGAAGCGCGACAGCGAGAAGGCCCAGCAGTTTCTGGAATTGAGCGAGAAGCGCAAGAGCCTGGAAATTACGCTGTGGGTCGATGCCATCCGCCGCGCCAACGATACACTGCGCGATCAGCAGCGCAAGTACGAGGCCGCAGAGGCCGACTACGACCGTCTGAGCCGACAGCTGGACGCCTTTGATGAAAAAAACGCGGATCTGCGCGAAGAAACGCAGCAGCTCATGCTGAAAGTCGAGCAGGCCAATGCCGATATCCGCGCCATTACCGAGGCCAACGCCGGCAGCGAGAGCGAGATTGCCGTCTTGAAAAACGAGAGCGAGCACAGCCGGTTCCGCATCGACGAGGCAAATACCGAGCTGGAACGCGCGGGCCAGGGCCGGGAAAGCATTGACCGCGAGGCCGCCGACCACCGCGCCGCCATCGACGCTTTAAAGGACGGCATGGCTGCGCTGGACACCCGCGTGGCCGAGCTGCGCGAGGCCCTGCACGCGCTGGAAGTAAAGGCCGCCGCAAGCGGCGAGCGCCGCGACGTCATTGACGCCGCCATGGCCCGCCTGCAGGACACCGCCACCGCCGCCAAGGTCCGCGCCGCGTCGGCACAGTCGGCAGGGGAGGCCGCCGCCAACCGCCTGGCCGAAGCCAGGCAGCAGGCCGAGACTTTGCAGACCGACGCTGCTGCCACCGACGAGGAACGCCGCCGCGCCGAGCGCCGCTTCAAGGACGCCCAGGAGGCCGTGACCCGCAACGACAACATCAAGGCGGGCCTAAAACTCAAGCTCGACAGCCGCCGCCGCCAGCAGGCCGAAGCTGCCGACAACCTGCAAAAGGCTGACCGCGAGAAATCCGCCGCCGCCCAGCGCATCCATATTTTAGAGGATCTGGAGCGCAACATGGACGGCTACCAGCAGAGCGTCAAGGCCGTTATGCGTGCCGCAGGCGGCGGGCGTCTGCGGGGCATCGTCGGCCCGGTGGCGGGCATCATCACCGTCGAAAAAGGCTATGAGACAGCCATCGAGACGGCCCTCGGCTTTGCGCTGCAAAACATCGTGGTCGAGGATCAGGGCTGTGCACGCGCCGCCATCGGCTTTTTGAAGGACGAGCGCGCAGGCCGCGCGACGTTTCTGCCGCTGGACACCGTGCAGGGCAGCCGCTTTACAGGCCGCCTGACCGGCACGGCGGAAGTCGCCGCCGATCTCGTTAAGACAAACCCAAAATATCAGCATATCATCGACAACTTGCTGGGCCGCATCATCGTGGTCGAGGACCTGACCGAGGCCTCCGCCGTGGCGCGGAACCTCGGCTACCGCAACCGCATCGTCACGCTGGACGGCCAGGTCATCAACGCGGGCGGCTCCTTCACCGGCGGCTCCACGGCCCGCAGCGTCGGCGTGTTCAGCCGCAAACAGGAGCTGGACGAGCTGCGCACCCGGCTGAAAAAGCTGGAAGAAAAGCGCACCGAAGCCGAAAAGGAACTGGCCGCCCGCAAGGCCGAGGTAGATAACCTCAGTGCCCAGCTGGCGGGTGCCGAGGGCGAGGGCATGAACGCCGCCACCGAACACGTCCGCGCCGGGCTGGAACTGGAACGCCTGACGAAAGCCGCCGCCCAGTACGAGGAGACGGCCCGCAACATCGAAGCCGAAATTGCGAACCAGCAGGCCGCCGTAACCCAGAACGAGACGGCCCGCGCTGAGGCAGAAAAGGCCCAGGCCGACGCCGAAACCGAGATGGTCCGGTACACCGAAGAGCTGGCGGCTCTGGGTGAGAGCACTGGAAGTCTCACGGCAGAACGAGAAAAAATCACCGGCGAGCTCTCTGAAAAGCAGATGCAGCGACTGGCCGACGAGAAGGACATCAGCCTGCATGAGGCCGCTTTGGAGGGCTTGCAGAGCCGTACCGGCGAGGCCGAGGCCCGCGCCCGGGAGCTGCACGCCGCCATCGACGCGGCCAAGGCGAAAATTGAGGCGAACACCTTGAAAATCGCCGAGATGGAGCGCACCCGCGGCGAAAACCAGCAGAGGATCGCAGCGGCGGAGGAAACCATCCGTTCCGCCAATGCGGCCCGCATGGAGAAGGAAGCCGCTATCGCCAAATTGGGCCAGGACAACCGTGCCCTGACCGACGAGCGAGAGCGGATGAGCGGCGAAATGGCCCGCCTGGCCGAGCGCCGCACCGCCGCCGAGACCGAGCTGAACGACACCAACAGCAAGCTGTGGGAGGAATACCAGCTGACCGAGAGCGAAGCCCGCAGCCAGTGTGTGCCCTTCGAGAGCCTGACCGAGCTGCGCCGCAGCGTGACTGAGGTGCGCGGTAAAATTCGCGGCTTGGGCAATGTCAACGTTGGCGCGATCGAGGAATACAAAGAGGTCAAGGAGCGCTATGACTTCCTGAAAGCCCAGGTCACCGACGTGGAAAAGGCCAAGAGCGAACTGACCAAGATGATCGCCGAGCTGTGCAGCGAGATGGAAGAGCTGTTCACGACGAGCTTCAAGCAGATCAACACCCACTTCCAGCAGATTTTCCGGGAACTGTTCGGCGGCGGCCACGCGCGGCTCTACCTGTCTGACGAGGCGAACGTGCTGGAATCCGGCATCGAGATCGAGGTCTCGCCCCCGGGCAAGGTCATCAAAAACCTGTCTGCCCTTTCGGGCGGCGAGCAGGCACTGGTCGCTATATCGATCTATTTTGCCATCCTCAACGTCAACCCCGCGCCGTTCTGCTTCCTGGATGAGATCGAGGCCGCACTGGACGACGTCAACGTCGCGCGGTACGCACAATACCTGCGCCGCATGACTGACCACACCCAGTTCATCGTCATCACCCACCGCCGCGGAACAATGGAAGCCGCCGATGTTTTGTACGGCGTCACCATGCAGGAAGACGGCGTATCGAAGATTCTGCGGCTGGATCTGGATAATGTCAGTGCGGATTTGATTACCTAAGGCAACACCGCACAATTCCCGCCTTACGGCTTAAGCACCGCTTCGGCGGCTGCCGCACCTCGCTCGCCGTATCGGCACTTAGAATTGTGCGGTATTGCCCTAAAAAAAGGAGGCCGCCATGGGCTTTTTCAACTTTTTCAAACGTGATATTTCAGAAGAAGAATTTCAGGAACAGCAAAAGGTCAAGCGCGGGCTGGAAAAGACCCGCACCGGCTTTTTCCAGAACATCGTCAACACGCTGACCCACGCGCAGATCAACGACGACCTGTACGACCAGCTGGAAGAGCAGTTGATTCTGGCCGACGTCGGCCCCGCCTGCGCTGTGCGCCTGGTGGATGAGCTGCACGACGAGGTCGAGGAAAAGCACCTGAAAACCGGCCAGGAGGCGCTGGACACCCTGCGCGGCATCATCTGCCAGGAGCTGACCCCCCGCTACCCGATGGAGCTGGACGGCAAGCCCGCCGTTATTCTCGTCATCGGCGTCAACGGTGTGGGCAAGACCACGACCATCGCCAAGCTGGCTGCACTGTACAAAAAGCAGGGCCGCCGCGTGATGCTGGCTGCGGGCGATACCTTCCGCGCCGCTGCCAGCGAGCAGCTGGAACTCTGGGCTGACCGCGCCGGTGTGCCGCTGGTGCAGGCTGGCATGGGCGCGGATCCCGCCGCCGTCATCTTTGATGCGGTCAAGAGTGCGAACGCCCGCGGCTATGACATGGTCATTGCCGATACCGCAGGCCGCCTGCACAACAAAAAGGGCCTGATGGACGAGTTGTCCAAGATCTCCCGCAGCGTCAAAAAGGCCAGCCCCGAGGCCAGCCTGGAGGTGCTGCTGGTGCTGGACGCCATCACCGGCCAGAACGCCATCAGCCAGGCCGAGGAGTTCTGCAAGGCTGCCAGCGCCACCGGCGTGGTGCTGACCAAGCTGGACGGCACGCCCCGCGGCGGCTGCGCGGTTTCGGTGTGGGAGAATCTGGGCCTGCCCATCCGGTTCATCGGTGTCGGCGAGAAAATCGACGACCTGATGGAGTTTGACGCCCAGACCTTTGTGGAAAGCCTGCTGCCGGAATCGGCCCTGCAGAAAGAGGAACAGAAAGAAGAAGGGGAGGGCGAAGCATGATCGTCTGCGCCGCCAGCAACAATGCGGGCAAGCTGAAAGAGCTGCGCCGCATTTTGGAACGCATGGGGCATGAGGTCAAGAGTCTGCGGGAGCTTGGCATCACCCTGGACCCCGAGGAGACCGGCACGACGTTTGCCGAAAACGCCCGCATCAAGGCTGAGGCCTTCTGCAAGGCCAGCGGCCTGCCCACCGTGGCCGACGACTCGGGCCTTTGCACCGATGCATTGAACGGTGCGCCCGGCGTGTACAGCGCCCGCTATGCCGGGCACCACGGCGATGACGACGCCAACAACGCAAAGCTGCTGCAAGAAATGGCCGATGTGCCCGCCGAACAGCGCGGCGCAAAGTTTGTCTCGGCGGTCTGCTTTATGCTGCCCGATGGCCGCGCACTGGAAGTCGAGGGCGAGTGCCCGGGCCGCATTGCGTTCAGCCTGCAGAACGGCGATTACGGCTTTGGCTACGACCCGCTGTTCATCCCCGACGAGTACGGCGCACCCGATGGCAAGCACCCCAACGCCGAGGCCCGCAGCTATGCCCAGCTTACCCCAGACGAGAAGGACGCCATCAGCCATAGAGGCCGGGCGATGGAGAAGCTGGAAGAAAAGCTGCCCGCGTTTTTGAAGTAATGGCAGTCCGTAGGGGTCGGGCATGCCCGACCCTCAACATGAAAAATACTACCCGTTCAAGGGCAGGCAAGGCAAGGCCGAGGGCCGGGCGTGCCCGGCCCCTACCGCGATACGATATATACGATAATTATAAAGGAGAAACCCTATGTCTTTAACCAGCAAACAGCGCGCGGCTCTGCGCGGCGCAGCCAATACGATGGACCCTGTCTACCAGATCGGCAAGGGCGAGATCGACGAGACCCTGATCCAAGGGATTGCCGACTGCATCGCCGCCCGCGAACTTATCAAGGTCAAAGTCCTGGAAAACAGCGAATATGACCCCCGCCAGGCCGCCGATATCCTCTGTGAGGCCGTCGGCTGCGAGTGCGTGCAGGTCATTGGCCGCAAGTTCGTCCTGTTCAAGCAAAAGAAAAAGGAAAGCGCCTACGCCGCTGTGCTGGCAAAATGAAGATACTGCTCTACGGCGGCACCTTCGACCCGCCCCACAACGGCCATAAGAACAACCTGCGGGCTGCGCTGGAACGGGTGCGGCCCGACCGGGCCATCGTCATGCCGGCGGGCACGCCGCCCCACAAACACGCCAGCGCCACCCCGGCGGAACTGCGTTTGCAGATGTGCCAGTGCTTTAGGGCGCTGTCCCCGGCGGTGGAAGTCAGCGATTGGGAGATACGCCAGGGCGGCCGCAGCTACACCGTCCACACGCTGGAAATGCTGCGGGGCGCCAACCCCGGCGCGGAACTGTATCTTTGCGTCGGCAGCGATATGCTGCTGACGTTCGGCGAGTGGTACCGCTGGCAGGATATGTTAAAAATGGCCGCGCTGGTGGTGGAAAGCCGTACCGGCACGGACGATGCCGCCCTGCACGCCGCTGCTGCCAAGCTGGAACAGGCGGGCGGCACGGTGTTGTTTGCCCAGGCCGAAAGCTACCCCTGTGCGTCCAGCGATATCCGCAGCGGGAAGATCCCGCCGGAAAAGTGGCCGGAGGTTTTGCCGCCGGAAGTGTTGGCGGTTATCCGGAAAAACCGGCTTTACGGCAGCTTATAGCACTGTAGGGGCCGGGTATGCCCGGCCCGCAGCAAAAAAATCATAACCCGTTCAAGGGCAATAGAGGCAAGGCCGAGGGCCGGGCATACCCGGCCCCTACCGCCAAGGAGAGGGGAATATATAGCATGGATTATGACGAAGCCAGGAAGCTTGTGAAGTCCAGACTCGGCGAAAAACGCTGGACCCACACGAAGAATGTAAAAAAAATGGCAGTAAAACTTGCCAAACGCTGGGGTGCTGACCCGGAAAAGGCCGCTATGGCGGCAATTTTGCATGATTCCGCCAAGGAACTGCCTAAACAAGAATTGTTGCAGATTTTCGCCGATAATGCTATAATAGCAGAAAATGCCCCTGCACGCCCTTCGCCGGTGTGGCACGGCATAGCCGCCGCCATCCTGGCCCAGACCCAGTGGGGCATTACCGACCCGGAGATTTTGTCCGCCATCCGCTGCCATACCACCGGCAAAGCGGATATGTCCCTGCTCGATAAGATCATCTACTTGGCCGATATGACCAGCGCCGAGCGCGACTGGCCCGGCGTGGATGAACTGCGCAAACTGGAAATGCAGGACCTGGACCGGGCCCTTTGCGACGCGTTAAAACGGAGCATCGATTTTGTGGAAGAAAAGGGCGGCACGCTGGACCCTGAAAGCGTAGCCGCTTACGAGTATGCAAAAGCACAGCTAAAGTAAAAACACTCCATACAGCAGGGAGGAAAAACAATGAGCGAACCGCGTAAGCTGTATACCGCCGGCGCGACCGGAAGCTCCGAGCAGGAGCAGTACGAGGCTGCCCGCCGCCGCGCCCAGCAGCTGGCCGAACAGAACGCCCGCCGCCGCACGGTGCAGCAGCCCATGCGCACGGCCCAGGGGCGGCACATCAGCCAGCGCCCGGCGGCCCGGCCCGAGCCGGAACCGATCCGGGAACCCATACAGGAGCCGGTGCAGCAGCCTGTCCAGCAAGCCGCGCCCCAGCCTGAAGCCTCGCGTGCGCTGACCTATGCCCAGCGCCAGGCCATGGCCTACCGCGCCGCAGCCGAGCGCAAATACGGCGATACCTTGCAGTTCCAGGTGCAGCGCCCCCGCCGTACCGTGAACCGCCCGCAGGCAGCCCAGACGGCGGCCCCGCAGCAGGCACAGCAGGCCGCAAACCGCCTGTACGACCAGCCTGCGGCAGCCTCGCGGCAGCCCGCCGCTCAGCGCCCCCGCGCCCAAGTGCAGAAAATGGACCTGCGCGCCGCCCAGGGCAGCAAGCCGATGTATGACATCGAGGCCGCAGGCGGCATCCAGCTGGAAGACGCCGCACCGCGCCGCGCCAAACGCGCCGGTGCGCCCAAAACCGCCGCAGGCGGCAATGGCGGCCGCAAGCCCCCGCGTGATACCGACGACGCCCCGCGCAAGTCCAAAGGGAAAAAGTCCGGCAAAAAAGGCGGCGACGGCAAGGGCGGCAATGGCAAAAAGAAGAAAAAGATCCGCTGGTGGCAGATCCTGCTCATCACGCTGCTGGTCATTGCGCTGATCTTCGGCGGCGCGTTCGCGCTTATTATGGGATCGATCGCCCCGGCAGGCGGCAGCATCAAGCTGAATCAGCTCATCAACACGCCGAAGGAATTCCAGGGCAAGGAGCTGAACTTCCTGATGGTCGGCATCGACCGCTCGTCCCAGAAGGAGGGCGACGACCTCAATGATGCAGGCGTCGATGACGGCAACACCGATATGATCCTCTACGTCCATTTCAACAACGAGACGGGCGAGATGAAGATGCTGCAGATCCCCCGCGACACGATGGTCACGACCGACCGCAGCGTGTCGGGCAACTACCGCATCAATAACATCGCTAAGACGCAGGCCGCGGACAGCAACAGCATGAACATGGCCGCCCTGTGTGAGCAGATTTCGAATATGTACCAGCTGCCGATCGATGGCTATATGACCATCCGTCTGGAAATGCTGGTGCAGCTGGTCGATTCGTTCGGCGGCATCGAGCTGTACGTCCCGCAGGAGATGGATTATAAAGGCAGCCACCTGGATCAGGGCTACCAGACGCTGAACGGCGACGCCTGCGAGTTCCTGCTGCGCACCCGCCACATCTACAACAACGGTGACATTGGCCGCCTGAATATGCAGCGGCAGTTCTACTCGGCGCTGTTCCGCCGCCTGAAGAGCATCGGCAACATCTGGGATGTCGCCAAGCTGACCCCTGCTGTGCTGAACTATATGGAGACTAGTCTGAGCGCCTCGAAGCTTGTCAGCTTTGCGGTCAGTATGCTGAAGATCGACTCCAGCAAGATCATGATCTGCCAGATGCCCATTAAGATGGCCGAAAAGTACAACGGAGAGTCCGTTGTCTACCCGGCCCGCCAGGAGGACGCCGACCTGCTGAACCAGTATTTCCGCGAGAATACCGGCTTTGTGGATGCCAGCGAGCTGCAGCTCTGCGACGATGCGTCTGTGCTGGGCTTTGATTTGAGCGGCTACACGGCAACCGACGCGAACGTGCAGTATATGGGCCAGCTGAACCAGGAGGCCGCAGACGCCCAGCAGAACCAGAACCTGGACGGCTCGCACACGGTGGAGTATGTTGATTCCGAGTCCACCGACACCGCGGACAGCAGCAGCGATTCCGCCGAGAGCGAAAGCCAGCCCGCCGCGTAATTTACACTAGGAGTTTACACTATGGAAAGCAAAGAACTTGCCATTCGTCTGGCGCGTGCGCTGGACGCGAAGAAGGCCGTCAACGTCCATATCCTGGCTGTTGAGGACCTGACCACCGTTACCGAATATTTTGTCATTGCCACCGGTATGTCCACCACCCATGTGGGCGCCCTGGCCGATGAAGCCGAGTTCCAGCTGGACCGCGAGGGCGTCAAGGTGCTGCGCACCGAGGGCCACGACGGCAAGCGCTGGGTGCTGCTGGACTACGGCAGCGTCATCGTCCACGTCTTTACGCAGGAGGCCCACGACTACTACGACCTCGAGCACCTCTGGGCCGATGCCACAGTCGTGCCCGCAAGCGAGTGGATGCCGGGCGAAGGTGCGGACGAGCAGTAACAATGCGGAACGGCTTCCCCCTCGGGGGAAGCTGTCAGCGGCCCCGACCGCTGACTGATGAGGGGCAGACTTTCCCGCGGCAGCCTATAAATGGGCAGCGGCGGCACACGCGTCCCTCATCCGGCCCTGCGGGGCCACCTTCCCCCCAAGGGGAAGGCTTTAAGAAGGTTACGACCCATCAAAAATTTATCTGTGGGGAGAAATTTATGAAGTACGACTTTAAAACCGTTGAGGCCAAATGGCAGAAGGTGTGGGAGGACGAGGATACCTTCCACGCTGAAATCGACCATTCCAAGCCGAAGTTCTATGCTCTGGTCGAGTTCCCGTATCCTTCTGCCGCCGGTCTGCACGTCGGCCATCCGCGCAGCTACACCGCGCTAGATATCGTCGCGCGCAAAAAGCGCCAGTGCGGCTATAACGTCCTGTACCCCATGGGCTGGGACGCTTTCGGTCTGCCCACTGAAAACTACGCCCTGAAAAACCATATCAACCCCGAGATCGTCACCGCCCAGAACGTGGCCCGCTTCAAGAGCCAGCTGAAAGCCCTGGGCCTGTCCTTCGACTGGGACCGTGAAATCAACACCACCGACCCCGAGTATTATAAGTGGACGCAGTGGATCTTCATTCAGCTGTTCAAAAAGGGTCTGGCTTATAAGAAGGAAACGACCGTCAACTACTGCACCGGCTGCAAGGTCGTTCTGGCCAACGAGGAAGTTGTCAACGGCGTCTGTGAGCGCTGCGGCAGCCCCGTTGTGCAGAAGAACAAGAGCCAGTGGATGCTGAAAATCACCGCCTACGCTGACCGCCTCATCAACGACCTGGACGATGTGGATTACATCGACCGCGTCAAGACTCAGCAGCGCAACTGGATCGGCCGCAGCCACGGTGCCGAGATCAACTTTGCCACCACCGCCGGTGATACCCTGACCGTCTACACCACCCGCGCGGATACGCTGTTCGGCGCGACCTACATGGTCATCAGCCCCGAGCATGCTTTCATCAAGAAATGGGTCGATGCGGGCCTGATCAAGAACGCCGACGCTGTTGCTGCCTACCAGGAGGAAGCCGCCCGCAAGTCCGACTTCGAGCGCACCGAGCTGAATAAGGACAAGACCGGCGTCGTCATCGAGGGCGTCAAGGGCATCAACCCCGTCAACGGCAAGGAGATCCCCATCTTTATCTCCGACTATGTTCTGGCAACCTACGGCACCGGCGCCATCATGGCCGTGCCTGCCCACGACACCCGCGACTGGGAGTTTGCCAAGAAGTTCGGCCTGCCCATCATCGAGGTCGTCAAGGGCACTGTGCCCAGCGACCTCGACAAGGAGGCGTTTACCGATGTGGCCACCGGCACGCTTGTCAACTCCGACTTCCTGAACGGCCTGTCTGTTGAGGATGCCAAGAACAAGATGTACGCCTGGCTCGAGGAGAACGGCAAGGGCCACAAGCAGGTCAACTTCAAGCTGCGCGACTGGGTGTTCAGCCGCCAGCGCTACTGGGGTGAGCCTATCCCCATGGTCTACTGCGACAAGTGCGGCTGGGTGCCCCTGCCCGAGAGCGAGCTGCCCCTGCGCCTGCCCGAAATCAAGGACTTTGAGCCGGGCGAGAACGGCGAAAGCCCGCTGGCCCGCCACACCGAGTGGGTCAGCACGACCTGCCCCTGCTGCGGTGCCCCCGCCAAGCGCGAGACTGACACGATGCCCCAGTGGGCCGGCTCGAGCTGGTACTTCCTGCGCTACTGCGACCCGAAGAACCACGACGCCATTGCCAGCAAGGAGGCTTTGGAGTATTGGAGCCCGGTGGACTGGTACAATGGCGGTATGGAGCACACCACCCTGCACCTGCTGTACAGCCGTTTCTGGCATAAATTCCTGTATGATATCGGCGTGGTCCCCACCAAGGAGCCGTATCAGAAGCGTACCTCTCACGGCATGATCCTGGGCCTGAACCCCCATGCGTTTGAGAACCAGCCCGACGCCGAGCGCAAGCGCCTGCTGGCCGAGTACGGCGACGAGAAAGGCGCACGCAAGGCCCTGGTTGAGAAGTACGGCGAGATGGCCGAGCACCCGATCGTCAAGATGTCCAAGTCTCTGGGCAACGTCGTCAACCCCGACGATGTTGTCAACGAGTACGGTGCCGACACCCTGCGTCTGTATGAGATGTTCATCGGCGACTTTGAGAAGGCCGCCCCGTGGAACACCTCCTCCATCAAGGGCTGCAAGCGCTTCCTGGATAAGATCTGGTCGATGAGCGAGAAGCTCGTTCCCGGCGAGGGCGTCCGCCCCGAGCTGGAGGCCGTTGCCAACCGCACCATCAAGAAGGTCGGCGAGGACATTGACGCCCTCAAGGCCAACACGGCCATTGCCCAGCTGATGATCTATGTCAACGCGCTGAGCGATAACGGTGGTGCGACCAAGGCCGAGTACGAGCTGCTGTTGCAGCTGCTGAACCCGTTTGCCCCCCACATGACCGAGGAACTGTGGCAGCAGCTGGGCCACACCGAGCAGCTGGCCTACCACGCCTGGCCCACCTACGACGAGGCCAAGTGTGTTGAGCAGACGATTGAAATTGCCGTGCAGGTCAACGGCAAGGTCAAGGCCCGCATCAAGGTGGCCGCCGCCATCGAGAGCGCGGACGCCATTGCTGCCGCCAAGGCCGAGCCCGCCGTGGCCGAAGCCATCGCCGGCAAGACCATTGCCAAGGAAATCTACGTCAAGGGCAAGCTGGTCAATATCGCGGTCAAAGGCTGATTTATAGCATGAACCCAAGGCAGAGCGAAAGCTCTGCCTTTTTTTGTGTTGCAGAAACCATTCAGTCAGCGGCCTCGACCGCTGACTGATGAGGGGCGGCCTTGCCTTACAACCCGCTACTGGGTGGCTGCGGCACACGCGCCCCTCATCCGGCCCTGCGGGGCCAAGGCTTTAGGAACCCTGCCACATCCATTGTTTACAAACCCGCCAAACTACGCTATAATAAAAGATACAATATTTTGACGAAAGCAGGTCACACCATGCTCATCAGTCTGATCGTACCCTGTTACAATGAAGAAGAAGCGATGCCGCTTTTCTATAAAGAAGCCTCCCGCGTGGCGGCGGAGATGAAAACCAGCCACGGTGCGGATTTTGAGTTCATCTTTGTGGATGACGGCTCCCGCGACGGCACGCTGCGCGTCGCGCGTGAGCTGCACGCGCAGGACGACCGGGTGCGCTATGTCTCGTTCAGCCGCAACTTTGGCAAGGAGGCCGGCATTTACGCCGGTCTGCAGGCCGCCAGGGGTGATTACGTCGCCACGATGGACGCCGACCTGCAGGACCCGCCCGCGCTGCTGCCCCAGATGCTGGACACGCTGCTGACCGGCGCGTACGACTGTGCCGCCACCCGCCGCACGACCCGCAAGGGCGAGCCGCCGCTGCGCAGCTGGTTCGCCCGCAAGTTTTACCAGATCATCAACAAGATGTCTGATACAGAGATTGTCGATGGTGCGCGGGATTTCCGCCTGATGAGCCGCAAGATGACCGATGCCGTGCTGAGCATGGCCGAGTATAACCGCTTCAGCAAGGGCATTTTCAGCTGGGTCGGCTTTAAGACCAAATGGTTCGACTACGAGAACATCGAGCGCGTGGCCGGCACGACCAAGTGGAATTTCTGGGGCCTGTTCAAATACTCCATCGAGGGTATTGTCGGCTTCTCGACCACGCCGCTGCTGATGGCGGCGGGCGTGGGCGTTCTGTTCTGCCTGCTGGCGTTCATCGGTATTATTTTTGTCATCGTCCGGGCGCTGATGTTCGGCGACCCGACCTCCGGCTGGCCGAGCCTTGTCTGCATCATTCTGCTGTGCAGCGGCGTCCAGCTGTTCTGCACCGGCATCGTGGGCGAGTACCTGGCCAAAACCTACTTAGAGGTCAAGCACCGCCCCATCTACATTGTGGCCGAGACCGAAGAGGATAAAAAATAAACGATGGACTGGCAGAAAAAAGTAAGCCTGTGGTGTGCCAAAAACTTCCGCCCGCTGGTCGTGGCGCTGCTGGTCGGCTGCGGCGTACATTACACGATCTACGCTAACCAGCTGGGCACGATGGATGCCGTACACATCGGCGCACTGTACATTGCCGACGGCTGGCCCGAGCACCTGTATTGGGAAACCGAGCAGGGCCGTTGGGCACTGCGCCTGGTGGATATGCTGCGCGGCGGCATCAACCAGCCTGCACTTTCTGCATTGCTGATGCTGTTCCTCTACGCGCTGGCGGGTGTGCTGCTGACGGATTTGTTCGGCGTGCGCAGCCGCACGGCAAAATATCTGATTCCCCTCACGCTGGTCTGTGCGCCCTATGTGGCGGAGATCGAGTTTTTCCACTATTGCAGCGTGTCCTATGCGCTGTCCTTCCTGCTGGCTGTGCTGGCGGTGCAGTCCGCTGTCTGCGGTGTACGCTTTGCCTGGCTGGCGGGCACGGTCTGTATGGCGTTCTCGCTGGGTATGTACCAGGCCAACCTGGGTACGGCGGCAGGCTTGTGCGTCATGCTGCTGATTCTGGCGGTTCTGCGCCGCCCCGGCGCGTGGAAAGCCACCGGCCTGACCGCTCTGCGCATGGTGCTGATGGGCGGCAGCGGCGCGGTGCTGTATATGCTGATTTTAAAGGTGTTCCTGCGGCTGTACGATGTGGGCCTGTCCGGTGTGAACGGCATCAACGCTGTGGGGCTGGACACGCTGCGCAGTCTGCCGCTGGGCCTGAAAAACGCCTACTTTGATTTTTACGCCTACTTCTTCACCCACGGCATTGCCCAAAACCACTATGGGCAGATCGCAGGCTACCTGCTGCTGTTTGTGCTGGCGGCACTGGCCGGGCTGCGGTGGCTCGTCGTGCTGCATGACCGCAAGGCCGCCGCTGCGGCGGTGGTGCTGGTGGCCCTGCTGCCCGCCGCAGCCAATGTGACCGACGTTATCAACACCGGGGCCACTGTGGCGCTGCGGATGGCGGGCTCGCTGGCCATCGTGGTGCCGTTTGCCATTGCCGTGATCGACGCGGCTCCCGTGTTGACGGAACGGGCGTTCTCCTGGGGGATGGCGCTCTGCACGGCGTTCTGTGCGGTGCTGCTGCGTGGGTTTGCCGTGCAGGTCAACAACGACGCGGCGGTCATGCTGAAACAAAAGACCACCGTTGTGAACCTCGCCAACCGCCTGTGTACCCGGCTGGAAGAAAACGCCGACTACCAGAACGGCGCCGAGGTCGTGATCCTGGGCGAGCCGAAGCGCGGCGCGTACCCGGAGGAATCCCCGCTCAAGCCTATGGCCGGGGAATTGGCGCAGTTCGGCCCGCTCTCCTACGACCCGACGTTCAACGCCCACGGCTGGTATGTGCTGGTGTGGGACGAGCTGGGCGTCCAGCTCAACGAATGCGCGGACGATACTGTCCGAGCCATCAGCAACTCCGACGCGTTCAAGGCCATGCCCAACTACCCGGCAGATGGCTGTATCCAGACCATCGACGGCGTTGTCACGCTGAAGGTGGCAGATTTTCCGTTTTGAGAGCTGATAATGATGCGTGATATGACCAAGGGTGCCCCGCTGGGGCACCTCTTTCTGTATGCGGTGCCGCTGCTGTTGGGAAACTGGCTGCAGCTGGCGTACAATGCGGTGGATTCCATCATCGCTGGGCGGTTCATCGGGCAGGATGCCCTGGCCGCCGAGGGCGTGGCCGGGCCGGTCATGAACCTTGTAATTTTGGCCATCAGCGGGCTGTGTATCGGCGCGGGCGTGCTGATGAGTGAGGCGTTCGGGGCCAAACGAACCGACCGGCTGCAAGAAACGCTGGCGACGACGCTGCTGTTCGGGGCGGTGCTCTGCTGCGGCGCTGCGGCGCTGGGCTGTGTACTAACGCCGTGGATACTGCGTGCACTGGCCGTGCCGGATGCGATTTTCGGCATCACAGCCATCTATCTGCGCATCACGTTTTGGGGCGCACCGTTCACGTTTTTCTATAACGCGCTGGCGGCGGGGCTGAAAAGCGTCGGCGACAGCAAAACGCCGCTGAAATTTTTAGCGTTCTCCGCCGTGCTGAACGCTGTGCTCGACCTGATTCTGATAGGTGGGCTGGGCTTCGGCATCGTGTGCAGCGCCGCCACCACCGTGGCGGCCGAGGCCGCCAGCGCCGTGCTGGCAGCCGTTTACATGGCCCGCCGCGTGCCGGAGCTTTGCCCTGGGCGCGGGCAGTGGCGCATCCGCCGCGACCTGCTGGGGCCGATCCTGCGCTATGGCTCGGTCACGGCTTTGCAGCAGGCGGTGCAGCCGATTTGCAAGGTGCTGATCCAGGGACAGGTCAACGCGCTGGGCGTCGGAGCCATTGCGGCATTCAACGCGGTCACGCGGGTGGACGATTTCGCCTTTACGCCGGAGCAGAGCATCGCGACGGCCATTACGACCTACATTGCCCAGAACAGGGGCGCACAGCAGAACGAGCGCATCCGCCGCGGTTTTGCCGTGGGCCTGCGGCTGGAACTGGGTTACTGGCTGCTGGTGGGCTGCGTGACGCTGGCATTCCGCGGGCCGATCCTCTCGCTGTTTGTGGCGGGGGAGGGGGCCGCCGACGTGGTGGCCCTGGGCAGCGAGTACCTGGGGTACATGGCGGTGTTCTATGCTCTGCCCGCGCTGACGAACGGTTTCCAGGGATTTTACCGCGGCATGGGCAAGATGACGACGACGCTGATCGGGACCTGTATGCAGGCGGGTCTGCGCGCCGCCGCAGCCGCTGTGCTGGCCCCGCGTGTGGGGCTGCAGGGCATCGCCTTTGCCTGCGCCTTCGGCTGGTGCGTCATGCTGGCGTTTGAGGTGCCGTATTATTTTTGGACGTGTAAAAAGAAGGGGCTGTGAAGTCTCGGCAGTGCAGCTCCTGTAGGGGCCGGGCATGCCCGGCCCGCGCGTGAAAGGCGGGCGGCCGTTTGCCTTTTGCGGCGCGGACGAACAGCGTTTGACCCCGTGTAACATCTACTGATTTGCGGGGCGTCGAGGACGCCGCCCCCCTACGACCCCGCCGTATCCACGACGGGGTTTTTTGTGTAAAATTTCCCCAATATCTGCTGCGGCTGATTGTAATTTCTTCGACAAAATGCTACACTAATAATAGCTATCCCTGCATAAAATCTACCCGGAGAGAGGTAAACCGCCGTGCCAGAAGAACGCAAAGTCTACCGCAGCCCCGCCCGCGCTGCCGCCAAGGCCAGACCGGCCCAAACGGCGGCCCCGCGCCCGCCGCAGCCGCCCAAAAAGCCAAAGCGCCGCAGTGCCAAACGCCGCCGCAGTATGCTGGTACTGGGGCTGTGTTTGCTCTGCCTGGTTGTGGTGCTGGCGGTGTCTGTGGTGCTGGTGCGCTGCACGGCCGAGCCGGAAGGCCCCGCCGCGCCGGACTTTGGCACGCCCGCCGACGCCTGGCAGAAAAACGAGCTGGGCTACTACTTCAACACCAGCGGCCAGGCCATGCCCGCAGCTGTGCTCAAGGGCATGGACGTCTCCAAGTTCCAGGGCGAGGTGGACTGGGAAAAGGCCAAGGCCGCCGGCATCGACTTTGCCATCATCCGCTGCGGTTACGGCGGCGAGTGGGACGGCCAGGAGGAAAACTGGGCCCAGGACGACACCTACTGGCGGCGCAACGCTGACGAGTGTACCCGGCTGGGCATCCCCTTCGGCACCTATCTCTACTCCTACGCGACGACGGTGGAGGAGGCCCGCAGTGAGGCCGACCACGTTGCCCGGCTGCTGGGCCTGATCGCCCCGCCGCAGGAAGGTCTGGACGACTACACCGCCGCGCCCTACCAGCTGACCTACCCGGTCTACTACGACCTGGAAGATAAGTACATCAGCGGCGTTTTCCCCGCCGAGATGGCCGAGCTGACCGAGGCATTCTTCTCCCGGCTGGAAGAGCACGGCTACACCGGCAAGCAGGGGCTTTATGCATCGCTGAACTGGGTGCGGGGCCGCTTTTCAGATCCCGGCTTCGACCAATGGCGCGACAATCTCTGGATCGCCCGCTTTGCCGACGAGCTGGGCTACAACGGCACCTACGATATGTGGCAGTCGACGTACAGCGCCCCCGGCGCGGACTACGGTGTGCAGAGTGAGACGGTGGACCTGGATTTCGTCATGCGGCCGTTTACATTTACAGGCGTGTCGGCCTGCAACGGCAAGGCGGCAGCGCCGGTGCTGCTGAACGACACCCGCACCGATGAGCTGCACATGGATGGCAAGGACGCCTACGCCACGCTGGCGACGAACGAGCCGGGCGAGGACGAAGGCGGCCGCAGGGTCTACTGGACGACAAGTGACAAAAACATTGCCACCGTGGACAAAAACGGCACGGTCCGCGCCCGCACCGACAGCGGCGAATGTACCATCACGGCCACGCTGGCCGACGGTACTGAGAGCATTTCCTGCCTGGTGCGCATCGGGGACATTACGGTCCCGGTCTTTGCCACAGCAGGGCTGCACGGCGACCGAACGACGCTGGCGGACGCCGCCGCGCTGAAGGCCTCGACCCCGGATTCGATTTTGCTGGATGCGGGCGGGGCGCTGCACGGTACCCAGAGCGCCAGCCTGACCGGCGGTATGGATATGCTGTCCGGCTTCTCGGCGGCCGGGTACGACCTGCAGGCCATGGCGCTGGACGACTTCGCCTACGGAACGTCCCGCCTGGTCAGCGACGCCAACATGGGCAGCGGCCCGTCGCTGGCGTCGAACCTCATCAACACCGACGCCACCGCCGTGTTCTACCGCTCGACCAGCTGGAACCGCAACCGCGTCACCAACGGTATGTACACGATTGTCGAGCGCGCGGGGTACAAAATCGGCTTCTTTGCGCTGAACGATACGGCCCAGGCGGCGAAAATTTCCGCCTCCAACGGCGAGTTCATCACGGCCCGCGACTGGACCGACACCGCGAATGAGCAGATCACGGCGTTGCAGAACGCCGGGTGCGATGCCATCATCGCCGTGGCGTCCACCGCGCCGGAGGGTGATTGGCAGAAGGCGCTGCTGAACAGCGGCGTGACCGCCATCATCGACGGCACGACCGCCGAGAGCAGCCCGAACGTGCTGGGCGCGGGCCTGGGCCTGGACGGCGTGGCGCAGCTGAATCTGGTGTTCACCCAGGGCGGCGGCTGCCGCGCCGAGGTGCAGAGCGCCGTGACGGCGGACACCTTGCAGGCAAAACGCACCGACTGGGAAACCCTGGCCGCCAGTGCTGCCGCCGACGACCAGACCACGGCAAGTGATGCTGCCGACCCCGACAAGGACACCGAGGCCGCAGGTGGCAAGGACACCGCCGCCCCGACCGAGAGCGTTGACGAAGCGCAGCAGGCGGGTGCGGACGCCTACACTTACGCCGCCGCCAAGCTGGCCGGGCTGGACGCCGATGACCAGAGCATCTACTACACGCCGCTGTTCACCTACGCCGAAAACCCCGACACCAGCAAGACCATCAGCTTCGGCAACTATCTGGCGGCGCTCTACGCTGAAATTGTGGCAAACGATAACGCCGGCGGCCTGCCCGAGGGCACATCCGCCGAAGCCTTTGCTGGCGGCGTGACCGAGCTGGAATACGGCGATATCACCCGCGGCGATCTGCTGAACGCCCTGCCTGCCACGGCGCGCATCCAGCTGGTCAGCCTGCCCGCTGACGCGGCCAAGGCCCTGGCCGACGGCGGCACGGTGAGCCGCGTTTACCAGAACAGCCTGACCGAGTACGCGCCCGAGGGCGACACCGCCTACATCGTCACCGACACGGCCACGCTGGCGGCCCTGAATGTTGACTACACCGTCCTGCGCGACTACGGCGACGTATTCTGGGCTGTGCGCATGAACATTAACGATCTGACGAATAATTTCAATGATGACTTTGTCCTGCCCGAGGCCCCACAGTACGGCGTCGGGCGGCGCGGCTAAAGGATGAACGGCATCCTCCCGGGAGGTCGCTTTCTTTTGGCAGCAAAAGAAAGCTCGCAAAGAAAACTGCCGCTGTTGCGACGTGGTGCGGGGCTCTGCTCCGCCCGCGCCGTCAGGGGAAGGCTTCCGCCCTCCCTTACCCCTCTCGCTTTTCCTCTGCTGCTCCGTAGGGCGGCCTGTCCTCAGGCCGCCGCACTGTGCCTTTAGAACTCCTTTATCCTTTAGTTGTAGGGGGCGGCGTCCTCGACGCCCCGCATCGCACCTTGCCCAATATCCCCATACCCCACCCGCCGCTCACCAAACATATGGATTATTTGACCAAAGGGGGCACCCACATGAAACTCACATTCCTCGGCGCTGACCGGGAAGTCACCGGCAGCTGCACACAGGTCGAAGCCGCAGGGCACCGCTTTTTGGTGGACTGCGGCATGGAGCAGGGGCGCGACGTCTACGAAAACGCCGACCTGCCCTATGCCCCCGGCACCTATGAGGCCCTGCTGCTGACCCATGCCCATATCGACCACTCGGGGCGCATCCCGTACCTGTACAAAAATGGCTACCGCGGCCCGGTCTATACCACCGAGGCCACCCGCGACCTCTGCGGCATCATGCTCGAGGACTCCGCCCACATCCAGGAGCAGGAGGCCGAGTGGAAAAACCGTAAGGCCATGCGCAGCGGCGCAGAAATGATCGAGCCGGACTACACGGTCGAGGACGCCCAAAACGTCATGAAGCAGTTCGTGCCCTGCCCCTATGAGGCATGGCAGACCCTGTTCGACGGCCCCCAGGGGCGTATCGAGGTGCGCTTTACCGACGTGGGCCACCTGCTGGGCAGCGCGTCCATCTCGCTGCGCATTGCGGAGCCGGGCCGTGCGCCGGAAATCATCGTGTTTTCCGGCGATATCGGCAACCAGCACCAGCCGCTCATCAAGGATCCGGCCAACCCCGGCCATGCCGATTACCTCGTCATGGAGTCCACCTACGGCGACCGCAGCCACGGCCCCAAGCCCGACTACCTGGGCGAGCTGACCGCCGTGCTGCAATCGACCTTTGACAAGGGCGGCAACGTGGTCATCCCCAGCTTTGCCGTGGGCCGCACGCAGGAATTGCTCTATTTCTTCCGCCAGATCAAGGCCGAAAAGCGCGTCAAGGGCCACGACAATTTCCCGGTGTTCGTGGACAGCCCGCTGGCCAGTAAGTCCACCACGATTTTCAGGGAAAACTTCGCCGAGTGTTACGACGACGAGGCCCTTGCCCTGGTGCAGAGCGGCCAGAACCCGCTGCAGTTCCCGGGGCTGCACATCAGCGAGACGAAAGAGGAATCCATGGCCATCAACGGCGACCCGACGCCGAAAGTCATTATCTCCGCCGCCGGTATGTGCGATGCGGGCCGCATCCGCCACCACCTGAAATACAACCTCTGGCGGCCGGAGTGCACGGTGCTGTTCGTCGGCTACCAAAGCCCGGGCACCCTGGGCAATGCGCTGGTCAACGGCGCACAGGAGGTCAAGCTCTTCGGCGAGCCGGTGCAGGTCAAGGCCCGCATTGCGCAGCTGGGCGGGCTTTCGGGCCATGCGGACTGTGACGGTTTGGCCGCCTGGCTCCACGCCTTTGACGAGAAACCGAAGTTCGTTTTTGTCAACCATGGCGAGGACGCTGTGGCCGAGCACTGGGCCGAGAAACTGCGCACCGAAGGCTACGAGGCCGACGCGCCGTACAACGGCTCGGTCTGGATCGCGGCCGAAGGGCGCGTTGCCTGCGCCGAGACGGGCAACACGCAGAAGATCATCCGCACCAAGAGCGCCGAGATGGTGCGCACCAGCGCTGCCTACGACCGGCTCGTCAACATGGGCAAGCGCCTGATGGCGGTCATCCGCCACAACCAGGGCGGCGCCAACAAGGACCTTGCCAAATTCGCCAGCCAGATCGCCGCGCTGTGCGACAAATGGGACAGATAAAAAAGATAATAGATAAGAAAATTGGCGGATCGCACCGCTTGCGCGGCGCTCAAAATTTCGTTTTCGCCCTTGGGGCGAAAATACCACATTTTTTATTATCTATTATCTACTAAAGGAGTATTTACTTTGTGGCATCCGATCAAGCATTATAAAACGATCCATCATCATAAAATGCTGGTGATGAAGCACTGCTTCCGCTGCGGGCTGTACTGGCAGGGGCTGACCCATGATTTGAGCAAGCTCGCGCCGGTGGAGTTCTGGGCCGGTGCCAAGTACTGGCAGGGCACTTGCAGCCCCAACAACGCCCAGCGCCAGACCGAAGGATACAGCGCGGCCTGGCTGCATCACAAGGGCCGGAACAAGCACCACCTGGAATATTGGATCGACTACGCCCCAGACGGCGACCATGCCATGGCCGGGATGCGGATGCCCGAAAAATACGTGGCCGAGATGGTCTGCGACCGTATTGCCGCCAGCAAAAACTACAAGGGCAGCCGGTACACCGACGCCGCTGCGTGGGAGTACTACGACCGCAGCAGGGATCACTACATCCTGCACCCCGAGACCCGCAAACAGCTGGAAACCTGCCTGCTGATTTTACGCGACAAGGGCGAGGACGCGTGCTTTGCGCATATCCGTAAGGAACTGCTGGGAAAGAAAAAGTAAGCAATGCGGTCTATAAACGACAAAAGCCCCGTGGGCACAGTTTTTACACTGTGCCCACGGGGAAAGCTTTTTTATTTCTCCGCCAGCCGCCGGTATTCCAGTGGGGTCAGGCGGAATTGGTCGGCAAAGGCTTTGGCAAATTTGCTCTGGCTCTCGTAGCCGACCTGTACGGCGATGTCCTGTACCTTTAAGTCCGTGTGGGCCAGCAGGTCTGCAGCCTTTTCCAGCCGCTTGCGGCGGAAGTAGGGCAGGTAGCCGTCGCCCAGCACGTCGCGGCAGTAGGCTTTGAAGCTGCTCTCGCTGACGCCGAACTGCACGGCCAGCTCCCTGGCGGTGTGGCGCACCGACAAATCTGCCAGCATCAGGGTCTCGGCATCGCGCACCAAATCCACCTGCGCCCGGGGATACCAGGCCATCTGGTCCGCGTAAGGCAGCTGCAGCAGCATATAGAGCAGCCGCACCACGGCATAGCGAAGCTCGCCCGGGCTGGCATAGCCCGAGACGTCGAATTCGCGCCAAAGCTCGTCCACCAGCGCGGCAAGTTCGTCACCCATGGGGCAGTAATAGGGGCCGCCGGCGCAGAAATAGTTGATGATGCCGTGGACGTCCAGGCCCATCAGGGCCAGAAAGCCGCTGCCGGTCTGGGCGTCCGGGTCGATCCAGAATTGCAGCCCCTCATAAACGGCCCCGGGGTAGTAGTCGTCGGCCCCGGCGGCGGTCATGCTCACAGCGGCGTGGCCGTCGGCGGCGATGGTGCAGTAGTCCCCGGCAGGCAGCGCATGGCGGCCCCGGCGGCAGAACTCCACCGAGAGCAGGTGTGCCCCGGCGGCGGGCGGCGGCACGGCGGGGGCCGATGTGCCCGCGATATGACGGAACGCCAGCCACACCCCGGATCCCAGCGCTGTGCAGGCGGGGGCGGTATTCGATTGTGGTAATGTTGTGTTTATCATGGCAGTATTATAGCACAAGATGATGTGTGCGGCAAGAGGTTTCAAAGAAATTAGATGCTAAAAGGGACTAAATACGCGAATTTGCGTTTTTGCATAGGCGATTTAAATGCTAAAAAGACTAAAAGTGCATAGCTGTCAAAATGACGAAAAACACCTCGGGAACACACGCCAGATTCGGCAATGTGCCCGGGGTGATGTTGTGGTTATTGATTTTCCCGGAAATAATACACGGCACCGACCAGACCGGCGTCGTTTTGGAGGGCGGCGGCTTTGATTTCCAGCCCCTCCGCGAAAGCGGGCATGACCGACTTGCACACCTGCGCGGCCAGCGGATCGATCAAAAGCTCCTGCTGGGCGCTGACACCGCCGCCAATCAAAATCAGCTGCGGGTTGAAGATGTGTACCAGCCCGGCCAGGCCCTGCGCAATCTCGCTGATCCAGTCGTTCAGCACAGCCAGCGTGCGGGCGTTACCTGCGGCGGCTGCCTCAAAGATCGCGCGACCGTCGGGGGCGTCCAGGCCCATCTTCTGGGCACCGCGCACCAGCGCCGTCGTGGCGGCGTACCGCTCATAGCAGCCGATGGCACCGCAGGTGCAGGCCACGCCGTCCAGCGCGTGCAGGCGGAAATGTCCCAGCTCACCGCCAAGGCCCCGCGCACCCTCCAGCAAACGGCCGCCGGTGATGATGCCGCCGCCCACGCCGGTGCCTAAGGTGACACCGATCACATCGGTGTACCCCTTGGCCGCGCCGACCCAGACTTCGCCCAGCACCATGCAGTTGGCGTCGTTGGCGACGGTGAGCGGCAGGCCAAACTCGCGTTCCAGCGTGCCTTTGATATCCACGCCGATCCAACCCGGGAAATTACCGCAGGTCCCCGCGACCACGCCGCGGCGGCTGTCAATCTGCCCGGTGGCGGACACGCCGATGCCCTCGAGCTTCGGCACATCATGGCTGCCCAAAAAGTCGCGGATGGCGGTCTGCACGGTGTCCAGGATCGGCGTCTTGTAGCCGTCAAAGCTGACGCTGCGCTCGGCGCGGCGCAGCACGCGGCCGGTGTCATCGACCAGGCCCAGCTTGACCGCTGTGCCGCCGATATCGACGCCCAGATAGGTTTTACTCATAGCGCACCTGCTTATTTGTGGTTGTTGATGGCGGCAGTGTAGCGGGCCGTGATTTCGGCCGGGCGGGTGATGGCACCGCCCACGACCAGCGCGAACGCACCGGCGTAGAGGGCCTGCACGGCCTGCTCGGGCGTGTGGATGTGGCCCTCGGCAATGACCTTGGCCGGGCACTCGCGGGCCAGCTGGGCGATAAAGCCGAAGTCAACGTCGTTGATACCCTTCGTCTCGGGGGTGTAGCCGCGCATCGTTGTACCGACGAAATCCGCACCGGCTCCCGCGCAGGCCAGCGCATTCTCAATATTGTCGCAGTCGGCCATAACGAGCTGGTCGGGGTACTTTTCCTTGATGGCACGGATAAATTCGGCGCTGGTCTGCCCATTGGGGCGCAGGGCACCGGTGCCCTGCACGGCCAGAATGTCCACGCCGCAGGCCACCAGTTCGTCGACCTCCTTCATCGTGACGGTGATGTACATGGGCGTGCCGGGGTAATCCTTTTTGATGATGCCGATGACCGGCAGGTCAACGACCTGCTTGATCTGGGTGATATCGCGCACGGTGTTGGCGCGGATGCCGACAGCACCGGACTGGGCGGCGGCCTTGGCCATCAGCGGCATGACGCCGCCTTCTTTCGTGTACAGCGGTTCGTGCTCCAATGCCTGGCAGGAGACGATAAGACCGCCCTGGATTTGGGTGAAGATTTGTTCGTGGGTCATAGTGAGGACTCCTTTCCATACGCAAAAAGGCTTCCCCCTCGGGGCTGCGCCCGCAGGCGCGTGTCGAAGCGCAACCGCCGGAGGCGGCTCTTAGCGCGGAGACTGAAGCTGTCACCGAAGGTGACTGATGAGGGGCAAACACTGCCGTTGCTGCCCGTTCACGGGTTCCTGCGGCAAGACTGCCCCTCATCCGGCCCTGCGGGGCCACCTTCCCCCAAGGGGGAAGGCTTGGGGAATGCAAATTATTTCATCAAAATCTTGACGACGGCTTTTCTTACGTGGGTGCAGTCGGGCGTTTTGCAGCTGGGTTTGTGCAGCTCGCCGGGGAAGAAGATGGCGAAACGGCCATCGCCCAGCGTCATGCCGCAGTGATCGGGGGCGGACTTGAAACCGCAGTCGGCGGTCTCGTCAAAGACGCCCTCGTCCTTGCCCTCGGATGCCCAGCCCAGGTACTCGCCGCCGGTCAGGTCGATTTGCAGATCGGCGTAGCGGCGGTGGTATTCAAACGCTGCGCCCTCGGCGTCGCGCAGGTCGGCATCCATCACGTTGACAAAAACCTTGTCGCCGTCAATGATGGTCTTGCCGTTTTCCAGCGCATCCAGCGTGTGGCTGTTCAGCCATTCGATGGCGGTGTCCAGGTTCGGGTGCAGACCCTTGTAACAGGCAATGTAATCAAACGAATCTACGATCATTTTTTTACCCCTTACAGTGCTGCAATGGCTTCTTCGATCATCTTCTGCGCTTCGGCGACGACGGCCTCATCCTCGGGGGCGAGGTTGGCCAGCGGGGCACGGACGCCGCCCAGCTCCAGGCCGTACATCCGGCGCAGGATCTCCTTCATGACCGCGTACAGGTTGCCCTTGGCCTCGCACATCTTGTAGATGATGCGGTCAGCCTTGTACTGGATGGCGCGGGCAGTGGGGATGTCGCCCTTCTCGATCAGCTCGTTCATGCGGATGAACAGTTCGGGCATGACGGCGTAGGTGCCGCCGATGCCGCCGTCAGCGCCCATGACGCGGCCGGAGACGAACTGCTCGTCGGGACCGTTGAACACGGCGAAACCATCCTCGCCGCGGGCCTGGATGCCGGCATCCTTGAACAGCTGGATATCCTGGGTGGGCATGGAGCTGTTCTTGACAGCGATAACGTTGGGGTTCTTGAGCATGGTCTGCAGCAGGGGCATGGTCAGCGCCGTGCCTGCCAGCTGCGGAATGTTGTAGATGACGAACTCGGTGTTGGGGGCAGCGGCGCTCATGGCGTTCCAGTAGGCGGCAATGGCGTCGTTGGGCAGGTGGAAGTAGATGGGCGGGATGGACGCGATGGCGTCAACGCCGCACTTCTCGGCATGGGCGGCCAGCTCGACGGAATCGGCGGTATTGTTGCAGGCAACGTGGGCAATGACGGTAATCTTGCCCTTGGCCTCGCTCATGACGGCCTCGAGAACGGCTTTGCGCTCGTCGGGGTGCTGGTAGATGCACTCGCCGGAGGAACCGCCGACGTAGACGCCCTTGACGCCCTTGGCAATCAGGTGGCGGGTCAGCGCCTTGACGCGCTCGGTGGAGATAGAGCCGTCCGGTGCGTAGCAGGCATAGAAGGCGGGGATGATGCCGCGGTACTTGGTAATGTCTTTCATAAACAAAACACTTCCTGTTCATAAATAGCTGATGTTACGTTGAATTTTGAAGGAGAAGGGTGGTGCGGATATGTGGGATGCGGCGACACAGCGTGTCAAAAAATCACATTCTTGGTTTATGGAATGTGTAGGGGCGACCATCGGTCGCCCGCCAACTTGGCGCAGCATCGCGGTTTCCGGGTCGGTTTTCATACAAGGCAAACGGGCACGGGCGAGCAATGCTCGCCCCTACAAGAGCTTTTCGACAACCGGAACTTCCGGCGGTCGGATTTTTAGCCCTTAACAGCACCCATCGTGATGCCCTTGGTAAAGTACTTCTGGAAGGCAAGGAACACGATGATGATGGGCACGGCGGCCAGCGCGGCGCCGGCCATGATCAGGCCGTAGTCGGTGGAGTTCTCGGCCTGCAGCTTGGCGATACCAAGGGAGATCGTCAGCTTGCTGGTGCTGGACAGCATGATCAACTGCATGAAGTAGTCGTTCCAGGAGTTGATGAAGGTGAAGATGGCCAGCGCACCGATGCCGGGCTTGATGATGGGCAGCGCGATGCGGGTAAAGGTCGTGGCTTCGCTGGCACCGTCGATGCGGGCGGCTTCCAGCATCTCACCGGGGATGCCCTCGCTGAACTGCTTCATCAGGAACACGCCGAAAGGCCAGCCGACGATGGGGAAGATGACCGCCCAGATCGTGTTGTACAGGTTCAGGCTGCTCATCTCGCGCAGCAGGGGAATCAGGATGACCTGCTTGGGCAGCGCCATGGCGCAGACGATCAGGGTGAACAGAACGCTGCGGCCGACGAAGCGCTTTTTCGCCAGGGCATAACCGGCCATGGCGGAGGTGATGCAGGTCAGGATCATCGAGGCAACGGCCATAAAGACTGTGTTGATGAGCCAGCGGATGGCGGCGGGTACCTGGGGGCCGGACCACCAGATGATGTCCTTGCCGTCTTTGCTGAAGTTGCTGCTGAACGGCACTGCAAACTCCCACAGGGGGGCTTTCTGGCGGCTGAACAGCTTGGCGTAGTTCGTGGCGACCCACTCACTGGGCCACCATTCGGGCGTGGTGGCGTTGATGGACACCTGCGTCTTGAAGGAGCCGGTGATGATCCAGTACAGCGGGAAGGCAAAGGCAATCGCCAGCAGGATGATGACGATGGTGCTGAACACCATGTAGGGGGAAACTTTCTTCTTTTTCTTTTTGGTCTGCTCAGTGGCAGGCGCAGCGGTTTTCGTTGCTTCCATGTCAAATTTCCTCCTTTCAGTCAGACTGCGTGACCTTGAACTGCACAGCGGACAGCACGGCAATCATCAGGGCCAGGATAACGCCCATCGCGTTGCCGTAGCCGTACTTGTACAGCTTGAAGGCGGTGTAGTAGATGTAGTACATGATGGTATCGGTGGAGTGATTCGGGCCGCCGGAAGTCAACAGCTGGATCAGCGCGAAGCACTGGAAGGAGTTGATGGTGGTGATGACCAGGATGTACAGTGTGGTGGGCATGATCTGCGGCCACTTGATCTTCCAGAAGGCCTGCAGCTTGGTGGCACCGTCCACCTCGGCAGCCTCGACCAAAGACTGATCGACGTTGCCCAGGGCGGAAACGTACAGAACGATGGGCTGGCCGACGGAGGTGGTGAGCAGGATCAGGATGATGCAGCCCAGGGCGTATCGGGCGTCGCCCAGCCAGTTTATGTTCTGGTCAAGGATGCCCATGGATTTGCCCAGGTAGTTGAAGATGCCGTAGTAGTTGTTGAACATCCACTTCCACACGACGGTGACGGCGACGGAGCCGGTGACGACGGGCAGATAGAAGATGACGCGGAACAGCGAGGTCGCCCACGGCGGCATATTGACGATGGCGGATGCCACCCACAGCGAGAAGATGCAGGTGATGGGTACCGACACGATCACGATGATGAGCGTGTTGCGCAAGGCACCCAGGAACACGCTGTCGTGGAACAGGTTGATGTAGTTCTGGAAGCCGACAAAGACGTCGGCACGGTTCATGGTGGAATCAAAGAAGCTGGTGAATACGCACATCACCATGGGGTAGATGACGAAGCCGATAAAGAACACCAGACTGGGCAGCAGGAACAGATAACCGGCGATGGTCTCCTGCCGGACAAGCGCACGGCTCATCTTAGGCTCGCTCTTTTTGGCGGCTGTGTTTGCCAAGAGGATCGCTCCCTTCTAAATTTAAAATTCACAGGTGAGTTTCAATAAAAGCGGCGTCCCACCGCTGCGTTTGAGGTCAGAGGTCGGACGCCGTGGGGGTGTTACAAAGGAAGAAGGAGGTTTTCAGCCGTTATCAGCCGGCAGCGGCTGCGTTTGCGGTGGTGCAGAACTCGGTAACGGCGGTGGTCACGTCAGCGCCCTCGCCAACCTGCTGCAGCATATTCCACCAAGCGGTACGAGCCTCGGCCCAGCCGGGAGTGACCTGATAGTAGTCGCCCAGGTAAGGCATGAGCTTCTGGTACTCGTTCATGACTTCATCGTCGGCGTACAGGTCAGACAGGGAGTTCTTCACAGAGAAGTAAGTAGAGGTCTTGACGGCCTTGGCGGTCTCGTCGGAGTTGGCCATGAAGTTGATGAAGGTCTTGGAAGCGGCGATCTTGTTCTCGTCGCCGTTGTCGAAGATGCCGAAGCCCCAGATGCCGCCGCACAGAGCGGGATCGCCGGACTCAGTGGGGAACGCCATGAACAGGATGTCGTCACCGTTGTTGGTGGTGCCGGCCGCGCTGTTGTCGCTGTTGGTCTGCTGGGCAATGTTCCAGCAGAAAGCCATCTGCAGGGTGCCGTTGCGGAAGAGGGTGATCTCCTCGCCGCCGTTGATGGAAGCGTCGAAGTTGATGCCGTCCTGGTTGTGCAGGGTCTCAATGGCCTTGACGTTCTCAGCGGAGTCAGCGGTGTACTTGGTGTGGGCTGCATCGGTGAAGGTGCCGCCGTACATATTGTTGATGATGGCGCGGGTGCCCTGGTCGCCGCCCTGGCCGCTGCAGTAGATCGCGCCGACGTCGGTCTTGCCGGAGTCGTAGACGGCCTGCACAGCCTTCAGGAAGTTGTCGGTGGTCCAGGTGTGATTCTCAGCATCCACGTACTGCATGGCGTCGGCAGCCTCAAACACGGTCTTGTTGATGGCCATGCAGTGGGCGGTCATGCAGAGCGGGAACTCGTAGTAAGCACCGGAGGAATCCTTGCAGGCGGACTCAACGCTGGCGCTGATGTCGGCCTTCTGGTCATCGGTCCACAGGTCGCTCAAGTCGACCATCAGGCCCTTGGCACCCCAGTTGGCGACCAGGCGCTCGGGGCCTTCCATAACGAGGTCGGGTGCGCTGCCGCCCTCGATGGCGGTGTTGACCTGGTCGTCGCCGTTGGTGTAGTCAAGGTACTCGACCGTGACGTGGATGTCGGGATACTGGGCGTTGAAGTCAGCCAGCAGTGCATCGACGGACTCGGAGTCGCCCCACTTGCCGATGGGGTAGGTCCACAGGGTAATATCAGCGGCCTGGCCGGCCTCGGTGGACTCTGCGGGAGCGGCGGCCTCGGTGGAGGCGGCGGTGGAAGTGCTCTCGGCAGGGGCAGTGGAGGTGGAACCGCCGCCGCAGCCTACCAACAGGCTGGCGGCCATACCGGCGGCCAAAATCGCGGATACTTGCTTTTTCATACGTTGTTCTCCTTTTTTGCCTTTCGGCCTTGTTGGGGGCATCATCGTTCTGTGTCCCTCGTGATGTCTCTATTTTAGAAAACTTTTTTCATTTTGTAAAGATGTGAAATAGCCAAGAAAAACGGCCGTTTCTGTACAAGTTGCACAAAATTAGCTGCATACAGTGCAAAATGCGCGCAGAAATACAGCGATTTCGTGGGTTTGCGGATGAAAAGTATTTCTTTTGCAGTTATTACAAAATGAAAACAAGTTCCAAAAATAGGAGGCTTCCTCTGCGCACCGGCGGAAAAACAGCAGGCAAAAAAGGCGATCACTCATAAGATTTATGGAAAATCGCCTTTGAGGCGGCCTTGGAATACTCCTTTCCCTGCGAAAATGAAAAATGTCAAATGAGGCATTCGTTTCGAGGAACTTTGCCTATTTTTTGCACAAATGCACAAAAATAGGCCGCAAAAACTGGAAGATAGTCACTTGCAACGAAGGCATTTTCCCTATATAATGAAATAAAAAAATAACTTTTCATTTTTAAGAAAGGGAGCCTCTTTTATGACTTATGAAAACATGACCCGCCGCCGCGTGCTTTGCTACGGCGATTCCAACACCTACGGCTATGACCCGGTCAGAGATGGACGTTACGGCGACGACGAGCGCTACCCCATGGTGCTGCAAAATCTGCTGGGCGACGGCTGGTCGGTGGTTGAGGAAGGCCTGCCCGGCCGCACGGCCGTGTTTGACGATGCCATCACCGAGGGGATGAACGGCCTGGCGCTCATCACGCCGATTTTGATGAGCCACGCGCCGCTGGACACCGTGACCATCATGCTGGGCACGAACGACAGCAAGAACCGGTTCGACTGCAGCTCTTATTTGATCTCGCTGGGCATTGTGCGGCTGGTGAAAAAGGCGCTGCACACTGAGTGCTGGCGCGACAACGCCAACCCGGATGTGCTGGTCATCGTGCCGCCGTCCATCACGCCGGAGTACGACAAGCTGAAATTCCGCGAGGAAATGGGCCCCGGCTGCCACGAACGCTGCGCGGGCATCGCCGCCCAGCTGAAACCGATGCTCGAGGGAATGGCCCATGTGCGGTTCCTGGATGCGAACACCCTGCCCGGGGCGGGATGCTCGGATGTGGATGGGATGCACATGACGCTGGAGGCCCACAAAGTTCTGGCCAAAGCCTTGCAAAAGGAACTGACGGGCAGTACACTATAAAGATAGGGGCGGAGCATTGCCCTGCGGCAGCAATCTATTATCAGAAAAATACACCGGAAAGGATCCATCCACCATGGTTGAGCAGAGTTTTTGGGAGATGCTGCGCACCAAGCGCGACAGCCTGACAAAATCGGGCATCATCGTCGCGGATTACTTATTGCAGCACGCAGAGGACGCACAATACCTGTCCATCTCGTCGCTGGCGAAGGCCTGCGGCGTGGCGGAGGCTACGATTTTCCGATTCTGCCGCTCGCTGGGGTTTGATGGGTACAATGAAATGAAGATCGCGCTGGCCAAGGCGACGGCCACGGCCCTGCCGGTCACGCTGAAGCTGGAGCCCGGCGTGGACACCCAGACCCTTTGCACCCACGCCTACAATACGGCCATCGAGGCGCTGAACGGCACCCGCAGCGCCCTGGACCCCGACGCCATCGACCGTGCGGCCACTCTTTTGCAGCGGGCACGGCAGGTGTATTGCTTCGGCCAGGGCGGCAGCCAGGTGTTGGCAAATGACATCTGGGCGCGGTTTTCCACGATTACCACCAAGTTCCACACGGCGGGGGACAGCCATATGCAGGCAATCACCGCCAGCCTGATGGGGCCGGAAGATGTGGTGCTGTTCGTCTCCTACTCCGGCGCAACGCGGGACATGATGGACACACTGCACCTGGCCAAGGAGAACGGCGCAAAGGTGATTTTGATAACCCATTACGACGACGCGCCCGGTGTGGCGCTGGCAGACGTGGTGCTGCTGTGCGGTGCCAAGGAAAGCCCGCTGGACTCCGGCAGTATGCCGGTCAAGCTGGCCGTGCTGTTTGTGGCAAACGTGTTGGTGCTGCGCTACACGCTGGACAACCAGGAACTGGCGAATCTGTCCCTGACAAGAACGAGCCACGCGCTGGCGAATAAGCTGCTGTAAAAGAAAGAGCCTTCCCCCAAGGGAGAAGCCATGCAAACAATAACCGCCCGGCATCATTGCGATGCCGGGCGGTTCCTTTTTTGTCAGGTCAGGCGTAATTTTTTAAAATCCCATAGGCGGCGGCGACAAGGGCGACAGGCACCAGCAGGGGCAGCAGGGCGCCAAGCACCGCAAACACCACCAGCAGCGGCAGGGCCACCACGAACAGCAGCGTCGCCACAATTTTTGCCAGTCCCCAGGTCAGGTGAAACGCCAGCCCCACCGACTTGAAGAACAGCCAGCCGAAAACCAAAATCACAAACAGCGTAAACATCCTCTATTTCTCCTTTTTTATAAGGCAATACCGCATAATTCTAAGTGCCGATACGGCGAGCGAGGTGCGGCAGCTGCTAAGCCAAAAGCGCAGATAATACTGGATGTCTTATCGAGCATTTTGGCAACGCAGATGCCGTGCCGTAGCCGCCGGAGCGGTGCTTAAGCCGTCAGGCGGGAATTGTGCGGTATTGCCATAAGTAAGCATTTCAGGTACAGGGTGTCGCTCCATCACCTTGTACTACGATTTTACCACGCGGGTTATTGCGCAAACAGGGAAAATTTAGAAAAATAGGGGGCGTTTTTTACTGTGGAGAGAAGGAAAAGCGGGTCGTCGGGGGGGCGACCTCTGCAGCTGATTACTCCGCCATCTTCTCCTTATAGATCTCCGCGTCGATCTGACCGTTGGCAAGCATCCGCTCGGTCCAGAGCTGCAGCGTCTCCACGGTGACGGAGATACGCTCCAACTCTTTGCGGATGTGGATGAAATCGTCGATCTCATCATTGGAGATATGCCCATCAGCGGCAATTTCGATGAGGCGTTCCTTTTCCTTGTTCATCGCATTCAGCGAGGCCAGCATTTCCAGCACAATGGCCGAAAGCTCCCGCATGGGCACCTGGGGCACATACTGCTCCCCGATGGGGCACTGGCGGGAACAGTAATAGTTGCACAGTGACGGCCGTTTGTACTTTTCGGCCATCGTCAGCACCTCGTCAGGGCGGGGGACAGTGCGCTCGTTCTCGATTTTTTCAATGCGCTCGGGCGCAATGGTCTCCAGCAGCTCACTGGCCTTTTCCCGGGTCAGGCCCAGTTCCTCGCGGATCAGCTGGTAGCTTGTCTTGTTCTCTTTGGTGGATGTACGTCCCATATGCGGCTCCTTTTTCCTTAGGCAACATCGCACAATTCCCGCCTGACGGCTTAAGCACCGCTCCGGCATCTGCCGCACCTCGTTCCCCGTATCGGCACTTAGAATTATGCGGTATTGCCCTTATAAAAATAAGCCTAGCATATTTTACGCCCCGCCGCAAGGGATTCGACAGGGAATTTGTTGCACTTTGGCCGCAGAATTGCTATAATATATTCTGTAAATCTATATACACGGAGGAACTCTTCCCCATGAATTGGATCGATAAACTCGAACGCCGCTGCGGCGGGCGCGGCATCCCCTACCTTATCAACGGCCTGATGCTGGGCCAGCTGGCGGCGGGGCTGATCATCCTGCTGTTCAGCTGGCAGTTTGCCTACCAGATCGACCTCAGCCGCGCGTATCTCGCGGGCGGGCAGGTCTGGCGGCTCGTCACGTTTCTGTTTCAGCCCATCTGGCTGGGCAGTGCGCTGGGCGTGCTGAACCTGGTGTTCTACTTCTGGGTCGGCAACGCTCTGACCCGCGTCTGGGGCGACTTCCGCATGACGCTCTATATCGCCCTGGGTATGCTGGGCGCGTGGATCAGCTGCTTTTTGACCGGGTACGCTTCCTGCGAGCCGATCTTTATGAGCCTGCTGCTGGCCTACGCTTGGCTGTGGCCCAACCAGACCGTGCTGCTGATGGGCATTATCCCCTTCAAAATCAAGTATCTGGGCTGGTATGAGATGGCCTGGTGGGCGGTCAGCTTCTTCCGGGGCGGCTTCCCCACAAAAGTGTGCCTGGTGCTGGGGCTGGCTGGCTTTTGGGCGTTCTACGGCCGTGAGGTCTTTGACTGGTGCGTGGACACCGTGAAAAGCTGGAAACGCCGCCGCGACTGGGAAAACCGCAACCGCTGAAATCTGTAATTTTTAACATAGAAAGGTCGAGTATACTATGAAACTCATCACTGCGATCGTCAACAAAGAGGATTCCAAAAACGTCTGTAACGAGCTGTTGAAAAATAAGTTCTACGTCACCCGCCTGGCGACCACCGGCGGCTTCCTGATGGCGGGCAACATGACGCTGCTCATCTGCACCGACGACGCCCGCGTTGACGACTGCATCGGTATCATCTCCAAGTGCTGCAAGCAGCGCACCGAAATCGTCCCCGGCACGGCCACGCTGGGTTTGGGCATCGAGAGCACGATGCCGATGGAAGTCACCGTCGGCGGCGCGACCGTCATGGTCACCAACGTCGAGCGTTTTGAAAAGCTGTGATGCTGGAACGTCTGGCCGGCAATGATGCGCTGAAATCCGAACTGGGCGCTGCCCTGCGCGGCGGCCGGCTGCCCCACGCGGTACTGCTGGTGGGCGAGCCGGGCTGCGGCACGGGCTTTGCCGCGCGCTGCCTGGCGGCGGATTATCTCTACCCGCAGGGTGGCCCCCACGCCGAGGCCGTGCTGAAAAAAGAGGACACCGAGTGCCTGGTCTTGCAGGGCGAGGGTGCCAGCGGGCAGATCCCGGTCAAAAAAGTGCGTGAGGCCCGCGAGGCTATCCAGCGGTCGGCGCTTTCCACCGACGCGGCGGGCCGCGTGCTGTTTATTTATGGGGCGCAGAATTTGAACGGAACCCAGGGTTCTGCGGCCAATGCACTTTTGAAAATTATTGAGGAGCCTCCGGAAGGTGTATTGTTTCTTTTGACAGCACCTAACGCGGCGGTGGTGCTGCCGACGATTCGCAGTCGGTGCGCGGCGTACACGATTGCGCCGGTGCCTGCGGCGGACTGCGCGGCCCGGCTGCGCGCTGAGCGCTTACCCGCCAAGGCGGCGGACGAGCTGGCCTTTCTGTACGAGGGGCATATCGGCACGGCGCTGAAAAGCTGGAACGACCAGACGACGAAAGCCGCGCTGGGCATGGCGAAAACGCTGTGCGGCTACGCTGCCCAGGGCGACACCTACCGGGCGCTGGCTCTGCTGACAAAGTATGAGCGCGACAAGGAGGGCTTTGCGGCCCTGCTGTGGCAGCTGGACCAGCTGTGCAGCGCCGTCCTGCGCCGCCCGGCCTACGGCCAGGAACAGTGCGGCGGCCTGACACCGGATGACGCGGCAAAGATTTTGCGCGCCGACGCCGGGGCACGCCGGAGCCTGAACGGCAACGGCAACCTGCGCCTGAATGTAGCCGTGCTGGCGGGGGAGATAACGTAAAAAAGACTTCATTATATAATAAGGACAAGCCAATGAAAGTAGTATCCGTCAAATTTAAAGAGAACGGCCGGGCGTATTATTTTGACCCGGGTGCGTTTAAGATCAAGGAGGGCGACTTTGTTGTCGTCACCACGGCCCGCGGTACCGAGTGCGGCGAGGTCGTCCGCGCCGCCCATGAGGTGCCGGGGTTCTCCCGCGAGGTCAAGCCGGTCATCCGCGTGGCCGACGCCGTGGATGTGCGCCGTATGCGCCAGAACCGCGCCGATGTGCAGCACGCCTACGAAATCTGCGAGCAGCGTATCGCCGCCCACAACCTGAAAATGAAGCTGGTGGACGCAGAATATACGCTGGATCGCAGCAAACTGGTGTTCTATTTCACTGCCGACAACCGCGTGGACTTCCGCGAGTTGGTCAAGGATCTGGCCGCGCAGTTCCACACCCGTATCGAGCTGCGCCAGATCGGCGTGCGCGACGAGAGCAAAATGCTGGGCGGTTTGGGGCTGTGCGGCCAGCCGTTCTGCTGCAGCCGTTTCCTCAAGAACTTCCAGCCGGTGTCCATCAAGATGGCCAAGGAGCAGGGCCTGAGCCTGAACCCCGCAAAAATCAGCGGGTCATGCGGACGCCTGATGTGCTGTTTGGCTTATGAACAAAAGAGTTACGAATATCTGAATTCGATTACGCCGCAGGTGGGCAGCATCGTCCGCACGCCGGACGGCGAGGGCACTGTCATCGAGACGAACGTTGTGGCAGGCACGCTGAAAGTACGTTCCAATGTTGAAATTTTAGCTCCGCGCATCTATAAGAGGGACGAATGCGCCTACATCCGGGGCGGCAAACGCGCCCCGCAGGCCCCGGATAAAGAGGACGAATAATGGACTATAAGCGCGGTTAGTTGCGGCTTACCGTCGAAAAATTTCAAGATATGGCACTTGCCAAAATCCAAACAATGTGGTACACTAAGTACAACGCAGTAGGCAGAGCAAACCGACTGTGTGCTGCCCCGGGGAGCAGCCGTGCAGGGCCGGGACGGTACAAAATATAGATTCAGCACGGAGATAAGGAGTTCACGATGGCTCATACCGTTTCCAGCGAGTGCGTTGCTTGCGGCGCTTGTGTTGACACCTGCCCCGTTGGTGCAATCACCATGGAGGACAAGGCTGTTGTCGATGCAGCTTCCTGCGTTGATTGCGGCGCTTGCGAGGGCGTTTGCCCCACCGGTGCTATCCAGGCTGAGTAAGCTACATTAGCACAAATACAGCGCGTTCTCTCAGGCAAAGAGAGAACGCGCTTTTTGTTTTGTATAGAGCCCGCGCGTGTACGGTGGACAGCCATTTGCGGGAAAGTTGCGGGCGGCATATAGGCCGCCCCTACAAATCATTGGCCGGAGACAAATAGTTTTTCTTTCAAAACCTCCGCCGAGGGCTGGCCGGGGGCGCTGGCGGTGGTACCAGAGGTCACGCCGAAGGTGGCGGCGCTGCCAAAGGCCCCGCCGCAAAATCGTGTGACGGCCCCGATCGCGCCCATGCTCATCGTGATGAGCGGCACGCCCGGGCGGGCCGCGTGGGCGCGGGCTGTGGCTTCCAGCAGGCGGGCAGCGTCGGCGGCGGTGTGGGGCATCACGGCCAGCTTGGCAATGTCGGCCCCGGCGTCGGCCATACCCACCAGCGTGTCGGCCATGGCGTCGGTGGCGGGCGTGCCGTCAAAATGGTGCTCGCTGTAAAGTGCCGCCGCACCCGCCGCGCGGGCGGCGTTGCGCAGGGCGTCGCGGTGGGGGCCGCAGGCCTTCCACTCAATGTCCAGTGCGTCCACGCCGCCCTGGGCCAGCAGTGCGCGGCAGTGGGCGGCGTAGGTGTCGGGCATCAGGGCCAGCTCCCCGCCCTCGGCTTTCGTGCGGATCGTCACGATCAGCGGCTTGTCCGTCAGGCTGCGCACCAGCGCCAGCGCGGCGGAAAAATCGACCTCGGGCAGGGGGTCCAGGCGCAGCTCCACCACCTCGGCGGCGGGGTCTGCGTCGGCGGCCGCGGCCAGCGGGCGCAGGGCACCCAGGCTGCGGGCAAACAGCGGCACAATGATACGCGGTGCGGCGGCGTCGAAAGTCAGACCGCGAAGGGTCAGCATAAAAATCATCCTCTCGGGGCAGTTTTTTCTATTTTAGCACAATTTGGCCGAAGTGTAAAACAACCGCGCTATTTTGCTTGCACAACCCCTGTCAATCGGGTAAAATGCTGAATATGAGGTGAGTTTTATGAGCAAAATCACGATTCCGGGGAACTCCATCCTGCTGTTGGAGGGTGGTTCGCTGCGCGGTTTGTACACCGCGGGCGTGCTGGATACCTTCATGGAGAACGACCTGTATTTCCCGGCGGTGGCGGGCGTGTCCGCCGGTTCGCTGAACGCAATGAACTATGTCTCCCGCCAGCCGGGGCGGTCGGCCAGTATCAACCTGCGCTATCGCCACGACCCGCGCTACTTTGGCCCCAAGGCGGCGCTGCGCGGCGGCAGCGTGTTTGGCCTGCAATTTATGCTGCACGACGTCAAAAAAGAAGTGCCGTTCGACGAGGAAATGTTCCGGAACGGTGGTATGCGGATGATTGCGGTGGCCACGAATGTAGCGACCGGCAAGTCCGCTTATTTTGAGAAAGGCAAGACCGATTTTGACTTCAATGAGGCCGTGCGCGCGTCGGCCAGCCTGCCGCTGGCGTCCACGCCGGTCATGCTGGACGGCCAGCCCTACCTGGACGGCGGCTGCTCCTGTCCCATCGCGCTGAACTGGGCGCTGAACCAGGGCTTTGAGAAAATCGTCGTCATCACCACGCGGCAGAAGGGGTTCCGTAAGACGATGCCCAGCCAGCGGATGGTGGAGCTGTACGACGATTTTTACGGCGATAAACCGCTGTTCTTGGCCGATATGCTGACCCAGGAGATGCGCTATAATACCCTGATGGATCAGCTGGACGAGCTGGAAGAGAGCGGCCGCGTACACTGCATCCGTCCCAATGACCCCATCACCATCGGCCGCTTTGAGGGCGACGAAAACAAGCTGCTGGACCTCTACAACCGCGGCCACCGCGAGGGGCGGGAAAAGCTGGAAGAATTGCGGACGTATTTGGAAAAGTGATTTTGCCTTCCCCCTTGGGGGAAGGTGGCCGAAGGCCGGATGAAGGGCGCGTTTGCCGATATGACCCAGTAAGGGTGCAGTAAGGCAAGGCTGCCCCTCATCAGACTGCTTCGCAGTCAGCTTCCCCCTTGGGGGAAGCCTTATTCTTGCAATGGCGGTCAAAGTGCGTTACAAAAGGTACAATTATGACATACACAGAGGAGACACCGATGGTTAAAGGCGTTATTTTTGATATGGACGGCCTGATGTTTGACACGGAGCGGCTGTGGGATAAAATGTGGGAACCTGCCTGCAAGGCGCTGGGGCTGCCGCTGCCGGAGAATCTGGCGGCGTTCAGCGCCAGCTGCCGCGGGCTGGCGGGGGATAACCTGCGCAGCCAGGTGGCAAAATACATCCCCGGCGACCCGCAGCGGCTGCTGGACAAGGTCTGGCAGATGGCTGACGAACGGTTTGCCCAGGGCGTGCCCTGCAAAAAGGGTCTGAAAGAGCTGCTGACCGCGCTGGATGATAGGGGGATGCCGCGCATCGTGGCAAGCTCCAGCCCGCGCACGATGATCGAGATGAATTTGCAGAACACCGGCACGGCGCGGTATTTCCACGACGTTGTCTCCGGCACGGAGGTCAAGCACAGCAAGCCCGCGCCCGACACGTTTTTGCTGGCGGCGGAAAAGCTGCACCTCGACCCGAAGGACTGTTTGGTGTTGGAGGATAGCTTCAACGGTGTGCGTGCGGGCCGCGCGGCGGGCTGCGTGACCGTGATGGTGCCGGACATGATGCAGCCGACCGAGGAGATCATGCAACTGTACGACCGCAAATGTGAGGACCTGCTGGAAGTGCGGGATTTGCTGATTGAGGGGAAGCTGTAATAAGCCTTTTTTCCCCCCCCCCGAGGGGGGCCAAAAAGCGCTTGCCTTTTCCTTCTGTTTGTGGTATACTGAATGTCGGCGGCCCGGGACGGGCCGTACATTTGCGCTGTACTCCCGAATTGTAGGAGACGGCAGCAGGAGGAAAATTGAATATGAAAAACCGTACCAACATCCGTTGGCTGACCCAGCTTGCACTGCTGGTGGCCATTCTGCTTGTGCTGAACTATACGCCGCTGGGCTATCTGCAGATCGGCCCGCTGTCGGCGTCGCTGCTGACGGTGCCGGTGGCAATCGGCGCCATGACGATGGGCCCCACGGCGGGCGCCATCCTGGGCGGCGTGTTCGGCGCGACCAGCTTTATCCAGGCGGTCGAGGGCAAGAGCGCCATGGGCGCGGCCCTGTTTCAGGTCAGCCCGTTCGGCACCTTTGTGGTCTGCTTTGTGGCCCGCGTGCTGGTGGGCCTGTGCGCCGGCCTGATTTTTGCCGCCCTGCGCAAAGCGATGCCGAAGAACGAGAAGCTCTGCTGCTTCCTGGGCGGCCTGGCCGCGCCGGTGCTGAACACCGTGTTCTTCATGGGCTTTTTGGTGCTGATTTTTTATAACTGCGAGTACGTGCAGAACCTGGCAAACACGCTGGGCGCAGCCAATGCGTTTATGTTCATTGTGCTGCTTGTGGGCGTGCAGGCAATTTTTGAGTGGGCCATCTGCTGCGTCGTGGCCGGTGCGGTTTCCCTGCCGGTGCGGAAATATTTGAAGATGAATTAAGAATTTATAATAAAAAGGCGATGGAACGTGGAATGTTCCATCGCTTTTTATTTGTAGAGATGTAGGGGCCGCGCATGCCCGGCCCCTACGGTGTGGTGCCAGTGTCACACCGCCCCGTAAATGCCCTTTACGCTGACTTCGCCGGTAAATACGCGGGTGTCGCCGGATTCGTCGTGGACGATGAGGCGGCCGTCGGCGTCCACATCGGTGGCGATGCCTGCGCCGCCGTCGTAGGTGACGCGGCGGCCCAGGTTGACGCAGCAGGCCTTGTAGCGCTCACGGTAGGGGGCAAAGCCCTCGCTCTCGTAGGTGTACAGTGCGCGGTCAAAGCCGAAATCCGTCATGTACTGTGCCAGCCACTCAGGGTCGGTGTCCATGTCCACCGATACGCCCTGCAAGGCAAGGCTCGTGCCGTGGGGCAGGCCCGCGGCGTCGAAATACTCCTGCGGCTGGGCCAGGTTGATGCCGATACCCACCACAATGCTGTGGCCGTCGGGGCCGACCTCGCACAAAATGCCGACAATCTTCTTGCCGCTCAGCAGCAGGTCGTTGGGCCATTTGATCTGGCAGTCAATGTGATACCGCTCCCGCAGGGCGTCGCAGACGGCCAGGCTGGCAAACAGCGGCAAAGTGGCGGGCTGGACCAGGTCAGTCTTGATGACCGCCGTGTAATACAGGCCCTTGTGGGGCGCGTCGAGCCAATCGCGGCCCAGGCGGCCGCGCCCGGCAGTTTGGTGGGTGGTGTACACCGCGCCGATGGGGCCGAACTTGTCCAGGTTATGCTTGGCCCACAGGTTGGTACTGTCTACTTCCGGCAGATAGATAACGCTCTCGTTCAAAATTCAGGCACCCTCTTCCAGGTAAAACTGCATTCGCCGTTGGTGATGGTAACGACGCCGTAGCTGCCGCCGTCGCGCAGGCTGCCGGGGTTAAAGACGGTGGCCGCCGTGCCCACGCCGCGCACCAGCTCGCGCCGGTGGGTGTGGCCGAACAAGGCGACATCCGCGCCGCGCTCCCCGGCACACTCGGCCAGGCGTTCGCTGCCCATCTTGACGCCGTAATGGTGGCCATGGGTGTAGAAGAACAGCACCCCACCGAAAGGAACCATTCCCTCGCTGGGTTCGTTGTAGTTCATATCACAGTTGCCCGCCACGCGGTAGATGGGGTAGGGGACTGGCTCTTTGCGCAGCTCCAGCGCGGCGTTCAGATCGTACAGACCGTCGCCGAGGTAGAACATAGCGTCGGCGGTCTCGTTATTCAAAAGCCAACGAAGGTCGCGCAGGCGGCCATGGACGTCGGAGACGACTAAGATTTTACACATAGGAAACTCCTGTTGAAAAAGGCTTCTCCCTTGGGAGAAGCTGTCTGCGAAGCAGACTGATGAGGGGCAGGCTTGCCAGGCTGCGCTTTTACGGCGCAGCCTGGGCATACGCGCCCCTCATCCGGCCTCGCGGGCTCGGCCACCTTCCCCCCATAGGGGGAAGGCTTTTTATTGGATAAGCTGCTTATAAATTTCACCTTTACTAAACGGTGTCCCGGCGGCGGCCTGCTTGGCGGCGGCAGCGGGGGGCAGGCCGTTTGCCTGCAAGGCACGGGCAGCGGCGACGGCTTCTTCCAAAGTCGGCGCAGCGGCCTGCTCAACGGCGGCGGGGTCGGCACCGGCCAGGACCAGCACATACTCGCCGCGGGGATCGTTTTCTTTATAGTAAGCCACGGCCTCACCAAGGGTCGTTTTTTTGATCTCTTCGTGCAGCTTGGTCAGCTCGCGGCAGAGCGAGACAGAGCGTCCTGCGCCAAACGCCGCGGCCAAATCGTCCAGCGTGCCGCGCAGCTTGTGCGGGGCCTCGTAGAAGATCATGGTGCGGGTCTCGTTCTGCAAAAAGGCAAGGCGCTCGCGGCGGTCGCGCTTGGGCACAGGCAAAAATCCCTCAAACACAAAGCGGGCCGTGGGCTGGCCGCTGGCTGCCAGTGCCGTGACGCAGGCTGACGCGGCCGGGATGGGCACGACCTTGATGCCGCGCTCGTGGGCCTCGCGAACAATCTGCTCGCCGGGGTCGCTGATGCAGGGCATACCGGCATCACTGCAAAGGGCGCAGTTTTCGCCCGCTTCAATGCGCTGCAAAATGGCCTCGCCGTGGTGGAGCGCGTGTTCATAGTAGCTGACCATCGGCTTTTTCAGCCCCAGATGGTTCAGCAGCCGCAGGGTCACGCGGGTATCCTCGGCGGCGATGAAGTCCGCCATGCCGAAGGTGGCAGCCACGCGGGGCGGCATATCGTCCAGATTGCCGATAGGCGTAGCGACAAGATATAAAGTTCCGGGCAAAACGAAAACCCCTTTTGATATTGATATAGTATTATTATAGCCGTAACAGCGGGTAAGTGCAAGCAAAAAAGCGGGCAGCGCTGCCATTCGGCAGTGCTGCCCGTAAATTTAATCCCCGCTCCGTTCCTCAAACCCGTACTCATGCTCCTTGAGGGGGAGGGTGGCGGTCTCGATGTTCTCGATGCGGGCCCAGCGGTTGGTGCGCTCGATCAAGGGGACCAGCGCGTCCAGCGCGGCGCGGTCGCCCTGGGCTTCCAGCGTGACGCTGCCGTCCCAGTTGTTGGCGACCCAGCCGGTCAGCCCCAGGTGCAGCGCGGCGGCGCGGGCGTAATAGCGAAAGCCCACTCCCTGCACCGTGCCGGTGAACCGCCAGCGGCGGCGAAGGGTGCTCATGCGTCGATGCCGGTAACGGTGTAGTCCTTGGCCTCAACGGCGGCCTTCAGCTCGGCATCGGCCACGTCATGGGTCAGGGCGACGATGGCCGTGCCCTGCTCGTGGCTGACCGTGGCGCTGGCAACGCCGTCCAGGGCTTCCAGGGCCTTCTTCACAGCGGCCTCGCAGTGGCCGCACATCATGCCTTCAATGTGAATCGTCTTGTTCATGGTGATTTCCTCCGTTTTATCGTCAATTTCGGCAGGCTGTACAGGGCAGCTGCCGGTGGGGCAGGTGGTTGGTTCAGAAATGGGTTTACGGGCAGGGGCCTTGCGCTTCGGCGGGGCGTCGTGGGCGGCATTGCGCGGGTCAAAGGCGTTGAGCCGCAGCGCGTTGGTGACAACGCAGACGCTGGAAAGGCTCATGGCCGCCGAGGCGATCATCGGGTTCAGCGTGATGCCGATACCGGTGAACACGCCCGCCGCCAGCGGAATGCAGATGGCGTTGTAGAAGAACGCCCAGAACAGGTTCTGGTGAATGTTGCGCACCACCGCGCGGGACAGGCGCACCGCGGCGGGCACATCGGCCAGATCGCTGCGCACCAGCACAACGTCGGCGGCGTCCAGCGCCACGTCCGCACCGGCACCGATGGCGATGCCGGTCTCGGCGCGGGTCAAGGCGGGGGCATCGTTGATGCCGTCGCCGACCATGGCAACGCGGCCCTGCGCCTGCAGGGCGCGGACTTCGGCTTCCTTGCCCGCAGGCAGAACGCCTGCAATGACGTGGTCGGTGTCCAGGCCGATCGTTGCGCCGATGTGGCGGGCCGTGGCGGTATTGTCGCCGGTCAGCAGCACGACCTTCAGGCCCAGAGCCTTCATCTGGTCGATGGCAGATTTCGAGGTTTTCTTGACGACGTCGGCCACGCCGATGACGCCCGCCGCCTTGCCGGCCAGCGAGAAATACAGCGGCGTGATGCCGTCGGCGCTCATGGCGTCGCCCGCCTGGGCCAGATCGTCAGGCAGCTCGCAGTGCTCGCGGATGAAGTTTGCGTTGCCGCCCGCGATGACTTTGCCCGCAACTTTGCCCTGTAAACCCTTGCCGGGGACAGCCTCAAAGTTGGCGACGGTGGTGTAGGAGAGCTTGTCCTTGTCGGCGCGTTCCAAAATGGCGCGTGCCAGCGGGTGTTCGCTGCGCAGTTCCAGGCCGGCAGCCAGGCTGAGCAGGAACTTTTCGGGCACGTTGCCGGTGCCAACGATTTTGACGACGCTCGGCTCACCGGTGGTGACGGTACCGGTCTTATCCAGCAGCACAGCGTCGGTGTAGCCGGTGGTTTCGAGGCTGGCGGCGGTCTTGAACAGAATGCCGTTCTTGGCACCGACGCCGCTGCCCACCATGATGGCGACCGGGGTGGCCAGGCCCAGGGCACAGGGGCAGCTGATGACCAGCACGCTGATACCGCGTGCCAGCGCGAACGTGAAGGTCTGGCCCAGCAGCAGCCAAATCAGGAACGTTGCGGTGGCAATGCAGATGACGGTGGGAACGAAGATGCCGGAAACTTTATCGGCCGTCTTAGCAAGCGGGGCCTTGGTAGCGGCGGCGTCGCGCACCAGGCGGATGACCTGGGACAGCGTCGTGTCCTGGCCGACGCGCTCGGCACGGCAGGTCAGGGCACCGTTCTGGTTGATGGTGGCGGCGCTGACAGGCGAGCCGGGGAACTTGTCCACCGGCATGCTCTCGCCGGTCAGGGCGGCCTCGTTCACAGTGGAAATGCCCTCGGCGACTGTGCCATCCACCGGGATGCTCTCGCCGGGGCGAACCAGGAACAGGTCGCCGACATTGACCTCGCTGACCGGGACTGTGATCTGCTCGCCGCCGCGCAGCACACAGGCGGTCTGCGGGGCCAGCTTCATCAGGCTTTTCAGCGCGTCGGTGGTCTTGCCCTTGCTGTATGCTTCCAGCGTTTTGCCCACGGTGATCAGGGTCAGGATCATGGCCGCTGATTCAAAATAGAGGTCGTGGCGGTACTGCATGACCAAATCGTCATTGCCGGTGTACAGGCCGACGCAGATCATGACGATGGCGAACAGGCCGTAGGCCAGTGACGCGCCCGCGCCGAGGGCCACCAGCGTGTCCATGCCGGGGGCGCGGGTCTTGATGCCCTTCCAGCCCGAGATGAAGAAGGCACGATTGATCCAGCAGACGGGCAGGGTCAGGGCCAGCTGGGTGCCTGCAAACAGAATGGCGTGCCAACCGCCGCCGTGGAACACGCTGCCCAGCGGCAGGCCGATCATGTGGCCCATCGAGACATACATGAGGGGAACGAGAAAACACAGACTGGCAATCAGGCGTTTTTTCAGCTTTGGGGTCTCGGTGTCCTCCAACTCGGCGTTCTCGCTTTCGGCGGTGGCGAGGGATGCGCCGTACCCGGCGGCATCCACCGCCTTGATGATGCGTTTTGCGGTTGCGTCAGGGTCGGCATCGGGTGTGTAATCGACCTGCATGGAGTTGGTCAGCAGGCTGACAGCGACGGATGCAACCCCCGGCACAGCCGCCACGGCTTTTTCCACATGGCTTGCGCAGGCCGCGCAGCTCATGCCGGTGATGTCATAGCGTTGCATGGGGAAGGTCTCCTTTTGGTGAAATGGTAAATGCCTTCCCCCTTGGGGGAAGGTGGCCGCAGGCCGGATGAGGGGCGCGGTTGCCATAGCCGCCCGGGGAAGGGGGCGACAGCAGCAAGGCTGCCCCTCATCAGTCTGCTTCGCAGAAAGCTTCCCCCAAGGGGGGAAGCCTTTAGGTATCTACCTTATATTAAAACAGCTTTTCCGGTAAAAGTATGTCGCTTTTTGGCACCCTAGCCCAATCAAAGGTGCGGGCTAATTCCTGCGGGGTCGTGGGGGTGGGCTTGGGCTGCAAATTACAGGCAAAGGCCAGCTTGCCGATGATTTCCCCGGCGGTGTATTTCTCGCGCAGGTTTTCGAGGCTCTGGTCGCCGTCGCGCTTTGAGAGACGGCGGCCGTCCGGTGCCAAAAGCAGCGGCAGATGGTAGAATTTCGGCGCGGTCAGCCCCAGCTCCCGGTAAAGCCAGAGCTGGCGCGGCGTGCTGGATAAGAGGTCACTGCCGCGCACGACCTCGTCCACGCCCATCAGGGCATCGTCCACGACGACGGCCAGCTGGTAGGCAAACACACCGTCGGCCCGGCGCAGGTAAAAGTCGCCGCAGTCGCGGGCAAGATTTTCCGCGTAATGGCCCATATGGCCGTCCTCAAAGGCGATGACCTCATCGGGCACCTGCACGCGCCAGGCGGGGGCGCGGGTCTTAGTGCGCACGGCGATTTCGGCGGGGGTCAGCCCGCGGCAGGTCCCGGCGTAGACGACCTGGCCGTCGCTGCGGTGGGGCGCACTGGCAGCGTGGAGCTGGCTGCGGCTGCAAAAGCAGGGGTAAACCAGCCCCCGGCGGGCAAGCTCGTCAAAATACTGCTGGTAGATGGCGCTGCGTTCGCTCTGATAGATTGGCGGCTCGGGGCCGTCGGCGGCCAGGCCCAGCCAGGCCAAATCGTCGATGATAGCGTCGGCGTAGGCGCGGGGGCAGCGCTGGGTGTCCAGGTCCTCAATGCGCAGCAGCACCTGGCCGCCCTTGCTTTTGGCGCTCAGCCAGGCCAGCAGGCAGCACATCAAATTGCCCAGGTGCATCCGGCCGCTGGGGCTGGGTGCGTACCGTCCGGTAATCATGCCAGCGTGTAGGTGCCGTCGCCCAGGGCACGCAGATGGACACGGTAGAAGGCGGCCACGGCCTTGGTCATGGCCTCGGCGTCGGCGACGCTGGCCGTCTCCACGGCGCTGTGCATCGCCAGCTGAGCCAGGCCGATATCCGCCATCGGGATGGGCAGCGTGTGGCTCTGCAAATTGCCCAGCGTCGAGCCGCCGGCCTCGTCGGCGCGGTTGGTAAAGACCTGCACCGGCACGTCGGCCTTCTCGCAGATGGCGCGGAAAATCGCGCCGCTGACGGCATTGGTCGTGTACTTCTGGCTGGCGTTGTACTTCAGCACCACGCCGCCGCCCAGGCGTACCGGGGCGCAGGGGTCGGACTTCTGCGGGAAGTTCGGGTGGGTGGCGTGGGCGTTGTCGGCGCTCAGCATAAAGCTGTTTGCCATGGCGCGGTGCATGGCCTGCCCGCTGTGGGGGATGGCGTCAACAATGCGGTCCAGCACGTCGCGCAGGTAGCTGCTCTGGGCGCCCATCCGGCTCGACGAGCCGACTTCCTCATTGTCTAGCATCGCCCAGACCGGGGCGCAGGCACTGTCTGTCTCGACGGCTGCATCCAGAAAGCCCAGCAGCGTCGTGGCGGCGCATTCCAGATCATCGATGCGCGGGGCCATGAAGAACTCACCGTCGGGGCCGATCTGGGTCGGGGCCTGGCGGGTCACAAGCTGCAAATCGCTGTCCAGGATGTCCGCAGTGTCCACGCCCAGTTCCTCCGCCACCAGGTCGGTCAGGGTGCGGCTGCCTGCGGGGCCCCACAGCGGCTGCATATCGACCTGCGGATTGAAGGTGTGGCCTTTGTTGATGTCGCGCTGGAAGTGGATGGCCAGCGAGGGGATGACGAGGAGATCCCGGTCAATGCAGACAAGGCGGCTCTCGATGCCGTCCTCGGTCTTGACAATGACGCGGCCGCCGACAGTCAGCGGGCGGTCCAGCCAGGTGGACATGATCATCCCGCCGTAGCCTTCGACGCTCAGGCGGCGGCAGCCGTCATTCTCAACGATGTCGGTCTTGATCTTCCAAGTGGGGGAGTCGCTGTGGCTGGCCACGATGCGCCAGCCGCCGATGGCGTGGTCCGGCACGCGCCAGGCCACCACGGACGAGCCGTTGCGGGTGGTGTAGTAGCCCTTGCCGGGTTCCAGGTTCCAGTAGTCGGCTTCTTCCAGCCGGGTAAAACCGGCGGCGCGCAGCCAGCTTTCGGCCGTGGCAGCGGCGTGGAACGGGGTGACGGATTCCTGCAAAAATTCTACGAGATCATCGTACATAGGTCGGTTTCTCCTCTTGAACAATATTCCGCACGGTTGGCGGTGATACCGTGGGACGGCATGGGGGCATGCCGCCCTACGCTTGAGCTGCACACAACTATATTACCGCAAAAGCCGGTAAGAAACAAGTTGCAAACCTGCGAAAATTGTTCTATACTCAGTATAGCGAAATGGTCGGTTTTGACAAGTACGCACTTTTTGGAAACCGCTACCCAAAAGGAGAGTGAACCCCTATGCACCCGAACGAACACTGCAACTGCCGCTATGCCGATGTGGGCTGCGACAAGATGGAAGAGGTCATGGACCAGATCAGCGGCAAGTGGAAAATGCGCATACTCTTTATGGTAGGTGCCCACGGCACGCTGCGCTATGGCGAGCTGCGCAAGCTGTTGGACGGTGTGACCCACAAGATGCTCTCGAACCAGTTAAAAGAGCTGGCTGCGGACGGCCTGGTGGAGCGCATCGACTATAATGAGGTCCCGCCCCGGGTCGAGTACCGCCTGACCCCCAACGGCGAGGCGCTTATGCCGATTTTTGACGATATCCAGCGGTATATCCGCGGCCACGCCTGCAATGATTGCTGCGGGGGCGGCGCAAAGCACGCCTGCTGTGAATAATATGAAATAAACGCGTAGGGGGAATCGTTTATGCGTAAATTGATTGCTGTTGTGCTGGGGGCTGCTCTGCTGGCTGGCTGTGCCGCTGCCCCGGCAGCATCGGAATCGGCGGCAGCTGCGTCCGGCACGGCGCAAACTACCCCGGCTCCCACCGAGGAGCCGACCGCGGCCGAGGACCCTGCGGCGTATGATACGACCGGCGAGCAGATCGATGTGTTGGATCAGCTGGTGGATTTTGGCGCGGACACAGCAGGCGGCAGCCTGAAGACTGCCAAAGCCGCTGCCGTGCTGGTAGAATATCTGAGCTGCTCGGATTTGGATGCCGATGTGATGGCTGACTGGTGCACGGGCCTGACCGACGACCAGAAGGAGCTGCTGGACCTGAACTGGCCCGGCATTTTGAGCGAGGCCGAGGCGATCTGCGGTGACCCTGCGGGCGAGGCTGATGAACTGATCACTGCAGGTGTGACGACGGATTTTGAAAACATGGCCCTGACCGAGGTGCCCGATAAGCTCGTGACGGTGGACACCGTGCTGACCGGCAAGGCGGGCTGATAGACAAACAAAAATGCAGAGGTGCGTTTTGTGCCTCTGCATTTTGTTTTTTGACATCACAGGACAACTGTCCCCAAAATAAAACGGCGTTCGGTCTTATAATGTGGCAAGATTCGACAGCGGAGTGTGATACGATAGGGCTGTTAGGAAAAACAAAAAGGCAGCGCCGCGCACTTACTAGGAGGAAGTGCGCGAGCGCTGCGGTACAAAACTACTTTCAGATTTTTAGGAGAAAACTTATGGAAAACGTAAAAACCAATGCTCTTGCAGCCTCTTACCGTGCGGACCTGCTCTACTATATCGAGCGCGCCAAACTGGGCAAGTGCCCGCCCCACTGGCAGGCCTATTGCTTCGGCGAAATTGCCGATGCCAAGGGCACAGACAACTACCCCGCTGATGGCGACGCCCTGCTGGCTGAACTGCGCCAGCTGGTGGACACCGTACCCCAGATCACGAACCGTGACGAAAACGTGGCGGAAATTGCCGCCTACCGCGGCAGGATGCTGTTCTACTTTGACCGCGACTACTACACGCTGGCGGAGCTGGTACACCTGCCCGGCAAGGACAAGTACAGCGCCTGCGTCTACATTGATGCCGACGGCAGCAGCAGTGACCGCACTGCCTACGCGAAAAACATTGCCGTGCAGGTGGATGAATGGCGCAGACAGAACGATATCCCGTTTGATAAGTCCACCATCGCCGCCCGCCCGGCGGACACCGACGGCGGCGAGTTTGACACCATGGACGAGGCCCTGCGGTATCTGTACACCTGCCTGAATTTCCCGGACAGTGTGCTGTGCTGAAATAAAAAGGCTTCCTCTTAGGGGAAGGCTCTTTCAATTACAGGTTATACAGCTCCGTATACTTCTTCTTTAAATACTCGGTGAAATGGTGCGGGTCGAACTTGCCGCCGCACAGACTCTCGACAATCCACTGGGGTTCCTTCATGCTGCCCCACTGCCAGACGCGCTCCTTCAGCGCGGCTTTCAGCGGCTCCATGTCGCCCTTGGCCCACTGGGCATCAAAGTCGTTCGTCTTGCGCAAGTCGTCAATGGCCTGTGCGCCGTAGGCACTGCCCAGGGCATAACTCGGAAAATAACCGATGTCGCCCATGGCCCAGTGGATGTCCTGCAAACAGCCGTGGGCGTTGTCGGGCACATCGACGCCCAGGTACTCTTTGTACTTAGCGTTCCAGGCGGCGGGCAGGTCGGTCACGGCCAGCGTGCCCTGGATCAAAGCCTTTTCCAGCTCGTACCGCACCATGATGTGCAGCGCGTAGGTCAACTCGTCCGCTTCGGTACGGATCAGGCTGGGCTCAGCACGGTTGACGGCGCGCCAGATCTCCTCGGCGGAGACGTCGGCCAGCTGGGCGGGGAACAGCTCTTTCAGCGTCGGGTACAGGTAGTTGACAAAGGCGCGGGAGCGGCCCACGATGTTCTCAAACAGGCGGGACTGGCTCTCGTGGATGCCCATGGTTGCGCCGTGGGTCACGGCGGTGTAGTCGTAGTCCGGGTTGATGTTCAGCTCATACAGCGCATGGCCGCCCTCGTGGGCGACGCTGTACAGGTTGGAGAACATATCCCGCTCCATGTAATGGGTCGTGATGCGCACATCGCCGCGCCAGAACTCGGTGGTGAAGGGGTGCTCGCTCTCGGAAAGGTGGCTGTGGGCGGGGTCCAGCCCCCACAGCTGCATGATCTTCTCGCTGACCTTGCGCTGGGCGTCGATGGGCCATTCCTGGTCGAGGAAGTCGGTGCGGACGGCGCTGCCCCGGGCCTGGATGTCCGCCAGCAGCGGCACGATCGTCTCCCGCAGGGTGGCAAAAAATTCGTCGCACTGGGCGATGGTCAGGCCCTTCTCGTAGCGGTCCAGCAGCACTTCGTAGGGGTCGCGGTCGGGCGCAAAGTAGTGGGCCTGGGCGCGGCGGGCGGCGACGATCTTTTCCAGATACGGCGCAAAGATGCTGAAGTCGTTGGTGCGCTTGGCCTTGACCCAGGCGGGCACGCTCTGGCTGCACAGCTTGGTGAAAGCGGCGTATTCGTCGGCGGGAATCTTGGCGATTTCGTCGTACTGGCGCTGCAAATTGCGCACCTCGGCTTTTTCCTGCTCGGTCTCGGCATCGGCGGCTGCTTCTTTTAAAAGGGCAGCCGTCTTTTCGTTGACCAGCAGGTCAAAGTTGGCGCGGCTCAGCACCTCGGTAGCCTCGGCACGGCCGTCGGCCGAACCCTCGGGTGCGATGGTCTCGGCGTCAAAGTCAATGACGGTCAGGGCGTAGAGATACGCGTACAGCTGCTTTTCCAGCGCACGCAGGCGGATGATGGAGTCTTTCATGTGTGGTGTTCCTCGTTTCAACAGAAATGCTTTCCCCCTTGGGGCTGCGCCCGCAGGCGCGTGTCGGAGCGCAACCGCCGAAGGCGGCTCTTAGCGCGTAGACTGAACGGTGGCCGCAGGCCGAATGAGGGGCAGCCGCGGGAAACGCGTCCCTCATCAGTCCGCTTCGCGGACAGATTCTCCCTCGGGAGAAGCCTTTACTTTCATCATACCACACCCGGCGGATTTTTTCCATTGCCAACCGGGCAAAATTATGGTATTGTGGGTATACTAAGTAAAAAGGAGGCCGCCAGCCATGCCGGAACAGCCGCTCGTCAGTATCATTGTGCCGATCTACAATGCCCAGGATCATATTGCACGCTGCGTGGAAAGCATCCGCCGCCAGACCTACAAAAACCTGGAAATCCTGCTGCTGAACGATGGCAGTAAGGACGTCAGCCTGGAAGTCTGCAAAATGTACGCCAACGTTGACCCGCGCATCGTCCTTATCGACAAGGCCAACAGCGGCGTGGCCGCCACCCGCAACATGGGCCTGCGGGAGGCCAAGGGAAAGTACCTGCAATTTGTGGATGCGGATGACACCATCCAGCCCTACGCGACGGAAATGCTGGTGCAGCGCGCCGAGGAAAACGGGGCTGACCTGGTCATTGCCCACTATAACCGCATCACGCCGCCCCGCCCCCGGGCCGAGGATGACCCCCGCCCCGAGCGCCCGACCAAGGTGCAGACCTACGGCTTTTTGCTGGAAGGCCCCATGACCAAGGAGGAGTTCGCCGCGGGCCTGATGCAGGAACCGGCCAGCTTTTATTATGGTGTTATGTGGAATAAGCTCTACCGCGCCGATATCGTGCGCGCCCACGATGATATCATCTGCGCCGAGGATATGGACTGGTCGGAAGATCTGTATTTCAATTTGAGCTACATCCGCTATGCGGAAAAGTTCTACGCCCTCTCCACGCCGATTTACAATTATTTTAATACGCCCGGCAGTGCGGTCCACACAGCGCTGAACCCGGTCAACGTTGTTGCCACACGCGCCACGCTGTTTGCCTACTATAAGGAACTGTACGAGCACCTGGGCCTGTACGAGGAATACAAGCCGCAGATTTACAAATACCTGGTGGCCGTGGCGGAAGCGTAAAAGAATACCGTGTGTAGGGGCTGGACATACCCAGCCCTCGGCCACAAAATAAAAGCGAGCAGCCGATGATGGGCTGCTCGCTTTTGTTATACCTTTTGCTCAAATAATCCGTGCCGGTTGCAGTACCAGTACAGCTTCCCATGGCCCCGGCGGCTCCAACAGGATGATGTCGGGCAGGCTGCGGGCAGTCTCCCACTTGGAGACGATCTTGTCGCTGACGCAAAGCTGTACGGTACAACCTGCGGAGCGTAGAGTTGTTACCAGTTGAAGGGCGCGGTGGCGATGTCGTACCACTCGCTGCGGTTGTTGACTTCCTTAGCCAGAAAAGCGTCCATGTCGGTGTAATAGCTGGTCGTGCCGGTGGAGACTTCGCTTAGATCATAGCTGCCGTCCGCGTTGACCTTGACGTTCAGCAGGTAGATACCACCGACCGCCGTGCCGGAACCCTCGCCGGAGAAAACGTTGTAGGCAATCTCGTAGGGGAAAACCAGCATATTGTCACCGTAGTAGCTGCCGTTGTAGATGTCGCTGTCCTTGTCCACCAGCAGCGAGGCTGTGCCGGTCCAGCGGGGACCGCTGGCGCTGGACTCGCTGGAAACCGGAGAGCTGCCGTCGGCGGCCCAGATGCTGGTATAGGTCATGCCGTAGTCGACGCTGCTGTTCAGCTCGTTCTCGACCAGGGGCTTCAGCTGGGCCAGCAGGTCGGGGGTCACTTCGTCGGCGGAGTTGAGGTAGTGGGGAACGTTTTCCAGGGAAACTTCAAGGCTGTCGCGGGAGAGAATGTAGTTATTGGTGAAGTCGCTGCTGAACTTGGGCGTGGCCGTGATGGTGACGACATCGCCCTGGGCATAACCGCCCTCGGGGCTTTCGGGCGCGACGGAATAGGTCAGCGCCGAACGAGGGTCGTCGGCGGGCAGGTCGCTGGAGACCGTGACACCCAGGTGCGGGGCGCAGCCGCGGACGAGGATGTTGAGCTTGCCGCTCGCGGTTTCACCTTCAACGGCGATGTTCAGCAGACTGTCCTCGAACGGGTCGATCGTCTCAGGTTCCTTCAGGCCGGAGACGGTCAGGGTCTTGCTGGTCTCGCTCAAGGTGATTTCGTGGTTCTTCAGGAAGGTGTCGTCGGCGCTTACGGTCAGGGTCACGGTGTCGCCGTTGGACAGCCCGGTCTGCGGGGTGACGGTGTAGTTGACGTGGCCCATCAGGCTCAGCTCGGTCTGGGCTTCGTCCCAAATGTCCTGGTCCTTGCCTTTGCTAAACAGCGCTTTGCCCAGGCCGTTGTAGTCGAGTGTTACGGTGGCTGTGGCGTTGCCGCTGGCACCGTCGAAGGTGACGTCGGCGTATTGCAGCAGATCCACGGATTTGGTGCAGCCGGTCAGCAAAGCCATGACCGCCGCCAGGAACAGCGCAGGGAGCAGATGTTTGAGTGTCTTTTTCATGATTATCCATCCTTTTCTTTGTGGTGGGGGAGTGGAGAAGTTTTGCTTGAACTGTACACAGTATAGCATGGGTGGGGTCACTGCGGGGGAAAGTAGGATGAATGGTCATCGAAAGCGTATGAATGGCAGAAAACCTTGGCGGATGATTGACAACCGGGCGGGGAGTTGGTATAATACTATAAGTATCCCTGTGTGGGTGCGGTAAAGTACACAGGCAGATGTACTCAAGTGGTCGTAAGAGGGAGCACTCGAAAGTTTGCATCCGGCAGGTCACCTTGTCCGCAGGAAATCCCATAACGGCGGGCTTTATCGGGTGTCGCGTACCCAACCTTTCATCGTTATCTTGCATCGAAATCTCGCATTTTTCCAAACGCTGTGCGAGGCGGTGCGATAAAAACTAAATAGGCAGACGTATCGAAGCGGTCGTAACGAGATTGACTCGAAATCAATTTGGCAGCAATGCCACGTGGGTTCGAATCCCACCGTCTGCGCCAAAGACAGCACCCTGCGGGGTGCTGTCTTTTATTTTTGCGGCAAACTATGCAAGGGTTGCAAGGTGGGATTCGAACAGCCCGTGCCCGGCGCTTTGCGTCCCGCCGGGCTGCAACAGTCCTGCGGACTGTTGCAAGGGCGCGGGAGAATCCCACCGTCTGCGCCAAGTATCACTACTCAATTCTACATTGGGTAGTGATTTTTTGCTGCCGCTTTGTAAAATCCCCGTACTTTTCTTATAAACATCTCCCCTTTATTTTCAAGTAGTGATTTTCGGGTTCGGTACAAATCATACCAGCAATCGCGGCAAATAGCTATTCACAGAACTACACAAGATTCTTCCCGCAGCTTGGGTACAAATTGACAGCAAAAAAGGCGGCACCTGATTTCTCAGATGCCGCCGCTGTTCAAATCACCACTTCTTTATGGGCTGCGCTTCGGGCAGTGTCAGCGTGTTTGCCATCGTCCGGGCGCTCAGGTTCTTAGACTGCGAATCCAGATGCGCGTAGATATTCGCCGTGGTAGAAATATCGCTGTGGCCTAACCACTCTTGAATCTGCTTCATCGGTACACCCTCTTTCAGCAATAGGCTGGCACAGGAGTGGCGCAAGTCGTGGAATCGGATCCTGCGCAGACCGTTCTCTTTCAGCAACTGTGGAAAGCCTGTCGTCACGGAATCCGGCTGGATCAGGTTGCCCATTGCATCCACAAATACATACCGCATCGGCGCAAAACAATCAACACTGTCGATTCTCTGCTCGACAGTGTTGACCGCAAATCTGAAGGTAGGTAAACAGGTGGGCTTTGGGGATGCGATACGAGCGCCCGATTTTTATTGCCGGAATTTTGCCTTCGTGCAGCAGCTTGTACCCCGTTTTGGTGCTGATTCGCAGGGCATCGCACATCTGCTCGATGTTGGAGAAAAATCTGCAATTGTTCCCCCCAAAAAAATACCGTCCCCTCTTCTGCCTTTTGCACTTGTGCAAGCTACACAAAACCACAACCTGTTTCTTTTGCAAAATGTAGAAAGCAGGCAGAGGGTGTTGACAAAACAGGGAAATTAGAGTATAAAGAAATCACAACAAAAACGTTTTTGGAGCGCAGTGGTATACACGGTACCGAAAACGGTTTTGGTTGAAAAGAGGATCAGGAGTGAGCAGGCATGGCAGTTTCGATCCGCGACATTGCACGGGAAGCCGGAGTCACGGTCGGTACGGTTTCCCGCGCACTCAACAACTACCCAGATGTCAGCCCTACCACACGGGAGCGCATCGTAGAGACCGCGCAGCGGTTGGGGTATCGCCCCAACCAGATGGCGCGCAACCTTTCCTCCAAGCACAATCACAATATCGCGCTGGTGCTTTCAGGCTTTCTGGAAGAAGAGCTTATCAACGATTTTGATGCACTGCTGATGAAAGGCTGCTTCCACTACACAGTCAACAACGATGTGGAAATGTCCATTCAGGTTATCAACACCAAGATCCAGACCGAAAAAAGTTTTGAACAGCTCTGCTATGAGCACAACATCGCCGGCGCGATCCTGATGGGTTTGAGAACCAACGACCCTTACTGCGAACTGCTGGCGAAAAGCAAATACCCCTGCGTGACCATTGATATTGAGGTTCCCGGTCCGAATGTCAGCTGTGTGATGATGGACGACATCAAAGCGTTTGACGAGCTGACCCAATACCTCATCGACATGGGACACCGCAAGATCGTGGTGGTACATGGCCGCAAGCTGGCTATGGTCAGTATGCAGCGCCTTGTGGGTGCGTACCAAGCTATGCAGCGCAATGGTTTGGAGCTGCCCCGCGACAACATCATCTACACCAACTTCGGGCGGGAGGAAGCCCGCGACGGTGTGAAGGAATACTTCCGAACCCACAGCCCGGACAGCGCCACGGCGTTCCTCTGCATGAGCGATATGCTGGCCATTGGCACGATCGAGGGGCTGAAAGAACTGGGCTATAAAGTGCCAAAAGACTACTCGGTCGTGGGCTTCGATGGGTTGGAAGTCACCAACTACACCGACCCGGCTATTACCACCATTGACCAGAACATCCAGCAAAAAGGCTACGAGGCTACTCGCCTACTGTGCGATATGATCCGCGGCAAGCGCAAGGCACAGCGGCTGGTATTGCCCCACACCCTGACGGTGCGCGACAGCGTCCGCCCCCTATAAAACCGAAATCAGCGGTTAAGGCCGCTTTTTTCAGACAGAGATACAAACGTTTTTGCAGTAACTTCTTAAGCCAAATTTCACTGCAAATATTTTTAACCGCAAAACAAAAACGTTTTTGCAATAACTTTTGGAACATTTGGTGCAACCGCACCGTGTTAATAAAACAAAAAAGCACAAAAGTAAAGGAGAAACACTATGAAAAAGAAGCAACTGTTCGCAGGCGCTCTGGCCGCTGCCATGATGACCGCCAGCCTGGCCGGCTGCGGTGGCGCTGCATCCTCTGCTGCAACTTCCACAACCGGCGGCGATACTGCCAGCAGCACGGCATCCGCTGATACCAACAGCGGCGTGGTGGAAGTCACCATTCCCTCCTTCAAAACCGGCGAGAACGTCGGTGCGGTCTTCTTTGAGCCGCAGGTCGAGCGTTTTAACGAGAAGTACGCCGGGAAGTACAAAATCAATCTGGAGAGCGTACCCCAGGATAGTATTTTCAATGACCGCATAAAGCAGCTGGCACAGCAGAACAAGCTGCCGGTGCTGGTGGAGGGCGGTGACCCGGACTGGGTCAAGAACGTCGTTATGCTACTGTCAAGGGTTCCTGGCAAAATTAGACGATTTACACAAAAGCGTCAATAGATAATTGTTGCTTTTGTGGTGAAAAATCCCGGTGCGGAATTTGCTTGCGCAAATCTGCACCGGGATTTTCTGCTTTTTGCAACACCTTTAGCCCGTCGCATTGCGGCGGGCTGGTGGGGCATATTGTGGCCCGCTGCTAGAGCAGGTCAAAGAAGCGGTACACCTTTTCGCGGTTGTATAGGGGCAGTTTGTCTAATTCCTCTTTAAGCATATCGGCGGCAGACTTACCGCCGAACATGGGCCGGGTGTAGTGGTTGACCCAGTGCTGCACCTCGGTGGCCTGTTTCTGCGTGACCTTCGCCATGCTCTTACCTTTGGGCAGTTTGCGGCGCACCAATTTGTTTGTGACCTCATTAGTACCGCGCTCGTGGGGGCTTTGCGGATGGCAATAGAATGTTGTCACGCCCAGCGCGTCTATACCGTCTTGGTCGGCAAACTCGGAGCCGTTGTCGTTCGTGATGGTGTGGAATATCAACTTCCAATCGCGGCCAATCTGACATTTGAGCCATTGCAGGGCATGGACTGTATCGGCGGCAGTTTTACTCCGGGCTTTGATGATGATTTCACCTCTGGTTTTGCGGTCGGTCATTACAAGGCAACTCTCGCCGGTTCCTTCGGCCTTGCCTATGACGCTATCCAGTTCCCAGTGTCCGACTTCTTCACGGTTTCGGATACTCTTTGCGCGGTGTTCAATACTGCGGTGTTTGGGGTGGGATACGTTCGAGTGTGTGACGGTTCCTTTACCCTTCTTTGGGTGGCCCTGCGGCAGGTGCTTATAGCGCAGCGTTTGAAACAGGCTCATGCGGATATAGCGGTAACAGGTTGTTTTACTTATCGTGATACCGTAGGCGCTGCCGACTTGTGCTATTGCATCCTGCGGGCTGGATCCGGTCAGCATATACGATTCCAGCGCGGCCAGATAGTCCGCGCGACTGCCTATCTTTAAATCGGGGCCATGGGCGGTACGCATATAATCAGCGTGGCATTGTGCCTTTTGCGGCGAGTAAGTTTTATAGTATTCCCATGTTGCGCCGTTCAGCTGGTCAACCATGCCGCGCCGAAGTTCGCGGCAGATGGTTGACGGCCAAACGCCGACCTCTTTTGCAATGGCGGTTTGCGTGAAGCCCAGTTTATACAGATGTGCGATTAAGTTGCGTTCTGTGCCGGTCAATGGTCGGCCTTTTTTCCGTTGCTGTTCGTACATGGTACACCTCTACACAAAAACTGCCGCCGCGTCCTGTTGGGCCGCAACGGCAGTTTTTACTTTATTGTTTGTTGCATGGCCCGCTTCGGCGCGTTCCGCAGACGTTCCGAAGGGCTGCACGACTGTTTCGGGCCTAGACCCTTCACAGCCGTTTCACACCTTCTCCGCGCCTACTACACACGCACTGCGCTAAGTTGCATAAAAGAATGTGCCTGCGGCGCATGTGCCCGCTCAGACGCCGAACCCTTTATAAATTGGGGGTTCGGCTATCAAAAATTATGCACAAGCCCGCGTTCGCGGGCCGCGGATTCTAATGTGTCTTTTTAGTCCCCGGTCGGGACCGGGGACGGTCACGAGGGACGGCCTGCGATAACCCACAGCCAGAGCGCCGCCCGAAGGATTGACGCGGGGCAAAGTCTCGCACTCTTGCGCCGTTTCACGTTGCTGGCCGGGCAAGACTGGCGGTCTGGCGCTGAGGCCAATAAGAGGAAAATTCCGGGCTCCGGGAAGTTCCTACTCTTGCCTTTGCGCGATTTCAGTTGCAGGCGTGGGAAGGTGAGCGCCGCGCAGGCGCTGCCAATATGGGGCTAGGCGCCCCATACCCGCCAAACCGGCCCACTTTAAAAAATTGTGTGGGCCGAACACCCGGAAGATTGCAGGTGACTTTTCAAGTATAGCACCGTTCTGTGTGCGCGTCCATACGCGGACTACTGCGCCCCATAACGCTTTCTATCCCGGCAGAAGGCACACTCGGCGTGCTGGCCGCAGTCAGGCGGCGGGGCTAGGCTGATAGGCACATCCGGGCAGTTGTGCACAGAGTAATAGTCCTTCACGGCCACCACCGGCCCGGAGCAACTACCATCCAGCCGATACGAGCACGGCTTGCGCAGGCAGTAAGGGCGCTTATTCGTTTTGTCTATCCGGCAAACCTTTTTCATCTATTACACCTCAAGAAACACAATAAGCATATGCGGAGAAACACACACAAGTTTCCGCACAGTGGCATCTTCCACCATTTCAAATAGCCCATCATCAACGATGGGGCCGGTGGACAAACAACCAAGTGAACCGTCAACTTCGTCAAACAGGTCAAAGTGAATCTCGCTAGAGATTTCGTACAATTCTTTAAAAGTCATTTTACGTTCTCCTTTTGGGGCTATCTCTTAATCTGCCCGGACATACGGCGCTGGGCTTTCTTTGTGGGTTTACTTGCGACTTCCAGACCAAGCGGCCCGGCCGGGGCCTGATTGCTGATAATTTCCGCTTCGGGGAGAATGTCGCCTTCCTCGAATTTCTTTTGCAGGTTGTCCACGACGGCCAAGGTATCATAAGCGTTATAGTCGCGGTCGAGCACGAACCACAGGCCACACCGGAGCGGGCGTATCATTTCGGCATTTGTGGCGTTCTCCATTTCCCATGCGTCATAGCTTGCCCAGAGTTGAAAACGCCAAATCTTGTTGCACTGAATGACGGTGTGGGTAACATCCCGCAGCAGTTTGTCCACGTGCTGGAACCGCTGGGCCGAGCCGTAGAAACTGATATGGTAGTGTCGGCAACAAAGCAGCGTATTGAGGAAATAGGCGTTGAAGTTGTCCTTAAAGGAGCGGCTGTTCATCTGCACGGAAAGCTCGTCCATTGCTACAATGGTTACTGTCAGCGTTTCTTCCTCGTCGTCTATGGCTTTCGTGGTTTTGCTTGCCTTGACGACCTGTGCAAGACTTTCTAATTTTGTGTACGGAACAGCCAAATCCACGTTCGAAAGAATGTTGATTTTCTGCACCACAAACTTTTTACGCCGGGGGCACCATACTACTTTATCATTGTAGCGATTATACAGGCCAACTACTTTATGTACCAACGACAGCGTTTTACCGGAGCCGAAGTAGCCGCAGTAGATATCCAGCGCACCCACCGGGCAGTTATGCCAGCCCCGGTGCAGCTGGTAATAGTACAGGTCTTTGATAGCGTTGAAGCCGGTTTGGAAGGGATGGAACGTTATTTGCCGCGCAATGCGAGAGACACCCAACGTAATGAACACAGCGACCAGAAGCAGAACCATGTAACCGTTCATCAGAAGCGACCCCCACGTGCAAATGTGTGGGTGAAATCCTTGACGATGCCGAACACGAATAGGAACAGCGCCATGGCCACAAGGATTGCAAGGAACCAGGGGAAGAACTCGGACAGGTTTTGCGGCGCGTCGGCAGAGATACCGAAGAACGCCAGCAGGTCATAGAACAGAGATACCATTTTTTTACACCTCACTTTGCGGCGACGCGCGCGCGGGGCGGGGGCAATAGCCCCCGCGCCCCGAACGCGCTTGCCGCTTTTGCTTAAAAGCCACGAACCAAACCGACGACGATTGCACCGACGACCACGGCGGCCAGCACCAACAGCAGCACCTCGGATACACTGTAATCGGAAAATGCTTTCTCGAATGCAGCGGGCTGGGCCGTCTCGGCGGTCGCCATTTCCGCAGCTGTGCGCAGGTCCACAAGTTGTTCGGAGATCGTGTCCAACTGGGCCGTATAGTCTTGCGCCAGTTCGGCGGTCTGCGTTTCGGACACGTCGGCTGCATCCTCGGCAGGGGTCAGAACGTCCACCAGTGTGTTGATGGATTCTTGCAAGGTGTCCAACTTTTCATATAGCTGGGGGTCGTAGGTCTGAACGCCCTGCACTTGAATTACTTCATGTGTTTCTTCTTCGGTCGTTTCTGCTGCATCGGCGGGCGGGGTGTAGTCCTCGGCGCTGGCCCGGAGCGTGAACAGCGTGGAAAGACCGAGCAACAGTAGGATGAGAACGCCACAGAATTTATTGAAATTGTCGCTCATTACCACAGCATCTCCTTTACGACCCAGACGACCAGCGCGGCTAATAGCGTCCAGAGCATGAAATCCCAGAACGAGAATACAGCGCCGTATATGTCCATTTTGATTTGCAGAAATTTTGCAATTTCTGTCATAACTGCTACAAACATTTTTATTTATCCTTTCCGCCCAAGGCTTTAAAGATAGCGACCACCGCGACACAGACCGACAACATAATGAGATACAGCGCGAAGGACGAAGGTAAACAACCGATAGCACCGCCGACGCAGACGGTAGTAAATTCTAGGACGCCTTCTAAACCGCCGAAAAGTTCTTCCCATTTTTCTTTTACTCCGTTCATAAGGTTTGTAAGCGCATCGGCTGAATCCGTGGTAGCGTTGGCCATATCGTCGCCGGCCTGCGCTGTCTCGCTGGTGCTGATATCGCCAGCCACTTCATCCGCAAAGACCGGGCAGGCCGTGCAGAGCAGGACGCAAAACAGAGCTAGAATAGCGCACAGTTTTTTCATGGTATCACCTACCTGTAATAAATTTGATAATGCGGATAACAGCCACGATAACCACTGCCGATGTTACCGCGAGAACAGCTTGACCAGGGATGAAGGGGAACAGACTACCGACGAGGGAGAGCAGCCAGAGCAGGAAACCGAACAGTGCGGTTATTAGTTTCCAGATGGCTTTTAAAATACCTTCTACAATATTTTTGAGTAAGTCGGTCAACCATTTGAAGGGGTTCAAACTGGAATCGCCACTACTGGAATTGTTACCGCCAGAATCTCCGCCCGGTGTGGGTACAGGTGTCGGGTCTGTACCGGGGTCAGGTGCAGGACTAGGCGAAGGCGGGTTAGTCGGTGCAGGTGTAGGAGTTACAACATCTTTTGCATCGTAGCCCAAAAGGTTGAAGTGACTAAGGGAACACATAGAACTTGCGTAGTTCGACATATTCAAGCGGTAGTATTTGTACGCCTTGCGCAGGGTAAGGGGATACTTGTGTTCTTCCAAATCCGAGAGATTTTGGCCTTTTTGTGTATCCAAATCGTCCCATGTTTTGCCATCGTCAGAGCCTTGAAGCGTCCATTCTTTAGCGTAACGGTTAGTGAATTTAGAAATCCGCATAATATAACCGTCAACGTAATAATTTTTGGGGTCGGGAATCTCAATTTGCAGGTAAGAGGGACTTGCATTTGTTTCCCAAAAATCGGAAGTCGAACGGTCAAAAGCATGGAAGAAGTCGAACACATCACTATACTTTGAGGAACCAGAAGCAATCCAAGTGCCGTGTTCATCGGTAAAGGTATTGCTGTTCATCTTCGGGATAATTAAGTTTTGCGTTTCGGGAAGAATAGGCGCGGGCGGCTCCGTAGGGGCCGGGCTGGGTGTTGGCGCGGAAGGTTCCGGCGTCGGGCTGGGAGCGGGCGTCGGCTCGGGTAAATCTTCCATTTTCTTGTTAAAGAAATTCTGAATGTTGATGTTCAGATTCTCAATAGCAAGTTGGAAATTTGCGGAAAGGTCAGCGAAGCCAGCCACAACGGCGGCTTTGAAGTCTGCCACCACCGCCGTAATATTTGTAGTAATGTCGGTGAAACCGGCAACCACAGCGGCCTTAAAGTCTACCATGTCGGCGTGTATATTAGCCGTAATATCTGTAAAGCCAGCAACCATTTTATCCCGAATTTGTTCTAAGACGGCAATAATGCCGGTGTGGTCGCAATGGTCATTGTTTCCGGCGTCAGGGGTAGGAGTGGGTGTCACCTCGGGAGAAGGTGTCGGCGTTACAACCGGCGTCGGAGTAGGCGTGACGACAGGCTCAGGGGAAGGAGTAGGCGTTACAACAGGGGTCGGTGAAGGTGTAGGACTGGGCGTGGGCGTTACCTGCGGCGTATAGTCTAAATAGTAATAGTTCTTTGTCGAATTGTCGTAAATATAGTATGTATCCGAACCAGAATTGTAAATAAGCGGATGGTCGGGAACAACCGTAATAGTATCCCCATCATCACCAGTAGTAGAACACTCGGGATAGATATACGTTAAATCTGTATTGCTATCTTCGTAAATTTTGCCGGTGAATGTGTTATCGCCGATAGTAACCGTGTCTTTCGGTGTGATGGTGTTTTCCGTGGGGTCACAAGTTACAATAAAAGGGTAAAAGTGCGCTGTAAGTGTTCGTGATATACTATCAGCATTATAACACATAACCGTAGTAGAAAAGGGCATATATAACGAGATACCGTAGTTAGTATACCCATCAGACAAGGGTAAAGCGATAGTGCGACTACTTGTATAACGAATTGTCTCATCCGCGCCAAGGGATTTTCGATAGCGGCCATACGGCTGATTAGCAGCTACATAATATATACCTGGAGCAGGTTTACCATCGGCAATATCCCATGCCATCGAAAGTCTCGATGATTGTTTTGGCTTAAAATTATTTATTGATTTAAAATCATATCCACCAGAAGTGTATGTAAAATAAAATTCACTATCTATACAACTAGATGTATGACCACTACCCGCCACACATTTTTCATCATCCCATATTTGATGCTCATAAAAGTCTTGATATGGGACGGTCGAATATTTTTTCTCACCATCACTAATAAACCATCTAGGATGTGCAACGTATGTCAACACACCTTCCTTGCTGACTTGGGCCGTGCCTTCATCATCTTCATAACCGGGAAGGTCTTTGCGACCAATGCCGGAGGGAACTTTTTCGGCATGAACACCTGCAAGGTCAGAAAGTACCAAAGCTTCACCGTCATAGGGGCAAGTAACTAATGTGCCACCAGTATAAACAACCTTATAATCACATTTAGGACAAACAAGAGTAACACCTGTACCCTTATACACGCCTAGCACCTGATTCTCAAGGTAATATGATAGCGGGTCATCAATAATATCAATGCCGGTATCAGTAGCAAAGACGGAAAGGGAAAACGAAAACACCACTGCCAAAACAAGAAATAAGGAAAGTAATCGCTTTTTCATTGACATCACCTACAAGAAGTTGTAAAATATAGAAAAGGTCGAAAGGTCGATATATATGGATACAAAAGACAAAGCAATTATTTGGGTGCTATATCTTATCGTGGCAATGATAATGCATCTAAACTTATACGCAGTTATAACAGGAGCAATTATCATAGGAATAGCAATAAAAATAATTGATGCTAATTTTGCAAACATCATTTATTGGTTACAAGAACGTTTTAACATCAACAGCCGCCAGTGATGGCGGCTTTTTTAGTTAAAAAAAATAGCGGGGCCGGAGCTTTCCGGCCCCGCAGGGGCTTGTCTGAATCAGCCGCGGGCGGCGTTCTTCAAGCGGGCGAAGATGCCGATACCCACAGGAACCAGACCAGCGGCGAGACAGAACAGCAGGATGGGCTGCTTGGTAATCTCGGTAACGACGGTGCCGGACAGGGTGAACACATCGGTCATTGCGGCGATAACGGTTTCCATAGCGCTCTTTGCAACCTCTGCACCGTCGCCAGCGGCGAACATAGTGTACATAGTTGCTTCTCCTTTCCTAGAATTTTTATGTAATCGCTTGCTTTTGGGGGCTTGCGTTACAACTGGTAATCGTGCGGAACGATTTTGTAATCGTCCGGTTCATCTTCAAAGCAGGTAACCAGCACGGAATAGTTGTTGCACTGGCTGGCGTATGCTCGTTCGATATCGGTTTTCGCGGCAATCAGCAGCAAGAGAAATTCAAGATTTTCATCCATAGACGCTTGGCAAATCTCCGGAAGAAGTTCGCCGTAATCATACAAGGTTTTTTGTGTGATTCTCATTAGAAATTTTCCTTCAAATCATCGGCAATCATAACAAAGCCGTCCACGTCGTTGACCTTTTGGCTGTTGCCCAGTTCGGCAAGGCGGGCTTGCATTTCTAGCCGTTCGTTGGCCGTCTGGGCCATATCCCGAAGGCGCTGGCGTTCAATGAACTGGTCGCGCCACATGGCGTAGTTGTTTTTGAAGGTGGCCCAACAGCCTTGCTCATACGCCCACCGGCACAGTTCGTTGAAGGTGTCGAACGTTGGCATATCCAGTAGAATTTGCACTTGGTCATCTTCCATCTGGGACATACCGGCGTGTTCGCTGGGTTCTTCAAATTCGTGAGTGCCGACGATATCCTTGCTATACTGGTATTTGTCGGGGTCAAGCATATGCCACAGATAAACATACGCCTTATAAAGGTTGTTCACCTTGCGAATGACGTTGACCTCAACGCCGATTTCTTTTGCAATGCCGGAGAAATACCGGGCATTAGGAAAGCTGCACACAAAGTGAACGTGCGGTTTCTTGAGGTCGCCCGGCATCCAATCCGGAAGCGTTCCCTCGTGCTTTTTCACGTAGGCGTCGAACGCCGCTTGCGTGTACACGTCTTTATCATGCAGCGCCCACGCGCAGGGCAGGTTTTGTTTGCAATAGTCGATTGATGCTTGCTGGCTTTCGGGGTACAGTACAAACATACACTGCCGACTGCGCAAACGTGGTGGAGCTTTTGTGTCGCCCATAGCTTTACCATCCTGTTTACTGTCATTTTTATTTTGTGTCTTGGCACTGACACTGACACTCCAAAGGACGTAGCGCCTTTGGAGTGTCAGCCGCGCGGCTGACGGCAATTATTTACATGGTGGCGGCTGGGCGTTCTCTGGTGGGGCAGGGAGCATTACTTAACCAACTCCCACGCGCGAATCTTGTTGCCGTAGCGGGTCTCAAAGTCGAACTGACGACCAACAGCGTTTTCGACCTTGCCGCCGACAGCATCGACGATTTCCCCGGCGTCCACAGTTTTGATGGACAACTGTTCGGCAATCTGGCCGGTCACGCCGATGGACTTTTTCAGACCGACAACGTGGAACACGATGTTGTCATAGTGAATCTTCTGGTTCGGCTTGTCCTGCGGAGTGAACTCGCCCTCTTTACGCTCAACGCCAATAACCTGATACAGCATTTTCTTTCTCTCTTTCCGCTGGGCTTATTTTCTTTGTTGCCAGCACTCTTATTTTTTGTACTTTTCGGTCAGGTTCAAGGTCTTGCGGCCTTTGTCACGATTATAAAACTCTAAGCAAGAACGTCGTTATCCCCAACGGCCTTGCCTACGACTTGACCGACTGGATCGACTCGACCCCCGCCATCAAGGATGTCCTGATTGACGACAGTCGTGAATACTGCTCCAATGAGGATGGCAGAGTCATGGTTATGCCTCTGGCAACGGTACGTCCCATCGGCTTCTTCTACAACTCTGCTATGTGGAGCACCGATGCTGACATCAGCGCTATGAGCATGGATGAATTTGTTTCCGCGCTGGGCGACCAGAAGATCGCCTTCTCCACCGCCGAGAACGGCTGGGTTTCCGCCTTGTTCCTGACCGCGCTGGTGGCCGAGGAAGACGGTGGCGTAGAATGGCTGAAGAGTGGCATCGAGACCAAGATCACCGACTTCAACCAGCCCTGCTTCATCAACGCTGTGGCCAAGCTGCAGAATCTGCTGCAGAACAACGCAGCCTCCAACTCGGTAGGCGCAGCCTACGCGGATGCCGCCAACGCTTTCATGAGCGAGCAGGCCGCCATCATTGCCAACGGTCCTTGGATGTCCTCTGACTTCGAGAGCTCCAACTCCGACAAGTGGTCCAACGGCTTTGACGGCGCGAAGGTCCGTGCCTCCCTGTTCCCGGGCGACGTCGGCATTGCCGACACCGCCTCTCTCGGTGAGTGGTGGATCTCTGCTTCTGCCTCTGAGGATGAAATTGCTCTTGCAAAGGCTTTCCTTGAGTTCATTTACAGCCCCGCTGAGCTGGAAGCCTACATGCTGGCCGAGGGTGGCGACGCACCGAAGCTGACCTACTCCGACGACTTCAAGGCAAAGCAGGGCGAAACCCAGGTGCTTGCTGATCTGGCAGCCGACACCACTACTGATACCGTGTTTGTCCCCCGCATCCTCGATGTGATCCCTGCCTCCGTTGCCAACACCGAGTTTGGTAAGCTGCTGCCCAGCCTGGCCGACGGCACCTGCACCCCGGAGCAGTTCGCCCAATGGATGAGTGACAAGGCCGCGGAAGCCAGCGCCGAGTAATCCGCGCAATCCGCGCAAGAACAATATGTAATTCAAGGCGTGTCGCCGTCCCGTTGCATACGGCGGCGGCACGCATTTTTTGAAAAGGAAGGAGCTGCAAAGCCATGAAAACCGCCCCGAAAAAAGCAACGCGCATCAAGGCGGGCCGCATCCAGCGTGCAAACTACAAATGGATCTATCTGTTCCTGCTTCCCACCATCGTGATCTTTGCGATGTTCTATTTGATGCCCATTGCGCAGGTATTTGTGACGTCGTTCACGAAATGGGATGGCTTCAACGCACCAAAGTTCAACGGTCTGACAAACTATATCAATCTGTTTACCAACAGTTCGTTCCTCATTGCGTTGAAAAACCTGCTCTGGTGGTGCGTGATTGCCCTGACGCTGCACGTCGGCTTCGGCACATTGGTCGCTTTTGTACTGTACCAGCGCCCCCACGGCTGGAAGTTCACCCGTACAGTGTTCATGATCCCCAACGTCATCAGTGCGGCGGCCTGGGCGATGATCTACAAATTCATTTTCAACAATGATTTCGGCATCCTGAACTCGGTCATCCGCGTTTTTAACCCGAATTTCAACGTCCAGTGGTTCTACAAATCGCCGTGGGCGTTCTGGGCTGTTACGTTCACCTGGCTGTTCTATGCAGTCATCGTCACGTTGGTCGTGCTGGGTGATTTGATGAACATTCCGAAGGAACTGAATGAAGCCGCCCTCATGGACGGCGCTACCGGCTGGCAGCTGATCCGCTATATCCAGCTGCCGCTGTGCCGTGCATCCATCGGCACCAGCGTCATTGCCTCGCTGACATCCCGTATTGCCATGTATGAGCAGATTGCCCTGACGACGTCCGGCGGTCCGGGCGACGACACGATGAGCCTGCCCATCATTCTGGTCAAGGGCATCATGGACTACCGTTACGGTTACGCCAACGCGGTGGGCGTGGTCATGTTTATCATCGGTTTGATCGTGCTGGGCATCGTAAACAAGCTGTTCCGCATGGACGAAGCTGATTACTGAGAAGGAGGCACACCATGAAAATCAAATACAAGCCTTGGGCAAAGGTTTTGATGTACCTTGTGGAGGCCATCGTCATTATTCTCTCTGTGTTTCCCATTCTGTGGGTCATTATGTCGTCCTTCAAGACGAACGGCGAAATTTTAAGTTCACCGCTGGCGCTGCCCGCCCACTTCTCGCTGGATACCTTCATTGACATTTTCCAGAAGTACAGCTTCCCCACCTACTTTTTCAACTCGCTGCTGGCGGCGGGCGTCTCGACGCTGGTTTCGCTGCTGTTCTATGCCATGGGCGCGTATGTCATTGCCAAGTTTGAGTTTCCCGGTCGCAAGCTGCTGTTTGCGCTGTTCACCATCACGCTGCTTGTGCCCAGCCACAGCAAGACCCAGCCCATCTTCTCGCTCATCACGAAACTGAACCTTTATGACAGCATCTGGGGCGTCACCCTTGTTTACCTGTCTGCCGGTATGGCTATGTCCATCTTTGTGCTGAAAGCCGGCTTTATGGCGATTCCCAAAAGCCTGGACGAGGCTGCGACACTGGACGGCGCAAGCTTCTTCCGCACGTTCTGGACCATCAACCTGCCGCTGGCAAAAAGCGCACTGGCGACTGCCGGCATCCTGATGTTCCTCGGCAACTGGAACGAGTACTACTTTGCCTCGTTGCTGACCGTTTCGGACTCGCAGCGCACACTGCCCATCGCGCTGGCGTTCTTCACCAGCGAATTTTCCTACAACTACACCCAGCTGTTTGCCGCGCTTACCATTGTCATTCTGCCCGGCATCATCCTGTATGCGCTTGCACAGGATCAGGTGCAGGCCAGCGTGGCCGCTTCCGGTGTCAAGGGCTGATGGAAAGGAAACCCGCCTATGAAATATGATCTCGAACCCCGCGGCTGGATCGTGGCAGAGGAAACCTTTGACCCGTGCCGCACCGCCAAATGTGAATCCATCTTTGCCCAGGGCAACGGCTATATCAACATCCGCTGCGCGCTGGAGGAGGGTTACCTTGATACCTACCGCGGCGCTTTTATCACGGGCACATTCAATAAGGCTATGCCCGACGAAGTGACCGAGCTGCCCAACCTGCCTGACGTGACTGCTATGGAGTTTATCGTCAACGGTGAGCGTTTCGCCATGGATCAGGGTACGCTGCAAAGCTACCTGCGCACACTGGATCTGCACACCGGCGAAGCAACGCGCACCGTGCAGTGGAAAAGCCCTGCCGGGGCAGCGCTGGAACTAACCTTCCGTCGCTTTGTTTCGCTGGATAATGAGCATATTGCCGCGTTCTCGGTGGAAGTCACACCGACGAATCAGGATATCGAGCTGGTCGTCAATAGCGGTATCTCGACCCGCAACAGCAATACCGGCTCTCAGCACTGTGTGGAGGGCGAAATGCGGATGCTGCCCGGTGGCATCCTGCGCCTGATGACCCATACGAATGAGAGCAATGTGCCGATCAGTGTACACTGCCTGCACAAATTCAGCGCAGAACCCTCCGAGTCGCTGCCGGTCATTGAGCGCCGCCGCTTTGTGGGGCGCTACACGTTCCGGCTGGCAAAAGGGCAGACGCTGCGCATCGAAAAGCTGACCTGCTACCACACAGGCCGTGACCTGCCGTTTACGGTCTACGGTCAGCAGCGCGGCACAACGAACCCGGACATCGTTGCCGCTGCCGGTGATGCGCTGGCGGCAAAGTTTGCGGATACCGGTTATGACGCTCTGCTTGCAGCCTCCGCCAAAAAGTGGGCAGCTTACTGGGCAGAGCAGGATGTGCAGATCGAAAGCGATGACAGCTTTGACCAGCTGGGTATGCGGTTTGCGCTGTATCACCTGAACATTATGATCAAGCGCGATGATGACCGCGTTGGCATCGGTGCCAAGGGCATGACAGGCGAGGGCTACAAAGGTCATTCTTTCTGGGATACCGAGATGTTCCTGATGCCTTACTACCTGTTGACTGACCCCGCCGCCGCCAAGACCCTGCTGGGCTACCGCTGGCGCAGCCTGCCCGGCGCGTTCAAAAAGGCCAGCGAGAATGGCTATCAGGGTGCTATGTTCCCCTGGGAGAGTGCGTGGCTGGACGACGGCGAAGTAACGCCGCTTTACTGCGGTGCGGATATCGTCACCGGCAAGAGCAGCCCGGTTTTGACCGGTATGATCGAGCAGCATATCTCTGCGGATATTGCCTGGAGTGTCTGGCTGTACTACCAAGCCACCGGCGATGATGATTTCATGAACCGCCGCGGTTGTGAGCTTTTGATTGAAATTGCCCGTTTCTGGGCAAGCCGCGTAGAGTGGCAGGAAGATACGCAGCGCTATGAAATCAAAGACGTCATCGGTCCGGATGAGTACAAAGATCACGTCGATAACAACGCCTTTACAAACTATCTGACCGTCTTTGCCATGGAACAGGCCGAACGCTGCATCAAAGATATGCCCACCCAGTGGCCGGATGCCTACGCCAAGCTGAGCGACAGCTATGACCTGAATGCTCTGGCGGCTGAATTGCAGGACAAAAAGGCAAAAGTCTACCTGCCGCAGCCCAACGCCGATGGCATCGTGCCGCAGAACGCCCAATATCTGGGGCTGGATGCGATCGACCTGAGCAAATACAAAAACCAGCAGGGCGTGTCCTCGATTTACGAGGATTACAGTCCCGCCCAGATGAACCAACTTATGGTTTCGAAGCAGGCTGACTTGGTCATGCTCATGCGCATTATGCCCGACTTGTTCGATGCTGAGACCCGCCGCAAGAACTTTATGTTCTATGAGTCCCGCACACTGCATGATTCCTCCCTGAGCCATGGTCAGCACTGTGTGTTGGCCGCGTGGGAGGGACTGGACGATATGGCGCTGGATATGTACCGCCACGCCATTGCCATTGACCTCGGCCCGAATATGAAGTCGTCCGACTTAGGCATCCACAGTGCATCGATGGGTAACGTCTGGCAGTGTGTTGTCTGCGGCTTTGCCGGGATGGAATGGCACGAGGGCGGGCTTTCCCTGCGCAGTCATCTGCCCGCAAGCTGGCAGCGCGCGGCGTTCAACATCGTCTGGCGCGGTGCAAAGCTCCATGTGGAAGTCACCCATGCGGGCATCACTGTCACCCACCGCGGCGGTTCCGCTGTGGAAATTACCGTGGACGGTCACCCGGTAAAGCTGGCCGCCGAGTAACTATGAGGAACTTTCTATGAAATACAAGGGTATTATTTTCGACTTGGATGGAGTGCTCTGCTCCACAGACCGTTTCCACTTTGAAGCGTGGAAACAGACAGCCGAGGAAGTCGGCGCACCGTTTGACGAAACCATCAACATGAAGCTGCGCGGCGTCAGCCGGATGGAGAGTCTGGAAATCATCCTTTCCGGCAGCAGCAAGACCTTTACCGATGCGGAAAAGGAACGCCTTGCCACCGAGAAAAACGACCGCTATCGCAAGCTGCTGGCGCAGATGTCGCCCGCCGATATGCCCGCTGCCGTGCGCGACGCCCTGACGGCGCTGCACAACGCGGGGCTGAAGCTGGCTGTTGGTTCGTCCAGCAAAAACGCGGCCTACATCTTGGAACGGCTCGACGCGAACCGCTACTTTGACGCTGTGTGTGACGGCACGATGATCGCTCATTCCAAGCCTGACCCGGAGGTCTTTACCAAGGCTGCCGCCATGGTGGGGCTTGCCCCGGCAGACTGCCTGGTTGTGGAGGACGCTGCTGCCGGGCTGGAGGCCGCCCGCGCGGGCGGCATGGACTGTGCCATCGTCGGCACGGCCCCGATGCCGTTTGAACCTACCTACCATATGCAGGACGTGACCAAACTGCCGGGAACGATTTTGTAAGAGGTATACTTATGGAAAGCGTTCACCCCGCGTGGTGGAAAGAGGCCGTCGTCTACCAAATCTACCCGCGCAGCTTCAAGGACTCCAACGGTGACGGTATCGGTGATCTGAACGGTATCCGTGAAAAGCTGGACTACTTAAAAGACCTTGGCGTCGATGTGCTGTGGCTGAACCCGATCTATCAATCTCCTAATGTGGACAACGGCTATGACATCAGCGATTACCGCGATATCATGACAGACTTCGGCACAATGGCCGACTTTGACGCCCTGCTGGCGGATGTCCATGCCCATGGGTTAAAGCTCATCATGGACTTGGTGGTCAACCACTCGTCGGACCAGCACCCGTGGTTTATTGAGAGCCGTTCCAGCCGCGACAACCCCAAACGCGACTATTATATCTGGAAAGACCCCGCCCCGGACGGCGGTGCCCCCAACAACTGGCGCAGCTGTTTCAGCGGCTCGGCGTGGAAGTACGACGAGAAAACCGGTCAGTATTACCTGCACCTTTTTGCTGAAGGACAGCCCGATTTGAACTGGGAGAACCCGGAGGTTCGCGATCAGGTCTTTGACATGATGAACTTCTGGTTCCAAAAGGGCATCGACGGCTTTCGCATGGACGTCATCAGTATGATCTCCAAGGCCGGATATGCAGACGGGCCACTTTGCGCCGATGGTCTGTACGGCGACTATACCGACCAGTGTACCAACGGTCCCCGTGTGCATGAATACCTGCAGGAGATGAACCGCCGTGTGCTGAGCCACTACGACTGCATGACGGTGGGCGAGAACGCCAACGTCAACCCGGAGCTTGCCTGCCTGTACGCGGGCGAGGATCGCCATGAGCTGAACATGGTGTTCCAGTTTGAACTGATGGATGTTGACGGCGGCGAGAGCCGCAAGTGGGAACCCGAACACCCGTGGAAGCTGACAGACATCAAAAAAATACAGACCCGCTGGCAGACCGGTTTGGACGGCAAGGCGTGGAACAGTCTGTACTGGAACAACCACGACCAACCCCGCGTGGTGTCGCGCTTCGGCTGCACCAAGGACGAAGAATCCCGTGTGCGGTCGGCCAAAATGCTGGCTGTCTGCCTCTACCTGATGCAGGGAACGCCCTACATTTATCAGGGTGAGGAACTGGGCATGACGAACAAGCATTTCGACAGCATCGACCCCATTAACGATGTTATGACTCGCAACGCCTACTTTGAAAAGACCCAGCGCTGCGGCGAGAGCGTGGCGGATTTCATGAAGGCGGCCAACTACATCAGCCGCGAGCACACCCGCACCCCCATGCACTGGGATGATACCGCCAATGCAGGCTTTACCACCGGCACACCGTGGATACCGCTGAACCCCAACTACCCGCAGATCAACGCAGCCAAACAGGTGGGCGACCCGGACTCGGTGTACAGCTTCTACCGCCGCCTGCTGGCGCTGCGAAAGTCGGACAAGACCTTCGTCTACGGTCACTACGCCCTGCTGCTGCCCGACGACGAAGAGATCTACGCCTACACCCGCACATTGAACGACGAGCAGATACTCGTGGTCTGCAACTTTACCGACCATGACGTACCCTGCCCATTGCTGAACGATTGGCAGAACACAGAGTTGCTTATCAGCAACTACAACACCCCCGGAAACCCCGGAAGTCTGCGACCGTTTGAAGCGGTGGTTTACAGAAAGTAAAACGCAACAGTAAAGAGTCCTGATGCCGAATTTCGGCATCAGGACTTTCTTCTTTTAGGGCACAAAACTCAACGGGTCAACCCGAACCCCGCTTTGCACCACCTCAAAATGTCGGTGCTGTCGCCCGTGCCGCCTGCCTACATATTTTTCAAAAAATACCGCCCTATCTCACGATAAGGCGGTAGATTGCGTTATTCTATGCTGCTCCTAAGTCTTTAGATAACAAATCACCATTGGCGGCGTTCTCAAACACTTCAAAAGCATCTTGTAGTTCTTCCAATCACAGCTGGTGTGTCTCTTTCCAGAGTATTTGTTTTCCGCGACATCATTTAGCATCATCAGAATAAACCCCGATGGCCTTTTGCAAAGCCAAGAACTGCTTCAGCAGTTATCGCTGCTTTGTTCCATAAATACCCTCCTTGCTGCAAGTAATAAAACCATCTCTATATGGTGATATTCTCAGAATTTCATCTGTCTGCATAATCTGGCACCATTGACATAAATGTCATTTGCCAGTTCTGTAACAAGCCGCATATCCTGCCAGGTTTCACACTTATTCCCCATAAAAGTAATGTTATCAAAATGGACATCATGGACACGTACTTCTTCTGTCGGCGTCTGATACCCCCGGATCATGGAGACCGGGATATCTCCGTTCAGCACCTGGATATTATCAAAATAGATATCATTAATCTCTCCTTTGGCAAGCTGTTCCGTATATCTGCAAAGCAGAACCTTAATATCGAACAGTTTCTGTTCTGCCTGCTCTACTCTGATATTTTTATAATGTATATCATGAACATGGCCGCCATCTGCCTGATGGATGGAAATCGCCGCACCACCCATGTTTCCTTCATACTGGCAGTGTATAATATCACAATCCTCAAATACTAGGTCGTGGATTTCGCTCTGGAGGGCATAACCAAGCTCTATGGCATTACCGGGTTCTGCATTCCAGATCACGTTATTGTGAACACGCACTTTTGTTACGTCACGTACCGTTGACGGATCTTCAAACAATCTTTGGGATTTGATGCAGATACTGTCATCTGTGGAACGGATAAAGCAATTTTTCACCTCTACGTCCTGGCTGCTCGTAATATCAATACCGTCTCCCGTTACAATCCTCGACATAATGCTCATATACGGTAAAGAAGCAACAACACAAATTGAGAACAGCGTACCCTACTATTCTGTATCAAAGTGGAGCAGTAACACGAAAATGTTGCTGCTCCATTTTCATGCCCCTTAAATAATTTCCTTGAATCTGCTTGACTTATATTACGGTTAGTGATATATTTATTACAGTAATCGTAATAAGGAGGCTGGACTATGAGAGACAATGCAAAAAGTGGCGCACTTACAGAAGTGACCTTTTATATTTTACTCTCTCTTTATACACCAAAACACGGATACGCCGTTATGCAGTTTGTTGAAGAAAAAACGGGCGGGCGGCTTTCGTTAGGCGCAGGCACTTTATATGGAGCATTAAACTCTTTGCAGGACAAGAAGTGGATTGAACCTTATGGAGATAGTGAGGGAAGAAAAAAAGAATACCACATTACAGCACAGGGAAAAGAAATTGCAGAAAAAGAGCTTGCAAGACTAAATGAACTTGTAAGCATTGCAAGTGAAATTATTGGAGGTGCAGTATGAGTAAAAAATGTTATCGCTTTTTTGGCGGATTGCTAAATACGCAGGAAAAATGGCTAAACAAAATGTCTGAAAAGGGTTATCGACTTGTTCGGACAGGAAAACTGTTATACGAATTTGAAAAATGCAAGCCCGATGAAGTGACCTATTGTGTAGAGTTTATCGGAGAAAAATCAAAAGAGAGTTCAATAGACTATGCTAATTTTTTGGAGGATATGGGATATAAGGTGTTTTTTAAAAATATCAATCTAAACTATTCTGTTGGAAAAGTTCGTTGGCGCCCATGGGCAGAAAGGGGCGGTCGTATTGCGACAAACACAACAACTTTTAATCGAGAAATCTTGATTGTGGAAAAAGCAAATGATGGAAAGCCTTTTGAACTCCATACCTCTTATGACGATAAAGAAAAATATTATCGCAACTTACGCAATCCGTGGCTATTTCTACTGCTCATGTTTGCACTATTCGCAGTTACAAAGCAATCTATAATCTTTGGTATTTTTGCGTTGGTTTCTGTAATTCCTGGCAGTATATATCAAATACAGATAATGAAAATCCGGAAGGAAGCCAAGACACAGGAATGGTGAGGAAATAAATAGCAAATCCAGCCGAGCCAGTCAACGGTCAAGATGAACGGCGCAAATGTGCCACCGTTGACAGCCGCCGCCCGTCCTGCTTTTGTGGCAATCAAGGGAGCGACAGACTAAAGTGCTGTCGCTCCCGCCCATTATGGGGGAAAGACAGTAGAAAATTTCACATCTATGTGCTATAATAGTTCCGACAGAATGAAATATAAATATATATTTTACACTACGGTATGGGGAGTATAAAAATGACAGGAGAACAATTTGTTAAATTATGCTACGAAGAAAAGAAAACCATTTTAGCCGAATACTTCAATCCTAATTCTTCATCAGTTGTCGGCAAAAAAATCAGTGCAATAACTGAACAAGGTATATCAAAAGATGATTTGTATGATCTATTGAATTTGGTACTAAAAGAAAATTACTATACTTTGTTGCTTGGATTGGACGGAGAAGCGTCGTTAGGTAATACTCAAATTACCTATAAGCTTTATGATGAAAATGGCAACTTGCTTAACGAATGTGGAGAGCTTGAAGCCGCCGCATACAGATACTTTGTAGAAGAATGATCTTCAAATTTAATCTTGTCAATCATACATAATACAACATAATACACATTTTCACAGGACAGCCAAAATCGGTTGTCCTTTTCTTTTACCCAAAAGAGGGAACGGGAGACTAAAATTGAATACTGCTCCAAACAGCAACGCCACAGATTTTTGAAAATCCGTGGCGTTTTTTGCTCCCATTTTTGGCAAAACGCCCCGTTCCCTTGTAGTAGTGAGTGACGGGGAAGTTTGCCCGAAATGGGCTTGCCTGCCGTAGTAGTGATGAAAAATCCAAATGAGCGTTTGGCATTTTCCGTTTCTGTCCGTAGAGGGGAACAAAGGTGGGCAGGACACGCCTCCGCAATCGCTATATTGACGAAAGCAGCCACACCGACCCTTGTAGATTGCCGCAAAGTCAGCCGCAGAGGAAAGTGGCAGTTTTTCAGAGCAAGATTCTACCGCAGTACCAAAATTCGCTTTTCGCTCATTTTGCCCCTGCGGGAATCTTGTTGGGGAGTGCCTTCCCCAAACCCTGCTTATGCGGCTTGCGCCGCTTAAAAATCCCTCAAAATATTTTTTCGGATTTTTCAAAAACAGTTCCGCTTCACACCCCGTTTTTCTCCTATTAGTGAGAGGACACCACGCACAGAAAGGAGGTTTTACCATGCGAAAACGATACAACACGCCGCACCGCAGCCGGGTAGTCAAGACACGCATGACCGAGGAAGAATACGCCGAGTTTGCGGAAAGGCTTTCTGCCTGCAACATGAGCCAAGCCGAGTTTATCCGGCAAGCCATAACCGGGGCAGCCATACGCCCCATCATAACCGTTTCCCCCGTCAACGACGAGCTGCTTGCCGCTGTCGGGAAGCTGACCGCCGAATACGGCAGGATCGGCGGCAACTTAAACCAGATAGCCCGGACGCTGAACGAGTGGCACAGCCCCTACCCGCAGCTTGCCGGGGAGGTACGGGCGGCGGTTTCCGACCTTGCTGCCCTAAAGTTTGAAGTCTTGCAGAAAGTAGGTGACGCTGTTGGCAACATTCAAACATATCAGCTCTAAAAATGCGGACTATGGCGCAGCGGAAGCCTACCTCACATTTGAGCATGACGAGTTTACCATGAAGCCCACCCTTGATGAAAACGGGCGGCTGATACCGAGGGAGGATTACCGCATTTCTTCCCTTAACTGCGGGGGCGAGGATTTCGCCGTTGCCTGTATGCGAGCCAATCTCCGCCATGAGAAAAATCAAAAACGGGAAGATGTGAAAAGCCACCACTATATCATCAGCTTTGACCCACGGGACGGAACAGACAACGGCTTGACCGTAGACCGGGCGCAGGAGCTGGGCGAGCAGTTCTGCAAAGAGCATTTCCCCGGACACCAAGCCCTTGTATGCACCCACCCGGACGGGCATAACCACAGCGGCAATATCCATGTGCATATCGTCATCAACTCCCTGCGGATTTACGAAGTCCCGCTTCTGCCCTACATGGACAGACCAGCCGACACAAGGGAGGGCTGCAAGCACCGCTGTACCAACGCCGCTATGGAATATTTCAAGAGTGAAGTCATGGAGATGTGCCACCGGGAGGGGCTTTACCAAATCGACCTCTTGAACGGCAGCAAGGAACGGATAACGGAACGGGAATACTGGGCGGCAAAGAAAGGGCAGCTTGCCCTTGATAAAGAGAACGCCGCCAGAGAAGCCGCCGGACAGCCGACCAAGCCCACCAAGTTTGAAACGGACAAGGCGAAGCTGCGCCGGACGATACGGCAGGCATTTTCCCAAGCTACCAGCTTTGACGAGTTTTCTTCCCTTTTGCTGCGGGAGGGTGTGACCGTCAAGGAGAGCCGGGGGCGGCTTTCCTACCTCACGCCGGACAGGACAAAGCCTATCACAGCCCGGAAGCTGGGGGAAGATTTTGACAAGGCTGCTGTCCTTGCCCTGCTCACGCAGAACGCCCACAGAGCCGCCGAAAAGACCACAGCCATACCCGAATACCCGCACACCCAAAAGGAACGCTTGCGGGAGGAAAAAGCCGCAAAAACCACCCCGGCAGACAACACCTTGCAGCGCATGGTTGACCGGGAAGCCAAGCGAGCTGAGGGCAAGGGAGTAGGCTATGACCGCTGGGCGGCAAAGCACAATCTAAAGCAAATGGCGGCTACCGTTACCGCCTATCAGCAGTACGGCTTTTCTTCCCCGGAGGAACTGGACGAAGCCTGTTCTGCCGCCTATGCCGCCATGCAGGAAAGCCTTACAGAGCTGAAGCAGGTGGAAAAGACGCTGAACGGGAAAAAGGAGCTGCAACGGCAGGTGCTTGCCTATTCCAAGACCCGCCCTGTCCGGGACGGGCTGAAACAGCAGAAAAACACCAAAGCAAAAGCAGCCTACCGACAGAAGCACGAAAGCGACTTTATCATAGCAGACGCAGCCGCCCGTTATTTTAGGGAGAACGGCATTTCCAAGCTGCCAAGCTATAAAGCCCTGCAAGCAGAGATTGAAGCCCTTATCAAAGAGAAAAACAGCGGCTACAACGATTACCGGGCAAAACGGGAGGAATACCGCTGCTTACAGACTGTCAAGGGCAATATTGACCAGATTTTACGCCGGGAACGCAAGCCTGTGAAAAGGCAGGAACAGGAGCGATAAAAACCACCCCAAAATGTACCCGAACCCATACAGAACAAGGGGGC
>NZ_WQOH01000030.1 GCF_018784445.1 Gemmiger formicilis | reverse complement strand
AAAGACTAACTATTAAAAGTCAAGCCCCAAAACAAAATTTTCGAGAGAAATTTTAAGGTGGTGAAAATTGGTATAGCAAACAAGAGCATCCGTTGTCGGATACTCGCTCCGTATAAAATCGCACGCTTAATAATCAGCTAAGAAGGCTTTCCCAGAACGCTGCATAGCAAAAATAAGCCTTACCAGCTTTTTAGCAGCATGAGAGATGGCAACATTGTAATGCTTTCCCTCAGAACGCTTCTTTTCAAGATAGGCCGAGAATGTAGGACACCAAAGGCAGACATATTTGGCGGCATTGAAAAGAGCATATCGCAAATATCTGGAGCCACGCTTTTCCATGTGAGCATAACAGTTTTGCAGTTGCCCTGACTGATATGTAGATGGAGAGAGTCCAGCATAAGCCAGCAGCTTGTCTGCGCTTGCAAAGTTGGAAAAATCTCCAACTTCAGCAAGAATCATTGCACCCATATGTCGGCCAATACCGGGGATTGTAAAGATGGGAGAATCCATCTGAGATGTAATCTTGTCAATTGCGGATTCTACCTCAGAAATTTCTTTGTCCAGCTCGCGGATGAGAGCAATCGTGTGTTTCAACTCCATAGACTTAGCAGGCATTTTCGAGCCAATGGAGACCCCTGCGGCTACTTGGATTTCCGCGGTTTTAGACTTGGTATAACGACCTTTAGAGGCGGTGCAAAGAGTCTCAGCGAGTTCTTCAGTATTGGCGTTTGCGATATAGCTTGCACCCGGATAGTTGCTCAGCAGTGCGTATACAACAGCGATGTGCAGGCTTGAAACCAGCTTTTCGAGCTCCGGAAATAGAATATTCACTAACCGCGCAACGGAGCTTTTCAGCTTGGCGCGCTCTTTTACCTTATCAAATCTGTATCTGGTTAGTGACTTTAGCTCTTCATTGTGGTATGCTGTATTTGAGTAGGACTTGAGGTCCACATCAGACATGAGCATCATTGCAATGGTACGCGCGTCTATCCGATCTGTTTTGGTTCTTCGCAGGCTGAGACTTTTCCGGTAGAGGTTCGTGTGCAGAGGGTTAATGACATAGGTTGCCAGGCCGCTGTCTAAAAGAAACCCCAGCAGATTGTAGCTGTAATGTCCTGTGGCTTCAAGCCCTACTTTTATTTTGCTTTCACCTTGGGAACAGCTTTGGATTCTTGAAAGAAGCGTCTCAAAACCGATGCGGTTATTGGCAATGGTAAATACATCTGCCAAGACCGTTCCTTCCGAGTTGAGGATAAAGCAATCGTGCTTGTCCTTTGCAACATCGATACCAACAAAAATCATTTCTTTTTACCTCCGGCGTTTTATTTTACAGTGCTGCTTAAAGCCACACCTCTTTGCTATGTAACCTCGTTCTATATAAACCGTCTGGCGGTATCTAACTGATTAACACTAAAAACAAAGAGCCGTGGTTGGAGCCTTTCCGAAACCGTCTTGCGGTAGGAGGTTTAAACCAATCCACAGCACCTTGTCTATTGTAGCATTTTGTCCTTGGAGAGGGACTCTAATAACTACTACTTTATAATACGAGG
>NZ_WQOH01000029.1:85826-143513 GCF_018784445.1 Gemmiger formicilis | reverse complement strand
TGCGGGCAGACACGGCCGCAGACGGCGGGCAGCGCACTGGACTGGGCAATCACGTTGTAGGCGGCCTCAAAGTCGCCCTCGGCAACGTGTTTGATAAAGCCGGGGATGGATGCAAAGTTCGGTTACGGTAAGGTTCAGCTCCCGCCGTTTGATGATAGTAAACAAAGTTCCCACTCCTTTTACAAAAGCGCAGCTTTTCACGAAGCTGCGCTTGCTTTAGTATATATTGCCGGTTTCGCGGTAGCTGCGCCAGACGTTTTCAAAAAAGTCGTCATCCTCGGGGATGGGGCGCGGGGCGCGCCAAGCGGTGCAGCAGGTACCATCCTCGAACCACAGCTCCTGAATCAGCGGGGCTTCGGTTTCGTCCAAGGCAAAGGTGAAGGTATCCGGCAGCTGGGCAAACGGCTTAACGCCGCCCGTCAGGTCGGTGTACAGGGCACTGCCGCGGCTTTGCCCGCCGTGGGCAGTATAGTCCGCCATGGCGGTCAGGTAAGCGCGCTGGCTCAGCAGCATGTCGCGCAGGCGGTAGACCATCGCCAGCTCGGTGCGGCTGCCCGCCTTGACCGTTTGAGCAAAGTCGGCAAGCTGCGCTTCCACCTGTTTGCCGTAGGCGCGTATCTGCGCGGGGTCGCGGATGGCAGCGCCGCAGCGGCTCATTTCCTCGGCGGCGTGCTTCCACAGCGCACGGACGTTGCCGGTCTCGGCCTTGCAGCCGTCGGCCAGTGCGCCCATCTCGGCCAGCGCCTCGGCGGCGGCCAGACCGAAATTGTCCGGCGCATCGCCCCGGCAGCGGGCGGCAATGTACTGCGCGGCGCGGGTGCTGCCCACCTGCCCGGCGTTCAGCGCCGTGCCGCCGGGGCGGTAGACGCCGTGGCTGGCAGCGGCTTCACCCACGGCAAACAGGCCTTTCACGTCGGTCTGCCACCAGCAGTCGATGCCAATGCCGCCGTTGTTATGCTGGGCGCAGAGGGCGATCTCTAACGGCTGGGTGTACAAATCCACACCCTTATCCCGGTAAAAATCGATGGCTGGCTGGTTCATCTGCGCCAGCCGCTCAATCGGCGTGCCGAAGCAGGCACCGGCGCGGGTCAGGTACTCGCGCGCCTCGGGCAGCAAGTCGTCATAGCTAAACGCGCCGTCCATCAGGTTTGTGCGGTAATCAAGATAGACTTTGCGTCCTTTGCAGGTTTCCAGATACACCAGAATGTCAATGATGGAGCTGCCGTCGGCAACCTTGCGCACATCAAAGGGCCACTGGTAGCCCTTCAAAAACAGCTTGCTGAGCATATCGTGCGCATCGGTGAAGAAGTCCATCAGGAACTCCCGCTCATCGCTGCCGTCTGCCGCCGTGGAGTAGACCCGCGGCAGCACCTGCATATACGTTCCCGACACATTCCACCGCGGCGCGACCGATGCCAGGCCGTACTGCCATTCGGTCAGGTTTTTGCCCTTTGCGCCTGCTTCCAGCGCAAGGCCGGTGGCCCCATACTGGCTGAAGGGATAGACGCTGTCGGCGTACATACCAGCTGGGCCGCCGGTGGCCCAGATAACGTTTTTGCATCGAATCAGCGTAAAGCGGTCGGCGGCGTCCTGCGCAGCCGTGTTCAGGCAAAGCAGGCCGCAAACCGTACCGCCGTCCGTCAGAATTTTGATGACTTGTGTCTTGTCCAGCATCGGCACGCCCTTGGCCTGCACGGCAGCTTCCAGACATTCGGTCATCTGCTTGCTGGTGTAGGGTCCCACGCTGGTGGCGCGGCGGCGCGGGTCGTGGTCGGTCTTGTAGCCGATGTACTCGCCGTAGCGGTTGCGGGGGAACGGCACGCCCAGCTCGACCAGCTTCAAGAAGCACTGGGTCGAGAGCGCGGCCTCGCACAGGGCAATATCACCATCCACGCAGCGGCCCGCAAACAGTGTGTCGGCCATCTCGCGCACGCTGTCGGGGTCGCCCCCGGACAGGGTCAGCTTATAGTAGGTCTGCTTGTCGCTGCCGGTGTTGCGGCTGGTGCCGCCGACGCGGTTCTCGGTGACGAGGACGATGTCATGCTGCCCCAGCTGCCACAGGCGGTCGGCGGCATTGAAGCCCGCCGCGCCGCTGCCGACCACGGCAGTATTGCAGCGGTACACCTTTGCCGTGTACGCCCCGGCTTTAAAAATTTCGTTTTCCATCTCGTTGCTCCCTTACAGGCGCTGGATATGGAAGCCGCCGTCCACATCAATGTAGTTGCCGGTGGTGTAGCGCAGGCGGTCGCTGCACAGCAGGCTGACGGCCCCGGCCACATCCTCCGGCGTGCCCCAGCGGGCGATGGGGAAGGTGCCCTTTTCAATCAAGGCATCATACTTGCCCTGCACCTTGCTGGTCATATCGGTGGCGATAACGCCGGGGCGCACCTCGTTGACAAGGATGCCCTCCGACGCAAGGCGGTCGGCGTAGAGCGTCGTCAGCATCGAGATACCCGCCTTGGAGACACAGTATTCACCGCGGTTGGTGGAGGACACCACCGAACTGCAGCTGGACACATTGACGATGACGCCCTTGCGGCCATCGACAGGTTCCTGCGAAATCATCTGCTTGGCCACCAGCTGCGTCAGGAACATATTGCCCTTGGTGTTGATGCCGACAACATAGTCAAAGCTTTCCTCGCTCATATCCAGCAAATCGGCGCGGACTTTGGGAGCAACGCCTGCATTATTAACCAGCACATCCACGCGGCCAAAGGCGGCCAGTGCGCCGTCAAGGATCTTCTTGCGGTCGTCGGCGCTGCCGATGTTGGCCTGCACATAGGCGCAGTCGATGCCCTGTGTTTTCAGCTCGTCCAGCGCTGCCTGGTTTTTCTCCTGTGGGCCGGTGGCGACCATAACAATATTGTATCCATCCAGCCCAAGCTGCTTGGCAATGGCAAAGCCGATGCCGCGGCTGGACCCGGTGACGATGGCAGTTTTTTTCATAAGTACACCCTCTCCATCAGCCGCGGAAGTTCGCGGGCTGCGTTTTCTTGATCTCCAAAAATTCCTTGTAGAACGGCATAAACGTCTTACTGTCGCGGATGACACAGCCCGTGGGCTTGTGCGCGCGGATCAAATCGCCGCACTTGCCGCAGGTCAGGCAGACCCGCTTAGGGTCGATGCGGCCATTTTTGACGATCTCGTTGGCAAAATCCGGGTCAGCAAAGGCCATGCGGCCGAACAGCATACCATCGCACAGGCCCTGCTCGACCGCGCCTGCGCTGAACAGATCCGCATAGGCTCGCAGGTAAGTAGGTGCAGATGCCCAAACCGTCATTTCCGGCACGGCCTTTTTCACTGCGCCAATGCCGTGAATCATGCGGGACAGGCCGACAAACGGATGTTCGTCCGGTTCATACTTGCCAAAATCGAACGGGCGGGTCACATGGGTGGTGGCGTAGGGGTTGCCCATCGTCAGGTTGACCATATTCAGACCCAGTTCGTTGTGCAAATCGCGCACCAAGCGGATGGGTTCAGTCAAATCGGGCGTCATGCCGCTCTCCGGGCTGACGCCGAAGCCCCACGGGTAGGCGTAGCCGTCGTAGATGCCGATGCGCGCCGTGACCATAAAGCTGTCGTCCTCGTACACCTTGGCGGCGCGGATGCCGTTTTTCAGCAGGCGGAAGCGGTTCTCAAAGCTGCCGCCGTACTCGCCGGGGCGGTTGTAGGCGGATGCCAGTTCCGCCAACAGGTAGCCGTGGCAGCTCTTGATGTCGACGGCGTCGAAACCGGCCTCCTTGGCAAGCTTCGTCGCCTCGCCGAACTTGACCTCCAGACCCTTCAGGTAGTCGTCGCTGACAATGCAGGAGTCATCCGCCGCGCGGTACTGCTCCAGAATCGGGTGGCGGTAGGCGATCATCGGGGCAGGCTTGTTGCCGGGGTTGGAGTAGCGGCCGCTGTGGTTGGCCTGCATGATCAAATACGGCGCATAGCCGTTGGCCTTGAGGCCCGCCTCCTTGACGGCGGTGGTCATCTTTTTGAACTCGTCCAATGTGTCGCGGTTCAGCAGCAGCTGCGTCTGGGAGGATCGTCCCTCCTCCACAATGGAGATTGCCTCGAACCAGATGACCGAGCTGCCGCCGATAGCCTCGTTGACATAGCGGCGGGTCGTATACTCGGTGGGTGCGCCTTCGGGCGTCGAGTCCGCGCCCTCCATGGGCGCGATGCCCAGACGGTTCGGGAAGGTAATATTACGCACGGTCAGCGGCTGCGCCAGCGCGTGGGTGTCGGCTGCAAAGGGCAGGTCAACACCCAGTTCTGCGGCACGCTGCTTGACTTCTTCTAACGATTTATAGTGGAATTTTTCTTGTGGCATTGTATTACCTCTTTTGTTCTTCGTCCTCATCCGCATGGGTCTTGCGGTAGGCGCTGGGTGTCAGGCTGGTGGACTTTTTGAACTGGCGGGAAAAATAGGTGAAATCGTCGTACCCGCACTCCTCCGCCACCTGGGTGATGCTCTTGTCCGTCTTGGTCAGCAGCACCTTGGCACGGTTGATGCGCAGGGCGATGGCATAGCCGATCAGGCTGTACCCGGTCTCCTCTTTGAATACATGGGCGATATAGTTTTTGTTCAGGTACAATTCCGCCGCAATTTTGTCTACGGTGATTTCCTCGGCAAAATGGTGGTTGATATAATTCATGATGTTGTAGGCTACCGTAACGCTGTGGCCTATCTTCATCGTCATAACGTCCGCGCACTCGCGATAAATGGTAATGAACATTCTGCGCAGGTCCGCACCCACGTACAGCTCCCAGTATTTTTTCTTGGCGTTGTATTCCCGCTCCATTTCCAGGACGATATCATACAGATAGTTCCAGACCGGCTCCGGCACCGTAAGCAGGTGGGAGAAGTTCGGCGGCCGCTTGATAAAGACCGCAATGACCTCGGGATATTTTACCTCATTCTGGAAAAAGTCCGGCTGAACACGGACCATGTAGCGTTCATACGGGTATTCCAGCACTTCCAGGTCATGTTCCTCCAGCGTGTTCAGCACAAGTATCCCGCCGCGGCCGGTCTCGTAGGTTTTGCTGCCTACGCGGTAGCGGATACGGCCATTGGTGATGAGCAGCATCTGGTAGACATTTTCGTGGTGGTTTCCCAGCTTGAAGTCGGACGCGTTGTATCTGTGTTCAATCCGGACGTCTTCCATAATTCAGTTCTCCTTGCGTAAAGGGTAGTTTTCCCTATTATACAATATTGAAGAACAAGGTTGCCAGCAAAACATTTGCCAGGATGGCAAAGGGCTGTGCTGCGCCGTAACCGGCGGTGGGTTCCTCAGAGCCGGTGGCACTGATGGCAGCGCCCAGACCCGGGGCGGAGGTGCAGCCGCCGGCGATTGCACCGCTGAGGATGATCCAGTTGATTTTGAATACCTTGTGGCCGACGATAAAGGCGATGAGGACCGCGATGGCCTCGACAAAGACGGCGGCGATGGCCAGCTGCAGGCCGGAGCCCATCAGGGAATTGACGACGTCATAGCCGTAACGCAGGCCGACAACGGCCATAAAGAAGGTCAGGCCGGTCTGATACAGGATGCCCAGCGCCTTCTGATCCATGCGGAAGTTGATGGGGCCAATCTTGCCGATGTAGCTGAAAATCAGTGCGGAGATGAGGATGCCGCCCGCAGCACCGAGAGAGAACTCACCAAAGCCGCCCAGGGGGATTTTGATGTTGCCAATCAGGATACCAATCACAGCGACCAGACCCAGCACCATGAAGTCCAGCGGGCCTTCCTTAATCTTTTTCTCGTTGACAGCGCTCTCCTGCAGCTCTTTTTCGTAGGCTGCCTTTTCAGCGGCCACGTCGATGCCGAACAGTTTGGGCAGGGCAGAGATCATCACGACGATGACCATCACACCGATGGGGAAGGCCACAGTGTAGCCCAGGCTGATGGCGGAGGAAGCAGCCTCCAGCGCGTCACCAGCAACGACATTGCCGACAGCATCCAGCGCGGTGCCGTAAGCCGGGGTGGAGGTCATAGCACCGGCGAACATACCAATGGTCTCAAACTCGCCGACTGCGGGGCTGTTCTTGAACACGAGATGGTAGGCGACCAGCGCGACGGCCATCGAGATGACCGGGATCATCACACCGATGACGACAAACTTAACGCCGTATTTTTTAAAGATAGCGCCGATGCTGCCGCCGACCTTCATGCCGATGGAGACAAGGAACAGCATCAGGAAAAATGTAAAGAACAAATTGCTGACAACGCCGGTCTTGAGCACCGAAGCCGCGCTGGCGTAGCCCAGCTCGCCCTCCTGCACACCCTTGGCCCAGGCCTGTGCAATATAGCCCAGCACAATGCCGGAGAAGATACCGCCGGAAACGCCCAGCGAGAAGTTGCCGATTTTCACTTTGCCAAGCAGCAGGCCCAGTGCGATAGCGAGAAAAATCAGAAAGAACTGGTTCGTCAGAACCGAAATCAGCGTAGCCATAGTATCCCCCTTATACATGGAACAGCCGCTGCGCGTTGCCGTGCAGAATGGCTGCCTTATCATCCTCGTTCAAGCCCAGGTTGTCAATGCACTTGAGCGTGCGGTCGATGTAGCCCGGCCCCTGCTCGGGGTCAAACGGCATATCGGTCGCGAAAACGATGTGATCCCTGCCGAAGAAATCGATGCCCGCGCGGATGGCGGAGGTCGAACCGAAGGACGCCGTGTCCGCATAGAACTTGCGGATGGTATCGATGGGTGCGCCCTTCATCTTCGTCTTGGTCAGCTCATCGCGCAGTTCGGGCGCGGTGCGGCCGCCGTACATCTTCAGGCCGTTTTCAATGCGGCCTTCCAGCATCGGGATCATAGCGCCGACATGGTGAGTGATGATTTTGATATTGGGAAAATCCTCAAAAATACCGGAGAAGGCAAGGCGCATCATAGCGATCGTAGTCTGATACGGCCAGCCGATGGTAAACCACAGTTCGTACTTGGAGCGATCCTCCTTCGGGAATTCCGGCACCATCTGCCCGCCCACCGGGTGGATGAGGATGGGCAGATCGTACTTTTCGCAGGCCTCGTAGATGGGCCAGTACTTCTCGGTGTCGATGGCCTCGCCGTTCATGTGGGTGTAGATCTGGATGCCCTTGGCACCCATATCCTTGGCGCGCTTGATTTCCTCGACAGAGGCTTTCACATTGTTGAACGGGATGCCGGCAATAAAGCCTTCGTAAAATTGGGGGTTGGCCTCAACGATTTTTTTGATCTCGTCGTTGCCGATGGCCGCCAGGCGGGGGGATTTGTCCGGCCCGGCAAAGGTTTCGACCGGCGGGGAAACGATGTTGGGGATCTGCTTGTACCCGGGGAAGGCTTTCAACACCTCGTTGCGGGCGTCCATGTTGGACATGGACGCCACATTGAGCGCCCGGACAAACATATGGGATTTGTTGGGGGCTTCTGCCATGCAGATTTTCGCGTATTCCGGCGGCATCAGATGGCAAAACACATCAATCGATTTCATGGGCTTTCCTTTCGTGATTTGGATTATCCTGTATGATTCTGTATCCAGGGGGGGCGCTCTCCGGATAGCGCCCCCTTTGTTTCTGCATCTTCATCTTATCACAGGAAAGCCCGGGTTCTCTCTGACTATTCTCTCACAAATTTGTACAATTTTGTAGTCCTTTTCTCCTTTTCTCTCTCCGTTGGCGGAATCCGCCAAAATTTACAGCGCGTTTTCGTGTATTTTTTACAGTATAAAGAGCGGTCTCTGTCTTTGCGGTAGGATTTTTTGGTTAGCTGCACAAAACAGCACCTTTATGTTTGTGCAGCTTTACAGCGCCGTCCACTCAGGGTTTTGCACCCGGGCGGCGCGGATTGACCTATTCTGCCCCTGTTTTGGACAATTCTGTTTCTTGCAAGGGGCAAGGCTCACCCCAGCTTAATGCCCAGCTCGCCGGGCAATGCCCAGTGTCTGGCGCAGTCGGCCAGCGTTTCTTCCAGGTTTTTGACAAAATAGAAGTAGTCGCCGTCCTGCTCCACCTGCTCGACCAGTTCGGGGCGGATGGGGGTGATGGGGTTCTGCTGCACAAGGCGCACGGCGTGGATATGGGGCAGGTCAGCCTCAACGCCGCAGATGGGCGGCTCGCCGGTGACGGTGGCCGTGATGGCGTCCACCAGCTTTTGCATATCGCCGCCGGGGGCCACAGCGTCATAGTCAAAGGGCGTGCCATCGGCCATCACGCCATGGAACACCGGCTTTTCCCCAGTGTAGGTGATGGTCGCCTTTTCAAACTCCATCACGCCCACCGGACCCCAGCACTCGGTGCGGATGGGGTGCGCAGTGTAGTACAAAATCGGCGTATCGCCGGCAATTTTGAACCGCAGTGCCGCCACGTCGTAGTTTTCCACGTTCGGGTTGCCGCGGTACAGTTCGGCCTGTACGCCGGTGATATCGCAGGCTGTGCGCATCGTCGGCCCCAGTAAAAACGTCAGCATCTGGAAATGATGGGCGCAGGCGTTGGTAAAGGGGCTGTCAAAGACTTCGCGCCCATGGCAGGTGATGTGCCCGGCCCAGTCGTTGCGGGCGTAGTAGTTTGCGCCGCGGCGGAAACCGTGGTAGACGGCAATGCGCTTGGGTGCGCCGAACCGCCCGGCCAAGATATCCTGCTTCAGAGCCAGCACGTCGCGACGGTAGTCGATCTGGTAGCCGATGGAGAGGAACCGCCCGGCTTTTTGGGCGGCTGTGCGCATCGTCTCAGCCTCCTGGGTAGTCAGGCAGAGGGGCTTCTCGCACAGAACGTTCAGCCCATGCGCCAGACAGAGCAGCACCATATCGGTGTGGAAATGCACCGGCGAGACGAGTACCGCAAGGTCGGCGGTATCGTTCGCAAAAAAGGCTTCGAGACTAGGGTAGATCGGGATACTCTGTTCCCGGATGACGGGTATACGGTCGGCAAGATGAGGGTCGATATCGCAGATGGCCGCCAGGTCCGCGCCGTAATCGCGCTGGGCCATCGTCTCGACATACAGCCGCCCATACCCGCCCGCCCCCACAAGCACAATGCGCGGGCGTTGGTTGGACATGAAAATTCCTCCAGTCATTTATAATTTCACGCGATACGTCTGCACCTCAAACGGCTTGACGTGCAGCTGGGCATCCGCGGCAGCGGCCTCGCCGATAGGGTTTTCCATCAAATCACAGGGTACAAGTGCCTGCACCGGCAGGCCGGATTGGATATGATAGAACGTGTCGGCCTTTTTGCTCTCGTAGACGCGCAGAATGATATCCCCGCTGCTGTCATCGGCGGGCTTGACTGTATCCAGGATAACATTTTTCGCGTCGGTGGTAAAGGCCGAGAATGCGTGCAGCGCACCGCCAAGTTCAACAAACGGTGCATCATTGAACGCTGCCGCCTGCTGCACGATGGGTGCCTCGGCGAAAGACGTGTTCCACGCGGTAAAGCCGTAGCGGAAGGTCTGCTCGCCCTGATCGGTGCCCATCTCGGGTGAGGCCGCTGCCCGCAGCAGCGTCAGCTCGATGCTGTTCTGCTCCACGCCGACACCGTACTTGCAGTCGTTTACCACCGCGCAGCCGTGGGCGTTGTCGGCCAGGGCTGTGTAGCGGTGGTTGCAGACCTCAAACCGCTGCTGGTCATAGCCGCGGCTGCGGTGGGTCGGACGCTCGACATAGCCGAACTGAATTTCATGGTACGCATTCTCCGCACGCACATCCACCGGGAACTCGACTTTCAGCAGGCGGTGCAGCTCGTGCCACTGGACGGTGGTATCGAACTCGGCCACCGGGCTGTCTGCGCACAGCGTGATGGTCTGCGCGACGGTGGAATGGCCGATATTCCCGGTCCATCGCACTGATGCAGCAAAACCGGCGGCCTCTACAATTTCAAATGTTTCCGCCGTGGAGGTCCAAGAATCCTGCTCGCGGTAGTTGCTGTCGATATCCCAGGCATCGAAGATGCGGGGCACATCCTTGTACATCCGCAGCACGTTCATCGGGCGGCCTGCGGTCATCTCGCGGCCATCCAGCGTGTAGCCGGTCACATGCCCCTCGCGGTCCAGCGTCAGCGTCACGCGGTCATTGCGCAGGATCGCGCCGTCGGCGGTGGCCGTGGCGGTCACAGCCGCCGGGGCTGTGCCGTTGGCGGCGGGCAGCAGCGTCACCGCGCCGAACGCGGGCAGCGTAATCCGCGCCTTGCCCGCACAGACCGGCACAGTCTCGCCCTCGGCGGTTTTCGCACCGTTGGCAAAAGCGGCGGGCAGGTCGATGATTTCCTCCCGCGCGAAGCCCTGGCCGTTAAAGACGGTCACAGCGTTCTCATCGGGCGTCAGCAGAGCGCGGCGGGCGGCGGTGTACAGCGCAGCGGCGTCCTTTTGCAGCGCAGCGTGGGCGGCGTTTGCCTCGGTGTACACGCGAGCGATGGACGAACCGGGCAGGATATCGTGGAACTGGTGCAGCAGCAGAACTTTCCACAGGCGCTCGGCCTCGGCGGCGTTGTAGGCATGGCCGCGTTGGGCAGCCAGTGCGCCCCACAGCTCCATGTGGTGCAGGGCGCGCTCGCTGCGGCGGTTGTTTTTCTTCACGGCGGCCTGGGTCGTGTAAGTGCCGCGGTGGGCGTTGAAGTACAACTCGCCGTCCCATGTGTTCTTCGGCCCGCCCTTGGCCTGCAAATCGTCAAAGAAATCCAGCGGCGACATCATATCGACCCGGGGCATACCCTCCAGATCTTTTTCGCGCAGGGCGTACTCGATGTAATCGCGGCAGGGGCCGCCGCCGCCATCACCGTAGCCAAAGGGAATCAGGAAATCTTCCAGATGCCGCTTCTGCACGCGGTTTTTCCAGACGCCGCATAGCTCCTTGGGGTCGGTGCGGTAGGTGTAGTTGGTTGGCAGGAAGGATACGACCTGACTGCCGTCCATGCCCTTCCAGTTGAAGTAGTGGTAGGGGAACGGATCGCCCTCGTTGTAGCTCCAGAAGATTTTCTGCGTGACCAGATACTTTACGCCGCAGCTTGCCAGCAGCTGGGGCAGCACAGCGGAATAGCCGAAGGTATCCGGCAGCCAAAGCATCTTGCTGTCCACGCCGAACTCTTCTTTATAGAACCGCTTGCCGAGGACCAGCTGCCGCACGAGCGCTTCGCCCGACGGCATATTCGTGTCCGGCTCGACATACATTGCGCCCTCGGCGATCCATCGGCCGTCTTTTACGGCCTGTTTGATGCGAGCATACAGCTCCGGGTAGTGTTCGCGGCACATCTCGTAGGCGGCGGGCTGGCTCTGGATATAGCGGTACTCGGGGTAGCGGTCCAACAGGCGCAGCTGCGCGGCAAAGGTGCGGGCGGTCTTGCGGTGGGTCTCGGCCATCGGCCACAGCCATGCCAGGTCAAGGTGAGAGTTACCGATGGCGGCCATCAGCGGCGCGGTGCTGCCGTTGTGGGCCTGCATCAGCGGGCGCAGGGCAGCGCGGGCTTTGCGGTAGCTCTCGTCCCGGGCGGCGGGCGGCTGCTCAAAGTCCACGATGCGGGTGTATTCTTCGAGGCCGTCGGCGATTTTGGCCGCCCGCAGCGAATCCTCGGGGAGTTCGTCCATCAGCATGAACAGGGTGGATACGTCCATCCACAGCTGGTAGGCGTCCTCGTTCCAGACGCCGAAGGTGCTGCGCCCCAACCGGGTGCGGCTGCCCTCGGCCTTGGGGTCTCCCAGCGTGCCGGGCAGCACGGGGCCGGTGCAGCAGCCACCCACATCGGGGAAATAGTGTCCGGCGTAGACCTCAAACAGCAGGTCAAACTTCTGCCCCGGTTCAGCGCAGCGGGTCAGCACGTTATCGCTGATATAGTGGTGCGGCACACTGACCCACTCGGCACGGCGGGTGCCGAAAGCCTGTCCGTTGACGAAGAGCGTGGCCTCGCCGCCCATATCCAGCGACATGGCCACGGCCTTGCCTGCGGTTTCTTCCGGCAGCGTGACCGTAGCGCGCAGCCACAGATATTCCCATGTGTGCCCCCAGACCGTGCCCACCGGCACAGGCCGGAAGCCGCCGCCCACCGCCTGTTCGGGCGTCAGGTGGTCCATCGTGGTAAAGCCCTCAAAGGCGATTTCCCCCGCTGGGTGGTAGAAGTCCTGCGCCAGCACGCGCTGCCAGTGCGCAATCCGATCCTTATATTCGGAATGAAGTAATTCCATGGTATGCCCCCTTACAAGTTTTGAACAAATGCAATCAAAGTGTTTCATGCTGGAAACCTGATTTGCGTTGTGCTACAATCTAAATGCGCACAGCGCGCCTTGAGTTTAGCATACTCGTCTGCCGGGCAGTGTGCAATTCACAAATCCGTACTTTACCGGCAAAATTTCGACTTTTGCGTGGTTTTTTATGAATTTTCGGGACACACATCGGATTTTTGTACCGAAAAATCAAGTTTTTGACTTGACGCAGGTGTATGGAAACGGTCACACTTATAAGTATAAATCGACCACTACAGCCCACAGCGTTCTATAAATACAATAAATATAAAAAAGGAAGTCCTCCATGCGTAAGCTTCAAACGTTCTGGCAGAACCTGCATCTGCGGGCGAAATTTCTGCTGATTTTGCTGGTTGGCATCGTCATCATCGGCGTGGACGCCATTGCGACGCTGCTGATTCCGCTGCGCGCCTACGACGAGCAGCTGTACGAGAGCAGCTCCCAGATGATCTCCCTTTATGCCGAGCAGATCAAGCACGAGATGAAAAACTATGAGGATATCAGCTACCGCATCCTGACGGATTCCTCGCTGCAGGAGAATCTGGCCATCATAAAAGATGCTTCCCCCGGCACGCTGACCTGGATTGACGCACAGCGCAACGTCGCCAGCCGCGCGGCGTATTACAGCCTATGGTTCTCCAACACGGTCAGCTTTCAGCTGCGCACGTCGCGGGGCACCACATACAGCCACTTTTTCCGGGCGTCCAGCGGCGCGAACGAGCTGACCGATGAGCGCATGACCGCAGCTGCCTGGCGGCAGGGCCGGTTCATCTGGCTGACCGAGGAGAACGGCGACGCCTCCCGTCTGTTTCTGGTGCGCGAGATCCGCGAGATGGAGAACATGACGCTGGACAACCTCGGCTATATGCTCATCGAGGTGGATTTTCCCTCGTTGGTCGAGCAGTACAGCCAGGCCATGGGCAGTCTGGGCGTAGAGCCGCGCTGTGCGGTCTATAATAAAGGGATCTGCCTGTACGCCAGTGACGAGGGCATCCGTGCGCTGGGCATGGGCGAGGACGGCTACACCTATATGAAATCCGACGGCAAGCCGGTTCTCTGCGTGCGGTACACCGCCACCAACGGGCTGAAATATGTGACCCTGGTGGATTACAGCGGCATCCGCACCACAACGCTGGCTGCGGTCAGCGTCACCATCCTCTGCATCCTGGGGGCGGCGCTGCTGGTCGTAGCCGTCAGCACCGGGCTGATCAACAGCATCCTGGTTCATTTCCAGGTGTTGATGCAGAAATTCGACGCCTTTGCCATCAGCGGCGAGCCAATCTCCACCCAGGAGAGTGCCTGCTACAAAGACCGTTTTGATGAGATCGGCGATTTGCACCGCGGCTTTGACTGGATGACCCGCGAATGGACCCGCGTCAACCACGAAAAAGAAGAACAGCAGCACCTTTTGCAGGAAAAGCAGATGCAGCAGCTGCGCGCCCAGGTGCGCCCGCACTTCCTATACAATACGCTGGAATCCATCTACTGCCTGGCGCAGAACTCCGGCGACAAGCGCATTGCCGTTATGACCTCGTCACTGGGAAAACTGCTGCGTGCCTCGCTCAACGACAAGCGCGACGTCGTCACCGTGCGGGAGGATCTGCAGACCGTGCGCGACTACCTGAGCATCCAGGAGATACGCTACGGCGAGCGTTTGCAGATGGAGTACGCCGTGGACGATGCCGTCATGCCCTGCCACATCCCGGCTATGACCGTGCAGCCGCTGGTGGAAAACGCCATCCACCACGCCGCCGAGCATATGCTGGACACCTGCATTATCCGCATCAGCGGCAATGTAGTTCCGGACGGCATAGACGTTATCGTGCAGGACAACGGTCCCGGCATCGATGAGGATATTCTGACCAAGCTGGAAAGCGGCGAGGTCCAGCCCGAGGGGCTTGGTATCGGGCTGCGCAACATCCATAAGCGTGTACAGCACACCTTTGGCAAAGAGTACGGCCTGCGCATCCGCTGCGAGGACGGCTGCACGCAGATCATCATCCATCTGCCGGATACAAGGCCGGAGAAACCTGAAACACCCCGGGCGGATTCCTCAACGCCCCGCGGTACAGGAGAAAAGAAGGGAGAACACCGTGTACAAACTGTTATTGGTCGATGATGAACCCATCATACGCGAGGGATTGGAGCGGATGATCGACTGGGAAAAGCTGAGCTTGAAAATGACAGCCTCCTGCCCGAACGCCATTGCCGCGCTGGACAGCATGACCGACGATATGCCCGATATCCTGCTGACAGACATCCGCCTGCCGGGCATGACCGGCCTGGAACTGGTGCAGCGTGCCGTGGCCCTGCACCCGATGCTGCAATGTATCGTGCTGTCGGGGTATGATACCTTCCAGTACGCGCAAGAGGCGCTCAAATACGGTGTCATCGAGTATCTGCTTAAGCCCTGCGACCAGGAGGAATTGGAGAACGCCTTGCGCCGTGCTTGCACGAACATTGACAAAAACCGCAAAAAGGTTTTGTATCTCTATGATGAGCGTCGCCAGCGCATCAAATCGCTGGTGGACAGCTTCAACGCCCTGCGGGAGAGCGGCCTGAATGCCGACCAGATCAAGCGCCAGGTTGGCGAGCTGGTCAAAACAGTGGAAGACCCCAGCCTTTTGCAGGAAACGCTGATCGCTGTTGTGACCGGCAGCATGGGCAGCGGCCAGACCGAGTGGGGTATGAATGTCATCACCGACGCACTGCGCGACCGTGAATCGCTGGAAGACCTCATCGTGCGCAGCCTGCTGCGCCTGCGCAAGGAGGGCGGTGCTGCCCGCAGCAATGATTTTGTGCAGCAGATGCTTGCCTATATGAACGCCCACTATGCCGACGAGGCGCTGTCCCTGCAATATATTGCCGACAATGTAGTATATATGAACGCCGACTACATCGGCCGCGAGTTCACCCGCTCTGTGGGGCAGAAATTCAGCAGCCAGCTTTTGAGCATCCGCATGGAACACGCCAAGCTGCTGATACGCAGTGATCCCTCGCTGCACAGCTACGAAATTGCCGAGAAAGTCGGCCTGGGCGAGAACCCGCACTATTTCAGCCAACTGTTCCGCAAATACACCGGCATGACTCCCAAGGACTACCGCAAGCAGCTGGACGAGCAGACCGGGCAGGGGTAAACCCGCACCGCCCACCCAAAAGCCGCCGATTTCCGGCGGTTTTTCTGTTTTTTCTGGGTACATCCCGGAAAAACATACCAAAAAATCGAAAAAGTGAATTCAGTTTCGCAAAACTTTTGGCTATAATGATGACAACAAAAAGAAACACATGGAGGTGCTTCACATGAAAAAGAAACAAGTACTCGCAACCCTATGCGCCGGTATGATGGTCGCCAGCGTTGCCACCGGCTGCGGCTCTGCTGCCGAGTCCGCCGCGGATTCCACCGCAGCTTCCACTGACAGCACGGATGCCAGCACCGAGGCTTCTTCCGCCAGCACGACCGCGGATGGCAAGACCCAGCTGAACATCCTGTGGTGGGGTTCTCAGACCCGCCATGAGCTGACCACCCAGATGCTGGAGAAATTCCAGGAAGAGAACCCCGACATTGAAGTCGTGATGGACTACTCCGACTGGGACGGCTACTGGACCAAGCTGCCCGCCCAGGTCGCCGGCGGCCAGACCCCCGACGTTTTCCAGATGGACTACGCCAAGCTGGCACAGTACGTTGAAAACGGCGTTATGGCACCGCTGGATGATTACGTTGCCGACGGCAGCCTTGACCTGAGCAACGTTGCCCAGAGCGTCATTGACTCCGGCTCGATCGACGGCAAGCTGTACGCCGTCTCCACCGGCACGAACGCCCCCGTCATGCTGTACCGCAAGGACATCCTGGATGATCTGGGCATCGAGATGCCGATGAACCCGACGATGAGCGAGTATACCGACATTTCCAAGAAAGTCTATGAGGCCACCGGCCTGCGCGATACTTTCGTGACCAGCTGCTCTGCGGATAACCTGCGTTTCCGCCTGCGCAACTACGGCATGAACCTTTACAATGACGACGCTTCTGCCCTGGGCTTCGACGATCCGAAGTACATCGTGGATATGTGGCAGCTGGCACTGGATTCTCAGAACGAGGGCTGGGGTCTGATGATCGGTGAAGAGACCGCCACCACTGCCTTTGACTCGATGGTCATGGACTCCTGGAGCCGCTACCAGAACTCCAATGAGCTGCAGGCTTACCGCGATGCTACCGGCAAGGACATCAGCATGGTCATGATTCCCAACACCGATGACGCCACCGCTTCCGCCACCTATCTGAAGCCCGCCATGTTCTGGTGCGTTGCTGCAGACAGCGATGTCAAGGACGCCGCGGTTCGCTTCATCAACTACTTCGCCAATGACACCAGCTGCTACGATATCGTTGGTATCGAGCGCGCCGTTCCCATCTCCTCTGAGATGCGCGAGTATGTTGCCCCCACTCTGGACGAGGTCGGCAAGCAGGTCGTTGAGTTTGTTGACTACGTCAGCCAGCCCAACATGGCTTCCCCGCTGATGAACCCCGACCCGGCAAAGCACTCCGAGATCTCTGACCTGCTGAGCCAGTACTCCGACCAGGTCCGCTACGGCGAGATCACCGACCTGCCCACTGCTGCCCAGCAGTTCATGGATGAGGCAAACGCCATCCTGGCCAGCGCTGAGTAAGATTTGATTTTCTTCCTTATCCCCTTCTTCTTTTAAAAGTTTTCTTCTCCTTGATCGCGTCGGAGGTCTTTCCCTTCGGCGCGATTCTTTGAATCACCCCACATTCCATGAAAGGAGCCATTGCCATGAAAAAGAAAGACGGCTTTTCCCACAAGCTCGGCAGCTGGCTTGATCGGGACAATGTTGCAGGCTATGTCTTTATTCTCCCCTTTATCATCGGTCTGATCGTGTTCACTGCCATTCCCTTTTTCACCTCGCTGTACCTGGCCTTCACCAACTACAACATCCTGTCCGCCCCCAAGTGGGTGGGCCTTGACAACTTCAAGAAGATGTTCTTGGAGGATGATCTGTTCTGGACGTCCTTCAAAGTCACTTTCAAGTTTGCACTGATCCAGGTGCCCATCAAGCTGACGGTCGCACTGCTCGTCGCGCTGGTGCTGTCCCGCTCTACCCGACTGACCAGCTTCTACCGCGCCGCGTTCTACATTCCCTCCCTGATGGGCGGCAGCGTTGCCATCGCCCTGCTGTGGAAGCAGCTGTTCTCCCCCAAGGGCGTTATCAACCAGGTGCTGGGCTTCTTCGGTCTGCCGGACAGCACCGCCTGGCTGGGCAACCCCAAGACCGCGCTGGGCACCCTGATTGCCCTGGGCGTGTGGCAGTTCGGCTCCTCGATGCTGATTTTCCTGGCCGCCATCAAGAACATTCCCCAGAGTTACCACGAGGCCGCCATCGTGGACGGTGCCGGCCCTGTGCGCCGCTTCTTCTCCATCACGCTGCCGATGCTGACCCCCATCATCTTCTTCAACCTCATCAACCAGGTCATCGGCGCGTTTCAGGCGTTCAACTCCAGCTACCTCATCACCGGCGGCAAGCCGCTGAACACGACCCTGTACTACGGTGTCTACCTGTACAACAAGGCCTTCAACCAATTTGAGATGGGCTACGGCAGCGCCATGGCATGGTTCATGCTGTTGATCATCGCCTTCTTCACGGCTTTGATCTTCCGCTCCTCCAGCGCGTGGGTCTACTATGAATCGGAAGGACGGTAATTGACTATGTTGATGAAATACATTTCCCCCAGCATGTCTCGCCGGCGTGCGGTCAGTACCACCATCTACCATGTGCTGATGCTGCTTGTCAGCTTCCTGATGCTCTACCCGGTGCTGTGGCTGATTGCCTCGTCCTTCAAGCCCAACGGTGATATCTTTACCACCGCCACCTCCCTTATCCCTGCCCAGTCCACGCTGGAACACTACATCAAGGGCTGGCAGGGTTTTGGCGGCTACACCTTCACGGTGTTCTTCAAGAACTCGCTGTTCGTCGCCATTCTTTCCGCCATCGGCATGACGATTTCCTCGGCGCTCGTCGCCTTTGGTCTGGCGCGCATCCGCTTCAAGGGCCGCAACGTCTGGTTCGTGCTGATGATCATTACGATGATGCTGCCCGGCCAGGTCATGATGATCCCCCGCTTTGTCCTGTTCAACAAAATGGGCTGGGTCGGCAGCTATCTGCCGATGATCGTACCGTCTTTCTTTGCCAGCGGCTTCAACATCTTCCTCATCATGCAGTTCATCCGCGGCATCCCCCGCGATATGGACGAGGCCGCCAAGATCGACGGCTGCAGCTGGTACGGCGTTTTCTTCCGCATCATCGTCCCGATGATTGTGCCCTCTCTCGTCACTGTCGGCGTGCTGACCTTCATGGGCAGCTGGGAAGATTTCATGGGTGCGCTGCTCTACTTGAACAAGCCCGCCACTTACACCGTTGCCTACGCTTTGAAGATGTTCAACGACAGCTCGATGTCTGACTACGGCGCAACATTTGCCATGTCCACTGCCTCCCTTGTCCCGGTGCTGACCCTCTTCTTCTTCTTCCAGAAGAACCTTGTCGAGGGTATCTCCATCCAGGGTCTGAAAGGCTGAGTTTTCCACATTTCAACAAGGAGAATTTGCGTATGTTCTGTATCGACAGGCTTCCCGCCATCCCACTGGTGGCGTCTGACCCCTATCTTTCCATCTGGATGCCCGCTGACACGATGACCCAGACCGACACCTGCCATTGGAGCGGCCCGGCCAAGCCCATCCGCGGTGTGCTGACCGTGGACGGTGCTGCCTGCCGTTTCCTGGGCGAGGGTGCAGAGCCGGAGGCCGCGCTGACCGAACTGAAAGTCACGGCCACCCGCACCCGCTTTGTCAGCGAATTTGGCGGCGTGCAGTTCGAAACCACCTTTGCCACTCCCGCCCTGCCCGACGATTTGGATCTGCTGAGTATGCCCCTCACACTGGTCACATTCAGCGCCAAGGCCACCGACGGCAAGGCACACGATGTGCAGGTCAAGCTGCACCTGTCCGACAAGCTTTGCTATGACGGTGAGCTGCGCCCGAATATGATCGACGGCGCGTATACGCTGGGCACAAAGCAGACCGTCTACATCGGCCAGGAGACCCAGAAGCCGCTGAGCCACTCCGCTGACCACATCACGATCGACTGGGGCTACCTGTACCTGAGCGCCGACGGCGTTGTCAAGGCCGTCGGCGACGGCGTGCAGACCACCTGCAGCCTGACCGTGGGCGGTGCGCCCGCGCAGGCCATCATCGCCTATGACGATATTGCCTCCATCAACTACTTCGGCGATCTGTGCAAGGCATGGTATCGCCGTGATGGCCGCCAGATCACCGATGCCATCCTTTACGCCCAAAAGCACTTTGACGAGATCCTGCTGCGCTGCGCTGCCATGGATGAGACCGTCAGCAACGATGCCCAGAAAGCCGGCGGTCAGGACTACGAGGATATCGTCAACGCCGCCTGGCGGCACACCTTTGCCGCGCACAAGCTTATCGCCACGCCCAAGGGCGAGATGGCATTCCTCTCCAAGGAGAACGATTCCAACGGCTGCATCGGCACGGTGGATGTGAGCTACCCCTCCATCCCGCTGTTCCTGCACTACTGCCCCGAGCTCGTCAATGCCCTCTGCCGCCCGGTGCTGGAATTTGCCTCAATGCCGGTTTGGGACTGCGATTTTGCCCCGCATGATGTCGGCCGTTACCCGCTGGCCACCGGCCAGGTTTACGCTGCCCGCAAACCCATTGGTCGCACGGCCAGCCACCCGCCGTACTACCTGTACCCTGCCGGTACAGATGTGTGGGATCCGCGCTACCAGATGCCGGTGGAAGAGTGCGGTAATATGCTGATCATGCTGGAGGCCGCCCGCGCCTTTGGCGCGGACAAGGCACTGGCCGATCAGTACCGCCCGCTGCTGGACAACTGGGTCAAGTATCTGGTACAATATGGTGAGGACCCTGCCGAGCAGCTGTGCACCGACGACTTTGCCGGGCACCTGGCACACAACGTCAACCTGACCGCCAAGGCCATTGTGGGCGTGGCCTGCTATGCCCGCCTGACCGGCGACGAGAGCTGCACCGCCCAGGCCAAGACGATGGCCGCCCACTTGCTGGAAAAAATCGGCGATAAGGGCAACACCCCGCTGACACTGGACGGCCAGGGCTGGAGCATGAAGTACAATCTGCTGTGGGACAAGGTGCTGCACCTCGGCCTGTTGCCCGACAGCTTCTACGCTGCCGAGACCGCCAGCTATCTGCCGCGCATCAACACCTACGGCCTGCCGCTGGATTCCCGCGCGGACTACACCAAGTCCGACTGGATCTGCTGGACCGCCCGCATGGCGGACGACCCGGCTGTGCGTGCCGCGCTGATTGCGCCGGTTGCCAAAGAGCTGCACGAGACAACGTCCCGCGTACCGTTCTCTGACTGGTACGACACGAAAACGACTCGGTTCGTGGCCTTTATCGGCCGCAGCGTGCAGGGTGGACTGTTTGCACTGATGCTGTAATTTTCCCCTAGCCGCGCAGGGCAGACGTCCCGCGCGGCTGTTCGTGATTTGCAAGCGGCTTTACTCCGTAGCGGCGCACCTATGTGTACGCCCGCAGCCCGTTTGCCACGCAAGGCGGGCGCACACGCAGGTGCGCCCCTACATATACCGAACAGGAGGTTTCCCATGAGAATTTACGCGTTTGCTGATGAAGCATCCCCCGCCATCGACGGCCAGATTGCGGCGATGCGCCGCAATGGGCTGAACGGCCTGGAAATCCGCGGGGTAGACGGCGAGAACGTCTCCGCCATTTCCCTGGAAAAGGCCAAAGAGGTGCGCCGCAAGCTGGACGATGCGGGGCTGTGTACCTGGTCCATCGGCTCGCCCATCGGCAAGATCGATATTGAGACCGGCGATTTTGCCGCCCACCTTGAGCAGCTGCGCCACACGCTGGAAGTTGCCCAGGTGCTGGGCGCAAAGCGGCTGCGGATGTTCTCCTTCTACATCCCCGTAGGCAAGGATCCCGCCGACTACCGCAATAGGGTCATCGATCAGGTGGGCGAAATGCTCCGCGTGGGCGAGGGCAGCGGCGTGCTGTTCTGCCACGAAAATGAGAAAGGCATCTACGGTGATATCGCCTCCCGTTGCCTTGACCTGCACAAAGCATTCCCCCAGATGCGCGGCGTGTTCGACCCCGCCAACTATGTGCAGTGCAGCCAGGAGACGTGGAGCGCCTGGGAAGAGCTGAACCCCTACATTGACTACCTGCATATCAAAGACGCATTGGCCGACGGCAGCGTTGTGCCCGCTGGCAAGGGTCTGGGCAACGTCAAGCGCATTCTGGACGCCTACCGCGCCCAGGGCGGTGAGGACGTGACCGTGGAACCGCACCTGCAAGTGTTTGAGGGACTGAAAGATCTGGAACAGGACGGCAATACCAGCCATGTGGGCGGCTACCGCTATCCCAGCAGCGATGCCGCCTTTGACGCCGCCTGCAACGCCCTGAAGGAGTTTTTGTAACATGGAGCTGCACCTACCGCCGAAACCTCAGCCCGTCGTCGGCCCTGGGGAATTTCAATTTGCCGCCGTGGGGCTGGAACACGGCCACATCTACGGCATGACAAACGGTCTGCTGGAAGCCGGCGCAACACTGACCGCCGTTTGGGATGAAGACCCGGAAAAAGTTGCCGCCTACCGCCGCACTTTTCCCCAGGCGCGGGCAGCGGCCAGCTTGGACGAGCTGCTGGCCGACCCGGATATTCAGCTTATCGCCAGTGCCGCCATCCCCAGCGAGCGCTGCCCCCTTGGCCTGCGGGTGATGGCCGCCGGGAAAGACTATTTTGTTGACAAAGCGCCAATGACGAGCCTGCCCCAGCTGGAAGCAGCCCGCCGCGCTGTGGCCGAGACTGGCCGCAAGTACATGGTCTACTACTCTGAACGGCTGCACAGCGAGGCCGCCACGCTGGCAGACTATCTTATCAAACAGAACACGATTGGCCGTGTGCTGCACGTTGAGGGCTTCGGCCCACACCGCTTGGGCGGCCCGCGCCCGGCCTGGTTTTACGAGAAAGCGCGGTACGGCGGCATTTTGTGCGATATCGGCAGCCACCAGCTGGAACAGTTTCTCTACTTTGCCGGGGTCGAGAATGTCGACATCACCTTTGCCCGCAAGGCCAACTACGCCCACCCTGCCACGCCGGAGTTTGAGGATTTCGGCGAATGTACCGCCACCGCCGCCAACGGCGTGAGCGGGTATTTTCGGGTAGACTGGTTCACGCCAGACGGCCTGCGCAACTGGGGCGATGGCCGGACGTTCATCACCGGCACAGACGGTTACATCGAGCTGCGCAAGTTCATCGACCTGGCCGCCGGCGAAAAGCGGGAGAACATGGTCTACTGGGCTAACCGGCAGGGTGAGTTCAGCACGAATGCCACCGGCAAGGTGGGCTGCCCTTTCTTTGGGCGGCTGATCCGCGACTGCATCGACCGCACCGAGACCGCCATGACCCAGGCGCACGCCTTTAGAGCTGCCGAGCTATGCTTGAAAGCCCAGCAGATGGCCGACCAATAAAAAACACAAATCCCCCTGCACGACAACGTGCAGGGGGATTTTGTGTTGTGCGTTATTCCGCGTCGATGACCAATCTGCCCTGCTCATCAAAATGCGCCGGGGAGATAAAGGCGATGCGATCATTGCCGGTGGCCTCGGTGCGGCCATGGTAGCAAATCATCAATTCGCCCGCCGTGGTGCGGAACATACAGTTGTGGCCGGTGCCGGTCACCTGTGCGCCGCGCTCCAAAATCGGGTTTTCGGGTGCTTTTGTGTAGGGGCCCAGCGGGGTATCAGCCGTAGCGTAGCCAACGGCGTAGTCCGGCCCTGCAAAGAAATTGCCGGAGTAGGTCATGTAGTATTTTCTGTTGTGCTTCAGGAGATACGAACCCTCGTTCCAGCGGCGGCCTGTGGCGGCAGCGCTGCGCCCCTCCCACTCCTGCTCCGGGCGCAGCAGCAGCACAGGTTCGCCGATAACACCGGTAAAATCGGGCTTCAGCTCCACGCCGTAGATCCAGCTTTCTTCAAGGCCGTCCACATTGTGCTCATAGCAGCAGCGGGAATAGTAAAGGTAGTACCGCCCATCCTCGGTGTAAACGTCGGCATCGATGATGGGATACCCTGGGTCAAAAATCGGCTTGTCGGCCATATCGGCGAACGGCCCGGCCGGGTCATCTGCCACGGCGACGCCGATTCGGAAGTTTTCCAGTGCACCGGTCGGGTTTTCTTTCCAGTCGGCACTGTAAAACAGGTAGTATTTTCCGTTTATCTCATAGCACTCGGGTGCCCAGAAGCAACCCACGCCCCAGCGGGCGGTATCCTTGCCGATGGCTGTGCCGCGTCGCTGCCAGTGCACCAAATCATCGGACACATGGATAGGGATGCCGCTACCGTCCTCGCTAGTGCAGTAAAGGTAGTACCGCCCATCGACAGCACGCAGGATAAATGGATCCGCCGCCGGGAAAGACAGCTGCGTTGTTTTTGACATAGCGTTCTCCTTGTTACCAATTCACCTGCCAGCGGCGGCTGTATCGGCCGTCGGGGCGCTCTGTATCGGTCTTGGGCTTATAGGCGGAGGTCTTGACCCGCTCGGCCAGCAGCTTATCAAACAGCACGGTATCCGGCGGCAGCGGCATGGCGGCGTTGCCGGTCCACTGGGAGAGATAGGCCGCGTTGGAGATGGCCAGCTCTTTTAGGCCGTCCTCGCCGGGGCTGAGCAGCGGTGCGCCGTGCGAAATCGCATCCGCGAAGTTCCGCAAAATGCCGATGTGCGCGGATTCGGGCGCGTCGGGGGTGAGCTCCTGATAGTCGCAGTCCGGCGTCACAAAGTTGTCGGAGCTGGCAAAGCGGATGGCATCCTCGGGCGTTTTCAACCGCCACCATTTCAGCACACCGTTCTCCAGGACAAGCTTACCCTTTGTGCCGGCAATTTCCAGCCGGTTCGTGCCGGGCATTTCGCCGGTGGAGGTAATGAACACACCAGTCGCACCGTTCGGGTACTTGGCAAAAATCGTCGCGTCGTCCTCGACCTCTATGTGGTGGTAGCGAGCCACGTCGCAGTAGCCGGTCACGCTCTCAGGCATGCCGCAGATCCATTGCCACAGGTCAAGATTGTGGGGTGCCTGGTTCAGCAACACGCCGCCGCCCTCGCCCGCCCAAGTGGCACGCCACGCGCCGGAATCATAGTAATGCTGGGTGCGATACCAGTTTGTGATGATCCACACCGACCGCTTGAGCTGCCCAAGCTGCCCACCCTGCACGATGGCCCGCGCCTTGGCGAACAGCGGGTTCGTGCGCTGGTTCAGCATCAGGGCAAACACTTTGCCGCTGGCTTTTGCCTGTGCACACAATGCCTGTGCGACCGAAAGGCGGACGTCCAACGGTTTTTCCACCAGCACGTGCAGCCCAGCCGCTAACGCCAGCGAGGCAATTTTGCTGTGCAGCGGATGGGGTACAGCAACGATGGCCGCCTGCACACCGCCTGCGGCCAACAGTGCGTCCTCGCTGGCATAGCAGGCCACACCGGGCCAGGCTTTGGCGGCATAGGCCAGCCGGGCAGGGTCGGTGTCGCAAACTGCGGCCAGCGCCAGGCCGGGCACACGGTCATCCCACAGGCTTTGGGCGTGTGCCGTGCCCATGTTGCCAATGCCGATGACCGCCGTTTTTACCTTTTCCATTTTATTTTGCCCCGCTGCCGTAGCTGGACGCAGTGTCCATGACCACGTCGGTGTCCTCTTTCAAGCGGGAGTGAGCGCGGCGCTCGTTGAGCAGGTTCAGGAACTTTTTCTCATCGATGGGCAGCGTGACCGTCTCGCCCAGCCAGGACGACAGGTGGATGGCGTTGGAGAGCATCAGACCGTTGATGCCCTCGCGGCCGTCTGCCACCAGCGGTGCGCCGGTCTGGATGTGGGCGGCAAAGGCATTCAGCACGCCTGCGTGCTGCGGGTTTTCGCCGTCGGTCTCGACCTCGACGCGCTCACAGCCGGGCTTCTCAAAGCCCTCCTTGCAGGTGGCGCACCAGATGCGCTCGTCCTCTTTCAGGCGGTCGTAGGTCAAGCCGTTTTCGTCGCAAATCAGGCGGCCTTTCGTGCCGGTGATTTCCAAGCGATTCGTGCCGGGGGCGTCGGCGGTGGTGGTGATGAACACACCGGTCGCACCGTTGGCAAACTCCATGTAGGCGGTCACGTCGTCCTCGACCTCAATGTCGTGCCACTTGCCCTCATGGCAGAAAGAATGCACGCGCACCGGCAGGCCGCACAGCCATTGCAGTAGATCCAGCTGGTGGGGGCACTGGTTCAGCAGCACACCGCCGCCCTCACCGGCCCAGGTCGCACGCCATGCGCCGGAGTCATAATAAAACTGGGTGCGATACCAGTCGGTGACGCTCCAGTTCACGCGCTTGAGTTCACCCAGTTCGCCCGCGTCCAGCATCTCCTTCATCTTGCGGTAGACGCAGTTGGTGCGCTGGTTGAACATCATGCCGAAGGTCAGCTCGGGGTGCTTGTCGGCCTCGGCGATCATCTCTCGCACCTGTAAGGTGTAGACGCCCGCGGGCTTCTCGCACATGACGTGCTGCCCGGCGCGGAACGCCTCGATGGCCAGCGTGGGATGCTGGTAGTGCGGCACGGCGATGAGAACCGCGTCGCAGCATTTGGCGGCGATAAGGTCGCTGCCCTCGGTGAAAATGCGGGCATCGGGCAGTTTTTCGGCAGCCCACTGGCGGCGGCTCTCCTTGCGGTCGGCCACGGCCACAATCTCGATATCCGGGCATTTCCCGTCCAGAACATTTTGGATGTGGGCGGAGGCAATGTTGCCCGCGCCGATGATGCCAAGTCGAAGTTTCATTGACAGTTCCTCCTACAATCTTGCCCGGAAAAGGGCACAGCTTTCTAGCTTTGATTGTAGCACGCGCCCCATCCCCAACTCAATGCAAAAAACCTATGTCTGAAATTTGGACTTTTTCGACAGACGTGAATCCGCAGTGATTCACGCCCGAGGAATGTATGAATTTGTATGCGCGCCATGATAGCCACTGTTTTGGGTAGACGCGTTTTGCTACGCTGTGGCATAAACGAACAGGAACAATTTTGGAACGGTCGTCCTCAATCCTTGCTTTCAAATCATCACGCCTTGCGGATGGCTTCATCGTCACCAACGAGTTCGGTCACTACTTCGAGCAGAAAACTTTCAAGGATTACTATGACCGCCTGTTGAAGGATGCCGACATCGGGCACTTTACCTTCCACGCCCTGCGCCACACCTTCGCCACCCGTGCGCTGGAACGAGGCATGGGCTACAAGACCCTGTCAGCCATCCTCGGTCACTACTCGGTAGCGTTCACAATGGACACCTATGTCCACAGCATGGACGAACACAAGCGGCGCGAGATGGACAAGATGAACGATATGTTCGGGATGCAGTACAGCATCTCCGTTGAGAACCAGCCTTACCCTGTGCTTTGCACACTCTCGGCATACGGCTGCACCGCCCATGTTCCCGACTTCCCCAAAGTTACCGCACAAGCCCCCACGCTGGACGCCGCCCTGCTGGAAGTCAAGCAGCAAATCCAAAAAGCCCTGCGCCAGTACAAGAACCCGCCCATTCCTACAAAACAAGAACAAATTGTCGTACCGCAGAACAGCGTGTTGGTACTCGTCAAGGCGAGCTGACTACACTGACCGCTCCTATTTTTACCTGCCAACTCCGCAAAATTTATCCACAAAAAGCGCCAGGATTGTTGAAAAGTTCAACCGTCCGGGCGCAGTCACTTTGCCGTTTTGGGGTCATTTTTGGGTCAAAGTTACCAGCTTGTTACCACTTTTGCCATATTGCAGAAAAAAGCTCGTTGAAACTTGTCGTTTCAACGAGCTTTTGTTGGTTGCGGAGACAGGACTTGAACCTGCGACCTCCGGGTTATGAGAAATCTAAAAATCGTGCGTTACAGTGATGTTTTGTTGGGTTTGGTGGTATTGTGTACCAAGGCTCAGAACTGATTTTGTCCCATGTGTACAAAAGGGTGCTATACGGTGCTGACCCGTTCCAACCCCTTTTGGGGGCAGTTTTGGGGGCAAATCTGCAAGACGAATTCTGACTTGCGCCGCTCAAATAAATGCGCAGCTTTGGTTCCATTGAGAAATGTGGATACTTACATCACAGGGTTTACACAAGTGAAAAGCCCAGCAAACTAATATATAAGTTTTACTCCCTAGCAAGAAGTTGTACGCAAGCCAACTCTACACCATCCCTGCACACCGCCCCTGTCACCGCGAGAAACGCCCTTGTTTAGGCGCATTCACACCGCGTCGGAGCGGTGCCCTCCCAGCCAAATATTGCCCCAAATTCCCCGTTTTCCGGGGATTTTTTATTTTACCGCAAAGGCATTTACCTGAACGGGATTTCCCTGTACAGGTAAATCCTGCACAAATAAATAATTAAATAAATAAAATACTAATATACTATCGTATCCTATCCGTAAAACTACAAAAAATTGGATTCATCCCGCTATGGTCTTACGGCCATGCGTACAACTTACCACCGGAGAGTACAACTTACGATTGCAAACCGACCCTGCCAAGTTGTATAATTAAAGCACCGATAGTTCGCGCAAAAGCTGGTGCAAGAGCATGAGCGCTTTTGCGAACACGCTGGGCGGTGCGCTTATTTTCGGCATGGCGGATGACGGGCAGATCGTTGGGCTGACCGAACCCGACAGCGACGCCGAGAAAATCAGCGAGATCATCAAGACGCGCATGGAGCCTATCCAATAGTACGATATACCGTGAAACTGCGCGCCGTCCGGCGCGATTTTATGCGCTGCGCGCAGCCAGCGGTGCGGCGCGGTCACCGCGCCCGCAGGCGCGTTTCGGAGCGCAACCGCCGCACAGCGGCGGCTCTTAGCGCGGAGATAGACACGCGCCCTACATTTCTACCCGAAAAAGGGCTTTTTCGACAAACTGAAGCGGGCGAACATTTCTGTTCGCCCGCTTTTTACGGTCTATAAAACTTTTTTACCCTTTCACGCTGCCCAATGCAACGCCCCGGACAATGTACTTGGAGAGCAGCAGATAGACGATCATAACGGGCAGAATCGCAATGGTAATCATCATATACACCTTGCCCATATCGAACTTCAAAAAGTCCGCGCTGCGCAGCTGTGCAACCAGAATGGGCACCGTTTTCCACTTGGCATCGTTGATGATCAGCGCCGGGATAAAGTAGTTGTTCCATGCGCCCACAAAGCTGAATATTGCCTGTACCGCCATGGCGGGCTTCAGGATCGGCAGAATGACCGTGTTGAAGGTGTGGAACTCTCCCGAGCCGTCAATGCGCGCCGCATCAATAATGTCGCGCGGCAGGCTCGAATCCATATACTGCTTCATGAAGAAGAACACTGTCGGTGCGGCGATGCTCGGCAGAATCAGCGGCCAGAGGGTGTTGGTCAGCTTCATCGAGTCCATCAGGTTCAAAAAGCCGAGCGCCGAAACCTGTGTGGGCATCGTCATGATGAGCAGAATGACGGTAAAGGCCAGCTTGCGCAGCTTGAAGTCATACGCATAGATGGCGTAGGCCGTCAGTGCGCTGAAATAGACCGACAGCGCCGCACAGGCAGCCGACACGATCAGGCTGTTGCGCAGACCGGTCAGGATCGGCACATTGGCATCATGGGTGGTGTTGAAGAAGTTGACGCCAAAGCTGCCGCGGGGCAGCGGGTCAAACCCCTGCTGGATGGTAAAGTTGTTGTGCGTGGCGTTGACGATCAGCACATAGAAGAAGAACAGGCAGATAAAGCAGAGGACAAACAGCACGATATAGGCCACTGCACGCTGCAGGGTCAGCATAGGGTCGTGAATTTTGCTTGCCTTTGCGGTAGTGGTGGCTGCAGTTTTGGTTTCGTTCGGCATACTGGTTCACGCTCCTTCCTTAGTGATGCCTGGCGGCCGCTTTGGCTGCCTTGATGCGGGCTTTCTCAGCCTTGCGCTGCTCACGGGTCAGGCCGTCATCCTCCTGTGTGAGGGTAAAGTAGATGATGACGCAAAGCACCGCGCAGAGCAGGAACATCAGCACCGAGATAGCGCCGGCTGTGCCGTAGTTTTTGCTGTACAGATGCTGGTTCAGGTACATGATAATGGTGTTGGTCGAGCCGTTCGGGTCGCCCTTGCCGTTGGTCAAAACCTGCGGCACATCAAACATCTGCAGGCCGCCGATGAGGCTGGTGATCAGCGTATAGACAAGCAGCGGGCGGATCAGCGGGATCGTGATGCGCCAGAACATTGTGGTCGAGGATGCACCGTCCAGCTGAGCGGCCTCATACAGGCCGGGGTCCACACCCATGATGGCAGCCATCAGAATGATGGTCGTATTGCCGAACCACATCAGGAAGTTCATCAGCCCAACCAGACCGCGCGCTGTCCAGACATTGGAAAGCCAGCGCACCGGCTCGGCCACGATGCCGAGCTTGAGCAGGATCGAGTTGATCGGCCCTGTCTCCGAGTTTGAAAACAGGGTAAAGAACAGCATGGCGAACGCCGATGCCATGATAAGGTTGGGCATATAAATGACGGTCTTGAAGAAGCCCTGAAACCGCAGCTTCAACCGAAGATCGGTAAACCACGCTGCCAGCACCAGTGATACAATAATCTGCGGGATAAAGCCCATCAGCCACATGACCATGGTATTGCTGAAATACTTCGGCACCTCTTTGATCATGGCGGCATAGTTTTTCAGCCCCACAAAATTAGGGCCGATGATCTTTAGGCCGCTGCGGAAATACTCAAAGAAGGAATAGTAGATGGTCGTTGCCAGCGGCCAGAACTGGAAGATGAAAAAGGTAATAAAGAACGGCGCCAGAAATATATAGCCCCATTTGGCGTAGCTCATGCCCTTTCTCTTTGTTTTCATAGGTCTCGCCCTCCTTAGCTGTGTGGGCATTGCCCTGCTGGGGGCAGAGCCTTTCAAAATCTGATAAAAACAAAACCAGGGGCGGGCGTCTCTCCCCGCCCCTGGCATGGCGTTTGCGGTTCAGTTCGTTTTGTTCAAGGTAATACCGCATAATTCTAAGTGCCGATACGGCGAGCGAGGTGCCGCAGCCGCCGGAGCGGTGCTTAAGCCGTCAGGCGGGAATTGTGCGGTGTTGCCTTAAGGTCACGCAGGTATTTATGCAGGCCATTCGACGCTGCTCAGCTCAGGATACTTGACCTTGATCTGATCCTCGAAGTTCTTCTTCGCGGTCTCAAGGTCAACCGTGCCGTCAAAGTAATCCTTGAAGCAGCTCTGGAAGGTCTCGTTGCAGCCCTGATCATACGGGCCAGCGTTGGACATATCAATGGTAGGTGCAACCTCTGCAAAGAGGGCAATGTGGTTCTGGCCGCCGAGGAATGCGGAGCCGAAGTTCGGGTCAGCTGCGATGGAATCCATAGCGCTCTTGCAGTTGGTGTAGTCCTGCGTATCCTCGGTGATCTTGGTCATGATGTCAGCATCGCAGGTCAGAGAGTACATGACATCCTTGATTGTGGGGATGTTGTCGGTGCCGGCTGCTGCGCAGATCCAGGTGCCGCCCCAGTAATAAGGCTGAGGACCCTGACAGACTGCGTAATCGCCGAAGATACCGTTGCCGACTTCCTGCTTGCCTCCCTCAGACTCAGGCGTGGCCAGAGAGTTGCCCAGCAGGGTGAAGTTGATGCCCCAAGTGGAGTAGAAGAAGCCGAAAACCTTGCCGGCAGGACCCTGATCGGCGGCCCACTGGTCGCTCCACAGGCTGGTCTTGTTGTTGTAGCCGTTATCGGTATAGGTCTTGGTCTGATCGACCCAGTTCATAATGTTGGGGTCGACCTTGACGGTCGTGCCGTCCACCCAACCGGCGGACACATTGTTGGAGAAGGTGCGGTAGGAATCATCGTAGCCGGAGAGCATCTTGTAGCCCTTGGCAGCGGCCTTCTCAGCCACATCGTTGAACTTATCCCAATCGTTCAGCGCGGCCTGCACCTCGGTCGGGTCATCGGTGCCCAGCACATCTTCAGCGATGGAGCGGCGGTAGGCAAACAGGCCCGGGGTCGCCTGCCATGTGGTGCCCTTCTGCACGCCATCCACGGTAACGATGTCCTTGGTGTACTGGTACTGATCCTTGAGATCATCATCGGTCAGGCCGACATCCTTCTTGACATCCAGCGTATATTCGGAATCCACATACTTCAGCGCGTAGTCCGCCTCGATCAGGAAGATGTCGATCTTGTCATCGGCAGCGGCGCTGTCCTGCTTGAGCAGGGCCTCGTCCAGCTTATTCTGGTAGTTGTTGTTATCATTGGGGTTGATGGTCCACTTTACGGTAACACCGTTATCCAGCGTCGTGGTGGACTTGTCGGCGGCAATCTCCTTGACGCCGGGGTAATAGTCGTTGAAGCGGGACTGGAATTCATCGTTCCAGCACCAGATGTTCAGGACCTTGCCCTCCTCTGCGGCTGCATCGGCAGCGGGCTCTGCGGCCGTGCTGCTGGCTTCGGTAGAGGTCGAATCAGCGGCGGGGGCTGCGGACGAGCTTGCGGTGCCTCCGCCGCAGCCTGCCAGCAAGGTGGCTGCCATTGCAGTGGCGGTCAATAAACTCATTGCCTTTTTCATAATGTGTTTTCCTCCTTTTTAATAAAAAGAACTCATGTATGAATCAGATATTGTGACCCGCATCCTTGCGGGTTTGAACCTATAGATTGGGGACATCAACGGACTGCCCTTTCAGCAAACTGCCGGAGACCAGCTTCTGTTCCGGCAAGGCCGTGCGCGGGGATTCGATCTGCTCGATAAGCAGCTCTGCCGCAGCGCGGCCCAGCGCTTCGGTGTCCTGCCGGTAGGTGGTCAGCTGCGGGGACATGATCTGCGAGATCAGGTTGCCGTCATAGCCGGCCACCGAAATATCCCGCGGAATCAGAAGTCCTTCCTGCCGGATCGTCTGGATGCCGCCGATGGCGGAGAAGTCATCCGGGAAGAGGATCGCCGTGGGGCGCTGCGGCAGTGCCAGCAGCTGACGGGTCGCAGCGGCGCAGCTTTTCGCATCGCGGTAGGTGCTCGGCACGATGTAGGCATCCGGCACCGTGATCCCATGGGCGGCGCAGGCGCGGTAGAAACCGACCAGACGCTTCTGGGTGACTGCGCTGTGATTCTCTCCGTGGATATAAGCGATTCGCTCATGCCCCAGCGCGGCAAGCTGATCCACTAACTTGTGGACACCATCGGTGTTATCGGAAAGTACGGCAGCCCGGTTGTTAAAGACATGGTCGACTGTGACGATCGGCAGGTTGCTGTTGGCCAGCTCAATGACCTCCGGGTCATCGAACTTGATGCAGGCAGCGATCACGCCGTCAACGCCGCGGTAGCGGCAATGCTCTAAATAGCTGGAGTGGCCGTGGCCAATGTTGTGGTTGATAAAGGTGATATCATAGCCTCTGCCCTCGGCGTGGCGTTTGAAGCTGTCCAGGACAGCCGCGAAGAACTCATGCGTCAGACCGCTTTGCGCCTCATCCACGAAAAGGACACCCAGATTATAGGTGCGGTTCGTTTTCAGGGCCCGCGCTGCGGAGTTTGGCATGTAGCCGATCTGCCTTGCAGCCTCACGCACTTTTTCTTTGGTGGCCTGACTGATATCGTTGTGACCGTTCAGAGCCTTGCTCACGGTAGCCACCGAGACCCCGCATGCCTTTGCGATGTCTTTGATGGATGCCATGATATCGCCTCCTTGCATCTTCCTTAATCGTTTTCGCATCTTCACTATACAACATGTCAACCATAAAATCAATGCCTTTTTGGCATTTTTTGTGCATTTCGATTCGATTTGGCGATTTGCAAAAAGCGAAAACATCTGTTTTGGCTATTTCGTTTGGAGTTTCGCTGAAAAAGGAACATAATTTGCGCCCCTGCTTGCCGTTTTTACACTTTTCGGCCCGGTGATGCAGACTCAAATTTGCTCTTTATGGTGCCACAACCGGAAAACACTCTTATATAAAATAGGTGGCATTCGATTTTCGTGCCAATTTTCGGTTTTCAAAATTGTGAAACTTGCCAAATCATCGTTAAATTCAGCTGCAGCCCTTGCAATTATCCGGAAAACGCGGTATTGTAAGGGTAATAACTTAATCGTTTTCGACTTGAACTGACGATTTTATCTGCTTTCCATAAGTAAGGAGAGGGTCTCTATGAAGTTCGGTCATTTTTCCGATAGCGCACGCGAATATGTCATCACCACGCCGCGCACGCCGCTGCCGTGGATCAACTATCTGGGCAGCGAGGCATTCTTCAGCCTTGTTTCCCACACGGCGGGCGGGTACAGCTTTTACAGAGATGCCAAGCTGCGGCGTATCACTCGCTACCGCTACAATAACGTACCTGCGGACTCTAACGGCCGGTATTACTATATTAAGGACGGCGATACCGTCTGGAATCCCGGCTGGCAGCCCACCCAGACCGAGCTGGACAGCTATGAGTGCCGCCACGGCCTCGGGTACAGCATCATTACCGGCAAAAAGAACAGTCTGACCGCGAAGCTGGAGCTGTTTGTGCCGGTAGGCGACAACTGCGAGATCGACCGTCTGGTGCTGACCAACGAGAGTGATGTACCGAAATCGTTTACTATATTCAGCTATCTGGAGTTCTGCCTCTGGAATGCTGTGGACGATTCCACCAACTTCCAGCGCAATTTCTCTACCGGCGAAGTCGAGGTCGAGGGCAGCACCATCTACCACAAGACCGAGTACCGCGAGCGCCGCAACCATTACGCATTGTTCACCGTCAACACGCCCATTGACGGCTTTGACACGAGCCGGGACGCCTTTTTAGGCGCATGGCGCAGCAATGCGAACCCCGAAGTCGTGGAAAACGGCCGTTGCACCAACTCTGTTGCCCACGGCTGGGCACCCGTTGGCGTGCATCAAGTCAATGTCACCCTGCAGCCCGGCGAAAGCCGCAGCCTGATTTTTGTTTTGGGCTATATAGAAAACCCGGAGGACGAGAAGTGGGCCGCGCCCGGCATCATCAATAAGACCCGCGCCCAGGCGATGGCTGCCCGCTATGCCACGGATGCGCAGGTCGATGCGGCACTTGCCAGGCTGCACGACCACTGGAACAACCTGCTGTCCACCTACTCGGTCAAGAGCAGCGATGAAAAGCTCGACCGCATGGTCAATACCTGGAACCAGTACCAGTGCATGGTCACCTTCAACATGAGCCGCTCTGCCAGCTATTATGAGAGCGGCACCGGCCGCGGCATGGGCTTCCGCGATTCCTGTCAGGATCTGCTCGGCTTTGTGCATCTGATCCCCGCCCGCGCGCGGGAGCGCATTCTCGACATTGCCGCCACCCAGTTCCCCGACGGCAGCGCCTACCACCAGTACCAGCCGCTGACGAAAAAGGGCAACATGGACATCGGCTCCGGCTTCAACGATGACCCGCTGTGGCTGATTGCCGCCGTGTACGCCTATCTGGGCGAGACGGGCGACTACTCGATTCTGGACGAACCGGTGGACTTTGACAACGACCACAGCCTTGCACAGCCGCTGCTTGAGCATCTGCGCCGCAGCTTTGGCTATCTGCGCACCCACAAGGGGCCGCACGGTCTGCCGCTGATTGGCCGTGCTGACTGGAACGACTGCCTGAACCTGAACTGCTTCAGCAAAGAGCCGGGCGAGAGCTTCCAGACCACCGGCCCGAGCGAGGGTCCTGTAGCCGAGAGCGTGTTCATTGCCGGTATGTATGTCAAGTACGGCAACCAGTTTGCCGAAATTCTTGACAGCACCGGCCACACCGACGAAGCTGCCGCCGTGCGCGCCGAGGTTGCAGAGATGGAACATACCGTACTGACTTCCGGTTGGGACGGCAGCTGGTTCCGCCGCGCCTACGATGCCTTTGGTCATGTGATCGGCGGTGAGGAATGCGAGGAAGGCAAGATCTTCATCGAGCCGCAGGGTATGTGCGTCATGGCAGGCATCGGCGTAAACACCGGCGAAGCCGTAACCGCCCTGCAGAGCGTGAAAGACAAGCTCGACACGAAGTACGGCATTGTGCTGCTGCAGCCCGCCTACACGAAGTACCATCTCGAACTGGGCGAAATTTCCAGCTATCCCCCGGGATACAAGGAGAACGCAGGCATCTTCTGTCACAACAACCCATGGGTCAGCTGTGCCGAGACTGTAGTCGGCCATGGTGACCGCGCGTTTGAGATCTACAAAAAGACCTGCCCGGCATACATTGAGGACATCAGTGAGATCCACCGCACCGAGCCGTATGTCTACAGCCAGATGGTGGCTGGCCGCGACGCCGCCACCTTTGGCGAAGCAAAAAACAGCTGGCTGACCGGCACGGCGGCCTGGACCTTTGTGGATGTGAGCCAGTATATCCTGGGCATCCAGCCCACGCTGGCCGGGCTGAAGATCGATCCCTGCATCCCGCACGAGATGGACGGCTTTACCCTGCGCCGTGTCTGGCGCGGGGCAACCTATGAAATCGTTGTGGAGAACCCTGACCATCTGGAAAAGGGCGTCAAAGCCATGACCGTGGACGGCAAGCCTGTAAGCGGTAACATCCTCTCTCCTGTTCCCGCCGGCTCAACCGTAGAGGTCAAGATCGTCATGGGCTGACCGCCCGCCTTTTACCGCAAAGCAGCAGCCCGCAGTGGGCTGCTGCCTTTTCTGTACGATCTTTATACACCGGCGTGCTGCTTCACGAACCAGAAAACTCCCCTATCCTGCTGCGCGCGCAGCAGAATAAGGGAGTATTTTTTGTGTGCAGCCTGTCAGGTATGGTTATTCCGCGAGCATTTCTCTGCATCGATCGCAAGCACGACCATCAGCGCGCAGAGGGCATCTCTTAGAGGAAACAAACACATAGCGAGGGGCCATACCGTGCCTTTTCACAGATTTTTTCCGTTCGTTTCGGCCACCTTGGCGTACCAGGCAGCACTATCTTTGGGGGTTCGTTTGCCGGTTGCGTAATCGAGATAGATCAGACCAAAGCGCTCGTTATAGCCCTCGCTCCACTCAAAATTATCCAGCAGTGACCAGTGGAAATAGCCGCGCACATCCACGCCACTGTCAATCGCGCGGCGCAGCGCCAGAAGATAGCGGTGGGTGAAGTCAATGCGCGCAGGGTCATGCACCTTGCCGTCCAGATGGATGCTGTCGGTGCAGGAAAGGCCGTTCTCGGTGATGTAGATGGGCAGACCGTACCGCTCCCAGATAAAGCGTGTCCCCCACTCCATCGACTCCGGGGTGATGGGCCAGCCGATGGCTGTGCGCGGATGTCCTGCGGCCCGGGGGCAGAATTCCGGCTTGCCGTTTGCCCCGGCGCGCACCATGACGGAGTTGTAGATGTTCATCCCGATGAAATCCAGCCTGCCCAGCGGCAGAGCGTCCAGCTGCTCCTGCGGGATGGCATCCACCACACGCTGGGCCTGACCGCCCGCGATCACAGGCCAGCCGCGCCCGCACAGCGGATCAAGTGCCGGGGCATAGGTGAAGGTCCAGTCTCCGTCCGCCAGCGCAAAGGTTGCCTCGCGGGCCGCCGCAATATCGGCAGGGTCGTCTGTTGCCGGGGTGCAGATGCGCCCTGTCGGGGCCATGCCGACCCGGGCATCGGGGTCAGCCCTGCGGATCGCATCGGCCGCAAGGCAGTGGGCGTAGATCGTGTTGTGCCACGCTGTAAACACCGAGCCGTCATCCAGACGGAAACCGGGTGCGTGTACACCGCTGCTGTAGCCCAGCCCCACGCTGCACTGCGGCTCATTGAGGGTAAAATAGTACCGCACCCGCCCCTTAAAGTGCGCGGCCACCGCGGCGGCATACCCGGCGAAGGCTTTTGCCGTATCATCATTCAGCCAGCCGCCCTTGTCCTGCAGGGCTTGCGGCAGATCCCAGTGGTAGAGCGTGACATAAGGCTCGATCCCTGCCGCAAGCAGCGCATCGACCAGCCGGTCATACCAGGCAAGACCTGCCGGATTGACTGGTCCCGTGCCCTGCGGGAAGATGCGCGGCCAGGCAATCGAGAACCGGTACGCCTTCAGGTGCATCTCTTTCAGCAGTGCAATATCCTCTGCCCAGCGGTGGTAGCTGTCGCAGGCGATGTCCCCTGTATCACCGTTCCTTGTTTTGCCCGGCGTATGGCTGAAGGTATCCCAGATGGACAGTCCCCTACCATCCTCCTGCACTGCGCCCTCGACCTGATAGGCTGCGGTTGCCGCGCCCCAGACGAAATTTTCCGGAAATGACATCGTATATTCCTCCGTATTTTGTCGTTTGCTTTTTTTGCATAAACACCAAAAAAGGTGCAGCGCAAGCGCACTGCACCTCCGTAAGTGTTATTTTACCCTTTCACGCTGCCGAGCGCAATACCGCGGACAATGTATTTGGAAAGAATCAGATAGACTAACACGGCTCTCTGAAAACGCCATGACTATATTCTTGTTTTTTTCTTGCTATTTAAGAAGGTGCGTTACCCCGTTCCCGGAAAAAAGAGCATCGCCGTGATGACCACGCACGTGGAGGAAGGGGAATAATAACAGCACTTTGGAAAGTGAATCAGAACTGATTCACTTTTTCGAGTCAAGATTTTTGGATGAATCTAAACTGATTCACTCTGGAGTATATGTGAATTTGTATGCGTATCCGCTTTGATTACTCCCGCTTTGAGCGGGAACGTGTTTTGCTAGCATAGCGTTTGGATATCCACAAACGCATTTCTGGGGTGTTCCCCAGACCCCCTCGCTGCTCTTGTGTGACGATAGTGACGCAGATGACGCTAATGACGCTGTTTTGGGGATATCCCTATACCATATCCCAGATTCAGCGTCATTAGCGTCATCTGCGTCATTCTGATTTTGTGTTTCTCGTAGTATCATTGTTTTTGTTTCGAGCAGTAGTAAACTGCAAGCGTCATTTCACTATAAGCGTGACGGTGGTGACGATGGTGACGGTGTTCGTGGGATAGGGTAAAGGGGTATATCAAAAACATCGTCATCACCGTCAGCATCGTCATTCTACAGGCAAACCGTTTTAATCTGCGGCTTGCCTGTTTTATTTTGAGTAATGTGGCAGGGTTTTTGCCCCATTGCTTGTTAAAATGGATTTAGATATTTTGTAAAAGTGCAAGGGTTTTTAGCACAATGGGTGATATGCTGTTTTTGAAGTATAATTTTGGCGTTTAGGCCAGTTCTTGAGAAAAAATTCTTCGCTTTACATCTCTAAACTTGCAGGAATCCTGCAAGTTATACTGTTATACTGAAATTTAATGAAAAAATTTCATTATTTTTTCAGCGAACGTTACCTTTTGCCCTTCCCCAGTGGCTATATAGTAGAGATAATTTTTTCAAAAATTTTGAGGACAGTTGCAAAAGTTGCGACTGCCGGTCTGTATGATATGATTTGGTATCTTTCTAAGAATTTGAACTTTTTCTAAACAGTTTAAAAAAACTCGTAATTTTCGCCATTCTCAGCGGCTATATAGTAAAGACCTTTTTATAAATTATTTACATAGGAGGAACCCATGAACACGGAATTTCAAAATTTACCCAATGTTGTCAGCCCCAAGGAAGTGCAAACTTACTTCGGTATCTCACGCTCGACCACCTATCGGATATTTCATGACACGACTTTTCCTGCGTTCCACATTGGAAACCGACTGCTGGTGCGGCGGGATGAACTGCTGGACTGGCTGGAACGGCAAAAGGTCAATAAAGCCCAAAACGAGAACCCGAAGATTGTCGGGTCTGATGAATAGCTTTGTGGTCGTACCTGTGGTAGTCTTTGTGTCACGAAAGGAGACGATGCATCGTGAAAGACACATCTAAAAAAGCCCTGCGCCGTGGGCATAACGAGGGCAACATCCGTCAGCGTACAGACGGGCGGTGGGAGGTTCGCCTGTCAGCCGGAATCGACTACAAAACCGGCAAGCCCAAGCGTACATCCACCTGCTGCAACACCCGGCAGGAGGCCATTGCCATTTTACAGCAGCAAGCCCACGAAGTCCGCACACAGGGCTGGCGCGATCCTATGTCGGTGACATTGGGCGAATGGTATGAATACTGGCTGGACACTTACATGAAAGATACAGTGAAACAGTCCACCTATGCCAGCTATCGCAGCTATCTCAACAAGCACTTTTGTGTGCTGGGGAAAATCCTGCTTAAAAAGCTGGAGCCGCACACCTTGCAGGAGTTTTACAACTACAAATTCCGCGAGGAAGGCTTATCCCCCAAGACCTTGCGCAACTACCACATGGCATTGCACAAGTGCTTACAGCAAGCCGTGAAAGAGCGTCTGCTGATTTATAACCCCTGCGAGGCAGTCACCTTGCCCAGCGGAGAAAAGCCCGAAATCAGCGTATTTACCAACGATCAGCAGCGGGCGCTGGTGCAGGCCAGCTACCGCCACCGCTATGGTGTGTTTATCCGCTTAGACTTGTGTACCGGATTACGCATGGGGGAGTTGCTGGCGCTGAAATGGGAAGATATTGATTTTTCCACCGCCCAACTCCATGTCCGCCGTACCATCAACCGCCTTGCCAAGTACGAAGCCCACGACGGCGAAAACAAAACCGAAATCGTATTCGGCACACCCAAAACGAAAAACTCCCGCCGCACGATTCCGCTGACCCGCACAATAGCAGACGAGCTTACCCGCTGGAAACAACAGCAAGCGCAGGACAAGATTCGGGCAGGGGATAAGTACACCGACGATGGCTTCATCGTTACCAACGAGTTTGGACACTACTTTGAGCAGAAAACCTTCAAGGATTACTACGACCGATTGCTGAAGGATGCCGACATCGGGTACTTTACCTTCCACGCCCTGCGCCACACCTTCGCCACCCGCGCACTGGAACGCGGCATGGATTACAAAACGTTGTCAGCCATCCTCGGTCATTACTCCGTTGCGTTCACAATGGACACATACGTCCACAGCATGGACGAACACAAGCGGCACGAAATGGACAAAATGGACGATATGTTCGGGATGCAGTACAGCATCTCCGTAGAGAACCAGCCTTATCCTGTACTCTGCACCTTATCCCCAGACGGCTGCACAATCCATGTTCCTGACTTCCCCAAAATCACCGCACAAGCGCCAACACTAGACGCCGCCCTGCTGGAAGTCAAGCAGCAAATCCAAAAAGCCCTGCGCCAGTACAAAAACCCGCCCATTCCCACCAAACAGGAACAGATCGTCGTGCCAAACAACAGCGTGTTGGTACTCGTCAAAGCAAGCTGACCGCACCGACCGCTCCTATTTTTACCTGCCAACTCCGCAAGATTTATCCACAAAAAGCGCCCGGGCGGTTGAAAGTTTCAGCCGTCCGGGCGCAGTCACTTTTCCGTTTTGGGGTCATTTTGGGGTCAAAGTTACCAGCTTGTTACCACTTTTTCCATGATGTAGAAAAAAGCTCATTGAAACTTGTCGTTTCAACGAGCTTTTGTTGGTTGCGGAGACAGGACTTGAACCTGCGACCTCCGGGTTATGAGAAATTCAAAATTTGTGCGTTAGGGTGCTGTTTTGTTGGGTTTGGTGGTATTGTGTACCAAAGGGCGAAACAGCTTTTGTCCCATGTGTACAAAAGGGTGCTATACGGTGCTGAACCGTTCCAAACCCTTTTGGGGGCAGTTTTGGGGGCAAATCTGCAAGACAGATTCTCATACGCACCGATCAAATAAATGCGCAGCTTTGGTCTAATTGAGAAATGCAGATACCTACATCGCAGGGTTCTCGCAAGTGAAAAGCCCAGCAAACTAATATATAAGTTTTACTCCCTAGCAAGAAGTTGTATGCAAACCCAACCCGCAACATTCCCGCACACCGCCCCTGTCACCGCGAGAAGCGCCCCTGTTTGGGCGCGTTCGCGCCGCGTCAGTACCGATGCCCGCCCAGCCATATACCGCCCCAAATTCCCCATCTTTGAGGCTTTTTTGCCCAAGAACGGCTTTTCCTGTGCAGGCGTTGCCCGGACGGTTTTCACCTGCACAAATAAGTAACCAAATAAATAGAATACTAAAAAAGAAAATAATGTTCACTACATTGGCCGCGGCTTCAGTGGGCATTGGGAAGTTGAAAACCAATAAAAAAGCTGCAGGAAACCGATTAAGGCTTCCTGCTGCTTTATTTTCCAAAGGACAGTTTAGTTTTTCTTCTGCTCACCCTCCGGGAAGATGATCTTATAGATTGGGAAATAAATCACCATCTGCACACCGCCGTTGATGACGGTGATGAGGACGTTGTACAGCGCAGGCGGGAAGAATTGCTTACACAGCGGCACATAAATGCCCATCAAAAAGCTGCACACGATGGTGATGAGTACGAACGCCACCACGTACCACGCGATCTGATACCACACGTTGCCCTTCGACTTAAACGTGATATTACGCTGCATCGGGAAATTAACGCACTGCGCCAGAAACAGCGTGATGGCAAACGCCGCAAAGTAGCCCATCCCGCCGGTAGCGTCGCCGGTGACAGGGTAGTTGAATACATAGGTATCCACCGGACCGAGGTTCAGATGAATCAGCTGGCAGGGGATGCTGCACCAGTCGGTCAGGTTGTAGAACAGCCCCGGCAAAAAGGTCAGCAGCAGATATTGCAGCACCGTGACAAACAGCGAAAAAGCGTAGAATTTCACAAACTGTGCCACGAGCTTATGCTTTTGGGAGAAGTTTGTCCACCAATTATTTATCGTTTCCATAGCTCACCTCATGCTTGCGCAGGCACGGTCAGCTCCGCGCTGTATTCGCCGTCGGAAGCAGCAATCGTCATGGCGTCGCCGTCCCCCATGCGGACTATGGCAAGAGCCTCGCCGTAGTAGGTATCGGTTTCGCTGTCCAGATAGCTGTGCTTGTTGAAAGGGCAGGCACTGCCCAGCCCCACCAATGTGCCGCCGCGCACCTGTACCCGAATATTGCCGCGCGCCAGCGGCTTGGTGATGCCGTTTTCATCGGTGTAGCGCAGACGGACGTAGCACAGATGCCCCATTTGTGCAGCAGGTTCTTCTGCGTCCAGCGTCAGGCGGGTCGTGCCGCCGGCACTTTGCAGCTTGCAGCGACCAATTTCGTGATCGGCAGCGTCATAGCTGACGGCTTCCAGCGTGCCACTCTCGTAGGGAATGCTGAACCTCGCCAGGCAGTCATTTTTCAGCGTTTTGCTGCCCACGGTGCGGCCGTTCAGCACCAGCTCCACGCGGGCAGCGCGGGCGTAGACCTCCACGTTGGCCTTGCGCCCCTCGCATCCGGTCCAGCTCCAGCTGGGCATGGCATTCGTCATCTTCCACGCACTGGGGCTGTGGCGGTCTCCGGTATGGTTGACCGGGCAGACGGCGATATAGGGGCCGTTGTCGGCCTCCAGCGCCACGCGGGTATAAAGGGCTTCGCCCAGCGGTTTGCCGGTCAGGTCGATGCGCCCCGAACCCGCCGACACCCAGCCCGGACCGCCGTCGAAGGTCTCGGCGTAGTCGGCGTACTCCCATGAGCCGACCATGACTTCGCCCAGGTAGTCCATGCCCGCCCAGACAAAGTCGCCCACCAAGCGGGGTTCCTGTTTGGCCAGCTCGCGGAATTTATAAGCATCGTTGCAGAAGGTCTCGCTGCCCAAAATCAACCGCTGCGGGTACTTTTTCAGGTCATGCTTATAGCGGTAGATGCCGTAGTTGTAGCCCGCAATGTCCATGTTGGCAAAGGCGTCACGGGTCTTGACGTCGCAGCCGTGCAGGGTCGCGCCGCGCTTCATGAACTCATCCCCCAGCAGCCCCGCCAGATTGTTGAAGAACTGACTGCCGACCGCCTTTTTCTTGGCGGCCTTTTCGCCGCGCTGTTTGGCTTTTTCGGCACGCTCGGCTTCTTTTTTTGCCTTTTCGTCGCTGTACACGCCGAAGCCGATGGAGCTTAAAAAGTTGAAGAAGATGTTCACACCGCAAGTTACGGGACGAGAATCGTCCAGCCCGTGCAGGAAGTCGGTCATCTCCTTCGTCAGGGCGATGCCGCGCTTCTGGGCAGTCTCGCTGACCTCGTTGCCGGTGGAGTAGAGCACCACGCAGGGGTGGTTGTAGTCTTTTTCCACCATGTCGGTCAGATCCTGATGCCACCAGTCGTTGAAATAATCCACGTAGTCATGCTCGGTTTTGTGGATATACCAGTGGTCGATGTACTCGTCCATGACAAGCATACCCTGGCGGTCGCACTCGGTCAGCAGCGCCTTGGAGCAGGGGTTGTGCGCTGAGCGAATGGCGTTGTAGCCGTTCGCTTTCAGCAGGCGTACCTTGCGTGCCACGGCGTCGGGGTCACAAACTGCACCCAACAGACCATTATCGTGGTGGATGCACGCGCCCTGGATGATGTACCGCTTGCCGTTGAGCAGAAAACCGTCCGTACCCCACTCGACCTTGCGAACACCGAACGTCTCGGTCACCTCATCATCGGCAAAGTTGACGCGGCAGGTGTACAGGTTTGGCGTTTCGGGCGTCCAGAGGCGGGCGTTATCAAGGGTCAGGGTAAATACAGCCTCGCCGTCGCTCTCCTGCTGCATGGCAGGCAGGTCGTCCACCATCAGGCGTACCGTGCCGGGGGCGGTGGTCTTTACGCGCACCTCCACGATGGCGGGGTCAAGCGACAGGGTGCAGATTTTAACGCCGTTCAACGCGATATGCGCGCCCCTTGCCGTCCAAAGCTGCACCGGGCGGTAGATGCCCGCGCCGGAATACCATCGGCTGTTGGGCTGGTCGGCGTTGCGGGCAATGACCCGCAGCTCGTTCTCACCCGAATGCAGGTAGGGGGCGTAGTCCACGTAGAAATTGGTGTAGCCGTAGGGGCGGAACGCTGCCTTTTGACCGTTGAGCCAGACCTCGGCATTATGGTAGACGCCCTCAAACTCCAGAATGTGGGTGTCTGCCAGCTCGTTTTCCGGCACGGTCAGGGTGCGCTGGTATTCGTAGTCATATCCCTCGTACCAGCCGGTATTGGTGCCGCCCGCGCTCAGGGCGGTGCGGGGTTCAGCCAGCATGGCATCATGGGGCAGGGTCACCGGTTTGCCGGGTGCGGTATCGCCCAGATGGCGGCAGGTCCAGCCGGTGAGAAGTGGGGTTGGTTTCATTGTATGTTCCTCTTACATAGTCTGTTTTACAGAAATCACGCAGATGCCAACAAAAGGGCTTCCTCCTGGCAGAAACCCGTTGTAGAGGAAACCCTTTTATTGGAGATGCGGCTTTATTCTACGAACACTTTTTGCAGGAAATTATACAAAGCGATATGCCAATTATCTGCTGAATGGTGGCGCAGAGGATAGACAGCAAATGTCGTATTCACGCCGCTTTGCAGTCGGGGTTCGACTGCAAGCAAATTGTTGTAATCCTCGATCTGACCAGGCAGTGCAAAATCGTAGCTGCCTCCGCAAGCGTAAAGATATTTGATGGGAAGCCGTGCAAACTCATCAGACTGGATAGCCGCCCGGAATTCATCCGCAGTGGTTCTGCTGCCGCTGAAAGTTCCGAACCATGCAAAGTAATCCAGCGCCTGGCACACGGCAGAATGGTTCGTCGTTACTGCGCCGCGGGAAAGACCCGCAAAGGCACGATGCTCACGGCTGGCAGCGAAACCTGCATCGTCGCAGGTTTCCGCATAGGTCGAATACTGCGCTTCCACCGCAGGCATGAGATCGTTTCGCAATTCCTTGGCAAAGGAGTAAGTCAAGGGATCCAAACCGTCTTTGCAGTCATCTTCCACATAGAAAGTCGGGGTGACAACGATAAGCGGCTCAATTACCTGCTGCTCAATCATCTGATCCAGCATGGTTTTGTTCTCAGGATGCGCCAAAAGCCAGTAGTCTTCATTGTCGCCGGTGCCGTGCATCAGGTATAGAATGTTGTACTGCTTTTCCGGGTCATATCCGTAGGGCAGGTATACGCATGCCTGTTTTTCAACGGTTCTTTCATCGGTAGCGTAGGCTTTCGTCTTGTAGCTTATATGCTCTACGATTCCGGGATGTTCACATTCCTGCTCGTATGTCTGCGGAACGGCCCATACGGTTTGCCCGGCGCGGTCTGCCGTGCGCGCTGCATCATAGCTGACTTTGCACACGACCATGCAGCCGGCGGTCAGCACCAGCGGCAACGCCAGAAACACCCACCAATGCGGCGCGGCCTGCTTTATATGACGCAGCGCCAGCACAATGCCACCCAGCGCCCAAAGAATCGCAACGCCTGCTTGCAGGAAGAAGCCGATATGGAACAGCGTTGTTTCCAGGTAATTCGTCCATGTTCCCAGCCAGCCGACTGCAAGGCCGACCGGCAGCATTAGAATCGGCAGCTTGCCCTTCCACGCTGCAAAAGCAAAGCTTACAAGGATAAGTTCTGTCACCACCATATAAAGCAACGGCTGAAGCATTCCCAACGCAGCGTAACGCAGCAGGTCAATGACGGCGATTCCGGTGATCAGCGCAAAGGCACATAGGTCTATATGTTTTTTTGCCGTATTCCAAACCTTTCGCAGCAAGGTATACACCCTTTCTTATTTTTTGCCCCACACGGTAGACACTGCCGCGCAGATCATGCAGATGACCAGCAGGACCGCACTTGCAATCCAGGAAGTACTTAAACCATCCATATTGATCTTCGACAGAATGTCACCGATCTCATCAAAGGCAAGGTTGATGAACATAGCCACGCTGACGAGTGCTGCGGCAAATGGAGGATACTCGAAATATTTAGGAGCCTTGTCGGATGCGACAAAGAGTTCCAGCAATGCGCCAATCACCAAAAGAGCAATGATAATAGGCGAATTTTCTTTTGCCTTAGCCAGCGCATACACAATGGCAGTAGCTGCCATTCCAACCGCAGTAATCGTGTGCAGAAGGGAGGATTTTTTGAAGAATGTATTCATCTTAGCACCTCACAGCGTTTCTTTACGTTTGGAATTTTTGACCACAAAGAATGCGGCAACGGCATCTGCAATAGACAGCACAGCAATCAGCGCATAGGCAAGCTTTTCCCAGTAAGGTGTAACCGAAACGACATGTGCCGTTGCAGAAAGTCTGTTGATACCGTTGCTGTTTGCTACATTGTACAGGATGACGTGGCAGGCTTCTCGCATATTGGCAAGCAGTTTCGCATCTTTGGGCACCTTATCAACCATATAGCCGTAGAATACACTGCCGGAAGTCGCCCACATCGTGTTGCCGCCTTCCAGACCGCCCGCAACGCTCTGCATCGTAGTGTTGATTGCAATATCGGTATCCAGGATTGCGGTAGAGCCCCACTCTGTGCGAACAACGTCTTTCTGTAATCCGCTGTGTGCCCCGGCCCAGGTGCAACCAATGCGGTTGAATGCGCCCATGGACCCCTTGACCTTTCCTTCAGTGAAAGGTTTCTCGAAGGCTTTCAGATAGATTTCGCGGATAGCCTGCTCGTTAGAGAAGGTGCAGATGCCCTGACGGTTGGTTTCCTGATCGTTCAGTGCAAAATGCTTGATGTAGCAGATAACGCCGTGATTCTGCAGACCTTCCACTTCCTGCGTGGCAAGTTCACCAGAAAGGAAGCCATCCTCGGAATAATACTCAAAGTTACGGCCGGCATACGGTGTGCGATGGATATTGACAGCCGGCGTATAAGCGCCTACCGTTTCAGTACGGTACCAGTCCTCACCCATTGCGGTGCCAACTTCATACATCAGGTCACGGTTAAACGAGCAAGCGCGGAGAACTTCACCGCAGAAGCCAGTAGCACTTGTGCCATCCTCCACATATGTGCGGAGCTGGTTGCCCTGCGGGCCGTCCTTCATGAACATGGCCGGATACGCAATGGACGGAATGGTAGACAGCGCCGAGCCGGTGACAATGCGGGTCATCTCCTCGGTGGTAAGCTGGTTCAGGAGCTTATCCCAAGTTTCCGTGTCATCGAAAGGAACGCCGTACATTTTTGCCAGCGTCATCTGGTTGTCCTGACCGGTAATGATAGCGGAAGTATCGCTGCTGCCCGGCTCATAGCTGCCTTCTGCGTCAATGGCCGCCATCATATCCGCCGTGGCCGTCAGATCAGTATAGCTTTCGGGGAAGGTGCTCCAGTCGCTGCGGGTCAAATAATCCGTATCCTCCCCATAATATTCCAGACTTGCATCATCGAAACGGTTGGTTACTTCGTCCCCGCTGTAAGAAACATTCAGCAGGGTTTTCTCGGCATTGTTCCAGAGATAAACTTTCTCTGCATCACCTTCGGCATCCATGCCATCCTCAACCGTCTTGCCCTGTGCAGCCAGAATATTATTCAGTGCATCGTGGGCGCTGTTGCCAATAGCGAAGCGGTAGTCACCGGCATCCAGCACATAGGTCTTGTCTGTTCGGTAATCGTAAGAAGAGAACTCTTTCTTCGGCACTGTGATCGTGACCGTCTCAGACTGACCAGGTTCAAGGATATCCGTCTTGTCAAAGCCAACAAGCTGTACGGCGGATTTCTCAATGCCGCCGCAGGTATACGGCTGCTGTGCGTAAAGTTCCACGACGTTTTTGCCCGCAGCAGTGCCGTTGTTCGTAACTTTGACCTGCATTTCCAGCTCATCATCACTCATCTTGGAAGAAACAACTTCCTGCGCAAACGGAAGCCCATCCTCAGCGCCATAGCTCAGACCGTAGCCGAAGGGATAGCAGACTTCATTGTCATAATTCCACGTATCGCCTACGAAAGCACCCGCAGAGGACAGCGCGTTCGTACCGGCGGGATTCGTCACACCATCGGAATAACGCGTCTCATAATAACGATAGCCGACGTAGATGCCTTCGCGGTACACAACATACTTTGTGCCGTTGTTTGCTTCGCCGATAGAAGAGTTTATTTCATCGGCATTCGTGAAAGTGAAATCGCCAAAGTTCTGCATAGCGGGGGAAGAGAAGGAATCCGCCGCATAGGTATCGGACAGGCGACCGGAGGGGTTCACTTCGCCGTCAAGTACTTTAGCAACCGCACGCGAACCACTCTGCCCAACACCGCCGATCCAGAGGCAGGCATCAATCCCATACTCTTCCTGATCGACCCAGCTCAATTCCATCGCGTTGGAAGTGTTGATCACGGCAATGATCTTATCAAAAGCACCGCTGTTCTTGATTTCCTTCAGCAGAGCTTCTTCCGCAGGCTGCAAAGCGAGGTACTTTTCGCCGTCGCCAAATGCACCGGTCGGCATATCCGAAGCCTCACCGCCTACGCGGGAGAATACCACAATGGCCGCATCATTATAGTCTATGTACGACTGCTTGACCTCATCGGTGTATTCACTTACCGGAACTTCTGCCGTATAGATATCCTCCGGCTTGGCACCCATATAGCCGCCGTTGCTGCGGACATAGCCGTCTTTTCCATCGTAGGTTTTATAGAAATCCCAAATTGTGTTGTTGATGGTGAAACGACCGTCTGCCTCCATTGCCGATTTGAGGTCGACCACATAGTCAGTATTGATATTACCTGCGCCGGTGCCACCGAGAACCAGATCAACAGAAGAACGGCCAAACAATGTCACTTTGGAGCCTTTAGCAAGCGGTAGCGTCTGATTCTGGTTTTTCAGCAGAACAATACCCTCGCTGGCCACATCTTCAACCAACTGGTCAGCGGCTTTCTTCCACTCATCCAGGGACATGCCGTTGTCAGTGCTGGCCTGAAGCGGTTCTGCATTCGCTTTATCAATGGTTTTGTACATGGTACCGCCAATCGTGTTGCAAACCAGCGATCTGTATGAGGTCGCGCCGCAGGTTGTGCCGATGGCTACTGCCAGCAGCACACTGAGCGATGCAGTGGCAATGCGTGCTGCTTTCGGTGATGAATCACGTTTTTTCATGTTCTCCTCCTGTCATTTGTAGGGAGCCACTCGGCTCCCTTTCGATGACAAAACCATACCACATCTCGTTCTTTTTGTGGGAGATTCGTACGTCAACCGTTGCTTTTGCAGCGCAAACGGTACGCACTATTGTCGTTTTTAACAATTGAATGCCGGGGCGCTTTGTGCAGGTTGCTTAAAGCAAAAAAACAGCCCACCAAAATGGGCTGTCTGGGTTATTTCTGCTTGATGGGAAACAGCACCTTTAATGTAAACTGGTTCTCCTGGGTGGTGATCTCGGCGGTGCCGCCGTATTTTTCGGCGGTGTCGTAGATGCTCTTTAGACCGTAGCCGTGGTAGCGGGCGTCGGTCTTCGTGGTCTTGGGCAACGTGCCGTCCGCGCGGAAAGCATCGTCGTAGGTGTTTTCGATCCGGATCCACAAAAAGCTCTTTTGCCGTGCCACCACCAGATGAATCAGTCGCTGCTCGCTGTCGGGCAGCTTTTCTACACTCTCGATGGCGTTGTCCAGCGCATTGCCGAACAGCGAGCACAGGTCCATCGTATCCATAAAATCCAGCGCCGCACCGTCTGCCACGCAGGTTAGCGTGATGCCGTGCTGCTGGCAGTACAGGCTTTTGCTGGTCAGGATTGTGTCCAGCACCTCGTTGCCGGTCTTGTTCTGCGCCTCATAGCTGCGGATCTCCTGCTCCATCGCGTCGAGATAGTGGGCTTTTTCCTCTGATGCCTCGCTGCGCAGCACAGCGATCTGGTGCTTGAGGTCGTGATATTTTTTATTGATAAGGTCAATGCTGTCCTGCGCCGAACGGTACTGTGCGTACTGCGCCTGCAAGACGTTCTGCAAAGCGTCGCGCTCCTTTTTGCGGCGGTACTCCACCAGCTGCATGTGGTGCGCAAACAGAATGGCCATGCCGCCCAGGTCTACCAGCGTGCGGATGTTGTAAATTTCCGCCGTCATCTTGCCGGAAAACGGCGTGTCCGGGCTGACATAGCTCAGGTTGCTGGCGGCATAGACCGCCACACCGATGAACAGCGTACTGAGAAATTCCTTTTTGTGGACATGCAGAGGCGAGGCAATATCGTTATAATTGCGTTCCAGCGCGAACACCGCGCCATACACTGCGGCATAAACGACCGCCAGAATGCCCACGCGCACACCAACGCCCGGTGTACCCTGCCGCCCTGCCATATAGTAGTAGAGCTGCCATTCCAGTGAGGCCGCCAGTTCTCCTAAAATAAACGCGCGGACACAATAATACCCCGCGCACCGGGCGGGCACATCGGCCTGCATTCGGATGTACAGATACATGATCAAGATGGATACCGCAATGCAGGGCAGAAACCAGAATTGCGGCACCTGCCCCGTTGCCTGCATAAAGACGCCGAGCAGCAGCAAAAACACCGCGTGGATCGTATACCGCCGCCAGCCTGCTGTACGCTTGGGCAGATAGTACAGATACAAAAGGCAGGCCAGCCAGTCCGCCAGCGCGGTATACAGGCGGGGAATGTTGCCCAGAACTTCCGTTTCCATCAGATGTTTTCCCCCATGTAGTGGTTGAGCGCCGCCAAAAACGCCTTGCGCTTGGCGCGGCTGATCTGCACCCGATCGCCGTTGACGATGGCGTCCTCGTCCTGGATGCCGTCAACGTGCTCCAAATTGACAAGGTACGCCTTGCTGCTGCGGAAGAAATTCTCCGGCGGCAGCTTCTGCTCCACATCGCGCATGGAGCCGGTGGAATGCACCTCGCCCTGCTTGGTGTGGAACAGCAGGTCGTGGTCGCAAATCTCTACATAATAAATGTCGGAGGCATCGAGCTTTTGCACGCCGCCCGCGCAGGGAACGGTGAGATAGTGCTTTTGGCGGCGCTCCAGCAGTTCCCGCACATGGTTCATCCGCTGGCAGAAAGCGTAGTAGCTCAGCGGCTTTAAAATGTAGTCCAGCGCCTGCACCGCGTACCCCTTGATGGCATACTGCGGCGAGTTGGTGATGAAGATGATAAGCACCTCCGGGTCGGCTCGGCGGATTTCCTCGGCTGCTGACATACCATCCATGAAGGTCATTTCGATGTCCATCAAGATCAGGTCATAGCCGCCCTTATAGCCCAGCGCGATCTCGTCACCATCTGAAAAATGTGTGATTTGAAAATGGCAGTTTTTCTCCTGCTGGTATTTTTCCAGATACGAGTCCAGCACTGCCCGATCCTGTGCGCTGTCCTCGACTACTGCGATGTGGTTCACGATGTGTTCTCCTTTTGGGGGCAAACAAATGAGTTTATGTGCCGACGGTTAAACCGTTTGCTTTTCATGGGTATAGGCTTTATCTAATAAGTATTATACAGATTATTTTCCGAATTTTCAATAAATCATTGTGCTGCTTATCCGCCTTGTATACACTTGACAGGTAGAAGCATATACCTCTATCCCTAGGAGTGAATCAGAACCGATTCACTTTTTCGAGTCAAGATTTTTGGATGAATCAGAAGTGATTCACTCTTGAGAGCATATACGAATTTGTGCGGGTATCGGGTTTGTTTGTCATCGTTTTGGGGTAGACGTGTTTTGCTAGCATAGCATGTGGTCATCCACATGCACATTTCTGGGGTGTACCCCAGCCCCCCGGCACAGTTCTTGTGTGACGATAGTGACGCCGATGACGCTTGTGACGCAAATGACGCTGTTTTGGGGATATCCCTATACCATATCCCAGATTCAGCGTCATTAGCGTCATAACTGCAAGCGTCATTTCACTATAAGCGTGACGGTGGTGACGATGGTGACGATCTTTCTTGCATACCCCTACCCATATCCCATAAACATCGTCACTACCGTCACCATCGTCACTTAAAACAGGCAAGCCGTTTTAATCTGCGGCTTGCCTGCTTTAATTTTGATGAAAATTTTTGTTGGATACAGGTCAAATCTTGCGCCTTCCCACTGGCTACATAATGTCGACATTTTATTACAAATTATTACATCTCAAAAGCCTGCGATACTTTTTGCCCTTTCCCAGTGGCTATATAGTGAAAGCGTTTTTTCACTACTTACATAGGAGGAACCCATGAACACGGAATTTCAAGATTTACCCAATGTTGTAAGTCCCAAGGAGGTGCAAACTTACTTCGGCATTTCGCGCTCGACCACCTACCGCATATTTCACGACGCGACTTTTCCTGCGTTCCACATTGGAAACCGACTGCTGGTGCGGCGGAATGAACTGCTGGGCTGGCTGGAGCAGCAAAAGGTCAATAAAGCCCAAAACGAGAACCCGAAGATTGTCGGGTCTGATGAATAGCTTTGTGGTCGTACCTGTGGTAGTCTTTGTGTCACGAAAGGAGACGATGCACCGTGAAAGACACATCTAAAACATCCCTGCGCCGTGGGCATAACGAGGGCAATATTCGTCAGCGAACAGACGGGCGGTGGGAGGTGCGGCTATCTGCCGGAATCGACTACAAAACCGGTAAGCCCAGACGCACATCCACCTGCTGTAACACGCGGCAGGAAGCCATTGCCATTTTACAGCAGCAAGCCCACGAAGTCCGCACACAGGGCTGGCGCGATCCTATGTCGGTGACCCTTGGCGAATGGTACGAGTATTGGCTGGATACCTATATGAAGGACACAGTCAAGCAATCCACCTACGCCAGCTACCGCAGTTATCTCAACAAGCACTTTTGTGTGCTGGGAAAGATTTTATTAAAGAAATTAGAACCGCACACCTTGCAGGAGTTTTATAACTACAAATTCCGCGAGGAAGGCTTATCCCCCAAGACCTTGCGCAACTACCACATGGCACTGCATAAGTGCCTGCAGCAAGCTGTAAAAGAGCGTCTGCTGATTTACAATCCCTGCGATGCCGTGACCCTGCCCGGCGGAGAGAAGCCCGAAATCAGCGTATTTACCAACGACCAGCAGCGGGCGTTGGTGCAGGCCAGCTACCGCCACCGCTATGGCGTGTTCATCCGGCTGGATTTGTGTACAGGGTTACGCATGGGGGAATTGCTGGCGCTGAAGTGGGAGGACATCGACTTTTCCACCGCGCAGCTTCATGTACGCCGTACCATCAACCGCCTTGCCAAGTACGAAGCCCACGACGGCGAGAACAAGACCGAAATTGTATTTGGCACCCCCAAGACAAAAAACTCCCGCCGCACGATTCCGCTGACCCGCACAATGGCAGACGAGCTTGCCTGCTGGAAACAGCAGCAGGCGCAGGACAAGCAGCGGGTAGGGGATAAGTACACCGACGATGGCTTCATTGTCACCAACGAGTTTGGACACTACTTTGAGCAGAAAACTTTCAAGGATTACTACGACCGCCTGTTGAAGGATGCCGACATCGGGCACTTTACCTTCCACGCCCTGCGCCACACCTTCGCCACCCGTGCGCTGGAGCGCGGCATGGATTACAAAACGTTGTCAGCCATTCTCGGTCACTACTCGGTAGCGTTCACAATGGACACCTACGTTCACAGCATGGACGAACACAAACGGCGCGAGATGGACAAGATGGACGATATGTTCGGGATGCAGTACAGTATCTCCGTTGAGAACCAGCCTTATCCTGTGCTTTGTACACTCTCGGCAGACGGCTGCACCGCCCATGTTCCCGACTTCCCAAAAATCGCTACCCAAGCAGCTACGCTGGATGCCGCCCTGCTGGAAGTCAAGCAGCAAATCCAAAAAGCCCTGCGCCAGTACAAGAACCCGCCCATTCCCACCAAACAGGAACAGATCGTCGTGCCAAACAACAGCGTGTTGGTACTCGTCAAGGCGAGCTGACCACACTGACCGATCCTATTTTTACCTGCCAACTCCGCAAAATTTATCCACAAAAAGCGCCCGGGCGGTTGAAAAGTTCAATCGCCCGGGCGCAGTTGCTTTGCCGTTTTGGGGTCATTTTGGGGTCAAAGTTACCAGAATATTACCAATTTTGCCATAAGGTAGAAAAAAGCTCGTTGAAACTTGTCGTTTCAACGAGCTTTTGTTGGTTGCGGAGACATGACTTGAACCTGCGACCTCCGGGTTATGAGAAATCTAAAAATCGTGCGTTACAGTGTTGTTTTGTTGGGTTTGGTGGTATTGCGTACCAAGGCTCAGAATGGGTTTTGTCCCATGTGTACAAAGGAGTGCTGCACAGTGCTGAACCGTCCCAACTCCTTTTGGGGGCAGTTTTGGGGGCAAATCGGTGAAACGGATTCTGACTCGCACCGCTCAAATAAATGCGCAGCTTTGGTCTCATTGAGAAACATGAATACGAGCATCACTGGGTTCTTGCCAGTGAAAAGCCCTACGAATCCGTATATAAGTTTTACCCTCTAGCAAAAAGTTGTACGCAAGCACTACTCCACGCAATCCCCGCACACCGCCCCTGTCACCGCGAGAAACGCCCCTGTTTGGGCGCGTTCGCACCGCATCGACGCGATAGCCGTCCAGCCAAATACCACCCTAAAATCCCCGCCTTCCGGGGATTTTTATTTTACCGCAACGGCATTTACCTAGACGGGATTTCCCTGTATAGGTAAATCCAACACAAATAAATAACTAAATAAATAAAATACTAAGATACTATCGTATCTTATCTTATCTGCAAAAACGTAGAAAGTCGGATTTTTCCCCACTATTGTTTTGCGGTCATGCGTACAACTTAACACCAGAGAGTACAACTTACGATTGCATTATGCCTGTCCGTAGTAGTATAATTTATTTATCTCGCCAATCTAGCCCTATACGGTTTCGGATTAGGTTACTGGGCGTATTGTTTTTATTATTTTCCGTAGTGCGCTTGATTTTTTTCGTAAAAGCTATACTTTTCTCGTAAAATATGGTATATTATGTAGAAATAGGTTGATTATTACCTTTATTTTTGCTACAATCACTATCTTATATAAATCATCACCTCATTTTTTGAAAGGATGACTCCCATGGATTCGCTAACCTTTACAAAAATGGCAAAACCTGCGGATCCCACTTTCACGTGCGGCATAGAAAGCATTGATAAGATGGTAAAAGATTCATACTTTCTATGCTTAATGAAACGTAGTTACGCTTATGAAGTAACCTATAACGGGATTATTGTTGGCTATTATCGTATCGAATTAAAGCGTTTTGACAATTCTAAGTTTGACCCTCCATTGGATGAACACTCCCTTGATTTGTATAGTGATCTTTACGCTCTTCATATTCAATATATAGCCGTCCGGAAAGAATATCAACAGCACCACATTGGCTCATCAATTTTCGAACATATTCTACAATCTGTCGATGATATTGTAAAGTGCTGTCCTCTTCGTCTAGTCACTTTAGAGGCTTTTCACGATCTCATAAATTGGTATTCGAAGTACGCCTTCATAGATTTAGCCCCCAGCCTAGACAATCCAGAAACAAATCTTATGTTTTCAGATTTAATCTCCTCTTCGGATTTAGACAAGATACAATCCTTAGAAGCCACATACATGTAAATAATCTATTCAGAAAAGGAGGCACGCCCTATGATGCAAGATGTCTATAATATTTCACGCGACACAATGGAAAACCTACTGAATCATTTACGTCATCCTTCGTATGAAAATGCTGTATTGCGTGAGTCCATTATGCAGCGTTTGCATTCTGAAATCCAATCCACCTCTGATGGAAATTCTGAAACTGTACAGTTTAGCAATTTGGATCTCAGCTTTTTAGCATCACCTCAAGTAAATGCGCCATTTAGCTATTCTGCTGTTCAAATATCTGAAGCGCCGTCCGCTCTGGATATTCCTGTAAAGCAAATACCTCGTACAGAAATATCTTATCGGAATGAATACAGCCCTTCCACTGCTGCATAATCTTTTATTCCATTCGATAATGTGAACCAAGGTGGTATACAATGAATCAGTCGGATAATTTAACTCCTGTAGCAAGTGCTTTGCAAATAAATCCCGTCGTTTTTGATGAGCTTTCTTTTCATCGAGAAGGGTTCGAAAATGAAGGCACTAATGTTCAGACCAATTTAGATGTAACAAAGCAGGTCATAAAACTGTCTGATGGGAAATATCGCGTTATTGTTTTGGTAACGGCTACTCGCAAAGACGAATATGTTGCTAAAGTTCAAATCAGCGGCTTTTGTTCTATTGACGAATCTCTAGAAAATAAAGATGCTTTATTGAATAGCAATGCTGTTGCCATCCTTTTTGCCTATGTACGTTCTCAACTGACCTTGCTTACCGCACAGCCCGGAACGACTCCAATCGTTTTACCGGTAGTAAACATTGTGAAAATGATTGAGAATTTCGAAGAGACAAATAATTCTTAAATCAAGTAGGAGGCTCTCTCAAATAGATAGCCGACCTCTCACACCACCGTGCGTACCGACCGGTACACGGCGGTTCAACAGCATAAGTGCAAGGACTCGTAGTAGTTGAGGATACTGAAGTATCCTGCTGCTGCGAGTCTTTCGTTTGTAATGGAACACTTTAATACAGGGCTACCGGCGATACGCCAATAGCCCAGTCTTGAATTACCCCACTGGTAAGCCTTGTCAGCCGGGATGCCCAGCTTTCTCAAATTGGCCACCTTCGTTCTGGGCTTCTTCCACTGCTGCCCAAAATGTAAAACCACAAAATAGATCATTGTAAGATGTGTTTGCGCTCTCAATTCGATACAAGATACCCGTTTATAACAGTAGCCGATATAGTGGAGCCATTGTAAGCGTGAATCAGAACTGATTCACTTTTTCGAGTCAAGATTTTTGGATGAATCAGAAGTGATTCACTCTTGAGAGCATATACGAATTTGTGCGGGTATCGGGTTTGTTTGTCATCGTTTTGAGTGGAGACATGTTTTGCTAGCATAGCATGTGGTCATCCACATGCACATTTCTGGGGCGTACCCCAGACCCCCGGCACAGTTCTTGCGTGACGATAGTGACGCTGATGACGCTCGTGACGCTGTTTTTAGGACATCCCTATACCATATCCCAGATTCAGCGTCATTAGCGTCATCTGCGTCATTCTGATTTTGTGTTTCTCGTAGTATCATTGTTTTTGTTTCGAGCAGTAGTAAACTGCAAGCGTCATTTCACTATAAGCGTGACGGTGGTGACGATGGTGACGATCTTTCTTGCATACCCCTACCCATATCCCATAAACATCGTCACTACCGTCACCATCGTCACTTAAAACAGGCAAGCCGTTTTAATCTGCGGCTTGCCTGTTTTATTTTGAGTAATGTGGCAGTTTTTTTCCCCATTGCCTGTTAAAATGGATTTAGATATTTTGTAAAAGTGCAAGGTTTTTTAGCACAATGGGTGATATGCTGTTTTTGAAGTGTAATTTTGGCGTTTAGGCCAGTTCTTGAGAAAAAATTCTTCGCTTTACATCTCTAAACTTGCAGGAATCCTGCAAGTTATACTGTTATACTGAAATTTAATGAAAAAATTCCATTATTTTTTCAGCGAGCGTTACCTTTTGCCTTTTCCCAGTGGCTATATAGTAGAGATAATTTTTTCAAAAATTTTGAGGACCGTTGCAAAAGTTGCGACTGCCGGTCTGTATGATATGATTTGGAATCTTTCTAAAAATTTGAACTTTTTCTAAACAGTTTAAAAAACCTCGTAATTTTCGCCGTTCTCAGCGGCTATATAGTGAAGAACTTTTAATTTTATC
>NZ_WQOH01000029.1:60844-85816 GCF_018784445.1 Gemmiger formicilis | reverse complement strand
ACATAGGAGGAACCCATGAACACGGAATTTCAAAATTTACCCAATGTTGTCAGCCCCAAGGAAGTGCAAACTTACTTCGGCATTTCGCGCTCGACCACCTACCGCATATTTCACGACGCGAGTTTCCCGGCGTTCCACATTGGAAACCGACTGCTGGTACGGCGGGATGAACTTCTGGGCTGGCTGGAGCAGCAAAAGGTCAATAAAGCCCAAAACGAGAACCCGAAGATTGTCGGGTCTGATGAATAGCTTTGTGGTCGTACCTGTGGTAGTCTTTGTGTCACGAAAGGAGACGATGCACCGTGAAAGACACATCTAAAACATCCCTGCGCCGCGGGCATAACGAGGGCAACATCCGTCAGCGTACAGACGGGCGGTGGGAGGTTCGGCTATCCGCCGGAATCGACTACAAAACCGGTAAGCCCAGACGCACATCCACCTGCTGCAACACGCGGCAAGAGGCAATCGCAATCCTGCAGCAGCAAGCCCACGAAGTCCGCACACAGGGCTGGCGCGATCCTATGTCGGTGACTCTTGGCGAATGGTACGAATACTGGCTGGAGACTTACATGAAAGATACCGTCAAGCAGTCCACCTACGCCAGCTACCGCAGTTATCTCAACAAGCACTTTTGTGTACTGGGAAAAATCCTGCTCAAGAAGCTTGAACCTCATACCCTGCAGGAATTTTATAACTACAAATTCCGCGAAGAAGGGCTGTCGCCCAAGACGCTTCGCAACTACCACATGGCATTACACAAGTGCTTACAACAAGCTGTAAAAGAGCATCTACTGGTTTATAATCCCTGCGATGCCGTGACCCTGCCCAGCGGAGAGAAACCCGAAGTCGTAGTCTTTACCAACGACCAGCAGCGGGCGCTGGTGCAGGCCAGCTACCGCCACCGCTACGGCGTGTTTATCCGCTTAGACTTGTGTACCGGATTACGCATGGGGGAGTTGCTGGCACTAAAGTGGGAGGACATCGACTTTTCCACCGCGCAGCTTCATGTCAGGCGCACGATTAACCGCCTTGCCAAGTACGAAGCCCACGACGGCGAAAACAAAACTGAAATCGTATTCGGTACACCCAAAACGAAAAACTCTCGCCGCACGATTCCGCTGACCCGCACAATGGCAGACGAGCTTGCCCGCTGGAAACAACAGCAAGCGCAGGATAAGATTCGGGCAGGGGATAAGTACACCGACTATGGCTTCATCGTTACCAACGAATTCGGTCACTACTTTGAGCAGAAAACTTTCAAGGATTACTACGATCGCCTGTTGAAGGATGCCGACATCGGACACTTTACCTTCCACGCCCTGCGCCACACCTTCGCCACCCGTGCGCTGGAGCGCGGCATGGACTACAAAACGCTGTCGGCCATCCTCGGTCATTACTCCGTAGCATTCACAATGGACACCTATGTCCACAGCATGGACGAACATAAGCGGCACGAAATGGACAAGATGGATGACATGTTCGGGATGCAGTACAGTATCTCTGTGGAGAACCAGCCTTATCCGGTGCTTTGCACACTATCCCCGGACGGCTGCACTGCCCATGTGCCGGACTTCCCCAAAATCACCGCACAAGCGCCAACACTAGACGCCGCCCTGCTGGAGGTCAAACAGCAAATCCAAAAAGCCCTACACCAATATAAGAACCCACCCATTCCCACCAAACAAGACCAAATCGTAGTGCCAACCAACAGCGTGCTGGTACTCGTCAAAGCGAGCTGACTACACTGACCGCTCCTATTTTTACCTGCCAACTTCGCAAATTTTATCCACAAAAAGCGCCCGGACGGTTGAAAAATTCAGCCGTCCGGGCGCTTTTCAGAGCAGACCCTCAGATTTTCTATGAGCTTTGCTATTTTATTACAGCAGGATCCTCAGGCTGACGCTGTGCTGCTGTTCGCCGTTGACATGGTATGGTGCCTCCACATCGGTACCCCAGCTGTCAATGCCGCCGACGCCGCGCGCTGCGCCCAGCACGGTAACGCAGGTGCGCCCGGTTTCGGGCAGCTCACAGGGGTGCTGCGCAGCCTCGATCTGCTGCGCCGTGTTGGGCAGCGCGCTGAAGGCAAACGCCTCGCCGGTGGATTCCAACGTCAGGGTCTTGCCGTCAGCCAACTGCAGGTTTACCTGCTGGGTATCCATGTGCAAACCGCAATCCTGCGGCACCAGCGCCGGTTCAATGTGCGGGGGTTCCTCGTGGCAGCCGAACACCCCGCCCTTGCAGCGGTCGGGGTAGGTTTCGCCTGAAAGCCCCGTCCAACGGGTGCGCACAACGGGAGCAGCCGTTTCAAACTTGATGCCGAAGCAGGGCAGCTCCGGTGCGCCGGGTACGCCGTGGTAAACGGCATCCAGCCGCAGCGCACCCTGTGCTTCGACCGTGTAGATCATCTCGACCTGCGCGCCCGGTACGCCGGGCACACCAAAACGGTACTGCACCCGCACACACTGCGCGGATTTTTCCTGCACGGTAAAGCCCATTCTCTGCACAAAGACGTCGGCACCCATCCAGACGGCGGCGCGCTGCGGGAAACTGCAGCCGCGGTCGTTGTCGGTAGAGGCTCGCCAGAATGCCGGGCGCGGGGCGCGCCACAGCCACTCGGCGCCGTTTTTGCGCAGCGAAACGGGACCCTGCTCGGAAATGGAGAACAGCACTTCAAAGCCGCTGCCCTTTACGCCTATGTTGCCGTCGCCCTCGGTGACGGTCAGGGGCCGGGTTGGGCGCTTTTGCCATGCGGCGGCCAGTGCGGCGGCACTGCGCTCGGCTGCCAGCTTATTGTGCGCATCGTGCACAGCGCGGCGTTCTGGGGTGTCGTACCAGTAGCGGACCTCCTGCATGGCAGGCTTTTCGGTGCCGTCCGCATAGACGATGCCGTTGCCGCTGAAGTTGTAATCGGTCGTGCGCTCGTTAAAATCTCCGCCGTAGCCCAGTACGCGGCGGCCCATTGCATCGGTATGCCAGAGCGCCTGATCCATGTAGTCCCAGATGAAGCCGCCCTGATACTTTTCGTACCGGTCGATCAGCGCAATGTAGCTTTCCATCCCGCCGAGCGAGTTGCCCATGTCGTGCATATACTCGCAGAGGATAAACGGCTTCTTGGGGTCGGCGTCCAGATATTCCCTGATGGAGGCGGGGCTGGCGTACATCCGGCTTTCCATATCGCTGATGTCGTCAAACGCACGGCACTGGAACACGCCCTCGTAATGCACAAGGCGGCCGGGATCATTTTCCCGGAAAAACGCCGCCATCGCGCGGATATCCTCGCCGGCATAGCTCTCGTTGCCGCAGGACCAGATCAGCACTGCCGTGTGGTTTTTGTCGCGCTCAAACATGCTGCGCGCGCGATCGACCACGCAGTCCCGCCATTCGGGCAGGCTGCCGGGGACATTCCAGCTCGGCTCCACCACGCCCAGCTTCTGCCAGCTGCCGTGGCTTTCAAGGTTGGTCTCGTCTATCATATAGATGCCGTTTTTATCGCAGAGGTCATACCACCGGCTCTGGTTGGGGTAGTGGCAGGTACGCACAGCGTTGATGTTGTTGCGCTTAAAGACGGCCATCGCGGCGTGCATATCACTCTCGTCAATGGCGCGGCCCTTCTCGGGATTCCACTCATGGCGGTTGACACCGTTGAAGATGATGCGGCTGCCGTTTAAGCACATGATGCCGTCCTTCATCTCAAAGCGGCGGAAGCCGATGTCGTAGGGCAAGACCTCCTGCACGGCACCGTCGGCGTCATACAGGGTCAGCAAGGCATGGTACAGCACCGGTGTCTCATGGCTCCACGGGTGGATGGCGCTCAGCTCGATGGTGCTGCCGTCAATGTCCTCATCAAAGAGGGCGAACTCCTCGCCGTCGGTCAGGCGCAGGTGTACCCGCGCGCCGTCCGTCTCGCCGTCCAGCTTGACGATGGGGGTCAGAAGGCCGGTGGTGTTGCCCTCGGCCAGCTCCGCCTTGAGCCAGATATCACGGATATGCACCTTGGGCTTGGCGTAGAGATAGACCGAGCGGAACAGCCCCGAGAAGCGGAAAAAGTCCTGATCCTCCAGCCAGGAGGCGCTGCTGTGCTTGTACACCTCGACGCACAGGCGGTTGCCAGTCTGCCTGATATACGGTGTCAGGTCAAATTCCGAGGGGGTAAAGCTGTCCTCGGCGTAGCCGACGAAGTGGCCGTTGCACCAGACATACAGTGCCTGCTCGGCACCCTGAAAACTGACGCAGACGCGCTGCCCGCGCAGCCCCTCGTCCAAGTCAAACTCCCGCAGATAGCTGCCGACAGGAGTGTTGTCCCAGTCGATCTGCGGCGGGCGCAGATAGCTGCGGCCGTCCCACGGGTAGAGGGTGTTGGTGTACTGGATCTGCCCGTAGCCCTGCAGCTCGATATGCCCGGGCACGCAGATTGTGCCGAAAGCAGAGAGATCCGCGTCCTCGCGGTAGAAATCCGCCGGGCGGGCGGCGGGGCAGGCGCTGTAGGCAAAGCGCCAGCTGCCGTCCAGACTTTGGCGCAGCGAGCTGCCGCCCAGTCGTATCTCCGCCTCGCTGCGGTAGCAAACATGGTCTGAGTGTGCATCCAGCCGGTTCACGGCAAAGACGGTCGGGTCGGTCAGCCATTTCAGTTCGGGTGTCATAGTGTCATCCTCTTTTATCGGTCATTGGGCTGCTTTTTTGCCCAGCGGTCACGGAAATAGTGCGCCGCCAGCTTGGGGGTGCGCTCACGGGTGAACAGACCCTTGCGGTTGCAGCTGCCGACACGCATCGGGCCCTGCTGGGTCGAGAAGTCTGCAAAGTTCCACGGCCATTCGCCCACAACAAAGGCGTAGCTGTCCAGACATGCGTTGATGGCCTTGTAGTATTCGACCTGAAATTCCTCGGTGAACATCTCGGGGGCAACGCCGTGCAGGCCCGCGACCGTATCCGCGCCGTACTCGGACAGGATCAGCGGCTTGTCGATCCCCTTCCAGAAGTCCAGCTCCTGCCGGAACGCGTAGGACGCATTGTCGAGATCGCCGCTTAAATTATACCAGCCGTAGTAGCGGTTGATGCAGACGACATCCATCGTGCGGGTCGTGATGTCCTTGGTGTAGTCGTTCTGGCAGCAGACCATCGTGACGGGGCGGCCCTGCGGGTCCTGCGCGTGGGCCTGCTCATACAGCGGGCGCCAGTAATCGCGGGCACTCTCGGGGAAATGCTCGGTGTCCGGTTCGTTGCCAAGGCTCCACAGCACCACGCAGGGATGGTTTTTGTCGCGGTCGATCATGGCCTTCAGCACGGCGCTGTGGTAGTTTTTCAGCGGGAAGGTCTTGTACGGGTCGCACGCCGCACCCGCGCCGATGCCGACAGCCGGCGTCTCATCAATAACCACAATGCCCAGCCGGTCGCAGAGGTCGTAGACCTCCTCGGCGTAGGGGTAATGGCTCATCCGCAGGCAGTTGGCGTTGAGCCACTCATAAAGCTTGAGATCGGTCACGGTCACGCAGGCGTCATACCCGCGGCCGCGGAAGAAAGAATCCTCATGCTTGCAGGGGCCTTTGAAATAAAACGGCTCGCCGTTGATCAGGAACTGATGCCCGCGCACCTCGACACTGCGGAAGCCGAACGGCTGGCGGTATTCATCGGTGCCGAACCGCACCAGCGCTGTGTACAGGTAGGGCGTGCCGGGGCGGGGCTGCCACAGGCGGGCGTTTTTGACCTGCAGCGTACCCGCAGCACCGTCCGCATCGGCAACAGCGCGGCCGTTGGCGTCCAGCACGGTCAGCTGCACATTGCCCTCACCCACTGTGTCCACGGTGTAGTGCAGCTTGCCGTCAGCACCGGCCACCAGCGTGATGTCGCGGATATAAGCCGCCGGGGTCGTGTACAGGCGGACGGGGCGGGTGATGCCCGCATAGTTGAAGAAGTCGAAGTTCGGCAGGTTGACACCCTGCATCTGCTGGCGGGCCTTGCCGGCCTCGACTGCCGGGATACCGGCATTGTCGGAGCCGAAGAAGGCAGTGCCGCCCTCATTGCCGACCGGCAGCGTGCCGTGGCCGATCCGGTTATCGACCTCGACCTCAAGGGTCACGGTGTCGCCGGGCTTGGCCAGCGCCGTGATATCGGCCTCAAAGGGCAGGAAACCGCCGCGATGGGTGACGATCTCCTGACCGTTGAGCCGCACAACGGCATTGTGGGTCACGGCATCAAACCGCAGCACACGGCGCGCGCCCTCGGGCACGGTGAAGGTGGTGCGGTAGTAGGCCATGCCGTAGTGGCGGCGGAACTCAGGGTCGGGGCTCTGGTCGTTGTAGGACGCAGGCACCGCGATGGGCTGCCATGGCTCATTGGCATTGAAACGGAAATCCCACACGCCGGAAAGATCCCGGACGCTGCGGACAGCATTGGTTTGCGGATACATAGTAAAACCCTCTCTCTATGATACAAAAAGCAGCGATGATTCGCCTTTTGCAAAAGCTTTATGATGGTCCCTGCACGGCAGCGGCCCAAGCTTTTAGTTATGCCGGCTTTCCACCCGGGTGTTCAGCACTGCGGTGCCGATGGGTATCTCATACCGCACGGCGGGGATGACCGTGTTGGGGTCGTACAGATTCGTGTTGGGGGCGGCGTTGATCACGACCCCCTGCCCTGCTGCGCCTTTTACCACGCAGCGGCAGGCGGCGTTTTTCGCCTCGGCCTCACTGCCGGCCGCCGACTGTGCAAAGCCGGCGGCGAACTTCGGCACGGCAAAGCCGCAGTCGTAGGCCGTGCAGGCGATGTTGCTCTCGACCGTATGGGTGCGGGTGTGCCCCCACGCGGTGGGGACCAGCTCGGTCGTGACCTTGATGCCCGGGAAGGGCCGCCACTCGCTCAGCAGCCGATCCCCAAAAAGGACAAACTTGTCGCTGTGCCGCCGTACAAAGGTCCAGCCGTCTATGACAAAGGCCAGCATGCTGTCGGGCGCGGTCTGCTCCAGCTGCACATAGCTGCGGCTGGCCGAAAAACCGAACCGCGTGCTGTAGACGAACTTGCCGTACTTTTCGGTAAATTGGCCGTGGTCGCCCTTTTCATAATTTGCCGGGGAATAGGCGTTCAACTGGCCGTCCGGCAGGCGCTGCAGCAGCAGGTCGGCGCTTGGCTGGGGGATCACGCCGGGACGGGTCAGTTCCTCCGGCAGGGGGGCTGCCTCGCAGGCCCAGAACGGATGATCGTCGGGCAAAGCGAGCAGCAAAAAGACCTTGAGGCCCCAGTACGGGCTGCCGGGGGCGTTGTACTGCTCGGCCATGTACATCTGCGGGTAGCCGTAGCCGATCGTCAGCACACCGTCCCGGTCAAAGATGGGCCGGGCCAGCCACCACGCCAGATTGCGGACGATGATGCCCTTCATGACGGGCAGGGGCAGCGGCTCCAGCCCCGCCCAGATGCAGGCGGCGTAGAACGCGCTCTGCCCGATGCGGTAGCCGAGGCTGCGGCCAAAGGGCAGCGCCGCGCCGTCCGGGTCAAACCATTGGGCGAACTGCCGGCCGAACTGCACGGCGCGCTCACGGTAGAGCGCTGCGCGGGCGGGGTCGCGCCGGGCGGCAAACACGCTGTACAGCACCGTGTAATACTGTATGGCCCAAGGGTTATAGTAGTCCTTCTGCGGCTTGACTTCGGCCGGCCCGTCGGAGTACCAGCCGTCCCCGACATACCACTTGTCCACCTCGGCCATGTCGGCGGCGGCCTGCTGCATACTGCAGGGCATACCCACGGAATCCAGCGCCAGATTGACCAGCACCCGGAAGAGCAGCCAGTTGCAGCCGGGCAGGTCGTGATGATTGATCGTGTCGAGCCACTTGCCCAGCTTTGCCTTTTCGGTGTCCGTCAGCGGGTTCCAGACACTCTCGGGTGTCTCCAGTATAGCGCAGGCCAGCGCCGCCATCTCGACAAAAAGCTGGTCGTAATCGTTGGGGTCGCCCCAGTATTCGGGGCTGTCTGGGTCGGTGCCGTTGACAAGCCCCCTCTGGTAGATCGGCAGGAACGCATCGGCCCTGCCGCCGCCCGCCCAGAGCGGTGCCAGCGCCCACAGCGGGCGGGAGAAAGCCTCCATCCCGATGGTGCGCTGCGGGTAGGTGGCGCCGGTATCGCCCAGATGCAGCAGCGCCCCGCCCGGGGAATAGAGCGGCAGAAGGGGGCTGAGAAACCGCATTGCAAGGGCGGTGAAGTCTTGTTTTGTCTGTAAGTTCATAGGATCACCTCTTGTAGAGGCCGGCACACCCGGCCCCTATGTCACCAGTAAAGGGTCCAATCCTTCGTCAGCCGGGTCAGACCTTCCATGTAGAAGTAATCGCCCCAGCTCACGCACTCGTCCACGCCCTCCGGCGTGCAGGTGTTGTAGGGGCTCTTTTTGCTGTAGGTGCCGTGGCGCACAAGGCCGATGCCCTGCGGCCCCTGCCTGACGGCATAATGCTCGGCCACGCTGCCCAGCATCTGGGCCGCCAGCAGCGTGTACTCCGCAGCCTGATCGGGGTTGGCGTACTTGGCCGCCTCCAGCAGGCCGCAGGCCACGATGGATGCCGAGGAGGAGTCCCGCGGCTCGGTGTCGCCCTCGGTAAAGGTCATATCCCAGTAAGGGATCAGATCCTCGGGCAGGCGGTCAAGGTAATAGGACAGCACCCGGCGGAAGGCCTCCAGATACTCCGGGCGCTTGGTATAGCGGTAGCTGATGGCCGTGCCGTATACGCCCCACGCCTGCCCGCGCGCCCAGCAGCTGTCATCCTTGTAGCCCTGACAGGTCGCGCCGCGCACCGGCGCGCCGGTCACGGGGTCCATAAAGAAGGTGTGGTAGGTCGAGCCGTCCGGCCGGATGGAGTTGGCCAGACAGGTCGTGACATGGCGGTGCGCCAGCTCGGCATAATGGGCATCGCCCGTGGTCTCGCTGGCCCAGTAGAGCAGCGGCACATTGAGCAGGCAGTCAATGATATAGCGGTAGTTGTCTTTAGCGCCCAGCGGACCCCATGCCTGAAAGAAGCTGCCCTTCTCCTGAAAGCGGGTGCAGAGCTGGTCAGCGGCCAGAATGGCGGCGCGGCGGCCCTTTTCGCTGCCGGTCAGCTTGTAGGCTGCCACGCAGGACGGGCTGTACAGAAAGCCCATATCGTGGTGGTCTACCTCGATCTTGTTTTCAATCCGGTACAGAAAGCTGTCCACCAGCGTCAGCGCGGTATTTTTGAACGCCGCATCACCGGTGCGCTCATAGCTGAGCCAGACCTCGCCCGGCCAGAAGCCGCAGGTCCACTGGTTGTTCTCGCATTGGGGATAGATGTCATGAACACTGGAATGGTTCTGGCAATGGTCTGTATACAGCGGCAGATTCTGCCGCACAAGAGCCACGGCGGTATCCAGCGCCTGTTCGGCCTGAGACTTCGTCAGGATTTTATTGGGGAATGTTTTCATGGGAAACCTCTTTTTTCTTAGAGAATAGATAAAAGATAATAGATAATAAATAAGGTGGAGTTTTCGCCTTGGGCGAAAACAAAATGCGGGGCTCGCGGTTTTGTTTTTTTGCGTGGAGCGCAGCGGAACGCGCCACCATAATTTTTATCTTTTATCTTAAAAAAAGGGGCGCAGGGCTTTCCGCCTTGCGCCCCGTACAAATGGGTAGTGTATCAGCCCTTCAGGCCGCTGGATGCAACGCCCTGCACGAAATATTTCTGCAGGGAGAGGAACACGATCAGCACCGGGATCAGCGCAATGACCGAGGCCGCCATGATCAGGCCGTACTCTGCGGAATACTGGCTGATGAACATGCGCAGGCCGATTTGGATGGTTTTCAGCTCCGTCTTGGTCAGGTAGATCAGGGGGCCGAGGAAGTCGTTCCATGTGTTCACAAAGGTGAAGATGACCAGCGTGGACACAGCCGGCAGCGACAGCGGCAGCATGATGCGGGCGTAGATGCCGTACTCCGACAGGCCGTCGATACGCGCGGCCTCGCACAGCTCGGTGGGGACGCCCTCATAGAACTGCTTCATCATAAAGACGCCGAACGCGCTGAACGCCTGCAAACAGATGATGGCAAGGTGGGTGTTGTTCAGATGCCAGGAACGCATCATCATGAACTGGGGCACCATGTAGGCCTGCCAGGGCACCGCGATGGTTGCGATATAGCCGAGGAACAGCACATTCTTGCCCTTGAAGTTCAGCTTGGCGAACGCATAGGCGGCAAACGAGGAGGTCAGCACCTGCAAAATCGTGACCACAATGGTCAGGAAGGCGGTGTTTTTGATAAAGGTCAGCAGGGGGATCTTGGTCCAAATATCCACATAGTTCTGCGGGCGCGGGTTGGAGGGAATCCACTCAATGGGGAAGGTGAAAACATCCTTATTCAGCTTAAAGGATGCAGACAGCATCCACAGGAACGGGATGAGCATCAGTGCCGCCACAATGATAAGCAGCGCGTAGATCAGCACGCGGCTGACGATATGCTGCGCCTTCATCGAGCCGGTCTTTTCTTTTACAGCGGTAGTAGCCATGGTGTATCCTCCTTTCCTTAGTCGTTGTTGGACGAGCCCTTGAACTGAATGATGGTGACAAACAGCACCAGTACAAACAGCACCATCGAGACGGCGCTTGCATAGCCGTACTTGGGTGTGTTGACAAAGGCAACATTATAAATGTAGTAGACAAGGGTCATCGTGGCATTGCCCGGGCCGCCCTGAGTGATCATATACATCTGGTCATACACCTTGAAGGAGGCGATGGTCAGCATGATGATGACAAAGAAGGTCGTGGGCTTGAGCTGCGGCAGCGTGACATTCCAGAAGATCTGCCACTTGTTGGCGCCGTCCAGCTCAGCAGCCTCCTCCAGCTCGGGGTTCGTGCCCTGCAGACCGGCAAGGTAGATGACCATGTAGTAGCCCATGTTCTTCCATACGCTGAAGAGGATGACCGTCAGCATAGCGGTGTCCTTGCCGGCGGCCCACTTGGGCAGGTTCTCCACGCCGAGGCCCGCAAGGATCTGGTTGACCGGGCCCATCGAGGGGCTGAAGATCATGTTCCAGACGGCCGCGACCGCGACCAGCGAGGCAACATACGGGAAGAACGAGACCGTGCGGAAGAAGTTGCGGCACTTGACCTTCTGGTTCAGCAGCATGGCCAGACCAAGGCTGCAGACCAGCGTCAGCGGCACGGTGCCGACGGCGTAGACCAGCGTATTGACGAACGCCGCCTTGAAGGTCTTATCACTGAGCAGCGCGACAAAGTTGCTGATGCCGGTGAACTCTACCGGATGAACACCATCCCAGTTGCAGAAGGAAAGCGCGATGGCGAAGATCATGGGCACCAGCGTAAAGACGCAGAAGCCGATGAAGTTCGGTGCGATGAAGCTGTAGGCGATCAGGCTGTCCCGCGTGGATTTTTTCATGCCGCGCTTTGGGTTCACCTGTACAGCCTGTGTGGTTTCGGCCATGGATCATACCTCCTCGGGGGTTAGCTGCATAAGAGAAGGGGCAGGCGCGCCCGCCCGCCCCTTTACGAAGAAGAAGGAAAACTTATGAAAAAGTTGGAAGATTGCAAATGTTTCTTGCAGGGGCCGTGATCACTCAAATCAGCCCAGCAGTGCCTGAACCTGCTCGTTCATGTTGGCGATGCCCTCGTCGATGGTCTCGCTCTCGGTCATGATGGCGTCATGCTCGGTGTTCAGGATGGTCTCGATCTCGGAGGCCTTGTCGGACAGCGGCATCTCAAGGTAGATGGCGGTGGTGTTCAGTGCCTCGAGGGAGTTCTCGTCAGAGGGGAAGCCCTCGGTGGAGGAGATGATCTTGTTGGTCTCGTCGCTGGCAACGGCGGGGAAGGTGCCGACTGCGGCAACGGCCTTGGCGCCTTCCTCAGAAGCGCACCAGTTCACGAAGTCAAGCGCAGCCTCTTTCTTCTCGGAGTTGGCGTTGACGGCCAGGCTGGTCACAGTGCCCAGCGTGGAGCCGGCAGGTGCGCCGTCCGGATGAGGATACTTGACGATGCCGAAGTTGACGGGCTGGACACCGTTGGCGGAAGCCTCGGCGTTGTACTTCTGCAGGGTAGCGATGAACCAGGAGCCCATGTTGCACATAGCGGCCTGACCGTTCTCAAACGCGCCGGAGTAGTGCAGGTTGGCGGTCTTCTGCTCGCCGTAGTTGGGGATGACGCCGTCAGTCTGCTCGGCCATGACCTGCTCGTAGTAGGGCTTCAGGAAGTCGTAGTTGCCGTCAATGACGGTGTTCTTGCCGTCCAGAATGCCGAACAGCGTCGTGGTGGAGCGCCAGGTGTGGTAGATGTTGCCGTAGATGCCGGTCTTTTCGTAGACCTCGCGGATCTTGGCGTCAAAGTCGGCCATCGTCATATCGTTGGTGGGGTACTCGATGCCGGCCTGATCGAAGATGTCCTTGTTGTAGTAGACGACCCAGAAGTCAGAGCGGAACGGAACAGCGTAGTAGTTGCCGTCCTCGGCGGTCAGCTGATCGAGAACGCCGTTGAACTTGCTCTCATCGGTGGTCAGCTTGCCGCTCAGCGGCTCCAGCATACCGAGGTTGATCAGGTTGGAGTAGCCGGGGATGTCCTTGATGGAGAGGACATCCAGCTCGCCGTTGCCGCCGGCCAGCTGGGTGGCCAGCTGGGTCATGTAATCGGTGGAGCCAAGGTCGGTCATCTCGATGGTGACGCCGGGGTGGCTGGCCATGTAGCCGTCTGCCAGCGCTGCCCAGTAGGCGGTGGAGTCCTTGTCCCACAGCGCCCAGTTCAGGGTGACGCTGTCGCCGGAGGCCGTGCTCTCTGCGGTGGCCTCGGTGGAAGATGCCGTGCTTGCAGGGGTGGAGTCCGTGGTGGAAGCGGAGCTGCCGCCGCAGGCTGCCAGGCTCAGGGCCATGGTGCCGGCCAGCCCAAGGGCTGCGAATCTTTGCATTTTACGCATACTAATTTCTCCTCCTAAAAAGAAATCGTTACTTGCGGGAAGGCTTTCTGCAGAGGGCCTGTCCCTTTCGTTGTCATTATCATACACCCGCTGCCCGCCGAAAGCGATGGTATATTTTTGGTTACTTTTGCAATATTTACGGCAGTTCCGCAAAGGAGACCGCCAAAACATGTAATATTTCAAGAAACCTGCAATATTCATCTTTCTTACAGTTATAGACAAGCAAATACGCGCTATTTTGTCATATTTGTACAGTTTTATTCTTGACAGCAGCCTGTCTGATAGGGTATATATGTATATACAGGACCATTCAAAAAGCTGCTTCTCACCTTATTATACTATACAAGGAGCCTTTATGGGCAAATTCAACCTGCATCGGGGCAGCCTGCAGCTGCGGGTGCTGACGCTGACCCTCCTGTTCACGCTGGGCGTGTCGATCGTCATCACAGTCAGCAACATGCACCAGCTCAACGCTGAGTGGGAGCGTACCACCCTGCTGAATGCCGAGTATGCCCTGCAGACTGCAGCCGCCGCCATCTACCGCGACCTTGACGAGGTGGACGATCTGGCAAGCTGGTGCGCCTACAATCCGTCAATGCGCACCTACCTGCTGACCGATTCCGCCGGCAACAATCAGGCGCTTTCGATGTACCCGATGATCTCAGCCAAATACAACTCCATGCGCACGCTGCCGTATATCCAGCGGTTCATGCTCATCAACGCCGCCGGGCGGCCGATGATGTTCGGCACGGCTGCCACCAATGTCGTGGCGCTGACCCCGGAGCTGCTGCAGACGATCCCCGGCTACAACGAGGCCAGCTACGGCTGGGCGTATATCACCCGCGACCCGTTGGCGCTGACCACTCAGGCGGCGCAGACGATCCCGATCTGCCGCGCCCTGACCCTGCCCGGCACCGACCGCACAGCGCATGTCTGCATCTTTGTTTCCCCTTCCGTCATCACGGCGCCGCTGCGCGGCTTTACCCTGTCAGAGGGCGGGAAGCTGCTGTGGGAGATGGGCGAGCATATCTACACCGTGCAGAACAACACCCTGACCGAGCTTGACACCGACCGTACTTATTATAAGGACACCCGCCCCTTTGACGCCGAGACCCTCGACAGCCTGACCGAGGTATACGAGCGCGGCAGCGGCGTCAACACCCAGCTTATCGTGCGGTATCCCATCGGGGTGCATGATCTCTACCTGATCGAGGTCCTGCCCAACGGACCGCTGCAGCGGCAGATTCCCTATCTGTCGGCCTCACTCATATTCAGTCTGGCGGCCATTCTGGCGCTGGGCAGTGCGCTGGCATTTCTTCTGCACAGGATGATCGCCCGCCCGATCACGGCGCTGCAAAGCCGGATCGAGGCGGTCGGCAGCGGCGATTTTTCCGCTGACCCGGCCATTGAGTGGGACAACGAGCTGGGCGACATCGGCCGCGGCATCAATAAAATGTCGGGCAACATCACCGCCCTGATGGACCGCCGCCTTGAGGACGAAAAGCAAAAGCAGGACCTTGAATACCGGATGCTGCAAAACCAGATCAACCCGCATTTCATCTACAATACCCTCAACAGCATCAAGTGGATGGCTACCATCCAGCATGCGCCCGGCATTGCCGAGATGGTCACGGCGCTCTCCCGCCTGCTGAAAAGCGTTTCCAAGGGCAATGAGCGGCTTGTGCCGCTGTATGAGGAGTTTGCCCTGCTCAACGACTATTTCACGATCCAGCAGTACCGCTACGGCGGCACGATCACCCTTGATGTCAGCTATATCGAGGACGAAAACCTTACCCACAGCTGCCTGATCCCCCGCTTTACGCTGCAGCCGCTGGTCGAGAACGCCATCTTCCACGGCATTGAGCCGAAGGGCAGCGCCGGTGAGGTGACCCTGCGGGTCGAGCGGGACGCTGCAAACGGCGATGTGCTGATCCTCCTGAGCGATGACGGTGTGGGCATGACCCCTGCGCAGGCCGCCAAAGCCCTGCAGGAGCCCGGCCCCGAGGAGGCCGCCGCCAAATACCGCCATGTGGGCATCTGGAATGTTCACCGCCGGCTGCAATACAGCTTCGGCGATGCCTACGGCCTGCGCATCGAGAGTGAACCGGGCGTAGGCACGACCGTAACGGTGCGGCTGCCGGACGCCAAAAAGGCCTCCCCCGCAGGGGAAGCCGTCCGCAAAGCAGACTGATGCAGCCCGGCTTTGCCGCGTCTGCCCGCCCATGGGTTTATACCCCTGCCTCTCCCCAACAGGAAGGCATCCCCCAAAATGAGGTGTTACCGTGACAAAAATTTTCTTGGTCGATGATGAGCCGCTGGTCCTCATCGGTATGCAGGGCATGCTGAATTGGGCCGAGCTTGGCTACACCGTGGTCGGCACCGCCCGCAACGGGGCCGAGGCCCTCAAGGCCATCGGAGAGACCTACCCCGACATCGTTGTTTCCGACATCCGTATGCCGGTCATGGATGGTTTTACGCTGGCGGAGAGCTGCCACAAGGACGGCTCTGCCCTGCCGGTATTCATCATGCTGACCAGCTATGAGGAATTTGACTATGTAAAGCGCAGCATGCGGCTGGGCGTGGTGGACTACCTTGTCAAGATCGACCTGACTGCCGAGAGCCTGACCGCCGCGCTGGACAAGGCCCGCGCCGCTGTGGAGAAGGAGCGGCGGCTGCAGGCCCCCGCTGCCCCCGCCGTGAGCATGGACAGCTACCGCGACCGGCTGTTTTTGCAGCTGTACGGCGGTCTGCTGACCGACCGCGCCGCCTTTGACCGCCAGTGTGCCGAGCTGGGGCTGGACTTCCACGCCCCGCAGTATGTCGTGGCGCTGGGCAGCATCCGCACCCCGGAGCTTTCGACCGAGCAGCTGCTCACCCTGAGCACCGGCGTCACCCGCATGGCGGCTGAAACGCTGCCCAAATACCGTCCCTGCCGCGTGATCGGCATGGATCTGCAGCATTTTTCGGCGCTGCTGCCCCTGCAGGAGGGCGAGGACCCCGAGACCGCGCTGACCCCCGCCCTGCAGGCCACCGGGCAGATCCTTTACAACTATTTCAGCTCCCAGATCTACTGGGCCGTGGGCCGCGCGGTGCCGGACATTCTGCAGATCTCCCAAAGCCGGCAGGATGCACTGGCCGCCCAGCAGCTGCTGCGCAGCGAGTCTCCCCTTGCCTTTTACCATGAGAAGCCCAACACCCCGCTGGATCACCGCGCACAGGTCGTGGCGCAGGTGCAGCAGTACATCCGGGCACATCTGGCCGAAAAGCTGACCCTCAACGATGTAGCTGCGGTGTTCAACTTCAGCCCCAACTACCTGAGCCAGCTTTTTGCACAAAACAGTGAGCGCGGCTTTGTGGAGTATGTCACCACCGCCCGCATCGCCGCCGCCAAGGAGCTGATGGCCGCCACCGACCTGAAGATCTATGAGGTCAGCAGCCGGGTAGGCTTTGACAGCGCCTTCTATTTCAGCAAGGTGTTCAAAAAGCTGGAGGGAGCCAGCCCCCGCGAATATATCCAGAGAATGAAGGGATCGTATGTTGATGCAAAGGATGACGCCGCGCTTTGACGCGATGCGCCCCACGCTTTACCCGCCTTACCGCGACCGCGCGGCGTGGCAGGCCCTGCCGGGCGCTGCGCGCTGGCAGGCGGCGGGACAGGCCGCCCTGCGCGATGCCGCCGCAGTGCCGCAGCTGCCGCTCTCGCTGTGGCTGCAATTTACCCAAAACGGAGACCGCGCCCGATGGGAACACGCCTATTTTGCCCGCCGCCGCACCCTCTGTGCGCTGGCAATGGCCGAGGCCGTGACCGGGGACGGCAGCTATCTGCCCGCTATCGCCGATGCCGCATGGGCGATCTGCGAGGAAAGCGCGTGGCAGCTGCCCGCCCACAACAGCTATATCCGCGACACGCCCCAGCTGCCGCTGCCCGATGTAACGCGGCCGATCGTGGACCTGTTTGCCGCCGAGACCGGCGCACTGCTGGCCACTGTGTACGGCCTGCTGGGTGCCGCCCTTGACGAATACGCGCCCGGGCTGGCGGCACGGCTGCAGCATGAGGTCGAGCGCCGCATCCTGACGCCCTACCGTACCGAGCATTTCTGGTGGATGGGCCGCGATGACGAGCCGATGTGCAACTGGACACCGTGGTGTACCCAGAATGTCCTGCTGGCCGCCGCGCAGTGCGCCCCGGTTGAGGCGCTGCCCGCCTATGTCGGGCAGGCCGCCTACAGCCTTGACTGCTTTTTGAAGGATTACGGCCCGGACGGCTGCTGCAGCGAGGGCGCACAGTACTACCGCCACGCCGCGCTGACGATGTTCAACGCGCTGGACCTCTTGTGCAAAATCGCCCCCGGCGTCTTTGACGACATCTGGGCTGAGCCGAAGATCAAAAACATGGCCGAGTACATTGTCAACATGCACATTGCCGGGCCGTACTACCTGAATTTTGCTGACTGCAGCCCGCTGGCCGGGGCCCGCGGCGTGCGGGAGTACCTGTTCGGCAAGCGGGTCGGCAGCCTGCCGCTGATGACGCTGGCCGCCCACGACTGGGCTGAAACGCTGCGCACCCCTGACCCCGACCGACTGCACCACCCCGATGACAGCGAGGGCATCAACCTGTTTTACCATCTTCAGACCGCACTGGCCGAGCAGGAGGTGACTGCCTTTGCCCTGCGCGCATCCCCTGCCGCGCCGGGGGATGTCTGGTATCCGAGCGTCGGTATTCTCGTCTGCCGCCGCGGCGCTTATGCACTGGGCGCCAAGGCGGGCAGCAACGCCGACAGCCACAACCACAACGATGTGGGCAGCGTGACGCTGTATAAAAACGGGGCACCGCTCCTGATTGATGTGGGTGTGGAGACCTACAGCAAAAAGACCTTCAGCCCGCAGCGGTATGAGATCTGGACGATGCAGTCCGGCTGGCACAACCTGCCGGAATTTGACCCCGACGGTGCGGCGTATCAGCAGCAGCCCGGTGCGGCCTTTGCCGCTGCCGGGGTCGCCGTGGCCGACACATTGGACAGCATCGCAATGGACCTTGCCCCTGCCTACGGCGCCGTGCCGGGGTTGGGGTACTACCGCCGCGCCGTGCGCCTGACTGCCGATGGGCTGACCCTGTGCGATGAGACCGACTACCCCGGCGAGGTCGCCTTGACGCTGATGAGCGTTGAAAAGCCCGCCGCAGACGGCAGCACCGTGCAGTTCGGCACCTTAGCGGCCGCCCGTGCGGATGGGGCTGTGCGCATCGTGACCGAGGCGGTAGCCGTCACCGATGCCCGGCTGCGTCAGGCCTGGCCGGACACCCTCTACCGCACCCGCCTGTATTTCACCGGGCAGCTTGCCCTTACCGTTTTCTGAAAGGATGATACCCATGGAGCTTTTGAAGTTAAAGATCCTTGACGCCGAGGGCCAGACCCTCATGACCGCGCCCGGTGCGGAGCAGGTCAGCCTTGTGTACATGAACGCCTACAAGCCGGGGGACCGCGTGGCACTGGAGATCGGCACACCCGGGCAGTATATCGTGATCCAGTTTGAGGACACGATGGCCCCGGCGCTCGTCTATGTCGTCAAGCGGGAGATCAACTTCCACATTCCGTTCGGCGAGCAGGCCATCACCTACAGCCCCAAAAGCTTTTCCGGGTGCTGCCACATCATCCGCGCCCGCTTTGCCACCGAGGCGGAGATCAAGGCGCGGCGCAACCTTGCGTTCAACCCCTATGACGAACACGGTGATACCGGCTTCTTCCCCCATGCGTCCGCCAATGTGGAGACCCGCGGCGAGGCCGTGTTTGCCGCCCGCAACGCCGTGGACGGCGTGTATGAGAATGACGCCCACGGCACCTGGCCGTACCAGAGCTGGGGCATTAACCGCGACCCCAATGCCGCGCTGACGCTGGATTTCGGCCGCGCCGTGATCGTGGACGAGCTGCGCCTGACGCTGCGCGCGGATTTCCCGCACGACAGCTACTGGACGCAGGCGACCGTGGCGTTTGATGACGGCAGCCGCGAGGTTTTGCAGCTGACCAAGACCGCCGCCCCGCAGACCTTTGCGATCACCCCGCGCACCGCAAAAAGCCTGAAGCTGTTTGAGCTGAAAAAGGCCGAGGACCCGTCCCCGTTCCCCGCGCTGACCCAGCTTGAGGCATGGGGCACCGAGGCACCGTAACCCCCGCCAAGCCGCAAAAAGCCGCACACACCTCGCAGTGTGTGCGGCTTTTTGTCATAGCAGCAACAAATCCCCGCCCGTTTCCGGGCGGGGACTGTGCAAACACGATCTTATATCGTCAGAGGCTCAGCGCGTTTCGTGCTTTTTCTTTTTCAGCAGGGCCAGCAGGCCGACCGCTGCCAGACTGACCAGTGCAATGCCTGCGACCGGGAGCAGCGGGAAGCTGTCCGAGGTCTGGGGAATCAGCCCGCTCTTGGCAGGCACCGCAGCCTTGTTATCGGCTGCGCCTGCAGGCTTGGCGGTACCGCTTGCAGCAGCGGCGGTGCCGCCCGCATTGCCTGCTGCGGTATTGCTGCTGTTGCCGGCATTCGTGTTGCTGCCGGTGTTGCTACCGGTGCTGCCGCCGGGGGTCGTGCCGGTGCTGCCGGTGCCCGGCGTCACCACCGGTCCGGAGGCAGGCTTGGCCTTCCAGCCGATGGCAAAGGGAGAGAAGGAGCCTACATGCACCTTGAGCTTGCCGTTCGCAGCGTCCAGCTCCGGGTCTTTCAGCAGCTCAACCTCACCGGCATGGTCGCGGGTGCAGAGCATGTGCGCCACTTCAATATCGAACTGGCTGAAATTCTCTGCGGTCACACCATCGGGCAGGTCGAACCAGACATCCATGCCCCCTGCAGGGAAGCTGTTTTCCTCGGCTTCGATCAGGCTACCGTCACCGAAATCCAGCATCAGCTTCACATCGTAGATGCTCACCTTGCAGCCGCTGATCTCATCGGAGAGCTGCTTTACCAGCTCTTTCTCAATTTTTTCGGTTGTAGTAAACGCTGTATTTTGCAGTGCCTCCGGCACGCTGGTCAGGCCCTTCGTCACAACGACCTTCGTCTCGGCGGGCTGACGCTGCACGCCCAGCCAGCTGATGACAGGTGCCTGGCTGCCGGTGGCGGTCACCGTGTAGTAAACGGTTTTTTGACCGTCCAACTTGAACACAGCCTTGTTGAGGATATCCCCGCTGCTGCCGTTCAGGTTCAGGGTCGCGGTCTCGCTCAGGGCGTTGCCCTCGGCATCGGTGACCACGGCGGTCATCGGGCGGTTCTGGCCCCACCATTCATGGTGGGCGCTCGTCAGGATGTAGCTGCCTGCAGGCAGGGTCAGGGCGTAGGTCAGGGTCTCGCCCGCTTTATTTTCGCGGCCGTAGATGCCGGTCGCGGTCTTGTCAGCGGTGGAGCTGTAGCCCTTGGTACCGGCATCCGTATCGACAAGACCCCAGTCATTATCGGCGGTCTTGCGCTGGTCAAAGGCTTCATTCAGCAGCTTGCTGCCCAGAGCCTTTTTGTACAGCGTATAGCTCTCGGTCGTGCCGCCGCTGACGGCTGCCGGATCACCGGCCACACTGTCGATGAATACCACGGTATCGCCGGGGATAACTTCGCCGATCTTGACACTGACAGTCAGCTTCTCGCCCAGCGGGTTGACGGCCCCTTTGACGGTGCCCTGGATCTCGGCCGCACCGTAGGCATTGGCATTCAGTGCGTTCATATCCACATTCCAATCCACAGGCAGGGTCGCGGTGGTGCCGTCCGTCTTTTTGACCTCGACCGCGGCGGGCAGGCTGCCGATGCCGCTGCCGGTGACATAGCTTTCCAGCGCAGGCAGCTTGGTCAGCACCTCGGTAACTGCACCCTCGGCGGCAGGCAGGCGGTTGCCGATGGTGTTCAGCGCGTCCACCTTGAGCGTGCCGGATTTCAGCACAACCTTGACAGTGTGCTTGCCGGCGGCAAGGTCGGACAGAATGTACGCCTCACCGCGGGTGTGGGCGGCCTTGGTGGCGGCGTTTTCAACCTTCATCACGCCGTCCACATAGACATCGATCACAGCGGAGCCGTTGTTGCTGCCCATGATGGCAAAGCCGCTGCCGTCCACCGCAAAGGTGAACGCCGCACCGGCGGTGCTGGCCTCAGACATCGTGCGGTACCAGTTGTCAGCGCTGCCGCCGCCCGGGTTGTTGATGGCCCATGCACCCTCATAGACAACGCCATCGTCCTGACCATCGATCATGGCAGTGGCGTAGGGAATGCCGCCCTTGACGGTCCTGATTTCCAGATTGTCCGCATAGACCTGCGTCCAGTTGGAGCTGATCTTCACACGGCCGGAGAGCATCGGATTTGCATCGGTGTAGCTGGTGACAAGCGTGCCGTTGATATAGGCATAGACGGTGTCGCCCAAGCCGATGAGCTTTACATTGTACTTGCCAGCATCATCCTTGGCAACACTGCCGCTGGCCACAGCGGAGCCGATGCGGAACAGCTTCCAGCTGCCCGCGCCGTTGAGCTCCAGCGTGTAGCCGCTGTTGTTCCAGTTCATGCCGGTCTGCGCACGGATGGTCAGCCGCTCATACCGGTTGGCATCGGCGTTGGGCAGCTCCATATCCACCGAAGCGCTGTAGTCCATCCAGCGCCAGTCCCCCACGATGGTAGCCGGGTCACCGCCGTTCCACTGGGTCACGCCGGCGGCGTTCTCCTGCTTTAAGCGGCCGTTCTCCACGATCCATGCGCCGTGGGTGTCCAGCATGTAGCGGGGCTCATTGCCGCGGTCCACGATGTAGTTGAGTTCCTCCTCCTTATAGTCGAAGTTATCGGCGTAGAGGTAGTCATCGGCCGTATCAGCCTTCTTGCCGGTCGCATCGGTGTCCAGCACCGCGCGGGTCGCAGTCTGGATGTAATCGCCGCTGCCGTCCTCAGTGGGGAAGCGCTCCGGCTCAGTATCCAGCGTAGTGGCGGTCACAACACTGTAGGCCGGTACGGTCACATAGGCGATGCCGCCCTCGATCTTGGCGTCCTCGCCCTTCTGCATATAGCTGTCGGTCGCGGTCGTCCAGATGTGCAGGGCCTCGGCCTTCAGCGCCATGTCGGACAGCTTGACGGCAAAGGTCTTTTCGTTGCGGGTGTTGTTGACGAACACCGTGGAGAAGTTCTGCTTGTCGGGTGCTGCCAGCGTCATATAGCTGGCGTTTCCGTCAATGCCTGCGGTGGCATGCTCGTTCGAGCTGGCACCGAAGGACGCAAAGGTAGCGCCCGGCAGCACGCGCCAGATACCGGCGGTGTTGCTTGCATTCTCCCAGCCGGTCTTGGCAAACTTGGTGATATGGCCCAGCATGTAAAGCACAGGGTCATAGTGGATATAGCCGCTCCACGGGTCGCGGGCGGAGAGCAGCTCCTTATGGCCGTACTGGATGCCCTCGTAGAAGGCGCCGATGGCCGGCTGGAACATGTACATCGTCCGGCGGGAGCCGACAAAGGCGTTGGGGAAGCTGTCCAGCAGCGCCAGCGGGCTTTGGTAGCCGCCGATGGTGCCTGCACCGTACTCGGCGGTCTTGTTCTCCTGCAGCTCGGAATAACCGAAGGTCGCACAGCCCTCGCTGTACCAGACCTCCTTGTCATCCACATCGGCCATCTTGATATAGTCATCGGTGGCGTTGGTGCGGTAGTGGAAGCCGATGGCATCCACCGCGTCATACAGGTCCTTGTCACCGCGCATCATGGGTACGATCTTCAGGCCCTTGTTCTCATCCGAGGCCACGATCTTGATGCTGCGGTAGGCCTGCTTGGCCTCCTCGGTAAAATATTCCGGGAAATCCGTCTCGTTGGCAATGGCGTTGGCGAAATATTTGATGATCCCGCTGTCAGGATTGCCGGTCTCGTTCGTGTCGGGGTTGATGTAATCCACGACATAGCCGTACTTCTCGTAGGCGTCAAAGATCGTTTCCTTGTACCATTTGTAGTTGGCGGCATACCAGTCTGTGCCTTTGTAGGCGTTGACCCAGTTCGGGCAGCCCCAGCGCAGGATCGACACCTTGACATTCGGGTTGATCGTCTTGGCATCGGCGGCCATGACAAAGCCGGGCGAGCGGGAGGCATCTGCCTCCTCGTCCTCGTACCGCATGGTGCAGGCCTCGGCACCGGTAGAGTTGTTGCCGTCGTTGCCCATCTCCATCTTGATGTTGCTGAACAGCGGGTAGTCACCGCCGAACAGATAGCGCATCATGGCCCAGTAGGCGTCAGGGCTTTCGGCCTTGTAGTCAAGCAGCAGGTTGCTGGTGGAGTTGCCGTTCAGCATGCCGAGCCCCTTATAGGTCCAGCCGTTGACATTCTGGGCGGCCTGCTCGACCTCCGCACCGGTGACGGTGACAACGCCGTCCACCGCGACAACCGCATCGGCCGCCGCCTTGCGGGCGGCAGTCTCGACCTTGGCGGCCTCGGCGTCCGCCGCACCGGTCACGACCAGCTCGTCATACAGGCCGGTGCGCATAAAGCCGGTGCCGAAGGTGGCGCCCACGGCGCCCACGATGCCGGACTTCTCGCTGAGCTTGAAGCCGATGCCGGTGGCAGGCAGGACCTCCTCGCCGTTCAGATAGACGGCCACCGTGCCCTCGGTGTCATTCTCGGCATAGACAAGGGCCAGGGCGTTCCATTCTCCGGCGGTCATCGCCTTGGAGAGCTTGTGCTCCGTACCGTTGTTGACCTTCAGCACAGCTGTGCCGTCCGTCTTGCAGGGCACAATGCGGAAGTTTGCACCGGCATCGCTGCCGACAAGCAGCGCCGAGGTGTTGTCATGCGCAGCATCGAATTTGACATTCGCATACAGAGTGAAGCGGCTGCGCTTGAAGAAGGCGTCCCCCTCCTGCAGGGCACCGCCGCCGTCCACAGCGGAGTTGCTGCCGCTGATCCATTCAGCGGTTACCTTGACCTGCTTGCCGGTGGACAGCGACTCCACCAGAGAAGCGCCGCTGCGCACCGCAACAAGGTCTTGATCCTCCAGCACCTTGCCGAAGTTCTCATTCTCGGAGTCCTGCACCGCAGCGCTCATCACCTCGGCAGCTTGTGCAGCGGTCTCCTCGGCCGCAGGCTCTTCCGCCGGGGCGGGGGTCTGCTCAGCCGCCGGTTCCTCAGCCGGGGCGGGGGTCTGCTTAGCCGCCGGTTCCTCAGTCGGGGCAGGGGTCTGCTCGGCCGCCGGTTCCTCGGTCGGGGCAGGGGTCTGCTCGGCCGCCGGTTCCTCAGTCGGGGCAGGGGTCTGCTCGGCCGCCGGTTCCTCAGTCGGGGCAGGGGTTTCCGTCTCGTTGGCGGACGGTGCAGGGGCCTGCTCCTGCTGCGCGATTGCTGCAGCCGGCTGTGCTTCCTCGGCAAAGACCTGTGTGGGGACCATACCGGCCAGCATACCGACGCACATTGCCGCTGCAACCAGCTGTTGGCATCTGCGCTTTGCTTTTCTCATGGTTTTTCATCCTCTCTTTAAAAATCGGGCTTTTCATGGCAGTGGGTTTCTCTTATCATAGCGCAGTTGCGCGCTTTCTCCCATGTCCGATTTTATGAGGAACCTGCAAATTTTTCCGTTTATGAAAAGCGCACACATTTTGCGCAAGACATACAATTATTGCTGTTTTTGTGTAAGAATTTCTATTGCCTTTCCCGCCTGAACCTGCGATAGTATAAGGTTACAACAAACGCCCTGAGATGGACAGTTTGTTCGGGATATCCTGTACTCTGCACCTTATCCCCGGACGGCTGCACCGCCCATGTTCCTGACTTTCCAAAAATTGAAGTGCAGACCCCTACATTGGATGCTGCCCTGCTCGAAGTCAAGCAGCAAATCGAAAAAGCCCTGCGCCAATACAAGAACCCGCCCATTCCCACCAAACAGGAACAGATTGTCGTGCCAAACAACAGCGTGTTGGTACTCGTCAAGGCAAGCTGACTACACTGGCCGCTCGTATTTTTACCTGCCAACTCCGCAAAATTTATCCACAAAAAGCGCCCGGACGGTTGAAAAATTCAGCCGTCCGGGCGCAGTCATTTTGCCGTTTTGGGGTCATTTTGGGGTCAAAGTTATCAGATCGTTACCACTTTTGTCATAAAGT
>NZ_WQOH01000029.1:0-60834 GCF_018784445.1 Gemmiger formicilis | reverse complement strand
GCTCGTTGAAACTTGTCGTTTCAACGAGCTTTTGTTGGTTGCGGAGACAGGACTTGAACCTGCGACCTCCGGGTTATGAGCCCGACGAGCTACCATCTGCTCTACTCCGCGATATATGACACACACGCTGTTTTGCGGTGCCTGATTATAATACCACAGCACGGCGTGTGTGTCAATAGGTTTTACGAAAAAAGTTTGTGCCTTTTTATGGCTGACTGCTCAAATCCAATCAGACAATGCCCTGGCTCATCATGGCAGAGGCGATCTTCTCGAAACCGGCGATGTTGGCACCGGCAACCAGGTTGCCCTTCATGCCGTACTTCTCGGCGGTGGTGGCGGCAGTCTTGTAGATGTTGACCATGATGTTGTGCAGACGCTCATCGACTTCCTCGAAAGTCCAGGACAGGCGCAGGCTGTTCTGGCTCATTTCCAGGCCGGAGGTAGCAACGCCGCCAGCGTTGGATGCCTTAGCCGGGGCAAACAGGATGCCGTTCTGCTGCAGGTAAGCGATGGCATCAGGGGTGGAAGGCATGTTGGCACCCTCGGCTACGCAGTAGCAGCCATTGGCAACCAGAGCCTTGGCACCGTCCAGGCGCAGCTCGTTCTGGGTGGCGCAGGGCAGGGCGATATCGCAGGGAACCGTCCAGATGCCCTGGCTGCCCTCGACGTACTTAGCGGTGGGGACATAGTCCAGGTAGGTCTTGATGCGGGCACGCTTGACCTCTTTGATCTCCTTGATGACCTTGTAGTCGATGCCATTCTCGTCGACGATGTAGCCGTTGGAGTCGGACATGGCGATGACCTTGCCGCCCAACTGGGTGGCCTTCTGGTTGGCGTAGGTGGCCACATTGCCGGAGCCGGAGATGACCACGCGCTGGCCCTCGAAGCTCTTGCCGGCGTCAGCCAGCATCTCCTTGGCAAAGTAGCACAGGCCGTAGCCGGTGGCCTCGGTACGGGCGAGAGAGCCGCCGAAGGGGATGCCCTTGCCGGTCAGCACGCCGGTGTACTCATTCTGCAGGCGCTTGTACTGGCCGAACAGATAGCCGACCTCACGGCCGCCAACGCCGATGTCACCGGCGGGCACATCGGTATCCGGGCCGATGTGGCGGTACAGCTCGGTCATAAAGCTCTGGCAGAAGCGCATGACCTCGGCGTCAGACTTGCCGTGGGGGTCAAAGTCAGCGCCGCCCTTGCCGCCGCCCATGGGCAGGCCGGTCAGGCTGTTCTTGAAGCACTGCTCAAAGCCGAGGAACTTCAGGATAGACAGGTTGACAGAGGGGTGGAACCGCAGGCCGCCCTTGTAGGGGCCGATGGCGGAGTTGAACTGGACGCGGTAGCCGCGGTTGACCTGCACCTTACCGGCATCGTCCACCCAAGGCACACGGAACATGATGATGCGCTCAGGCTCGACCATGCGCTCGATCAGGCCGGCCTTCTCATACTCAGGATGAGCGGCGACAACGGGCTCGAGGCTCTCGAGGACTTCCTCGACCGCCTGCAAAAACTCCTTCTGCTCGGGGTTGCGCTTTGCAAGGCCCTCATATACACCCTGCAGGTAAGCATTCTGAATTGCCATAAAAAGACACTCCTTTATATAAATTCAAACACCGCCTTCATGTTACCACCACAAAAGAAATTTTTCAAGAGTTTTTGCTTACTTTTCAAAATTTTGTTCGCTGTTGGCGGGCCTGTGTGTTTAACAGGTGGACAAATCAGCGTTTTCGCGCATAATTATACAAGGGCATACGGCTGGTCGTATTGCATCAGCCCTGCCACATTGTTATTTCCTGCCAGTCAGTGCTGCCCGCCAGCAGCTGCTCCGGGGTGATCAGTGCCATGCCGAGACAGCTTCGCTGCTCGTCGGCCGCAGTCTCGATAAGCCAGCGGCCATCGTTGGTTTGGGCCAAAACGGTGACTCTTCTGTCATAGGACAGGCCCTCTCGTTTTTGCGTTACCTCTTTAATCTCGCCCGTTTCCAAATCCATAAAATAGGGGATTTCGCGGTTTGTTCCGCTGTTTGAGTAGCACATTCCAAGCCACCGCGTACTCTGGTCGCCGTGCACGGGCAGTATTCTTTGCCCTATGGACAGCCCGAAGTGCTCATCCGGCCACGTATCCCACATTTTTTCCTCTGTGCCCATGGCTGGGTCAACGACAGTCAGGCTCAGTTTGATATCGGTGCCATCGCTCTGCGGGAGATAATCCACAAAGTAAAGCTTGCCGTTTGCCGTGCCATCATAGCCGCTGAACCGCGCGTCTGTGGGGTTGTAGAGGCGCTCGGCCAGCTTGGTGCGTGTGCCTGTGCGCGGGTCCCAGCAGTCAAATTCAAGCGTCGCGCTCTGGACGGCGGCGGCATACTCTTCGCCGTTTTTGGGCAGCGGCGCGTCGGTCACGTAATGGACCGTCAGCAGGCCGTCGTCATAGCAGCCCAGCATCAATTCCGACGGCAGCATGGTAAACCTGTCAAGCTGCCCACTGGCAAGGTCGATGCGGCAGGCAGGCGTTGCCTCACTCGGCAGCACCGTCTTGTCTATGCCGTACAGCGCCGTGCCATCGCAGTAGGCAATATCGCAGTTGCCCACCCCATTGATTTCCTGCATGGTCTTGCCCGCGGCGGGGTCGACGGTGTAGATTTGCACGGGGCAGCCTCTGTCCTCGACATGGCAGACGCGCAGCGGGTCGTCCGTGATGACCAAGTTGCGACCGGGGTCGTCTGTGAAATAGGCGGGGCAGGCGTCGCTGTCATGGGCACAGCCGGGAACCGCGCAGTTGACGGTTTGCGTAGCTGCGGCATAGTCGGTTTTTAGCAGCAGACTGTCCTCGCCGCGGTGGACAAAGGCATAGTAGGTGTCGCCATTGTTGTACGAGTTGGCCACCGGGTAGAAGGGGGCTGTGGTTGGGGCAGGGGTAGTTGCTGCGGTCGGTTCCGGGGTCGAGTTTGCGAGAGGGGTGGACGCTGTGTCCGGGGCAGATGCACAGGCGGCAAGGGTGAGGGCGGTGGCGAGGATGATGGGGATGAGTTTTTTCATAGGAACCTCCTTTTTTTGATGTGAGCTGTGATGGCAAAACTGCAAAGCCCCTCAGGCCTCGTAAACTCGGCCAGTTTCCCTGGAAGGGGAGCCTTTTTGCGCGGGCTTTGCCCGCGGGGAGCCTCCCCTCACAGGGGAGGTGGCGAGCGGAGCGACGCCGGAGGGGCTTTGCGACGTTACCTCTGCCACATTGTCACGGTTTCCTGCTCGGCGCTCCCGGCCATAAACTGCTCCGGCTCCACCAGGGCGTAGTTCTCACGGTTGGTCGTCTCATCCTTGCCGGTCGTTACCAGCCAGCGGCCATCGGCGGCGGCAGCGCGGAAACCAACGGGCAGGCTGGTGCGCTGGCCGACAATCACGTTGCTCTCGCTCATTCGCAGGCTGTGGCCTTCGGCATCGCCCAGCGGCAGCTCCTGTGCCCCCTGTTCGGGCGTCCATATTGTCTCGGTCGTGCCGGTCGCTATGTCCAGTGTCTCCACGGCCACAGGCTCATACGCGGCGTAGGGTATCGGCTGACGCTTTTCAAAATACGCCTTGCCGCCGTACACGCCCAGCAAAGCCGACGTGTCGTAAGGGTAGGCAGCCAGCCGGGTGCGGGTACCGTCGTTCGGGTCATAGAGGTCATACTCCGTCTCGGCACTCTGGATGGCAGCCTGGTACTGCTCCCGGTCAGTGGGCAGGGGCGCATCTGTAACGATGTGCGACGTCACCAGCGCGTCACCACAGACATCCAAAAACTGCTCCTGCGTCAGCAGCGGGAAGGTTTGTACCGCACCGTCGGCAAGGCTGATGCGGCAGCCGGTGGCGGTGGTGCCGTTTTCATCGTTCCACGCTGCGCCGTACACCGCCGCGCCGTCGCAGTAGGCCATCACGTAGTCGCGCACTTCCTCGGGCAGGTCGGTGCGCACCTTGCCGCCGCCCGGGTGGACGGTGTACAGGCAGGGCGGGGTGGTCTGCTCGGTCCAGCGGCCGTAAAAATCCGCCGTGATCTCATCGGCGGTCAAGCCCTCGAAGCTCTGGTCCGGGTGTTCTAACTGGGGCTTGCCGTACTCGTCAAAGTATTTCTCCCAAGTTTGGGTATTGCGGTAGAACAGTGTGTGGTAGACATAGAGGGTATCTCCTGCCGTAAAAACTGTGTACCGCCGCGCCCGCCCCGGGAAATAGGCCGGGCAGGCTTCACTGTCGTGGGCGCAGTTTGGCATGGTGCAGCAGACGGTTTGGGCGGCGGTGGCGTAGTCGGTTTTCAGCAGCAGGGCATGACCGGGATATTGGACAAGCTCGTAGTAAGCATCGCCGGTGTTGAAAGCCGTAGTGTAGCTTTCCAGTGGGTAGAAGTCGGTGGTCGCGGGGGCTGGGGTGGAGGTGGGTTCAGGCGCTTCCGGGGCAGGAGTTGGGGTAGTCAGCGGAGTTTCATCCGGGGCAGATGCACAGGCGGCAAGGGTGAGGGCGGCGGTGAGGATGAGGGGGATGAGTTTTTTCATGGGAACCTCCTTTTTTTGATGTGAGCTGTGATGGCAAGGCTGCAAAGCCCCTCAGGCCTCGTAAACTCGGCCAGTTCCCCTGGAAGGGGAGCCTCCCCTCACAGGGGAGGTGGCGAGCGGAGCGACGCCGGAGGAGCTTTGCGACGTTACCCCTGCCACATTGCCACCGGCTGCCAGTCCGTGCTGCCGGCGGCGAACTGATCGGCGGCGATCAGGCCGTAGGCCGTGGTCCTGCCGGCGCTGTCTGCGCCGATGACGACCAGCCAGCGGCCATCGTGCGCTTTGCCGCGCAGGCTGACGGCACCGCTGCCGGTCTGCAGCGCCTGCGTCACCGGCGTGATCTGCCCTGTCTCAGTATCCAGCAGGGCGCGGGCGGCGTAGCTTGTATTGTAATTATCTCTGTACAGCCAGATATAACGGCCGCCGTCATCGCCCAGCACCCATTCCGCCTGCGGCCACGGGTCCCAGACGGTTTCGGCGCGGCCCTCGGCGTCCACTGCCGTCAGGACCGTGCGGCGGAAGCCGCTTCCCGGTATGATCTCGCGCTCCTCAAAGTAGGCCTTGCCGTTGTACACACCAATAAAGCAGCCGTTATTCTCATAGTCGGCATTGCTGTAGGGGCGCTCGGTCAGGCCGGTGCGCGCGCCCGTGCGGGGGTCAAGGCGGTCGATCTCCACTGTAGCGCTCTGGATGGCGGCGGCATACTGCTCCGCATCGGTGGGCAGCGGCGCATCGGTCACATAGCGGCAGGTCAGCAGTGCGCCGTCAAAGCCCGCAAGGTAATGCTCGGTGGGCTCCAGCACAAAGGTCTCCGCCTGCCCGGTGGCAAGGTCGATGCGGCAGGCGGGCGTTGGCCCGATTCTTCCGGGAGACACCTGCGTTCTGTACGGTATTGTCACCCGCTCACCGTAGAGCGTGCTGCCATCGCAGACATCCACCGTGTAGTCACGGTAGGTCAGCGGCAGGTCGGTGCGGGTCTTGCCTGCGGCGGGGTCAACAGCGTAAAGGCAGGGCGGCGTGCTCTGCTCGGTCCAGATGCCGCGGTACTCGGCTTCAAATTCCGCATCGGTCATAGTATCAAAGGGTTCCCTATCCCTGACGCCGCTTGCCAGTTTTTCCGCCCAGTAGTCGTCCCAGCTCTGGTCGTCATAGAAAAATGAGATGTGCCAGACATACACGGTGTCCCCCGCCGCGACCACCCTATAACGGCCGGGCCGTCCCGGGAAATAAGCCGGGCAGGCGTCGGTATCGTGGCCGCAGCCGGGGACGGCGCAGCAGACGGACTGAACCGCCGCGGCATAGTCGGTCTTGAGCAGCAGCGCGTAGCCGAGCCGCTGCTCGAACTCGTAGTAGGCGGTGCCGTCATCAAAGGAGCCGTCGTAGCTTTTCAGGGTGTAAAAATCGGCAGCAGCGGGGGCGGGCGTGGGGGCTGCGGGCGCTGCCGTCGGCTCCGGCGTGGGGGTGGCGAGGGGTGCCGGGTCGGGGGCAGCGGTGCAGGCCGTGAGGGTCAGGGTCATTGCGGCGGTCAGGATGATGGAGATGCAGTTTTTCATGTGGGCCTCCTTTTTTAATCTACGTCTGCGGTGCAATCTGCAAGGCCAAACTGTAATACCAGCGCTCCGCCCCATCGGCGGCGGTATAGCCGGTGTAGGTGTAGGGGTGGGTGGAGGCCGTGATGAGTGCACCGCCGTTAGCGCTGTACAGGGCGCAGTCGTAGGGGCTGCTTTCGGGGGCGGCCCAGTCGCCCAGGCTTTCCAGCCCGGCCTGGGCCGCAAAGCTGCGCAGGGCATCCGCGCCGGGCAGAGGTGTTTCGGCGGCATCGGCGGCGGGCAGAGAGAACCACACCTCGACGATCATGCCGGTGCGGCCATCCATCGTGATGCTGTACCGGGTGAACAGCGTATCGTTTTCCCGGGCAAATTTGCGCACCGTCACAAAACCCAGGCTGTCGGTGGTGCAGTAGGCGCTGTTCAGGTTGTAATATTGGCCGTTGGCATCGGTGTAGCTGCCGTAATCGACGGTGTCGCCCACGGTCTGTTCCACCCAGAACCGGGGCACTGCGCTGCTTTCCGCCAGCTGCCAAAGTGCGTTCTCGGCGGCGGTGGTGGCGGCAGTGTCCGCCCAGGTCATGGACTCGATGCTGGCTGATGCGCCGATGTACACCTTCGGCGTCTGCGGGGCGGCATCCTGTTCCTGCTGCGGGGTGGTCTGGCGGGCGGTGGTGTCCTGCCCGCGGGCGGCCAGCTGGCGCAGGATGTAATAGTCATCCGCCGTGGGGGTGGGGGCCCGGTAAGGGTCGGCTACCGTCTCCACGCGGCCAAAGTAGGCGGCGTCACTGGCGGCCAAAAATGCGGCGGGCGCGGCGGCGCAGGCCAGCACGGCGGCTATGCACAGCGCGGCGGCGGTGCGCGGGTATCTCCACAGGCTCATGCGTCTGCCTCCTTTTTCCACAGGGGCAGGGTCACGCTGACCCGCGTGCCCTTGCCCGGTTCACTCTCGATTTTCAGCGTGCCGTCGTGGGCGATGGCAATGCGCTGGCAGAGCGCCAGCCCCAGGCCGCTGCCGCCCTGGCGGCGGGCGCGGGATTTATCCACCATGTAAAACGGCTCGGTCACGCGGGCCAGCTGGTCCGGCGGGATGCCGCAGCCCCGGTCGGCCACGGTCAGGGTAGCGGTGTCGGCGTCGGCTGTGCAGAGCACGACCACCGGCGCACCGGGTTTGCTGGCTTTGGCGGCGTTCTGGACCAGGTTGCACAGCAGATCCAACAGCAGATCCGCGTCGCCCTGCACGGTGGGCGCGGGCGCGGCTGGGGTGCGCAGGTTTACGCCCGGGCAGGCGGCGTGCAGCCGCGGCCACAGGGCGGCCAGCGGCACGGCGGCGGGGGTCAGCGGGCATTCGGCCAGGCCCAGCAGCGCCAGCAGCTTATGGCTCAGGGATTCAAGCCGCCGCCCCTCGTGGGCGATAGCCGCCGCGGCTTCGCGCTGTTCATCGGGGTCGGTCTGCATCGCGGCAAGGATATCCGCGTAGCCGATGATGCTGGTCATCGGGGTTTTCAGCTCGTGGGTAAACGCCCCGACAAAGTCCTCCCGCTTCTGCACGTCGGCTTCCAGGTCGGCAATTTTCTCCTGCACGGCGTCGGCCATCTTGTCAAAGCTCGCGCTCAATGTCTCGATCTCGTCGCCGGTATGCAGGGCGGTGCGGCGGGCGTAGTCCCCGGCGGCGATCTGCTGCCCGGCATCAGTCAGCACGGCCAGCGGGCGGGTCAGGCGGGCGGCCAGCAGGGCGGTGACGGCGGCGGCTGCGGCCAGCACGGCGGCTTCCAGCAGCAAAAAGCGCGTTAAGGCGGCATCGCGGTCGCGGTACAGACCGGTCAGGTCGTAGGCCGTGACCAGCCGCAGCCCGCCTTGCAAATCGCTGGCGTAGACGGCATAGACACTTTCCTCGGTGCGGACCGTGACGGTGGCGGCGTTTTCCAGGGAAAAGTTTTCCAGCCCCGGCAGAGTGGCACAGATGAGGGTATCCCCGCGCCAGAGGGCGGCGGGGGTGTCCCGGGCCTCGACGCGGGCGGTCAGGGCAGCGTCATCCATGGTGGTGCCGCGGCGCTGCAAGTCGAGGATCTCCGTTTGCAGCAAGGTACAGGTCTGGGCGTGGGCCGCTGCGTTGGCGGTGGCCATGCGGCCGCGCTGCACGGCAAAATCGCTGTACAGCAGCACGCACCCGCCGACGCCGAAGGACGCCGCGAGGACGAGGACCAGCAGCGAGACAAGTTTTTGGTAGTAGCGCATAGGGTACTCCTTTTGTGGTCGTAAAAGCCTCCCTTGTCAAAGACAGACTCCCCCGGGTCGGGGGAGGTGGCGCAAAACGCCAGAAGGGGAGCGGTGGCCGAGCATTAGCGAGGTCGGAGGGATTCTTGCAGCTTCACGGGTACGCGCACTCTTCCGCATGGCCACAGAAATCCCCCAGTCCGCTTTGACAAGAGGGGCCTTTGTCACTCCTTCCGCAGTCGGTAGCCGATCTTGAACACCGTCTCAATCTGTTTATCTGTCCAGCCGAGCTTTTTGCGCAGGCGGGCGATGTGGGTGTCTACGGTGCGCAGGCTCTCGGTGTCGGGCAGCTCGCCCCAGACGCGCTCAAAAATCACATCACGATAGAGCGCCGCGCCCCGGTTGCGCATCAGCAGTTCCAGCAGGTCAAACTCCCGCCGCCGCAGGTCCAGCGGCTCGCCGTTCTGCCTGGCCACCCGGTCCACCGTATCCAGCACGACATCATAGGCCCGCAGCTCCCGCCCGCCGCGGCCGGTGCGGCGCAGCACCGATTCCATCCGGGCGACGAGTTCTTCCGCCGCGAAGGGCTTGGTGATATAATCATCCGCGCCCAGCCGCAGGCCCAGTACCCGGTCCTTCACCGCGCTTTTCGCCGTGATGAAGATGACCGGCACGCCCTGGGGCCGCAGGCTTTCCAGCAGGGCGTAACCGTCCAGCCCCGGCAGCATGATATCCAGCAGCGCCATATCGAAGTTGTTTTTCTCGATCAGATCCGCCGCCGTGCGGCCATCCTCGGCCACGGTGCAGGTGTACCCGGCGCGGGTCAGTGTCATCTCGATGAGCCGCGCGATCAGGTGCTCATCCTCGGCAATCAGTATGTTATTCATGGCAAATCTCCCTCGTTTGGGTGCATTATAAACCCCAGTTGTTTCCTACTTGTGACACGGGCACTATAATTTTACACTTTTTTATTTATTTTTGCACATTCGGCGTGTTATAATGTGGGAAACCACCTATACTATAAAAGGAGAACCACCATGAACGTCGAAGAGCTTGTCAGCGCCCTGACGCTGGAAGAAAAGGCCGGGCTGTGCTCCGGCGCGGATTTCTGGCACACCAAGGCAGTGGAGCGGCTGGGCATCCCGGCTATCAAGGTCAGCGATGGCCCCCACGGCCTGCGCACCCAAAAAGAAGGCAGCACCGACCCCAACGATGCCATCGAGGCCGTGTGCTTCCCCGCAGGGTGCGCGGCGGCAGCATCCTTCGACCCGGCACTGACCCGGCGCATGGGCGCAGCCCTCGGGCGGGAGGCCCGGGCCAGCGGCGTGCAGGTTCTGCTGGGGCCTGCGGTGAACATCAAGCGCAGCCCTCTCTGCGGCCGCAATTTTGAGTATTACTCCGAGGATCCCTACCTGGCGGGCGAGCTTGCAGCCGGATTCATCCAGGGCGTGCAGAGCGAGGGGGTCGGCACCTCCATCAAGCATTTTGCCGCCAACAGCCAGGAGACGCGCCGCCTGTCCGCCGACAGCCGTGTGGACGAGCGCACGCTGCACGAAATCTACCTGCCCGCTTTTGAGACGGCGGTAAAAAAGGCCCGGCCCTGGACCGTGATGTGCAGCTACAACCGCGTCAACGGCGACTACGCCAGCGAGAACAAGCCGCTGCTGACCGATATTCTGCGGGACGATTGGGGCTTTGACGGCTTTGTCATGTCCGACTGGGGCGCGGTGAACGACCGCGTCAAGGGCGTGGCAGCCGGATTGGAGCTGGAAATGCCCGGGTCCGGCGGCGTGTACGACCGCAAAATCATCGAGGCTGTGCAGAACGGCACGCTGGATATCGGCGTTTTAGACAAAGCCGTGGCCCGCATTTTGAACATTGTGCTGCGCGCGGCTGATCTGGCAAAGCTGCCCGCCGTGTTTGACCACGCGGCGGACCACAAGCTGGCCGTGGAGCTGGCGAAGCAGAGCGCCGTGCTGCTGCGCAACCTGGGTGCGTTGCCGCTGCACAAGGGGCAGAAGGTGGCCTACATCGGTGCGTTTGCCGACCATCCGCGCTATCAGGGCGGCGGATCCAGCCATGTGAACACGACGGCCATCAGCGCGATGGACGCCGCCATCATGAACGACCGCAGCGTCAGCTATATCGAGGGCTTCCCCGCAGACCGCGACCAACGGGACGAGGCTGAGTTTTTGCGGGCCGTGACCGCCGCCGAAGCCGCCGATGTGGCCGTGATTTTTGCGGGCCTGCCCGACAGCTTTGAGAGCGAGGGCGCGGACCGCCGCCATATGCGCCTGCCCGACTGCCAGAACAACCTGATTGCCCGCGTGGCCGCCGTGCAGAAAAACACCGTGGTCGTGCTGCACACAGGCTCCCCGGTGGAATGCCCCTGGGCGGACGATGTATCGTCTGTTTTGTGTATGTACCTGGCGGGCGAAGGCGTGGGCGAGGCCGCCGATGCCCTGCTGTGGGGCGACGCCAACCCCTGCGGCCGCCTGCCGGAGACCTGGCCCATGCGGCTGGAGGACACGCCCTGCTACCTGGACTATCCCGGCGACGGCGTGACCGCCGACTACCGCGAGGGCGTCTATGTAGGCTACCGCTGGTACGACGCCCGCAAAATGCCGGTGCGCTGGCCCTTCGGCCATGGGCTGAGCTACACCGGGTACGTCTACCGGAATGCAGAGCTGAGCTGTGACACGATGGCCGCCGACGGCGAAGTGACCGTGCGCGTGACCGTGAAAAACAGCGGCGCAATGTCGGGCGCGGAGGTCGTGCAGTTGTATGTGGCCGACGCCACCGGCACGCCGGTGCCGGGCGGCCGCGTGCCCCAGGCCCTGCGCGGGTTTGCGAAGGTGGACTTGCAGCCCGGGGAAGAACGCGTTGTGACGTTTACCCTGACACCACGGGATCTAAGCCGATACAGCGCAGAAATTCACGATTGGTACGCCGCGCCCGGGCGGTATGAGGTGCGCATCGGACATTCCAGCCGGGATATCCGATCCACGCTGCCGCTGCATTATGCGGGGGCGAAGCTGCTGCCACTGACAGTGGATGAGACGACGCCGCTGGGCATTCTGCTGGCGGACCCGCGCACCGCGCCCATCGTGCGCGGGATGCTGGACGCCCAGGTCCAGGCCATGGCCAACGGCGGCGGCGACGGCCTGATGCCGCCCGAGGCGATGGCCCAGATGTTTGACAGCCTGACCCTGCGGAACATGATCAATTTCGGCGGGCCGCAGGCCGAGGAACGGCTGAATGCCATGCTTGCAAAATTAAAAGAAGCCGTACAATAATTGCGGGGGGCGGCGTCCACGACGGCCCGCCCCATAAAAAGAAAGGGTATATCTATGTCTATCAAACTCACCGAACAGAATTTTGACACCGAAGTTTTGCAGAGCGCCATGCCGGTCGTGGTGGATTTCTGGGCCGAGTGGTGCGGCCCCTGCAAGATGATGGGCCCTGTGCTGGAGGAAGTAGCCGCCGCGCACCCCACCGTGAAATTCGGCAAGCTGAACACCGACGAGAACCTGAAGCTGGCCATGGCCCGCAAGATCGACGCCATCCCTGCGCTGCTGCTGTTTAAGGACGGCCGGGAGGTCAGCCGTTCCGTCGGCTACCGCCCCGCTGCCGAGCTGGAAGCCTGGCTGCGGGAAAACGGAGCGATTTGACACCTGTATAAAAAGAGCCGCACCTGCCTTCGTCAAAAAGGGCAGGTGCGGTTTGTTTCATCTTATTTTAAAGCTTCCGCAATTTCTTCTGCGGTCAGCTGCTTTCTCACCGGCTGGGGTTCGCCCTCACCGTCCTGTAACGGCAGCACCCAATAATCCAAATCCAGCCATTGGCCGAACTTGTACCCGGTGCGCTTTTCGATACCCATTTTGGTGAAGCCCAGCGCCTTGTGGAAGTTGTTGCTCTGGCGGTTGCTGCCGGTTACGAGCGCAAAGGCGTTATAATACCCCTGCTTTTTCAGCAGGGTGATCAACGCGCGGTAGAGCCGCCCGCCCACGCCCTGGCCGATGCAGTCCGGCGCACAGTAGGCCGTCGTCTCAACGTCCCAGGCGTAGGCCTCGCGCTCGTGCCAGAGGTGTGCGCAGGCGAAGCCCTGCAGCCGGCCATCGGCGCTTTCGGCCAGGAGAAACGGCGCGTTTTGCAGCGTGTGCGCAATGTTTTCGCGGTATTCCTCCACCGTGGAGGGCGTGTACTGGAAGGTCTGCACGCCGTGGCGCACGTACCAGTTGTACAGTGCGCAGACGGCGGCGGCATCGTCGGGCGTCGCCATGCGCAGGGTAATTTTGTTGTCGGCGGCCCACTTTTCGGCCAGGGCCTCTTTCTCGGCCTTCGGCAGTTTTTTCAGCGCTGCTTCACGCTTCAGGGCCGCACTTTTGTCGGCGCATTTTTCGGCGTAGGCCAGGCGCACGGCGTCGCGGCCATGGCTTTTGGTGTACTTGGCCCCGCCCTTGCCGCTGCGGTGGGCTTTCAGGCGGTGAGCCAAATCATTGGTCCAGCCGCCGTACAGGCTGCCGTCCGGGCAGCGCAGCAGGTAGACCCAGGCGGGTGCCGGGGTCGGTTCGCGGTCGGCGGCGGTGCTGGGGGCCGGTCCGTAGATTTCGGATCCCTCTGCGCTCATTCGCTTACCTTCTTTCCGGCGGCCCGCAGTGTGCGGCGGCAGGCCTCAATGGCCGTTGCCTTGTCGTCGGCGGTAATCAGGAAACGGCTGGGGTGGCAGAACCTCAGGCCCAGGCCGCTGATCTGGCGCAGCTGTTCCTCCGGCTTACCGGCCCAGGCCACCGGGAACGGCTGCTTGCTGCGCTTGGTGCGGTGGTCGTTGACGCACTGGGCGCTGTACCCGCCGCGCTGGCTGGGGTAGACGACAAAAATTGCATCGGTCTTGTACAGACCGTTTTTCCACGGCATATAGGCAGGCAGTACGACGATGCCGTCGCGCATATTGGCGTAGGCTCTGCGGACGGTATCGTCGGCGCGGTTCACGGCGTTGGCGGCGGCGATCTCATTTTCGAGGATCTGCTTTGCCACCGGCACAGCGCGCCAGAAGCACTCGTCGGGGTCGTCCTTCGAGTCCCACAGCGGGTTGAAGCTGCCGATCGCGTCAGCCAGGGAGTTTTGCTCGCCGGTGTTATCGTTTAAGTCAAGCGGCTGGATGAAGTTTTCGTCCAGCAGGCGGGCCTGGTGCTCGCCCACGAGCTGGGCGCCCACCACCCGCCACAGCAGGCCGAAGGCCGCGTAGGGCACGCCGTTGGGACGGCACTCCCGCGGTTCGGAGTGGTGGTCGAACATACCGCCGCCGACGTCGTAGACGATGCCGTCGAAGTCATCGGGCACGACAAAGCCGCGGGTGACCTGAATATCCGGGCGGAGAATTTGCAGCAACGCGGTGGAAAAAACATCGTCCGCATGGAATTTTCCGCCATGCGTAAAACCTTTGGCAGGGATTTTCATGGGTGGTACTCCTCTATCTATAAATGGATGTGCGGTGGGGTCGCAGGGGGGGCCCCTCTGCGGGGCGTCGAGGACGCCGCTCCCTACGCCTTGTTCTTTGCAGGGGCCGGGCTTACCCGGCCCCTGCGGTCACACTTTTACTTCGTGATACATCTCCCCGTCCAGCGTTTTCCACGTAAACACGCCGTCTTTCAGCGTCATATACCCGTGGGCGCTGTTCTCCTTGGGGATGGAGGTGGAGCCGGGGTTGAGGTAATAGTTATCATTGCCGAACGCCTGCCATGCGGGCACGTGGGTATGACCGTGCAGCAGGATATCCCCCGCTTGCAGCGGCGGCAGGTGCGCGGTGTTGTACACGTGGCCGTGGGTGGCGTAAACCAGCCGCTGGCCCGCCGTGAACACCGCGTAATCGGCCAGGATCGGAAATTCCAGCACCATCTGATCCACTTCGGTGTCGCAGTTGCCGCGCACACAGAAAATTTTGTCTTTCCGCGCGTTCAGCAGGGCAATGACCTCTTTCGGGGCATAGTCGGGCGGCAGGTCGTTGCGCGGGCCGTGGTAGAGCACATCGCCCAACAGCAGCAGGCGGTCGGCCCCCTCGCGGTCCCAAGCGTCCAACAGCTGGCGGCAATAGCCCGCCGCGCCGTGGATATCCGATGCGATCAACAGTTTCATAGCGTCCTCCTTACACCGTCACGTCGCCAACAAGCATACCGCCGGCGGAGTCGATGGCGTAGACCGTGTACTTGCGTGGGGTGTCACCGCGTTCCAGCAGGATGCCGCCCTGGGCCGGCTCCACATAGGTGAACTGCCGGTGGGCGGTGGTAGCATGGGGCTGGGCGTCGGGCAGGCTGTATGCCAACACGCCGCCCCTGGCGCAAAAATCATCGGCCAGCAGGTGCTCCTCGCCGTTGATGTACATATGGTAGACGCCGGGCGCATCGGTACCCACCGGGCGCAGCCAGACGCTGCACCGGGTGCGGCCCAGCGGTGAGGTATTGTTTTTGCGCTGGCGCATCAGCAGGGCCAGGTTGTCCCACGCGACCATGAAATCATCCAGCGGCATATCGGTCTCGCAGTCAAAATCGTTCCCGCTGGCCCAGGGGTCGCAGAGCAGCACTTTCGGGCTGCCGTCGATGGACGCAAAGCCGCGCACGGCGGCAAAGCGGCGCTCCGGTGCACCGGCGGCGATCTGTTCCGGCGAGGATTGCAGCCCCACCACCGCGCCGCACCCGGCCCGGGCCTCGGCACGCAGCAGGGCAAGATCGCCGTAGGCCACCCAGGCGGGGAAGCCCCACTGGGCGGCAGCCGCAGCGGCAAAGCCCAGGTTGCGGGGGTCGCAGTCGTCGGGGGCGCGCCAGTCCCGCAGCACCTGGGCAAATTCCTCGGGCAGCAGGTCGGCGCCCCAGCGGTTCGTCAGGCTGGCAAGGCAGTTTGCCAGATCCATCCAAGGCCGCAGCGCGGGAGTGCGGCGGGCGGCAGCATAGGGCATCAGGTGCAGCCGGGCGTTGACCGGGCGGCCCCGGGCGGGGATGACATCCACCACATGGGTGCTGACCCCCAGCAGCGTGACAGCGGGGGTGGCCTTTTCATCCTTGGAATACAGGTAGATGCGCAGCTGGGCCTGGGTGGCATACTTGCTGTCCAGCTGCAGGTGGGCGGGCCAGCGCTGCACCGGCCCGCGCTCCTGATAGGCCGGGCTTTCGCGGTGCAGGTAGGGGCTCCATTTGCCAAAGCCCACCCAGGGCGTCCAGTTGCCGTCCACCAGTACGCGGGCCTGGGCCTCCACAGCCGTGCCCCTGGGCGAGGCCGCGTTCCAGCTGACCCGCAGCGCATCGAACACCGGCATCGAAATCGGCGCACTGGTGTAGCAGCCGAAGGGAACATAGCTGCCCTGCACCAGATCCAGTACGATACTGTTCTGTGAGACGGTCACGTTGTCCAGTTCGCCGCGCATGAACGCCTCGGTCTCGCGCAGCAGAACGGTGTTTCTCTCCATAGCCCGGCCCCCTTATTTGTTGTGGAACGTCGGCTGGCTCTCGGCGATGCGCTCCTCGATTTCGGCGTCGCGGCGGGCGCTGAGGGTCTCTTCCAGCTTGAATACCTTGTCGAGGCCAGGGTACAGGATCATCAGCGCAATGACCACCGGCAGCCAGAAGCCGAAGGCCAGCAATGTGATGATAGTAAACGGCAGGTAGAGCAGCGTCAGCCCCCAGTAGACGGCCAGCAGCAGCGCTGCCGCCAGCGTGCGGGGAAAGAAGCCGAAGAACATCAGCCCGGCATTTTTGGCTAGCTGGGGCAGCGGCAGATCTACCAGCGGCACCTGGGCCAGCAGCCAGCTGAAAAAGCCTGTGCAGACAAAGATGCCCGCCAGCGAGGCGACCCACATCATCGTGCTGGTGTTGCCCGCCGCGGCCTGGGCGCGGAGCATCCAGCTCCAACTGCCGACAAACAGGCCCAGCAGCGCACCGGGCAGCAGACTCTGCTTCCAGTTTTGTTTCCAGGCGCGCTTGTAGGTGTGCCACCAGTAGCCCGGCTCGTCGCGCAAGGCGCGCAGCGTGGTATCGATCATACCGGACAAGAACGGCCCGCCGATCAGGCCGCCCAGCAGGCCGCCCAGCACGGTCAGCAGCGCTGAGCCGCCCATCTGGCCGAAAACCGCCAGCGCCGTACCGGGCAGAAAGCCCAGCAGGCACAGAAAGCTGGCGCGGTAGAACGCCCACAGGTCGCGGCCGAGCAGTTCAAAAAAGCGCGGCAGTCCGACCTTGCGCGGCGCAGGTGTATAGCCGGTGGCCGGCATTTCGTTGGTTTCAGGTTGGTTGGACATGGTGGTTCTCCCTTTTTTCGTAGCGTAAAGGCCCCCTTGTCAAAGGGGGCTATCCGCGTAAGCGGACTGGGGGATTCCTGCGGGCATAAAGGCAACCGTCACGGAATCCCTCCGGCCGCCTTCGGCGTCCACCTCCCTTTGACAAGGGAGGCTTTTCCTCTATACATTTATAAGTTTATCATACCCTGTTTTTACTCCTCTTGCAAGGCGTGGTCAAAATAAGTTTACAATTTTCCCGGTCGATTTGTGGTATAATAGGAAAGATATTATAAAGGGAGTGTATCCACACTATGGCTTGGGTCACGAAAGACAGCACCGAAACTTACAACCAGACGCCGGAACCCCCGCGCGAGTACACCAAAACCGAAAAGGCCGCCAACTGGTGGCACTACCACTGGGGCATCGTGGTGATCGTGGTGCTCTGCGCGTTCTTTGGCATCTGGATCATCAAGGATACCGTCTTTCAGACCCGGCCCGACGTGCAGATTGCTTATGTGGGCACCCATGACCTGCCCGCCGACACCGTGACGGCTTTGCAGGACGCGCTGACGCCCTTCTGCGAGGATACCAACGGCGACGGCAAGGTCGTGGTGCAGGTGGACACCTACAACGTGGATTTTGACGCCGACAATGTGAACACCGACGCCTACAACCAGATGGCCGGTGTCACCCGGCTGAGCGCCGAGCTTTCCAGCGGCGGCAAGACCTATATCTTCCTGCTGGAGGATCCCGCCGCCTTTGAGAGCAGCACCGGTGCGCTGCAATACCTGGACGGCACCGTGCCCGATGACCCCGACACTGCCAACCCCGATTGGACCGAGATGGTCTACCGCTGGACCGACTGTCCGGTGCTGGCCGGGCTGGAGCTGGGCGACTACGACGGCTACACCCTGGTGGACGACGCCACCGGCACGAACCAGAGCGTGTTGGCTACCCTGTATGTGGGGCGGCGCGGCGTCTGGGATGAAAAGCAGGCAGCCACTTACGAGGGCTGCGCCGAGCTGTGGGACACCCTGACCGCAGGGGCTGCTTCCACCGCCGCCGAATGAGCCGGGCGCTGCCGCCCCTGAAGGGGCATCTGCGGAAAAAGGTGCAGCCCAAGCCCAGCACCCCGGCGCTGCCGGAAAACCCGTACAAGCGTTTTTTTACAAAGCAGCGCAGTTTTGAGGATTTGATCAACGAAAAGCGCAAAGCTCAGCATCGCTAAAAAATGCCGCATCCCACCCCGGGATGCGACATTTTTTATGCCCGCCGTACCTTACAATAAGGTCTGTAATGACTTTTTACGGAGGGAATTTTACTTATGCTGCAAACTTTGGAACGTACCAACACTTTTGACGCCCGCGTACTGACCGCCAGCCACGCCGGGGCTCTGCGGGAGCTGACCGGGGATACCGGGCTGCCGCTGCTGCCCAGCCTGCATCCGGCGCTGGAGGAAGGTCAGATCGTGGGGGATTACGCCGGGCAGGGGGAATTGCAGGCCGCCGCCGCGCTGCTGCCACTCTATGCGGACGACCCGCTTCCCACCAGCCTGCGGGCCGCCGGTTATGGGGCCGACGGCCAGGGCGCGGTGCTGACGCCTCCGGTGCTGCGCAGCGATTACACGCAGCTGCGGCATTTTCTGCGGTTGGCGCTGCGCTGGGCCACCGAGCGCTATGCCAGCTACCACGTCTGGGCCGTGCTGCCGCTGGACTTGGAACACCCGGAGGCGTGTGATGACCTGTGTGCGCAGTATCTCTCCACTGGACTGACCCTGCGCGGGATGCGCCCGATGGCCGGGGCCGACCAGATGTTGATTTTTTCAGCGCGGGGGTTAGCCCAATGGCGTGACCCGCTGCGCCGCTGCCATTTGGCCGACCCGGCGCTGCCCCGCGTGTTGGAGCGCGGGTATGCGGCCGCCGATTTCGGCTGGGGGAAAGGCGGATTGGAGCTGGTGCTGAGGCCGGTGTGATGCAATATTGTGGGGGCGGCGGCCAGAGGGCTGGCCGCCCTACGGACCTTCACCTTGTAGGGCGGGCAGTCCTCTGCCTGCCGCGGAGGGGTCAAGACCCCTCTCTACAATGCAAATTATAAAAGGGATGCGATGAAAAAGCTGCGGGCCGGGCATGCCCGGCCCCTACATCCCCGCCCAACAAAAAAGCGCCCCACGCTTTGCAGCGTGGGGCGCAATTTTTATGCTACCTTACAAATTACTTGTACAGGTCGACCAGCTTGGTCAGATGCTCGTAACGGGCATCGGCGGCAGCCTGGTTCTTCTCGAACAGAGCCTTGGCGCGATCCGGGAAGGCGCGAGCCAGACGGCTGTAACGAGTCTCGTTGGCCAGGAAGTCCTGATACTTGGACATATCGCCAGCCTTGGAGGTCAGGGTGAAGGGGTTCTTGCCCTCTGCCTTGGCAGCGGGGTTGAAGCTGAACAGGTTCCAGTAACCGGCAGCAACAGCCTTCTTCATCTCGTTCTGGCAGTTGGTCATGCCGCCCTTGACACCGTGCAGCTCGCAGGGAGCGTAGCCGATGATGAGGGAGGGGCCGGGATAAGCCTCAGCCTCGGCGATGACCTTGACAGCCTGGGCCATGTTGGCACCCAGAGCGATCTGGGCAACATAGATATAGCCGTAGGTCATGCAGATCTCAGCCAGAGACTTCTTGCTGATCTCCTTACCGGCAGCAGCGAACTGGCAGACCTCACCGATGTTGGAGGCCTTGGAAGCCTGTCCGCCGGTGTTGGAGTACATCTCGGTGTCGAAGACCATGACGTTGACATCGTGGCCGGAAGCCAGGACGTGATCCAGACCGCCGTAACCGATATCGTATGCCCAGCCGTCGCCGCCGAAGATCCAGAAGCTCTTCTTGGCCAGGTACTGCTTATCCTTCAGGATCTCAGCAGCCTCGGCACTGCCGTCGGCCTCGAGAGCAGCGACCAGAGCCTTGGCGGGAGCGTCGTTGGCCTTGGTGTTGTTCTTGGTCTCCAGGAACTTCTCGATGGCAGCATCCAGGTCAGCGGACTTGCCCTTCAGAGCCTCGACCTTGGTGATCAGGTTCTCACGGACAGTCTCGTAACCGATCTGCATGCCCAGGCCGTGCTCGGCGTTGTCCTCGAACAGGGAGTTGATCCAAGCGGGACCGTGGCCGGAAGCCTTGTTGGTGGTGTACGGGCTGATAGAAGCGGTACCGCCCCAAATGGAGGAGCAGCCGGTAGCGTTGGAGATGAACATCTTCTCGCCGAACAGCTGAGTGATCAGGCGGGCGTAAGAAGTCTCGGCGCAGCCTGCGCAGGAGCCGGAGAACTCAAGCAGCGGCTGGTTGAACTGAGAACCCTTGACAGAGACCTCGGAAACAACGCCGGGGATGTTGTCCTTCTTGCGGATGTTCTCGACGCAGTAGTCGAAAGCAGCCTGCTGGTCGGCCTGGCTCTCCTGCGGCTTCATTTCGATAGCAGCAGTCGGGCAGACGGTGACGCACTCGCCGCAGCCCATGCAGTCCAGAGGAGACACAGCCATGGTGAACTTGTACGCGCTTGCCTTGGGCTTGGTGTCGGCCAGCTTGGTGCTCTCGGGAGCAGCGGCGGCCTCATCAGCGGTCAGGCAGAACGGACGGATGGTGGCATGAGAGCAGACGAAGGCACACTGGTTGCACTGGATGCACTTCTCAGCGTTCCACTCGGGAACCATGACAGCGGTGCCGCGCTTCTCGTAAGCGGAAGCACCCTGCTCCCACTCGCCGTTGACGTTGCCCTCGAAGGCGGAAACAGGCAGGCTGTCGCCGTCCATACGAGCGATGGGCTCCATAACGTCACGGATCTGCTTGACCAGAGCCTCGGGTCCCTTCAGGGCCTTCGGAGCCGGGTCAGCAGCGGGGTTGGACCAGGAAGCGGGGACCTCGACCTTATGGACAGCGTCCAGGCCGGCGTCGATAGCCTTCCAGTTCATCTGGACAACAGCGTCGCCCTTCTTGCCGTAGCTCTTCTTGGCGGCGGCCTTCATGTACTCGACAGCATCGTCGATGGGCATGACGTCGGCCAGCTTGAAGAAGGCGGACTGCAGGATGGTGTTGGTGCGCTTGCCCATGCCGATCTCGATAGCCTTATCGATAGCGTTGATGGTGTACAGCTGAATGTTGTTGTCGGCAATGTACTTCTTGTCGGCAGCGTTCAGGTGCTCATCCAGCTCGGCATCGGTCCACTGGCAGTTGATCATGAAGACACCGCCCGGCTTGACGTCCTGGACCATCTTCATGCCCATGTGGATGTAAGCGGGGTTGTGGCAGGCAACGAAGTCAGCCTGGTTGATGTAGTAGGGGCTGCGGATGGGCTTGTCGCCGAAACGCAGGTGGCTGATGGTGACACCGCCGGTCTTCTTGGAGTCATACTGGAAGTAAGCCTGAATGTACTTGTCAGTATGGTCGCCGATGATCTTGGTGGAGTTCTTGTTGGCGCCGACGGTACCGTCACCGCCCAGGCCCCAGAACTTGCACTCCTTGGTGCCGGGGGCGGAGGTGATGGGAGCGGGCTTGACCTCAGGCAGGCTGAGGTTGGTCACGTCGTCGGTGATGCCGATGGTGAAGCGGGGCTTCGGGGCATCCTTCTCCAGCTCGGTGTAGATAGCAAAGACGCTGGACGGCGGGGTGTCCTTGGAACCCAGGCCGTAGCGGCCGCCGGTCAGGACGACGTCGTTCATGCCGGCCTCACGCAGGGTGGTGGCGACATCCAGGTACAGGGGCTCGCCCAGGGAGCCGGGCTCCTTGGTGCGGTCCAGAACGGCGATCTTCTTGACGGTCTTGGGCAGGACCTTCAGCAGAGCGGAAGAGACCCAGGGACGATACAGGCGGACCAGGACCAGGCCGACCTTCTCGCCCTTGGCGGTCAGGTAGTCAACAACTTCCTCTGCAACGTCGCAGATGGAGCCCATAGCGATGATGACGCGGTCAGCGTCCTCGGCGCCGTAGTAGTTGAACAGGTCGTAGTTGGTGCCCAGCTTCTCGTTGATCTTGGCCATGTACTTCTCAACAACGGCAGGCAGAGCCTCGTAAGCGGGGTTGCAGGCCTCACGATGCTGGAAGAAGACGTCGCCGTTCTCGTGAGAGCCGCGCATCTTGGGGTGCTCGGGGTTCAGGGCCTTGGCACGGAACGCCTCGACAGCCTCCATGTTGCACATTTCCTTCAGGTCCTCGTAGTCCCACTTCTCGATCTTCTGGATCTCGTGAGAGGTACGGAAACCATCGAAGAAGTTCACGAAGGGAACGTGACCCTCGATAGCGGACAGGTGAGCAACAGGGGACAGGTCCATGACCTCCTGGGGGTTGCTCTCGGCCAGCATGGCAAAGCCGGTCTGACGAACAGCCATAACGTCGCTGTGGTCACCGAAGATGTTCAGGGACTGGGTAGCAACGGTACGGGCAGAAACGTCGAAGACGCAGGGCAGCTGCTCAGCGGCGATCTTGTACATGTTGGGGATCATCAGCAAAAGACCCTGGGAAGCGGTAAAGGTGGTGGTGATAGCACCGGTACCGAGAGAACCGTGGACAGCGCCTGCGGCGCCGGCCTCGGACTCCATCTCGACGACCTTGACCTGGTTGCCAAAGATGTTCTTCAGGCCTGCAGCACTCCACTGGTCAACGGTGTCGGCCATGGGGCTGGAGGGGGTGATGGGGTAGATGGCAGCCACATCGGTGAACGCATAAGCTACGTGCGCCGCGGCGGTATTGCCGTCCATAGACTGTTTAGCTCTGGGCATTTTCTTTCCTCCGTTTTTATTAGAGTTTTGCATTATAGAGCTGTGCGGTTGTCAGGGCCGCACAAATCCAGCGCTGCCTGGCACGTGCCCCAATGTTGCTCCGGGCATAGTTCCAGATAAACGCTTTTGCATAGCTTTATTGTACCAAAAACCCCCTTTTTCGTAAAGGGGTTTTGTTCAGAAAGTTGCACAGATTTTTAGAGTCGTTGTGTGCATTTTGACCATAGTGACGAACCAGGCGGATTTTAGGGTGTTTTGCAGTACGATTTATGGGATATCGTTCCATATTGCGGAATTTTTCAGGAAATTTCCGTCACGGTCAGCACATCCCCCGCCACGGTGAATTTTACGTTATTGCCCCCAAAATCCAGCGCGTACACCCGCTCCGGGTCGTGTTGGTAGGCGGGGCGGGGGTCGTTCTTCAGCACGCCCAGCAGGGCGGTGCGCTTTTCCTCCGGCACTTTGCACAAAAGGGTATCGGGGCATTCCACTTGCAGGGCATACTCTTTCGTCGTGTCGGTAAAGCCGCCGCGGGCGTCGGGGTGGGCGTCCACGTAGGGCAGGTAGGGTTTGATGTCGAAAATCGGCGTGCCGTCCAAAAGGTCCGCGCCGCGCACGATCAGCTCGCCGTTCTCGACACCCGCCAGCTCAACGCAGGACAGGCCCAGGGCGTTGGGGCGGTAGGGGCTGCGTGTGGCGAACACACCCCGCCGCTCGTTGCCGCCCAGGCGCGGCGGGCGCACGGTGGGCCGCCAGCTTTTGCCCGCAGCGTACTCGGCCGCCACGGTGGAAAACTGCCAGATGAGCCAAAGCCGGTCGTAGCCCTCGATGCCCACAAGGGCGTTGGGGTCGCGGTATTCCGGCTCGAACACGATGCGGGCCGTCAGTTCCGGCACCAGTCCGCTCTGCCGCGGTATGCCGAATTTATCGGCAAAATCCGTGTGGATGGTTGCGATGGGATGAATTGTGTAGTCCATAGTAACATTTGCCCCCTTGTTACCGTCTATTATATAGGAAAGAGAGAAAAAAGGGAAGTAGGGCGGCCAGTCCTCTGGCCGCCGCGGGGCATTGCGGCGGCCGGATATGCCCGGCCCCTACATATGCTTCGCAAACTTTTTACAACTCCCCATCTTCCACTTTTCGTCGAAATATGGTACAATCTGTTGTATACTGCTATAAGGAGGTGTGCGCTTGGCACCTATCATCCATACAGAGAAACTGCGCAAGGTCTATGCCGTCGGCAAAGAGCGCGTTGTAGCGCTGAATAACGTCGACTTATCAATAGAAAAAGGCGAGTTCTGCTGTATCGTCGGCCAATCCGGCAGCGGCAAATCCACGCTGCTGAACCAGCTGGCCGGGCTGGAAAAGCCTACATCCGGCAAGGTCTACATAGGCAAACACGAGATCAGCAAAATGACCGAGAACGAGCTGGCCGCGTTCCGCCAGCAGCATTTGGGGTTCATCTTCCAGAGCTACAACCTGCTGCCCACGATGACGGCGGCGGAGAATGTGGCCCTGCCGCTGATGTTCAAGGGCGTGGACAAAAAGACCCGCCTGACCAAGGCCCGCAAGGAGCTGAAAGCCATGGGGCTTTTGGGCCGCGCCAACCATCTGCCCACTGAAATGAGCGGCGGCCAGCAGCAGCGTGTCGGCATTGCCCGCGCGTTCGTCAGCAGCCCCAAGGTCATTTTTGCCGACGAACCCACCGGCAACCTGGATTCCCGCACGAGCAAGCAGGTGTTGTACCGGATGCTGGAAATGTCCAAAACCAGCCATGTAACGTTTGTTATGGTCACGCATGAGCCGGAACTGGCCGAATGTGCCGACCGCATTGTGACGATTTTGGACGGCAAGATCTGTTCCAATGTCGTGCAGGACGAGGAAACAAAGAAGAAAAACCGCGACGCGCTTTTCGCCGATCTGAATGGGGATCTGGATATTGGGGGAGAAGCGGCGAAGGAACAAAAATAAGCCTTCCCCCTGGGGGGAAGGTGCCCGAAGGGCGGATGAGGGGCGCGTGCCCCACAGCCGACCCAAAAGGGGGCAATGACCGCAAGGCCGCCCCTCATCAGCCGCCTGCGGGCGGCAGCTTCCCCCAAGGGGGAAGCCTAAGAAAAAACGGAGGTTCAAACTTACATGAAACGCCTATTCTCCCTGCTTACCGCTTTTGTGCTGGCGGCGGCTTTGTGCGCGCCGGTGCTGGCAGACGATACAACGAACGCTACACCTGACCCCACCCCCACGCCGACGGCAACCATCGATGCGACCAACTCGGACGGTGTCTATGTCTCCGCCTACACCGTCACCGATACGGCAGGCAATGAAATTTCGACCATTGAGGTCGGCGACCGCATCAACATCGTGTTAAAGGTCGTGGACCACGCTTCGGCCCGCTACTGCGTCAAGCCGGAGGAAATCTCCACCCGCATCAACTCGGCGGTGTTCACCTACACCGGCATCGGCGAGATTGGCCAGCTGTTTGACAACAACGACGACCCCAACGCCACCCGCCTGCAAAATGTCCGCAACGGCTCGGCCAGCCCCGAGGAAATCACCGCGAACGCGCAGTATCATTATTACAGCTACGTCATTTTGTTCCGCGACGTCATCTACAACGGCGGCGGAAATACCCTGCCCATCAACCTTTCCTATCTCGATACCTCGAAGCCGCTGCAGCAGTTCAGCGTGACGCTGGGCCAGTGCGTGGACAAGGACCAGACCACCTCGCCCAATTTGCTGGTGCGCACATCCAGCTATGGCGACCAGGTCACGGCGGGCACCGAGTTCCCGCTGTCCCTGGGCATCTACGCCACCGACGGCAGCGAGGATCTGAGCGACGTTATCGTCTCGCTGACCCTGCCCGAGAATATCTCGCTGAGCAGCGGCAGTCTGTCCCTGTATGTGGGCGATATCTCCCCCAAGCAGATGCGGGATATCACCTTCCAGGTCATGCCGTCGGCGGGCTTTACCGGCACGGTGGCCGACATTACCGTCAACATGAGCGGCACCGGCGTTATCACCGGCAAGGCCGTGACCGGCACAACGACCATCTCCGTGCCTATCAGCCAGCCCAACCGCTTTGAGGTCGGCCAGCTGGAGCTGTCCAGCGACACGATCTATGTCGGCGACACCGGCAGCGTCACCCTTTCTTACGTCAACAAGGGCAAAAACCCTGTCTCCAACCTGGAGGCCCGCCTGACCGGCACCAATCTGGGCGCGGGCAGCTACCAGTACCTCGGCAACCTGAACGCCGGCACCGAGGGCAGCGTGGATTTTGACATCGCCCCCGACGCCGCGGGTACCGTGTCCGGCGTTATCACGCTGAACTATGAGGATGCCTCCGGCAACCCGCAGACCGTCTCCAAGGACTTTTCCGTCAGCGCCGAGGAGATGAACATGGACGACTTCTATGACCCCTCGATGGACGATGTGCAGCCCGAGCAGACCGGCATGCCAGTGTGGGCGTGGGTGCTCATCGGCGTATGCGGTGCGGTAGTCGTTGTGGTGATTATCGTGGTTGTGGTCCGCAAGCGCAAGAAGGCCAAGGCGCTGGCCGCACTGGAAGCAGAGGACAGCGATGAAGATATCTGATGAGATCAGCCTGTCGGCGCGGAACCTGCTGCGCCGCAAGGGCCGCACTGCCCTGACGTTGGTGGGCGTCGTCATCGGCACCTGTATGGTCGTGCTGATGATCTCGCTGGGCATCGCCCAGACCAAAACCAACGAGGAAATGCTGCAAAGCTGGGGCGACCTGACCCAGGTGCAGATCTACGGCTATGGCACGATGATGGGCAGCGACGGCAAACCTCTGTATCTGGATGATGCCGCGATCGCCAACATCAAGCAGATTCCCCATGTGGCGGCGGCCACGCCCTACGCCCAGGCCTACAACCTGGAAGGTGAAATTACAGCCGGGCGCAATGGCCGCTACACGTCCGATATTTACAATCTGATCGGCATTGACCCCACGGCCTTGGAGCCGATGGGCTTTGCCCTGCAAAACGGCAGCTGGCCGACCAACACCCCCGCCAGCGAGAAGGCCACCAAGCTGCAGGTGCTGGTGGGCAGTTCCACCGGGTACAACTTTCAGGATTCCCGCAAGAGCTACAACAGCCCCAAGCGCTACCGTTACGAGGGCCAGACCGACGCCAACGGTAAAGAGCTGCCGCCCTTTGTGGACATCGACAAGGACAAGATGACCCTGACCATCAAGACCGGCGAAGGCTCCACCGAAAAGAGCCGCAGCTGGGAATTGGAGATCGTGGGCGTTCTGGAGCCGGACGGTGCCAAGGGCTACTGGACCCAGAGCGGTATCGTGCTGCGCATCCAGGACATGAAGATGCTGCAAAAGATCTACAATGACATGACCAAGACCAAGGAAGAGAGCAAGAGCTACGACCAGGTCTATGTCAAGGTCGATGATTTGAGCAATGTCACCGACGTTGAAACAGCCATCCATGACTTGGGGTTCACGAACACCTATTCGATGAATCAGCAGCGCGAGGAAATGCAGAAGCAGGTCATGAACAGCCAGATGATTTTCGGCGGCATTGCGGCGGTCTCGCTGCTGGTGGCGGCTATCAACATCATCAACACCATGACGATGGCGATTTACGAGCGCACTCGTGAGATCGGCGTCATGAAGGTTCTGGGCTGCGAGCTGGGCAACATCCGCACGATGTTCTTGTTGGAAAGCTCAACCATCGGCTTCATCGGCGGCCTGATCGGGGTGGGCATCAGTCTGATCGCCAGCTTTGTTTTGAACAACCTGTCCACGCTGGGGCAGGGGCTGGACCTGTCCGGCCTGATGGGCGGCGGCTACTACATGGGCGGCGGCGGTGGAACGATTTCCATTATCCCGCCCTGGCTGATGCTGGCAGCGCTGGTTTTCGCCACGCTGGTGGGCCTGGTGGCCGGCATCCTGCCCGCAAATAAGGCGGTCAAGATCAGCGCCCTGGAAGCGATACGCCACGAATAAAAAAAGCATCCCGCACAGTTTCTGTGCGGGATTTTTGTATACAACGGGTTTTTAACAACAAATTGGACTTTTCCACCGCAGGTTCCCACAACTAAAAGAAGTTTTCAACATTTTCCACAGGAAAAGTAGGGTGCATATGGGTTTTCCACCGAGTTTTGACCACGTTCTATGCGATACATCGTTGTTTTATAATTTTCAACAGTTTTCCCGAGTTTTCCACGATGAAAGTGCAAAAACCATGTGGAAAACCCAATTTGCGGTGGAAAAATCATACCAATAGGGGATAAGCGACCGGGCATGTCTATATATTGTTAATAATTGGGGATTTTGACCCTAATGTATACCCGGTTGTGGGTGGTGGAAAAATAAGAGTTTTCAACACGGTTGTGGAAAACGGTGTGGAAAGTAGGGAAGTTGTCCACAATCAGGCGCGGGCAAAGCCCCTCCGCCTTGCCACCCACCAAAAAAAGCAGCCCGGCTTTACAGTCAGGCTGCTTTTTCAACAATTTCGTTTAAAACTCGATCTTACCAAACGCGAAATCGTCACCGTCGTGGATGCGCTCGGTGGTTTTGGGGGCCATCGGCTTGGCATCCGGGTCACGCGGGCGGTCGGCAAAGTCGCGGGCGGGCACGCTGGAACGCGGGCCGCCGTAGCGCGGGCCACGGTCGCCTCGATTGCCGCGGTAGCCGCCGCGCCCGCCATCACGGCCGTCACGGCCGCTGCGGGGGCCTCTGGGGCCGTTGCCGCGGTAACCGCGGTTTCCATCATGGCGGGGGCCACGACCGCCGTCACGGCGGCCGCCGCGCTGGTTGCGGGCGTTATCGCGATCGGGCAGGTTGCTGGCGTTGGGGTCGGTGGAGTAAAGCACCACATGGCGGGCCGGGCCTTCGCCCTTGCTCTCGCTGCGCACGCCCTCGATATCGGCGATGGCGGTGTGGATGATGTGGCGCTCGTAGGGGTTCATCGGCTCCATCTCGTAGTAGCAGCCGGTGCGGATGACACGGTCTGCAATGCGCTTGGCAAGGGCAGAGAGGTCGTCCTCGCGCTTGTTGCGGTAGCCGCCGACATCCAGGCCCAGCTTGACATAGGGGCCTTCCATGCGGTTCACAACGAGGCTGGCGAGGTAGGATAGGCTCTCCATCGTCTCACCGCGGCGGCCGATGAGTGCGCCCATGTGCTCGCCGGAGACTTTCAGGATGGTGGCAGCGCCCTTCTTGACGGCGGTGAAGCTGAAGTTTTCCACACCCATCAGGTTGAAGATGGGAGTCAGGTAGTCAACCGCAGCCTGCAGGCGCGGGGCAGCGGCGATATCGAGAGGGATCTCAACGTCGTCCTCGGCAACCGGGGCCAGCTCGGCGGCCTCGACCATATCCTCAACGACTGCTTTCTCGATTTCGGGGGCGGTCTCGTCGGAGATTTCAACAAATTCTGCCGACTTGGTGGAAACTTCGGCAGGCTTTTCCTCAGCAGCCGGGGCCGGGGCGGCCTCGGGTTCCTCGACCTTTACCAGAACCTTGGCAGGGATGGTTTTGAACAGCTTGCGGGTGGGAAATTCCAGCACTTCATAGCTGACATTGATATCGTCACGGTCAACGCCCAGGGCTTCGCAGGCGGCCTGCACGGCGGCTTCAACGGTCTTGGCGCTCATTTCCATACTGCGCATAAAAGGGAACCTCCTTCTTATTTCTTATCGTTATGTTCATCACAAAGGGGAGCGGGGCGGGCGCATATAGAATGCGCCCCTACGGCGGCAGGGGATACACTCCCTCACAGCCGCCAACGGCGCGGGCGAGCAATGCTCGCCCTACGATTGCGCGGCGTCTTTTCTTAGTCTTTATTCAGCGGGGTGGTGCGCTCGTCTTTGTAGAGCTCGGCTTCCAGCTGGCGGGCACGTTCCAGGCGCAGCTTGTTGGCCTCACCCAGGGTAACTTCCTTCTCGACCTGCTTGCCGTTCTGTTCGACCGTGACGGTGCGCTTCTTCTTACGCTCGGCACGCTTGGCGGCCAGCTCGGCCTCATACTGGGCCTTGAACTTCTCGGGGCTGTAAATCTTGTAGGTGATATAGGACTGGCCGATCTGCAGCAGGTTGGACACGCCGTAGTACAGCGAGAAGCCGACGGGGGCGTTAAAGCAGAAGGTGACGAACATCAGGTTCATGACCAGCATCATGACCTTCATGCTGCCCTGCATCTGGGCATCCATGCCGGAGAGCTTCTGGGTGACGAAGTAGCTGATGAACATCGTGACCGCTGCGATAGCGGGGAAGATGGCGATGGGCACCAGGCGGAAGCCGGGGACATCACACATATCCATGCCGAAGAAGCTGGTGTTGAAGTTCTGGATCTCTGCCACGATGTTGGCGGGGATGATGGACGGGTCGATCACAGCGCCGTTGTGGATGGCCTGGATCAGCGCGGTCTGCATCGTGGACGCATTGGTGGTTGCCAGGCCGATGGCCTCGCACGCAGCCTTGACGGCGGTGTTATCGACACCGAAGATGTAGTGTACGGGGTAGTACACAACGCCCAGGAAGCCGAACAGCACCAGCATCGTCAGCAGCATGGGCAGACAGCCGCCCATGGGGTTAAAGCCGTGCTCCTGCTGGAGCTTCATCAGCTCCTCCTGCTGTTTCTGGGGGTCATTTTTGTACTTCTGCTGGATCTCATTCATCAACGGCTGAAAAACAGCCATTTTTGCCGAGGATTTCTGCTGATGGATGCTCAGGGGGAAGAGCAGCAGTTTGAGGAGTAGGGTGGCAACGACCATCGTTACCGCGTAGTTGCCGATGAAGCTGTACAGGATCTTCACCAGCGGGCCAATCAATATGGCCAGGAAGTACATAAAGTTCATAGCCTTTCCTTCTGCCCCGTCTGCGCCCGGGACCATTATTTTTATGTAGGTCTCTGCTGCGCAGTGCAAAGACATGAGAAGCAATGTTGAGAAGCCTTCTCCCTTGGGAGAAGGTGGCCGAAGGCCGGATGAGGGGCGGGCTTGCCCAGCCACCCCTTTGCGGGGCGGCAATGGAAAGTTTTCCCCTCATCAGTCCGCTTTGCGGACAGCTTCTCCCCCAAAGGAGAAGCCTTTCAGCGGCTGCGCGTCAGCCTGCGTTCCGGGCTGACCCACCTCCCCTTCGGGGGTACCGGGTCATAGCCGAATTTCGCAAACGGCTGGCAGCGCAAAAGCCGCCAGGTGGTCAAAAGCAGACCTTTGACCAGGCCGTGGGTGGCCAGCGCCTGCATGGCGTACTCGCTGCAGGTGGGCACAAAGCGGCAGTGATGCCCGAGGTGTGGGCTGATATGCCGCTTGTAGCCGCGCAAAAGTTTGATGAGAAAGCGTGTGATCATTCGGCAGCCGGCACGGCGGGGGCAGCCTTATCGGGCAGACCCGCCTTGGTGAAGAGCTTGCCCAGCGTTTTGCTCAGCTGGGTGCTTTTTAAGCGCGGGGTCTGGCCGCGGGCTACGAGTATTATATCATATCCGCCGATATTTTGCGACAAGTGTTCTGCCAGGGCAGCGCGCATAACGCGGCGGGCGCGGTTGCGCTGCACGGCATGGCCGACCTTTTTGGTTGCGGTCAGCCCGATGCGGGTATAGCCCACCCGGTTTTTAGCCACGTACAAAACGCAGTGCGGATGCACATAGCTTTTGCCCCGGCCATACACCCGGTTGAACTGCCAATTTTTATTTAAGGTGCGGTAACGCATAGGTCTCCTTCCTAAAGGCCTCCCCCTCAGGGGGGAAGCTGCCGCCCGCAGGCGGCTGATGAGGGGCGTGCCTGCCCCTGCCGGCCCTGTACCGAACAGCTGCGGGGTACTTTTCCCTCATCCGTCCGCGGTCGGGGCCGCGGACACCTTCCCCCAAGGGGGAAGGCATTTTATTTTTTCCTATTCTTCTATATTATAATGAATCGCGTTTTCTGTAAAGCCATTATTTGAAAAAAGGGTTGCTGATTTTACAATCAGCAACCCTTTTGTTCATTTCATCTCTGATAGAATCAGACAGTCAGGCTCTTACGGCCCTTCGCACGGCGGCGGGCAATGACCTTGCGGCCATTCTTGGTAGCCATGCGGTTCAGGAAACCGTGGACGCGGCTGCGCTGACGCTTCTTGGGCTGGAAAGTACGCTTCATTTTTCATTCCTCCTGTTGAAATCCCGGTATGGGCTGTTTGCTCAGGGCTTCGCCCATACACTGGGGCAGCCTTGCAGAGTTAGATTATACGCGATAAACCACCCATTTGTCAAGAGGTTTTGGGCAGAATTTTTCGCTCCCGCGTCAAAGAATTGCTGCTACAAAGAGTTATCCACTACATTTTGTACTATTTACTGTTGAAAAACGCAGTTCTTGTGGAAAACTTTCCAGCAAAAAATTTTACCGTCCGCCGTGCTTAAAATTTTCAACAATTCCGCCTTACAAAAAAGTTTCTACTTTATTATATATAGCTGTTGTTTAAAACCGGATTTTGTGGTATACTGTATTCAGTATTTTTGCGCCCTGTTTTCCGCACAGGGCGTTCCATCATAAACAGGAAGTGGGGAGTATCGACATTCATGGATTCCATCAATGAGGTATTGGAAGCGGTCAAGGTCTACTGCAAGGAAAAGACCTCGGACGCTACCTACGCATTTTACATCAAGGATATCAAGGCCGTGAGCTTTGAAAATTCCAACACCATCACGCTGGAACTGCGCAGTGAATTTGTGATGAAGATCGTATCTGATCGCTACACAGCGCTGCTGAAAGAAGCGTTCAAGGCCATTCTCGGCTTTGATGTGGAAATTCTCTATGTGGCGGCCCCGCCGGAGGACGGCGAGAAGGCCGATGGCAGTGCGGACCAGCGGGACGAGAAATCGCTGCCCAGCGGCCGGTATGATTTCACCTTTGAGAATTTCATCAAGGGACCGTCGAACCAGTTTGCGTTTGCGGCCGCGCAGGCCGTGGCGGCGAACCCTTCCGGCGCGTACAACCCGCTGTTCATCTATGGGCCGTCAGGCCTGGGCAAGACCCATCTTTTGAACGCCATCCAGTTTGAGATCAAGAAAAATCACCCGGATTTCAACATCGTTTACGTGGATTGTGAAATGTTCACCAACGAGACGATTTCCGCCATCAAGACGGCGACGATGGAGCAGTTCCGTCAGAAATACCGCAAAGCGGATGTGCTGCTCATCGACGACATCCAGTTCCTGGCCGGCAAGGAGAGCACGCAGGAGGAGTTTTTCCACACCTTCAACACGCTGCACAACGATGGCCGGCAAATCGTCATCGCGTCGGACCGCCCGGCGAAGGAGATCAAATCGCTGGAGGAGCGTCTGCGCACCCGGTTTGAGTGGGGCCTGACTGCCGACATTCAGCCGCCGGATTTTGAGACCCGTGTCGCCATCGTCAAGCGCAAAGCCGAGCTGCTCAATCTTGACCTGCCCAACGATGTGGCCGAGTACATTGCCAATCACCTGAAGCAGAACATCCGCCAGCTGGAGGGCGCGGTCAAGAAACTGAACGCCTACTATATGCTGGAGGGCATTGAGCCCTGCATCGGTGTGACGACGACGGCCATCAAGGACACGCTGAACGACAGTCAGCCGATCCCGGTGACGATTGAAAAGATCCTCAACGAGGTTGCCCGCACCTACAATGTGATGCCGGCGGATATCCGGGGCAAGAAGCGCAATGCGAATGTGAGCGCGGCGCGGCAGATGACGATGTACATTATCCGGGAAGTGACCGGCATGAGCATGGAGGCCATCGGCCAGGAGTTCCAGCGCGATCATTCCACGGTGGTGTATTCCATCAAAACGATGGAGGAAAACATCAACCGCGACCAGCACCTGAAAGAGATGTGCAGCGACATCATGAAAAATGTCCGCACCTAATTCCTTTCTTGAAAGAAAGGAACCAAAGAACTTTCAATATTTGTTCCAGTAAAGTGAGTAGCGAATAAAAATTAAACGTTTTATCGGCGATAACTTTACGGGTTGAATGTTTGTAGTTTCTTTGGTTACTTTCTTTGCAAAGAAAGTAACTTTTTCCACAGAGTTTTTAGTTTTTAACAGACAGTTCTCCACGCCGCGTGTTGAAAAAGCGCGGGTTTTGAGTTTTCCACAAGGATGTCCACAGACTGTTCAAAACAATTCACGGCCGGTTTTTGCCGCAGGTATCACAGTCCGCGGAGTTTTCCACCAAACTAACAGCCCCTACTACTGCTACTACCAAAGTTAATAGTTTCTGCTGATAGGGACCTGCTACAACTGCTCTACAACCGGGCCAAACGGCAGCCATTTTGTGGAAAACAAAAACTATACAAATTGTAGAGTAAATTTTACGTTTTTTGCCGAGGCTTTTTTCCAAAAAAGCCGGAAAGAGAAGAAACCATGAAATTTGAATGCGAAAAGACCCTGCTTGCCAGTGCCATTGACGGCGTTTCCCGCGCAATCACCAACCGCGCGGCCATCCCTGTGCTGGAAGGCATCTACATGAAAGCCGAGGGCTTTAACCTGACCTTGACCGGCTACGATATGGAAATGGGCATCACGACTACCATTGAATGCAACGTACTTGTACCCGGTGAAACCGTACTGGACGCAAAATTGCTCAGCGCCATGATCAACCGTATGCCCGCAGGCGATGTCTGCATTGAGCTGAACGACGAAGGCCAGGCTAAAATCAGCGGTGGTGTGGCAGAATTTGAAATCCCTGCCCTGAATGCCAGCGACTACCCCAGCCTGCCTGTGACCGGCGCCGACAACACCATGACCGTCAAGTGCGGTATGCTGCGCGAGATGATCGAGAAAACCATCTACGCCGTCAGCCAGGACGACAAGAAACCCGCCCACACCGGCGAGCTGTTCGTCATTGAGCCAGGCAGCTTGACCATCGTTGCCCTGGACGGCTACCGTTTGGCCATCATCCAGCGCGATGTTGAGTGTACCCGCGATATCCGCATCATCATCCCCGCCAAGACGCTGCAGGAACTGCTGAAGATCATGGGCGGCGCGGACGATGATGTGAAGATCGACGCCAACCGCCGCTATGTCGTTTTCACCTCCAACGGCTATACCATCATGAGCCGCCTGATCGAGGGCGACTTCCTCAACTATGAGAGCGTTATCCCGAAGGATAAGAAAACGCGTATCACCGTGGATTGCAAGACTTTTATCGATACGATCGAGCGCGCGTCGCTGATTATCACCGAGCGCCTGAAGAACCCGCTGCGCATCAGCTTTGGCGAGGACCGCGTGACCGTGCGCTGCCAGACGCCGCTGGGCAAGGTCGTGGACGAGTTTGCCCCGGTGCAGATGGAGGGCGACGCGGTGGAAATCGGCTTCAATAACCGCTACCTGCTGGACGCGCTGCGCTACTCCAAATGCGAGAAGATGGTGCTGGAGATCAACGGCCCCCTGAGCCCGGTCAAGCTCCTGCCCGAGGACGGCAAGGATTTTATCTATCTGGTTTTGCCGGTGCGCTTTAAGAACGAGGGCTGATTATGGAAAAAATTCGTATCAACACTGAATTTATCAAACTGGACGCCCTGCTCAAATTTGCGGGCCTGTGCGAGACAGGCGGCGAGGCAAAGGAGCTGATCCAGGGCGGGGCCGTCAAGGTCAACGGCGAGGTCTGCACGATGCGCGGCAAAAAGTGCCGCGCAGGCGATACCGTCGAGCTGGACGGCCAGACCGTGCAGGTCGCGGAGGGCGCGTAATGCGCTTAACGCACCTGGAATTAACGAACCATCGCAATATTGCCCATGCAGAACTAAACCCGGACCCGCATTTGACCGTGCTGTGCGGCCCCAACGGCCAAGGCAAGACGAACCTGCTGGAGGCCGTATGGCTGCTGACCGGCGGCAAGAGCTTCCGCGGGTCGAAGGATGCCGAACTCATCCAGCGCGGCTGTGACTTCTCGGTCATAGAGGGTACGTTTGAGACACAGGACGTGGAAAAATCCATCCGCCTGACCGTGGGCAGCAAGGGCAGCCAGCGGCCCGGCCGCACCGGCAAATTGAACGGCGCGGACATTGGCCGCGCGGCGGCACTGGCCGGGAATTTTCAAGCCGTCGTGTTTGAGCCGGACCTGTTGAGCCTGGTCAAAGGCGGGCCGGATGGGCGGCGGCGGTTCCTGGACTCGGCGCTGTGCCAGGTGTACAGGCCGTACCTGGTAGCGCTGCGGCGGTATATGCGGCTGACGGCCCAGAAAAATGCACTGCTGAAAAGCTACGATATCACGCCAAACGGCGGTGTGCTGCTGGATACCTACGATGAGCAACTGGCCGAGTACGGCGCGCTTATCATGGATCACCGCTGCAAATTCCTGGCGGCGGCCGCGCCCATTGCTGCGCAGAATTATAAGGATATCTCCCACGGAGCCGAGACGCTGGAACTGCATTACCAGATGTGTACACCGGCCCCCACCGCTGACGCGCTGCTGGAAAAGCTGCACGCCATGCGCCCTGCGGAGCTGCGGGCAGGGTTCTGTCTGGCAGGCCCGCACCGGGAGGACTTGGAGATACTGCTGGACGGTCAGCCCGCCCGGGTCTACGGCAGCCAGGGCCAGCAGCGCAGCTGCGTACTGGCTATGAAGCTGGCCGAGGCCACGGTAGTGGGGGACTTGTTCGGCGAGCATCCGGTACTATTGCTGGATGACGTTTTGAGTGAGCTGGACGACGAGCGCCAGACCTACCTGCTGACCCGCATGGGTGAGCACCAGACCATCGTGACGACCTGCGACACCGCCGCGTTTGCACGCACCAACGGGAAAATTGTGATGGTCAAGGGCGGAACCGTAGCAGAACCGTAGGGGCCGGACCGCAGCAGTAGGGCGGCTGCCCGCTGACGGGCAATGACGCAGAGTGGAGGGCCGGGCATACCCGGCCCCTACAGAGAGGTGCAGGAAATGTACTTTCACGCCGGGCAGGATTTTGTACTGAACACCCGCGATGTGATCGGGGTGTTTGATCTGGACACAGCCGGGGCGTCGCGGCGGACGGAAGAATATTTCCGCCACGCCGAGAACGAGGGTGCGGTCGTGGACCTTTGCGCCCCCGGCACCCTGCCCAAAAGTTTTATGGTCACGGATTTTCCCGATGAGACCGTGTATATCAGCCAATTATCGCCCGCCGCATTGAAAAAGCGGGCGGAAAAATTAGAATTTTAAAGAACCACGACCGTAGGGGCCGGGCATGCCCGGCCCGCAACATAAAAAGTACCGCCCGATAAAAGGGCAATAACGCAAGGCGGAGGGCCGGGCATGCCCGGCCCCTACATTGCAAAATAAGAGATACCCACCCACAACAGGAGGCTATCATTTCATGGCAGAAGAAATCATCACCGAAACCAACCGCGAGACGGCTACCGACCATGCCTACGGCGGTGCGCAGATCCAGGTCCTGGAAGGCCTGGAGGCTGTGCGCAAGCGCCCCGGTATGTATATCGGCTCCACCGGGCCTTCCGGTCTGCACCACCTCGTCTATGAGATCGTCGATAATGCCATCGACGAGGCGCTGGCGGGCTACTGCACCCACATCGAAGTCGCCATCAAGCCCGGCAACATCATCGAAGTATCGGACAATGGCCGCGGCATCCCGGTCGATATCCAGCCCAAGCTGGGCATCCCGGCTGTCACCGTCGTTTACACTGTGCTGCACGCCGGCGGCAAGTTCGGCGGCGAGGACTCCGGCTACAAGGTCGCCGGCGGTCTGCACGGCGTCGGCGCGTCGGTCGTCAACGCTTTGTCTGAGTGGCTGACCGTCCGTGTGCGCCGCGATGGGGTAGAGTATGAGCAGAGCTTCAAGCGCGGCAAGCCCGACGGCGACCTGAAAAAAATCGGCGCGGCGGCTTCTACCGGAACGACAGTCACTTTCAAGCCCGACCCGGAGATGTTCCAGGAAACGACGCTCTACCGCTATGAAACGCTGCTGAAGCGCCTGCGGGAGGAAGCGTTCCTGAACGCCGGTGTCAAGATCACCCTGACCGATGAGCGCCCCGATGCCGACCGCCCGCAGGATGAGCAGAACGGCGAAATGCGCGCCGAGACAATGTGCTACGAGGGCGGTATCCGTTCCTTTGTCAGCTACCTGTGCGAGCGCCGCGACTTAACGCCGCTGCACCCCCAGGTCATGTATATGAAGGGCGAGGGCCAGGGCGCTGTGGCCGAGGTCGCCCTGCAATACTACGACAACAGCTATAACGAGCTGCTGTTGAGCTTTGCCAACAACGTCCATACCCCCGAGGGCGGCACCCACGAGGAAGGCTTCAAGCTGGCCCTGACCCGCGTGCTGAACGAGTACGGCCGCGCCAAGGGGATTTTGAAGGACAAGGACGAGAACCTGTCCGGCCCCGACGCCCGCGAGGGCATCATCGCCGTCGTCAGCGTCAAGCTGCAGGAGGCCCAGTTCGAGGGCCAGACCAAGGCAAAGCTGGGCAACACCTTCATCAAGGGCCTGGTCAACAACGTCGTCTACAAGGCGCTGACAGAGTTCTTTGAGGAAAACCCCGCCGTTGCCAAGGCAATTTTGGAGAAGGCCACCCAGGCTGCCCGCGCCCGCGCCGCCGCCAAAAAGGCCCGCGAGCTGGTCCGCCGCAAGAGCGCGCTGGAATCCAACCGTATGCCCGGCAAGCTGGCTGACTGCCACGAAAAAGACCCCGCCAAGACAGAACTCTTCATCGTGGAGGGCGATTCTGCAGGCGGCTCGGCCAAGATGGGCCGAGACTCCAACATTCAGGCCATCCTGCCTTTGTGGGGCAAGATGCTGAACGTCGAAAAGGCCCGCGCCGACCGCATCTACGGCAACGATAAGCTGATGCCTGTTGTCACCGCGCTGGGCACCGGCATTGGCGACGAGTTTGATATCAGCAAAGTGCGCTACCACAAGATCTTCATCATGGCCGATGCGGATGTCGATGGCTCGCATATCTGCACGCTGATGCTGACCTTCTTCTTCCGCTATATGCGCCCGCTGATCGACAACGGCTATGTCTATGTCGCCCAGCCGCCGCTGTTCAAGCTGCAGAAAGGGCAGACCGTCAAGTACGCCTACAACGACGAAGAAATGAAGGTGTTGAGCGCCGAAATGCCCGGCGCGAAGGTCAACCGCTACAAAGGCTTGGGCGAGATGAACCCCGACCAGCTGTGGGAGACCACCATGAACCCAGACAACCGCGTCATTGTCCAAATTAAAATTGAGGACGCCGAGCGCGCCGACGAAGCATTCAGCATCCTGATGGGTGAGCAGGTCGAACCCCGCCGCCAGTTCATTGAAAAGAACGCCAAGTATGCGAATTTGGATGTGTGATACATCATACGCCGCCCGTGTAGGGGCCGGGCATGCCCGGCCCGCCGCATAAAAACCACCGCCCCGTTTATGGTGTATGAATCATGGATTATACGATTTTATGCCCGCGCAAAAATCCCCGTTTGCAAAATTATGATTATAGAAGAGAAAATTATTATTTTGTGACCGTATGTGCGCATCATAAACAATGTGTGTTTGGCGCGGCAGGAAAACCAAATGTCGTCGGACAAATGGCCGCACAAGGAATAAAGGATATTTCCAGACATTTTCCCGGTGTGGGTGTGGATGAATATGTGGTAATGCCAAATCATGTTCATATGATATTGGTTTTTCCGCAGGAACAATGTAATTTGTCCGCCGTAGTGGGAAGCTACAAGTCGTATGTGTCCAAAATGTTCCATGTGGAACATCCGGGTGTGACATTGTGGCAGCGTTCATTTTATGATCATATTATTCGTGATGAAAACGCGTATTGTGAAATTAAAAGATATATTCAGGAAAATCCGTTGAAATGGGATTTGGATGAATATAACCCACACGCATAGCGCAGCGTACAAGCAACGATCCGTTTGTGGGCAATAACGCAAAGTTGAGGGCCGGGCATGCCCGGCCCCTACGGTGCAGTAAAATTAGTAAGTTCAAGTAAGATTGAGTTAAGGTGATACAATGGAAGAAAACATCATCATGGTGCCGGGGTCCGGTACTAAGGTCATTGTGCGCGATGTGAAACAGGAGATCGAGACGGCGTTCCTGGACTACTCGATGTCCGTTATCGTGGCGCGTGCTTTGCCCGATGTGCGCGACGGCCTGAAACCCGTCCACCGCCGCATCCTGTACACGATGCACGAGCGCGGCAACGACCCGCAGCACCCCTACCGCAAATCCGCCGATACCGTCGGTGCGGTGCTTGGCTCGTACCACCCCCACGGCGATGCGTCGGTCTATGATGCCATGGTCCGTCTGGCACAGGATTTCAGCCTGCGCTACCCGCTGGTTGATGGCCAGGGCAACTTCGGTTCCGTTGACGGCGATCCCCCGGCTGCTTACCGTTACACCGAGGCCCGTATGTCCAAGATGGCCTGCGAGATGCTGACGGATATCGAGAAGGAGACCATCGACTGGGATCCCAACTTTGATGAAACCAAGAAGGAACCCCACGTCCTGCCCAGCCGCTTCCCGAACCTGCTGGTCAACGGCAGTCAGGGCATTGCGGTCGGTATGGCTACGAACATCCCGCCCCACAACCTGCGCGAGATCGTCAACGGCATGGTCGCCCTGATGGACGACCCCGAAATCGACCTGGCCGGGCTGATGGAATACGTCAAAGGCCCCGACTTCCCGACCGGCGGCATCATCATGGGCCGCAGCGGCATCCGCGCAGCCTACGCCACGGGCCGCGGCAAAATCACCCTGCGCGGCCGCGCCGAAATCGTCGAGAAGAAGAACGGCCGCTATGAAATCCTAATCAGCGAAATTCCCTACATGGTCAACAAGACCCGCCTCATCGAGTCCATTGCGGACCTTGTGAAGGATAAGCGCATTGAGGGCATCAGCGACCTGAACGACGAATCCTCCAGCCGCACCGGCATGAAGATCGTCATTGAAATCAAGAAGGACGCGAACCCCCAGGTCGTGCTGAACCAGCTCTACCGCTACACCCAGCTGCAGGACACCGTGGGTGTCATTATGCTGGCGCTGGACGACGGTGTGCCCAAAATCATGAGCCTTAAGACCATGATGGAGCGCTACATCGAGTTCCAGATGCAGGTCATCCGCCGCAGAACCGCCTTTGATTTGCGCAAGGCGAAGGAGCGTGAGCACATCCTTGAAGGCCTGCACAAGGCCGTCGACATCGTCGATGAAATTATCGCGACCATCCGCGCCTGCAAGGGCGGCTTTGCCGAGGCACGCCAGGCCGTCATGGACAATTTCGGCTTCGACGAGCCGCAGGCGGACGCAATCGTCAAGCTGCAGTTGGGCCGCTTGGCCGGTCTGGAAATCCTGAAAATCGAGCAGGAGTTGGGCGAGCTGCGCGAGGCCATCGCCGATTATGAGGATATCCTCGCCAATGACGAGCACGTCAAGCGCATCGTTAAGACCGACCTGACCACGCTGGCCGACAAGTACGGCGACGAACGCCGCACTTCCATCGAGGCTGTGTCCGGCGAGGTCGACATCGAGGATCTGATCCCCGAGGAAACCTGCGTCTTTACGCTGACCCACGAGGGGTATATCAAGCGCACCACGCTGGATACCTACCAGGCACAGAACCGCGGCGGCCGCGGTGTGCAGGGCATGACCCAGAAGGACGAGGACTTCACCGAGGAAATGTATGTCGGCTCAACGCATGACTATATGCTGTTCCTGACGAATCAGGGCCGTGTCTACCGCCTGAAGGGCTACCAGGTACCCGAGGGCAGCCGCACCGCCAAGGGCAGCCATATCGTGAACCTGCTGCAGCTGCAGGAGGGCGAGAAGGTCACACTGATGCTGCAGCAGAAGGCCGACGTGGACGAGGATAACACCTACGCGACGATGATCACGAAGCAGGGTCTTATCAAGCGCACGCCGCTGTCCCACTTCCGCAACATCCGCAAGGCGGGCCTGATTGCCATTGCCCTGAATGAGGGCGACAGCTTGGTTTGGAGCCACCTGACGAAGGGCGACGATGAAATTATTGTCGCCACACACGACGGCGCGGCCATCCACTTTACCGAGGATGGTGCCCGCGCCATGGGCCGTACCGGCCACGGTGTCCGCGTTATCAAACTGCGCGAGGGCGACTATGTCGTCGGCGCCGGCGTCTGCCGCCCGGGTGCCACTGTGCTGACCATCAGCGAAGAGGGCAAGGGCCGCCGCAGCCGCATCGACGATTACCGCATTACGAAGCGCGGCGGCTTGGGCATCCGCAACTACTCCAACGGCAATGTGGCGGGCATCAAGATCGTGGACGACACCGATGATCTGATTTTGATCAGCCAGAACGGCATCCTGATCCGCATCCATGCGTCGGACATCAACATCCAGAGCCGCTACGGCAGCGGTGTCCGCGTCATGCGCCTGGTCGAGGATGACAAGGTGGCCGTGGTCGCCCGTGTCGACCGCGACAACGAAGCCGAGACCGCGAAAATCGAGGATACCGGCGAGACTGACCCGACCCCTGAGGAACTGGCAGCCATTGAGGCGGAGGAGCTTGCCCAGGAGGCCGCAGAGGATAACGCAGCCGATACCAACGACGAAGAATAACCCTACTTTCTTTGCAAAGAAAGTAAGCAAAGAAACTCCAAAATAGCAAACCGTGAAGGGGAGGCCGGGTTGGCCTCTCCTTTTTGGTAAAAGAAAAATAAAGGAGTACCACATGGAACATCTGCATACGACCATCTGTGCCCTGGCGACGCCGCCAGGGGAGGGCGGCATTGCCACCATCCGCGTCTCCGGGCCGGACGCCTACGGCATCGTCGGCAAGATTTTTGCGCCGGTGCGGCAGGGCAAGAGCGTTGCCGACGCCAAGGGCTACACCGCCATGCTGGGCCATTACCTGCTGCACGGCGCGGAGATGGACGAGTGCGTGGCACTATTTTTCCGCGCACCGCACTCCTACACCGGCGAGGATGTGATAGAGTTGTCGGTCCACGGCGGCACGGCTATGGCGGACGGCCTGCTGGAAGCGCTGATCACAGCGGGGTGTGCGCCTGCAGGCCCCGGTGAGTTCACCCGCCGCGCACTGGAAAATGGGCGTATGTCGCTGACCCAGGCTGAGGCCGTGATGGAAGTTATCGCGGCGAACGGCCGGCAGGGGGCGGCGCTGGCAAAATCGGCACTGGATGGGCGGCTGGCAAAACGCATTGGCTGCATCCAGACTGCACTGCAAACGCTGAACGCCCACCTGACCGCCTGGGTCGATTACCCCGAGGAGGACGTCCCCGAACTGTCCGACGAGGCGTTTGTGCAAACCTTGACAGAACAGAAGGCCGAGTTGGATGCGCTGATCAATGGGTACAGTGCGGGCGCAGTGCTGCGCCACGGCGTGGACTGCGTGCTGCTGGGCCGCCCCAATGTCGGCAAAAGCACGCTGCTGAACCTGCTTGCCGGGTTCGACCGGGCCATCGTCACGCCGGTGGCAGGCACGACCCGGGATATTGTCGAGCAGGCTGTCCAGCTGGGCAGCGTGCGGCTGAACCTGTTTGACACCGCCGGTGTGCGGGAGGTTGGTGTTGATGGTGACGCGATAGAGGCCGAAGGCATCCGCCGCAGCTGGAAAAAGCTGGACGAAGCTGGGCTGGTGCTGGCGGTGTTCGATGCCGCGCAGCCGCTCTCCGAAGATGATTTGGAGCTGGCCCGCAAATGCCAGGGCCGCCCGGCTATTGCCGTGCTGAATAAGCAGGACCTGGCGGGGGAGCAGGATGTTCCACGTGGAACATTGGAGCCATATTTTAAGAAAATCGTGCCGATGTGCGCGAAGAACGCCGTGGGCTTGCAGGCTTTGACGGACGCCGTGGCAGATCTGTTAGGCACGGCCCAGCTGGACCCGGGTGCCGCCCAGCTGTGCAGCGCGCGGCAGCTTGCCGCGGCGACCCGGGCAAGGGACGCACTGGAGGAAGCCATCCGCGCAAGGCAGGACGGCTTTGGGCTGGACGCCGCCGCCGTCTGCCTGACGGACGCCCTGCAGGCGTTGTGCGATTTGACCGGTGAAGACGCGGCAGAGGCAACGATTGATGAAGTGTTTGAAACATTCTGCGTGGGCAAGTAAGTAAATAATAAGGAGCCTTCCCCCTCTGGGGGAAGGTGGCCGCAGGCCGGATGAGGGGCGAGTTTCCGGCGGCAACTCGGTAAAGGGACAATAGAGTTAAAGTTGCCCCTCATCAGCCGCCTGCGGGCGGCAACTTCCCCCGAGGTGGAAAGCCTTTTGGGGAGAGCCTTCCCTCTGCGGGGGAAGGTGGCCGCAGGCCGGATGAGGGGCAAGTTTCCGACGGTAACTCGGTAAAGGGACAATAGAGTTAAAGTTGCCCCTCATCAGCCGCCTGCGGGCGGCAGCTTCCCCCGAGGGGGGAAGCCTTTAGAAAGTGGAGGCAAACTATGAAAGGCATCAAAACCATAAATCCGTTACGCAAAAATGCCCGAACCCTCCGCAAAGAAATGACCCGGCAGGAACGGCATCTTTGGTATGACTTTCTGAAAAATCTCCCGCAAACGGTCCACCGTCAAAAAAATGATTGGCAATTTTATAGTTGATTTTTATATTCCATCGTGTAAACTGGTAATAGAGCTGGATGGCGCACAGCATACCGAACCGCAGGCTGCCGCGTGCTGCGCTATGGCAACAATGAACTGGATACAAATTTCGCAGGAGTCTGCGAGGATATTCTGCAAAAGATAGGGTAAGAAGGAAAGTATATGGACAAACTAGGAACCTACGACGTCATCGTCATCGGCGCGGGGCACGCCGGTATTGAAGCGGCGCACGCGGCAGCGAAACTGGGGGCAAGGACTGCGGTGTTTACGCTGTCACTGGATTTTATCGGCAATATGCCCTGCAATCCGTCCATCGGCGGCACGGCCAAGGGCCATCTCGTCCGCGAGGTCGATGCCCTGGGCGGGCTGATGGGCATTGCCGCGGACGCCACCTACCTGCAAAGTCGGATGCTGAACCGCGGCAAAGGCCCCGCCGTACACAGCCTGCGCGTGCAGACCGACCGCAAGCGCTACCATATCTGGATGAAACACGCGCTGGAAAAGACCGCCAACCTCGATATCCACCAGGGTGAGATCGTCGGCGTGGATGTACAGGACGGCAAGGTCTGCGGTGTGTACACCAATCTGCACGGCTACTACGGCTGCAAGGCCGTCGTCGTGGCCACCGGCACCAACCTGGGCGGCCGCATTTTCGTCGGCGATGCCCACTATGACAGCGGTCCCGACGGCACCCATGCCGCCACCGAGCTGACAAAATGTCTGGTGGCGCACGGCTTCACGCTGCGCCGCTTCAAGACCGGCACGCCCGCCCGCGTCCACCGCCGCAGCATCGACTTCTCGAAGCTCGAATGCCAGCCCGGCGACCCAGACGATGAATTACAGCCCTTCAGCTTTATGACCCGTGTGCCGATGCACAACAAGGTCAACTGCTACATCGCCTACACAAACCCCGCGACCCACAAGGTCATTCTCGACAACCTGCACCGCTCGCCGCTCTACGGCGGCGACATTCAGGGCGTCGGCCCGCGCTACTGCCCTTCGATTGAGGATAAGGTCGTCCGTTTCAAAGAGAAGGAGCGCCACCCGGTCTTTGTGGAGCCCTGCGGCGAGGACACCGAGGAAATGTACCTGCAGGGCCTTTCGTCCAGCCTGCCCGAGGCCGTGCAGAACGAGATGTACCGCACGATCGCCGGGTTTGAAAATCTCGAGATCATGCGTCCGGCCTACGCCATCGAGTATGACTGCGTAGACCCCACCACCCTGAAGCCTACGCTGGAAAGCAAGGTCGTCAGCGGCATCTACGGCGCGGGGCAGTTCAACGGCACCTCCGGTTACGAGGAAGCCGCCGCCCAGGGCCTGCTGGCCGGCTTAAACGCCGCCCGCCATGCGCTGGGCAAAGAAGAACTTGTGCTGGCGCGGCACACGAGCTACCTGGGCACGCTGGTGGACGACCTGGTCACCAAGGGCGTGATGGACCCCTACCGCATGATGACGAGCCGCAGCGAGTACCGCCTGAGCCTGCGCCAGGACAACGCCGACGAGCGCCTGACACCCATTGGCAGGGAATACGGTCTGGTGGACGATGAGCGGTGGGCCATGTTCTGCCATGACCGCGAGGTCAAGCAGACCGAACTGCACCGGCTGGAGACGACAAGCATCAAATTGGCCGACCTGCGCGCGGCTGCCCCCGAAGGTGCCGAGCTGGGAGAAATCGGCGGCACGGCCATCGAGCTAATGCGCCGCCCCTACATCAACTATGAGTTGGTCGCCAAGGTCATCGGCCGCGGCGAGGGTGTGACCACCGCCATGGCCCAGCGCATCGAGACGGAAATACGCTACGCCGGGTACATTGCCCGCGAGGAACGCATTATCCGGGACATCCAGCGGCATGAAAACGTGAAGATCCCCGAGGATTTCGACTATGCGCCCATCGAGACGATGACGTTGGAATCCCGCGAGAAGCTGGCAAAAATCCGCCCCCGTACCTTGGCCCAGGCCGGGCGGATACCCGGGGTATCACCCAGTGATCTGGCGCAGCTGAGTATTGTGCTGTTGAAGCAAAATAAGGGAACCACCCTGTAGGGGCCGGGCATGCCCGGCCCGCAGCGTAAAATGTATTGCCCCGAAAGGGTAGAAACGGAAAGGTTGAGGGCCGGGCATGCCCGGCCCCTACAAAGCAGTGATAAGGAAAAAAGCAGATGATAGATAAAGCAAGATTAGCCACCAAATGTTCCACATGGAACATCACCCTGACCCCCACCCAGCTGGACTCGCTGGACAAGTACGCCGAGCTGCTGGTCAGCTATAACGAGAAGGTCAATCTGACCGCCATCACCAGCCCCGAGGGCATCGAGGACCGCCACTTTGCGGACAGCCTGCTGTTTGCGGCCCAGCCCGAGGTGCAGGGCAAGATGGTGGACGTCGGCACCGGGGCAGGGTTCCCGGGCATCGTGGCGAAAATCTACAAGCCCGATTTGGCGCTGACCCTGATGGAACCCACCGGCAAGCGGGTGGACTTTTTGAAATACGCCTGTGCCGAACTGGGCCTGACCGGGGTCGAGTTTGCCAAGGAGCGCGCCGAGGAAGCCGCCCGCAAGGTCTGGCGTGAGCAGTTCGACATTGCCAGTGCCCGTGCCGTGGCGGCCCTGCCGGTGCTGAGCGAATACTGCCTGCCGCTGGTCAAGGTGGGCGGGCGGTTCATCGCCATGAAGGGCCCCGAAGCCGATGCCGAGGCTAAGGCTGCGGCCAACGCCCTGAAAAAGCTGGGCGGCCGATATGAGGAAACCCGGCAGTTCACCCTGCCGGACGGCAGTGCGCGGGGACTGGTTTTCTGCAAAAAAATATCGCAAACTCCGACGGTTTACCCCCGAAACGGCGGAAAAATCGCAAAGAAACCGTTGTAACACCGCGAAAAACCGGATATCCGGGCGAACGATTTTTCTTTCCCGGGCGTATAAAATATGCTATGCTTTTTGTAGAAAAAAGCATAGCATATTTTTATGGGCCGCTTTTGTAGGGGCCGGGCATACCCGGCCCTCAGCTTTGCGGCAGGCATACAGTAAACCCAGGGGGAGGAACCGAAATTGCCAAAGAATGATATCCAAAAGCAGGGCCGTATTTTAATGCTGCCGGTGGATTGCATCGAGCCGTCGCCCTACCAGGCCCGCACCGCCTTTGATGAGCCGGAAATCGCTGCGCTGGCGGTCAGCATTTTGCAAAACGGTCTGCTGCAGCCCATCAGCGTGCGGCGGGTCGGTATCCGCAAATACCAGCTTGTGGCGGGGAAACGCCGGCTGCGTGCCTGCCGCCTGGCCAAGCTGGACAAGGTCCCTGCGATTCTGGCCGACTACGACGACAGCGAGTCCGCCGCGCTGGGACTTCTCGAAAATCTGCAGCGCAGCCAGCTGGATCCGTTTGACACGGCGCGGGGCATCAAGGAGGTCATCCGCCTGTGGGGCTGCACCCAGGCCGAGGCCGCGCGGCGGCTGGGCTTGAGCCAGCCCGCCCTTGCCAACAAACTGCGGCTGCTGACCCTGACGCCGGAACAGCAGCAGCTTTGCACGGCTAACCATTTGAGTGAGCGCCACGCCCGCGCCGCCCTGCGCCTGCCCGAGGGCCGCCGCACAGCCGCGCTGGAAAAGATGGCGCGGGACAAAATGAGTGTGCGCCAGGCGGACAAGCTCGTGGATCAGATGTTGACCGCGCCAAACGCCCCCAGCCCCTGCCGCCGCACGATCCCCATGGTGCGGGATGTGCGGTTCTTTGTAAACACGCTGCAGCACGCGGTGGATTTGATGACCCAGAAGGGGATAGCCGCCACGACGCACTGCGATAAGCATGACGGATGTTTGGAGTACATAGTGAGGATACCGGTCAGCAGTGACGGGACCGTAGGCAAGCAGGAGGACGCCCCCAAGAAGGAGGACAGCGAGTTTGCGGTGAAGGTGTGAGGAAGAAAAGCTTTCCCCCCTTAGAGGAAAGGTGGCCAAAAGCCGGATGAGGGGCGGCGTAAGGGTGCCGCTCGGTAAAGAGGGCCGTAGAGCCAAGGCCGCCCCTCATCAGTCTGCTTCGCAGACAGCTTCTCCCAAGGGAGAAGCCTTTGCCCCGGTAAATGTTCCACGTGGAACATTTACCGGGGCTTTTTTCTGTTTAACCCCTTTTTTATCCCCAATTTTTGTGCTATAATAATACCAAGCGGCCCTGTGCCGCCCAAAAAACGCAAAAATAGGGGAGGTACGGCGTGGCAAAAGTCATCGCAATAGCAAACCAGAAGGGCGGCGTTGGCAAAACCACCACCGCCGTCAACCTGAGTGCCTGTGTGGCGGCGCTGGGTAAGAAGGTCCTGATCGTGGATCTGGACCCCCAGGGCAACACCACCTCCGGGTACGGAATATCCAAAAACAAGGTCGAGGCCGACACCTACACCTGCCTGATCGACGACGAGGACGTCCGCGGGGCCATCGTGAAAACCGAGTACAACGCGGATCTTTTACCCTCCAACACCCAGCTGGCGGGTGCTCCCATCGAGCTTGTCTCGGTGCCCCGGCGTGAGATGCGTCTGCGCACCGTCTTAGCACCGGTCGTGCCGCTCTACGACTACATCTTCATCGACTGCGCACCGTCGCTCGACCTGCTGACCGTCAATGCCCTCTGCGCGGCGGACACGGTCATCATCCCGATGCAGTGCGAATTCTTCGCGCTGGAAGGATTGAGCGAACTGATGACGACCCTAAAGACCGTGCGCAAAAAGTACAACCGCTACCTGGACATCGAGGGCGTGCTCTTCACGATGTATTCCGGGCGGCTGAACCTGACGATGCAGGTCGTCGCGCAGGTCAAAAAGTACTTTGGCGACAAGGTCTACCGCGCCGTCATCCCTCGCACCGTGCGCCTGAGCGAGGCACCCAGCTTTGGTATGCCCATCAATTTCTATGAGCCGAACGGCAAGGGCTGCGACGCCTACATGGAACTGGCGCGGGAATTTTTAGCCAACAACGAACGGTAAGGAGGGACGCCCATGGCAAAAAAAAAGCTGGGCGGGCTTGGCAAAGGACTGGACAGCCTGTTTGCCGAACTGCCCGATATCAGCGATGAGCCGTCCAGCTCGACCCTGCCGCTGCGGGAAATCGAGCCGGACCCCGAACAGCCCCGCAAACGCTTTGACGAGGATGCGCTGAATCAGCTGGCCGACAGCATCACCGAAAACGGCCTGCTGCAGCCCATCGCGGTGCGGCCTAAAAAGGTGGGCACCGGGTACATCATCATTGCGGGCGAGCGCCGCTGGCGTGCCGCCCGGCTGGCGGGCCTGGACGAGGTCCCGGTCATCATCAAGGATGTGACCGACGAGCAGGCCGCCGCGTTGGCACTGATCGAAAACCTGCAGCGCGAGGACCTGGACCCCATCGAGGTGGCCGAGGGCTGCCGACAGCTCATCGACAAGTACGGCCTGACCCAGGAGAGCGCCGCCAAAAAGCTGGGCAAAAGCCGCAGCGCCGTCACCAACAGCCTGCGCCTGCTGGCCCTTCCCGAGGATGTGCGCCGCATGGTCAGCGCGGGCAAGCTGAGCTTCGGCCACGCAAAGGTGCTGCTGGGCCTGCCCAGCGCCGAGCTGATGCAGCAGGCCGCCGCCGAGGTCGTCGCACAGAATTTGAATGTGCGCCAGACCGAGGCCCTGTGCAAAAAGCTGGCCAAGCCCGCCAAGCCGCCGAAGGAAAAGGATAACTTCACCCGCCCGAAGCGTGCCGTCGAGGTCGAAGCCGCCCTGAAAGAGGTGACCGGCAGCGAGGTCCACGTGGAATACAAGGACGGAAAAGGCTCGCTGAAAATCGACTTTTACAGCGACGATATGCTGCAAAAGTTCGTGAGCCTGCTGGGAATGTATGACCCGGAAGGGTGAGCAGCCGTTATAAAGCCTTCCCCCTTGGGGCTGCGCCCGCAGGCGCGTGTCGGAGCGCAACCGCCGTAGGCGGCTCTTAGCGCGTAGACTGAAGGTGGCCGCAGGCCGGATGAGGGGCAAGTTTCCGGCAATGACCCGCTGACGCGCAATGAAGATGAACTTTTCCCTCATCAGCCGCCTGCGGGCGCAGCCCCGAGGGGAAAGCCTTGTAGGGGCGGGGTATGCCCCGCCCGCAGCCTACCCATAAAATGCTATTTATTTGTAAAGCCGAGGGCCGGATATGTCCGGCCCCTACAAAAGCAAATATTGAATAGAGGAGTACCACTATGTTAGACATTCGTTTTGTCCGTGAAAACCCGGACGCTGTCAAGGAAAACATCAAGAAAAAGTTCCAGGACGCCAAGCTGCCCCTCGTCGATGAGGTCATCAAGCTCGACGCCGAGTACCGCGCCGCCATCGGCGAGGCCAGCGACCTGCGCGCAAACCGCAACAAGCTGTCCAAGCAGATCGGCGCACTGATGGGCCAGGCCAAGAAGGACCCCAGCAAGGCCGCCGAGGCCGAGGAAATCAAGAAGCAGGTCACCGCCCAGGCTGACCGCCTGAAGGAGCTGGAAGCCAAGGAGACTGAGCTGCAGGCCAAGATTCAGGAGATCATGTACACGATCCCCCAGATGATCGACCCCAGCGTGCCCATCGGCCCCGACGACAGCCATAACGTCGAGGTCCAGCGCTTCGGCGAGCCGGTCGTGCCTGACTACCCCATTCCGTACCATGTTGACATTATGGAGAGCTTCGACGGCATCGACCTCGACGCCGCCGGCCGCGTCTCCGGCAACGGCTTCTATTACCTGCTGGGCGACATTGCCCGCCTGCATGAGGCTGTGCTGGCCTACGCCCGCGATTTCATGATCGACAAGGGCTTTACCTATGTCATCCCGCCGTTCATGATGCACGGCGATGTGGTCAAGGGTGTTATGTCCTTCCCTGAAATGGACGCTATGATGTACAAAATCGAGGGCGAGGATCTGTACCTGATCGGCACGTCCGAGCACACCATGATTGGCCGCTTCATCGACCAGACGCTGGACGGCGCCAAGCTGCCCCTGACCCTGACCAGCTACAGCCCCTGCTTCCGCAAGGAGAAGGGCGCCCACGGCATCGAGGAGCGCGGCATCTACCGCATCCACCAGTTCGAGAAGCAGGAGATGATCGTCGTCTGCAAGCCCGAGGACAGCATGGATTGGTACGATAAGCTGTGGAAGAACTCCGTCGAGCTGTTCCGCTCCATGGAGATCCCTGTCCGCCAGCTGGAGTGCTGCTCCGGCGATCTGGCCGATCTGAAGGTCAAGAGCTGCGATATCGAGGCTTGGAGCCCGCGCCAGCAGAAGTACTTTGAGGTCTGCTCCTGCTCCAACCTGGGCGATGCCCAGGCCCGCCGCCTGCGCATCCGCTTTAAGGATGAGAATGGCAAGACCCAGCTGGCCCACACGCTGAACAACACCTGCGTGGCCCCGCCGCGTATGCTGATCGCCTTCCTGGAAAACCACCTGCAGGCCGACGGCACCGTCACCATCCCCGAGGTCCTGCGCCCCTACATGGGCGGCAAGGCCGTGTTGGTGCCCAACAAGAAGTAATTTTGAAAGAGCCTTCCCCTTTTGGGGAAGCTTTTAGAGTTTTTCCCGCATTGCACCCGCAATGCGGGATTTTTTTTGTATTTTTTGAATTTTTTCGGGGAAAACTACTTGACATAGGGGGCACTGTCGGCTATAATAATATAGCGTTCTCGAGAGCGCAGCTCACAAATGTGGCGGTATAGCTCAGTTGGCTAGAGCATTCGGTTCATACCCGAAGTGTCACCGGTTCAAATCCAGTTACCGCTACCACATGATACAAGGTTTCGCTAAAATACTTGGGGGTCGGTTGCAATAGTAGCCGATAAGTTGCTTGCTGTTTTAGCGAAATCTTGTATTATATGGCCCGTTGGTCAAGCGGTTAAGACACGGCCCTTTCACGGCTGTAACATGGGTTCGATTCCCGTACGGGTCACCAAAAAGCACTACTTCATTTGAGGTAGTGCTTTTTTCTTTATATTTACTTTTCAACAGGTGTCGGGCGTAAATGGTGACCCATACGGGAATCGAAAAGCCCGGGCCCTGCGTCCGCGTCCCGCAGGGCAAAAACAGTCCTGCGGACTGTTTTTAGGGCGGGGGAGATGGACGTATGGGTCACCAAAAAGCACCAGAATTTAGCGTTTTGTTAGATTTTGGTGCTTTTTATTTTTGCTCTGCTAAAAATATGATGCTATATAGTGAATTTTTGAAATTACTTGTGGTATAGTTATACTAGATTTAAAATCAGGATATTCCTCTTACCCAAACGTGCAGCACCAAATAGTTTTACCGCCAATCTCAAAATAACAGCAAATACCAATTTGCGTAAAATTGGGGTTCATAATAACGGCGTAATGGCTGGGGCTGTTTTGCCAACCGCTACAAACTTCGGATGCACTCTTTTGACTTTGAGCGAGAATTTCGGGGGTCTGCGCTCCATCGTGGGACAACGTATTATTTTTTAACTGGTAGTCACATCTACTATAAGCAATGCTGTCAAGACTGCTACTGGCGGACAAAGCAGAAAGACCACCAGCCGCGCGCATGGCATTGATATTGTTGAGTACAGCCCAATAGGGGGAATCGGCTTGGTCGATGTACCACCACGTTCCATCGTTCGCATTACTAAACGGAATTGCGCCATATTCAAAACTGGAAGAAGCCGCGGCACTAGAATTTTGTGCCTGACCGCCGGAAGCGGTAGAAGAACCGCTATTGCTGTTGCCCACTGTGCTGGCGGCCTTGGTGGCGACCGTGACTTCACATTCAGCCGTCACACCGTTTACATCAACTGTAATAGTGGCCGTACCGTCAGCAATAGCGGTGACATTGCCCTCCGCGTCCACCGTGGCAACGGTTTCGTCACTGCTGGTATAAGTAACATTGTCGGCAAGGGCTTCTTCGGGAGCAACAGTATAGGTAAGCTGTGCCGTTTCCTCGGGCTGCAGGGTCAGCGCGGTGTCGCTCAATTCGACGCTTTCAATCGCAGGCAGAACCGTGACCTGGCAGACAGCCGCAAGCTCCGTGCCGTCCACAGCGGCGGTGATATCCGCTTCGCCAGCCGCCACGGCTGTGACCTCGCCCGCGTCGCTGACCGTGGCAATGGCATCGTCGGAAGAAGTGTAAGTAATGGCAACATGGGTCGCGTCCTCCGGGGCCACGGCGGTTTCCAGCGCGGCGGCTTCACCAGTGGTCAGGGTCAGCGTGTCCGTGGTGGTAATGTCCGTCGGCGTGACAACGACCTCAATCGTCTTGCTGGCAGTGAGGGTGCCGTCCTGGCTGGACAGCGCTACCTCGGCCGTGCCCGCCTTGAGCGCGGCAAGGTTGCCGAAGTCGTCTACCATTACGACGGTGGGATCGCTGGACACATAGCCTATGCCCAGTGCGTCCAGCTTTTTGGCAAGGGCGGCGCTCTCGGGCGTTGCACCGTCAAAAATGTATTCGGGTTCGGCGGTGATGACCGCGCCTTTTTCCAGGCTGTCCGGCAGGTCCAGCGCTACGCCGGTGATCTGGACGCCGCAGCCTGCCAGACTGGCCGCCAGCACGCAGGAAACGGAGAGTGCAAGTAACGTCTGATGAGTAGATTTCATAGCAAATACGTCCTTTCTGTTTGCAGCTTATCAGTAGGTTCACTCTCTATATAGGGGCACGGCGGCGAAAAGTTAAGACAAATGCGAAAAAATTTCAGGCGGGCGGCGTGTCCGCCTTTTTGCTTGCACTTTGGCACAAATGCGTGTACAATATTGCATATATTCTTTATAAAAAAGGGGGCGGCAGTTTGGCGGCACAAAAGGTGCAGCAACGCACGGCGGGGGGCATTGCCTACACACTGACGCGGCGGCGGGTGCGCAATATCAACCTGCGCGTGCGGGCCGATGGTTCCGTGGCGGCCAGTGCGGCGGTGCGGGTGCCGGTAAGCTATGTGGATGCCTTTGTGGCCGCACGGGCCGATTGGGTGCGCAGCGCACAGGCCCGGGCCGCCGTCCGGCGCGAGCGCGAGGAGGCCGAGCGCCCCGAGCTGCCCGCAAAGGCAGACGCACTGGCCCATATGCAGGCGCTTTGCCGGGTATACTATCCGCAGTTTGCGGCCAGCTGCCCGGGCGGGCATATGCCAAAAATCGCCGTGCGGGACATGACCACCCGCTGGGGGTCGTGCAGCCTGCGCACCGGCACGCTGGCCTTTGCGCGGCGGCTCTGTGTGATGCCGCTGGCGGCGCAGGAATATGTGGTCGTACATGAATTTTGCCATTTTGCCCACCCGGACCACAGCCCGGCGTTTTGGGCGGCCGTAGCAAGGGTCATGCCGGATTATAAACAGAGGGAAAAGTTGTTGAAAATGCGGTGACGGCCGTAAAAGCCTTCCCCCTGGGGGGAAGGTGGCCGTAAGGCCGGATGAGGGGCGTGTTTATGGATGCCGCCCGGGAAAGGGGCAACAGCGGCAGACCTGCCCCTCATCAGCCGCCTGCGGGCGGCAGCTTCCCCCCAAGGGGAAGCCAAAGAATCTACCCAAAAGGGAGGTACACACCTTGCCATCTCCACAGAAAAAATACACGACGCTTGTCAGCAATACGCTGTTGTTTGCCATCTCCAACTTCAGCTCCAAGCTGCTCAGCTTCTTCATCCGGCCTTACTTGAGCTACGCGCTGGACTCGCCGGACGTCATGGGCGTGTCGAGCCTTTTGCAGCAGGCCACCAACCTGCTCATCCCGGTGGTCAGCCTGGGCGTGGCCTACGCGGTCATCAGGTTTGGCCTGGATAAGGAAACCGACAAATCCAGCGTGTTCGTCAACGGTGCGGCTACGATCAGCCTGGGCTTTGTGGTGCTGCTGCTGGCCATGCCGCTGGTGCGGCTGATACCCAATGCGGCGGAATATCTGGGCTTTTTGTACCTTTGCGTGCTGGCAAGCTGCCTGCGCACGCTGTGTACCCAGTTCATCCGCGCGCGGATGCTGAACCGGCTGGTGGCGATAGACGGCGTGCTGACGACGCTGAGCCTGCTGCTGTATTATCTCTTGTTCCTCAGCGTGTTTAAAATGGGTGCGACCGGCTTTTTGCTGGCAAACGCGCTGGCTGATTTGACATCCATGGTGTTTGTGTTCATCGCGGGTGGGTGCTGGCGGTACTTCAAACCCAAAGCGTTCAACACGGCGCTGTGGAAGGATATGCTGCGCTACTGCCTGCCGATGATCCCGGCGTCCATCAGCTTTTGGATCATCAACGCCAGCGATATGTTCTTTGTGCAGGGCATGTGCGAGAACTATGGCGGCCGCAGTGGCAACCACTGGGTCGGCCTGCTGTCGGCGGGGTACTTCCTGCCGCAGATCATCACGATCCTGGGCAGCATCTTCTACGAGGCATGGCAGCTCTCCGCCGTGACCGAGGAGACCGACCGCGAGGCGTTTTTCTCCAAAATTTTCCGCGTGTATGCCAGCGTTTTGTTCTGCTGCGTGGCGGGTATCATCATGCTGTGCCAGGTGCTCATGAGGGTGTTCAAGGCCGAATATTTCGACGCCTGGACGTTCGTGCCGTTCCTGACGCTCTGCTCGATGCTGACCTGCCTGAACCAGTTTTTGAACAGCATCTACGTCGTGTATAAGCGGTCGACCGGGTCGCTGTTCACGATGCTGGCGGGCGCGGTGCTGAACCTGATTCTGAACTACCTGTTCATTCTACATTGGGGGCCGTGGGGCGTCACCCTGGCCAGCTTCCTGAGCCTGATGCTGGTGTTCCTGCTGCGCGCCTACTCCACACGCGGGCTGCTGGAAATAGACTTCCACCCCGCGTGGCTGGTGCTGAACCTGGCGCTGGTGCTGGGCGAGATCTGGTGCATGATGAACCTGGAGCGCTGGGCCCTGCCGGTGGTAGGCATCACCGCGGTGGTCTGCGTCATGAACATCCGCGAGGTGCTGAGCATGCTGGATACGCTGATCGGGAAGTTTTTGAAGAAACGGAAAAATTGATTTTAATTTGCCTTCCCCCTCGGGGGAAGGTGTCTGTGGCCCCGACCACAGACGGATGAGGGGCAAGCTTGCGGTACTGATCCGCTTATGGGTTGCCGCCGGAAGGCTGCCCCTCATCCGGCGCTGCGGCGCCACCTTCCCCCCCGGGGGGAAGGCTTAAAGGAGCTTATTATGGAAAACAACGCTATCCTCTCCGCCCTCACCGCCCGCAAAAGCGTCCGGGTGTTCACCGGCGACCCCATCACCGCCGACGAGCGCGGGGCCATTTTACACGCAGCGTTCCAGGCACCCACGGCGGGCAATCAGCAGCTGTACACGATTCTGGATATCACCGACCCGGCGCTGAAAGCCACGCTGGCGGACCTGTGCGACCACCAGCCGTTCATCGCCAAAGCGCCGCTGGTACTGGTGTTCCTGGCCGACTGCCGCCGCTGGCTGAACGCCTACCATGCGGCAGGCATCGAGGACGTGCGCAAGCCCGGCGCGGGCGATTTGATGCTGGCTATGGCCGACACCTGCATCGCCGCGCAGAACGCCGTCGTCGCCGCGGAATCTATGGGCATCGGCAGCTGCTACATTGGCGACGTCATCGAGAACGTCGAGGCCATGCGGGACGCACTGCACCTGCCGGATTTTGTGGTGCCCGCCTGTATGCTGGTGTTTGGCCGCCCGACCGAACAGCAGCAGCGCCGTCCCAAGCCCGCCCGCTTTGCCGAGGCCGCCGTCGTCTGCGAGAACACCTACCGCGACCGCACCCCCGACGAGCTGCGCGCCGACTTCACCGCCCGCGCCGCCGCCAACGGCCAGCCCGACTACGACTTTGATAAAGCCGTCACCGCCTTTTGCAACCGCAAATACGCCAGCGACTTTTCCCAGGAGATGACCAGAAGCGCAGAGATCTACTGGAAAGAGTTTGAGTAGAAAGCCTTCCCCTTTTAGGGGGGAAGGTGGCCCAAAGGGCCGGATGAGGGGCGCGTTTGCCGCAGGCTGAACGTACCCTGGAAAACAAGAAAAATAAACAACACCCCTTGCATGACAGCCATGCAAGGGGCGTTGTGGCATTAAACAGAGTTATTCTATGGTGTACTTGTTTTTGCCGACCTGGTACCAATTTTTGTGGACTTTATTTTCTTTGTCGGTTCCTGTATAAGATTTTTCTTCGTCTGACTGGCCTGTGAGGGCATCCGTCGCTTTCGGTGTCGGAACGGCTACAAAATCATCATCGTTCTTCACACTGGCCTTGCTGCCGCTGTTCGTGTAGACGACCTGGATGCCGTCGGTGCTGGTGTAGACCAGGTAGAGCAGCTGGCCGTTGCTGTTGAAGGTCAGCGTTTTGACGCTGCCGTCCACCTCGGCCGCCGTTGTAAAGGCCGAAACATCCCCGGGAAAGCTGCCTGCCGGTGCGTCCGTTACGTGCAGCAAATATTGGCCGCTGCCTTCGGTCAGGGCCACGTCACCGCCGGTGATTTCGGGTGCCGATTGCCCGTCCACAGGTGCCCAGTTGTCCAGGCTGTCATCCTTTGCCGCGCCTGCGCCGCTGTTGAGCGGTACATTTACATTGTGCTGCTGCACCTTGGCATACTGGGCCGCACCCAACCGGGTCGCCGCCATCACGCACGCCTGCGCCTCACTGACGGCCTTTTTCTCCTTGCTGGTGTCAATGTACCCGGTCAGCGCGGGCACGGCAAAGCTCGCCGCTATGCCCAAAATCACCAGCACCACCACCAGCTCCACCAGCGTAAAGCCGCCGCGGTCGCGCAGGGTTCGTCTAAGACCTGTCATACGGATTCCTCCCAGTTATTCTGCGGGGGTAAAAATGCTCTGGTCACGCTTGGCGTGCACACCAATGTTGTTGTATTCCAGCGCCAGGTAGCCCTTGGCCCACTCGTCCAGCGCGGGGTCTGTGCCGTACTCGGCTGTGGTGCCGTCCACCTTCATGTAGTCGTTGGCGGCGGTCACGACCGGCGTGTTGTGCTTCATTTCCAGCAGATACTTATAATAATCGCTCAGCGGCAGCCCGGCCTGCTGCAACAGGGTGGGGGTCAGCATCACCATGTCCATGCGGTTCAGCGGGTCGGTGGTGCTGGTGGCGGCGGCCGTGTGCTCCAGCGGGTAGTTCGCCCAGATGAAGAACGGTGTGCTGCGCTCCAAAATCTGCAAATCGTTGTCGGTGGCGGCAAAGCTCGCGTCAGCCACATGCTTGACAAAGCTGGGCGCGTGGTCGCCGGCCATGGCTACAATGACCTTGCGGCCGGTCTTTTCGTACTGCTCGGTGAAATAGTCGCACAGCTCCTGCACGGCGGCGTCGGTCATCTTGATGCAGCTCAGGTACTCGTTCATCAGCTCGTCGTACTCGCCGTAGTCGGTGCCCGCGTGGACAATATCCAGCGAAGCATCGTTCATATCGTAGTCGCCGTGGCTCTGGATGGAGACTAAGAAGCTGAACCGGGGCTTGTCCTCGGGCATGGCCTCGTACATCTTCTCCCAATCCCGGTAGGTGGCGGAGTCCGTCTGGTAGGGGCGGCTGCCATAGTATTCCTGGCTCGTGAAGTCGTCCTGGAAGTGCGTCTCGTCAAAGCCCATGGCCAGCCAGGCAGAGTCGCGGCGGTAGTTGGAGTTGGTGTAGGGGTGGGCGGCCATCGTGGAGTAGCCCAGGCCCTTCAGGTAGCTGACAACGCTGTTGGCGTTGTACAGGTTCAGCCAGTTGAACGGCGTGATGCTGGGCATCAGGATCAGCGAGTTGGAGGTCAGCATCTCATACTCGGTCGAGTTGGTGCCGCCGCCCACGTGGGGGCTGATCGTGTGGCCGTAGACCGAGTTGGGCAGGTTTTTCGTGACCGGCATAATGTCGGTGTCGACCTGCAGGTCGGTCACAAGGTCAAAGTCGTAGAAGCTCTCGGAAAGGATCAGCACGACGTCGGGGTAGTCCTCGGCGCTCTCGGGGCTGGCGGGGGCCACGTAGTCACCGGCTTTCTGTGCGGCGGTCTGCACGGCAGTGTCAGTGTAGTTTTCTGGTTCGATGATGGGGTCGGACATCAGGCTCGTGGCCTCGATGGTTCCGGCCAGGTAGCCGTAGGTGTAGTAGGTGTTCTGCCACGCCCAGCCGTAGGTGGTCTTGGGCTTGATGGTCACAGGCCCGAAGTAGCCGAAGAACATGACGAGGAACACGCCCAGCGCACTGCCCGCCATGCGCACGCCGCGCATCTTCCAGCTGGCGTGCTTGGGGGCGCCCTTGACCAGCTGTGCCTGCACAAAGGCGATTGCCAGAATCGGCAGGTAGAGCAGGGCGATGGTCACAACGTCTTTCGTGATTTTCAGCGTGTAGCTGCCCATGACCTCAGCGGCGGTGCCCAGGTTTAAGATGTCCTGGGGCATCAGCGCTGAACCGTGCAGGTCGCGGGTATAGTAGTTGATGAGCGCGATAACGGTGAACACTGCGCCGGAAATGCCGGTGGCGCGGCTCCACTTGCCCAGCACGGCAAACAGGATCAGCGTCAGGCAGAAGGCCGTCAGGGCGTTCAGCGGCGCGTAGAGCGGCCACTGCAATTGCAGAAAGCTGGGCGTGACGCCGTCGGATAATTCCAGCTGATAGCGGGAGATAAACCCGACCGCCACAGCCAGCAGGCAGGGGAGTACCCCCTGTAAGAGAAATTTCTTCCAGTTGATTTGTTTAAAATGTTGCATGGGTGATGATAAATGCCCTTTCTCTATGAATTTGTACAGAAATATACATAGTGCATTATAACATACCCATTTATAAAAATAAAGTAGGGGCCGGGTATGCCCGGCCCTCAGCCTTATCATTATTGCAGCTTACCCTTTTAGCGAACCGTAGGGGCGGGGCTCTGCTCCGCCAGCCTTAGCCTTATAACTCACTTCCGCGCATTCTTCTTCCAAATCACATACAAACCTTCCAGAATCAGCGTCTCACGGTAGTGTATTTCGGTCGTGCAGGCCGCACGCACACTGTCCGGCAGCGTGCCTGTCGCCACGACCGGGGCCTCGCTTGCCCCCAGCATACCGCGTATCTGCGCCACCATGCCGTCCAGCATGGCCGCCGTGCCGTACACGATGCCGCTGTGCAGGCAGTCCGCCGTGTTGGTTCCCAGCAGCTTGCGGGGGCGGGCCTCCAGCTCCACCTGGGGCAGCTGCGCCGTGTTGCGGATCAGCGCCCCCAGCGAGCACTGCGGCCCGGGCAAAATCGCGCCGCCCACCAGCGCACCGGTGGTATCCACGGCCAGCAGCGTGGTGGCGGTGTCAAAGTTCACCACCACACAAGGTGGCGTGCAGTGCTGCAGCGCACCCACGATGGCGCACAGCAGCTCGCCGCCCAGCTGGGCCGGGTTATCCATGCGGATACGCACCCCGCTTTTCAGCCCGGGGCCGACCTCCATGATCTGGCACTCGCACATCTTGCGCAGGGCCTCGCGCAGGCGCGGCGTCAGCGCCGGCACCACGCTGGAAAAGATGACCGCTGTGATCTGCTGCGGCTCCGCCCCATACAGGGCCAGCATATTTACGATTTTATATAACAGCTCATCGCTGCTCAGTGCGGTGTCCGCAAACAGCCGCGACGAAAACACCAGCTTGCCGTCCGGCGTATACCCGCCGAACGTAATGTTGGAGTTGCCAATATTCAATGCCAGGATCATGGGAAAACCTCATTTCAAACATATTGTCTTTATACTATTATAATAAGGTACAAATTGCAAGACTTTTCCACAACGTCAGCCGAACAATGTTGAAACATATAGCGTAAACGTATCCATTTACCACTCGGTAGGGGCCGGGCGTGCCCGGCCATCCGCCTTGCCGTTACTGCAATTTAATCTTCCATATTGTAGGGAGGGGACTTGCCCCTCCGCCGCACATTGCCTTTATTGCCCCTTACTCCCGCCAGGTCGCCCATGTAGGGGCGGCATACATGCCGCCCGCCCCACCTTCCCATCGCAACCCCTTGTACCTATCACCACCCACCACCCCAATATACACCTTGCCCAAAAATCACTCTCAAAATTTGTCGAAAAAATCAAAAACAGCCCTTGACAAGAGTCATACTCCTTGCTATAATAATCAAGCTGTTTCGCGGCGGACACGCCGCGAAAAGCGCTTCATAACAGCC
>NZ_WQOH01000028.1 GCF_018784445.1 Gemmiger formicilis | reverse complement strand
CGTACAGGGCGGCGGTGTAGCCGCCCGGTCCGCCGCCCACCACAATCATATCATAAACATGATTGTTGTTCATATCTGAACCCTCCGTTATTTCGCCAAGGTTTCCTGAATGAAACGGTCGATCTCTGCCTTTGAGCCGGGCGCGGTGATGGAACCCACGGCCTTTCCGTTCCGGAACAGCACCAGAGTTGGGATGACCTTGATCCCCTCGGCCCCCGCCAACTGCGGCTCCTCGTCAATATTGATCTTGCCGACGGCAAGGCTGTCCGCGTATTCCTCTCCAATCTTCTCATACGCAGGGCCAATCCTCCGGCAATAGCTGCACCAGGGCGCCCAGAAATCCACCAAAACAGGCTTTTCCTCCCGGATCAACTGCTTAAACTG
>NZ_WQOH01000027.1 GCF_018784445.1 Gemmiger formicilis | reverse complement strand
AGAACAATCCACACAGCTTTGCTATCAACGATAATGCCAATGCCGCCCCAAAATAGAATAAGAATACTGCTGACAACAATTTGCCTTTTCACTTCTTTATTTCTGATAAAGTCCATATCAACCCACCTTATAGCCAAGCCCACGAACAGTAATTATGATTTCCGGCTCCTGCGGATTGGTTTCAATTTTGTCACGCAGCCTTTTCATGTAAACAGTCAGCGTATTATCATTGATAAACTCTCCGGTAGTGTCCCATAA
>NZ_WQOH01000026.1 GCF_018784445.1 Gemmiger formicilis | reverse complement strand
CTTACCCCTACTCTGCTGCGGGAGTTTGTAGAGAAAATTGTTGTGCATGAGTGCAGCTATGACGAGAACAAGACCCGCAGACAGGACATTGAGATTTATTATTCTTTTGTTGGCAAGGTGGACTTGCCCGAATAACCGCCCGACCTATCCGACACAATGCGCAAGTGCCGGATAGGAACGGCAAAATTTTTTACCCTTCTATTGCTTCTTTATCACACATCAATAAATATTCATATCATCAATCACAACATGGTCACACGCCGCAGGAACCACATGCCAGGAAGGACCGTCTACAGCAGTAAAGCCTTTTAAGAGTACATTATTACACCACTTGGCATAGATAAAGAAACGGTGTGCATTACTGTCCGGCAGATGCCAGCAGGCTCCGTTGATAATTCCGTTTCCTACAATGGAAATATTGTCACAATGGTCTGCGTATACACAACCTGATACAACAGCACCTTCCTCTATGTAAACCGTATCATTGGACTTTAAGGTAAGAACTCCTACATTATATACCTTGCCCTTTTCAAAGCAGATGGTGGTATCTGCCGGCTTCTCAATCCTGTGCGAGCAAAGCACAAACAATGCATCATGAAGACCACCATCTGTCTCTACAGTAAACTTTCTCGGTTCATCAAGATGGATATGGACTGTTTCTCCTTTTACAGAAGGAACTATGCCAAAGCTGGACGGACGGATTTCAAGTTTTTCATATGGTGTATGGATTGAAATCTCCAGATCATACGCTTCGTTATCTACTACTACAACATAGTCAAACGAATCTGTATGGTATACCACACGCTCTGTTCCATTGCAGGTAACACTGTATTTTGTTGATTTTTCCAATTCATCTACAGATTTCAAAATAAATCTCGGTTCCTTGACCGGGTCCGGATTAGGATAATAAATCAAATCATTTTCAAAATCCTTCATATCTCTTTTCTCCTCGCTCCATCATAAATACTTATGATTCATACTGCCTATAATCAATTACCAGAGCTGTTATTTAATTCTTCGTCAGTTAATTATACTATTGCAAGTATAGCAAATTTTAATAAATATGTCATCTGTTATTTAACATATTTCGCGAAATGCTTCACGATTCGTTATGATGATCTTATTTCCATTCCCTATATACATTCTATCATTCTTTCAGTACGATAGTCTGTACTTCAATTCCTAAAGTTCCCTTTAATCGTCTGTCTAATCGAACTCAACGAAATCAGGTGACCGTGCCTTGGAAGGACGGCATAAAACAACTACTAGATAGGTTGAAAGCAGTCGACTACATAACAAGCCACACCGAAAGAACAGCCACACAGCAAAATGATGGTTCTAGACAAGACGAGAAATCGAATAGAAGCGTATATATTGTTAGAATCAAGGTATTAAAGTAAACTTTGTTAACGTATTCGATTTTACACCCCAAAACTAAAAGCAAACAAAATCACCCCGGCATCCGTCCTTACTCGGACAGATGCCGGGGTGTGCCGTTTTACCTCACCATTCTTTTACGCTCGGCGCTTTCGGCAGTGTCAGCGTGTTTGCCATCGTCTGGGCGCTCAGGTTCTTGGATTGCGAATCCAGATGTGCGTAAATGTTGGCTGTGGTGGAAATATCGCTGTGGCCCAACCACTCTTGAATCTGCTTCATCGGTACGCCCTCTTTCAGCAATAGACTGGCGCAGGAGTGACGCAAATCGTGGAATCGGATCCTGCGCAGACCGTTCTCTTTCAGCAACTGCGGAAAGCCTGTTGTCACGGAATCTGGCTGGATCAGATTTCCCATTGCATCCACAAATACATAGCCGAGGTACTCTTGATTATAGCAGTTGCCGCAGATTTTCTGGTTATACTCCTGCTGCTCTTTGACGGCTTTTAAGCGCTCCGCAATCGGATCTACCAGCGGCAAGGTGCGCAGACTGGATTTTGTTTTGGCTCGGTCAGCTTCTACCAAAATTTTCTTGCCATCAATGCGGGTGCTGGTCACGATGTGGCGAATGGTCAGCGTCTTGGCTTCAAAGTCGATGGCCTCCCACCGCAAGCCCATCACCTCGGCACGGCGCAGTCCGTAAAAGGCTGCAAGCTGGATGATAAGTTCCAGCTTATGGCCTTGGGCGGCTTCAAAGAGCTTTTCCATTTCCTCGGCGCTGTAATAGCTTGCCATGAACGCTTGCGGCTTGGGGCGGTCCACCTTGTCCACCGGGTTGCTGGCTATCAGGTCGATGCGCACGGCGTATTGCAGCGCCTTGTGCAGGTTGGCGTGGAATCGCAGGATAGAGGTGTTTTTCAGCGTTTCCGCTTCGTGCAGATAAAAGCTCTGAATCTGGCGCGGCTGTAACCCTGCCAGCGTTACGCCCAGCGGTTCAAAGTAGGGAATGATGTGCTTTTCCACATTGAAGCAATAGGACGAGTAAGTAGTTTCCGTTACGGCTGTGCGCATCATTTTCAGCCAGTACCGCATATAGTCGCTGAATGCCATATCCGGGCTGAGTTCGGACACCTGACCCTTGGGAATCGTGAAATCCTTTCGCGTATCCGCCAGCATTTTTTCGGCGCGTTTCTTGTTGCCCTTGACGGGCAGCCCTGTGCCGATCCAAGGCTGACGGCGTTTCCCCGCCGAGTCCGTGTAACTCAGCACAATGTAGAAAAAACCGTTCTTTTCCTGTAAGCGTCCTGCTACCATAGGCATCTCTCCTTTTTTAAGTTGCTGCATTTTGGGTTCGGTACAACGATACCAGCAATCCCGCCGGAAAGCTATTCACAGAATTGCACAAGAACCGTCCTGCGCATTGGGTGCAAACTGACATCATTCGCGTTCCTGCTCCCGCCTGCGGCGGCGCGGTCTGGGATGTTGCGGCATTCTGTTTTCCCGGTCAATACGGTTGGATTCGCGTGTGCGTTGAATACGCTTGATTGCTCCCTCTGCAATCTTGTCCTCTTTGCGGAGTTCCGCAATCTTGCAGGTCAACGCCATGCGTTGGTCAGCCAACTCCGGCGGAGCATCCTTTCGGCGCATCTGCTTGACGATTTCCGCCCGCTGCGCGGCAAGGGTTTCCATCTGCCGGGACAAACTCTTGCGGTAGTCCACGATCGCCTGCAAAGAGGGAAACTTGTGGTCGTGAACGAAGGCGTGTTCTGCAAGGATTCTCTCAGTGTCTTTCCAGATGCGCTCCAACTCCGGGCGGTTGATGCGTGGCTGCTGTTTCTTGGGTAGAATACCCAACTGATAACAGTAGTACAGATACAAGCGGTGCATCTGGGATTCCCCAAAGAATACCTCGAAGAAAATCTGGAGAACGCTTCTATTTTCCGTAGGACGATACCGTTTTGGCGCATACTGTCGGGGCGGGTGTTTCAACTCATACAGCCTTGGTCCATACAGCAGGTAATTTCCGCGCAGTCGGTCATCTATGGCAGGTAAATCGTATTCTTCTCCCAGCCTATAAAGGCGCACGGCTCGACCGCCATCCCGCGCCCGGATGGTTGCATACTTTCGGTTGGGGTCGCTGCCGAAAATGTACCCTTGCCGATACAACGCCCTGTGGAAGTCCTCGGCAGTGCTGGCATCCTCACAGGCTTGGTCGATGGCTTCGCGCATCCGGGCGTACCGTGCAGGTTCTTTTTCCCTTGGTTGTTCCACTACCGACAGGCCGTACTCCCGGCACAGCTTGTCGGATGCCGCCCGGAACTCAGCGTATTGGCTGCGGAGCTGCTCGTATTTCTTGCCGTCTACATACGATACAGAATTGATAACGAAGTGGTTGTGCAGATTATCCGTATTCATATGGGTAGCGACCAGCACTTGGAAACGCTTGCCCCAGACCTTGCGGGCCAGCGCCACGCCGATCTCGTGGCACTGCTCCGGAGTAACCTCCCCTTCGCGGAAACTCTGGTAGGCGTGGAGCGCCACCACGCCGTCTGTTTTACCAAAGCATTCCTGTACAGCCCGCATATCTTCCCACGCATGGTCTGCCCTGCAATGGATGCCGGTGACAAGCTGGGCGCTCTCGTTCAGCTTGGTCTTGGCATCGTTTTCTGCGTAGTGCAGCGTCTGGGCAAGGGCATCGTATTCGGTTTTGTCCGGGTTGGCCGCATAGTCAAGGACGTGCTGCAGGCTGTCCTTTATTGTCCAAATCTTAGTTACCGCCAATGAGCAAATCCCTCATGCGGTCGGTCTGGGCGTTGATGGCTGCCCCTTCCCGTGCAGAACAGTTCTCTGCAATTTCATCCAGTTTGTCCAATACATTAAATACCTCCTTGGGCGGGTGTCCGCCCGGTTCATATCCCAGCGCCCGCTGGCGTAAATACTCTGAGAGTGACAAGCCGCACTTCCGAGCCAACATCGTCACCTTTTTCTTTTCAGTGACGCTGACGCGGACATTGATTCCAACGCTGCGTTTTCTCATGCGCCAGCAGCCTCACAGGGGTTCGGGGCTGGCCCCGTAGGCTTTTCGGCGGGTTGCCCTGTGGCAACACTTCGCCCATGCTTGCTTCCCTCAAGCGACCTTAATGACGATGCTGACGATGCTGACGATGTTTGTGGGATACCCCAGTGGAACAACTCCGATATATCAATATCATCGTCATCACCGTCATCATCGTCATGGAAGAACTCAAACAGACGTTTTTGCTCCGTGCGGGTGTACTTATACTCGATACCGCGAGGGCTGAATATATCGCGGGCATAGTGCGCCATCTTCCGGGTGAACTGGTTAGGCTTCACATCAGAAATATTCGCTGCAACAAGCAATTCCGTAGCTGTACCCTGCCATTTTCCGACCGAGTCAATGTAGTCTGCAACTTTCCAAAGGTAGTCAGGAATAGCTTTCAACGCCTGCTGTTCTGCGGTTTCTTCCTCATCCAACGTCCAGACGCAGTTTTCTTCGCGGATATGCAGCATTTTCTCGTCCATATCACGTCCAATTACACGAATTGTCGCGGTTTTACTCATGCGCTGACGATGCATGAGCCATGTCGTATCCGCCACGCCCATAATGCCCGTTGAACCGGAAATTTGGTCGTAGGGGTCTGACGATGATTGCTTACGCAAATGATGCACCAGCAGGATGCAGATGCCGTACTTGTCGGCAAGTTCTTTTAATGCCCCAATATCCTTATAGTCATTGGCATACATACTACCATTCTGGTCGGCTTTTCGCACCTTTTGCAAGGTATCGATGACGATGAGGCTAATATCAGGGTAAGCATGGATGAAACTGACGATTTGTTCCTCCAATCCCTGCCCAATTCCGTGACTTTCCGTCTGCAGAATGAGCCGTTCCGGGTCTTCTTCTGCATCGACAAGCTGGTAAAGGCGTTCTTGCAGACGACCCAGTGTATCTTCCAGCGAGAAATAAAGCACGGTTCTCGGTTCTGTTTCACGCCCCCACACAGATTTCCCCTGCGAAATCTGCAAGCAGAGCCAAAGTGTCAGCCAGCTTTTGCCCGTCTTGCTGGGACCGGCAAAAATTGCCAACCCTGCCGGGAGCAGACCGGGGATAATCCATTTTACAGGCGGAATCGGCGTTGCAAGCAGTGCGCCGGCGGTAATGGTTTTCGGTAATCTTGTGGAAGTCATTCACATCATCCTTTCTTGTTTGGTATATATCTATTATCTCATAGTATCGTAATTTTGTGCGTAGTAAGTTTTACTCTCTAGTATTAAGTTGTACGGCTCACGCCGCCCCACAGCCCCACAAACGCGCCAAACTGCGGGTGTTCTGGCTGTTTCGTATCCGTGTGCTGCGTGTGGCATCTGCCCCACACCGGACGGATTTGGGCAGTTACTGCGAGTGAATCAGAACTGATTCACTTTTATGCCTTTCCCTCTGAATTGTGAATCAAATCTGATTCACTCCCAATAAATTATCCGAAAGTATACTGTTCTGATTCACTACTTTTACTGGGCTGGAAAAAGTGAATCCGTTCGGTACACTTTCGGGATAACATTTCGATTTACAGCTGCATTTGCCCACCTTGCCCCAGCTGTGGGGACGATTCGCAAGGCTGCCGTTCGGCTGCAACGGCATCATGGGTATTTTTACCCCAGCCAGGTTCTCTGCCTGCCGCCCTCATTGTGTGAACTGTGACTGGACGGAAGTATCTTTACGACCACATCTGTCATTGCGCTCCACTCCGCCATGGGGTGTTTATCAGAGATTGAATCGCTCGTGCCCGGTGGCAGTCATGGCGCGTACTCTGTCTGCGCTGCCGTACTCGTAAGTTGACGGCAATGCGGTGAATGTACCTTGCTTGTCGGATATGCAGTTTTCAAGGTGCCGAATCTATTTGAGACGGGGAGGTGCTCTTGCCAAAATCAAGGTCGCTCCTACGCGCTCACGCGCTTCTGACCGCACGGACGCTTCAGAACATAGTCAATGACATTGATTTTGGGAATCTTGTAAGCGTTTGCCAGCCGGATGCAGCTGATTTCGCCCTCCCCCAGCAGGTCATACGCCGCGTGGCGGCTGATGCCCAGCATGGCTTGCAGATCCTTGACCGTTACAATGTCCGGGTACTCCGCAAACATGAGCTTGTACATTTCTCTGATTTCTTTACAATCCATTCGATCACCATCCTTATATCAGTATTTTACATTCGCATGCAAGCGAAGTGTACATATAAGATACTTCGCTCACGAGCGAATGTCAATAGAAGTCACAAAAAATTCATTTTTCGTTTTTTCACTTGCGCTTTCATGTTATGGTGTGCTACAATAGAGAAAATTTATTGGAGGGCTTTTTTCATGGAAGTAGGTCAAAAAATCAAACTAGTACGGCTTCATAGAGGTTTGACACAAAAACAACTGGGTGACCTTCTCAATCTTGGGGACGGCGGCGCAAATCGAATCGCGCAATATGAAATAGGATACCGTGTTCCCAAGCCATCTCTACTAAAAGAAATCGCAAAAGTTTTGGATGTCAAAGAAGAAACATTTTTCGTGAGCGACAAATATCTCTTAGACATCCTGCGGACAATTATGTGGTACGATTTTGAACATAGAAGATCTTTCAAACTGGCTGAAGTCACGCTTGATGCTTCGATTGCGCCGATAGAAAGTAAAACCATCGAACTGTGCGGCAACGCCTGCACCACATGGGGTGACTCAATCGCACCAGCACCCGCAACAGTACTATGGATGAATGTTCCACTCGTCAATGACCTCATGCGGGAGTGGCTTACCCGAAAGCAGGAACTTGCCTCCGGCACTATTACAAAGTCCGAGTATCTCGAATGGTTGCTCCAATGGCCGGCATCCTCCGACATAGCCGGGAAGCGCGAACCGAAAAGACAATGGAGAAAAGCCAAATAAAAGGTATCACCGCATTCCATAACCATCCATAAATACATACACAAAAAAGCACACATGACCAAGTCCGCTGAAAAATCAGATGGATTTGTGTCGTGTGTGTCTTTTCTCGTTATAGATAACTTTGAGCCGTGCCCTTATTTTAGGCTGCTATTCATTTTCCTTTTTATAGTAATATGCCTGCTGTTCCAGTAAAACATCCAATATTTTATTCACGCTTAAAAGCGTCTGTCGGTCACAATGTACCAGCCGAACACGATACCATGTTCATTGCTGACATTACCATTTCCCCGTATCGCTTTTTAACGCTTTCAGGTCCCTTGATTTGTACTTTCCCTTCAAAGCCAAATATCCAGTTGAAAAAGACTTTACCCACAGCAATTTCCTCGATTACGCGGAAATTCTGAAGATCACCTGCATATGTTTGAACGTCCGGTCCGAAGCGGTCAATAATAGCATCCATTACACTGTTATCGCAAAGCAATTCAACTTCAACACGAGGAGCGTTATACATCCTGAATGTCGTTTTAATATATTTGCTTACATCAAAACCAACAGCCTGTGGCACGGCTGATTCGTCCAAGATGTATGGGCACGCCGCGATTCGATCTACTCTATGGCTGCTAATGGCTTGGTACTTGTCAGAATAGCCTACAACATAATAGTTATCTCCGTTCCATACAAGCGAGTAGGGGCTAATAGTATAACGCTCTCCGCCGTGGTGCAGAATGCGTTCCTTCCTAATGTTGTACTCAATCTTTTGAAAGGAAATCTTTTTTCTCTGGTTAATTGCATCGTTTATTGCGTCAATAATATATAGCGTTTGTTTGTTCTCAATCTTGTCCCGCCCATCTACGATCACATTTCTCTTCAGTTCGCTCGCTTTATGGCTGCCAGCAAGGGATGTGAGTTTCTTGATAAGTTCATTGCTTTTTCCTTCTGTAATAAGCTTCGATGATGCAACAGCATCAATTATTGTTTTTAGCTCTTCGACTTCAAACTCCCTCTCAATAAAGCGATACTGGTTCTGTGCAGACCGGCGTTCATCGATAGTGTAACCAGCCCGCTGCAGAACTTCAATGTCGCTTTTTAGTGTTGTGCGATGAGTCTCAAGACCATACTCCCTCTTTAAGATATCACAAAGCTGAGTAGTGGTTAGATAGTTGTCCTCATCTGTACGCTCTTTTAGAATTTGAAGGAGAAATAAAGGTCTGAGCTTTGCATCTATATCCATATTTCGCCTTTCATTTTTTCAGAATTCTAATCAAAGATTCTGCAATTATATTCGCTTCTTCAAAAGTGTTTTCTTTGCCAAATGAAATCCGAATCGTTCCTCTGGCATAATTATCTTTCAGTTTGATTGCTTTTAAGACATGGGAGATTTGCGTACTAACACTATTGCATGCAGAACCAGTTGATACACATATTCCCATCAAGTCCAAACGATGAAGAATAGCTTCTCCGTCTGCATCTTTGAATGATACGCTGATATTCCCAGGAATGTGATTCTGGGCACCGTTTCTCACAAAATCGAGCCCCGATTCCCTTAAGCGTTCAAGCAGAGTATTTTCAAGTTTTAGTATATGTTCAGCATTTTCGTTTAACGCGCAGCAACTGATTTCAAGTGCTTTTGCCATACCCACGATAGAAGCAATATTTTCAGTTCCTGCACGCATTCCGAATTCTTGAGCACCGCCATCGTTAAGAGGCCTCAATTCAACGCCTTTTCGGATATAAAGAAATCCAATACCTTTAGGGCCGTTAAATTTGTGCGCTGATGCGGAGAGCATATCAATACCCATCGCCTTCACATCTATGGGAGTATGTGCAATTGCCTGAACTGCATCAGTATGAAAAATCGCACCATGGGAATGGGCAACTCTAGCCAATTCTGCGATAGGTTCGATTGTTCCTATCTCATTATTTGAGAACATGATAGAAACAAGCCTTGTTCTATCGGTAATTACGGCGCTCAGCTGTTCTGAAGCCACAGTTCCTTCCGAATCAGGAGATAAGTAAGTTACTGGATAACCATGCTGTTCTATGGATGCGCAAGCATTTAAGAGAGCATGATGTTCTATTGCCGAAGTAATGGTTGCACATTTATCTGGATCCGAAAAGGCAGAGCCCTTTATAGCCCAATTGTCACTTTCCGTCCCCCCAGAGGTGAAGTAAATTTCCTCAGGGAGAGCATTGATACACTTAGCAATTATTTTTCGTGATTCAGCAAGTACTTTTTTAGGTTTTCGTGCAAATGCATATGGCTGAGAAGCATTACCATACTCATCTGTCAGCCACGGAATCATTGCGTTGAAAGCTTCTTTATTCAGTTTTGTTGTGGCCGCATTATCGGCATAGATAAATTGATTCATAGGTGTTTCCTCACTTGAAGAGGGTGCAGCCTTCTTCTTTAAACTCTTCAATTTTTTCCAGCAGCTCGTCCACTGTGCAGCCTAAATAGTCTGCAAGGCAGTCAATACAAAAAAACTCTTTTGCATTTTTATCAATTAGTTTTTTCGTAGCGCCAATTTCATCCTTAGTCAGATTCGCTTTGAAGCATATTTTACAGGAATGTGATTTTGCCATTAGTTTATCTCCGCTACTTTGAAAGCTGGAATATCTTTTCCGCGATATTCGCTGTCCATTATTCCAAGCTGCATTTTAATCGTTGCTCGCATATTACACGCTCTGCGAAGGCAATATCTGTTGAAATCGCGGCTATCAATATCTTCCGGCTTTCTGACATTGGGAAATAGAAGCTTTAAATATGCCGTAGTAATTCGTTTTACAGCTTCCGTATCTCGGGTATCTGCTCCGGCAGGAACAATAACTAAGGTATCAACAATAGATCTATAGGTTGTATCATCCCGTAATTCGTGAAGAATCGAGCAGAAATATTCGGAGTTAAGGGCCCATCCGGATATCTTCAAATCATCATTCATCCTAGGAATATTCCAGCCTTTGATAAATCCGTGAAATCTTTCTATAAGTGCTGATTCATGGAATACAGCCGGGAGTTCACGAAACATATCCGTAGTTCCGTCGTTATCCATGGTTTCCTTTGAAATGTTTCCGCATAGAATGACGCCGGATGAGGCTGTACCCTCATAATTACCAACTGTGAATACACCGGACTCCAAATATCCCTTAAGAGCCGCACGCATTTCATCAACATCGGTAAATGAAATTGTTTGAACTTCATCGAGCGTTATAAAGTCGTTCCCTGAAACAAGACCCTCAGTGCGTTTAGAAATGTCATAGAACATCTTGGCTCGAGACATTACACCACCACTTGAAAGCCAACCATAACGGCTTACTCTGCCAAAGAGGTACGATTTCCCGGTGCCTTTAGGTGCAAGTTCAATCAAATTAAGCCTTTTCTCAACAAAAGGCAGAAGGCGCGTCAACATTGTGAGCTTTTCTTCAGGGGTGCTGTATCCTGCCGCATTATAATCAACTGCACCGAGCAAGATATCAATCCACTCTTTAATATCAAATTTAGAACGAACCGTTTTGTAGTACTCGGTATCGATTTCATAGGGACAAAAATTTCTAAAACTAATAAGTCTGATCTTTCCGGGAATATGCGGTGTTACGGAGTCATCAGGCAGCCGGTATCCCAGCTCAATCATGCCCCAGACTTCATGTCCACTTATTAGCTGCTCCTTATAATCAAACCATACATCATCCTCGATTATGGTTTCTTTCGTAGAAAGTCCGAAGTCTGGAAGAGTAAAAGAAACCTGACCACTGCGAATATCAACCTCGATAGAAATTTTGGCTAGCATTCTTACATGTTCATTGTCTTTTACGATACGACTTTTTATTGCTGTCCAGTCATTTTTCTTGGGTATATATTTTTTTACGAACTCTGTGAGTTGTTCATTGTCAAAATGTCCCTCTTCATCAGCAAACTTTCTGAGAAGCCAGTCTCTTGTGAAAGAAGGTAGACTGAGAGCAGAGAAAAAGTTGCTGTTTTTAAGGTCTTTATAGACAACCATCTCATCGAAGTAATTTCTTAATTTTCTTGTGGTTTCGTCCATAGCAATTCCCCTTTAAATAAAGAAATCATCTTCAACTTTGCTATTCTTTTCGCCACTACGTTTCTGAATATCAAAGCCAACTTTTCCGATTATGGAATCGGAATCCAATACTTCGGCCGTATAGGGTCCGGATATTTTATGCTTATTCAGGACAAAACGATATTTAACGTCGCTGACCTTTTCTGCTTCATAAGTCACATTCCCAACACGCAGTCTCATCTTATCAACATTCGCTGCACAGAATAACTCCAGAACAGGATTTTCGTTATAGCTGGACCAAACTGTTGGGGTTAAGTTCTCCATTGTAATCGAGGGATCAAGCAGTGTAAGCTCTATGACAGGCACAATAACTTCTTCAAGTGTGGCACCACCATGAACTTCAACACTTGCCTTCCTGCCGCCACCAAAGCGATCATAATTTGCCAGCACCCAGAACCCATTTTCTGAAGTTGCAGAATCCGGCCTTTCATCTGTTTCACTTAGTGGGCAGCATCTGCCAGAATGTTGCCCGGTTGTATCCAACATCGTATGTTTACTTTGGTGTTCGTTAATTACAGCTAAGCGGCTTGCACCATGATCTGAAGCAATGATCACTTTTCTAACTTCTTCTTGCAGCAGCAGACTTTTAGCCCTATACAATGCGTCTTTTATAACTTTCAACTCGGCCACTATGTGAAGAGGCAGTTTACCATCACCGCCACTTTCGTAATTAAAACGGTCTTCACCTTTGTGTTTGATGTCATCCAAACGCTTCGTCTGCTGCTTTGGCCCTTTCCACTCGTCATAGAAAGATCTGTTTTTACTTGTCAAAGTAGGGAGAACAGCACGACCAATTTGTACATCCAGCTTCAATCCGATTTTGGCGCAAATGCGTTGAATGTAACCTAGAAATTCAACACCCAAAGCATCAATCCAAATCATGCCGTTTTTACCGTCATTGTACTGTTCAACAAGTGAGCCACGTGTTGGCAACACATTATACTTTCTGTTACCGTCTAAGGCATATTTCTGCACTGTTTCAAGGAAGGTGCCTGAAACCCTGTTTAATAGTTTGTTCGCCTTGTATTCCTGAAAATATTCAGTAAAAAGTTCGCCATTTTTGCAACCGAAAGCATACTTACATAAGTAATCATCCAACTCAGGGAAAATTGTGGCTATTTCTTTGGGAACCGTGCCAAGAGAAACAATTTCCTTTATTATCTCGTACTGTTCCTCTTCTGTATTATCTGTAAGGTAATATATTCTCTGCGACTCGCGTTGCTTTGACTTTGCAAGATACGAATTGATTTCCATATCTTGCGCAGCCTTCAGCAGTTCTTTTCTTTGAGGATAAAGTACGCTGTATTCCTTGCTCTTCGGAGAATATGAGAGAATCAAATCGAACAGATTCTTCTTGTATGCCGAATAATTCACAGAAGTTGCCACAACTGCTCGCAGATAATCATTAGCTTCTGATAAGTTCATTTTATACTTGAGATATGCTCTCCAACTTGAGAGCTCATAAGAACCGGAAATGTCCGGATTCTTCAAAAACTCACTCCACTGCTCGTCATCCAAGCAATTTCTAGGAAGTTCAAAATGAATATCTTGTTCGCGTATTGCATCGTAAGCAGAGGAAATCTTTCTTGTTGGAGCGACATTCAAGCTCGTTTTTACATATACATTGCCGTTAGCACCGTCCTCGAGCACAGCAATAAGATTCTTATACCCTTTGCACAATTGTGATCCGATAGGAAATTCGGCTGAAATTACAGAAAAGTCAAGCTCGGAATCCACACAACAGAAACGTCTTGCGTTGAATTTACGATCTGCATTGTTAAGTTTTGAGAGTTCCTGTTTTATTCCTCTGCATAATACAACGGTTTTAGGCGAGGGGAGATTTTTTAAGCGGTATAGAATGTCGTTATTGCCTCCGCAGGTAATATATTCTCCGACACCTAGAATCAGCTTTCCATTGTGTCCTTCCTTAACCGCGTCAAGAAAACCGTCGAGATCAGGATACGCGTCTGCACTGCAAAATTCACTGACCTTGATTTTCTTTAATGATACGAAACAATGAAGAAGGACCCGATACTCATCGCTCCCGCTTACAGAGACAAAATACGGATATATGTTATCGCTGCTTAAGTATTCGCTGACATTCTTTACGGCCTCATCAACGGCAATTGATTTCATATCAAATACCTTCCTTGCTGATAATTGATATACCTACTTCAACATCCTCCTGGACGAGTTTACGCAAGTATTTTTTTGCCTCTTCAGCGTCCATTTTATCAATTCGTTGCATGACAACAGAGTTACCACCGGCTCTGTATTTGGAATTGGCAAGTTTTTCGATTTCGGCAGATACAGCGGGATCACCATACCATGAATAAGGCGCCTTCGGTAAAACCTTTTCCAAGTGGTCTCTTACTGCGTCCAAATCAGTCAGTATTGCATAGTACTTCTTTACGATTACGCGAATAAATGCTGTATCTATTTTGGATTTATCCGAAAGCGAGGCTATAAATCCTGGATTGGTCTTCAGATAACTCAGTGCATCGGACACCTTGGAAGCTTCTGTGTTGGGGTAATTTATGGCATCAAATAGTTTAAACGCATTTACTTGCTCGTCTGCCGAAACCATGACCCTTATAGGTGTACGGTTCTTTTCGCTCCATTCAAAAGCGTTCTTGGTGCCTGTTTTTTCTTCCCAAAGCTCAAGCAATCTGAAGCGTTCTTGCTCGCTTCGAACTTCATCAGAAATTGCGGAAACGTTCTTCTCAAATGTAGACTTGTCATCGGTAAACGAAGAAGCCGGCAACTTGTTGTATATTTTTTCAACTTCTGTATCGTTGAAACCGACTAAGTACAGAGAATAAGTCGCTTTAAAAATTGCAATTTTTTCTTCCTTCAACGCGGAAATGGCAGAAGCCTTTTCAGTGATTTCTGCAAGGAATTTCTCATGTTTTTCATGAGAAATCTCTCCATTCTCGGCGATGTCTTTCAGACAGCCGATGAAATACATGAGCTCAGGGCATTTTGCGGTGATTACACTTGCCGGAGACTTAATATAACGTGTATAGTCCTTCCATGCCTGCATGCAAGAGAAGAAGGATGCTGCCTTTATTCCCAGCTGAATGCTTTGGAGAATAATCTTGTAGTCAACGAGTAGCTTCCGCAACTCCTCCAATCCGGTGTCCATATTCCAAAGCCATGTTGCTTCACCAGAACCGATTTGCTTTCTAACATCGGTCATAACATCAGGAATTCCTATGGCCTTTGCACAGGTTAATAACTGACCTCCTTCAAAATCATGAAGGAATTCTTCCATTGCCTTATATCCGTTTTCTGCTGTTAAGAGCCGAGTTAAATTGTTGATGGAAGAAGGTACTGCAAGAAGCATTTTACCCATTTGACCGGCAAGAGCCGGTACATTCCCGCCGTTTTGCGAATTCGATATTTCCGCAAGCTTGTCAATAAATCCTTCCAAGCCGTTTGTGTCGATAACTTTGAAGCACCAGATGGGATAGCCGATGTCTCTCAGCTTGATTCTGACTTTTGAAGCGGCCTGTTCTACGGAAAGATTTTCTGCAATGCCGAACGCCTTGGCTGCAAAATCAACAAAGGCCTTCTGGTCGGGCGTCATTATTTCAATGTACTTCTCTTTGTAGTTTTTTATCGGAGAAACTTTATTCTTAACATACTCTCCGATGTCGTTCCCGAGTTCCTCAGCGGTCATTTTGCCACCGTCATCACCCGCAGAACCGACACCATATCTGTATGGCTCATCAGAATAATCACTCAGAAGAAATCCCGCAAGGTATGCATACATTGCGCAAGGCATAAAGCCTTCCTTCATCAAATAATCAAAGATGTCACTGATAGCGATACGAACATCCTTCTCAAAAACTCCATCTATAAGGGCTTTTACCTTCAGTTTGAGCTTGGAGATGCTCAGATACGGCTTGGCTTCCTCAAAATGCTCAATTCCAAGCGCATCTCCGAGCATAGCCTTTACATACTTTTCCTGGAAAATGCCGGGTCGTGTGAAGTCAACGGTCTTTGCCATAGCAATGCCTTTTTTAGCAGCATCAGCAAACTTTGCATCGGTAAAGAACTGATCAGAAACATTGCAATTGTCAAAAGACAGAGGGTAAACTTTCAGTACGACTGCTGCAAGCTTTTCTTTGAGAAGGGTCATGCTGGGAGCATTTTCTTTAAAGCCCGTCCCAAAGTAAACCGTGAATTTTCCTCCCGCGATATCATTCTTCCAGTCTGCAAGCGTACGTTTAACATCTGTTTGTTTATTGTCGGCAAGACGTGGATCTTTCGGTCTCCAGTACTCCGTTTGAGCAGCAACACTAATCCACTGTTCAAAACGATCTGCACCCATAATATTAGATGTGGCATCAATGAAGATGATATCGGCATAAGCAGAATCCTGTACTGCTTCGGCTATTTTCAGGCGAAGGGTTATTTGTTCTTCCTCAGTTCTAGCGATACAAATTACCGCGTTGAACTTGTAGGATTTAGGCATATTGTTTATCTTGTTGATTGTGACTTTGAAATTATCTACCGTTGCATACTGAAAATTGTATCTTGCACGCAAGGCGGAATTAAAGGTAAATGCCGATAACAAATCGCCGTCATCAATGAGTTTGGCGGTTTTTGTTTCTTTGCGAAGGCGATCCTTAATTGCATCAATCTGTACCTGATCTCCGGCAATGGCAGAGGCGGCAAATTCTTCAACAGAACCGTTTGTGTCGATATAAAGGATCTTCTTTTGAACGAGTTGATTTCTTGCAATATTGATGGCACGGTTGTTCTCCATAGAATCATCGCCCTCAAATGCAAGTCCAAGGTTCTGCGCTGTTGGACGCAGCAATTCCACGCCGTTGTTCATTTTTTTGCTAATTGCCTGCATCATAAGGACAGCTTTAAGAACACGCTGTTCCTCACGGTTCAGTTTGGAAGCGTTGCTAGGATATGTATCAAGAATAGTAGCAATAGCAATATCCAGATTACTCTTGCCTTGTGTATCTGAGTTTTCATCTCCGCCTTTTTCATAGAAGAAATCCCACAGATAATCTATCGTAAGAATTTCATTGTCTTCGGGGGAATGATTCTCAATAAACCACTGAAACGCATGCAAATCATTAGACTGGCTATTTTTAATAAAGTTGAACATGCTTCTCTGGTTAGAAGCAAAGTTCTTAGCAAAGTGCTTGAGCAAAAGAGCCGCCATAGGATGAATGGGGAAGATTCCCTTCATCACATCGTCGTCTACCTTTACAAATTCACATACCGCCTTTCTGGAGGAAGGCATGTAGCTTGTTAGCTCGTCGGCGAAATCTTCGTATTCATCTTTCGCGACGTCTTTTATCTTCATTGCGTGCTTAATAAGCCTGAACGCAACGTTATCCGGCATTTCAATTGTTTTATGTACAAAACGGTCATAGACAATGCTGAAAGCATCTTTTGTTTTCTTGTCCGAATCCGAGAAGAAAGAGCCCGCCATATGCGTTACAATAATCATGTAAAATGGCTTATGGTTTGCAAGCTCCGCCAAAGAATGGAATACATCCAAAGCAGTCGGGTTATTCTTAAAGAAGGAGGAAAACTCGTCCCACAGAAAAACGATTGCCTTTAATTGATTGCTCTCGATGATGTCTGTGAGCCAGTCCTTCAAATCCTGCATTTCAATATTGAACGGTTTAATACCTTTTTCTTCGCCGATACGCAGAATATCAGTGAGGAGGGCATCCGAACTGGCAGAAGGATTGTTTAACTGTGCAATAATCTCATCGGCGTTTTTGCCGCTTAAGCTGCCCAGAGAGCGATATTGCGGCATAGAAATAATAGCGTTGAAATATGCCTTGTTAGCATCATCTGAAAGCCACTGGACAACTTTACCACGCAGTGTTTTGTTGCCGTTATATGCAATGCCTGCCTTATCAAGTGCATCAGAAACGCTGTCAAATACGGCTGTGATAAACTTCTTGATTGTGGTAATTTCACCGCTGTTGTAGCGGAACACAGTGACAATTTTCCCTGACCTTTGTGCGAAAAGCTTATCCTCTAGATCCGGGACTTTTTTGAATTCGTCGTGATTCTTTTCAAAGTAGTCACGAAACTCCTTTTCGGAGCATTCCAATAAATTCTTTAGCGCCCACACAACTCTGGACTTACCGGTGCCGTATGAGCCCTCAATCCAAATACCTTTTCGGAGTTCAGAGTTTTCCCTGCTGAGCATACGCTCTACAGAAGAAAGCAGTTCGACAAAGGTTTCATGAGGGTAGGTATATTGCCATTCATTGCCCGTGTTTTTCACAGAATCAGGGTTAATTTCCGGATAGTAGTTTTTGTCTATTTCAAAATACTCACTGTATTTCATACATGTTCACCTCTTAAAACAGATCGATCACATCTGCGGATGTGTGATAGTCTCTCAGTGCTATCTTCTCCAAATCGTGTGTAAAGTCTGCATCAATGAAGTCATTGTATTTTGCGGAAAGACCTCTGAGCATTGCTTCCATCTCGTCCCGCTCAAAGCCGAAGATCTTTACCGGGCTGATGCCTACGGAATCTACATTTACATCCATCAGTGTACTCAGATTGAACTGATAATAGCCCTCACAAGCCTCAGCATATCTATACAAGGCATAGAGAAGAACAAGCTCACTTGACAATGTGCTCTTGCAGCGTCGCAAAGAGGAAAGCTGACGTCCGGAATTCTCTGTCGTCCCGAAATTAATGACATAGCCTAATGGGATTTCCGTCAATCTCTTAAATGCCTTGAGAATGGATTTTGCATCCTTTGGACTGATTTCAGCTTCAACAAGTTTATCCTCAAGGTACTGACGCGGAAATGTCTCGTTAATCGGCATATTATCGATATACCACTTTATTTGCGGATTCTGATAGGCCAGTTGGACAAGTATTAATCCCCACGCTTCCTCCGACTCCCACCCTAATCGTGTTACAACATCGTAAAACGGGGTTGTTTTGTTTTTCTCGGCCAGTTTCGCATCCAATAAAAACCGTTTGAACATGCTAATCTGCATTGGGCCTAGTGTATTATCTGTAAAGAACTCAGTCCCTTTTTCAAAGAAAGCCTGGATCCATTCAATTTTGGGAGCATGGTCCGCAAACGTGTTTATGCTCTTCATTACTCTCCCTCCGTTTTTTGGCAACTGCATAGAGTGATAAGCCAAGCAGCCATCGTCTATATTATGACATTGCTTACAGTGCAAACAATTTGTAATCGCCAATCCATCTTTAAAGGAAATACACCCGTTTCTGCAATTTGCTTCGCAAACCCCACACTTTACACAGTATGCTGCTTTGTGAAATACCTGTTTGAAGAGCTTGCATTCGCTACTTTTATCGTATTGCTTTGGAACGGAAATTCTAAATCCGTTACTTATCTGCTCAACATTATATTCAAAGCTGACTTCGCCAAGCGTCTTTATCCATTCATGCCAATCAGTTGATGGATTCCTAATTGTGATAACAAGGTCGTCTCCGATGATCTCTTCAGTGTACTTCGTTTCATTGCCAATAATATCTCTTCCGTTTTTTCGTTCGATCCAGCCCCCGTTTGTTATATAGGTACCGATATTTTCATCGGCAATAGTATCTCTAATAATATCAGTATACTTATCTATCTCGTTCTTATAGCAAAGATATCTAAAGCTATCAGATTTACCGCCACCCATCGGGCAAAACAGACAGCCTGCTCTGGAGTTTCCTTTTTTGTAGGTGTTATTAATCGGAAGGTTATGCGAAAAGATGTACAGCCAAATTTCCGCAGATGTCCATTCCAATATCGGGTTATGGGAATACTGTCCTTTCTGCTTCTTACCGAAATTTTCCTCGTCATAAGTGGCACGAGTGGCACTTTCATGTGCTCTTACTCCGACAAAGTCCATTCCCACATAGTCGTTCTTTCCCAAAACCTCACGGATTTTGAGCGTCTGGGGTGCGGCCTTGTGAACAGTGCAGCACCAGCGAAGAACTCTGGAGGGAGGTCCGAACAGACGCCAGCTTTCTTCCGGTTCAAAATGCGATGCGGCGCGGTAGAAGTTTATGCCCTCCTCTTTGCACTGCTTCTCGACAATATCAACCAGATCATATGTGTCTGGAAATTCCATCTTTGTATCACCGAATACAACCATATAGCTACTTCTCGGCAGTGCTTTTTTCACAAGCTCAAGAAGTACAATGCTGTCTTTGCCGCCGGAAAAGGCAACATGGAAAAATCAAGTGATTTTTTTCGCCGTTTATATACATCATAGATTTTTTTAACGGTTACCTGTTCTATAATCGCAAGGGCATCCCTGTTTGCTTCTACCATAGCAGGAATGTCAATTTTCTCTAGAATTGTTCCATTGGGAATTACACGAACCTTTTCTCCATTCATTTCTTTCATCGCAAATTCCAATGTGGGCTTTTCGTAAAGGGAGCCGCCCTTTGTATTGAAAATGACCTCTCCCCTATAGATATAGCGGGCAGCTTCAGCCCACATATAAGGAACATCCTGTTGCTTCTCATATATCAGGTAATCATCAACGCCTAAGTAGTCAAGTTCCTGTGCATAGACTGGTCGTGGCTCTTTTGAAACAAGTGAAGTTGTATCTGTGAGCATTATGCCGCCGGTTTTGGCATCGTATTTGTATTCGTACAAGGGATTATTCCTCCTTGAGTCTCATTTCCTGAGCTGTCGCTAAAACCTCATTGAGCTTACTCCTTCTCAACCAGTATTTATGGGCAGAGAAGAAATCTCCAATCGTTTTGTCCGTCAACTCCAATCCGCTATCTGCAGCGGTTTTTGCAAGCAGAGATGTGTAGTTGTCAAAAGTCATGTGAATCGGGTATATCGCACCGATAATATTCTGCTTTGCAGGACCGCCCATTGAACGGAATTCTTTGCTGCAATGACTACAAAAACTGTCAAGCAGAAAAGAATTCCACGGGAAGCCCTCAACATAGGGAAAGGAAGTAAAACTTTTAATGTCAGCCAAAGGGAACACACTATTTTGAACATACATCGAGATTGCGTAGTCGGTCGCCTCAACATCAAAAGGAACCATATCGTTATGCACAAACGTTTCTTTGTTAACTCTAATCATGTTGTCAAAAGCAGCGCTTAATCCGTATGTGAAGCGACCACTGATATCCCGTTCATAAGCTTCTATCTCATTAACGGATATCTGCTCGTGTTCTAGGCAAAACTTCTTCATCACATCATATACTCGGATTTCCGCGCCTTTTCTCGTGATAATTGAGCGCTTCCTATCATAATCTTCTGATAGATGTCTATCAAACAGGAGCGTCTGCAACGCAGAAGCATTGATGCCGGGATTCATGCATTCACTTTCATAAACATCAATGCTGCCAAGCTTGGAAAAGTTGTTTTCGGTTATATCTTCTTCTATACTTCTCCGTGCAGCTTCAATATCGTTTTTTGACAAACATATTTTTCTGGAAAGTGCATATACTTCGTCGCCCATAGAGACGAACTCAGAGCTTCTAGAACAGGTCAAACGAATTTGATAAAGGTCAACATACGGCAAGCGACTTTTTATCTCATGGTAGTCGATATATATATCATCCCCGTATGCATGAATTATGTCATCAACCAAAGAGTCGTCCTTTGAAAAGCACGCATATGCCTTATAGAAGAACATTTCGGGTACAACTGCCTCAAGTACCGTTTTTAACATCGCTGCCGAGAAAATCTTATCCGCAGAAAGCTGTTCTGAAAAAGTATTGTACAGTTCTTCGTAATACACTAAACGATATTCTTTCTCTCGAATATTTTCGATTGACTTCCTAAGAAATTCCTTTGTTTCCTTAGAAAGAACATATATCTTGTCTTCATATTCCAATCCTATCTGAAGAGCGAGTGCATCAAGATTTATATTGTCTGGGAAATCTTTTCCTGTAATACTTTTATAAGAAGCTGCAAATTTCTTTCTTGCAATTTGCGATGACTTGCGAAGGCCATTCGGAAAGATGTCAGAAATGATTGTCCCCGCAATTGAAAGCAACTCGGATGGAAAAATGGCCTGAATATTTTGAATTTTACTTTGAATTTTTAAAAGCGATTGCTTTTCGTCCTTATTATCCTTGGTATAGGTGATATTGACATCCTCGTAACTTGTACCACAGATATCTAGTATAGCTTTTATATTTATAATGACTGTGGTTGCGGATATGTTTAGTTCTACATATCTGTCGGGAGCAAATTCACCCGGAGAACGCATTGAAGAAATAGAACAATGATTCCCAACAAGCGGAGCAGAGGCTCGGCCATACACTTTTCCAACTACACTATCAATTTCATTTGGATAATCACCGTAGAGTCTTTTGAGAAGTGCTATATAAAGGCCGCGCCATTTAGGTCGGATTAGTATTGTCTGCCCTTTATACGTGAGACTGTTTACACATGCAAACGACATGTCCGAGCAATCATTAAAATCTACAGCAAATACGTTTGTATCATTTAGGGCATGTTGGGCAATGTCATGTTCAATCATATATCTTGCTTCCTTGAGCAGTTCCTGAAATCTGCTGTAATGATTTCTATACAAGCTTACTGTTTCTTGAAACAGCTTAGTTGCAGGAACATAAATTTTTCGACCCCTATAGGCAGAATCCATGTTTTGCATTTGATAAGATATACCGTTTTCATTTCGAAAACCCTCATCAATCTTTCGCCCTCGATGTATGGCCATGGCTCGTAAGTCTGCCGAAACACGCCTGATAATATAGGCTTTTGGTTCACTCTTTTTGCAAGCTAAGAGATAGCCGCTTAAAAGTACTACGGATTCGTATATATCCCATTTAGGCTGGCTATTCATACAGCTTAGTCCTCGATTATCTCAACAACATCCCCGATATCACAATGGAAGATACCGCAAAGAGTCGCAATCTCTTTTAGGGACACGTACTCGTCCTTGGTAAATTGTCCCATCATGTATTGACTGAATCCGGCAGCTTGAGCAAGATCGCGTTTTGTCATTTTATTGTTCTTCATCATTTTCCAAAGTCTGTCATAGCTCACACGCATAGCCGATCGTCCTTTCTTATTTATCCCAGTCTGGGTGCAAACATTCCCATTTTTACAGTCTAATAATAAACATTCTATCACAAGGATTCGAATAATTCAATGATATACAGGTGTTTTTCGCATTTTTTTTGCGAGTTGTCGCTTCTGGTCGACATTTAAGTGCACCTAAAAATAAAGGGGGCAAGTTCGTCTTTGAACCCGGTTTACAGATTCAGCACACCGTAGCCGAGAATTTCATAATGGCCAATCGGGCACTGATTCACGCGGCAGTTATCGCCGGAGTTACCCTAGATAGTGTAGGCGATACCGTTTTTGACCTTTTTGACGATACCAACATGATTGTCCTGACCGTCCTACATATCGAGCTGCCCTTGCTAATCCAATCGAAGAAGATAATCATCCATGGCGAGGCCTCCATGGAGTTATCCGCCCACTGCCACACTCTTGAAACAAAAAACAGTAGCAATAATAGCGAAAAAATTCTCCTAGGAAAAACCTCTCCGCTTCTTTCTCGGAGAAGGATTTTTCATCTTCTACTTCCAAGCGGCTAGTTTCTTTAAATTCATGGCAGAAAATTTGGGCTTCATCCAGTTGGTGACCTAAGCAAAGCCTCTGTACTGCATATAGTGCATGCTGTGCTCTTCTTTTGTGTAAGCAAACATACACTAGATTTTTTGCTGTCTGAGTTTGTAGATGTCCCGATACAAAGGTGTATGCCGTACATCTTCGGCCACCTCTACAAAGTACGGCCAAATGTGTCTTGTGACCGTCTTTTCACATCTGACGTTTTGTGTGCTACGAATCCCACAGAGTGCGCCGAGAATGGCATTATGCCGGAGGACATACTTAAAAGTTGCCAGACGTGTCTAGCAATTTGGAGTGCTGCGCCAGAGTGGGCTGCTGTCAATTTTTGATAAAAATGGGGGAAAAAATTATCATCGTGATAGAGATCGGCAAAAGTTATTGTAGAATGACGATGTTCGAATTACACACAGCGAAAAAACTTTGTCTCAATCATATCTTAGCTATTAGATTCTCCAGTCAGAGACTGGAAAATTGAGCTTAAAGATAGATTGCGTTTTGCCGGAGTCGCTATTAATGTTATCAATTGCGTAAATTATTTGCCATTTATACAATGACCTGTGAATTGAGGTCGTGTAAACAATCAACATTTTTTAATCACATTGCATTTGCTGTATTGTGCCGCATCTTTTTTCCTGATTCGCTCTGACTCACGTTCAATCTACCTAACGAGATACCCATAATGGCGCATCTGGCGGCGGATAAGGGCTTCACAGCGGTCGCAAATTTCTTGGCTATAGGCGGTTCGATAGCTATCGATGAGCGCCTTTACATCGTTTGTGCTAAAGTTGAAGTGAAGCTGTATGCCGTATAATTCCTCAGCAGCATCTAACTGTTCGTCAAAATATCTCGAAAAAGGCTTGGCTTCAACAGTTTTTAGGCAATCCTCTAAGCTTCTTTCCAAGGGAAAATCCATATTGGTATCCGCCAAAAGCGACAAGCCATTATCAAATAATGGGCACAGTGCATAGGTATCGTCTGCGGCGTTGTATTGAACAGCAATATTGTTGGTATGTCGATCTTCGTTTAGGAAAAATGCATCAATCTCCAGCATCGAGGTCAGATATTGCCCAAAGTTTTGTAGTCCGGTTGTCTGTTCAACGAAGTTTACCAGAAATTTTATCTGATTCTTGATTTCCCCTTGATGAGCTGTATCTACTGCAAGGCTCCCGCCGGTAAATTTTCGATACAACTTTTCCAATGGAATAAGGTCATAACCGTCCGCGAGAAAATCAGCACTTTTACAGCCACTGTAAACTCGGTCTTTGTACTTGATTTGCGAATACTCATAAACGACAAAGGGGTACTTAATGGTTGACTTTGCCAGCATGGCAGAAACAATCGTTTCCGCCAGCCCCTCATAACCCATGTGGTCAGCCTTGTACCAATACCCGTCACATTTCCATTTTAACTGATTTCCCTTGGATGTATGGTTCAGCGTTTCCTGCGGTTCAAGTTTGCTTAAATCAATTATTTCCATAAGCCCTCCTTACGCAGCGATGTTACGGATCATCTGCACCCACTGTTTGTCCCCAGCCATGCGCCCGTTTGTCTTTTCAATAATCAACAGCGGATCAAAGAAAGGAATATCCATCTCCCGGAGAATGCCTTTCAGACCGGCTCGGCTGGCGGGCAGGCATCTTTCTTTCAAGAATTCCTCGAAATCTGCCCAGGACGGATTTTCTACAACGCCAAACGCCCGCAAAGGGATTCGGTCGGTGTAGTTCTTCATGCGGACAACTTCGTGCTTGAAATCAATGTCAATGACCGTACATAGCTGCTGACCATTCATAAAGTTCATCCGCATGGTAAAATCTGGGTCCGTGCTGAAATGCTCGGCGTTATAGATATACTTATATATGGTCTGGCGCGACACGCCGAACTGTTTTGCAATCTCGGTGTTGCCGATGCCTTTTCTATGCAGTTCCAAAACCTCTACGGTCTGGTCGGGGGTCAGCTGCGCCTTGCGACCCGCATTGCGCGGATTTGGATTATTGATTTTCAGCATCTTTGCAAGTTCTCGCAGTTCATCCAAATCAGATGTGCCAAAAATCTCTTTTATTTGCTGTTGGTAATCGCTTGGCATCCAGTATCCCTCCCAAGTCGTTTTCTACTATTACTATATCGTGATTTCGGGAAAATGTCAACAAATTAAAATATTTACATACAAGATGCAGCAGTTCTATCTCAGCTATCCAATTTTCCAGACAGTGTCTGGAGAATTGAATTGGTCGCACTACTGCGAGCTGCTGTCCATCTCCGATAAGGAAAAGCGCAGCTTCTATGAAAAGGAAGCAGTCAACGCCGGATGGTCTGTCCGTGAGATGAAGCGGCAAATCGATAGTTCTCTGTTTGAGCGTCTGCTTCTGTCCCGCGGTGATGCCAACAAAGAGCAGGTTTTGGCGCTGGCTGAAATACGCCAAGCCGGAGGACATCATCAAAGACCCGTATGTGTTTGAATTTTTAGGTCTGCCGGAGGAAAAGCCATTCCTTGAAAGCGACTTGGAAGCGGCACTGGTGCGGCAAATCGAAGATTTCCTGCTGGAACTTGGTCGGGGCTTTATGTTTGTCGGCACGCAGCAGCGGGTCACTGTGAATAACATCCACTACTATGTGGACATGGTGTTCTACAACAAGATTTTGCATGCCCTTGTGCTGATCGAGTTGAAAACCACCAAACTCACGCCCGAAGCTACCGGGCAGATCAATATGTATCTGAATTATTATGCTGCGGAGGTCAACGACCCGGAAGACAATCCGCCCATCGGCATCATCCTCTGCACCGATAAGGACAGTGTAGCGGCTGAATATGCCTTGGGCGGGTTATCAAACCAGATTTTTGCTTCTCGGTATGTCCTGTATATGCCGAACAAGGAGCAGCTTATCAAGCAGGTGGAAGAAGTCTTAAAGCGCTGGCACTCCCATGAGGGTGACTAAGCGCGTCATCTGGCTTTGCGCGAGTTGCTAATTGCTCTGATTGCGGTGTAGTGTTTTCCACATTTTCGGCTGATCTCGTTGAAAAAATCGGATGTCACAAATTCCAGCAGCCATACTTTGGGAATCATATACTTGGGTGTCTGCAAGATGGTTTTCAGCAAGCCCCTGCTGCACCATTTCAGAATTGTGTGGCGTTGATAGCCTGTCACCTCGCAGACTTGCGCAACGGTCAATACATCCGGGTAATTTGCCAGTTGCTGCTCGTACCATTCCTTGGCCAGCAGCCGTTCTTCGCCCGTATAGTTCAGCTTGCGCTCTAACGATGCGGCAGGTTTCTTATGCTTGGGGTAGTTGTAATACCACCCGCTGGGCGGAGTGTAGCGCATCGGGTCGGACTCTCGGCGGTAGAGATACTCGGCAACATCTTTCTTGGCGATTTTATAGCAGCGCGTTTTCTTTCCGTTGTTTTTGCAGGGAACAAGCCCGCTTTGCAGGAGATAAAGCGAAGTGCGCGTCCCGATATGGCATACAATGCGGAAATCGTTGCGGCTCATCGGGTCCGGATAAGGCGTTAGGATTACTTCGATTTTTTCTTTCAAAGAGTCATTGCTTACAGTTTCTTTCTTCATTTCGGGTTCTCCTTGTTTGTAAAGTGGAACCCGAAAAATCACTACTTCATTTTTTTGTTTCTTGCATTTTTCTCATTCGTGTCCGCAAACCTGCACCATTATCCGGCTTTTTTGGCAGGGGTTATCTTGCATCTTATCTTGCATTTCTCCCAAAAAGCCGCCATTTTTGCCCCAAAACGGGCGATTTTGCTTCTTTTCGTACCTACATTATTTTTTGGTTGTGGAGCAGTATTATCCCTACACACATCGTCCAAAATCAGCGGACAAACCAGCCTGCATCAGCCTTGGTTATCACCATATTACCTTTTCAAAGATTAACTCGAAATCAATTTAACAGCAATGCCACGTGGGTTCAAGTTCCTTCATCCGCACCAAAAGAAAAATACCTAAGAACGTAAGTTTTTAGGTGCTTTCTTTTTGCCATACTGCACTTTTTACCGCACCGCGCACTGGTACGCGCCCTGGCTTTCCAGATATTCTATCAGGCGTTCTTCTACGCTACCGCCGTGCTGCCACGATGCAAAGCCTGTGCCCCTGTATGCGTGATGTTGTATAACCCCATCATGGAACCAGCGCAGCGGTGGCGGGCTTGTGGCCTGCGCCGTCGGTCATGATCTTGTACACGTTGGTGTGAATCTCCGGCACGACCATCTCGCGCAGCTTACGCGCCAGGGCAGTGCCTGCTTCAAGCTGGCCTTGGGTTTCGTCCTCGTCCAGCTTGTCCACGTTGAAGATGAACGAGCGGTCATCCGCAATGATGTGGATGATTTTCAGGAAGAATGGCTGCAATGCCACAGGATTGACCAAGAGCGAAGTATCCGGGATGACAAAAAGAAACTGGAACAGGCAAAGAAACGCCTTTCCGAAAAGAGGGAATCGCTTCCGGCTTGCCACTGCCAGATTCCAATGAGTTCGATATGCCTTTTCATCTGAAGCTTACCAACAAGCAAACAAACGATGTACTGTTGAAGCCTTGTTTATGAGGTTCATTTCTCCTATTCGTCCCGGAAGAACGGACTCTTGTAAGCTCACGCAGAAACCTGCGGTCAGCTTCACTTACAGAGTAGCATAAATTCCTCTTTTGAATAGTCTTTTAAGCGGATTTCTCTATCCGCTTTTTTGCCGTACCATTTTTTCTGAAACCACAAACAAACCAGCCCGCAGAATCTTTGCTGTGTAATTCTGCGGGCTGGGTTCTATTTCTTTGGGAGGCTAACGAAGTGACATTGCTGTGCAGGGGTGTGCTTTTTATTCTGTCGGGGCTGGCTGTTTCTCCGCCGCCTGGTCGGTGGAGGGCTGCTCAGCCGCCGGGGCTTCGGTCACGACCGGCTCTGCGGTGGGCACAGCCGTCGGTTCCGGGGTGGGCGTGGGGACCTCGGTAGGTACGGCCGTCGGCTCCGGCGTAGCGGTGACTTCCGGCGTGGGGGCGGCTTCCGGTGTGGGAGTCGGCGTTTCCTCAATCACCGGCTCCGGTGTGGGGGTGGCCTCGACGTAATTGACGTTTTCCTCGGAAGAACTGCTGTCCTCGATATACTCAGATTCAGAGGAGACCGGTTCCTCGGTGCTGGCGGTGGAACTGACGACCGGCACCGTGTAGGTGACGGCGTCCTTGTCGCCTGTGTGCTTGGGGATGGTGGTCAGCGCCGGGCGGTCATCCTCCGTGATATAGCTGTGGGTGCGGATATAGTTGAACAGTGCATCCATCGCGCTGCGGGTCAGGTGGATGCCGTCGCTCGTCTCCACATAGCCGCTCTTGGCGTAGCCGGTGGCGGCGTCCTTCAGAACCTCGGCGCTGTTCAGGAACTTCCAGCCCTTCTCCTGGCACATTTCCACCAGGGCCTTGTTGTACTCGTCCACCTGGGTCTGGGTCAGGCTCTGGTTGGAGTGCTGCTGCCCGATGGGCGGGATGGAGTTGACGAGGATATCCACGCTGGGGTAGGCCGCAACAACGGTCTCGATGCCCGCCTGATAATTCTTGACGAAATCCGCTGCTTTGTAGCTGGGATTCAGGTCGTTGGTGCCAAAAGTCAAAATGACCCGGCGGGGCTGCAATTTTGCCACCGCCTGGGACATTGTCACATAGCTTGATGAGGTGCTCAGCTGCACGCAGGCAAAGGTGGCCAGGTTGCGGGCGCTCATGCCCACAGAACCGATGGCGTTATCGTAGGAGCAATAGTCGAACATACGGTACATACGCGCCGTGTTGCTGTCGCCCAAAAACAGAGTCTCGTCTATGTAGCTTTCGCCTGCGTCGGCGCTTTCCTCCAAAATCGTGGAGGTGTACGCCTGGGTGTCGATGGTGTTTTCCTCTTTATTATAACCGCTCTCGGTCACCATGGATGCGCTGTCCACCGTGGAGGTGCTTTCCCCATCCGCTTTGCCGAGGTCCAGCCCGCCGATGAGCGCCAGCGCCACGCCGATGCTGACCAGCAGCATCACGCTGCACAGGGCCAGCACCAGATACATTTTGCTGCGCATATCCAGCGGCCGCTTTTTGGATTTTGACTTGGTTTTGCCTGCCATGAAAGATTCCTTTCGCGTTGGGACGTGTAACATTTACAGAATATATAACCCAATTTTACTACAAATCCACTGTAAAAGGAAGTCTTTTCGCAATTTTTACATAATTTTCCAGCAAAAACAAAAACCCCGCCGAAGCGGGGGTAAACAGAAATGGAGGATGGCGTTGTTTATTAAGGCCTTTCCCCAAGGGAAAAGGCTTAAAATTTACTCCTTCGGCAGCAGATGCGCCTTTTCCAGCGCGGGGCGCAGGGCGATGTACAGGATGACTGCGCAGACGGTGGAGAGCAGCGAGTTGACCAGCGTGACGCCGCTGGTGATCTTGGTCACGACGGAGACAAACTCTGCAGGCTGGCCAAAGATGTACAGGTTGCGGAAATAGCCGACGAACGGATCGGTAAACACGTTGACCAGCAGGCCGCTGAACGCAGATGCCGTGACGGCGGCCACATACTTGACCTTGTTGTCTGTGGGGAAGGTTTTGAGGTGGATGACCTTGTGGGCCACCGCACCGCAGACCAGGCCGATAATAAATTTCAGGATAAAGCTGGTGATGGCGTAGCCAGGGTCACCGGCCACGATATCCGCCAGCGCCAGGCCGATGGCACCGGCCAGACCGCCGGAAACGCCGTCCAGCAGCATGGCGGTCAGCGCCGTGAAGGTGTTGCCCAGGTGGAAGCTGGACCCAGTGCCGAACACATTCGGGATGCGGAAAAACTCATAGGCGACAAAGCTCAGGGCAGCCATGATGCCGATGATGCTGATTTTCTGGACGGTGAACTTGGTTTTGGTCAGCGCTGCGATCAGCAGTGTCAGGGCTACTACGACAAAAAACAGCAGCCAAATCGTTGCGGTAGACATGATTCTTAACTCCCCCTAATTTTCTTATTGACATTTTCCTTCCGGGAAGGTATGTTTTTATTATACAAATTTCTGGTTCCAAATAAATGCCCAGTTTTTGAATTTTTTATAGGGCCAGATGAAGGAGCAAACGATGATCGAACTGGACCCCAGCCAAAAAGCACCGCTGTATGAGCAGCTTTACGCCGCCCTGGCGGATGAAATACGTACTGGGCAGCGTGCCGCCGGTACGCCGCTGCCGGGCCGCCGCACCATGGCCGCGCAGCAGGGCGTCAGCGTCAACACGGTGGACACAGCCTACCAGATGCTGGCCGCCGAGGGGCTGGCCGAGGCGCGCCCCCGCAGCGGCTTTTACGTGCAGAGCACCTACGGTATGCTGCACAGCCGCGCCCGCCGCACCCCCGCCGCCCCGGTGCCGCCACCCGCTGCACCGGCGGGTCCTGTGCCGCTGTATGACCTGTCCACCGGCAGTGTGGACACGGCGCTGTTCCCGGCACACAGCTGGGGGCGCATCCAGAAAGAACTGCTCTACCAGCGGCCCGAGCTTTTACAGCGCGGCGAGATGCAGGGCGACGCGCCGCTGCGGGCGCAGATCGCCGAATATTTGTCGGTGTACCGCGGCGTGGACTGCACACCGGAACAAATCGTCGTCGGCGCAGGTATTGAGTACCTGCTGGGCTGCCTGGCGCACCTGTTCCATGATGGGATGGCGGCCATCGAAAACCCCGGATACTCCCGCACGCGGACGGTCTTGCAGAACAGCGGCATCCCCTGCACGCTGGTGGACATCGACCGTGAGGGCTTACCCGCCGCCGCGCTGGAAAAGAGCGGCGCGAACCTCTGCTACCTGACGCCGAGCCATCATTTCCCGACCGGCGTCACGATGCCCGCGCCCCGCCGCGCCCAGCTGCTGGCCTGGGCGGCGGCACAGCCCGGGCGGTACATTTTGGAGGACGACTACGACTCGGAGTTTCGCTTTGATACGCGGCCTTTGCCCAGCTTGCAGGGCATGGCAGGCCCGGACGGCCCGGTCGTCTACCTGACGACCTTTTCCAAAAGCCTTGCACCGGGCATCCGCATTGCCTGTATGGTGCTGCCACAAAGCTTGTTGGCCCGCTACCGCCGCGATTTTGCGACCTATGCGAACACGGTCAGCCGGTTTGAGCAGCAGACCCTTTGCGAGTTCATGGCGGGCGGGTATTTTACCCGGCACCTGGCCCGGATGCGCCTTGCTTACAAGCGCCGTATGGAGGCATTCGCGGCGGCGCTGCGCGCGGCCCTGCCCGGCGTCGAGCTGGACGGCGTACACAGCGGCCTGCACTTTCTGCTGACGCTGCCCGGCGCTGGCGGCGAGCGGGCCATGGTGGCCGCCGCTGCGCAGCAGGGCGTGCGGCTGCGGGGATTGAGTGAGTATTACCTGGCCCGCCCCGAGCTGTGCCGGGAGGATACGGTTGTGGCGGGGTATTCCGCGCTGCGGGAGGAAGATGTGGAAAGGGTTGCCCAGGCGCTGGCAAGGGCGTGGCTTTGCGCACCCGGCAATGGGTAAAGCTCCTCCGACCTTCGCTTCGCTCGGCCTGAGGGGCTTTACAACCTTGCCCCAACCACCCACAAAAAAATCCCGCCGAGGTATACACCTCGGCGGGACGGTTTATTTATTGCTCAAAATCACTCATACAGCGGGAACTTCGCAGTCAAATCGGCAACGCGCTTGACAATATCGTCCTTCTTGCCTGCAAAGTCAAAGATGCAGTCTGCGATGCAGTCCGCAATCACCTTCATCTCGTCAACGCCCATGCCGCGGGTCGTCACGGCGGGGGTGCCAATGCGCACGCCGCTGGTCACAAAGGGGCTGCGCTTCTCGCCGGGCACGGTGTTCTTGTTGGCGGTGATGTGTACCTCGTCCAGGTTGTGCTCCAGCTCCTTGCCGGTGCACTCCTCGTCGGTCAGGTCGATCAGCAGCAGGTGGTTGTCCGTGCCGCCGGAAACCAGCTTCACGCCGCGGGCAGTCAGCTCGGCCTCCAGTGCCTTCGCGTTTTCAACGATCTTGCGGGCGTACTCTTTGAACTCCGGCTTCAGCGCCTCGCCAAAGCAGACGGCTTTCGCAGCGATGACGTGTTCCAGCGGGCCGCCCTGCGTGCCGGGGAAGATGGCGGAGTTGATGCGCTTGATGAGATACTCGTTGTTGGTCAGGATCAGGCCGCCGCGGGGGCCGCGCAGCGTCTTGTGGGTCGTGGTGGTCACAACGTCGGCGTAGGGGACCGGGTTCTGGTGCTGGCCGCCTGCTACCAGACCGGCAATGTGGGCCATATCCACCATCAGCATCGCGCCGTAGCCGTGGGCAATCTCGGCCAGCTTCTCAAAGTCGATGGCGCGGGGGTAGGCGGATGCACCGGCCACGATCAGCTTGGGGCGGACCTTCGCCACCTGCTTGGCCAACGCGGCGTAGTCGATGCGGCCATCCTCGGCCGAGACGCCGTAGGAGACGAAGTTGTAGTTCTTGCCGCTCATGTTCACGGGGGAGCCGTGGGTCAGGTGGCCGCCCTGGGACAGATCCATGCCCATGACAGTGTCACCGAGGTTCAGCAGCGCAAAGTAAACCGCCAGGTTCGCCTGTGCGCCGGAGTGGGGCTGCACGTTGGCGTACTTGGCACCGAACAGCTTGCAGGCGCGGTCAATAGCGATCTGTTCCACCTGGTCCACGTACTGGCAGCCGCCGTAGTAGCGGTGGCCGGGGTAGCCTTCGGCGTATTTGTTGGTCAGCACGCTGCCCATGGCCGCCATCACAGCAGGGGAGACGATGTTCTCGCTGGCAATCAGCTCAATGTTCTGGCGCTGGCGGCCCAACTCACGGTTCATGGCCGCGCCCAGCTCGGGGTCATAGCTTTCCACATAGCCGATGGTGTCAATGATGTCCTTGTACATACTGCTTTCCCTCCTATTATATCTGCCAACGGCGGAAAACGGGCACGGGCGGATATGGAATCCGCCCCTACCGTAGGGGCGCATTCTATATGCGCCCGTCGTTTCCACCGCCGAACATTTCCCTTACAGCGTCCCCTTTGTCGATAACACGCCGTCGATCCGCGCATCCTTGCGGGTGGCAGCGTCCAGGGCTTTGGCAAAGGCTTTGAACATGGCCTCCAACTTGTGGTGGTCGTTCTCGCCGTACAGCACTTTCAAATGCAGATTCATCATGGCGCTGTACGATACCGCGTAGAAAAACTCCCGCGCCATCTGGGTGTCCATGCCGCCGCAGCTCTGCCCGGCAAAGGCAGCGTCGTACACAAAGTAGGGCCGCCCGCCCAGATCCACGGCGCAGAGCGCCAGCGTCTCATCCATGGGCAAAAGGCAGCTGCCGTACCGCACAAGACCTGCCTTGTCGCCGAGGGCCTCCTTGATGGCGGTGCCCAGCGCAATGCCGATATCCTCGATCGTGTGGTGGCAGTCAACGTCCAGATCGCCGTGGCAGGTCACGCTCAAGTCAAACAGGCCGTGGCGGGCAAAGCCGTCCAGCATATGGTCAAAAAAGCCAATGCCGGTGTGCAGGTCTGCCTTGCCGGTGCCGTCCAGGTTGATGATCAGCGTGATCTGCGTCTCCCGCGTGTTGCGGGTCACAGTCGCGGTGCGTGCCATGAAAAATTCCCCCTCTTTAGTGCGTTAAACTAAATATAGCACGCCAGACAAAAAGCGTCAACGGAAAATTGCAGATAACTTACTTTTATAAAAATCACTGTAATATTTACGAAATCGCAACACATTTTCCTGCGGCAAACGTTACAATAGAAACAAGAGTTAAAATTGTCTTTTTTGAAAGGACAAACACCACCATGGCAAAAATGATCGGAATTGATCTGGGCACCACCAACAGCTGTGTGGCGGTGGTCGAAGGCGGCAAGCCGGTCGTCATCCCCAATGCCGAGGGCCAGCGCACAACGCCCTCGGTCGTGACCTTCACCAAAGCGGGGGAGCGGCTGGTCGGCGAGCCTGCCAAGCGGCAGGCTGTGACCAACGCCCCCCGCACCGTGACCAGCGTCAAGCGGCTGATGGGCAGCGAGACCCGCGTGCCCATCGATGGCAAGTGCTACACGCCGCAGGAACTGAGCGCGCTTATCCTGCAAAAACTGAAGACCGACGCCGAGGCCTACCTGGGCGAGAGCGTCACCGAGGCGGTCATCACTGTGCCCGCCTACTTTAACGATGCCCAGCGCCAGGCCACCAAGGACGCCGGGCGCATTGCGGGGCTGAATGTGCGCCGCATCGTCAACGAGCCTACGGCCGCCGCGCTGGCCTACGGCCTGGACAATGGCCGCGCCCAGACCGTCATGGTCTATGACCTGGGCGGCGGCACGTTTGACGTGTCGCTCATCCGCATTGGCGACGGCATCGTGCAGGTGCTGGCCACCTGCGGTGACAATTTCCTCGGTGGCGATGACTTTGACGAGCGCATCATGAACTGGCTGGCCGAGCGGTGCAAAACCGAGCACGGCATTGACCTGACGAATGACCGCGTGGCGATGCAGCGCCTGCGGGAAGAAGCCGAAAAAGCAAAAAAAGAACTTTCCAGCGCGAAACAAACAGATATCAACCTGCCGTTTATCACCACGACCGCCGAGGGTGCGCTGCATTTGCAGACGACACTGACCCGTGCCAAGTTCGAGGAACTGTGCGCCGATCTGATCGAGCGGACGGCCCTGCCGGTGCGCAACGCTTTGAGCGACGCGCACATTTCGGCCAGCGACCTGGACCAGGTCTTGCTGGTGGGCGGCTCGACCCGCATCCCCGCCGTGCAGGCAAAAGTCATGCGGATGACCGGGCTGGAACCGTCCAAATCCCTGAACCCCGACGAATGTGTTGCCATGGGCGCAGCCTTGCAGGCCGGGCGGCTGGGCGGCGAAATGCTGGCCGGCCCTGGCGAGGGCCTGCTGCTGATGGATGTGACTCCGCTGACCCTCTCGATCGAGACCGTCGGCGGCGTGGCGACACATCTGATCGAGCGCAACTCAACGATCCCGACGCGGTTCAGCAAGGTATTCACCACCGCCGCGCCGTTTCAGAACACCGTGCAAATCAAGGTTCTGCAGGGCGAACGCGAGTTCGCCAAAGACAATAAGCTGCTGGGCACCTTTACCCTGCGAGGCATCAAGCGTGCCTGGGCGGGTGTGCCGAAAATTGAGGTGACGTTCGACATTGACGCTAACGGCATTGTCAAGGTCAAGGCCCGCGACATGGACACCGGCAAGCAGCAGAGCATCACGATCTCCGGAACCTCGAATTTGAGCGAGGAGGAGATCACCCGCGCCATGCGCAACGCCGCTGCCTTTGCCGGGCAGGACAAGGAGCGCAAGGCCGCCCTGGAGGCCCTGAACGCGGGCGAGGCCGCGCTCTACCGCGTGAACACAGCGCTGGGCAGCAAGGTCGGCAAGGCGCTGGACCGCGAGACGCGCGGAAAAATCAAGGACGCAGAACGCGCGTTGGAGCGCGTATTACGCCATAAAAAAGCCGATAAGCTCACCCCGGCGGATGTGACCGCCATCAACGCCACCCGGGAGGCGCTCTCCACCGTCGCCGCGCCATTGGTGGCGCAGTGGGAGAGTGAAAAATGATTTTGCCTTCCCCTTTTGGGGGAAGGTGGCGCGAAGAGCCGGATGAGGGGCGGATTTGCCATGACTGCCCGATAATGGGCTGCATTGGCACGCTTGCCCCGCATCAGTCTGCTTCGCGGACAGCTTCCCTCTCGGGGGAAGCCTTTTTTGTTGCATAGGGAATTTTTTTGTGCTATACTAGCCAACATAGCAATTTGGTAGGTTGAAGGGGAAATGGGAAGTTGAAAACGTTCAAATACGCCTTTGTGCGCTCTGTGCCCATCATGGCGGGGTACATCGTGCTGGGGCTGGGCTTTGGCGTGCTGCTGCAAAGCAAGGGTTACGGCGCGGGCTGGGCGCTGGCCATGGGCGGCCTGATCTATGCGGGCAGTATGCAGTATGTCACGATCGATTTATTGGCGGGCGGCGCGTCGCTGATCTCGGCGGCGCTCATGACGCTGATGGTCAACGCGCGGCATCTATTTTACGGCATTTCGATGTTGGAACGTTATAAAAATACCGGCGCGGCTAAGCCGTACCTGATTTTTGCCTTGACTGATGAGACTTACTCCGTTGTGTGCAGCGGCGACGCGCCCGAGGGCGTTGACCAGAGCAGATACTTTTTCTGGGTGTCGCTGCTGGATCAGTTTTACTGGGTTGTGGGCTGCGTGGCGGGGGCGCTGCTGGGCAGCGTGCTTCCTTTTGATACCACCGGCATCGATTTTTCCATGACCGCGCTGTTCCTCGTCGTCATGACCGAGCAGTGGAAGGCAAGCAGGGACCACACCCCCGCGCTGGTGGGGCTGGGTGTCTCGCTGGTCTGCCTTTTGATTTTCGGCAGCAGCAATTTCCTGATCCCTTCCATGCTGGGCATTACGGCGGCCTTGACGCTGCTGCGTAAAGTTACCGAGAAAAAGGAGGCCGACCATGCCGTTTGATGTACACGGTGCGCTGCTTGTGGCGGTGGTCGCGGGCGTGACGGCGCTGATACGGTTTTTGCCCTTTGTGGTGTTCGGCGGCGGGCGGCCCACACCAAGGTTTATTGTCTACCTCGCGGGTGTGCTGCCCTGCGCCATCATGGCGATGCTGGTGGTCTACTGCCTGCGCGGCGTGGACCTGTTCGGCCCGAACCATGGCCTGCCGGAACTTATTGCTGCCGCCGCGGTGGTAGGTCTGCATTTGTGGAAGAAGAATACATTGTTGAGCATCGCCGCAGGCACGGCGCTGTATATGGTGCTGGTGCAGGTGGTGTTTGGGTAACGCGCTGTAGAGGGCGATGCCTTCCCCCTTAGGGGAAACCTTTATAAAAAAGCCGAGGCTTTCATGCCCCGGCTTTTTTCTTGCGGTTATCGTTGAGTTGGTGCGCCCGGGCGATGAGCCGGGTGCGGTTGAAGAACAGAATGCCCACAAAACTGAACAGCACCACGCCCACCAGCACGGTCAGCATCCAGTTTCCCTCCAGGATAAAGCTGCCGGCCGCGCAGGTCAGCAGGGTGGGAAAGGGCAGGCTGATGAAGATGGCCGCCAAAAACTGCTTGGGGCGCATCCCGGCGTTGGCGGCGGCGTAGGGGATGATGCCGTTGGGCAGCCCCGGCGTGATGAACGCCAGAATCGTGTAAAACCAGGGGTCCTTGCTGCTGCGCACGCTGTCCAGCAGCTTCGCAGCCTTGGGGTTGTCGGCCACCAGGCGCCGGATGACCGGGGCCAGCCGCCGGGCCAGTAAGTAGACGCTCATGTTGGCGACGGCAGAGGCGGAAAAGCTCGTCAAAAAGCCGAGCCACGGCCCATAGGCAAGCCCCGCCGCCAGCTGCACCGGCATGGCGGGAATGACCAGCGAAAGCACCTGCACGACGGCCAGAAACCACAGCGTCAGAAAACTGCGCAGCCGCCCCTGGCTGGTCAGATAGGCGCTGAGGGCCTGCTCGTCCCCGGCGGAAAACGCGCTCCACAGGCCGGGCAGCAGCAGGCGGAAGGTCTCCACAATGAGCAGCACCGTCACGACGACCACCGCCGCTACCACGAGCATAGCCAGCCGTTTTTCTCTTTTGTTGGCGCGTTCAGGCATAAAAATCTCCTTGTTGCAATGAAAACAGGAAATACTATACCAAAAATAGCGGGGAAATGCAAGGGAATTCTGAGGGGGAAAAGTGCTGCTTGCAGCTGCACCGGGAATATACCTTATCTCTCTTCCAGCGCCACATACGCTTGCGGGTGGCCGACGTACTGGTAGGCGGGGCGGATGATGCGGTTCGCAAACTCCACTTCCTCCACGCGGTGGGCGCACCAGCCGGGCACACGGGCAATGGCAAACAGCGGGGTGAACAGATCCTCGCTGATGCCCAGCATTCTGTAAATCAACCCGCTGAACAGGTCAACGTTGGCGCAGACCTTCTTCGGGCCGTGCTTTTCCTCGGCAAAGACCTGGGGGGCCAGCCGCTCGATGCTGCACAGCATCTCGTATTCCTCGTCATAGCCGTTCTTGTAGGCCAGACTCTTGGCGTGGGTCTTGAGGATCTGGGCACGCGGGTCGCTTAACGTGTAGACCGCGTGGCCCATGCCGTAAATTAAGCCGCTGCCGTCACCGCGCTCCTTGCGGATGATCTTGCGCAGGAACTCGCGGACCTCGTCGTCGTTGGTAGGATCTTCGACGTTCTCCAAAATGTAGTCCAGCTGGTGCATGACCTTCAGGTTCGCGCCGCCGTGCTTGGGGCCTTTCAGCGCGCCGATGGCTGACGAGATGGCCGCATAGGTGTCGGTGCCGGAGCTGGACAGCACGCGGCAGGTGAAAGTCGAGCAGTTACCGCCGCCGTGATCCGCATGGACCAGCAGGCACAGATCCAGCAGCCGCGCCTCCTCATGGGTGAACTTCTGGTCGGCGCGGTAGGTGCTCAAAATATGTTCGGCTGTGCTCTGGCCCTCGGTGGGCAGGTGGAAGTACATACTGCTGCGGTCGTAGACGCGGCGCTTGATCTGGTAGGCGTTGACCATCATCGTGGGCAGCTCGGCAATCAGGTTGATGCTTTGACGCAGGATGTTGGGCAGGCTGTTATCCTCGGCGTGCTCGTCATAGCTGTACATGGCTAACACGCTTCGCGCCATCTTGTTCATCAGGTTGGGGGAAGGGGAGTTTAAGATCATGTCGTCGGCAAAGCCCTGGGGCAGCTCGCGGTGATGCTCCAGCAGCTTGCGGAACTTGGCGTACTGCTCCTGGGTGGGCAGAGAGCCGAACAGCAGCAGCCAGATGACCTCCTCAAACATGAAGCGGTCGTGGGCGTCGGCCTCGGCGGCCAGCGTGTCAATGTCGATGCCGCGGTAGACCAGCCGGCCCGGGATGGGCGCGATGGTGCCGTCCGGCTTCTTGTCATAGCCAATGACGTTGGACACGTTCGTGATGCCGGCCAGTACGCCGGTGCCGTCCAGATTGCGCAGGCCGCGCTTGACGCCCATCTGATCCGCCAGATGCGGATCCAGCGTGGCGTTATGCTCCATATACTCATTGCAGAGCAGGTTCAATTCATCCGGCTCCAAAGCCGGGACGTCCGGGTAATACATCGCACATACCCCTCTCTTTATACACTTTGCATTTTTATACAGGCGCATACCCCTGCGGGCGTTCCCTTACACCAAGTGCCTGATAGATTGATTTTATAGTATATTGGCGCTTTCGTCAAGAAAAACTTAAAAATTTTGCAAAATTGCCAAGTTAGCACTTTAAATAATTAAGCTAGTGGGCAGATTGTCGCGAAATGTGTAAAAATGCGCATTGACAACCGCCCCCAAACCGGTTACTATTATGTATATTGTAAGAAACACAGGGAAAGGGGAAAGTATTTTTATGAAAGCAGTTCTGATCCCGGGCGACGGCATCGGCCGTGAAATTGCAGAGAGCGTCCGCGCCGTATCCACCGCACTGAACACCGGCATCGAGTGGCAGGAGTTTGCCGCCGGTGCCGAGTACGCCGCCGAGAGCGGCGAGCTGATCGCCCCTGGCACGCTGGATGCCATTGAGGAATGCGGCTGGGCGCTGAAGGGCCCCACCGCGACCCCCATTGGCAAGGGCTTCCGCAGCATCAACGTCCAGCTGCGCCAGCGCTTTTCCACCTACGCAAACCTGCGCCCTGTGCACACGCTGCCGGGCGTACCCACCCGCTTTGACAACGTCGACCTCGTCATTGTGCGCGAGAATACCGAGGATCTGTACAAGGGCATCGAGTATATGGTCAATGACGAGATGGCCAACGGCGTGAAGCTTATCACCCGCCCTGCGTGTGAAAAAATCTGCCGCTTTGCCTTTGACTACGCCCAGAAAAACGGCCGCAAAAAGGTCACGGCCGTGCATAAGGCCAACATCATGAAGCTGACCGACGGCCTGTTCCTGCGCACCTTCCGCGAGGTGGCCGCCGAATACCCCGACATTGCCGCCGACGACTGCATCATCGACGCCCTCTGCATGAAGCTGGTGCAGCGGCCTGAGCAGTTTGACGTGCTCGTCGCGCCGAACCTCTACGGCGATATCATCAGCGACCTCTGTGCAGGACTGGTGGGCGGTCTGGGCTTTGCGCCCAGTGCGAACATTGGCGACAACACCCGCATCTATGAGGCTGTCCACGGCTCTGCCCCCGACATTGCCGGGCAGGACAAGGCCAACCCCAGCGCCATCCTGATGGCCTTTGCCATGATGCTGAACGACCTGGGCGAGACGGAAAAGGCCGCCCGCTTGAATGATGCTATTCTGGCACAGGTCGCCGAGGGCAAGGTCGTGACTGCCGATATCGGCGGCACCGCCGGAACGAAGGAGTTTACGCAGGCGGTTATCAGCCGACTGTGATAAAGGCTTCCCCCTGAGGGGCTGCGCCCGCAGGCGCGTGTCGGAGTGCAACCGCCGTAGGCGGCACTTGGCACGGAGACTGAAGCTGTCGGCGAAGCCGACTGATGAGGGGCGCGTTTGCCGTGGCTGCCTCTTTGCCGGGTGGCTGTGGGCAGGCTGCCCCTCATCCGGCCTCGCTTCGCTCGGCCACCTTCCCCCGCGGGGGAAGGCTTTGGCGATACATATAATATGGAGGGTTCTCCCATGAAACTGCACGATACCGGCGTTTATCTTGTCCATGGCGTGCCGCAGACCGCTGCCCCGGCAGGGGTCACGGCTGACGAAGCCCGCAAGGGCACCATCGCCTACGGCATCCTCAAGGCCCATAATACCAGCGATTCCATGCAGGATCTGCGCATGAAATTCGACTCGATGACCAGCCACGACATTACTTATGTCGGCATCATCCAGACGGCCCGCGCCTCCGGCATGAAGGAATTTCCGCTGCCCTACGTCATGACGAACTGCCACAACAGCCTCTGCGCCGTGGGCGGCACCATCAACGAGGACGACCACCAGTTTGCCCTCTCCGCCGCGCACAAGTACGGCGGCATCTATGTCCCGCCGAATATGGCCGTCATCCACAGCTACAACCGGGAAATGATGTCGGGCTGCGGGCGGATGATCCTCGGCTCTGACTCCCACACCCGCTACGGTGCGCTGGGCACCATGGCCGTCGGCGAGGGCGGCGGCGAGCTGGCCAAGCAGCTGGTCGGCCGCACCTACGACATGGCCTACCCCGGCGTGGTCGCCATCTATCTGACCGGCAAGCCGAACCCCGGTGTCGGCCCCCATGACGTCGCGCTGGCGCTGGTGGCCGCCACCTACGCCAACGGCTATGTGAAAAATAAGGTCATGGAGTTTGTCGGCCCCGGCGTTGCCAATCTGAGCGCCGATTACCGCAACGGCATCGACGTCATGACCACCGAGACAACCTGCTGGTCCTCCATCTGGCAGACAGACGATGTTACGAAACAATACTTCGAGCAGCACAACCGCCCGGAGGCCTACAAAGAGTTGAAACCTGCCGATGTAGCCTACTACGACGGCTGCATCGAGCTGGATCTGTCCACCATTGAGTGCATGATCGCCCTGCCGATGCACCCGAGCTACGCCTACCCCATCCGCGAGCTGAAAGCCAACGCAAAGGAAATCCTGCAGGCGGCTCAGGACCAGGCCAACAAGCAGCTGGGCGGCAAGGTCGAGATGGACCTTGTGGGCAAAATCTGCGCCGATGGCCGCATCTATGTGGATCAGGGCGTGGTCGCGGGCTGCTCCGGCGGCACGTATGAGAATATCTGTGCCGTGGCGGATATCATCAAAGGCAAGAGCTGCGGCAACGGCGAGTTCAAGTTCAGCGTCTACCCCGACAGTATGCCGACCTACCTGGAACTGGTCAAGAACGGCGCGGTGGCCGACATTGTCTCGGCCGGCGGCATCTTCCGCGAGTGCTTCTGCGGCCCCTGCTTCGGCGCGGGCGATACCCCCGCCAACGGCGAATTCTCGATCCGCCATACGACCCGCAACTTCCCCAACCGCGAGGGCTCGAAGCCCGGTGAGGGTCAGATCAGCGCTGTGGCGCTGATGGACGCTCGCTCCATTGCGGCCACCGCAGCCAACGGCGGCTACCTGACCGCTGCCAGTGAGCTGACCGATGCAGAGTACACCCTGCCCGAATACCACTTTGAGCAGGGCGTCTACGACAAGCGCGTATACAACGGCTGGGGCCATTCGGAGCCGGACTTCGAGCTGAAATTCGGCCCGAACATCAAGGACTGGCCCGAACAGCCCGCCCTGACGGATGATTTGCTCGTGAAGATCGTCAGCTACATCACCGACCCGGTCACCACCACCGATGAGCTGATTCCCTCGGGCGAGACGTCGTCCTTCCGCTCTAACCCGCTGCGCCTGGCGGAGTTCACCCTCTCCCGCAAGGATCCGGCCTATGTGCCGAACGCCAAGGCTGTCAAGGCGCTGGATGAGGAGCGCCGCGCAGGCGCTCTGCCCGCTGAGATCGCGCGTGTCTACGATGATTTGAAGAAGCTGGGCTACACGCCCGATGCGGCAAATACCAACATCGGCTCGGCGATTTTCGCCAATAAGCCCGGCGACGGCTCTGCCCGCGAGCAGGCCGCCAGCTGCCAGCGCGTTCTGGGCGGTGCGGCAAACTTTGCCTGCGAGTACGCCACCAAGCGCTACCGCTCCAACTGCATCAACTGGGGCATGCTGCCCTTCCTGATGAAGGATCCCACTGTGCTGGACAATGGGGATTATGTCTACCTGCCCGGCGTGCGCAAGGCCCTGCTGAATGCCGATGACGAGTTGACCGCCATCGCCGTAAAGCCGGACGGCAGCGTAGTTCACTTTACAGTCAGCCTCGGCGCTATGACCGATGCCGAGCGGCAGATCCTGGCGGACGGATGCCTCATCAATTATTACAAGAATCACTAAATAAGAGTTGCCCTGTAGGGGCCGCATATGTGCGGCCCGCGGCTTTCCGCAAGCACTCGTCTGCCTTATACGGCAGGGCCGGGCATGCCCGGCCCCTACAAGCTCGATAAAGTAAAAGGCTGCCCGCGGGGGAAGGTTCTCCTGCGAGCAGCTTTGCTTGCATATCGTCGAAAACTCTGGTATAACACAAAAACCGCCTGCTTCAACAGGCGGTAAGGCGCTGCACACAACGGCAGGCGGTTGGCCCCACCCCCGAAAGGAGGTGAGACCATGCGATTTACATTTACGTTCTATATCGGTCGCAAGACCTTTACTTTGGGCTTAGTTGTAAAAAGCAATAACCGCCACCCCGGCAGGTGACGGTTATTAGGCTAACCTTTTAACATATTCACCGAAAGGGCCAACCGCTTGTCGCAGCGCCTTTTCTGTTATTAGCATACCGCACACCGCAGGTTAAGTCAAGCACCCATTGCACCCGCGCAAATTTCGTGCTACAATACAAGTACCCTATTAAAAGCAAAGGAACGAAAAAATTATGAGTGCTATTTTAGCTGTTTGCAGTGACGCATTCTGCGCCATGGTCAGCGATGGCCGTTTTGTTGAGGAACCCATCACCGGCGACAAGCCCCACGTCATCAAGAACGACCTGCCCAAGGTGCGCAAGATCAACCGCAACGTCATGGTTGGTTTTGCGGGCGATACGTTGGCCGCCGTGCAGATCATCAACGCCGTGGACGAGTACCAGCCCCAGTACCTGACGCTGGAAAAAATCGTCAAAATCATGCGCGATAAGGCCGCCACCGTGCAGGTGCAGCCGGTGGGCGTGCGCCTTATTGTGGGCGGGCGCAACCGCAAGGGCCAGTTCGTCATGACGATGATGGGCAGCGCCGACGGCTACGAGCCGCAGACCCAGGAGGGCCGCCCCGGTGCGTACCTCATCGAGGGGGCGTGTTCCCACACCGACGTCGGCCCCTGGCTGGAAGAAGAAGTCAAGCCCCAGGCCGCCAGCTGGCGCAGCCTGGACGATGTGGCCCGCACGCTGGACGGCTGCATTGCCAAGATGGCCAAGAACGATAAGAGCATCAACACAACGTATTTCCGTCAGTTGATCCGATAAAATACACGTAAAGGAGAAAAAATATGAAAATCGCGCTGATCAACGAAAACAGTCAGGCCGCCAAGAACGCCCTGATTGAAGCAACCCTGCGCAAGGTCGTGGAGCCGATGGGCCACGAGGTCGTCAACTACGGCATGTATGCCGCCGATGATGCCGCCCAGCTGACCTACGTGCAGAACGGCATCCTGGCCGCTGTGCTGCTGAACTCCGGCGCGGCCGACTATGTCATCACCGGCTGCGGCACCGGCGAAGGCGCTATGCTGGCACTGAACAGTTTCCCCGGTGTCATCTGCGGCCATGTCGAGGATCCGGTCGATGCCTACACCTTCGCCCACGTCAACGACGGCAACGCGGTGGCCCTACCCTTCGCCAAGGGCTTTGGCTGGGGCGGCGAGCTGAACCTCGAGTACATCTTCGAAAAGCTGTTCGGCTTCGGCCACGGCCAGGGCTACCCCAAGGAGCGCGTTGTGCCCGAGCAGCGCAACAAGAAGATTCTGGACGGCGTGCGCACTGTTGCCTTCCGCGACCTGTCTGACATCCTGAAGGATCTGGACCGCGACCTGGTCAAGGGCGCTTTCGCCGGCGAGCATTTCGCTGAGTATTTCTTCCCCGCCTGCAAGGACGAGAAGCTGGCCGAGACTGTTAAGGAACTGATGGCGTAAGCCCTGCCGTAAAATAAAAGAACTGCCGACTCCCGGTACACTGTAGGGGTCGATGCTTGCATCGACCCGCCAGTTGCCGGGAGTCGGCTTTTTATTTGTGTTACCGCATATTTGTAGGGGGCGGCGTCCTCGACGCCCCGCCGGGTGCGGCCCCCAAAGTAGTGCGCTGCTTTAAGCAAAAGTAATCTTCTGCGCAACGACGTCTACCCAATGCCTCCTGTGAGCTGTTGTGGGAATGTACCCTAGTATACCACAGGTGGCAGAGACGTGCAAAATAAAAAGCAATGAGCGTTGATTTTGGGTCAAGGCTCATTGCTTTTTGATTTCATCGTTCAGTCCCAGAAAATAATCGCTGGAAACATGATACAGCTCACACAACTTGATAAGATGGTGAATTGGCAGTTCATTGGCCCCGCGCTCATAGCGGGCGTACATTGTCTGGGATGTGCCCAATATAGCGGCGACCTGTGCCTGCGTCATGTCGGCATCCTCGCGCAGGTCACGCATCCGGCGGATATAGTCCATGCCATACTCTCCCTTTCTTAAATGACTTTAGAATATGGTAGCATGAACAATTTTGACATCCTTGACATTAGTAAATATGTTTATTATAATATGAACAAGAGCCAATATTTTAACTCAATGAGGTGAACTTTTATGAGCGGCTACATTACAAAAAAGAAGGATATGAGGTTCCAGAGCGTCGAGGCCCTGCAGCAGGTTGTTAATGTTGTAAATGAGGCTGCTGCTGCGCTGGATGATCCGAAGCGCACGATTCGTGAAAGTGCGATCCCGGAGGTGCTGGCGGGAGCTTTTGGCGCGGGAATTGGCGGTGCAGCTTCCTTTGCGGCGCTGTATGGTCTGGGAACGGTAGGACTGTCAGCGGCAGGCATTACCTCGGGGCTGGCAACGGCTGGGGCCGTTGTCGGCGGCGGTATGGTTGCAGGTGTTTTTGTGCTGGCTGCACCTGTTGCCCTTTTGGCGGCGGGTGGTGTCGGCCTGACGGCACACTTGAAAAGCAAACAGCTGCGCCAGGAAAAAGAGAGGCTGTATCAAGAGGTGCTCAAAAAGCATCAGGCGATTATAAAAGCGCAAAGAGCGGAGCTGAATGCCAGCAAGGAACGCCAGGAGTATTTGGAGAGCTTGAATATTTTGCTGAGCCAGGCCATTCGTGATTTGAAACACGACCTGGGCTATGCGACTTAACAAGAGCTAAAGCAGGAGTACAGCAATGGGGAGCTATCAATATACGGCAGGCGAAAAAGACGTCAATAAGGTGTTGAAATACCAGCAGGAGCAGCTAAACGATATGGCTGCCCAATTGAAGCAGGGGAATGCTTCGCTGGTTGCACGAATCAAGGATAGCGAGGAGCTGCTGCAATCACTGGGTTATACGCTGCCCCAAGCACCACGGAAATACGGGGAAAACAATGCGGCAGTACCCGTCCCCGTGACGGAAAGCTGGGACGCCATCGTAGCACAAGCCGAAAAGCAGGTAACGGATGCCCCCGAGCTGGAGGATTTTCTGACAGAAGCCGAATTCCAACAGGCCTACCGGGATTTAGAGCGCATCGACGAAGAATTCCAGAAGTGTACGGGTCTTAACACAACCGATACAGCGGTATTGTTGGTGGCAGCAGCTCTGCAAACGCTGCGGTGGGTGCTGACTCCCAAAATCGGTGAGCCCTATGACCTGTCAAAACGGCTGACTGATAAGGAAGGAGACGCGCACGTAAAAAAATACAAGGATGCCTTTGTAGAAAAGCACAAGCGTACAGGAAGCAACCCCGGCGGATGGGCTGCGGAAAAGAAGAGCCAGGGACACCGTATGAGACAGTCGGAAGGGAAAACCTGGATAGAAATCATTGAGTCAGGCGTACCTTATGACACGATCAAGGGCACGGCAGCGCTCGGACTGGGAATCGGCGGTACAAATCACCGCTGTAAAACATTGGGACACGACCCGATACTGGGTTGGGTGTTCGGTACAGCGAACATTTTGACGAATACGATGACGTTGAGCGACCTGCGCACCTACCGCGTGGAAAAGGGCTATGTGCAGCCGCCGCTTATACCACTACCCCTGCTGATTGAGGAAACGGCGGGGCGGATTCAAGCTGACCCGCATCTTTTGCCTGCGGCACTTTTCCGGCAGGCGGTGCATTATGCGTCGGATCTGTTTACGAAGGAAGGATTGCCGGTTCCGCTGCTTGGCAGCTTTCATGAGACATTGGCGGGAGAGTTGTACGCAAGTCAGTATGATTTCCTGTGCTTTGCCAGAGATACAGGCTTGGAAAGTGCGTCGGCTGTTTTGTCGATTCTGATCAACATGGTGATCGGCCTTTTGCACGGGCTGTATTACAACGAAGAAAGGGACGGAGAACGGAAACTGTATGAGGTACGTATCCGGAAAATCCTGCTGTACGCTAACATGCTATCTGCTGCAGGAAATACAGCCGTAGCCGCATTTACAAAAGATGCAAAGTTGTTGGACATTGGGGGCTTGGTGGTAACTGTCTCGCGCCTTTATACGGACAGCAGGTTTATTGCCCGCGCAAAGGAAGAATTTATACAGCAGTATCTTGATGAAGAATGGCGCAGGATAGAAAAAGATGCGGACGATATGCTGTATATTCTGTGACAAGAAAGAATTTTGCAGGGGAGACACGCGGCACGCTGTCTCCCCTGTGTATTTATGCTGCTTATGATTGTCTTTCTGAATTTTTTCTCAAAATGCCGAAATTTACCGTTGACTAATTCGGCTTTGGATGGTAAAGTAAATATAGGTGCGAATAGCGCCTTATGGTAAAAATTCAAATATATGTGAGGTGGTTGTCACAATGGATACCCCCAGTCCCAGTCCTGTGTACCGATGTATCTTAAATAACGGCAGCCACCATATTTTTAGGGGCGCATCAAAGCAAACTGTGTGTTAGCCATAACCCACGGTGTTGCTCTGTTTTGCGTTGCCCAAAACCAAATGTGCTTGGCTGCCGCCTGAAAAGGAGGCAGCTTTTTTATGTCTGATACCGCGATCCTGACCCTCCGCACGATGCTGGCCAACCTGGACGATGCCAAAAAGTACCAGAGCCTGCGCGATGTTATGTCCACCCTGCCCGCGCCCGATCTGGCCGCCGTGTTTGAGGATCTCCCGCCGGAGAAGCTTCCGGTGCTGTTCCGCCTGTGTCCCAAGGACCTGGCGGCCGAGATTTTTGCCGAGCTTACCCCCGAGACCCAGCAGAACCTCATCGACGGCCTGACCGATAAGGAATTGAAGGCTGTTGTGGACGACCTGTTCGTCGATGATGCGACGGATTTGGTCGAGGAAATGCCCGCCAATGTGGTCAAGCGTATCCTTGGCCAGGCGGACCCCGCGACCCGCCGCATGATCAACGAACTGCTCAAATACCCCGAGGACTCCGCCGGCGGCGTCATGACCACCGAGCTGATGGAGCTGCGCCCCGACTGGACCGTGGCCCAGGCCATGGACGCCATCCGCAAGAACGGCTTTGACAAGGAGACCATCAACAACTGCTACGTCACCGACCGTGACCGCACCCTCATCGGCGTCGTCTCCCTGCGCGCACTGGTCCTCTCGAAGGATCCGCAGAACGAGATCATCCGCGACATGATGGATGACAACGTCGTCAGCGTTGCCACCACCACCGACCAGGAGGACGTCTCCCAGATGTTCGAGAAGTACGGCTACCTGGCTATTCCCGTTGTGGACAACGAGAAGCGTCTGGTCGGTATCGTCACCATCGACGACGCTATCTCGATCATGCAGGACGAGGCCAGCGAAGATATCGCCAAGATGAACGCTATCGGCCCGTCGGACAAGCCTTACTTTAAACAGTCTATGTGGGATCTGTACAAAAGTCGTGCGCCGTGGCTGCTGTTCCTGATGATTTCCTCCACCTTCTCCAGCATGGTCATCCGCGGGTATGAGGATGCCCTCGCCGCCGTGACGGTGCTGACCGCCTACATCCCGATGCTGACCGACGCAGGCGGCAACGCGGGCAGCCAGAGTACTTCCACCATCATCCGCGGCCTGGCCGTCGGTGACATTGAGCCCCACGACCTGCCGAAGATTCTGTGGCGCGAGTTCCGCATTGCCATCCTCTGCGGCGGCACGCTGGCGCTGTGCAACTTTGCCAAACTGATTTTCCTGGACGGCATCAAAGCTCCTGTGGCAGCGGTCGTCTGCCTGACGCTGGTCTGCACGGTCATCCTGTCCCAGCTGATCGGCGGCCTGCTGCCTGTTGTGGCCGAAAAGTTCAAGATGGACCCGGCCGTCATGGCGTCGCCGCTTATCACCACCATCGTCGATACCACGACGCTGCTGGTCTACTTCAACATTGCACGGGTTTTGCTGAAAATTTAAATTTTGGACACCGTGTTCAAAATTGTAGGTTGTACCACACCTTTGGGTGTGGTACAATTTTTTTAGAGAAAGGCCTTCCCCTGAGGGGGGAAGGTGCCCCGAAGGGGCGGATGAGGGGCAGACTTCCCGCAGCAATCCATTACCGGGCTATGACGGAACCGCCGCCCCCTTATCAGTCAGCGGTCGGGGCCGCTGACAACTTCCCCCAGGGGGGAAGGCATCCTTACAATAGGAGACTTTCATCATGAATATGCAGGATTTTTACACCGGGCACGCCTTTGATGCGTATGAATTTTTCGGGGCGCATACCTATTTCGGCGGCACACATTTTGCAGTGTGGGCACCGTCCGCGCAGCATATCGCCGTCGAGACCGAGATCGGCACCTTTGACCTGCACCGCACCCAGTCCGCCGTGTGGGAATGCGACGCCCCCGGTGTGAACGCGGGTATGGTCTACCAGTATTGGGTGCGCGGCGCAAACGGCCAGAGCGTGGCCCACTGCGACCCCTACGGCACGGCTATGACACTGCGCCCCGACGGCCGCAGCATCGTGTCCGACCGCCCGCAGGGCTTTGACGACGACCAATGGATGCAGGCACGCACAAAATGCTTCGATAAACCGCTGAATATCTACGAGGTCCATGCCGGCAGCTGGCGGCAGAAGGAGGACGGCAGCTGGTATACCTACGCCGAACTGGCCGAGCTGCTGCCCGCCTACTGCAGGGAGAACGGCTTCACCCACATTGAACTCATGCCCCTGGCCGAGCACCCCTTCGACGGCAGCTGGGGCTACCAGATCACCGGCTTTTTTGCCCCCACCAGCCGCTACGGCACGCCGGACGAGCTGGCCGAATTTGTCAACGCCTGCCACAAGCAGGGCATCGGCGTTATTCTGGATTTTGTACCGGTTCACTTTGCCGTGGACGCCTACGGCTTGAAAGAATTTGACGGTACACCGCTGTATGAGTACCCGGCAGCCGCTGTGGGCCAGAGCGAGTGGGGCAGCTGTAACTTCATGCACTCCCGCGGCGAGATCCAGTGCTTCATCCAGTCCTGCGCCGATTACTGGCTGCGGGTGTTCCATGCCGACGGCCTGCGCATGGACGCGGTGTCCCGGCTCATCTACTGGCAGGGCGACCCGAACCGCGGCGTCAATGGCTCGACGCTGGACTTTTTGAAGGGCATGAACTGCGGTTTGCAGCAGCGCCACCCCACGGCCATCCTGATTGCTGAGGACTCCACCAGCTTCCCGAAAGTGACCGCGCCGGTCGAGTACGGCGGCCTGGGCTTTGACTACAAGTGGGATCTAGGCTGGATGAACGATACCCTAGACTACTTTAAAAAGACCCCGGACGAGCGGCGGGAGAACTTGGGCAAGCTGACCTTCTCGATGATGTACGCCTGGAATGAGCACTACATCCTGCCCTTCAGCCACGACGAGAACGTCCACGGCAAGGCGACCATCGTGCAAAAAATGTACGGCGACTACGAGGGCAAGTTCCCCCAGGCGCGGGCGCTGTACCTGTACATGGCTATCCACCCGGGCAAGATGTTGGACTTTATGGGCAACGAATTCGCGCAGCTGCGCGAGTTTGACGAGAGCCGCGAGCAGGACTGGATGGTGCTGAAATACCCGAGCCACGACGATTTCCACCGCTACCGCAAGGCGCTGAACGAGGCGTACTGCGCCAACGAGGCGTTCTGGAGTCGTGAGTACGACCCGGCGGCGTTCCAGTGGCTGGACTGCCGGCACCCCGAGCTGGACGCCTGTGCCATCTGGCGTGAGGGCCATGACGGCGCGGTGCTGGCGGCGTTCAACTTCGGCGATACGGAGCTGAAAGAGTACGAGCTGACACTGCCCCGCTCGGGCAGGCTGACGCCGATTCTGGACACGGATTGGCAGTGCTTCGGCGGCCAGACCGAGAAGCCGAAGCGGCTTGTGGGTAAGGCGTGCGAAGGCAAGCTGAAGCTGACGCTGGCACCGTTCAGCGGGCGGCTGTATAAGTTGGTCTGATTTTACAAGGATAGGCAACACCCCTGCGCCGTTTTGGGATGGCGCAGGGGTGTTTTTTGCTGTGCGGTAGGGGCCGGGCATGCCCGGCCCGTAACTTTGCCGTTGCAACCCCTTTTGCGGTAGATTTGCAGGGAGGGGTCTTGACCCCTCCGCGGCGGCCAGAGGGCTGGCCGCCCTACAAGCGCCCGTGAACGGGGTGTCTGCGTCACCCGCGGGTCGTCGGGGACGCCGACTCCTACAGAGCGATGATTTAATACGTTTCGCGGCCTTGCCTTCAGCGCAAGACCGCCCTTTTGCTATCCCAATACTCTTCCACGATCTCACTTTCCACAAACGGCTCCTTGACCCCATTGCGTTCTATCGTCGTCTCGTGGCCCTTGCCTAAAATCGCCACGATATCCCCGGGCTGGGCGTGGGCCAGCGCGTAGTAAATGGCCTGCCGCCGGTCCGGTATCTCGGCAAAGGGGGTGGCCGGGTTGCCAAGTTTCAGCCCCGCCCGGATATCCGCCAAAATATGCTCCACCGGCTCACTGCGGCTGTTGTCCTCGGTAATGACGCAGAAATCCGCCAGCCGGGCGCAGACGGACCCCATACCGAACCGCCGCAGCCGGCTCCGCTCGCCACCGCAGCCGAACACCGCCACCAGCCGCGCCGGAGTGTAGGCCCGCAGCGTGCGCAGCAGGCTCTCGGCGGCGGCCTCGTTGTGGGCGTAGTCGATCAGCACCGTGAACGGTGCGTCCACGGCCACAGGCTCCACCCGGCCCTGCACCACGGCGGCGGCCAGCCCCCGGCGTATCGCGTCCTCGCCCGCGCCCAGCACCCGCGCTGCAGCCAGGGCAGCCAGGGCGTTCTGCACGCTGAACGCCCCGGGCATCCCCACGGTGTACCGCACACCGTCCACCGTGAAGGCCGCGCCCAGCCGACCGCCCTCCCGTGTCAGAGTAAAATTGCTATCGGCCCGCACATCGGCCCCGGGGACCGTGCCGTAGGTTACGACGCGGCAGGAGACACCGTCCACGATTTTCCCCACCCAGGGGTCGTCGATGTTGAAAACTCCCGCGCGGCACTGCTGAAACAGCGCGGCTTTCCAGTGCAGATACTCGGCAAAATCCGCGTGCTCACCGGGGCCGATGTGGTCGGGCGACAGGTTCGTGAACACGCCTACGTCAAACTCTATCCCCGCCGCGCGGTCAAACTTCATCCCCAGGCTTGAAACTTCCATCACGCAGGTGTCGCAGCCGTCGTCGGCCATGCGGCGCAAAAGCGCCTGCAAGTCACAGCTTTCCGGCGTTGTGTGGTTCAAATCGTGGCGATGGCCGGGCCAGCAGACGCCGTTGGTGCCCACCAACCCGACCCGCCGCCCATCGGCCTGCAAAATGGCCGCCAGCAGGTGGGCCGTCGTCGTCTTGCCCTTCGTGCCGGTCACGCCGATCATCGTCATGGCGCGGGCCGGTTCACCGCAGAGCCGCGCCGCCAAAACCGCCATCATGCGGCGTGGGTTTTCCGTCTCTACCACGGCCGCGCCCACGTCCGGGGGCGGCCCGGCGCACAGCACCGCCACAGCCCCGGCGGCCACGGCCTGGGCCGCAAACTGCCGCCCGTCGGTGTGGCGGCCCGGCAGGCAGACAAACAGCGCCCCCGGCCCGGCACAGCGGGAATCACAGCAGAGCGCCGTCACCTCGGTCAGGGCGTCGCCCCGCACAAGCTGGCAGTCGGTGTTCTGGATAAGCCGCCGCAGGTCCATTTGGCATCACGCTCCAAAAAACTGTTCGTACCAAATCAAAAAACTGTACACGCACCAGATCTGCCGCCAGCAGTCGCCGCCGTGCAGGTGGTGGTTCAACATAGTATGCAGCAGCCGCACATTAAAGAACTCTCCGGCTGCCGGGCGGCTGAATACGGCCCGCACCCGGCTGGTGTACGGCTCCTGCCGCAGCCAGTCCCGCACCGGCACCGGGAAACCCAGCTTTTTCCGGGCGGCAGCCGCCGGGGGCAGTGTGCGGGCCGCAGCCTGGCGCAGGGCAATTTTTGTCATGCGGGCGTTGGCCTTGGCGGCGGCGGGCAGCGCGGCGGCCAGGGCAAAGACTTCTTTATCAAGGTAGGGCACCCGCAGCTCCAGGCTGTGGGCCATGCTCATTTTGTCGGCTTTCAGCAAAATATCCCCGGCCAGCCAGAGCTGCAGATCTACCTGCTGCATCCGGGTCACAGGGTCCTGATCCTCGGTCATGTCCCAGCTGGATTCGGTCAGGCAGACCGGGTCGCCGTCGCCCTCGTACCCGGGCAGCAGGCGGCGCTTTTCCCGCTCGGTCAAAAGCGCCGTGGGGCCAAAGTAACGTTCTTCTAAACTTAAACCACGCCGCACAAGAAAATTTACCCCCGGCCCGGGCGGCAGCAGGCTGGCGGCGGCCCCCAGCCCGCCCCGCAGCCAGGGCGGCAGGCGGTTATACCACCGCGCAGTGAAGGGATCGCGGTAGATGTTATACCCGCCGAACAGCTCGTCCGCGCCCTCGCCCGAGAGGACGACCTTCACATCCCTGGCGGCCTCACGGTTCAAAAAGTAGAGCGCCACGGCGGCCGCGTCGGCCATCGGCTCGTCCATGTGGTACTGCACAGCGGGTACGGCGTCCCAGAACTCGCCGGGGCTGATGCACCGCACCCGGTTCCGCAGCCCCAAATTCCGCGCCAGCGCCCGGGCAGGGAAGGACTCGTCGTACTTCGGCTCTGCATAGGAAATCGTGTAGGTCCGCGCGGGCCGGGCCAATGCCGTGAGGTAGGCCGAGTCCACCCCGCCGGAGAGGAACCCAGCGACCTCGACGTCGGCAATTTTGTGGGCCTCGGCACTTTGGCGCAGCACGGCTTCCAGCTCATCGGGGGCGGGCGGCGTATCGCCTGGCAGAAAGGCGGGCTGTACCCACCGCGTGGTGCGCACGATCCCCTCGGAAAATTCCAGAAAATGCCCGGGCAGCAGCTTTTGCACCCCGGCAAAAAACGTGTCCCGCCCCGGGGAATACTGGCAGGATAAGTAGAGCGGCAGCTGCGCGGTGTTGAGTTGCTTTTCAAACGAGGGATGATCCAGAAACGCCTTGATCTCGCTGGCAAACAGCAGCGTGCCGTCGGCGCAGCGGCAGTAGTAGAGCGGCTTTATGCCGAACATATCCCGGGCGCAGAAAAGCACCTGCGCCCGGCGGTCCCACAGCGCAAGGGCGAACATTCCCCGCAACCGGGGGAGCAGTTCGCGGCCCCACTGCTCCCACCCGTGCAGCAGCACCTCGGTGTCGGTGCGGGTGGCAAAGGTGTGGCCCAGGGCGGTCAGCTCGGCGGTCAGTTCGCGGTAGTTGTAGATTTCGCCGTTGAACACGACGACGAAATTTTTATCCTCGCTGTACAGCGGCTGTGCGCCGCCCTGCAAATCAATAATGGCCAGGCGGCAGTGACCCAGCGCGGCGGGTCCCTCCACAAACGTTCCCTGGCCGTCCGGCCCGCGGTGGGCGATGCGCGCCAGCATCGGGACCAGTGCTGCGGCGTCCGCCCGGGCGGGGGAGATAAAACCGGCAATTCCGCACATATTCCAGCATCCTTTCCCGGCAGTGCAACCTGCCGTTACCGTTTTGTACACTTGACTTGCTGGCATTTTACCACACGCTGTGGTAAAATTATGTCAAATCAAAGCGGAAAGCAGGTGAGCCTGTGACACTGGGGCAGAATATCCAAACAGCACGCAGGGCCAAGGGCCTGAGCCAGGAGGCATTGGCCGAGCGCATCGGCGTCAGCCGCCAGGCCCTGGGCAAGTGGGAGAAGGACACCGCCCTGCCGGGGCTGGACAATTTGCAGGTGCTGGCGGCCGAACTGGGCACCGGCGTGGATGCCCTGCTGGGCGCAGAGCAGGCCGACCCCGCCGCGCCTGCCGTGACGCTGGATGCACTGCGGGACCTGCTGGCCGCCCGCGACGCCGAGGAAAAGCGCCGCCGCAGACTGTGGGGCTGCGCCGGGGGCGCGGCGGTCGTTATCCTGGCCGGGCTGCTGGCGGCGGTGGCCTGGCAGTATGAGCGGCAGATCGCCGCGCTGAACCAGAACTATGCGGCCATCCAGTCCAGCTACGCGGCCCAGCAGGCAGAACTTTCGGCGCAGATCTCCGAATTGCAGGACGCCGTGCGGATGGGCGAGGCCACCGTGCTGGACTGGCGCTGGCTGCCTGCCGATAAGCTGCACAGGGACGCGGCGGGCAGCTGGATGCCTGTGCAGGTGCAGGTCACACCGCGCACGGTGCAGGACGGCATGACCGCTCGGCTGGCTGTGCGCAGCGGCGACGACACGCAGCTCTATGATATGACCGCCGCGCCCGACGGCAGCTTTGCGGCGCAGGGGATTGTTTTTACGGTGGGCAGCACCTACGATTTGAGTGTGCAGTGGACCGCCGATGGTACGACCACCAGTGAGGGCTTAGGCACGGTGGACTTCAACGACGAAATGACCGAGCCGACGATTGTCTGGGGTGCGGCGGGCAGCAGCCTGGATTTCGGGTACTACATCAGCCGGGTCAACGGCAAGCGGTATCTGACCTTGACCTGCTACCCGGTGGAACTTCAGGTTGACGCCCCGCCGTGGATGCAGATTGCGAAGGTGGAAATAGACCTGCGTCTGAACGGCGACGCCGGCGAACCTACCGCCACCGCCGCGCTGGAATGCGAGGGTGAGTACAGCTACGGCAGCTCCGCCCGCACCGAGAGCGTCTGGAATGGCACGTTTTACGATGATGCCGTCATCAACGGCTGGGAGTACGACGGCGATGCCGCGCCCAAATACGTTGTGCGGGTGACGGACAGTAATGGCGGGGTATGGACGGAGGAGATGCCGCTGGTAGAGAAATAATGTGCCTTCCCCCTTGGGGGAAGGTGCCCGAGGCCCCGACCGAGGGCGGATGAGGGGCAGCCTTGCCAACAGAACCCATTTGCCGGGCGGCTGTGGTATACCTGCCCCTCATCCGGCCCTGCGGGGCCACCTTCTCCCTATGAGAGAAGGCAAAAAGAATAAACGCCCCCTTGCCGCATACACTAGCGGTAAGGGGGAATTTCTATGCCGCAGATATTGCTGGTGCTGCTGGGCGGGGATGCCAATGTCTACGGTATGGCCCGCAGCTTTTATGAGACATACGGCGTGCGCAGCCTGGCCGTCTGCCGCCGTGCGCTGCCTGCGCTGGCCCACAGCCGTATTGTGCAGGTGGCCGCCCAGGACCCAGCGTTTGAGCGGGACAGCGTTTTCACCGCCACGCTGCTGGGCCTGGCCGAGCAATACCCCGGCCGAACGCGGCTGCTCATCTCCTGCGCCGACGGCTACACCCAGCTTATGGCCCGCTGTGCCGCCGAACTGCGGGGGACGTACCGCTTTGCCTGCCCGCCACCCGCCGCGCTGGCCCTGGCCGATAAACAGCAGTTTGCCGCCGCCTGCCGCGCCGTGGGCCTGCGCACGCCGCAGAGCATAACAGTATACCCGGGGGACATTGTGCCCGCGCTGCCCTTCGGCTGGCCGGTCGTCGTCAAGCCTGCTGACTCGCCTGCCTGGTGGAACTGCCATTTCCCGGGCAAGCGCAAGGTCTATCTGGCCCGGGATGCCGCCGAATTGCAGGAGATTTTGTCCGCAGCCGCCCGCAGCAGCTACCGCGGGGCCATGCTTTTGCAGGAGTACATCCCCGGCCCGGATACGCGGCTGGGGGTCGTGAACGCCTACTGCGCCGCCGACGGCAGTGTGCCGTGGCTTGTGCAGGGGCAGCCCCTTTTGCAGGAGCGTACACCCGAGGGCATTGGCAACTACGCCGCTGTGCTGGTGGAACCCGCCCGGCAGGACACCGCCTTGCTGGAGGCTCTGCGCGGCCTTTTGCAGACGGCGGGTTGGCGCGGATTTGCCAATTTTGATTTGAAATACGACCGCCGCAGCGAGCCGGTGCTGTTTGAACTGAACCCCCGGCAGGGCCGCGCGGCTTATTACTGCGATGCTGCCGGTGCCCCGCTGGCCCGGCCTTTGGTGGAGGATCTGCTGTTCGGCGGTCCGGTCACGCCGCCCGCCCTGCGCCCGGCGGCGTGGTACACGGCCCCCTGGGGCGTGGTGCGCCGCCATTGCCCCAACAAGCTGCTCCTGCGCCGTGCCGCCCTCCTGCGACGCCGCGGGCGCGGGTATCCCCATTTATTGGCCCCGGGGGAGGGGATGGCAAGGCAGATTTGGTTTGCGGCAAGGCAGGCGGGATACGGCAGAAAATTACGAAAGAATGGGGGCTGAATCCATGTGCGGCATCGTCGGCTTTACCACCGCCGCCGGGCATGACCCGGCGGCGGCCAAACGCACGGCGCAGGCTATGGCGGACCTCATCCGCCACCGCGGGCCGGACGGCGAGGGCTACTACGCCGACGCCCACGCCGCGCTGGGCCATCGGCGGCTGTCCATCATCGACCTTGCGGGCGGCGGCCAGCCGATGTTCAACGAGGACGGCACCCTTGTCGTCGTGTTCAACGGCGAAATTTACAACTACAAGGCCCTGCACGCCGAGCTGACGGCCCGGGGCCATACCTTTGCTACCGACTCCGACACCGAGGTGCTGCTCCACGGCTACGAGGCCTGGGGCGGCGACCTGCCCAAGCACCTGCGCGGGATGTTCGCCTTTGCCCTGTGGGACCGCACGGCCGAGACATTGTTCTGCGCCCGCGACCTCTTTGGCATCAAGCCGCTGTACTACTACAAAAAGGGCGATGTACTGTTGTTTGCCAGCGAGATAAAGGCCTTTCTGGCCCACCCGGCCTTTGAAAAGCGGCTAAACGAAGCCCGCCTGCCCGATTGGCTCAGCATGGAGTACCTGCCCGACGATGAGACGATGTTTTTGGGTGTGTACGAGCTGCCGCCCGCCCACACGCTGACCTGGCATGATGGCCGTCTGACCACCCGCCGCTATGCCGCGCCGCGCTTCCGGGCGCGGCGCGGCCGCAGCCTGGGGGCCTGGGCGGAAAAAATCGGCCAGACTTTGGCCGAGAGCGCCGATGCCCACCGCATTGCCGATGTGGCCGTGGGCTGCTTTTTATCCGGCGGCGTCGATTCGTCCCTCGTCACCCGCGAGACGGCCCGCAGCCAGCCCAACGTGCAGTGCTTTTCGGTCGGCTATGCCGAGGAAAGCTACTCCGAGCTGCCCGCTGCCCGCGCCGCCGCCAGGGCACTGGGCGTGCCCTTGACCGAGACGACCGTGACTGCGGCGGAGTTCTTCGCGGCAAACCGGGCCATCCAGTGGTATCTGGATGAACCGATGCCCAACCCGGCGGAAGTGCCGCTGTATTTCCTGTGCAAAACCGCACGGCAGCGTGTAAAAGTGGTGCTTTCGGGCGAGGGCGCGGATGAACTGTTCGGCGGGTACCCGCTGTACCGGCAGGCCGTCTGGGCCGAGCGCTGGCAGGCGCTGCCCCGCAGCCTGCGGCGCGGGTTGGCGGCGGCCCTGCCGGGGTGCGGCTTTCTGCGCCGGGGTGCCCAGCCCCGGTGGCAGCGCTGCGCCCGGGCTAACTATGTGTTTGAAACTGCGCAGGAACGCGACAAATATTTGAAGCGCCCGTCCAATACACCCAGCCCGGCCCGGCGGTGCAAGCCTTATTTTGACGCGGTGCGCGGCCTGGATGAGCCGACAGCCCTGCAATGGGTGGATCTGCAGACCTGGCTGCCCCGGGATATCCTGCGCAAGGCCGACCGAATGAGCATGGCCCACAGCCTGGAACTGCGGGTGCCGTTTCTGGACCGGCGGGTGCTGGCCGTGGCGCTGGGCCTGCCCCGGCGGTACCGCTGCACCGGGCGGCGCGGCAAGATCGCCTTGCGGGCTGCGGCAGCTCGCCGCCTGCCCGGGGCACTGGCCGCAAACCCTAAGCGCGGGTTCCCGGTGCCGCTGGCCGACTGGCTGTGCCAGGACGAATATTACAAGCGTGTGCGGACCAAATTTACCGGCCCGGTGGCCGAACGCTTTTTTGACACGGCAGCCCTGTGCGCCCTGCTGGACGCCCACCGCGCCGGAAAAACCAACGCTATGACGAAACTGTGGGCGTTTTACTGTTTTATAGAATGGTACGAGGTCTACTTTGTAGAAGAATTTCCGCCGATTTTGTAAAAAACTTTTCCAAAATCGCTTGACAAAACCCGGCCCCATTGCTATAATATCCTACGCAGTATGTCCCTTGTGGGCATGAACCCGCAGTGAGCGCCCGTAGCTCAGCTGGATAGAGCAACTGCCTTCTAAGCAGTGGGCCGGGGGTTCGAGTCCCTTCGGGCGCATTATATGGTGCCTATGGCGCAGTTGGTTAGCGCGCCAGATTGTGGCTCTGGAGGCCGAGAGTTCGAATCTCTCTAGGCACCCCACCAAAGACCGTTCAGGCCCGTTCCTGCACGGTCTTTTCTTTTACAACAGCGCTGCCCCCGCAGCGTATATATACTGGGTCGTCGCCAAGTGGTAAGGCACGGGACTTTGACTCCCGCATTCGTGAGTTCGAACCTCGCCGACCCAACCAACGGAGTGTGAACAGAAAACAGTTCACCTATGAAATTCACCCATAGAAAACAACGTAGCTAAAACAGCTTACGAAAGTTCTCTATGGGTGGATTTTTTTGCGGTAATGCGGTGCGCCGTGCTCTGCGTAGCCGGGCCTTCACAGTGAAAAGTACGAAAAAAGTTCACAAAAAACTTTTCCGTTCCTATTGACAGGGGGCAGTGCGAAGCTATAATAAAAGTTGTAAGTGAACAATGTTCATGTTGAGGTGCCCATGAATACGATCGTCACATCCAAAGAGGAGATCCTGAAAACCAGCCGTGCGCTGATCCAGGAGCAGGGGTGGTCTGCTGTCAGCATCCGCTCTGTTGCGGCGGCGTGCGGGGTATCGGTAGGTTCTATTTACAACTATTTTGACTCCAAGGCGGAGCTGGTCAGCGCTACCGTTGAAAGCGTCTGGCGCGAGATCTTCCACCGCCCGGAGGATGCCGCTGTCTTTCAGGATGTGCAGGCCTGCGTGATCTGGATGTATGAGCGCATGGCCTACGGCTATGAGCAGTATCCCGGCTTTTTCACACTGCATTCGCTCGGCTTTATGCGGGACGAAAAGGCTGACGGCAAGCGCCATATGCAGCAGGCCTGGCACCACATGCTCATGGGGCTGTGCGCAGTTCTCAAGCAGGATGCCAGGATACGGCCGGATGCCTTTGATGAGCAGTTCACGGCAGAAAAATTTGCCGAGGTGCTGTTTTCACAGCTGCTGTCCGCCCTGCTGCGGCAGGATTATGACCCCAGTGCTGTGCTGGAGGTCGTGCGCAGAACCTTATATTGACCACCGGCTTTTCATTCCCACCAGCGTGTGGGAATTTTAAATGCCTCAAACTGAACAATGTTCACAATGCCTACAAAAATTATCAGCAAAAAGGAGAAACTGGTCTATGCAAGCAATCGTAGAAACTGTATTTGATGCCGCCTATCTGGTATCTGTCATCACCATCGGTATCCTGATGATCCGTGGGAGCAAGGGTAACCCGCAGTTCCGGCTGTTCGGCCTGATGGCCGTTGTGTTGGGCGCCGGTGACTCCTTCCATCTGATTCCCCGCGCCCTGGCGCTCTGCACCACGGGTCTGGAAAACTACACCGTGCCGCTGGGCCTCGGCAAGTGGATCACCTCGGTCACGATGACAATTTTTTATGTGCTGCTCTACTATGTGTGGCGTCAGCGCTATAAGGTCGAGGGCCGGAAGAGCCTGACCGCTGCCGTCTATGGGCTGGCTGCCGTGCGCGTCATCCTTTGCATGATGCCGCAGAACCAGTGGCTCAGCACCGAATCCCCACTTTCCTGGGGCATCTACCGCAACATCCCCTTTGCCCTGATGGGCCTTCTGATCATCGTGCTGTTCTTCCGCAGCGCCAGGGAGCATAACGACCGGGCGTTCCGCTGGATGTGGCTGACCATCGTGCTGAGCTTTGGCTTCTATATCCCGGTCGTGCTGTGGGCCGATGCGATCCCGATGATCGGTATGCTGATGATCCCCAAGACCTGCGCTTATGTCTGGACGGTGCTGATCGGCTATTCCGCTATGAAGAAGGAGTGCAGATAAGCCACAGCACCCCGCCCGCAGAAGCCCGGCACTCCCTGAGAAAAAAATCCGGCATTTTGCCCTGCCCCCCGATGCTGCCGGCAGGGCCGGGTTTGCCGCCTTCCTCCGGGAGTATGAGCGGGCACGCAAGGCGGCGCGAGCGGTAGTCTGATGTAAGCGGCCCTTTTGAATAAATATCCCTGCATAAACACCCCCGCCCCTGCGCATACTGTCAGCACGGAGGTGTTTAGCTATGAACTATCTTGACTGTGCCCAGTATGACTGCTGCCACAACAAGGCGGGCTGCTGCTGCCTGGACGGCATCAACGTCCGACACACCGGGCCGGGGGATGCCGTTTGCGGCAGCTACCGCAACAGCGAGGGGTACGGCAACGTCGCCACCGACAACCAGCCGGCCTCGCCCGAGACGGATATCCACTGCGACGACAAAGGTTGCCGCCACCTGGAAGGCCGCTGTTGCTGTGCCGACCACGTCAGCATTGACGAGCGCGGCTGCGGACCGGCCTGCGCCACCCGCGCCCCGCGCACAGCTGAATAACCGCCCGCGCAAAAACGGATGCCGCTTTTTCAAAGTGGTATCCGCTTTTTTGTTGCGAAATACGGCCCATTGTTGTATAATAAGACGATATAGTAGGTGTTGTCCGCCCTTTTGCGGGGCGGGACGCCGCATGGGCGGGCCGTCGGGGGCCGATTCCTGCAAAGGCCGCCTATTTTGAGCGGTGCGCAGCACCGCGATCCACCATATTTATTATCTATTATCTTTTAGCGAGGTGCTCCTTATGTCCGAAACTCCCATCACGGTGCCGTTTGTCTCCTTCCGCCCGATGGAGCGGGAGCTGGATGCCGAACTGCGCGGCGCGTTTGCCCGCGTGCTGGACAACAGCTGGTACATCGGCGGCAGAGAGGACGCCGCCTTTGAAAAGGCTTTTGCCGATTACTGCGGCGTCAAGCACTGCATCGGCTGCGGCAACGGCCTGGATGCCCTTGTGCTGATTCTGAAAGCCTACGGCATCGGGACGGGGGACGAGGTCATTGTGCCGTCCAACACCTTCATTGCCACGGTGCTGGCCGTCAGCTATGCGGGCGCGACGCCCGTTTTGGTCGAGCCGACGCTGGAAAGCTACAACATCGACCCCGCCCGCATCGAGGCCGCCGTGACCCCGCGCACGAAGGCCATCATGGCCGTGCATCTCTACGGCCAGTGCGCCCCGATGGACGAAATCAATGCCATCGCCAAGGCCCACGGCCTCAAGGTCATCGAGGATGCCGCCCAGGCCCACGGGGCCGAGTACAAGGGCCGCCGCGCGGGCAGCCTGGGCGACGCCGCAGGGTTCAGCTTTTACCCGGGCAAAAACCTCGGGGCCCTGGGCGACGCGGGCTGCGTGACGACGAACGACGACGAACTCGCCGAGCGTGTCCGCGCCCTGGGCAACTACGGCAGCGACTACAAATACCATCATATTTATAAGGGCCAAAACTCCCGCCTGGACGAGCTGCAGGCCGCGTTCCTGGCCGCTAAGCTGCCCCATCTCGACGCTATGAATGCCGAGCGCCGCCGTATTGCCGCGCGGTACCTGGCAGAAATGCACAACCCCGCCGTAACGCTGCCCACGGAGCTGCCCGGCTGCAAGCACGTCTGGCATATCTTTGCTGTGCGCTGCGCCGGGCGTGACGCGCTGGAGAAGCACTTGAACGACCGGGGCATCGGCACGAACAAGCACTACCCGACGCCCATTCATTTGCAGGGGGCCTACGCCGAGCTGGGCATCCCCAAGGGCGCACTGCCGCTGGCCGAGGAAATCTCCGCCACCGAGCTGAGCCTGCCGATGTTCTACGGTATGACCGACGCGCAGGTGCAGGCCGTCATTGACGCTGTGAACGATTTTAAGGGGTGAACCATGCCGAAAGTCGGTATCGTAATTTCCAACTATAACGGCTGGCAGGACACGCTGGTCTGCCTGGAAAGCCTGCAAAAAATGACGTTCCGGGATTTTGAAATCATCTTAATCGACGATGCTTCGCCCAATGACTCGGTGGCGCAGCTGCAAGGCAAACTGCCGCCGAACACCGTGTTCCTGCCGCAGGAGAAAAACGTCGGCTTTGCGGCGGCCAACAATATCGGGATGCGCCGTGCCCTGGCCGATGGCTGCGACTATGCGCTGCTGCTGAACAACGACACATCCGTCCACCCGGATTTTTTGGAAAAGTTGCTGGCCGAGACGCCGGAAGGCGCGGTCAGCTGCCCGAAGATGCTCTTCATGGAACCGGCGGATGAGATTTGGTTTGCGGGCGGCGAGCTGGACCCCGCCACCGGCAAGGTCAAGCACCTGGGCGGCCACAAAAAGGATGGCCCCGAATTTGCCGAGAAACGGCAGGTCAGCTTCATCACTTTCTGCTGTGTGCTGCTGCCCCGGGCGGTCATTGAAAAGGTCGGCTATCTTGATGAGACGCTGTTTATGTACTGCGAGGATGTCGATTACTGCATCCGTCTGGCCCGGGCGGGCGTGCCGATGTGGTTTTTGCCCGACGCTGTCATCCACCACAAGGCGGGCGGCAGCGCGGGAGGGATGCTGTCGGTCTACTACATCACTCGCAACACGCTCTACCTGACCTGCAAGGGCAAAAGTGCGGCGTACAAAAAGCTGAAAACCGTTATCCCCATCCTGACAGGCGCGGCGCGGTACGCCCTGACCAAAGCGCTGGGCCGCAAAAAAGGCCGCAGCTACGGCGCGTACAGAGGTGCCGTGGACTTCTGGCAAGGGAAGATGGGGAGAATGGAGGGGTAAGCGGGCGGCCCGGCGAATGGCGGCGGGGTGAGGGCACCCCGCCCTACAACCACCCGTAGGGCGGCATGCCCTGCCCGCAGCATCCCCGCAAACGCAATTGTAAGGCAAGGCCGAGGGCCGGACATATCCGGCCCCTACAAATTGACTGGAAGGGAGACGTCCTATATGCCGCAGTTGACCATCGTCATCCTGCAATACCGGCCAGACGCTGCGGCGCTGCGGCGCACGCTGGCCTCGCTGGCAATGCAGGATACCCGCGATTTCGCCGTTGTCCTGGGGGACGACGGCTCACAACAGGACTATTTTGCCGAGAGCCGCGCCTACCTGGCGGCCCACGGCATCACCGATGTGCAGACCGCCAAGCTGATCCCCAACGGCGGCACCGTAAAAAACGCCCAAAACGCCCTGCGCACCGCCGCCACCCGCTGGGTGCTCATGCTCTCGCCGGGAGACTTCCTCTATGACAGTGAGACGGTTTCCTGGTGGCTGGGCCGTTTGCAGGCCGATGGCCCCCGTGTGGCTTTCGGCAAGCAGGCCTACTTCACCCCCGGCCCGGCCCCACAACCGACCCCGGGGGAAACCCCCTTTGACCGCACGCCCTACGACCCCGCCCACTACGACGCCAAGACCATCCGCCGGAACCTGCTGCTCTACGATGACGGCATCTGTGGTACAGGGGTTGTGTATGAGCGGAAACTTTTCCTCTCAGCTCTGGATAAGATGGCCGGCCATGTACGGCTGGGCGAGGATTTCTCGCTGCGGCTGTTCGCGGTGCAGGGGGTACGCATCACCCGGTACGACCGCCTGACCGTCTGGTATGAGTACGGCGGCGGCGTCTCCACCGATGCAGCTGCCCGGGAGCGGATGCTGGGGGACTGGCGCGCCATGCTGGAAGTGCTGCGGGCTGCATACCCCCACGACCGCACCGTGCGGCTGGCCTACGCCTACTACTTCAACGACCGCCGTAAGTCGCGGCTGGTGCGTGGTCTGGTGGGGCGGCTGATCGTGCCGCAGAACTGCGCCTTCAAAAAAGCCCAGCGGGAGTGGCAGCCGCCCACGAACGGCGATGCCGCCAAGCTGCGCGCCGTGTATGAATTTGCCGAAAAGGAGACTGCCGCCGAATGATGCAGCTTTTACAAAAATCGGAGGATGCCGTCTGCGGCTGGCTGCGAGGCATCGATGCTGCGCTGCTGCGCACCGTGGCGGCAGCGGCGGCGCTGTGCATGCTGCTGGCCCATGGGTTCGCCTTCACGAACCTGTTTCCCAACCATGACAGCACCGTGCTGGTGTTCGACGCCCAGTGGACGATGTACGTGCTGGGCCGCTGGGCACAGAACCTCTATTTTCCGCTGGTGCGCGGCAAAATCGCCGCACCGTGGCTCATCGGGGCGTTCAGCATCGTGTATCTGGCACTGACCGGGTACATCATTGCAAAACTGCTGCACCTGCGGCGGTGGTCGGCGGCACTGTTGACCGGCCTGCTGGGGACCTGCGCCTCAGTCACGGCCCAGCTGGCAACCTACACCTATGAGACGGACGCCTACCTGCTGGCCATGCTGCTGGCCTGCGCCGCTGTCTGGTGCAGCCGGCGTCTGCCCCGGCTGTGGGGTTATGCGGGCGCGGCGGTCTGCCTGTGCGGCTGCCTGGCGCTGTACCAATCCTACATTCAGTTTGCGGTGGGGCTGTACCTGTTGCTGCTTTTGCAATCTGCCTTGCAGGGGGCCGAATGGCGGCCCTGGCTGCGGCAGGGCGTGGGTGCCCTGCTGACGCTGGCTTTGGGTGCGGTGCTCTACGTGGTATCACTGAAAGTCTCCCTCGCCCTCACCGGCTACCAGCTGGCCGACACCGGCAACGGCCTGGCGCAGATGTTCCGTTTAGGGCCTGCGGCGGTGCTGGCAGGCATCCCGGCGACTTATGGGAACTTTTTTAAAACGCTGCTGGGCTACTCCGGCTGGAATGACCGGGGCATGCGGGCGGCCACCGCGCTGCTGTTTGTGCTGGCGGCGGCAGGTCTTGTGCTGCGGCTGCGCGGCCGCGGCGGACGCACGGCGGCCCAGGTACTTCTGGCGGCGGCCCTGCTGCCGCTGGGGCTGAACGTCAGTTGCCTGCTGGCCTCCGGCAATGTGTATATCTTGATGCAGCACGCGCTGTTCCTCGTCTACCTGGTGCCGATGGTGCTGTTCGGCGGGTCGGTGCTTTTCCCGGCAGAACGCCGCACGGGCGGTGCGCTGGTGGGGCTGCTCTGTGCGTTTTTGATTCTTCGCAGCATCATCTGCGCCAACGGTGCGTATGTCTACACCAAGCTCGTCTATGACAACACCGCCCGCCAGATGACCCAGATCATGGCCGATGTGGGCAAGCTGGACGGCTACAAGCCGGGCACGACCCCGGTCGCCTTTGCGGGCACCTTTACCGACTCCAACCTGACCTACCACGACCCGGCGTTCAGCCGGTATGAGGAGGGCAGTCTCCACCAGGTCAATGTCTCCGTGACCTACGACGGCACGATCAAGTGGTGGTTCCAGCACGTCATGGGCAGCAGCGCGGCGGTTTTAGCCGACCAGGCCACGCTGGACGCCGTGGGCAAAAAAGCCGCCGTGCAGGCTATGCCGAACTACCCGGCACAAGGCTACTGCGCTATGGTGGACGGCACCGCTGTCATCAAACTGTCTGACTGAAAGAAAGGCAAAACCTATGATTATCCAGACCATCAGCATGAAGAGCATCACGGCCGAGGGGCTGGGCACGCTCTCGGTCTTTGAGGGCGGCCACGACGTCCCCTTTGACATCAAGCGCATCTACTATATCTACGGCGCGCCCCAGGGCACCCAGCGCGGCGGCCACGCCCACAAGGCACTGCGGCAGGTGCTGTGGTGCCCCTACGGCAGCATCCTCATCAAACTGGATGACGGCCACGAAAAGAGTGAAGTGCTGCTGGACGACCCCGCCAAGGGTCTGATCGTCGAGCATAATATGTGGCGCGAAATGATCTGGCAGCAGGAAAATTCTGTGCTCTGCGTCGCGGCGGATTCCTACTACGAGGCGAAAGATTATATCCGTGACTACGACGAATTTTTGAAGACCGTACAGGCAAAGGGGTAAAACGTGCTTAATGTCATGCTTCTGTCTGCCGGGGTCACCACCGGCTGGCATCTGGCGCAGGTGGCGCAGCAGCAGTTCAGCGGGGATATCTGCCTGCACCTCTGCGATACCAACCCGCGGGAACTGGTCCCCGCCGCCGCACTGGGCGGGCCGTTCCACCGGGTGCTGCCGCTGGCCGACCCGGGGTATCAACAACAGATCCTCACTCTGTTGAAAGAAAACCACATCGACGTCATTGTGCCGCTCATCGACCAGGATTTGTTCACCTGGGCGGCGGATGCGCCGGAGCTGGCCGCATTGGGTGTGCGCTCCACCGCGCCGCTGCGGCAGACGGCCCAGCTGCTCACCGATAAAAAGGCCATGGCCGCATTTTTGCAGGCCCACGGCCTGCCCACCCCGCCGCTCGTCGCGCCTGAACAAATGGAGCCGGGCCGCGCCTACATCGAAAAGCGCGAGGTCGGCTGCGGGTCCGTCGGGCTGCGCACGGTCATCGGCGGCGAGGACTACACCCCGCACCCCGGCAGCATTTTACAGGAAAAATGCGACGGCGGCGACACCGAAATCACCGCCGAAGTTTTCAACGCCCAGGGCAAGCTGCGGGTGTTCTGCCGTGAGCGCGTCGTGACAAAATCCGGCGTCTGTACGAAGATGCGGCCCCTGCACATCCCCGAAATCGAGGATTACATCTGCACACTGACCGGACTGCTGCCCTGCCCGGCGACGTTTTGCGCCCAGTTCATGCTGCACCGCGGGCGGTGGAACCTCATCGACTGCAACCTGCGCATCGGCGCGGGCACGGCGATGGCATCCGCCGCCGGGTTCCAGCTGGTGCGGGCGTTCTGGGCGAACCTCTGCGGCCAGCCTGTGCCCGACGAATGGCTGCAGGCCGACCCCACGGTCAAGACTGTGCTGCGGGTCTACCAGGAAGTGGTGGTACGGTGACGCTCTACTGTGATGTGGACGGCACGCTGCTGGACAGCAGCGCCCGCCATGAAAAGCTGTTGCGGGACCTGCTGGCGGTCCGGGACCTTGCCTGGCCCGCCGCCGCGCCCGACTATATGCGCTATAAGGCTGACGGCCACAGCACCAAGGCGTGGCTGGCCCTGGCCGGGTTTGCGCCGGAAGTCTGCAATGAAATTGCCGCCGCCTGGCGCGAGGGTATTGAAAAACCGGAGTATCTGGCCATGGACAGGCCTTACCCAGATACGTTGGATTTCCTGCGTTGGCTGCGGGCAAGCGGGCGGCGCTGTGCGTTGATCTCGGCCCGGCAGAATGCCGACGCCCTGCGGGAAACGCTTGACCGATGCGGCATCCTGCCGCTGGTGGAGGAACTGCTGGTCGTGCCGCCGGTGCAGGCCGAGCAGCGCAAAGCCGCCCTGCTGCGCCCGCGCATCGCCCCGGGAGACGCCCTGCTGGGTGACACCGAGGTGGACAAGACCTGCGCCGAGACGCTGGGCCTGCCCTGTGCCGTGCTGGACCGGGGCTTCCGCAGTGCGGCGTTTTGGGAAGCGCACAGGGTAAAGGCATTGCATGGTTTGGAAGAGGCCAAGCGGTGGCTGCGGTAATGTGCCGCGGGCGGATATGGAATCCGCCCCTACGGACCGGCAGGCAGCGTTGTAGGGGCCGGGCATGCCCGGCCCGCAGCCGAAGGGCAGCCGCACGGCAAAGACAAGGCACGTGGGTCGTCGAGGACGCCGACCCCTACAAAACGACCATTATAACTTTTCAAAGAAGGACAAACACTATGAACCAGCCCAAGGTCAGTGTGCTGATCTCGTTTTACAATCTGGCCCCCTATGTGGACAAGACGATGGAGACGGTGCTTGCGCAGAAAACGAACTTTCCCGTCGAGGTCCTCTGCGCGGACGATGGCTCCGACGACGGCACCATTGAAAAGCTGCGCGTGTGGGAGCAGAAATACCCAGACACCGTCCGCGTGTTCGTCATGGACCGCATCCCCGGCGCAAAATATGAGGCCAACGACCGCATCAAGCGGATGAACGCCATCCGCGGGCGGCTGTTCTATGAGGCCAGGGGCGAGTATGTCAGCTACCTGGACGGCGACGACTTCTACACCGACGACCACAAGCTGCAAAAGCAGGCCGATGTGCTGGACGCCGACACAGAGCATAAATACATCGGCTGCGGCCACAACGGCTGCTATTACTGGGAGAGCACCGGCAAGACCGTCCCCATCGAGCGGCCCATCCGGGAGTGCAGCCTGACTGCCGAGGAATATTGGAGCTTTCTCTACGTCCACACCAACGCGCTGCTGCTGCGCAACTTGGGGCTGCAAGGCATCGACCCCTACAAGAGCGGCATCCCCATCATCGATAACCCGCTGACCTTCCAGTTCTTGCCCTACGGTGATATCTACTATCTGCCCGACTGTATGTTCAACTACCGCCAGATCGAGGGCAGCACCTACCACCGCCGCAGCCCCTACCAGAACGATATCCTGACGGCGCTGATTCTGTACGAGCAGCGCCGCATCACCCGCAGATTTGACGCGGCGGGCCTGGTGCGTTTCCTGCGCGAGTATGAGGATCTTTTTAAAAACCGCAGGGACCCGCAGCTGACAAAGGACGCGCAGACCTATATGGAGAACATTCGCACCTACCGCGCTGACCGCCTGCGCCGCATCGTCAACTATAACAACGAGAGCGCGGTATCCCGCCTGTGGTGCGATATCCAGAACCCGGTATGGTTCTTTATTACAAAAATCCACCGCCACTTCATCTGGAAACCCAAGGTGCGGGCGCTGCTGGAAGAAGCCCGCGTGAAAACCGAAAAAGGGGAGTGCTGAACCATGGAAGATATGAGCGAACTGACCGCCGAAGAACAGGCCAAACTGCTGCGCCATGAGTTGGAGGCCGTCTACGGCTCGTCGTCGTACAAAATCGGCCGCGCTGTGACCTGGCTGCCCCGCAACGCCAAGCGCGGGCTGAAGTACCTTTTGCACAACGGCCCGGTCGTCAGCGCAAAATATATCTATACCTACGCGAAATATCATAAGATCGCCAACGAAAACTACGCCTACTGGGCCTGCCTGCAAAAGAAGGACTACCCCGAGGCGCTGAAAAAGTGGTTCCTGGAAACGAACTACACCCACACGCCGCTGAACCTCGAGCACCCCAAGACCTTCAGCGAAAAGACACAGTGGCTCAAGCTCAACGGCGGGTTTGAGGACGTCTACCCCCTCGTTGACAAATACGCCGTGCGCGAATGGGTCAAGGAGAAGATCGGCGAGGAATACCTGATTCCGCTGCTGGGCGTCTGGGATAACTTTGACGATATCGACTTTGACGCCCTGCCGGACAAATTCATGCTCAAGGTCAACCACGGCGCGGGTTGGAATATCGCCGTGCAGGATAAGTCAAAATTCGACAAGGCTGATGCCAAGAGGAAGATCGAGGGCTGGCTCAAGCTGAACTACTGCTATCTGATGGGCGGCCTGGATGTGCAGTACATCCACATCAAACCGCGCATCATCGCTGAAAAATTCATAGAGAACGACGGCGGCGACCTATACGACTACAAAATCTTCTGCTTCGACGGTGAGCCGAAAATCATCCTGCACATCGAGGAGCGCTACACCGACAAGGAAGAGCGGATGTTCTTCTACGACACCCAGTGGAACCAGCTGCCCTTCAACATCAATGTCCCGCTGGAAATGGTCGATATCCCCAAGCCGGAAAACCTCGATAAGATGCTGGATATTGCCCGCACCCTGAGCCAGGGCTACCCCTGCGTGCGCGTTGATTTGTACTCGCTGAACGATGGCAGCATCAAATTCGGCGAGATGACCTTCACCACCGAGAGCGGCATTTCCCGCTGGCACCCCGAGAGCGCCAACGAGTACATGGGCAGCCTGATCCATCTGCCCGGCGTCGACGACAAAGGAGACAACTAATGCCCACCGTCAGTATCCTGGTGCCGGTCTACAAGGCCGAAAAAACGCTGGACGCCTGTGTGGAAAGCATCCTGGCGCAGAGCTATGCGGATTTTGAACTGCTGCTCATCGACGATGCCAGCCCCGACCATTGCCCGGAAATGTGCGATGCCTGGGCGGAAAAAGACCCCCGCATCCGCGCCCTGCACCCGGCTAAGACTGGGCCGGGGCCGTCCGGTGCGCGCAACGCCGGGCTGGATGCCGCCAAGGGCCAATGGCTCACGATGGTGGACAGCGACGACACCGTTGCCCCCGACCTGCTGGAAAAGCTGCTGGCGGGTGCGGAAAGGAGCGGCGCGGAGCTGGTGCTCTGCAACTGCTGCCCGGTGACAGAGGACGGCGCAGAGCACCCATTGCCCGCAGACGAACAGTTTGCAAAAGAGACCGTTCTGGACGTGAACGCTTTCTGGGATGCCTTCAACACGCCCTGGATCAACCAGTTCACCGGCACGGCCCACCGGCTGTACGCCGCCAAGCTGTTTGACGGCGTGCGATATCCGCTGGGGATGCTGCACGAGGATTACTACGTGCTGCCGGACCTGATCGCCCGCTGCACAAAAATTTTGTGCCTGCCCTTTACCGGCTACTACGTGCTGCGCCACGCAGGCAGCATCACCGACGGCGCCAAACATGAGGTGCGGCTGGCCATGACGAAGGGGGATATCCACCGGGCGGAGTATTTCCTGCAAAACGGCTGGTACGACCGCGCCGAGGGTGCCCTGACCGACGCCGCGCTGTTCTTGTACAAGAATAAGCGCGGATATGATTTGACCCGGCCCGGCCACAAGGCCGAGTTTGCCGCCGTGAAGCGGGAGCTTTGCCGTGTGTACAGTGCCCTGGCCGCGCAGAAGGGCGCAGCGTCGCTGAAACTCCGCGCCGCCGCCCTGCGGATGGGATTGCCCGTGTTTTATGCTTACACAAAGATGTTGAGCCGTAGATAAATTAAAGGAGCCTCTATGCCCACAGTCAGTATCATTATCCCGGTGTACAAGGTCGAGCGGTATCTTGACACCTGTGTGCAGAGCGTGCTGGATCAGACCTTCCAGGATATTGAGGTGCTGCTCGTCGACGACGGCAGCCCCGACCGCTGCCCCGAAATGTGCGATGCCTGGGCGAAAAGCGACCGCCGCGTGCGGGTCATCCACCGCAAGAACGGTGGGCTTTCCGCTGCGCGCAACACCGGCATCGAGACCGCCCGCGGGCGGTATATCGTCTTTGTGGACAGCGACGACTTTCTGGAGCCGGACACCATCCGCCGCGCTGTGGCCGAGCAGGAGCGCACCGGCGCGGAGCTGGTCATCTTCAACCTCGTCTACGCCAACGACCGCGGCGAACGGTGGCCCACGCCGGACTTCACGATCTTTCAGGATGAAATACTCGACGAGGACGGCGTGTGGGCGCGGTATTTCGCGCTGGAAAACCAAAAAATCTACTATACCGTCGCTTGGAACAAGCTGTACACCGCCAAGCTTTTTGCGGATGGCCTGCGCTTTCCCGAGGGCAAGCGGTACGAGGATCAGTTCATGCTGCCCCACATCCTGCACCGCTGCCAGAACATCGCCTGCCTGGGCTACCAGGGCTACCGCTATGTGCAGCGGGCAGACAGCATCATGGCGCAGGGCCCGGCCAGCCACTACCTGGACCGCCCCGAATACCTGCTGGAATGGTGCGGCTACTTTACTGAGAAAGGCGACTATCTGCGGGCCGAGGGCCTGCTGAACGACGCCATCAAGAACCTGGCCGAGGAGGAGGGCTTTGACCTGACCACGGCGCAGCAGCGCACCCGCTACCGCCAGGCCTGCCACGACTGCTCCACGGCCTACGGCAATTTGTCCCGCCGCACCGGGCGGAAGAGTATGCTGCTGCGCGCCGGGCTTTTGCGCCTGGGTCTGCCCCTGTACCGAATCTTCCTCAAACACAAAACCTAAGGAGTTCCCCTACAATGGAAAAAACACAACTGCAAAAAGGATACCATGTCCACTACGGCCCCGCGCAGGGGTGGAGCCAGGTCGATGTAAGCGAACTGTGGCGCTATAAGGATTTGATCTGGCTCTTTGTCAAGCGCGATTTCACCGTCATGTACAAGCAGACCGTGCTGGGCCCCGCGTGGATCCTGATTAACCCGCTGCTGTCCACGGCCATGTACTGCGTTATGTTCGGCACCATCGCCCACCTGTCCACCGACGGTGTACCACAGATTTTGTTCTACCTGGCCGGTACGGCGCTGTGGGGGTTCTTCTCCGCCTGCATCAATAAGGTGTCGGGCACGTTTACCACCAACTCCGCTATTTTCAGCAAGGTGTATTTCCCGCGGCTGGCGATGCCCATTTCCACGATGTTGTCAGGCCTTATCAATTTCCTGGTGCAGTTTGCGCTGTTCTTTGTGCTGCTGCTCGTCTACCTGGCCAAGGGTGAAGTCAGCCCCCACTGGGGGATGTTGCTGCTGGCGGTGCCGCTGGTGCTGCAGGTGGGTCTGCTGGGCCTGGGCTGCGGCATCATCGTGTCCAGCCTGACTACCCGTTACCGTGATTTGATGGTCGTGGTGACCTTTGGCGTGCAGCTATGGATGTATGGTTCCCCGGTGGTCTATCCGCTGTCGATGATCGACAACCGGCTGCTGCGGGCCATTATGATCGTCAACCCGATGACCGCCCCGATGGAGAGCTTCCGTTATATCTTCTTCGGTACCGGGCAGGTCAACGGGTTAATGTGGGTGCTTTCGCTGGCCTGGACCGCCGTGCTGCTGGTCGTGGGTCTGTCGCTTTTCAGCAAGGTCGAAAAGACCTTCGTCGATACGGTGTAAGGGGGTCCTGACATGAGTGAAAATGAACTGATGATCCGTGTGCAGGACGTCAAAAAGCAGTACCGCCTGGGCCAGATCGGCGGCGGCACGCTGCGCAGTGACCTGCAAAGCTGGTGGGCCCGCAAGCGCGGCAAAGAGGACCCGAACAGCCTGATCGGCACCGACCAGCGATTGATCGGTACTACATTTATGGCGCTGAACGGCGTCAGCTTCACCGTCAAAAAAGGCGAGGCCGTGGGCATCATCGGCTCCAATGGCGCGGGCAAATCCACGCTGCTCAAGCTGCTGACCCACGTCACGGCCCCCAGCGCCGGTGATATCGACCTGTACGGCCGTGTGGCCTCGATGTTGGAGGTCGGCACCGGCTTCCACCCTGAAATGACCGGCCGCGAGAACGTCTACCTGAACGGCGCGATTTTGGGCATGACCCACGCAGAAATTGACGCCAAGATGGATGAGATCATTGCCTTCTCCGAGGTCGGCGACTTCATCGACACGCCGGTCAAGCGGTATTCCAGCGGTATGTTCGTCAAGCTGGCCTTCAGCGTGGCGGCCCACCTGGACAGTGAAATCATGATCATGGACGAGGTCCTGGCCGTCGGCGATATGAAGTTCCAGAAAAAATGTCTGACGAAGATGCGTCAGGCTGCCCAGCGCGACGGCAAGACGGTGCTGTATGTCAGCCACAACATGGCCACGATCCGCGACCTGTGTGACCGCTGCATTGTTTTGGACAAGGGCAAGGTCGTCTTTGACGGCGATGTGGACGAGGCGATTGCGCTGTATCTTTCCACCAAGTCGCAGACTTCTGATTTTGTGGATTACAGCACATTCAAACGTGACAACTGGTTCAAGCGTGACAATCTGCGACTGCAGAGTGTGCAGGTACAGGTGCCTTCTGTGGAAGCAATTGAGCGCAGCCAGCCCGTGAGGATGCGGTTTGTTATCAAGGCGAAGGAGTCTGCCGGGGCGGTGGGGTTGCGCTTTGAGGTGCGGGATGAGGTAGGAAACCCATTGGCTACCTCCTGCTTGTATGGGCTGCAGCTGCAGTCGGGAGATAATACGGTTACTGCATCCTATGATTTGAGTGTGCTTTCCCCCGGTAAGTACAGCAACTATTTTACACTCTTTACAGCGGGGGAGGGCGGAATCCACACAGTCGAGGACTGGGTACCCGGTATTCAGTTCCGTATGGTGGATACCTTCTCGGAAAATCAACTGGAATGGAACGCCAAGGATTGGGGAGCCATTCGCCTGCCGGAGGCTGTACACTGTCAGGAGGATGCTTAATGAAAAAAATTGCGGCGCTCTATATCTGCACCGGTAAATATGCGCGCCTTTGGCCGGGTTTTCTGGAAAGTGCAGAAAAATATCTGTTGAAAAGCTGCGAGGTACACTACTTCGTTTTTACCGATGCGGAGCATCTGGAAGGTGAAACGGAGAATCCGCGCATCCATCGCATTGAACAGGAGCCAATGCCGTGGCCCTACACAACGCTGCTGCGTTTTGAAATTTTCCTGAAAATTGAGGAGCAGCTCAAGGCATTTGACTATATCTATTTCTTTAATGCCAACTGTGCGTTCATGCAGCCCATTACAGAGGAAATGTTGCTGCCCCGCCCGGAAAAGCACGAGCATATGGTGTTCGTTTTGCACCCAGCGTTCTATTGGCGCTATAACTATGAGTACACTTACGACCGTAACCCTAAGTGCAAGGCTTATATCCCGATGGGCATGGGGCGGGACTATGTCTGCGGGGGTATCAACGGCGGCGAATGTGAAGCCTATCTGAAATTCTGCCATACGCTGCAAATGCGTATACAGCAGGATAAAGATAAGGGTATTATTGCCAAGTGGCATGATGAATCCCATATCAACTGGTATGCCTTTACCCACCCGCATTACCGCCTGTTGGATGCCAGCTACTGCTTCTTCCCTGGCTGGAAAACTGTGAAGCCGTGCTATATCTATGTCCGCCCGAAAGAGGACTACTTTGACGTGGATACCTTCAAAAAAAATCCGCCCAAGACGGAGCTTTCCCCGGCGGTAGAAAAATACAACGCCTTTATGCTGAAAGTCGCCCGCAAGATTCAGCGCCATATCCCGTGGCTGCCCCGCCGGAAAAAAGAGTAACCGCAGGCAACCCCGCCCGAAACAAAACAGCCGCACGATTCAAAGCCGTGCGGCTGTTGCTGTTATTTACCTGTAATCGATCGGCAATGTCGGCAGACCGTTGAGGGTCCAGTCGGCCAGGTTGCCGTCCTGGTACTCGTAGTAGCCCTGGGCGGCGATCATGGCACCGTTATCGCCGCAGTATTTCAGCTCGGGCAGATAGACTTTTGCGCCCAGCTTTTGGGCACCATCGTTCACCAGCTGGCGCAGACGACCGTTGGCGGCTACGCCGCCCGCTAAAACTACCTGTTGGGCGTTGGTGTCGGCGGCTGCGGCCAGCAGCTTTTTCGCCAAAATCTGGTCAATACGCTCCTGGAAACTGGCGGCCATGTCGGCTACGTTGACGGCCTGGCCCTTCTGCTCGGCGTTATGCACTTCGTTGATGACGGCGGTTTTCAGGCCGCTGAAGCTGACGTTGTACTTGCCGTCCACATGGGGCACCGGCAGTTTGTAGGCCTTGGGGTTGCCGTCCCGCGCGGCGGCGGCAACGCTGGGGCCACCGGGGTAGGGCAGACCCAGCGTGCGGGCTACCTTGTCGTAGGCTTCGCCTGCGGCGTCGTCTACGGTGCGGCCTAAGATTTTGTAGCGGCACCAATCCTCCACCAGCACAATATGGCTGTGCCCGCCGCTGGCGACCAGGCAGAGAAACGGCGGTTTCAGATCCTGGTGGGTCAGATAGTTGGCGGCGATATGCCCGCGCAGGTGATGCACCGGCACCAGCGGCTTGTTTGCCGCATAGGCCAGCCCCTTGGCAAAGTTGACGCCGACGAGTACCGCGCCGATCAGCCCCGGCGCAAAGGTCACGGCCACAGCGTCCACATCGGCAATGGTCATATTGGCGTCGGCCAGCGCCTTGTCAACGGTGGCGCTGATATATTCCGCATGGCGGCGGCTGGCAATCTCCGGCACAACGCCGCCGTAGAGTGCCTGCTCCCTGACGCTGGTGGAGATGATGTTGGAAATGACCTTTCGGCCATTCTCCACGATCGCCGCCGCCGTCTCGTCGCAGGTGGACTCGATCCCTAAAACATACATACACAAAACCTCTATGCAGGGGCCGGGCATACCCGGCCCTCAACGTTTTCTTGATTGCGATTTTCCCGGAAAAGTGCGGCCTCTGTCGGGTGGGGGCCGGACATACCCGGCCCTACGGTCGTGCCGCTGTTTTAATGGGCAGCAAGCCATGTCTTGCCGGTGCCTACCTCGGTCGTCAGGGGGACGCTGTAATGCACAACGTTTTCCATTTCTTCTTTCAAAATGCGCTTTACTTCGTCAATTTCGGCATCGGGCGCTTCGACGATCAGCTCATCGTGTACCTGCAAAAGCAGCCGGGCCTGCAGCTTTTCATCCCGCAGGCGCTGCCAGACATGGACCATCGCCAGCTTGATGATATCCGCCGCCGTGCCCTGGATGGGCGTGTTGCGTGCCATCCGCTCACCGCTGGCACGCACCTGGAAGTTGGAACTTGCCAGCTCCGGCAAAGCGCGGCGGCGGCCAAACAGCGTCTCCACATAGCCCTTGTCCTTGGCGTGGGCGATGCAGTCCTTCATATAACCGTCCACCTTCGGGAAGGTGTCGAGGTAGGTCTTTAGGAACGCATCGGCCTCCTTGACCGAAATGCCCAGATCCTTGCCCAGACTGAACGCGCCCTTGCCGTACATGATGCCAAAGTTGATGGCCTTGCTGGCCGAACGCAGCTGCGGCGTGACCTCGCTCTCAGGGATGTGGTAGATTTTGGCGGCAGTCGAGCGGTGGATGTCTGCGCCGTTCAAGAACGCCTGCTGCATATGCTCGTCGCCGGTGATGTGCGCGAGGATGCGCAGCTCGATCTGGGAGTAGTCGGCATCCACCAGTGTCTCACCCTGCCCAGCCACAAAGTAGCCGCGTAACCGGCTGCCCAGCTCGGTGCGGATGGGGATGTTCTGCAAGTTTGGCTCGGTGGACGAAATGCGCCCGGTGCGGGCCTCGGTCTGGATAAAGGTCGAGTGTACGCGCCCATCCGTAGCCGTGGCGTTCAGCAGGCCGTCCACGTAGGTGGACAGCAGCTTGGAGTAGGTGCGGTATTTCAAAATCTCGTCGATGACCGGGCTGTACGGCCGCAGGCTTTCCAGCGTCTCGGCGTCGGTGGAATAGCCGCGGGCGTTTTTCTTGCGCGGCGGCAGGCCCAGCTTGTCAAACAGGGCCTCGCCCAGCTGCTTCGGGCTGTTTACGTTGAACTCATAGCCAACTTCTGTATAGATATTGTTTAAAATGCCGTCCAGCTCGCCCCGCAGGCTGTCGCCAAAGGCGCGGATGCCGTCGGCGTCCACCGCAAAGCCGATGCGCTCCATGTCAGCCAGCACGCGGGCCAGCGGCAGCTCCATCTCGTCCAGCAGTTTGCGCTGGCCGCTCTCGTCCAGCGCGGCGGCCAGGGCATCACACAGGCCCGCCAGCACGCCCGCGTCGGGGGCAGCCTCGCAGGTGAAGTCGGCGTGTACGCCGTACTCGGCAGCCAGGGAGTGGACCTCGTACCCACTGGCCGAGGGGTTCAACAGGTAGGCAGCCAGTTTGCCGTCAAACCGCAGCGCCTTACCGATGCCGCCATGCTCCAGTGCCAGCCGGTAGAGGGGCTTTGCGTCAAAGGCCCAGATCTCGGCATCTCCGTCGAGGATGGCGGCCAGCCGGTCCGCGTCGGGCAGGTAGACGTCCTTGCCCTGCACGAGATACCACGCGCTGTCGCCCTCTTTGCTCGCGCTCTGGGCGGCGTAGAAGCGGCCCTCCAACAGCAGCGGCAGGGGGGACGGCTCCACTGTTTCCAGCGGAGCGGCGTCCGCAGCGGCGGGGGCTGCGCCTTCCTCCAGGCCCCAGCGGGCCACCATCTTGTGCATTTCCAGCGCGGCCAGCAGCTGCGCGGCAGCAGCCGGGTCGCCGGGTTGGCGGACATAGGCGGCGGGGTCGGATTCGATCGGTGCGTCCTTGCGAATCGTGCCCAGCATATAGGAAAGGTCGGCCTTGTCGCGGTTGGCGGTCAGCTTGGCCCGCTGGCCGGGCTTGACGGCCTTGTCCTCGATGTTGTCATACACGCCCTGCAGGCTGCCGAATTTGGAGATCAGCGCCAGTGCGGTTTTCTCGCCGATGCCGGGCACGCCGGGGATATTGTCCGAAGCATCGCCCATCAGGCTCTTGACGTCAATGAGCTGCGGCGGCTCGATGCCGTATTTCTCGCGGATGGCGGCGGGGTCCATGGGAAGGGTCTCCTTGTTTGTCGCCAGCAAAACAGTCGTGGCATCGTCCACTAATTGCAAACTGTCCCGGTCGCCGGTCGCCAGCAGCGTCGTACCGCCTGCAGCCTCACAGGCGGCGGCCAGCGTGCCTAAAATATCGTCGGCCTCCCAGCCGGCCTTGCTGACCTGCACAAAGCCCAGGTCAGCCAGAAGTTCCTTCAGCACCGGCATCTGCTGGGCCAGTTCCTCGGGCATACCGTGGCGGGTGGCCTTGTAGCCGTCGTAGGCGTTGTGACGAAAGGTGGGCGCGCGCTCGTCCCAGGCGATGGCGACAGCGTCCGGTTTGTGGGCCGCCAGCAGGTTGAGCAGGATATTCTGGAAGCCGTAGATGGCGTTGGTGTAGCGGCCATCCTTCGTCGTCAACAGCTTGATGCCGAAAAACGCGCGGTTGACCAGGCTGTTGCCGTCCAAGACCATGAGTTTCATGCGCAATACTCCTTATAAACAATCTACATTTCAGTATACCACATTTGCGGAAAATATGGTAGAATAGATTACAAAATAAAAAAGGCTTCCCCCTTGGGGGAAGCCTTTTTAAGGAGGAACTATGCAGCTACGCAACCTACAAATCCCCGCCGGGGCGGTGTTTGCGCCGATGGCGGGGCTGACCGACGCGGCGTGCCGTCATTTGATGGCCGACCACGGTGCGGCCTGGACCGTCAGCGAGATGGCCAGCGCCAAGGCGCTGAATTTCGGCGACCGCAAATCGCTGGAACTGCTCAAGGATGAGCATCCCCACGGCCTGTATGCCATCCAGCTGTTCGGCGCAGAGCCGGAGTCCATGGCAAAGGCAATTCTGTTTGTCCGGAAAAAGGGCATCCGGTTCGACATCCTTGATATCAATATGGGCTGCCCCGCGCCCAAGATCACCAGCAGCGGCGCGGGCAGTAAGCTCCTGCTTGACCCGCCGCTCTGCGGGCAGATGGCAGCCGCCGCCCGCAAGGCGCTGGGCGACGACACCCCGCTGACCGTGAAAATGCGCATCGGCTGGGATGCCGACAACCTGACCGGCGTCGAGGTCGCCAAGCAGCTGGAAGCGGGCGGCGCGGATTTGATTGCCGTGCATGGCCGCACGCGGGAGCAAATGTACATCCCGCCCATCGATACGGCAGCCATCGCGGCCATCAAGCAGGCGGTGTCCATCCCGGTGCTGGCGAACGGCGACGTGACCAGCGCAGACGGTGCGCTTACCTTGTTAAAAGAGACCGGCTGCGACGGTGTCATGATCGGGCGCGGTGCCCTGGGCGACCCTTGGCTGTTCGCACAGGTGCGCGCGGCGCTGCTGGGCGAGGAACGCCCGCCCGAGCCGACGCTGAACCAGCGGATGGCCGCCCTGCGCGCACAGATCTACGAAATGTGCGAGGAAAAGGGCGAGTGGGCCGCCATGCCCCAGGCCCGCAGCCAGGCCATGCACTATATGAAAGGCCTGCGCGGTGCCGCCGCCCTGCGCCGCTATTGCTCGATGCTGGAGCATTTTACCGATGTGGACCGGCTGATCGACGCGGTGTACAAATTGCAATAATGTAGGGGCCGGGTATGCCCAGCCTTAAAATCTCCCGCGCGTCAATTCGTCGAGATTCTGCGCAAAGCAGGGCAGCATATGCTCGATGAAGTATTCGGCCTCGGGGCAGTGCATTTCGTGCAGGGCGGCCAGCTGCTGGGCCTCGGCGGCCTCAAACTCGTGGCTGCCGCTCTGGCGCTCCTCCATGCACTTGATGAGCGCCGAAAGCCGGTCCGCTGCTTTTACAATTTTGCGCTCGGCATCGTTCAGCAGACTGCCGGTCAGCCAGGCCTGCGTTTCGGCCTGCAATTCGGCGGGCTGCAAGCTCGCCATGACCCGTGCTCCCTCGTGTTCCACGGCCTTGTAGGCGGTGCGAAGCGCGTCGTTTTTGTACTTGACCGGGGTGGGCAGGTCGCCGGTTAAAATCTCCGGTGCATCGTGGTAAAGCGCCGCCGTGGCGACGACCTCGGGCCGCAGGGATTTTCCCGTGGCCGTGCATTTTTGGCCGATCAGGCAGAGGGTGTGCGCCAGCAGCGCCGTGTCGGCGGTGTGCTCGCTCAGGGATTCGGCCCGGGTGCTTCGCATCAGGCTCCAGCGGGTGATGTATTTCATGCGGCTGAGCAGCGCACTGAACGGATAGGTTTTCATCTTCACTTGACCTCCGGTTTGTGGTATAATGGGGCGTATCCTCAGTATACCACACCTTGCCCCAAAATGGGGCCCCATAAACGGTACTATCAATATGGAATCCGTAAATTTTAAACAAAAATCCAATTACTGGCGGGTGTTCGTGCTCTGCTTTGCCACGGCGGTGCTGCTGTTTCTGCCCCACTGCATCATAGATGCCGTCGCGGGCGGCGGGTACTTCCACTACGCGGGCGACTTCAACGACCAGCAGATCAACTTTTACCAGTATGCCAACGCCTTTATTAAGCAGGGCGGCACCTTCAGCTGGGCTACCGATTTAGGCAGCGGGTTTGTCAACTCCTACTCGTTCTACCTGCTGGGCAGTCCGTTCTTCTGGCTTTCGATGCTCGTGCCCGCCAAGTTCATGCCCTGGGCCATGGTGCCGCTGCTCTGCCTGAAAATGGCGCTGGCCGGGGGCGGGGCTTACCTGTGGGCACGCCGCTGGGTGCAGGACGAAAGATGGTCCATGCTGGCGGGCTGTCTGTACGCATTCTCCGGGTTTAGCATCTACAACATCTTTTTCAATCACTTTTTGGACGTTGTGGCGCTGTTTCCCTATATGCTGGCGTCGCTGGACGACGCGGTGCTGGACGGCAAAAAAGGCCGCTTTCCGTTCTGGGTGGCGCTGAACCTTGTCAACAATTACTTCTTTTTTGCCGGGCAGGCCGTGTTCCTCATCCTCTATTTCTTCTGCATGGCGGCGGGGCGGCGGTATAAAATCGGCCCGCGCAAGTTTGCAAGCCTTGCGTGGGAGACGGTCCTGGGCTGCGCCTGCGGGTGCGTGCTGCTGCTTCCGGCGGGGCTGTCGCTTTTGCAAAATCCGCGCACCATCGACCCGTTTACCGGGTATGGATACTTGTTCTATGGCAAATCCCAGCAGTACGGTGCCATTTTTTACAGCCCCTTTTTGATGCCGGATGCGCCCTATTTCAAGGATATGTTCCAGGAAGGCATCCTCAAACACACGAGCCTGACCGCCTACCTGCCGCTGGTGGGTGCGGCGGGCGGGTTGGCGTTCTGCCGGGCGCGGGGGCGGCACCCGTTTACCTACATTCTGAAAGTGTGCATCGTCTGCGCGTTCGTGCCGGTGCTGAACAGTGCGTTCTACGCCCTCAATTCCAGCTACTATGCCCGCTGGTATTATATGCCGATTCTGGTTTTGTGCGGTGCGACATGCTATCTGCTTGCCCGCCCCGGCCTGGCGGAGCGGCACCTGCCCCGGGCGTTCGCGCTGACGACCTTTATCACGCTGACGGCGGCGGTGTTCGCCATCCTGCCCAACGAGGATGACGACGGTAACACGGTCTACGGCGTGCTGGATCAGCCTGCGCGGTTCTGGGCTATCTTCGGCATGACGGTGGCGGGCATCGTGGTTTTTGCGTTGCTGTGGCATTTTTGCCGCCAAAAGCGCCGCTGGGGCAGTATTCTGATGGCGGCGACGCTGGGGTTCAGCCTGCTGTACGGTACGCTGCACCTCTCGCTGACCAAGTACGCCCAGTGGGACACCGATGGAAATTTGATCGCAGAGACGTATGATTCTGTGGATGAGATTGCCGCCGCCCTGCCGGACGACGCGTTTTATCGCATCGACGCCTATGGGGCGCACAACAATCTGGGGCTGTGGTTCGATAAGAGCTGTCTGCAATTTTTCAACTCCACCGTCGCGCCCAGTATCATGGAATTTTACCCAGAGGTCGGCGTCAAGCGGGACGTGAACTCCAAGCCCGACGCCGAGAACTACGCACTGCGCGGGCTGCTCAGCGTGCGGTACACGCTGGTAGCCAAGGACAAGGAGGCTGAGTGGACTGACAAGGCCCTGCCCGGCTGGCGGCGCACCGGCGAGACGACGGCCTACGCCATTTACGAGAACGAAAACTGGGTGCCGATGGGCTTTGCATTCGACTACTACGTCACCGCCGACCAGCTCGACCGCGTGAACGAGGACGAGCGTGCGCAAATTTTGTGCCGCGCGGTTTTGCTGGATGACGACCAGATTTCGGCGTTCGGCGGTATTTTGCAGCCTCTGCCCGATGAGGAGCTGACCAACCGCAGTGAGGATGCCTACGCTGCCGACTGCGTCGCCCGGCGGGATGCAGGTGTGGCAGAATTTGCCGCGACCCGCACCGGTTTTACGGCCAGGACGAACTATGCCGCGGACGAGCTGGTGTTTTTCAGTGTGCCGTATGACGACGGCTTTACCGCCACAGTCAACGGCGAACCCGCCACCATTGAAAAAGTGGACGACGGCCTGATGGCCGTGTGCGTGCCCGCAGGGGAGAATGAGATAGAATTTACCTACCATACGCCGGGGCTGAAGGTGTCGGCCACCGTGAGCGCCGTTGCTATCGTGGTGTATGGAGTGTATTTGGGAATTTTGCGGAAGAAAAAGAGAGGAAACAAACCATATGCCAAACCATGCTGAACAGTTAGCCCAGGAATTGAACCTGAATGTCAAAAATGTCCAGGGGGCTATTGAATTGATCGACCAGGGGAACACCATCCCCTTTATCGCCCGCTACCGCAAGGAGGCCACCGGCTCGATGGACGATCAGGTACTGCGCGATCTGGGCGACCGTCTGGAATATCTGCGCGGCCTCGATAAGCGCAAGGAGGAAGTCACCTCCTCCATCACCGAGCAGGGGGCCATGACGCCCGAATTGACCGCCGCGCTGACCAAGGCCAAGACCTTGGCCGAGGTCGAGGACATCTACCGCCCCTATAAACCCAAGCGCAAGACCCGCGCCAGCATCGCCAAGGCCCGGGGCTTGCAGCCGTTGGCCGACGCGATTCTGAAACAGGACGCTGCGTTTGACCCCGAGAAAGCCGCCGCTGCGTACCTCAACGACGAGGTCCCCGACGCAGCCGCCGCGCTGGCCGGGGCGCAGGATATCATCGCTGAGGCTGTCTCCGATGATGCTGCCTGCCGCGCCGAACTGCGCCGCTACTACCGCGCGTTTGGCCGCATCGCCAGCGCCAAGGCCAAGGACGAGGACAGCGTCTACGCCCAGTATTACGACTTCGCAGAGCCGCTGAACAAGATACCCGGCCACCGCGTGCTGGCACTGGATCGCGGCGAGCGCGAGGGCTTTTTGAAGGTTGGCATCCAGGTCGATGCCGACCGTGCGGCAGGTATCGTCAGCTGGATGTACGCCCGCAAAAAGACCGGCGGCAAGAGCGCGGAGCTCGTGGACGCTGCCGCCCGCGACGCATACAGCCGCCTCATCCACCCCAGCCTGGAAAACGAACTGCGGAGCGAGCTGTCCGATGCCGCCGCCGAGGGTGCTATCAAGGTCTTTGGCGATAACCTGCGCCAGCTGCTTTTACAGCCGCCCATCCGCGGCAAGACGGTTATGGGCCTGGACCCCGGCTACCGCATGGGCTGCAAGGTCGCCGTCGTGGACCCCACCGGCAAGGTGCTGGACACGAACGTCGTCTACCCGGTGCCCGAGTTCAAGCGCGTGGATCAGGCGAAAAAAATTATCAAAGCGATGGTTTTGAAGAACGGCGTCGAGGTCATGGCCATCGGCAACGGCACGGCCGGCCACGAGACAGAGAAATTCGCCGCCCAGGTCATCCGTGAGCTGGCCGACGAAAAGAACCTGCATTTGCAGTATATGGTCGTCAGCGAGGCCGGCGCGTCGGTCTACTCCGCCAGCAAACTGGCCGCCGAGGAATTCCCCCAGTATGACGTCAACCTGCGCAGCGCTGTGTCCATTGCCCGCCGTTTGCAGGATCCGCTGGCCGAGTTGGTCAAAATCGACCCCAAGGCCGTCGGCGTGGGCCAGTACCAACACGATATGCCCCAGAAGCGGCTGAACGAGACGCTGGACGGCGTGGTCGAGGACTGCGTGAACAGTGTCGGCGTCGACCTGAACACTGCCTCTGCGCCGCTGCTGCGCCGCGTGGCGGGCGTCAGCGCGGCCACGGCCAAGAATATCGTTGCTTGGCGCGAGGAGGAGGGCGCGTTCACCTCCCGCGCGCAGCTGAAAAAGGTCAAGGGCCTCGGCCCCAAGGCGTATGAGCAGTGCGCGGGCTTCTTGCGGCTGCCCGAGGCGAAGAATCGCCTGGACGCAACCGCCGTCCACCCCGAGAGCTACGCTGCCGCCAAGGCCCTGCTGGATGCCTGCGGCTACACCGCCGCAGAAATCGGCACCGACAAGCTGGCGGGCCTGCCCGGCGTTGTCAAGGCCAAGGGGGCCACGACCCTGTGTGAGACGCTGGGGGTGGGAGAGCCGACGTTGAACGATATCGTCGCCGAGCTGTGTAAGCCGGGCCGCGACGTGCGCGACAGCCTGCCCAAGCCGCTGCTGCGCAGTGATGTCATGGGGCTGGACGACCTCAAACCCGGCATGGAGCTGACCGGCACCGTGCGCAACGTCATTGATTTCGGCGCATTCGTAGACCTGGGCGTCCACCAGGACGGGCTGGTCCATGTTTCCCAGATCAGCGATAAATTCATCAAGCACCCGCGGGAAGTGCTGAAGGTCGGCGATATCGTGCGGGTCAAGGTGCTCAGTGTCGATACCGGCAAAAAGCGCATTGCCCTGACAATGAAGGGCGTACCCCAGCAAAACTGATACAAAAGCGACAGGAACATATACAAATGTTGCACGCGAATTTACATGGTGTTTGATTTTTAACAAGGGATGTTGTACAACTAAAGCAGAAATCGACAAAAACGTTCAGAAAACGTAAAAATTCGCTTGTAAAAACATAATACATGTGAACAAATGCACAGGGCACAGCCTAAAAGCTGTCATTCTTACCAAAAGCCAAAAATGAAGGATTTTCTCTTTTGTGCAGGAAATGGAAAAAATCACCTTTGTGCATTATGAACAAACACAAGGCACATAATTGTGCTATAATGCACAACGTAGGGAGCAGATAGAGCATGGTGGCTCACCTCCCTGCCGCAGGCCGTGCGCCCGGTTCCATCCTGGATACCGGTGCTGAAGACGCGGCAGAATGCGTGGGAAAAATCGGAGGTTCTTTATTATGGTGAAACAAGTCAAGGTTTCCAATTTTACTGAGGTCAAGGGAATCGTGTCTGCTGCCGCCAAGTGTTATAACGATGTCGGCGTGCATGACATGAAGGGCAGCATTGCCGATGCAAAGAGCATCCTGGGCATGATGAGCCTGGATTACAGCAATCCCGTCAAGATCGTCTGCGAGGATGAGCATGACCTGAACCGCGTTGTCAGCGCGCTCAAGCAGTAAAATAAACCCAGCCCGCCCTGTGGTGTATGCCGCAGGGCGGTTTTTTATTTGCAGATAAAGATATTGCTGAGGTGTAGGGGCCGCCTATGTGCAGCCCGCGGCTTTCCCGCAAAATGTCGTCTGCCTTGCATGCCCGGCCCCTACGGCCCTGCGTAAATTTTTATAAAAATAGAGTTTGTGAAAACGCGAGAAAACGAGAGTATTTACGAGAATTAAAGAGCTATCAAAGAATAAATTAAAATTCTTTCCAAAAACCGTTGACTATGGCCCCGCTTTCTGCTATAATCACACTTGCGCGAAAAAGCGCCCTGTGCGGCGCTGTTAAATACCGTTATAAGACGGACGTGTTAATTTCTCAATGGAGGTTCCTACTATGAGCACGACTCTCGCTAAGCCCGCTGAAATGGCTGACCGCAAGTGGTATGTGATCGACGCCGCCGGCAAGCCCCTCGGCCGCGTTGCTGCCAAGGCTGCTGTCATCCTGCGCGGCAAGAACAAGACCACTTTCACCCCCAACGTTGACTGCGGTGACCACGTCATCATCATCAACTGCGACGAGGCTGTCCTGACCGGCAAGAAGCTGGAGAAGAAGTTCCATCGCACTCATTCCGGCTGGATCGGCGGCCTGAAGGAGACCCAGTACAAGACCCTGATGGCTGAGAACAGCGACAAGGCCATGACCTACGCTGTCAAGGGCATGATCCCCTCTAACACCATCGGCGCCAAGGCTATGACCCGCCTGCACTGCTACAAGGCTGCTGACCATGCCCATGCTGCTCAGAAGCCCGAAGCTGTTGAGATTTGAGTGAGGAGGCAATAGAAGATGTACGAAACCAAACCTTATTTCTACGGCACTGGCCGTCGTAAGCATTCCGTTGCCCGCGTTCGCGTTTACAACGGCACCGGCAAAATGACCATCAATGGCCGTGACATCAACGACTACTTTGGTCTGGAGACCCTGAAGCTGCTGGCCAACAGCCCCCTGGTTCTGACTGAGAACGAGGGCAAGTTCGACGTCGTCGTCAACGTCGTCGGCGGTGGCTGCGCCGGTCAGGCTGGCGCTATCCGCCACGGCCTGTCCCGCGCCCTGCTGCAGTTCAACCCCGAGCTGCGCGCTACCCTGAAGAAGGCTGGCTTCCTGACCCGCGATCCTCGTATGAAGGAACGTAAGAAATACGGCCTCAAAGCCGCTCGTCGCGCTCCGCAGTTCAGCAAGCGATAATCTACAGCTTAATAATGCTAAAAAAGCCCGGAAATACGCCATTTTCCGGGCTTTTTCTATGCCTGAAATCGCCTGATTCCGATGGTGAAATTTGAGGAAATTTGACTTCAAATTAACCCATTTTGATGGGTTTACCATGGGTTTACGGCCTATTTTTGAGCCTAATGGGTGGGAAAATGGGTTTACAGAAGGCCATTTTGGAGGGGAAATTAGCCCCATATCCTTGACAGATTTTCGGCAAAAATCCGGCTGAAACGGAATGAAAAACAGTGTCAGGTTCGTTTGGCGAGTTCTGACGAATTCTGCAAAAATTTAATATCAGGTATCCTGTTACATAGAGCCTTGGCTCATTCTTTGAAAACGAGAATGGGTCGAGGCTCTATTTTTTTCGCCCGAAATCCGGCGAGACAAATTTGAGCAGGAGGTAACAGGTATGACGGATTTCAATCAGAAGACCCATGACACCGATGTGGGCAGTCATGGCGGACAGTCAAGGCAGATGATGGAGGTGTTTGAGAACCAGGAGTTTGGTTCGATCCGCGTGTTGCAAGAGGCGGGCAAGACCTTCTTCTGTGCAAGCGATGTGGCGAAAGCGTTGGGGTATGTGAATCCCTACGCCGCAGTGAAACGCCATTGCAGAGGCCCCCTAACGAAACGCGAGGGGGTCGTTCAGAAGGTGAATCAGTATGGAGATGCTGGAGAGCAGGTCGTTGAAATCTCCTTTATCACAGAAGGCGATGTTTACCGGCTGATCGTTCACAGCAAGCTGCCATCGGCAGAACGATTTGAACACTGGGTGTTTGATGAAGTTCTCCCGTCCATTCGCAAGCATGGTGTGTATATGAGCGATTCCATTTTGGATCAGGTGATTCAGCATCCGGAGGTCATCTACACACTGGCACAGGAGCTTGTAGCCGAGAGAGAGCAGCTTGAGGGTATCCGCAAACAGCTGGATGCGGCACAGCCCAAGGCAGACTACTTCGACACCTTTGTAAATTCGGAAGATTGCACCTGCATCCGGAATTTCTGTAAGGAAATCGGAATCCCAGAGAAGACGGCAGTAGCTCTCTTACTGGATCACCGCTATCTGTACCGCAGTCCAAGCGGCTGGCTGATGCCTTTTGCAGACAAATCTGCAAGGGGCTATTTTATTGTCCGGGATTGCTACGGCAGAAGCGGAAAACTGGTGCAGCAGACGAGAGTGACCTGCAAGGGAAAGAATCATCTCTTCAAGTTGTTTAAGAAATGGGGTGTGATCGAATGACGCTTTTTACAGAGGGACGCCTTCAGGCGTTTGAACGCATGATGCAGGATACCGGCAAATACCATCGACGGGAGGACAGCGAAGATCGTTCGCGCAAATGTCCGAAGAAAAAAACGGAGCCTGCGAAAAAGGATGGTGAGCACCATGCCGGTATTCAGGGTTGAGAAAAACAGCAATTACACAACGATGTGCAATTACCACCTGCGGGATCAGGGTCTCAGCCTGAAAGGAAAAGGACTTCTCTCTATGCTGCTTAGTTTACCGGACACATGGAACTATTCGGTACGGGGATTATCTTCGATTACACCGGATGGCGTAGATGGGGTGCTTACAGCTCTGAAAGAACTGGAACGTCTTGGATATCTGGAAAGGAACCAGCAGCGTGAGAGTAACGGTCGGATGGGCAGAGCGGAGTATGTGATCTATGAGATGCCAAGGAAAAAGCCGTGTTCGGAATCACCGTGTACGGAAAAGCCGTATACGGTAAATCCGGATACGGACACACCGGTTACGGAAAATCCCGCGCAATTAAGTACTAATAGAACAAGTACTGAAACAATCAATAAAAGAGAGAAGAAGGAAATCCAGCACCGGTATGGCTCATACGAAAATGTCCTTCTCTCTGACACGGAATACGGCAAGCTCCGGCAGGAGTTCCCAGGAGATTATCAGATGCGGGTGGAACGGCTCTCTGAGTATATGGCTTCCACCGGCAGGAGCTACAAAAATCACCTTGCCACAATCCGGAGCTGGGCAAAGAGAGAAAAGCCGAAGTATAACCCGGCAGACTACACATTTGAGGAAGGAGACAGCCTATGAGCGACATGGTGCCTGAAGTATTGAATGCGGCGTTGGATTCGCTCTTTACGCCGAAAGAACCCGGAGAGCAGGAATACCAGGGCGTGGACGGACTGCTGTATTGCCGGAACTGTCATACTCCGGTGCAGTGCAGGGTAAAGCTCTGGGGCAGAGACAAGATTGTTCCCTGCCTTTGCAGATGCCAGCAGGAAGCGATGGCGGAAAAGAAACGCCAGGATGAACTGGTGGAGCGGCAGCGTAAAATCAGGCAGCTGAAAGCAACTGGGATTCAGGAAAAGCATCTTCTGGAATGGAATTTTGGCGTTGCAGAAGACAACAAGGACATCCAGATGGCAAAACGTTATGTGGAGCAGTGGAAAAAGGTCAAGGCTGAAAACCTTGGCCTTTTGTTATGGGGAGATGTCGGAACCGGAAAGTCCTTTGTGGCGGCATGTATAGCAAATGCGCTGCTGGATCAGGGCATTCCGGTTTTGATGACGAACTTCTCCAAAATCCTGAACCAGATGGGTGCCATGTATTCGGAAGAACGATACCGGTATATCGCTTCGTTTTCCAATTATTCTTTGCTGATTCTGGATGATCTGGGAATTGAGCGCAGCACCGAATATGCGCTGGAGCAGGTCTACGCTGTCATTGATGAGCGGTATAAGTCCGGGCTTCCGGTCATTATCACAACCAATCTGAAAATTGCAGAAATCCGCAATCCGCAGGATGTGGCATACGCCCGGATTTACAGCAGGATTCTGGAAATGTGTACGCCGGTGCGAATCAGCGGAGAGGACCGCAGAAAGAGCATTGGAAAAGAAAAACAGCAGGTCGTTAAGGAGGTACTTGATCTATGAAGTGCAAGGCAAAAAAGGCGTTTTTCGCAGGTAAGAATGACATCTATCACCGCTGGAAGGAGGTTAAGAAGCTGAATGGCAAAAGCAAAAACCAGTATTACAACAGAAAACCGCAGTGGCTCAGCTGCCGACGCTGCGGCTAAGGAGAAGCGGACGGAGATGCCGCTTTCTGACCTGCATCCTTTTGAAGGGCATCCCTTTAAGGTGCTGGATGACGAGCTGATGGAACAGACCGTAGAGAGCATCAAGCAGATCGGTGTGGTATCACCACTGATTGTCCGACCTGACCCGGAAGGCGGATTTGAAATTCTTTCAGGACACCGCAGACTTCATGCGGCGCAGCTGGCAGGTTTGGAGACTGTGCCGGTCATCGTCAAGGAAATGGACGATGATGCAGCAATCATCTTTATGGTGGACAGCAACTTGCAGCGGGAGAATATTCTTCCCAGCGAGAGAGCGTTTTCCTACAAGATGAAGTTGGAGGCGATGAAACATCAGGGTCAGAGAAAAGATTTGACTTCGGAGCAATTTGCACCGAAGTTGTCTACGGAGATTATTGGTGAAGCTGTTGGAATGAGTAAGGATACGGTTAAACGCTATATCCGCCTTACCAACCTGATTCCTGAAATTTTGGATATGGTGGATGAGAAGAAAATCGCCTTTAATCCGGCGGTGGAGTTGTCTTACCTGAAACCGTCTGAACAGAAGGAATTTCTGGAGGCAATGGACTATGCACAGGCATCTCCATCCCTGTCGCAGGCACAGCGGCTGAAGAAGCTCTCACAGGAGGGCGGCTGCACGTTGGATGCCATGTGTGAAGTGATGAATGAAATCAAAAAGGATGAGCTTGACCATGTGACGATTAAAAACGAGGTTCTTCGGAAGTATTTCCCGAAATCCTATACGCCGAAGCAGATGCAGGACACGATTATCCGGCTGCTGGAAAAATGGCAGCGAAGTAAACAACGAGATATGGAACGATGAGAAGGAGATTTTTATGATGATGAACTTTAAGAAGAATCAGAACAACGCAGTGTGCAGCATGGATTGCAAGAACTGCCCGCACGGTGCATCGCAGCCCAATCCGATGGATGATCCCATGTTTGAGAAGTCCATTGCGATGCTTCATAACTGGCTGATGCTGGAGGCAATCCGTGAAGATCACCCGAAGGAGCGCATTGTGATGGTGATCCTGCCGGGGGCTGGCGGCGAACTCCTGACCGAGGATGGCAGTCGAGACATCTTTGAGGATGTTTACGATGAGATGGAGGCTGATCTGGTGGCAGATGGGGAACTGCTTCTCCATTATGATAAGAGCGATGTGATCGAGACTGACAGAACCCGCTATCTGTTGGGAGCTGCGGAGGTTTCGGAAATCGACCAGAACGGCAACGAATGCAGCATCAATCTGTTTACGCTGGAACGCACCATCGACTATGTGAACGAGAACCTGACGGTGGTTTCCATTGGCGGCGAGTTGGTTCCGGCACTGCGCCTGATCTAAGGAGGTGCCTATGAAGAAATTTGATGTGGAGATTACAGAGACTCTCCAGAGAAAGGTTTCCGTGGAAGCTGCCTCACAGGAAGATGCGGAACGCATGGTGACGCAGGCGTGGAACAATCAGGACTATGTTCTGGATTCCGGCGATTTCACCGGTGTGGATTTCAAGACCGTGGGAGAACATGAATTGGCAGAGACCAGGACAATGGATGTGCTGCTGGTACAGCCCAATGCCTATCCGAAGAAAATCAGTGTTGGCACGGAGCTGGAAGATTTGCAGGCCATGGTCGGCGGCGATATTGAAGTCACCTATCCATTTGAGGATGAAGTGGCCATTATTCTGAATGAATCCGGCAAAATCAATGGTCTGCCGCTGAACCGTGCGATTTACACCGAAGACGGGGATATGCAGGACATTTATGCCGGTGATTTTCTGGTGGTAGGGCTGACAGAGGATGACTTTGGTTCTCTGACTTCGGAGCAGATGCAGAAATTTGAGGAGCAGTTCCATCAGCCCCAGATGTTCGTTCGTATGGGGCGCAGCATCATGGCGATTCCGGTTCCGGATGACATGGTGAAGAAGATGGAGGAAAAGGCTGCAAAGCCCCAAGAAAAGAGTAAACCGGCACCGGACCGGGACAGTTTGTAAGGAAGGAGGCGGAGATTCATGCAGGAAGAAGTTGAAAATCGTACCGTCAATCTGGCAATCAGTACCACGAAACTGACATTTCGCACTATCGTGAATGGCTATAATGCGTGGAAACGGCACCATCAGGCAAAGGCGGCTCAGAAATCAGCGCAGATGCCGCTTGGAAAGCAGAGCATCAAAGAACTGATCGGTCAGAATCAGGGAGTCAGCAGTATCCCCATTGAGAAAACGGATTTGAAAGGCTTTGAACAGGTGGCGCGGAAATACGGTGTGGATTATGCCATTACGAAAGACCAAAATGTGATTCCACCCAAGTACACGGTGTTCTTTAAGGCGAAGGATGCGGATGCACTGACTTCCGCTTTTGAGGAATTCACCAACCGCAAGCTGAAAGCAAAGGAAAAACCGAGTGTTCTGGAGCAGCTTAACAAGCTCAAAGAACTGGTGGCTGCAATTCTGCCGGATAAGGTTCGTCACAAAAGTCAGGAGCGTGATCTATGAGTAATAAGACCAAGAAGCTGCTGATCCTGAACCTGCCGTACTTCATTGCCGGTCTTGTATGTACCAATCTGGGAGAAGCGTGGAGAATTGCCGAGGGCGCAGACATGTCTGAAAAGCTCCTCGGCTTTCTTTCTGCTCTGGGTGCAGCATTTTCCAACCCGATGCCAAGTCTGCATCCGCTGGATTTGCTGATTGGTGTGTGCTGCGGAGCGGGTCTGCGGCTTGCTGTGTATCTGAAAGGCAAAAATGCCAAGAAATATCGTCATGGTATGGAGTATGGCTCTGCCCGGTGGGGTACGCAGAAAGACATCGAACCGTTTGAAGATCCAGTGTTTGCAAACAATGTGATTCTGACCCGGACGGAGCGGCTGATGATGGGCAATCGCCCGAAGAATCCGGCAAATGCCAGAAACAAAAATGTGCTTGTGGTCGGCGGTTCCGGCAGCGGTAAGACGAGATTTTGGCTTAAACCCAACCTTTTACAATGTCACAGTTCCTACGTGGTCACTGACCCGAAAGGTGATATCGTAATCGACTGCGGCCAAGCCCTTTTGAAGAACGGATACAGTATCCGGATTTTCAATACTATCAATTTCAGAAAGTCGATGCATTATAATCCCTTCGCGTATATTCACAGCGAAAAGGATATTTTGAAGCTGACCACAACCCTCATTGCCAACACTAAAGGGGACGGCAAGGCCGGTGACGAATTCTGGACGAAGGCAGAGACCTTGCTGTATTGTGCTTTGATTGGTTATATCCATTATGAGGCACCGCTGGAAGAGCAGAACTTTGCAACGCTGATTGAATTTCTGAACGCGATGGAAGTGCGCGAGGATGATGAAACCTTTCAGAATCCAGTGGATCAGATGTTTGAAGCTCTGAAAAAGAAAAAACCGAACCACTTTGCTGTCCGCCAATATGCCAAGTTCAAGCTGGCGGCGGGTGTTGTATGCTTTAAGAGACTTATTCATCACGATATGAGTAAGTCTCTTAAAACATATAAGGCTACAAAGCAGAAAGGAGACCCCATGAGCAAACAGAAAATAACCGCCCTATACGAGCGTTTGAGCCGTGACGATGAACTGCAAGGCGAGAGTAATTCCATATCCAATCAGAAAAAATTATTGGAGGAATACGCCGCACAGCAAGGCTTCACAAACTGTGTCCACTTTACGGACGATGGAATAAGCGGAACTTGTTTCGATAGACCCGGCTTTCTGGATATGATGCGGCAAGTCGAAGCCGGAAATGTGGACTATCTGTGCATTAAGGACATGAGCCGTCTGGGGCGTGACTATCTCAAAGTCGGTCAGATTATGGAGATTTTACGCCAGAGAGGTGTCCGTCTCATTGCCATCAATGACGGTGTGGACAGTGCCAGAGGGGACGATGATTTTACCCCTTTTCGTAACATCATGAACGAATACTACGCACGAGACACAAGCCGCAAAATCAAGTCCACTTTCAAGACCAAAGGCATGACAGGCAAGCATCTGACAGGGACGGTCATTTACGGTTATCTCTGGAATGAGACAAGAGACCAATGGATTGTTGATGAATATGCCGCCGAGGTTGTCAAGCGTATTTTTGCTATGACGATTGACGGCTACGGACCGTATCAGATTGCAAAGAAGCTGTCCGAGGACAAGATACTCATTCCCTCTGCCTACCTTGCACAGCATAACGAGGGCGTGAACAAAAACAAGACTTTCAAGGATGTGTACGGTTGGGGTTCTTCCACTATCGTCAATCTGTTGGACAAGCGTGAATATCTCGGTCATACCGTCAATTTCAAGACCCGAAAGCATTTCAAGGACAAGAAAAGCCATTATGTGCCGGAGGACGAATGGACGATTTTCGAGAATACTCATGAAGCCATTATCAGCCAAGAGACTTTCGACCTTGCACAGAAAATCCGAAGCAAGGTCAGACGATACCCCGATGGATGGGGCGAAGCTGCTCCCCTCACAGGCTTGCTCTACTGTGCCGATTGCGGCGGCAAGATGTATGTCCACCGCACTAACAACGGCAAGCGTATCTCTCAATACACTTGCTCACAGTACACAAAAGTCCCTTGTGGAACGCTCTGCAAGACACAGCACCGTATCAATGAAGATGTGGTATTGTCTCTTGTCTCCGATATGCTCCGAGCCATAGCCGAGTATGCAAAGCATGACCGAGCCGAGTTTGTCCGAGTGGTACAAGAAGCACAGTCCAGTCAGCAGACAAGCGAGGTCAAGAAGCAACGCACAAGGCTTGCTACGTCAAAACAGCGTGTTTCGGAACTGGAAGTTTTGCTCTGTAAAATCTATGAGGATAATGTATTGGGCAAACTCCCCGATGCCAGATATGCCGTTCTGGATGCACAGTACGCAAAGGAACAGGCGGCACTTACCGCCGAGATTGCAACACTTGAAAAGGCTGTCGGAGATTATGAGAAGCATGAGAAATCCGCAGACCGCTTTATCACTCTGATTGACAAGTATCAGAACTTCGACAAGCTGACAAATACCATGCTCAACGAGTTTGTCGATAAAATCCTTGTCCATGAGCGTGCCAGAAAAGGCAGTCGAGAGACTACGCAAGAGGTTGAAATCTTCTTTAACTTTGTCGGGCGTTTCGTCCCTCCGGCATTTGCTGAAGTGGAGCTTACGCCGGAAGAATTAGAGGAAATCCGCAAGCGAGAGGAACGCAAGGACAAACTTCATCAGAACTACTTGAAGCGTAAAGCCAGCGGTGCCCAGAAGCGTTATGAGGACAAAATCAAGGCGGCGAAGAAAGCCGAGATGGACGAAAAGAAAAATGCCATTCGAGCCGAGGACATTGCAAGGGGTGTGTTTATCCCTGTCAGCAATCTTCCGAAGCGAGAGCCACAGAAAGGAGCTATCACAGCATGAACGAACTGAAACCGAGAATCCACGAAAACGGCATTGACTATATCCTTGTGGGAGATTACTATGTGCCGGATTTGAAGCTGCCGGAGGAAAAGCGACCTATCGGGCATTGGGGCAGACTTCACAAAGCCTATTTGCAGAATTACCGCCCCGCCGTTTATAACGAGCTTGTTTTGTCCTGTCGGCTTCATTCTGTCCTTGCAGATCTGAACGAACAGGCAAATGACCGCTTCTCTCTGATTATGGAGCAGATGGCAAGAGCCGAGGGCGTGACCGAGCAGATGAAAGCAGATAATCAGATGTTGTGGGTGCAGTCCATGAACTCCATCCGCAACCGAGCCGAGGAAATCATCAAGCACGAAATGATTTACTGCCATTATAGCGGAGGGGGTGATTAAATGATTATGGAAGCGATTTTCGGCGGCGATATGTACCCATTGGAGAACATTGTACCGCAACAGGACGGCTACAAGGCAGAGGTCAAAGCCATTGCCGGCCTTATGGACGAACTGGCGAACAAGTTTTCAAAAGCCGACTTTTCCAAAGTGGAGGAACTTCATCAGCGAATGACGATTGTTCAGCAGTATGAAAGCACCGAGCATTTTAAATGTGGACTGTCCACAGGCTTGCTACTTATGAAAGAAGCCTATGAATATCCGCTCAACCCCAAAGAGGACTAAAAAAGTAAGGTCTGAACCCGACAATTTAATACCGTAATTCAAGCGGCAAGTGTTTCGTTCTTCGTGAAATGCTTGTCGCTTTTATTAACCTTAAATCTTAATCTTTCAAGGAGGAACCCACTATGAATATGAACATCAATGAAAAGAAAGCTCTTTACGCTTTTGGCTGTCCGAATCGAGAAGCGACCGTTCAACGCTTGCGTCTTGTGGCTGCACTTGCTCCCGACCCTGCGGCTAA
>NZ_WQOH01000025.1:49409-99458 GCF_018784445.1 Gemmiger formicilis | reverse complement strand
TGGTACTCCTTTTGGCATAGCAAAACACCCCACTTGTTAGATAGTATATCATACTGTCTAACAAATGGGGTGCTGTTCATTATACAGCGCTGCGGGGTTATTTTTATGCAATTTTGTCGGCGGGTGTCAGGCCGGATTCCAGTACATCGGCCATATATGCATTGTGGTCGGCGTAGTTGTCGGTGGGTACAAGGGTGATATCGTAATAGGTTATCGGCATATCATTGTTTTCCAGCACTTGCTTGAGGGTGTGCAGGACGGTTTGCATGTCCGTCTCGGTAGGCTTGCCATCGCACAGCACTTGTGCGCACAGGCGGCTGGGCACCTTTTGCAGCAGGGCTTTGTCAAAGGCAGCATCCAGCGGCAGATCATCCACATAGTTAGCCGGGGTCATGCCGTCCTGCTCGGTATAGCAAAGGTCGATCTCTACCGTGTTGCCCTTTGCGCCGTAGACAGATGCAAAGTTTAATTCCGGGGCCTGCACGGTCAGATACGCGGCTGCCTGCTGGGCGGCTTCATCCCCCAGGCGGTAGGCGGTGGTCCAGCGGTGGTCTACATAGAACACATGGTCTGGCTCAAGCTCCTTACCCCGGATTTCATCATCAGTCAGCAGCCAGAACCGCGTCTGCACCGCAAAGTTTGTATCACGGCTCTGGTCAGACTGAACGTATACCACATAGTGGAAGAACTGTCCATCAGCGGCAGTGCGCTGGTCCCAGTGAAATGTTTCCTCCGGATATAGCTTTTCCGCATATCGAATGGCCCGATGTATAGCCCACTGTTGGCTGAGCGGGTCACCGTTGATGGCGTCAAAGGCCAGCAGCAGCGCGAGAATCAGCAGCAGGGCTGCTGTCAGCGCAAAGCGGCGCATGGTTTTCGTTCTTTTAGCTTTTGTTTTCATGGGTACTCTCCTTTGCATAGTGCAGCAGCCAGCCGATCAGCCAGCCAACGCCACCCAAACCGACGTACAAAATGCAGCCGGACACCAAATTTGCCAAGAAATTACCAAGTGCGAACGATTCCAGCAAGGCCATCTGCTTTATGATAGCATCCAGCACCGCCAGCCCCAGCGTGAACAGCAGCAGCGGCTTTCCCATGCCGATGTCACGGTAGGTCAGAACACTCCAGACGAGCGGCAAAAACAGAATGACCCAATTTGCGCTGCCTGTATACCCCAGGGCTATGCCCACTGCAATGCCTACAAAGGCCAGCAGCAACAGGTGGATGCTGTAACGGCGGCGCAGCCGCTTGAGTATTTTGGTATCGTCGGGGGTTTGCAGTTCCGGCGCTGCGGGCGGCTCTGTCCCCTGCCACAAGGCCTGACAGGCCGGGCAGACGGCAACGTGGGCGCGGACAAGCTGCTCACTTTCCGGGCTGGCGATTCCGTCCTGCACCAATGGCATCAAGTCCCGGCAGACCGCACAGGGGATTTTTGCGTTTTCAGCAAGTTTCTTCACAGGTCATAACCCTCCTTCGTCAAAATTTCCTTCAGCCAGCTGCGGGTGCGGTGTTCGATGACGCGGGCCGAGCTTTCACTGATATGCAGCTGTACCGCGATTTCCGCATAGGTATAGCCCTCCGCGCGCAACTGCATAATGCGGCGGGCGCGGTCGTCTTTCTGCTGCAGCAGTTCACAGACCCGCTGCCATTGCAGGCGTGTGTCGGTATGCTCGGTCAGAGTATCCTCGGCCAGGTAGTTTTCCAGCAGGTCATCTGCGCTGACGTCGGGGCGGCGCTTACGCAGACTTTCCAGCCAGATGTTGCGGGCAATACCGAACAGCCATGTTTTGACAGCGCAGTCGCCGCGGTAGGTGGGTAGCCGCCGCATGGCACGCAGGAAGGTCTCGCTCAGTATGTCCTCAGCCTCGGTTGGGTCGTGTGTCAAGTGGCAGAGGTAGCGGTACAGGTCCGTACGGTATAGTGTATACAGTTCTTCCAGTTCCGGCAGCGGCATGGCCTGCCCTCCTTTCCTCTGTGCTCTCACTCTATAAGTGATGATTTTGCCCCAAACGTTACAGCAACTACAAAAAAGCCCCGACTTTTGTCGGGGCGCTGGCTTATTCTGCTGTGTTAGCCAGAGTTTCCTTTTCCTCCGGTTCCGGCGTGGCGGTAGGTTCGGGGGTGGGGGTCGGGGCGGGTTCGTCGGGGGCAAAGTAGGCGCGGATGTCGCCGTTGGATTGCTGGGTCGAGATATCCAGCACACCCTTATCGCTGGCGGCCAGGCCCTTTTCGGGGTCGGCCAGTGCGGCAGCAGCCAGGCGCAGTTTGTAGGCAAGATTCGTCTCGCTGCCCAACTTGACCTGCACACGGTTCTGGTAGGTGAACTCGATATCGCTCAAATCCTGCACACTGATGGCTGTGGTGCCGTCAAACAGGTTGTACGTCTGCAAGCCGTCCAGCATTTCGGTCAAGGTCTGCATGGCCGACGCCTGCAATCCTGCCGTCTCGGCGGTGGCCTGCTCGCCCCCAAGCAACGAGTTATAGCTTTCCGGCGTGATGTTCTGGCCGACAGTTGGGGCAAAATCTGTGGGCAGCGCGATGGAGAGCAAAATCAGGCCGTCGGGCTGGTTGACGTCGGTGCGCAGGATCTTGAGGGAATCGCTCAGCACCATCCAGCCGCCGGAGTACATACAGGCGAATCGCTCCACGGCGGGCTGCACCTTGATCACGACAGTAGCAGGCATCTGGACCTCAACCTGCACCTGCTCAAGGTACGGAAACTGCTGGGCCAGCTGGCGGGTCTTTTCAGCGGTGGAGAAGCCGAAAAGATTCGAGTTTTTCTCGATATTCAGCGCGTTGATAAGCTCGTCCGAGGTGTAGATGCCGGTGTCGGCGGGGGTGGTGCGGTCGAAGTTTTCGACCCGGAAAAAGGCCACTTTAAACAGCAGGTTAAGCGAGACGAAAGCCCCTACGGCCAGTACGGCCAGCACCGCCAGGATGCTCATGGCACGGCGGCGGTTGCGTTTTCGGATGATTTCTGCCTGGGTTACGCGGCGCTGGCGTTTGGGCGCGGCGGGGTCGTACCCGGCTTTTTGCGGGTTGATCTGCTGGGTGGGGCGCTGGCTGCGCGGCGAGGATTTTTTCGGCGGCTGTTGGCGTGGGGTGCCCGGTTTTTCCAGCCCCATACGGCTGCCCATGCTGCGTTTGGGAGCTTGCGAATAGGAGCCGCTCACGGATTTTTGCCTGCGGCTGCGCTGGTTTCGATCCATGGGCGGCTCCTTTCCAATACATTTTTATAGGTGCGTGCCGGCTGCCCTATGGGGCAGTGGCGGCTACGGGGCGTCGAGGATGCCGCCCCCTGCGGCTGTTATGATTTTACCAGCTCCAGCAATTTTTCCGTAATCATATCCAGGCTGTGGGGGTTGCCTAATGTCTTGGCGTTGGCTCCCATTTCGGCCAGCTTGCCTGGGGTGGTCAGCAGTTCTTCCACGGTCTTTACCAGGCCGTCACCGGTCAGGTTCTTTTCCTCAATGACCACGGCTGCCCCAGCCTTTTGCAGTTCAAGGGCGTTGTAATACTGGTGGTTTTCGGCCACGTTAGGGCTGGGGATCAACACCGACGCGCGGCCCACGGCTTCCAGTTCGGCCAGCGTCAGCGCACCGGAACGCGCAATGACGAGATCCGCCGCCGCCAGCAGCTGGGGCATATTGTTGATGTACTCGGTCACAACAAGGTTCTCGCCAGGAGCAAAGCCCTTTTCTTTTTCGAGATTTTCAAACAGCTTGACACCGCGGCTGCCGGTGGCGTGCAGGTGTAATGTGTGTTGGTTCGTCTGCTTTTCCCAGGCACAGAGGTCGGCCACGACCTGGTTGATGCGGTCTGCACCCAGGCTGCCGCCAAAGCTCAAAATGACCGTGCGGTCGCCTGCGTTCAGTTTTGCGCGGGCTGTGGCGCGGTCGGCGGTCAGGACCTCGGGGCGAACCGGGTTGCCCACAACGGTGGTTTTCTCGGGTGCGCCCAGCTTTTCTACGGCATCGGCGCTGGCAGCCAGAACGATGTTGACCTCCTTCGCCAGCAGCTTGTTTGTCACGCCGGGGAAGGCGTTCTGCTCATGGATGGCAGTCTTGATGCTGCGTTTGGCCGCCGCGCGCACAATAGGGCCGCTGACGTAACCGCCGCAGCCGATGACAAGGTCGGGATTGACCTCGTTCAGGATTTTCCGGGTGCGGGGGCCGGACAGCGCCAGATGCCAGATGGCGACGATATTGCGGCCGATGTTTTCCAGGCTGAGGTGGCGCTGGAAGCCGTTGATTTCGATATGGTGGAAAGGGTAACCCGCCTTGGTGACAAGTCCGTACTCCATCCCCTCCCGACGGCCCGCAAAATGAATTTCCGCCGTCGGGTCTGCGGCTTTCAGGGCACCGGCGATTGCCAACGCCGGGTTGATATGACCGGCTGTACCGCCGGCAGCAATGAGAACACGCATGATTCGGCCTCCCTAAAATTATAAGTTTATGCTAACAGCAAGAGGGCAAAGCCCCACTGGTCATCGCTGGCACTCGACCACCTCCCCTGTAAGGGGAGGCTTACGGGGCGTCGAGGACGCCGCCCCCTACAGCACGGTCTTACACCGTACCTCTGCGGTAGCGGGTGCGGTGGAGCATACGGTCGGTCTCGGCGCGGTGCTGTTCGGCCATGCGTTCCTCCCGCGCGTTGCCCGCACGGGATATACTCAATAGCACGCCCATCTCACCCAGCAGCAGCAACAAACTGGTGCCGCCGTAGGAGAAGAACGGCAAACTGATACCCGTGTTGGGCAGCAACGCCGTACCGACGCCGATGTGCAGAAAAACCTGCCACGCCACCTGGGACACAATGCCGATGCCCAGCAGCGTACCGTACAAATCGGGCGCACGCAGCGCAATGAAGATTCCTTGGATGACCAGCGCCGCAAACAGGGCAATCAGGGCAATCGCCCCGACGAAGCCCAGTTCCTCCCCGATGACGGCAAAGACGAAGTCGTTCTCCGCGTAGGGCAGCCATTGGTGTTTCTGGACGCTGTTGCCGATGCCCACACCGAACAGTCCTCCGGTGCAGATAGCATAGATGCTCTGGCGGGTCTGCCACTGCATACCCGTCGTGTTCGTGGGGGTCAGGCCCCATACGCCGCCCAGGCGGCCCGCGGCGTAGCCCTCGCCCGAGGCAAGGTGCTTCACGTAGGCAATGGCGCCCGCCACGGTACCCGCACCAGCCAGCGGCCACCACCGCATGGCGGAGCCGTTGCAGGCAATCATGGTAACAAAAATCAGGCACAAAAGCATCATGGCCGAGTTGTGCGGTTCCATTTTCAGCAGCACGAGAATCGGCACCAGCGGCAGCGCGGGTTTGAGCAGACCGTACCACAGCGACTTTTTCTTATCGTTGTCGCGATCGAGCATATCGGCAGTCCAGAGCATGACCGAAAATTTTGCCAGCTCAGACGGCTGCAGCGAAAACGCACCTCCCGCAAAGTAGACCCAGCGGTAGGTACCGTTGGTGTCCACAGGACTGAACAGCGCCGCCACCAGCAGCACGAGCGTGATGATGTAAAAACTCTCGTTCATGTAGCGCAGGGCACGGTAGTTGATGTTGGACACCAGCCACATAACGCCCAGGCCCGCCACTGCAATGATGCTTTGCGGACGGATGAAGTGGTAGACATCACCGTAGTTGGCGTACCCGCTGGAATAGCTGGCTGAAAACAGCATGACCAGCCCATATCCCATAATGACGATCAGGGTCGCCACGAAACCTCGGGAGACCCTGCCGCGTTCGAGTTTTGGCAGGCGGATGACCGCCAGCATACGCAGAATATTACCGATGGTGTGGTCAAACAGCACCCCTAACAGGCTTGACGGCGTATTCACAGGCAGTCACCTCCTTAGCAGATTTTGCGCAGTGTTACGCCACGCAGATGTAGAAAATACCCATAGCCACACCAATAATGGCAATCAGGGCAAAGAAAGCGTCAATTTTGACTTCGCGCCAGCCGCGCATTTCAAAGGCGTGGTGGATCGGCGTCATGCGGAAGATGCGCTTGCCGTGGGTCGCCTTGAAGTAGACGCGCTGGATAACAACGGTCATGGCGTCCCAGATGTACACGATACCGAAGAAGAGCACCAGTTCGGGGCGCTGCATTACAAAGGCCAACGCCGTGACGATGCCGCCGAAGAACATACTGCCAGTATCGCCCATGAACACCTTGGCCGGGTAGAAGTTCCAGACCAGGAACCCGGCGCAGGCACCCGCCGTGGCGGCGGCGATAAGCGAGACATGGACAAAGCCCAGCAGGCTGCCCGCCAGCAGGTAGCCGATCATCGACACAAAGGTCACACCGGTGCAAAGGCCGTCAAGGCCGTCCGTCAGGTTGACGGCGTTGACCAAAAAGATGATGCCGAAAAACGCGATGGGATAGTAGACAAGACCCATATCCACCAAACCGAAAATCGGCAGCTGCACCTGGGTGGTGAGCAGGCCCAGGCTGTTGAGGCCGAACATAAAGCCAAAGGTCAGGGCAATCTGCAAGATCATCTTTTGGGCTTCGGTAAGGCCGAGGTTGCGGTGCTTGATGACCTTGATAAAGTCATCAAGGAAGCCGATCAGCCCCGAGCCAAACGCCAGAAACAGCACCATCATGCCAGCCTTCATCTGGGGCAGGCCCAGAACTTCCGGCAGCTGGTTGTGGAACATCCCCCACACCAGGCCCAGCGTGACCAGGATGCCGAAGATGAAGCACAGGCCGCCCATGGTGGGGGTGCCGTTTTTCTTGTTGTGCCAGGTGGGGCCTTCCTCGCGGACGGTCTGGCCGAAGTGCAGCCGATGCAGCGCCGGGATCATAAACTTGCCTGACACCGCCGTGATAACAAAGCCGCCGATGGCCGCCGACGCCAACAGATAGGATATTTCCTCCATGCAGTGATTCCTCCAAAATGATGTGGTGCAGGGGGATTTGGGAATTTACGCTGTTTACAGACAACTATGGGCAGACCAGCCCCTCATCAGTCCGCTGCGCGGACAGCTTTTCCCGAAGGGGGAAGCCCTTTACCCCTGCGGCAATTCTTTATAGAAATCCTGAAGCAGCTGTTCCAGCCCCATGGCGTGGCTGGCCTTGGCCAGGACTGCGTCACCGGGGCGCACGAATTGCCGTAGATATTGTAACACTTCTTCGGCGTTTTTGCAATGCACAGTTACAACACCGTGCGCTTTTGCGGCGTCTGCCATGGCAGCGCTGCGCGGGCCGTAGGCAATCAGCTGGTCAACACCCGCGTCGGCAGCCCACTCACCGGTGTGGCGGTGGCCGTCCTCGCTGGCGTCGCCCAGTTCCAGCATATCGCCCAGCAGGGCAATTTTGCGGGTGTTGGGCAGGGCTTTCAGCACCGAGAGCGCGGCTCTCATGCTGTCGGGGCTGGCGTTGTAGCAGTCCTCAATGAACGTAACACCGCCTTTTTTTACAATATGCTGGCGCATACCAGTCGTCTGGTATGTGGCAAGGGCCGCTGCACAGCGGGCCGCATCCAGCCCCAGGCGGGTGGCAGCGGCATAGGCAGCCAGCGCGTCATAGACGGTGTGAACGCCTGCAGTGGGAATGGCGGCATTGAAAGTGCCGTATTCTTTATCAATGATCTTGAACGTTGTACCGTTCGTTCCGGTCTCAACATCCACGGCGCGGACATCAGCGTTCTCGGCATCGATACCGAACCAGACGGCCTTCAGCCTGGTAGGCACATCGGCGGTGGGCAGCAGGTCGTTGTCAGCGTTGAGCACCAGCGGCGCACCATCGGGCAGGCCGGTACAAATCTCCATCTTTGCTTTCAGTATATTCTCCCGAGTGCCGAGATTTTCCAGGTGGGAGACGCCTATCATCGTGATGATGCCCGCCGACGGCCGTGCGCAACGGGTCAGGCGCTCGATCTCGCCCGCATGATCCATGCCCATTTCGACGACGGCGTACTCGGTATCGTTGTCCAGGCGGAACAGCGTATTGGGCACGCCGATATCGTTGTTCTGGTTGCCCTCGGTTTTCAGCGTCTTGCCAAAGGCGGACAGCACGGCGTAACAGAACTCTTTCGTCGTGGTCTTTCCGACGCTGCCAGTGACGCCGATCATCTTGGGGCTGAATAGCATACGGTAGTTGGACGCCATTCGGATCATGGCTTTGGCGCTGTCCGGCACAATGACGGTACGGTCTGCAGGAACGCCCTCGACCGGGTGGTTGGCGATGATATAGGCTGCGCCATTCTGGTACGCACCTGCAGCAAAATCGTGGCCATCAACGCGTTCGCCGGGAAAGCAGACAAAGACGCAGCCCGGCTTGACCTCACGGCTGTCGGTCACAACGGCGTGGATGGAGACAGGCTCGGCCAGTGTCAGCCCGGCCAGCAGTTCATTGGCAGGAATCTTTTGCATGAAAAGGACCTCCTTGGGATAGTAAGTTAAGACGTAGGGGCCGTACATATGCGGCCCGGCCGTGAATGACAAACGATTGCTTATGGGAAAGTTGCGGGCCGGGCACACCCGGCCCCTATAAATTGCGGATTTCTGTATCACCCTTCCACATTCGCCGGGTCGATGGTTTCTTCCTCGGCGGCGGGGGTAGTTTCGGCGGGGGTGTCTTCCCCGCTGTCCATGGTCAGGGTGATGATTGTGCCGTAGGCGGCGCTGGTGCCGGCCTCCACGCTCTGGCTGACAACCTTACCGCCGCTGTCGCCGCTGAACTGCACGTTCAGGTTGGCGGCTTTCAGCATCTGCTCGGCAAAGGTGCCGGTCTTGCCCGCCACATCGGGCACGGTGGTCATCGAGTTCTGGTCGGTGGCGGTGTACAGGTAGACGGTGGAGCCTGCGGGGACATCGCTGCCGCCCACCGGGTACTGGTAGACGATATTGCCGCTGCTGGGGCCGATGAGCTTGTGCTTGAGGCCCTGGCGGTTCAGTGTAACCTGGGCGTTGGTCCAGGTATAATCCAGGCAGGTTTGCACCTTGACGGTGCCGCTGGGGTTGTAGCCGGGGTCCTGCTCAATGCCCAGGTAGGGCGCGACCTCGCTGATGATGTTGCCCACGACCGGGGCCACGACCTGGCTGGCGTAGTCCTTGACCCAGCGCGGGTCGTCCAGCAGGACGAACACCTCGATTTCGGGGTCGTCGATGGGCAGCACAGCGGCAAAGCTCATGGCCTTGTAGTAGTCGCCGTCGCCGCGCAGGTGGCGGTCGGTGCGCTCTGCCGTGCCGGACTTGCCGCCGATGCGGTAGCCCGCCACATAGGCGTTGATGCAGGAATGGTAGTCCCCTTCCCCGTAGACGTTATTTTCCATCATGGCAAGCAGCTGGCGGCTGACGTCCTCTGAAATGACCTGGCGGCGGATGTTTGTCTCGGTCTGGGAGACAACGTTGCCGTCGTTGTCTGTGATGGAGTCCACCACATAGGGCGTGACAAGGTAGCCGCCGTTGGCGATGGCCGCCACAGCGGTTGCCATCTGCATGGGGGTGATGGATTCGTTCTGACCGAAAGCGGCGGTGTAGAGGTTCGTATCGACCTCGGCCATCTGCTCGGCATTGTAGACGCTGGTCCAGCGGGTCTCGTTGGGCAGGTCGATACCGGTGGGCTGCGTGAAGCCAAACGCCTGGATATAGTCGTAGAAAATCTGCGGTTTCAGTGTCTCGGCAGCCTGGATGAACCAGAGGTTGCAGCTGTTGTTCAGCGCACCCGCCATGTCCTGCATACGGTGAACCTCGCCGTTGGCGCAGCGGTAGGTGTGCTCCCACAGTTCGCTGCCCTCATTGACGGTCAGGCTGCCGCCGCAGTAGAAGGTCTGGCTCGTGCTCATGACGCCGGAGTCCAGTCCCGCCGATGCGGTGATGAGCTTAAAGACAGAGCCGGGCATATACAGCTCGGTGATGTTTTTATTCTTCCACTGGGCCTCGCGCATCATACCCTGTAATTGGGTGTACTCGCTGGCGACCTCCTTGCCGTCCTCGCCGATGGTTTTTTCGCGGCTGATCTTGCCGTCGGCCACGATATCGGCCACGGCTTTTTCGCCCAGGCGGCCTTCCAGCCAATCAATATCGTTGGCGTCGATTTCCTCTTTTCCCAAAATGTCGGTCATTTTGGTGTCGGTGATTTTATACGGATCGTTGGGGTCAAACTGCTCGATGGACGCCATAGCCAAAATCGCGCCGGTCTTGACGTTCATGACGATTGCGCTGCCGCGGCCATGCACCGTGAAGGTGTTCATCGCCTCGGTCAGGTATTCTTCGACGATGGACTGCACATTTTCGTCGATGGTCAGGAACAGGTTGTTGCCGTCGATAGCCTCGTGCACATCGGCCTGCCCGGCGGCCAGGGCGTTGCCGTAGACATCCGTCTCGGCCACACTGCGACCCGGCGTGCCTGCCAGGGTTTCATCGTAGTATTTTTCCAGGCCGTAAGCGCCCTCGCCATCGCTGTTGCAGAAGCCCAGCACCGAGGAGAGGAACTCGCCGTAGGGGTAGCTGCGGGTCGTGGCCTGTTCGGTCGAAAAGTACAAAATACGTTTGCCGGTCGTGGCGCCGTCCTCGGGATCCATGCGGTACTCATCGGCATAGTTCAGGATGGAGTCCACCACCGGCTTATCCACGCCCTTGGCGAGCATACGGTACTGATACGGCTCGCCGCTGCTGTTTTTAGCGGTCAGAACCTCATAGACGGTATCCGCAGTGGTGTCCCCGCCCAGCAGTGCGGCAATGTTTTCCGCCGCCGTGCGCAGCTGGCTCTCCGACGCGCCGCTCTTGGCGATAGAGGAAGGGTCTGCAACGATATTCCATACCGTGCTGCTCTTGGCAAGCAGCTTGCCGTTGACGCTGTAAATCGAGCCGCGCAGCGCAGGCAGCGTCGTATCCTTCAGCTGCTGGGTCACGGCCTCGGTGCGGTAGAGTTCGGCATCACGCAGCTGCAGGGCGTAGAGCTGATAAATCAGCAGACCGAATGCGCCGACGATAAAGAGCGTCACGCAGAAGAGCGTGCGGGTTTTCATCGCTGCGTTGGCGCGGGTACGGTGCTTTTTTGGTTGGTTGTTTGGTTGTGGCATAGGGTGTTCCTTATTTCAAAAAGCCTTTTCGCCGTCGGCCATCGCGCCGCGCAGCAAAAAGGCTCGTAGCTGCATAATTTTATTGTTACGGATTCAATCCATCCAGCAGGTTCAGGGCGGCGGTGCGGACCTTGTCCAGCAGGCGGACGGCGGAACTGCTGCTTTTTTCGATTATGCTCTGATCTTCCAACTGGACATAGGTGATTTGGCTCGGGTCGAGCTTGACCAGTCCCAGCTGGCCCTCGGCCACCTCCTGCAGGCTGGCGCGGCTTGTGATATCGCTCATTTTGGTGCTCAGGTAGTCGTACTCGCTCTGGGCGGCGGCCAGCTGGGTGTTGACCTCATTGATCTGACCGCTCAACTCGGTGAGCTTGGCGTGGCTGTACAGCACGCTGACAACCAGCCCCAGCACAATGGCAAGGGCCAGCGTGCGCAGCGTGGCCTGCGCAAAACGGCGCGCGCGGTTCAGCCCGCGGTTGCCGCCGCGCACCACTTTTACCTGCGGGCGCGGGGTCTCTAATTTAGGTGCAGCCGCACCGCTGTGCAGCAAAACGGTCGTCATGGTTTGCCTCTTATACTTTCTCCAACACTCTCAGTTTGGCGCTGCGGCTGCGGCGGTTGGTTTCCAGCTCCGCAGCGTCAGCTTCGATGGGTTTGCGGGTAATGAGCTTTGCCTTTGCCACACCCCCGCAGGTGCAGATGGGCTGTTCCGGCGGACAGGTGCAGCGCTGTGCCCAGCGACGGAACTTGTTCTTGACTAAGCGGTCCTCCAGGCTGTGGAAGGTGATGACGCAGAGCCGCCCGCCCGGGGCCAGGCAGTTGAAAATCGCATCCAGGCCCTCGTTCAGGGCGTCCAGTTCGGAGTTGACCGCAATACGGACGGCCTGGAAAGTGCGGCGCGCCGGGTTCTTGGCCTTGCGGCGCTCAGCCGGGGGCACTGCGGCGGCCACGATATCCGCCAACTGCATGGTGGTGGTGATCGGCCGCGTTTCCCGCGCGGCGATGATTTTGCCTGCGATTTGCCAGGCGTAGGGTTCCTCGCCATAGTCGCGCAGGATGCGGGTCAGTTCCTCACGATCCAGAGTGTTGACCAGGTCCGCGGCGGTGGGGCCCTGCTGGCTCATGCGCATATCCAGCGGCGCGTCGGCATGGTAGGAAAAACCGCGCGCTGCATCGTCCAGCTGGTGGCTGGACACGCCGAGATCAAGCAGGGCCCCGTTCACCGCCGGGATGCCCAGCTCCGCGAGGACTCGCGCTGCCTCGCGGAAGTTGACCTGCACCACCTGCGCCGGGAGACCCTTGAGCCTTTCGGTGGCTACTGCCACCGCATCCGGGTCCTGGTCGAGTGAAATCAGGCGGCCTGTGGTCAGTCGTTTTGCAATTTCTCTGCTGTGGCCCGCGCCGCCGGCCGTGCCATCCAGGTAGATGCCGGCGGGGTCGATGTTCAACCCATCCAGGCAGGGCTGCAGCAGTACGGGGATATGTGAAAATTCCATGTTGTATCGTCCTGTTTATTAAAAGTCAAGGTTTTCCATCTCAGCGGTGAAGTCCTCATCGCTGGTTTCCTGGCTGGCGTTCCATGCCTCGGTGTTCCAAATCTCGGCAAAGCTGCGGCTGCCGATAATGGTGACATCGTGGTCAAGACCCGCGTACTCCCGCAGTTTGGCGGGGAGCTGGATGCGGCCTTGCTTGTCCGGGGTAACCTCCACCGCAGAGGCGTACAGCATACGGCTGACCTTGCGGCCCTTGACGAGGCCCTTTTCCTCGATTTTGGCGGCAACCTTTTCGAACTCTTCTGCCGGGAAAGCGGCCAGGCAATGGTCAAGCCAGCGGGTCACAATGAAGGTTTCCCCCATCGCGTCGCGGAAACGGGCGGGGAAATTCAGACGGCCCTTGGCATCGATGGCGTAATCATACTGACCAACGAGCATCTGTGTTCCCCTCCCTTCGTCAAACTGTACAAACTTGCAGCAAGATTTTTTACGTCGCAGCGTCCTCTTTGTGGAAAACTCTGTGGAGAACGTGGAAAACTACCCACCATTCACCACTTTTGTTGTTAAACTCACCACAATTACCCACTCGTGGTAAAATTATAGTACCATTTTCCCCGGCAAAAAGCAAGGGCGAACTGGAAAAAACTGCGCCGCGAATGGATTTTTCACACTTTGTACAAAGGCCCCCACCCCAGGGACAGCGGTTTGCATCAAAACAGCACGGCGGCAAATTTTTTGCCGCAGACAAAAATATCGCCGCACCGTATTATACGGTGCGACGATATTTTTAGAGCTTATAAAGATTTTTAGGGAAATGTGCCGTGGATAACAACGTTTTTCAAGGCCGTCCTTACTTCTGCCCACGGTTAGGGCGGGCGGCATTGCGCAGGTTCATCCGGGTATTCTTGATATCCGCCACGCTGCGAGCCAGCACTTCCTCAGAGTTTTTCAGGATGCCCTCGCAGTAGACCGTAGCGTTGCGGCTCAGCTCCTTGGCCTGGGTCTGAGCGGCGGTCAGAATCTCCACTGCGCGCTGTTGGCTGCGCTTGACGATCTCCTGCTCACTGGTCAGGGTGCGGGCGCGCTCCTCTGCCTGCTGAATGATATTTTCCGACTCGATGCGGGCATTTTTCATAATTTGCTCGCGGTCATTCACGATTTTCTTGCTCTCGCGCACTTCATCGGGGAGATTGTTGCGCACCTCATCAATGATATCGCGCATACGATCCACGTCGACCACGCGCTTGGAGGCGGCAAACGGTACAGCCGTACCCGCTTCCAGTGTTTCTTCCATCAGTTCCAGCAATTCTTCAACGTTCATGCCTCTTCCCCTCTCTCATAGCGGCTGACCTTGATCTTGCCGTAGTTGTATTGTTTTACCAGTGTCAGGCTGCCTGCCTGCTCAGGCAGGTCGGCCTCACGCTCCGTCTCGCAGAGGACCACACCACCCGGGGCCATCTTGGTGGCCAGCAGCGGCAGCACCGCCGCCACCGTGTCATGGTGGAACGGCGGATCCAGCAGGACCAGGTCAAACGGCCCGCGGATGTTGGCAAGGAAACTCTCGGCCTCGCCCTGGCGGATATCACTCTGGCGGTCAACGCCCGCCGTCTTGCAGTTAGCCCTTACGATGGCCAATGCTTCGGCAGAGTGGTCGACAAAGAGGCAGCTTTTCGCTCCGCGTGACAGAGCCTCGATGCCCAGCTGACCGCTGCCTGCAAACAGATCCAGCACGCGTGCTCCCGGCACAAGAAACTGCACACTAGAGAACATGGCCTCCTTCACGCGGTTGATGGTCGGGCGGGTGATATCCTCGCCCGGCAGGGCCTGCAGGTTTTTACCGCGGGCTGTTCCGGCAATGACGCGCATGGTGCCGCACCTCTTTCCTCTCAAAATTTCTTTTACACAGATTCAGTATTTATTATGGGGCTTTCGCGGGCCGTTGTCAAGGGTGCAAAATGTAAAATAAAATGGCAAATGGGTTACAGCGCCGTAAAATCTGCGGGGAAAGTCCACCGCCGGGCTTGACAAATGCCCCCTTGGGTGGGTATAATAGGTACTGTTGTTATGCGGCTGTCGTACAACGGCTAGTACATCAGCCTTCCAAGCTGAGGACGTGGGTTCGACTCCCATCAGCCGCTCCAAAAAGAGACCCCTGTGTCGTGTCCAGACGCAGGGGTCTCTTTTTGGGATTCGGGGATGAGAAGTCGAACAGGGCGACGGCACCGCAGTGCCGGGGCGAACAGTCCTGCGGACTGTTCGCCAGCCCGCGGGAGGCGGACATCAGCCGCTCTGGGAAACTCCCTATGTCATATTCCGGCATGGGGAGTTTTGCTTATTATGCCAGCAAAAAATTCTGAAATCTGCTTGACAGTATCTTCACCTGCCGGGGTGGCGGTTCTTGCTTTTTACGACCAACCTTAGCGTAACGGTCTTGAGACCGATATGGAAAATCAATGTAAAACGCATTGCCTCACCCCCTTTCGGGAAGTGTGGCTGACCGCCTGCCGTTTTGTGCAGCGCCTTACCGGCGAAGCGGTATGTTTAGAATATCATATTTCGACACACCGCGCAAGTTATTCATGCAAAAAGTTCCCGACGCTTTTTGCATTTTATTGTACGGTGCTCCAGTCAAATTCCTGATAGGGTTCGGGTATCCAACCGTATACGTTAAAGTCGTAGTCTGCGACAAAGACCCAGTCACCGTCGCCATAATGACCGTACAGTTTATCACCCGCGCTGACCCACACTACGTCATCACTATTGACGCTGGGCGCGGATTTTAACACATAGTCCGTATTCACGACAATGGGCCATCCATCCGCACTATACGGAATCACAACTCCTACTACCGCAAGGCGGCGGGGCTGTCGCAAATTCAGCTGGCGGACAAGATTGACATAAGCCGCACCCATATGTCCCGCATCGAGAACAGCGACTGTGCGGTCTCGCTGGATGTGGTCTTTCGCATTGCACGGGTGCTGGATGTCCCTGTGTGCAAACTGTTTGAGTTCCGATAAATACAGCAAAACGCCCATCGGCACAAAACCGATGGGCATTTTCGTTGTAAATATGCAGTTATGGGGAAGTTGCTGGCCGGGCATGCCCGGCCCCTACGGGGCGGCGACATAGACGTGGTATTGTCTGCCTTACAGCTTCACCAACTCCGCCTTCATGTTTTTCAGTTCCTTTTCCAGGCGGTCTTTCTCTTTGTTGTAGTCCTGGTAGGCTTGCAGTTCAGCCTCGACGGCGGGGTCCTCGGCGGTCAGGTAGCCGCTGTTCATCGAGGCCGTGTAGCTGAACTTTTTCAGCGTGCCATTAAAGTCGATGACCATGAACTGGCCCTCGGCGGGCCGGACCGTACCTGCGCCGAACATCTTATGGCTGATCTTACAGTCGGTCAGGTCGGGCAGTTTGGCGGGGTTGGCTTGCATCTCCTGCAATTTCTGCTCGCATTCACCGATGCAGATGCACAGCTCGGTGCGGGTTGCTTTCTCCTTAGCAGCCTTGGCGCGTTCCTTTGTAGTGGCGCTGCGGGCATAGCCGCACGGGTAGAACTGCTGGGTGTAGGCCGTGTGCAGGATATCGTACACCAACAGATGCAGCTGGTCATTGATGCCGCCAAGTTCCTGCGCCACATAGGCCTTGTGCAGGGCAATAAGTTCCGGGTAGCTTTCCAGCTCGGCCAACAGGTCGTTGCACATAGTATAGTAGCGTGGCAGGTCCAGTGCCGTGCCGCCGCCGAAATCGGCCTCGTAGTCAAAATATTCTGCCCAGGCCCTGGCCTCGGCCGCATTATAAAAATAGTTGTCGTGGGGTTCCCACAGGTTCAGGAAAAACACCGCGTTGGCCGTGTTCATCGTGTACTTGGGCATCCGCGGGAACACGCGACGGAACCGGCCGTTGATCTGGTCGGCAAACAGCTCGGCGCGGCCGCGGCGCTTGGCGATATCGCCGTCATCCTCTTTGAACAGCCAGCGGAAACACTCCCGCACCAACTCTACTTCTGTCTCCCGCAGCATCAGGGTCTGCACGCCGTCGATGGGCTGCAAGGCCGGGTTGTCCAGCGCCAGCTGTGCCTGCTGCATGGCGTCCGCAAACATACCGGGGAAGTCGCTGTCCTCGATATCCCAGTTCACGCCGAAGCAGTCGGCCGCACGCCAGACCGTTCCCTCTTCGGCGGCGGTGCGGGTCTTGCAATATTGAATGTACTGTGCCAAAATCCCATTCAGATTTTCCGTGTTCAAGTGAACTCCTCCTCGTAAAAATCAGCCTTCCTATTATAAAAGGTTGAACAGGATGCGTCAACCTGTAAAAACGACAAAAAAGCCCCCTTGGGTAAGGGGGCAAAATGTATAGAATTGTAAGGCTCGGGGCCGGGCAAAGTCCGCCCTCATCCGGCCTGCGGCCACCTTTTCCCTCAGGGGAAGGCTTTACAGGCTCGAATAGCCGAAGCTGTTGACGAGGGCATCGATTTTTTTGCCCTGTTTGCACCAGGGGCAGCTGTGGGAATCGTACGTCTCATAGTCGGGCAGGTCGTGGGTGTTGAAGATGCTGGCCACCGGGTAGCCTGCGCACTCATTCACCGAGGCGAAGATTGCCGCAATGCCGACCGCCTCGCCGCCGTAGTAGCGGATGGCCTCGATCGCGCCTTGTACAGTGTAGCCGGTGGTGACGGACGCCGCCAGCACCAGGATATGCTTGCCGGAGATCATGGGGGCCGTGTTCTCGCGGAACAACAGCTGGCTGCCGGTGGTATGCTCCGGCGTGACAACGTAGATGGTTTGGTGGGCGTTCATGTTGGCGTAGCCGGACTTGGTCAGCTCGCTGGCCATGCAGGCACCGATGACTTCAGTGCCGTCCAGACAGAGGATGGTGTCCACGATGGTCGTCGCCTTGTAGGCGCGGATCAACTCTGCGGCGGCGGCACGGGCCTCAGACAGGCGGAACTTGGTCAGCGTGACGTCGATGTAATAGTTGATATGGCTATGGCTGGTAGCATAGTGCCCCTTGCTGACGCGCAGCTGCAGGTTCGGTTTGCCGGTGGGCAGTTTAACAAGATTCATCGCCATGGTGGAGTCCTCCCTTTAACTCTTTATAGGTATATTGTACAAATTTTCACAGTGAAAAACAAGGAACGCTTTACCCAAAATCCAAGGGCGATTTTTGGGCAGTTTTGCGGGGAAAACTGGACACGGCGGCGGAAAAATGGTATACTGGATATAAGTTTAAAGTGGGGAGGTTTGCGGACATGGGTTATAGGCTGGTGCCGTACAACGGCGATACGGTGGCGGTGCCGCAGCTGGTGTTCACCCACCTTGCCCAGGCCGACGGCGACACGATCCGCGCGGCGCTGTACATTTTGCAGACCGGCGACACCGACCCCCGCACGATGGCTCGGGCGCTGGGGCTGCCCAGCATAGAAGCCGCTAAGCGTGCCCTGCAATACTGGGCTGGTGCCGGATTGCTGGAAAACGAGCGCGGCGGCTCCCCTGCCCCGGCGGCAGAGCCGCGTCATGCCGATTTGGCCAGCATGGCAAACGACCCCTATGTGGCGGTGCTCAGCCAGGAATCCCAGGCCATCTTTGGCAAGGGCATCAGCCGCAATGAGTTACAGCGGCTGGTGGACCTGTACCAGATCGACGGCTGGAAACCCGACGTAATTTTGCTCTGCTGCGCCGAGGTCGCCCGCCTGGGACGGCGCACCGTGGGCGCGGTAGCCCACCTGCTGGCCCGCTGGCGGGAGGACGGCGTTGAGACCGGAGAGGACGCCGAGCGTTGGCTGAAACGCGCCAAACAGCGGGAGGACTGGTGCAGTGACGCCGCCGCCCAGTTTGGCATTGCGCCGCGCGATTTGACGAACTGGGAGCGCCGCGCCATTGCCCGCTGGCACGAGGAAATGGGCGTTGGGCATGAGATGATTGACGAGGCGTTGCTGCGTGCCAACGGAAAAAACACCGTGCGGTATGTGGACGGCATCCTGCGGGCCTGGCGTGCCCAGGGCATCACCACCGTGGAGGCTGCCCGCAAGCAGGGCCAGCTGGAAGGCAGCAACATTGTGATGACCGAGCGCCCCGGCACCCAGCAGCCGGCCGCCAGCGCCCAGAAAGACCTGTTCAACCGCAACTGGGCCGCTATGTTTGACGAGGAGGGCTAACCCATGCGCACAAAAGATGAACTGTTCCGCGCCGCCCAGCGGGAGGTTGCCGGGTACCGCCAGCAGGCTGTAATGCAGGCCGAGACGACTCGCCGCGCCGCCTACGCCGCGCACCCCGCCCTGGCCGAAGCGGACGCTGCCCACATGCGGGCGGGCCTAGGCCTGGCAAAGGCCGCCGCACTGGGCAGTAGCATGGACGCCGCCCGTGCCGCGCTGGCCCGCGCCGATGAAACGCTGGCCGCCGCTGTGAAAGAGGCCGGGTACGACGAGAGCGCCTTTAAACCCGCTTACCGCTGCCCCCTGTGTGAGGACACCGGGATGCGGGGCGGCATCCCCTGCCGCTGTGTGGCCGATGTGGCCCGCCGCCTGCGCCGGGAGGAGATCAACGCCGCCAGTCCGCTGGGGCTATGCCAGTTTTCCAGCTTTGAGGTGGAGCGGTACAGCACCAATGTGGAGCCGGAGCTGGGCATTTCCCCGCGGGAGTACATGGGCAAGCTGCTGAATTACTGTAAGAACTACGCGGCCCGGTTCAGCGCCAACAGCCCGAATCTGCTGTTCATGGGCCACAGCGGCCTTGGCAAGACACATCTGGCGCTGGCGATTGCAGATGCCGTGCTGGAAGGCGGGCATGATGTGCTGTACACCAGTGCTGCCGCGCTGGCCGCCCAGCTGGGCAAGGAGCACTTTGACTACACCAACAATGAGGAATGGCTGGCCGCCTGCCAGGAGGCTGACCTGCTGATTCTGGACGACCTGGGCACCGAGTACATCACGCCGCTGACCATCAGTGTGCTGTATGAGCTGATCAACACCCGGATGCTGACCCACCGCCCAACAATCTATACCACAAATATTATTGACCAGAATATTTTTGTAGCCCGCTACACCGAGAAAGTTGCCAGCCGTATGCTGGGCGGCTGCAAGATGTTCAAGTTCTTTGGGGAAGATCAGAGATTAAAATAAAAATGGGATAGGAACCGCACAGGTTCTTATCCCACTTTTTTATTACTTCTATTGTAGGGGCCGGGCATGCAGGGCAGATGCGCAATCATGGCAAGGCTGCGGGCCGCACATATGTAGCCCCTCAACCATCAGGTCAATAGCGTGCGTAGAGGAAGCTGCCGCCGCCAAGGAACCGCCCCATAAAGAGGAATGCGAAGATGCAGACCTCGTATACAGCCCAGCGGGTCGGGGTGGGCAGGGCGGCAATTTTGCCGCGCAGACTGACGCCGTGCTCGTGGGCGGCATCCACGCCCAGCAGAATGGCAATGCCCGCAAATAGCATAAGCTGCTCCAGCCTGCTGGTCAGGCCCAGCTCCCAATAATTGCTGAACACCGCATGGCCGCCATTGAATAGGATGCCTTTGAAGACAGCTGCTGCATTGCCCAGACTGCTGGCCCGGAATATCATAAACAGTCCAGCCAGAATGCAGAACGTGCCCAGCACCCGCAGTGCGTGACGCCGTTTGCCGCTGCGGCGGTGCGGCAGGTGGTTTTCCACCGCCTGGCAGACGCCATGCAGGCCGCCCCAGACGAGGTACGTCAGCCCTGCGCCGTGCCACAATCCGCTGACAAGGAAGGTCAGAATCAGGTTGCGGTCCTTTTTTGCGGTGCTGCACCGGCTGCCTCCCAGCGGGATATAGACGTAATCCCGCAGCCATTGGGACAGGCTGATATGCCACCGCGCCCAGATATCCTTGACGGAATCCGCAAAGAATGGCTGGCGGAAGTTTTCGGGCAGCTCCAGCCCCAGCACCTCGCCGACGCCAAGGACAATGTCCGTGTAGCCGGAGAAGTCCGCGTAGAGCTGCACGGTGAACAGCACACCACCCAGCAAAAGCTGGGTGCGGTCAAAGGCGGCGGGGTTGGTGAACACGGCGTCCACCACCACGGCGGCGCGATCCGCCACCGCAAACTTTTTAAAGTAGCCCCACGCGCTGCGCTGCGCGCCGCGCCACGCCCGGGCGGTATCCCATTTTGTGGGGCGGTCCAGCTGGGGCATGAGCTTGTTGTAGCGGTTGAAAGGTCCCTGGGTAATAGACAAAAAGAACGACGCATAGCACAAAAGCCGCAGGTATTTTTCTTCCGGCAGGATGCGTCCCCGGCGTACATCGCAGAGGTAGCCCGCCAGCTGCAGGGTGAAGTACCCAAGCCCCAGCGCCCCCGCCAAGGTACCCTGCCAGCCCAGGGCGACGGGCAGGTACTTGAGCAAGGCCAGCGGCAGCAGCGCGGCGGCCAGCCCCGCGTAAAAGATGCCTTTTTCCGCCGCGCGACGGGCGCACCACCAAACCAGAAACGCGCTTGCCAGCAGCACCGGCAGCGTCCGCCAGGAGAGCACGGCGTAAAATACCAGGCTGGCCCCCAGCATCAACTGCCAGCGGCGCGGCGACGGGCAGGCAAACCAAAGCCCCGCCAGCACCGCCGCGAACAGCACAAAACCGGGTGATGTCACAGCGAGCATAGTGGGGCCTCCTTGTATAGATTATTATTGCGACTGTATTTTTGCCATAAGGATGGAATCATCCGGCGTCAGGGTCAGTTTTTCTTCCACCGTGGGGTAGAAAATTTCGTCCACGGCCTTCCCTGCCGCGCGTTCCTGAATCGTTTGGCAGAGGATGGCAGTGAACTTTTCCGCGCCTGCACCGTTCAGGTGGTGCGCATCGGAGAAGTCCTCAATTTTCAAATTGAGATCGCACTGCAGGCGGTAGAGGGAGAAATCCCAGTATTCCAGCCCCGCGTGCGCGGTGCAAAAATCCTGCAGGGCGTCCACATAGGCTTGGTAGTTTTGCGTGTTGTACAGATAGCCGCTGGGCAGCGGGGCCGTGAACAGTACGAGTTGGATGCCGTTTTCTTGACAGAAATCGGTAATTTTGTTCAGGTATTCCCAGCCAAAGTCAGAGAGCGGCGCGTCAGGGTCGATATTCAGCAGCGTGGCAAAGCCGTCCCGCGGGATACCCGCGGTGTAGACGAAGCCCCGGCCGCGGTAGGCCTCACCGCTGTCCTCGTAGGTAACATAGCGGTAGCTGTCCGTCGTGTAGCCGTCGGCCAGCTTGGCCTGCCACAGCGCAGGCATCCCGGACGGCGACGCTATGCCATGGCGGGCGGGCAGCAGCAGATCGGCAAAAGCCGCCAAGCCGCCCATCTCCCACAGGTACTCATAACGGTTGGGCGAAAGGGCGTTCATGTGGTCGACCAGCAAGTAACAGGCCAGCGGCACATTGCTGGATGCACTTTCGTTGTAACCGGTGTAGAACATTTCAAGATATACGGTCTTTAGGTCGTTCTGTGCAGCGGCTTCTTTGAGCATATAGTAGGAGCCGTCCGGCAGCTGCTGGGACGACCCGGCGTTAAAGCTGTGGGTGCCCAGCGTGGCGTCCACGGCGGCGGGATCCACGCTGCGGTAGCAGTGGGACGAACCAAGGAACAGTGTATCGATATTGCCCGCATCCCGGTACAATTCTTGCAGCATCACACGGGAGTAGGAGTGTACGTCATCCACCAGCAGAAAATCCGCAGCCGCCAGCAGTGCCGCCGTAAGCAGCACAAACAGCGCGGCGGCCGCCGCTTTTTGCAGGAAGGAGTGTTTCATAGCGTTTTTCCTATCAGCGTTCAATTTTCATGTGGGGGTGCTTCGGCGCGTAGGCGGCCACATCCAGCGTCCAGGTCGTATTGCCGTCAGCATCCTCGGCGGTCTTGGCAAAGCCGAATTGAGCGTAAAATTCACGCACCATAGCGTTTTTAGCCGTGGGATAGTAGTAGCCCACAATGGTCTTGATGCCGCGGGCGGCGGCCTCGGCTACGAGAGTGTCCATCATGGCATCCTCCATGCCGCGCTTGAGCACGCGGCAGCTCATGAGCCACAGGCGTATATGCAGTGCGCCGCCCTGCTGCTGGCCCGCCACAACGGTGACGATGCCGTTATCGCCGAACTTATCCACGAGCTTACCGCACAGGCTGATATAGGCAGCATTCTCGGCCATAGCGCGGATATCATCCTCGGAACAACGCAGCGTCGTCAAATTGAACTGGTTGGACTTGTTGGTGAGCTGGGCAATGCGCTGGATGTACAGTGGTTCAAAGCCCTTGACCGTGGCGGTCATTTCCAGGCTGTCGAGATACTGGCCGTAGTCGGTGAAAGCCGCCTGGGCCTTGGCGCGCTCGGCGTTCTGGTGGTAGAGTTCGGTCTTTTTCAAATCCTCTTTCGAGAGGGCCGTGACCTCAAAGTAGCCGCCGTGATCCAGCGTTTTGATGTAGTTTTCGGCGCCGTCCAGCGCGGGCACTGCCACGCCGGGCACCTGGGCGGCCACGATGGCGCGCTCTGCCGGGTTGTCATCGGCAAAAACAAAGCTATCCGCGCCGAGGTTCAGCTCGGACGCGATGGCCTTGAGGTTCAAGTCCTTTGGCTCCCAGTTGGCCTTGATGGCGACAAAATCATCGGGGCGCAGCACGCCGTCCGGGTGGTTCAGGCCCGCCAGCGCGTTGGCCTCGTCGTTTTTGGAGTCGACAGCCAGGATAGCGCCGATGGATTTCAGCGCCTTGCAGTAGCTTTGGAACTCGGCGTAGACCTGGCCTTCGGGCACTTCGGGGCCGATGGCAAGGCCGTCCACGCCGTCGTCGCCGACGATGCCGCCCCAGAGCGTATTGTCCAGGTCGAGCACAAGCGCTTTTTTGTTGCGGCCGTACAAGGACTTGATGATATTGGCCACGCTGTTGGCCAGCGAAGGGATAGCGTCCAGGCACATGGCATATTTGTACATATGCCAGAAGAAGGCGTCGCCCCAGGCGGTCAGGCCGTAGTCAGCGGAAAGATAGTCGATATCGTTGATATAGAAATGTTCATGCGATGCGGCGTAGGCGTAGAATTTCTGGTTCAGACGGCTGATGAAATTGGAGCGGCCGTGGGGATCCCAGATATCGCGGTTGCCCATGAGTCGATAATTAGGCCTATCAAAGTTATTCTGGATGACCGGGCAGGCGAATTTTTGTTCCAGCGCCTGCCACATTGTCTCAAAATGGGCATACTGCGCGTCCAGCATGGCATCAATGTCGGCTTCGCTGTCGGCGGTGGTGGGCAAGGCGGTCAGGTTGCGCCAGTTGGTGTGGATGTAGATGACATCCGGGTGGAAGTCGTCCAGTTCGGGCGTGCCGAACATGGCGTCCTGCCAGTACTGGGCGTACTCGCTCTGGTAAAACTCTGCCTCGATGCCGTATTGCAACAGAAACAGCCCCAGCTGGTCGGCCACTTCGTTGGTGGTCGAACCGCCGAGGATGGCGATTTTTTTGTGCAGCGGGTGGGGGTTCTGGGCCAGCAGCTCACGCCGCAGCTTGCGCTTTTTCCGCAGCAGTGTCTCGGTATCGAGAGGGTAATGGAAGCAGTCCATGGGAAGCTCCTTTCAACGTCAAAAGGCTTCCCCATCGGGGGAAGCTGTCTGCGAAGCAGACTGATGAGGGCAAAGCCTGCCGGCACCACCTGTCTGCGGGGGATGCCACTGAAAAGCCTGCCCTCATCCGGCCTCGCCAGCTCGGCCACCTTCAGTCTTCGCGCTAAGAGCCGCCTGCGGCGGTTGCGCTCCGACACGCACCTGCGGGTGCAGCCCCGCGGGGGAAGGCTTTTTACTGCATCTCCGCCAGTGCGCCCTTCAATGCCTGGGCGATCTGGTCGGGGCAGCTGGTGGGCTTGCGGCCGCAGGTCGTGCCTTCCATGCGGGCGATGGCGTCCTCGGCCTTCATGCCGGGCAGCAGCTTGGCGATGCCCTTCAGGTTGCCGTCGCAGCCGCCAAGAACCTGCACGCTCTTGATGGTGTGGTCGTCGTTCAGTTCCACGACGGTGCGGACGGAACAGGTACCCTTGTTGTTGTACGTGTAAGTCATGATATATTGCTCCTTAAATTTTATTGCTCTTTTATTTTGCCTTTTTCCAGGTTGCCTTGCGCGCCTTGGCAATGTCGCCGATGCGTGCAATCATTTCGTCACTGGTGGAGAATGCCCCCACCGGGCGCGGGGTCACGGTGTTGATGCCGTGGTAGTCCGTGCCGCCGGTAACGATCAATCCGTTTTCTTTTGCCAGGCGGGCAAGCTCGGCCTTGTCCTCCGGCGTGTTGCGGGGGTGGTTGATCTCGACGCCGTCCAGCCGCCCGGCTGCGATCAGCTCCCGGGCCAGCTCCATGCTGTGGTAGACGCTGGGGTGGGCCAGCACGACCACGGCGCGGCTTGCCTTGATGACCTCCAGCACGGTATCCACAGGCTCATACCGGGGCGTGTGCAGGATGCGCCCGCGCACAGGTTTCAGGCCGAAAAGCGATTTGTATACCGTATTATACATACCGTCGGCCAGGCCGTACTGCCACAGCACCCGCATGACCTGGGCTTTGAACAGCGTGCCGCTGTCCCTGGCGAGTTCCAGCGCTTCCTCGGTGCGGAACTGGGGGCAGATTTGTTCCAGCTCCTTGCAGCTTTGCAGCATAGCGGTCAGGCGGCGCTCGGCCATCATGGCGGCGAAATCCGCCAGCGGGGCGCAGTCGTCCGGCCAGTAGCAGAGCAGGTGGACGCGGTGGGCGCGCTCATAGTCGTAGGCGGTCAGCTCGGTGGCCGGGATGAGGTGGACGCCGTTCTGCACCGGATGGGCGTAGGCGTACCGCACGCTCTGGATGGAATCGTGGTCAGAAACCGCCAGGTGGGTCATCCCCGCGCAGGCCGCCAGAAACGGTAGCTTGTCCACCGGGGTCGAGCCATCGGAGTAGGTCGTATGGGTATGCAGATCACCGGGCATAGCGCGTCACCTCACTTGCAGATACTATAGGACATATTATTATACTACAAGTTGAGGGAGAATTGCAAGTAGGGGCGAGCAATGCTCGCCCCTACAAATTTTACGCTATTTTCGCTCTTTTTTGAGTTCCTCCAAGTATTTCGCCAACTCGTCTATATCCGCATCGGTCAGGGTATCGGTTTCGGCAAGGGCGGCCACGAAGCTGCGGGGGCTGCCGCCGAACAGGCGGTGCCACACGCTTTTGCTCTCAGCGGGCAGGTATTCACTGCGGGTCAGGGTTGCGGTGTAAAGGTACCCCCTCCCCTGCTTTTCACGGTTGACACAGCCCTTTTCTTCCAGCCGGGCCAGCAGGGTCAACAGCGTGGTGCGGGCGCGGGGCGGGCCGGGCAGCGCCGTTTCCAGCTCGGCGGCGGTCAGCGGCGCGTCGGCATCCCACAGGGCGTTCATGATTTCCAGCTCTGCATCGGGCAGGCGTTTGATTTTTGGCATGAGCGTCTCCTTTTAATCCAGGCTGTGGCCGCCGGCAATGACCGTGCGGGCATCGTATTGCAGGGCGGAAGTGTCGCCGTTGTAGACATAGAAGATGTATTTCTGCACGCCCGCCCACGTGGCGGTCAGGTAGTCGCCGTCACGAGTGAACGCCCATACGCCGCAGTCGTCGCCCTCGGCCACAACGTAGTCGGGGATGGCGTCGGTCTTGGGCGCGGTGAAATCCAGCGCATTCAGCTCATCGTAGGTCAAAAAGTACGGCAGGCTGTTCCAATCTCGACCCCCGGTAAAGTCGATGTTCAGCATCAGCAGGGCATCGGCAAAGGTGTGGAAATCCTGATTGCGGTAATATAGGTAGGTTTCCAGCTCGGCCTGCGGCCAGTCGGCGGGGGTGCCAAAATCCCGTGCGCCCGCCTGGGCCAACGCGTTGCACTGGTGTATCAGGGTGCGGTACTGGCGGTTGGTCAGCCGCAATTCCCGCGCGGGGTCGATTGTGCCGAAGTGCGCCACTTCGCCGGTGTTGTTCTGCTGCCAGCCACTGACAAGCTCGCAGGGTTCGCTCTCGTCATAGGGCACGGCGATATAAATATAAAAATCACCCTCGCCATACTGTGGGCCTAAGAAAAGTTTTTCCGGCTCGAGTTCTGCTTCAAAGTTCACCTTGGCGAACGTGCCTTTGCCTGCGTTCAGAAAGTCCTGCCAGGTCGTGCCGTCCGCGCGGGGTTCCTGCAAAATGGCGGCCAGATTTTCGTTTTCGGCACTTTCGGCGGCGGGGTCATCGACCAGCGAGGTCATACCGCCGTTGAACTTGTAGCCCCACAGGGTCGGCAGGCACTCGTCCCAGAAGTAGCTGTCCACGCGCCGTATGGCGGTGAGCTGCTGCTCCGTGGGCAGCTGGCGGTTGATATCCTTGATCTCCGCAAGGGCTTCTTCTGTCGAGGGCGTCGCAGTGGGCGCGGGTTCTGCGGTTTCCTGCGCGGGGGTGTCGGTGATTTGGCAGGCTACCAGGCCGCCCGCGCAGCAGGCGGTCAGGGCCAGTGCGGCCAGCAAAGTGCGGCCCCGGCGTTTGGGGGCAGTGTCCCATAGCGCGGCAAGGCGCTGTTTGAACTGGCGCTTGTTCAGCGCAAAACCGCTGGTCAGAGCCGGGCCGCGGCTGCGGCGCACGGCGGTCATCAGGGCATCGGCGTAGGCCGTACGGTAAGCAGCGTCGCGGCCGTGCAGGGTCTCGGCGTCGCAGGCTTCCTCGATATCACGGCCCGCGCGGGCGGCCAGCATCCAGACAGCCGGGTTGTACCAGTGCAGGATGCACACCAGCGTGAGCAGCAGCTTTTTCGCGACGTCATGTCGTTTTATGTGGGTCAGTTCATGGGCCAGCATACATTCCGCACCCTTGAGGGCTTCGCCCGCAGGGACGAGCAGGACGGGATGCAGCGCCCCCGCCACCATGGGGCTGCGCACCAGCGGCGTGGCCTGCATTTGCGGGCATTGGCCCTGCGGCAGGGCGTCACGCCAGCTTTTAGCCACCGGCTGCGCGTTGCGGCCCACGCGAATACGCCAGACGGCATAGCCGCCGAACTGGTACAGCGCCACGGCGGTAAGGCCAAGCTCCCACGCGAGGGCCGCCAGGTTGCCCCAGTTTGTATCGATGGCAAGACGTTCCAGCACGGTGCGCCGTCCGGTTTGCAGTTCCGCGCGGGGCACGATGTAATGCATCGTGTTGTCGTCGGCGGTGGTCGTGCGGTAGGGTACGTTGGCGGCGGGCTTCGTGGTGGTTTCCTCCGTCAGGGCGGTCATCTGGGTATAAAACGGCTGAGCGCTGACCGTCACCGCCGCCGGGGCCTGGGGCAAAAGTGCCCGAACCGGCACGAGGAACAGCACCGCCAGCACCACCCACAGGCGGCAGAGCCACCGCGGGCCATACCGTTTTTGCAGCTTGGGGGCTGCAGCCAGCAGGGCCAGCACCACAAGGCCCAGCAGCAGGCCTTGCACCAGAAAGGCGATGAAAAGCGGCAGGAACATGGTGGGCCTCCTTTTGATTCTACAGTTGTAGAAGGTTGGATTTGATTTTATTCTACAAGTGTAGAATTGTATTGTCAAGTAGCATGGGTGACGAATTATTGGGGGAGTTTTTGGGGAAAGTGCGCAGTGGTGGAGAGGTGCGCGGGAGGGATGAATTTCTCCCCTACAAATAGCGGGATAGTCTACGGCAGCATTTGTGTAGGGGGGCGGTGTCCTCGACGCCCCGCGGAGGGGTCAAGGTCCCCCGCATAGGCGGTCGTCTGCCTTACACGCGTGGGCCGGGCATGCCCGGCCCCTACATGGGCGGCGACAAAAAAGCGCACCGCGTCCAAAAACAGACACGGTGCGCTTACTTACGCTATCCTAAATTTTACGCCAGCAGCGGCTTGCAGGCCTCGGCCAGCTTTTCCTTCTTGGCTTCAGCCTCGGCAAGGTCCTTGCCCTTGGTGGTGAAGTAGGTCTTGATCTTCGGCTCGGTGCCGGAGGGACGCACGACGACGGTTGCGCCGCTTTCCAGCGTATAGATCAGGACATTGGCGGCAGGCAGACCGGTTTCCTCGGGCTTCTTATAGTCAACGACCTTGACGACCTTGTCACCGGCAAAGTCCTTCGGCGGGTTGTCGCGCAGATCCTGCATGATGCCCGCCATCTTGTCCATGCCGGACAGGCCCGGGAACTCGAAACTGTCAACCTTGTTCAGGTAGCGGCCATACTCGGCGTAGATGCGCTCCAGTTCTTCCTTGATGGAGGAGCCCTTGGCGCGGTAGTAGGCGGCCATCTCGCAAATCAGCATGGAGCCGATGATGGCGTCCTTGTCGCGGACATAGGGGCCAGCCAGGTAGCCGTAGCTCTCCTCAAAACCAAAGATGAAGCGGTCAACCTCACCGGCGGCTTCCAGCTTGGCGATCTGGTCGCCGATCCACTTGAAACCGGTCAGGACGTTGCGGCACTCGACGCCGTAATGCTCGGCAACCTTGTCAGCCAGCGGGGTGGAGACGATGGACTTGCACATGACGGGGTTCTTCGGCATGGTGCCCTGCTCGATACGGCCTGCACAGATGTAGTCCAGCAGCAGAACGCCAACCTCGTTGCCGGAGAGCAGCTCATAGCTGCCATCCTTGCACTTGACGGCGATGCCCACGCGGTCTGCGTCAGGGTCGGTAGCCAGCATCAGATCAGCACCGGACTTTTCGGCCAGCTCCAGACCCAGGCGCAGAGCCTCAAAAATTTCAGGGTTGGGGTACGGGCAGGTCGGGAAGTTGCCGTCGGGATCCTTCTGCTCGGGCACGATGGTGATATCGGTGATGCCGATGTCGCCCAAGACATGGGTGACGGGCACAAGGCCGGAGCCGTTCAGCGGGCTGTAGACCAGCTTGAGACCGGCAGTCTTGCAGATGCCCGGGCGGATGGAGCGGGCCTCGATGGCGGCATAGAGGGCATTGATGCAGTCCTCGCCGACATACTCGATCAGCCCCTGGGCCAGGCCATCCTCAAAGGAAATGAGCTTGGCCCCGGTCAGGATATCCGTCTTTTGGATCTCGGCGTAGACAATGTCGGCGGCCTCATCGGTCATCTGGCAGCCGTCCGGGCCGTAGGCCTTGTAGCCGTTGTACTTGGCGGGGTTGTGGCTGGCCGTGACCATGATGCCCGCGTTGCAGTTGTAGTAGCGGGTGGCAAAGCTTAGCGCGGGAACCGGCATAAGGGCCTTGTAGATGCGGACCTTGATACCGTTGGCGGCCAGCACCTCGGCAGCGGTCTTGGCGAACAGGTTGCTCTTGATGCGGCTGTCATAGCTGATGGCAACGGTCTGGCTGCCGCCCTGGGTCTTGACCCAGTTGGCAAGGCCCTGGGTGGCCTGGCGGACAACGTAAATATTCATGCGGTTGGTGCCTGCACCGATGACGCCGCGCAGACCGGCGGTGCCGAATTTCAGGGCCACGGCAAAGCGGTCCTGGATGGCGGCATCGTCGCCCTTGACGCTTTCCAACTCAGGTTTCAGGTCGGCGTCGTCCAGCTCTGCGGCGAGCCAGCGCTCATACATATCTTGATACATAAGTAAAACACCTTCACTTTCCATAGGAAATACTAACTTAGGTATACTCTAAATATACCAACTTTGCCGTACTCTGTCAATCGAATTTTGTTTATTTTTGCCTGATTTTTACAGTTTCTTTCGCCTTTCGCCCTTGCCAAACGGCGTTTTCCAGTGTATAGTGAAGGTATCTGCTCTGCGCATCGATGATTATATCCAAGGAAAGCCGTGGACCCATATGAAACATACGCCTGAACTCATCGTCATGCTGACTCACAACGACGTCACTGTGCCCGATGCCGCCGCAGTCTTTGCCCGGTGTCAGCACACCCGCGCCCGGTATTGGGGCTTTAAAGAGGAAGGGCTTCCCTTCGCCGAGATGCAGGCCCTGTTTGCCCGGATGAAAGCCTGCGGCAAGACGACCTGTTTGGAGGTCGTCGCCTACACTGAGCCAGAATGCCTGCGCGGGGCCGAAATGGCCGCTGCCTGCGGGTGTGATATCCTGATGGGTACGGTCTACTCTGACGCCGTCCATGCTTATTGCCGCGCCCATGGGCTGCGGTATATGCCCTTCGTCGGGCAAATTTCTGGCCGTCCCTCTATCCTGCACGGTACCCCGGCGGGGATGATCTGCGAGGCCGAGGGCTATTTAGCCAAGGGCGTGGACGGCATTGATCTGCTGGGCTACCGCTATACCGGCGACGCGGCGGCGCTGAACCGTGCGTTCATCGCGGCGGTCCATGCGCCGATCTGCCTGGCGGGCAGTGTGAACAGCTTTGCCCGGTTGGATGAAATCAAAGCTGCCGGGGCCGCGTATTTCACCATCGGCAGTGCCTTTTTTGCGCACGCTTTTGGCGGGGATATCACCGACCAGATCAACACCGTCTGCGACTATATGGAGGCCCCGTATGCTTGAGCGTTGGTACCCCACGGCCCATGTTCCCAGCGTATTTGCCATCGACTATGAAAAGCTGGCCGCGCTGGGCTACAAAGGCATTTTGTTTGACATTGACAACACTCTTGTCCACCACGGCGACGATTCCACGCCCGAGGTGGACGCGCTGTTCCGCCATATCCACAGCCTGGGGCTGAAAACACTGCTGCTCTCCGACAATTCTGCCGCGCGCATCGAGCGATTCAACCGCAATATCCGCACGCTTTTTATTGCCGAGGCGGGCAAGCCCGACCCCGCTGCCTACCGCCGGGCCTGCGCCATGCTGGGCCTGCCGCCCGAGCAGGTCGTCTGCGTCGGCGACCAGCTGTTCCGGGATATCCGCGGCGCGAACAGCGCCGGGCTGGACAGCATCCTGGTGGATTTCATCCGGCTGCCCGGCGAGACGCACTATGGCAAAAAGCGTGTGCTGGAAAAAGCCATCCTCTGGTTTTACCACCGTGACCCGCGCCGCCGGGGCCGTCTGGACGGCATAGGAAAGTGAGGCAGTTTCATGTTCTGCGATATCAGCCCGACCTGTTACAAGATTGCGCTGCAAAAGGAAATCTGCAAGCGCCATATCAAGAATTTTTTCGCACAGGAAAACTATGCCGACACGCAGGATACCGCGCCTCTGCCCTGCATAGTGGCGCAGTACAGTTCGCACCTCATCAAGCGCGGCAAGGGCATCGACCCTGTCTTGCAGGAGAACAAGGCCGTCAACATCCACCTTGCCAATGAAAGGCTCAACGGCATTCTCATCCGCCCGGGCGAGACGTTTTCCTTCTGGCATCGGGTTGGCAAGACGACCAAGCGCAAAGGCTACCGGGATGGGCGGATTTTGGTGCGTAATCATATTCTGCCGGGCATCGGCGGCGGGCTGTGCAACCTGGCAAACACGATTCACCGCGTTGTGCTGGTAAGCCCTCTGACCGTGACCGAGTTCCACAAGCACTCCGACGCTCTGGCCCCCGACGAGGGGCCGCGGGTGCCGTTCAGTTCCGGCACGTCGGTGTTTTACAATAACGGCGACTACCGTTTTAAAAATGAGACGGACCAGACGTTCCAGCTGCTGTTGTGGTGCGATGAGGACAACCTCTACGCCGAGCTGCGCTGTGAGCGCCCCCTGCCCTGCCGCTACCGCATTGTGGAGGAAGGGCACCACTTCCAAAAAGAGGGCGGCAAATATTACCGTGTGTCGAAGATTTACAAGGAGACACTGGACGCACAGACCGGGCAGCTGCTGCACCGGGAGCTTGTGCTGGACAACCATTCCGAAGTCATGTATGACCCCGCGCTGATTCCCGGCGTGGAAAAACTGTAAAGGGAGCCGCCTATGTATGCAAAAGTGACAAGCCTCGGCGTGACCGGGTTAGCCGGGTACATCGTGCAGGTGGAGGCCGATCTGTCCGGCGGGCTGCCGCAGTTCAATCTGGTGGGCCTGCCGGATTCGGCGGTGAAGGAGAGCAGCGAGCGGGTGCGCAGTGCCATCAAGAACCTGCACTACGAGTGGCCCGCCAGCCGTATTACCATCAACCTGGCTCCCGCCGACGTGCGCAAGACCGGGCCGGTATACGACCTGCCGGTGTTCGTGGGCATTCTGGCCGCGCAGGGCAAGCTGCCCGTCCCCGGCGGCGAACGGGCGTTTTTAGGGGAGCTGGGCCTGGACGGCACATTACGCCCCGTGACCGGCGTTCTGCCCATGGCGATGGCCGCTGTGCAGAACGGCGTGAAGGAGCTGTTTCTGCCCGCCGAGAACGCTGCCGAAGCCGCTGTGGCCGAAGGGCTGACCGTCTACCCTGCCCGCAGTGCCCAGGATGTTGTGCTGCACCTGTGCGGCGCGGATCCCATCACTCCGGCCACGCCGGAAGGGTACGATGAGAACGGCGTCTGGCTGGGGCCGGATATGGCCGATGTGCGCGGGCAGAGCGAGGCCCGCCGGGCGATGGAGGTCGCCGCCGCAGGCGGGCACAATCTACTGTTGGTCGGCCCGCCGGGGACCGGTAAGTCCATGCTGGCAAAGCGGCTGCCGGGCATTCTGCCGCCGCTGACCTATGAGGAAGCGCTGGAAACGAGCGCGATTTATTCGGTGGCCGGGCTTTTGCGCGGCGGCGCGGGACTGGTCAGGGAAAGGCCGTTCCGCAGCCCGCACCACAGTGTCAGTTCCACCGCCATCGTGGGCGGCGGGTCTGTGCCCCGCCCCGGCGAGGTGAGCCTGGCCCACAACGGTGTGCTGTTTTTGGATGAGTTGCCGGAGTTTGCCCGCGACACGCTGGAGGTGTTGCGCCAGCCGTTGGAGGATGGCAAAGTCACGGTCAGCCGCGTGCACGGGTCGGCATCCTACCCCTGTAAGTTTATGCTGGTGGCCGCCATGAACCCCTGCAAGTGCGGCTACTTAGGCCACCCGACGCGGGAGTGTACCTGCACGCCCAGTGCCGTGGATGCCTACCGGCGGCGCATTTCGGGGCCGCTGCTGGATCGTATCGACCTGCACGTTGAAGCGCTCCCGGTGGAATATGACGATTTGGCGTCGGAGTTAGGCGGCGAGCCGAGTGCCGACATCCGCGCCCGGGTCATGGCCGCCCGCGCCTTGCAGCGGGAGCGGTACAAGGCCCTGCGCGGCGTGCGCTGCAACGCGCAGCTGCCTTCCAGTGCGCTGCGCCGCTACTGCCGCATGACCCCCGCCGCCGAGAAAATTTTGCGCGGCGCATTTGAACGGCTGGGATACAGCGCCCGCGCCTATGACCGCATTTTGCGGGTAGCCCGCACCGTGGCCGATTTGGACGGAAGTGAAGTTTTGGACGCAGCGCATTTGTCCGAGGCGCTGCAATACAGGAGTCTGGACAGGAAGTTTGGGATGAGGTAAAAAAAGCCGGCCTGCGGATTGCTTGGTGTGCAATCCGCAGGCCGGCTTGTTCCTAGTACTCCCGGCATAGGCAGCGCCGCTTTGTAACGGTACTGCCTATGCTTTATTTTTGCAGGATTTCCAGCAGTTTCGCAGCGCTTTTGTCCCAGCTGTATTTTTCCAGCAGAGCGGCAGGGGCGGCGGCGGGCGGGGTGACGGCAGAAACATCGCCGGGGTTGGTGCTCAAATCAATATAGGCGGCGCAGTCGCCGTAGACTTCGCGCATACAGGGGGTATCGCTGACGATGATCTCAGGCGCACCGCAGGCGACGGCCTCCAATGGCGGGATACCGAACCCCTCGTAGAGCGTCGGGAAAAGGAACGCTTTGCAGTGGGCCATCAGCGCTTTGGCCTCACCGTCGGCGACATAGCCGAGGTAGAGCACGTTGGGCAGGTCGGCCAGCCCCAGGCGCTCGGCCTCGGCGGCCAGGCTACCGCCACCCGCAATGGCAAATACCGCGTCGGGCTTTGCCTTGGCCGCGCGCAGCACCCAGGGGAAGTTTTTGTTTTTCAGCAGGTTCGCCATGCTGAAATAGTACGCACCCCTTTGCAGCTGCGGATGCTTGGCAAAAATGCCGTCATCGGGTGTCAGGCGCTGCATCTGCTGCCAGGCGTTGTAGACGATGTTCATTTTTTCCAGCGGCACACCGTAATATTTGTGAATTTCGGATTTGGAAAACTCCGACACTGTGATGATGCGCTCGGCCCTTTGGGCAATGCGGCGGTATTGCAGGCAGTGCCAGGCGGCGCTCAGGCGGTCGCGGCCGGACGTATAAAAATCACGCCGGGCACGGTAGCAGACATCGTGAACGACTGCAATGCCGCGGAAGCCGAACCATGGAATAATGTTGCACGTAGCAATGCCCTTAGCCCCGCGCTGCTTTAAATATTCAGGGTAATCCAGCTGCTGCCAGGCAAGGCCCCGGCGGGTGCCGAAAGGCACGGCCCGGATGTTCTGGTAGGCCGGGGTGGTCACGCCCTGCGGGGTGACGATCTCCACAAAATCGGGCGGCACAATGCGATCCAGGGCGGCCAGCAGCTCAATGGAATAGCGCTGGATGCCCGAGACGCGCTGAGCGAAAAAAGAGCCATCGACGGCCCAGATGGTGTTGGACATAGGGTACCTCGTTTATACATTATAGTGTGCGTCAGATGCGGGCGGAGCAGAGCCCCGCCCCTACACTGCAAATTGTTGTTTATAATGCAGGATTTTGTTGACGCTTTTGTCAAGGCGGGCTTCGGATATCGTGCCGTTTTGCACTGCGGCAAGGACGGCATCGTAGGCTTCCGGCAGGGAGTTTGGCATCAAAAGTACATCACACCCCGCCTGGATGGCCTGAATGGCAGCCTCTCCGGGAGTGTAGGCTTTTGTGATGGCGTCCATCGAAAGTGAGTCGGTGACGATCAGCGTGTTCTCTGCGTCGGGAATCATCGCAATCAGCTCCGCCGAGAGGGTCGCGGGGGTGTCGCTGCCGATCACGTTCGGCGCGGCGATGTGCCCCACCATGACAGCGTGCAGGCCGGTATCCGCCGCAAAGGGCAGCAGCTCGCAGTTTTCCAGTTCTTCGCGGGTCTTGTAGGTCACGGCCAGGTCGGTGTGGCTGTCCTCGGCAGTGTCGCCGTGGCCGGGGAAATGCTTGAGCGTGGGCAGGATGCCGTTTTGCCGCAGGCCCTCCGCCGCAGCGGCGGCCATTTGGGCAGCGGTGGCGGCATCCGACGAGAAAGCACGCTCTCCGATGATGGGGTTATCGGGGTTGGTGTTCACGTCAGCGTCGGGCGCAAAGTCCATATTGAAGCCGTAGGTTTTCAGGTACCCGCCGATGGTCTGCCCCATAGCGCGGGCGTTCTCAGGATCGCCCGATGCACCCACTGCGGCGGCACTGGCATAGCGGGGCAGGTCAAAGGCGTCGTTGTTCGCCAGCCGCGCGACCATGCCGCCCTCCTCATCCACCGTGATGAACAGCGGCGTGGCGCTGGCGGCCTGCAAGTCTTTATTGAAGCGCGCCAGCTGGGACGGTGACTCGATATTTTTGCCAAACTGGCAGATGCCGCCCACCGGGTATTGCTGCAGTGTCTCCCGCATGGCGTCGGTCACTTGGGTCACACCGTCGGCCCTGGGATCGTCAATGGTCTCCTGGGAGAGGGTCAAATCGAGGGCGTCCGGCCGGACAATGAAAAGCTGACCGACTTTTTGTTCGAGGGTCAGGGTTGCGGCCGTGGAGGCGGGGGTTTCTGTTGGCGCGGGGGTGGCCGTGGAGGCCGGGGCGGAGGCACAAGCGGTAAGGAGAAGAACAGCAAGGATAGGAAGGAGGGTTTTCATGGGCAGAGTTCTCCTTTCGGTTTTCGAGGGGGCGGCTGTGGGAAGGTGCGGCGGGGCGAGGCGTCCCCCCTGCAAATCAACGGATAAATGGGCATCTTCCTTACACGTGCGGGCCGGGCATACCCGGCCCCTGCAATGGCACTACCTTATATGTATAGTAGCATATTTCCTCTGCCGGGGCAAGAAAAAAGAGAGGGACAGCATCTCCCTCTCTTTTGTATCTGTTAGTCCGGCAGGCTGGCGGCGTAGTCGTTCTCGCCGCCTACCGGGTACTGGGCTACCACGTCGGTGGTCGCTGCCGTCTCGGCGGTGGCGGTGGCATCATGCAGCGTCTCCTTCGTCACAGCAAAAGCCGCCTTGTGGTCGGCGTTTACCTCATACACCACGGTAGGCGCGGCGTCGCTGGCAAGGTAGCACAGGCTGTCGGTGGTGTCGGTGGCCTCCGTGCCAAACCGCACCGTCAGGCTTGTGCCGTCGGTAAAGGTCAGCGTTGCGGTCACGTCCGGGTCATCCAGGCCGTAGGCGCTGTCTGCGTCTGGCGTCGTGATGGTCCATGCCGTCTGCATCTGTAAGATCGTGTTGGCCATCTTTTTGACACTGCTTTGGTTCAGTGCGTAGCCCGCATCGTTGGTCAGCGTCCAGCTGCCGTCAGTCTGGGTGAAGTCCAGGTCATTCATCTGCATCGACACCACATCATCCAGCGTCTTGTCGGTCAGTGTCTGGGCCTTGTACAGGTCACGGGCAGATTTGCTCAAGGTAGCCAAATCGCTGCGTTTGACCGTGTAGGCCGCGCCGGTATCGTCGTAGACGTAATAGACATCGGCCACACTGTTCAGCTGGTCAACGGTCAGGCTGACGCTCTCCTCTCCCGCGCCGATGGCAATGGTCATCTGGGGGGTAGCGCTCTTTTCGGGCAGGTCGGTCAGGTCACTGCCCTCCAGCTTGCGCTGGGCGGTCAGGTTGGCGTAACTCTCTACAAGGCTGGCGGTTTTCGTCTGGTCCAGCGGCAATGTTGGGTCGGATTCCAGCATCCAGTCGCCGGAGCTGTTTTTGACCAGCGTCACATCCTGGTTGTTGCCCGCGTAGGCCAGACGGTCGATATCCTCCACCGCAAAGCTGCACAGCGGCAGCGTCGCGTCGGTGGTATCGTCCCCGCGCTGCAATACGGCCAGCAGCACGACCAGCACCGCCATGACAATGACCAGCACCACCAGCGGCAGCATCTTTTTTGTGTTTTTCATGGCGGCTCCTTATCTGCGGCGGCGCACGACGCAAACCACCGCACCCGCAATCAAGCAGATGATGGGCAGCACCAGCGTAAACAGCACGCCCAGCGGCAGTGCGGCCGAGGTCGGCACGCTCAGCGAGGCCGCGCTCATGCTCTTAGCGCTGATGACGGCGGTCGTCTGTTCGCCATTCATCCAGTTGACGACGCTGCCCAGAAACTGCGCGTTGCCGCCGGAGACGGCCTGGTTGATATTGGACAGCAACAGGTTCGGGCAGTTGACCCAGACGACCCGTGCGCCAGTGGTGACGTTCTCCGCCGCCACGGCCACAGCAAAGGTGCCCTCAGGGTCGGTGTCGGCTTTCCGGGCGGTCTCGGCGGTAGCGTAGTTCTCCATCGAGTAGGCTGCGTCGCCGGTGGTCAGCAGATCGGTAAAGCTGAATTCGCTGTCCGCATCGGTGGTGATGCCCTGGGCGATGGGGGTGTAGACCATCATATTCTGGGACACACCCGCCGTAATTTCGTTGCTGGCCAGCGTGGGCAGCAGGTAGGTCTGAGGGTAGCCATAGGGGTAGTGGTCGGTGTCCGTCTCGATCAAAAGACCCGGCTGGCGGGCCATGCCGCAGGCGGCCAGCAACGTGTCCAGGTTGGCCGTGTCGGTGGTAAAGTCGGTGGCCACAAACAGCTTGCCGCCGTTTGCAGCGTAGTCAGTCAAAATCGTTGTTTCTGCGTCGGTCAGGTCGGCCCCGGGCGCATTGATGAGCACCGCAGCGGCATCCGCCGGGATACTGCCCGCCGTGGTCAGGTTCAGCTCGGCAGTGGTGACGCCCGCGTTGTTCAGCGTGTCGGTAAAGTCGCCGGACAGGGCCGCCTCGCCGTGGCCGGTCAGCTCGTACAGCTGGTAGGACGTCTCCCGCGTGACCTTGGCAATGCCGGAGGTAATGGCGTTTTCCGCCTGGAAGCTGTAATTGGCGCTGCCGGTGGAGTAGTAACTCTCCAGATCCAACTCGTACATATCGTTATAGGACAGCACATCGCTGTTGTCGCCGCTGACGAGGACGACACTGCCGGTGGAGGCCCCATCGTACTGCTGGGCGAAGGTCGGGTAAAGCACCGGGTCGCGCTGTTGCCAGCTGAAATGGCTGCTCTCGCCCGCATAGCGGTCCAGCAGGCGGGTGATGTTGTCGTCCTCCTGCCCGCTCTCGGCCAGGTAGTAGGCCGTCACGTCGGCGTTCAGCTCATGCAGCAGGTTCTCGGTCGTCTCACTCAAGGTAAACAGCGAGGTCGTAGAAATATCGTACTGGGTGTATTTGGTGGGCAGGGCGCGGATAACCAGGTTGAGCAGAATGACCACGACCAGCGCCACGGCGGCCAGCACGCTTGCGTACAGGCCGCTGTGCAGGGCGCGTTTGCTGCCGCCCTGCGGGAGTTTCAGATTTGGTTTTTTCATTGTGCGGCACCTCCCTTAGTTCCAGCGGCGGCGTTCCAGCGCCTGCCCGGTCAAAAAGAGGAACAGCCCAATCACGGACAGATAGTAGGCAATGGCCGGGATGCTGAACATACCGCCCACGATGTCCGCAAAGGGTTCAAACAGGGCCAGCGCCGACAGTACGGCGTTGAAGGCCGCCAGCAGCCACGCTGGGCGCAGCTGGAACAGGATGAACAGCACGACCGCGCCGACGCAGAACACCGCAGCGCCTGCCGTCAGCCGCTTGCAGATGACGCCCACGAGGATGGCCGCAATCAGCAGCACCACGGTGAACACGAGGAACGCCAGCAGGTTGCCGGTGGTGAACATCGTTTTGATACCGTTCATCAGATAAGCGACGAGCAGCGCACCGAAGGTGGCAAGGTAGGCGAGAATCTGGTTCTCGGTCAAAGCCGAAATCCAAGTACCCACGGCCAGGCAGGCCGCGCCCAGCAGGACATAGCCCAGCAGGGCGCTGTACGCCGCCACCAGTGATACCGTACCGAAGGCTTTTAAAATCAGCGGCATGAGCACCGCCGCCGTCAGTGGGATGGCAAACACGGCGACCTCGGCCAGAAATTTGCCCGCCACGATGGCCGGGATACTGACCGGGCTGGTCAGAAGCAGCTGGTCGGTCTTATTCTTGCGTTCCTCAGCAAAGCTGCGCATGCTGATGGCCGGCAGCAGGAAGAGCAAGATCATCGTCATGGTGTAGAGTACTGACGCGAAATCCGACGAGGCGTAGAGCAGGTTGCGGTTCGTGTAGTACAGTCCCAAAAAGAACAGACTGACCGCCGCTATGACCCAGCCGATCATGCCGGTAAAGTAACTTTTGACCTCACGCTTAAAGATCGCTGTCATCGCCGTTTGCCTCCTTTTCCTCGGTTTGCGTCTCGGGTGCGGGGGGCGTCTCCCCTGCCGCGTCCGGGGCTTCGGTCAGCTGCAGGAACACATCCTCCAGGCTCATGGTTTCGGCGCTCAGACTCAGCACCGGGCAACCCGCCTGGGCCAGCGCCAGGCTGAGTGCACCGCGCAGGTCTGTTCCCGCAGTGCTGACGGCGGTAAAGCTGACCTCGCCGCCCTTTTCGTCGGTGACTTTTACATCGGTCAGGCCGGGCACAGCGGATGCAGCGGCCACAACGGCATCGCGGCTGCCCTGAGCCGTGGCGGTGATGGTTCCCTTCGCGGTCAGCTGGGCGGCCAGTTCCTCCGGCGTACCCTGGGCCACCAGCTTGCCGTGGGCAATGATGAGAACCCGGTCACAGACAGACTGGACCTCGCTCAAAATATGGCTGGACAAAATGACCGTGTGGGTCTTGCCCAGGTCGCGGATGAGGGAGCGGATCTCGATCATCTGCGCCGGATCCAGACCGACGGTTGGCTCGTCAAGTATGATGACTTTCGGCGTGCCCAGCAGCGCGGCGGCAATGCCCACGCGCTGGCGGTAGCCCTTGGACAGGTTGCGGATGAGGCGGTGCTCCATCCCCTGCAAGCCCGCGCGGGCGGCGGACTTTTCCACCGCGGCGGCGCGGTCGGCTTTCTTGTGGGTGCCTTTCAGCTCGGCCACAAACAGCAGATATTCCTGCACGGTCATATCCTGGTACAGCGGCGGCAGCTCCGGCAGGTAGCCGATGCAGGCTTTCGCGGCGGCAGGTTCATCGGCAATGTCGTGGCCGTCGATTTTCACCGTGCCGTCGGTGGCGGAAATGTAGCCGGTGATGATATTCATGGTGGTAGACTTGCCCGCGCCGTTGGGGCCGAGCAAGCCGTAGATGCAGCCATCCTCGACGGTGAAACTGATATCATCCACCGCTGTGTGGCCGCCGTAGCGCTTTGTCAGATGCTCTACTTCGATCAAAGTGCGCACACTCCCTTTTCACATTGGTTGCCTCTATTATACTTTTAAAATGTGATAATTTTGCGATAATGGTTTGAAGATGTGTGAAACCTTGTGCCCCCTTCCGACAAAAAGCGCCGCAGAAACGGTTTTTCGGCCCGTTCCTGCGGCGGTATAGCATAGTTCTATTTAAAAGGTATCATGGCGCACAAAGCCGCCCAGTTCATCGGTGGTGGACATACCCGTGGCAAGGGCCTTGCTGCGCATGGCGGCATAAAACTCGGCGTAGGTGGCCTGCATATACGGCTCCAGGAAGAAACCGCCAATGCCGAGGGTGAACGCGCAGAGCAGCAGCCAGCCAAAGAAGGACAGCTGCAGGACGAAGTAGTTCCACTTTTCACCTTCCATCATTTCCTTGCTCAGCTCCATGGCGCGGGTGGCGGTCATGTAGGGATTTTCAGCCAGCAGGTAAGGCACAAGCGCATAGCAGTACGACCAGTAGACGCCCGGCACGATGAGCAGGATGTAGCCCAGCGTGACTTTTAAATTGGTGAGCAGCTGCACCACGATAGGGTTGCCGTAGGGGCGGCGGAAGGTGCTGACGACAGTGGAGGCCGGGGTCAGGGATTGGCGGCTCTCCATAAAATAGCGGCAGCGGCCCACGTTGAGCGGGTACAGCACGAACAGCGCCCAACAGATACCGATGACCGCACCGATAAGTGCGCCGACGGCCAACGCCATGAGCATACTGCCCGGGATGCCGCTGAGGATGTCGTAGACCGAGGATGTATCCCCCGTCGTGGTATCCACCGCCTGCCGCGCCGCACTGCCGCTGCTGGCACCTGCCCCGCCCAGTCCTGCAATGCTGAGGGCCAGGCAGATCCAAAAACTGCGCCAGTAGCGCCCCTTGAGTGCCTGCTTGGCGTTATTTTTTAAAAGTGTACGTGTCCACATAAGTGTCGCACCTCCCTAGTCATTGCTAATATTATAACAGGTTATGGCGCAAAAGCAAGCGGCAGCACGTTTTGTTTTGACGATTTTACGTTAATTTTGCAGTTGTTCACAAAAATATAAAAAAATTTTGATTTTTTTGCCGAAAATGCTTGACATTTACGTGGTGTTTGGCTATAATAATACACGTCGCCGGAACACGGCGGCCAACAGAATATGCGGATGTGGCGGAACTGGCAGACGCGCTAGATTCAGGTTCTAGTTCCCTTAAAAGAGTGTGGGTTCAAATCCCTTCATCCGCACCAACGAAAAGCACCTAAGAACATAAGTTTTTAGGTGCTTTTCGTTTTCCGTACCGCACTTTTTACCGCACCGCGATACAAAAGATGCGGGGCACTCAGAGTGTTCCCCTAAGCACCCCGCAGATATTATACTGATTACCGCTCCACGTACATAGAACAAAATCTACTGTTGATTATTGAATTTTATTTTTCCCCAAAGGGCGGCACAAATTTTGAATAACAAAGTAGGGGCAGCAGGCGGCGGTAATCCTCTGCCGCCGCGAGACTTTCCTTTTTTCCTCTGACATAAATGCAGCCCCGGTTTTGCTGACGAAACCGGGGCTGTACTTATTTAATGTATCTCTTACTTTCCACCCATAAATGCCGGGAGAGGTTTGCTCTCCTTGAGCCACTGGTGGTACTCGGCGGTGGCGGCGAACTCCACGTCACCGGCGGAGTTCAGCGCAGTCTCGACGGAGTCCTGAATGACGCCGATGATGAAACCGACGCCGACGACCTGCATAGCGATATCATTGGAGATGCCGAACAGTGAGCATGCCATAGGGATGAGCAGCAGCGAGCCGCCCGCGACGCCGGAAGCGCCGCACGCGCCCAGTGCGGACATGACGGACAGCAGGACGGCGGCAGGCACACTAACATCCATGCCCAGCGTGTTGGCCGCAGCCAGCGTCATGATGGTAATGGTGATGGCCGCACCGTCCATGTTGATGGTCGCGCCCAGGGGGATGGAGACAGAGTAAATGTCCTTGTCCAGACCCAGCTTCTCACACAAGGCCATGTTGACCGGGATGTTGGCGGCAGAGCTGCGGGTGAAGAAGGCGGTCAGGCCGCTTTCACGCAGGCAGCGGAACACCAGCGGGTAGGGGTTGCGGTGCAGGTAGATGAAGATGATGAATGGGTTGATGACCAGCGCCATGAACAGCATCGTGCCCACCAGCAACAGCAGCAGGCGGCCGTACTGGGTAAAGATGGACAGGCCGTTGTCCGCCACGTTGGTAAACACCAGGCCCATGATGCCGAAGGGAGCCATGTTGATGACCCAGCGCACAATGGTGGAAACCGCGTCCGCCGTGTTGGCCATAAAGTTTTTGGTGGTGTCGCTGCCCAGGCGCTTCATAGCCAGGCCAAACAGGCAGGCCCACATCAGGATGCCGATGTAGTTGCCGTTCATGATGGACGCCACCGGATTGGAGACGATGTTCGCCAGCAACGTGTGCATGACGTCACCCAAGCCCTGGGGAATCACGTCCGCAGTAGCAGCCTCGGCCAGCACCAGCGTCTGGGGGAACAGCTTGCTGGTCACGACGCTGAGCGCCGCCGCCACAAAGGTGGTGAGCATATACAGCCAAACGACCGTGCCGAAGCGGCGGTCCAGCTTGGACGAGCCCTGCGCCAGCGCACTGGCGACAATGACGAAAACCAGCACCGGGGCAATGCCTTTCAGTGCGCCGACAAACAGGTTGCCAAGTTCCTCGATCCATGCCGCGCCGGGGCAAATCAGCGCCAGCGCCGCACCGACGACCAAGCCGATGGCGATGCGCAGAATCAGGCTGGTCTGATTATACCGGGTAGCCACCGCTTTGGCCGCTTTCGTGAGTTGGTTCATACAAATTCCTCTTCCCTTTTTATACTGTGCCGGGCACGGCTTGCAGGGTGCGCCCGGCGTGCAAAAGCCGCCCGCACAAACCGCTTTTGCGTAACAATCCACATTATACCGCAAAATGTGCAGATTGCAAGATACGGACAGTTGTACCAGCCAGAGAAACACGTTGTTTTTTGCGATGGGACGATGTAAAAAAATATTAAAATTTGTTTTTATGAGCGAAATAGGTGTATTCGTATTGCGGACAGTTTACTGTGAAATTACAGGACGGGGGTGCCTTCACCCCGCCGCTTGGCGCCACAATTCATATGCAGCAAAAAATCCCCGAACTAACGTTCGAGGATTTTGGTGCGGATGAAGGGATTTTCCCGCAGGCTGGCGAACTGTCCTGCGGACAGTTCGCCCCGGCGCTGCGGCGCCGTCGCCCTGTTCAAATCCTCTTCACCGTAAGACCAAACGAAAAGCCCCGAACCTAAGTTCGGGGCTTTTCGTTTGTCTCGACGTGACAAAAAAGATACCCTGTCTCAAAATTCATCCGATTTTTTGTTTGCTCTTTTAGGGCAATCGTGGCGGCCATTGCAGCATCCATTCCAGATAGTCGGCGCGCGTTATTTTCCTTACGGAAAGAGAATGCTTTTGGTCAGCCCAATCAAGCAGCAATCTATTTAGTGGAAGTTGTTCAGAATAAATTATCGGACTGACTGTCTTTCCGGGTGGTGTGTTCGCCGTTCTACTCGTTGCCAGTTGCAAAACACCTTCATGTTCCCAATCGTACCATATCAAAATTCGAAGCAGGTCGATTGGTGTCTCGTCCGGCATAAGGAAAATTTCTTCGCGGATGTTCATGGCTTTTGCAATTTCTTTTAAACGGTTTGCCTTTGGGCTGCGATACCCCATTTCATATTGTGCAATGCGGTTCGCGCTGCTCTTTCCGTATCCGAGCATCTCACCCAATTTTTGTTGTGTAAGGCCGCGATGCTCGCGTACCAGTTTGATCCGTGATCCTGTATCCATCGTGTAATAGCTCACTTTCCCAAAAAGTAATACCCGCATCAGCAAGCGTTTTCGACTTGCCAGTGCGGGCGTTTGTGTATGAGTGAATGGCTCTATATAAGGTCAATCTTTTGGGTATAACCGCCGATAAAGTAGATTTCGATTTCTTGCCGTGAGTGGACAATAACCTTTTCGATGATTCTTGCGGTAAGGATGTCATCGTATTCCTTTATTAAAAGGTCTTGCGCCGTCAGCTGTTTGGTTGCTTCTTCGTCCTCCCCCTTACCATCCGTACTTTCTGCGATATTTGCTTTCAGTATTTTGATTTTACCGCTGAGTTTTCTCAGCTTATCATCAAGGAACGGTGTACTCTCGTCAAGTTCCAGTGACATTTCAAGCAGACGATCAAATTCTTGCTGTGCTTTTTCTAGCTGCTTTTGAAGCTGGGCTTTCAAGTTTTCTCCTGCTTTCATTTGACGGAGAATACCGTCAAGTTGTGCAGCAACTTCATCGGTAAAGTTTGCGGCCAGATTCTGCACAGCTTTCAAAATAGCCTGATGCAATTCTTCTTCCGGGATTGACGGTGAATGACTGCAAAATTTTGTTCCGTATTCGAGTCGATTGACGCATCTCCAAACGATTTGTTTTCTGCCGTGGATGTTCCAAGTAACCCGCTTATAAGGGCTGCCACAGTCTCCGCAGACCAGTCGTTCGGATAAGGCATATTTGCTGTTATAGCGGCCTTGGTGTCGTTTGCGTTGGTTAGCTGCCGACTTACTATTGCGGCGGGCGATTTCAGCCTGCACCTCACGGAACATCTGCTTGGTGACGATACCTTCATGGTTGTTTTCAATGTAGTATTGTGGCAACTGACCCGTGTTTTTCTTGGAAACGCCTGTCAGTACATCCTCGATAAAGGTCTTTTGCAGCAGCACATCGCCACAGTATTTCTCATTTTGGAGAATCCGCTGTACGCTCTCGGACGACCACTTTTTGTTTCCTCTTGCAGTCAGAACCCCGCCCGCTTCCAGTTTCTTTTTAATGGTCAGTAGACTGGCTCCTTGCAGATAGCTGTTGAATATCATGCGAATCACTTCGGCTTCTTCGGGGATTACCTCTGGTTTACCATCCAAGCCTTTTCGGTAGCCAAGTATCTGTCCATAGGGAAACGGGAATTTTCCCTGCCTAAACCCCATTCGTTTACCGCGTGCTACGTTCTGCGAAATCGACTCACTTTCCGCCTGTGCAAAGGCGCTCAGCACCGTCAGAATCATTTCGGAGTTCATTGTTGACGTGTTGATGTTTTCTTTTTCAAAAATCACCGCAATGCCGATTGCTTTCAGCATTCGGACATATTGGATGCTGTCCAGCGTGTTGCGGGCGAAGCGCGAAATGGATTTTGTAAGGATTAGGTCGATTTTCTTCTTTTTGCAGTCTTGAATCATCTGGTTAAATCCGTCACGCTTTTTTGTATGGATGCCGGAGATACCGTCGTCGGCATAAATCCCGGCCAGTTCCCATTCTGAGGTTGAGTTGATTTTCTCAGTGTAGTACAGTTTCTGCGTTTCAAAACTTCCCTGTTGTTCTTCTTCCTCGGTGCTGACGCGGCAGTAGGCCGCCACTCGCATTTTTCGCATGGTGTTGTTTTTCCCACTGCGTATCTGTCTAGTGGCTGGAATTTCGATGATTCTTGCGTTGCTCATGGTGCTCTTCCTTATTATAATGTCTGTCCGTTTCGCAGTTTGATGTCGATATGTGTATCGAGGTGTAAGATGATTTTGCTGACGATGGAGCTGTAGAATGATTCTGGAAATGTATCTGTGGGTTTGAATTCTTTGCAGGCGCGCTTGATTTGCATTGTTGTCGGATCGTCATCCCCTGCTGCGCAGTAATTAAATTGCAGTTCTGCTCGGCGCAGAATTTTGTCGATGATTGCATCTGCATCCAGCTCTGGTAATGCAAGGGCTGTGTGAATCTCATGATCCAGCTGAGCAACTTCTATTGACCGGGTGTTGCATTGTTCCTTTGGATTGTGGATTATTTCCGGGTGCTGTTGGATTTGGTATAACCTATCCACGATTTGTTGTGCCATGTTTTCAGGTTGCATCGGCTTTGACCACATTCCGCACTGTCGGCAAGTCCATTGTTGGGTTCTAGGTCGCCAGTATAGGCGCTCACCGCAGCAGGCACACTGCATATCGCTTCGAAATGGTTTTAGCACTGCTGAATATGTTACGGTTTTATTGCTTCGGATGCTGGCAGCTTGGCTGTAAACTTCTTTTGAAATAATGGCTGGGTATCCTTTGGCTCCACAGTAAATCTCATTTGCAAGTATGCGGGCAACGATATTTTTGTTCCAGCTATTATCTGAAAAGTGATAGGCTGTGCCACTTGTGGTCAAGTATTCTGCAATTTCCTTAAAACTCTGTCCTTCGGTATACGCATAGAATATGTGTTGTACAGTTGCGGCTTGTTCCGTGTTGATGACTGAATCTCCATTTTGAATCTGATAGCCGAAAGGAATGTACCTGTTCTTCATGTGGCTGCACGGCTTTCTGATAACTTCATGCCATTGATGAGTTCGAATTGGATTGCCGTATTGCTGATCAGCACTTTTTTCACAAGCTCTTTAAAGACAGACTCGTCAAATAATTCCAGCGGCGGTGTACTGGAAAGTTTCTTCTGGATGAGTCTTGTTTTTTGTAGAATTTTTTCCGATGTGTTAGACATATCATTTCGTGAAAGCTGTTGTTTCCTTTCCCTGATTTGCTGCTCAATGGCTGCACTTCGCTCTATAAATTGTGGTTCCTCAATATAACCTAGTGTATGGATTCTGGTAAGATTGTGTTTCTGTTTTGCAAGATGCTGAATATCTTCTCCAAGTGCAAGGCGTTTTTTATATTTTTGTTCTTGCAAATGCCGTAACCCAAGCAGGTCATCCACAAGTGGTTCCAGAATCGTTTTCTGATTACATTGCAGTCGATTATAGATTGACAAAAACGCCTGTTGGAGTTCATCCTCACGGATTGATTTGAGTAGGCAAAGAGCTTTCGATTGCAAATGCGTTCGGCAGCACCATACAAATCCTTGCGTGGGCGGCCCTTTTCTAGAGCATATAGCGCCGCATATTGAGCAGTAGATTTTCTTTGAAAATACACAAGTTCTATCAATCTCCCCTGTAATGCTTTTCTTTGCAAGTAGGTTCTGTACCTTTTCGTAATCGGTCTTAGAAATTATACCTTCATGCGTTTCCATCGCATAGTATTTTGAGCGCTGACCGGTATTAAGATACCTTTTCAATGGGAGTGAATCCGTTGTGTAGGTTTTTTGGTACAAGCTGTCTCCAATATATTTCTCATTACGCAGGATTGCATGAATCGTTCGGGGATTCCATTTGCTATTTTCTTTTGGATATATTGTATTTAAATGCTCAGCAATTTCATTTATGCTCATTCCAGACAGGTAACTTTTGAAAATATCGTTGACAATCATTGCGTTATTTTTTTCTGGCACGAGCTGGTGATTGATTTGCGTGTACCCAAACGGTGTAGCGTTGGTGATATAGTTACCCGTACGCATCCGTTTGTGTATTCCCCACTTCATATTCTGTGAGATGGACAGCGATTCTTCCTGTGCTACGGCGCAGATTATACTCAGTAGCATTTCACCGTTGGAGGTCTCGGTATCGAAGCCCTCTTTTTCAAAGGCTACCGTCACACCAAGGCTTTTCAGTTCACGAACCGATGACAGTGCATCCGCCGTGTTGCGGGCAAAGCGGGATGCCGACTTAACCAGCACACGGTCAATCAGTCCGGCACGGCAGTCGTCCATCAGGCGGTTGAACTGCTCACGACGCTTCGTGCTGGTGCCGGTGATACCCTCATCAGTGTAAATTCCAGCGAACTCCCAGTTGGGGTTTTCCTGTATCAAGTGGGTGTAGTAATCCACCTGCACGGCCAGCGAGTTTAGCTGATCCTCGGAATCGCTGCTGACGCGGGCATAGGCCGCCACGCGCAGACGCTTCGGTTGTTGCTGGATTGGCTGGATAACTTGGACTTGTGGCATGAGAGTTCTCCTAAATGCTTGCACTCATTGCGCGAAGTGTGTCCAGTATCTTTTTCCCTGTAGGAGAATTGGTGGAGAAGCGCTCTTTTTCAAAATCAGTTGTTATACCAAGGCTCTGCAATTCTTGCAGGATTGTCAGCAGGTCTGCTGTACGGCGGGCAAGATGTGTCGTTGACTGCGCCACAATGCAGTTGACACGTCCTGCACGGCAGTCAGTCAGCAATCGGTTGAGTTCCGGGCGTTGGCGCAGATCCGTACCCGTAACGCCATAGTCAGCATAAATCGCCATATGTTTAGGTAATTCTTCACGTTGCAATGCAGGGTGGGTTGCACCTTTATCCACACAGATGTAACGCGCCATGGATTTTCTATCTGCTATTTGTGGCATGACTTTCTCCTTTGCATTTGACGCTGTGACATTCTTTTTATCACATACAACATACTCGAAAGGCAGGTCAAAAGCTATTCACGAGAACCACTAAACTTCTCGGCGCAAAACGCCGCATTTCCGGGCATAACCAACATTCGTGCGCTGGCAGATGTCCCTAGGCAATCTTCCGTTTGCGGCAGCGGATACCAGCGCGGCATAGGCCAGTGCATATTTCAGCTCCTGTTCCAGTCTTACGGGAAACGGGTCAATTTGCATCGACAGCCACCTCCCACGGCACTCTTTTTCCGGTTCGCGCGGTACGAGCCAGGATGCGACTCTCCAACCCTGTCAGATAGAGTTCATATTGTAGATTGGTTTCGGTCGTAATCAGTACGGCACTGTAATTTTGCAGAAAGCGTAGGATGCGGTACAAGATTGTAATGTCGTGGCTCAAACGGTCAAGGCTCTGCACCATGACGGCATTGACACGCCCCTGTTGCACAGCGGTGAGCATGGCAAACAAATCAGGTCGCCAGAACTCGGTGCCGTACTTCTGCTCCATGCAGGAGTTGACGATGATGTAGCCGCGCCTGTCGGCTTCGCGCATGACATCGGCAAGCTGTTCTTCCAATGCGGGCAGGTTCGGTGCGGCACTGCGGGCGAACGCCCAAATTTTGTATTCTTTCATGGGCGCACCTCAGAATTGATCCATAAGTGGGAGACGGACATCAAAGCGGGGCTTGCCAAAGGAGGCCCGCGTGAAGCGGTCGCCGACAAAGCGTTCCAGACCGCTGTTGATGAGTTCGGCGTTTAGGTCACATTCGGTGGTGATGAGATAGACATCATTCTGACGCAGAATTTCAATAACTCCTACCAGTATGTAGCTGTTGCGGCTGATTTGCTCCAAATCGCGCACCATCACGGCTTCAATCCGACCGTTCTCTACTGCGTCCAACATAGAACGCAGACCAATGCGGTCTTTCAAGGTGTTGCCGCTGCAATGGTCAAAAGATGTGCCGCGTACAAGGAATCCATGCCCTGCTGCTTCGTCGATAAGGTCATACAGCCGGTCAAAGGCAATGCA
>NZ_WQOH01000025.1:0-49399 GCF_018784445.1 Gemmiger formicilis | reverse complement strand
GCGCAGCGCACATAAATCCAGACATCGTGGTTTCGCATAAGGTACATCTCAGGTTCCTCTTTTCACAAAAAGTAATCCGGGCGCTTCTGCTCCCGGATGAATTGCTGCACATCTTCAATTTTCTCGATGATTGGGCAGGTCGGCAGCGCTGCCAGCGCGGCATCATGGTACTTGCCGCCGATGCCCGCACGTTCGTCCAGAATCGCCACCACGCAGGAGTCCTGCTCGGTACGGATGGCACGACCAAAGCCCTGCCGCAGTTTTTTCTGCATTTCGGGGATAATTTCGGCGTTTATGTAGTCGCGCAGATTCGGGTACTGCCGGCGTTCGTAGTTGCTGACCGGTTCGGGTATCGGAAACGGCAGCTTGGCGATGATCAGCAAAGACACCATGTCACCGGGAAAGTCGATGCCCTCCCAGCAGGAGCCTGCCGCAAACAGAACGCCGTTGCCGGATTGCTTGAACTTCTGGATGATTTTGCCGCCGTTGCGCCATGCCTGATAGGTCGGGTATTGCCACTGACCGTCCGTCAGCGCGCGGACTTCCGCCATCTGGCGGTACGCTGTGAACAGCACCAGCGCATGACCGTGACAGGCACCAACCAACCGAACGATTTCTTCTGCCATTCGGCGGTTGTCCATTCGCGTTTTTGTGCGCGGCGGAAAGTATAACAGACATTTTTTCTTGTAGTTAAACGGAGAATCCGCGCGGAAGTGGCGCAACGGCCGGTAGGTTGTCAGCCCCAAAAGCTGTTCGGTGTGGCTGAAATCTCCGGCTGCAGCCAGCGTGCCGGAGGTCAGAATCGCGGGTTCGCGTGTGTTCCACAGGGCGCTGCGGAGCAGCTGCGGTACGCGGTTGCTGGCTGCGCAGAATGTGGGCTGGCCATCGGCATCGTAGTCGATGTATAAGATGCGCGTCGGCACCTCCAAAAGAAAAAGGCGCAGGAGGCTTTCTGCTTCTCCCAGCCTGTTCAGCAGGTATCGCGGCACATCCGGCAATCCGCCAGCATTTTGCAACAGTGCTATACAGTCGATGAGAGCAGCGCGGCGGAACGGTGTAAGCACGAACGGTTCGCTCACTTTTCTTCGCAGCTTGGAAAACCCCTGCGTGCAGGAGAACGACAGCGTAAGGAACGTCGTCCGCAGCTGTCTGGCAAAATCCTTGTAGTGCGCCTGTTGTAATAAAAGGCACAATTCATCCATGGCGCGCGAGGATAGTGTTTCCGTGTACATCTGACGGGCGGCATCGGGCAGTTTGTGTGCCTCGTCCACCACCAGCGCCTGATAGCTGCGCAGGAGCAGCGGCCTATCTTCAAGTCGGTGCGATGCGTCTGCCAGCAAATAATTGTGATTGCAAATTTGGATGTCGGGTTTCATGGAATCCCGCAGATACTGCTGGTAGCGGCAATCCAAGCGCATAAAGCAATCTCGCGGGCAGGACTGCGGCACACAAATTCGGCAGCGGTCATACCGGGAAAGTTCCGGGATATGATCCATGTCCAAAATGTGCGCAGCAATGTTCAGGCTGTTGGTCTGCCGTTTTCTGCTTGGCTGCACCAGCGATGCTCTTTCGGCAAGGCGGGCATCGCAGACAAAGCGTTCTTTGCCCTTGCGGACAACGGCTGTGATGGGTGCTGTAATGATACCTTCGTCCAGCAAGACAGCGGACAGGTCGGGCAGATACTCAGTAAGGATAGCGTCCTGCAAGGCAACGCTGGAAGTGGAGATAACGATAGGCAGTTTCATCCGTTCGGGACGGTTCATCTGCCAAAGAATACAGCCCACGAGGTAGGCCAGCGTCTTGCCGGTACCCACGCCTGCTTCGCACAGGGAAATTTCCTTATTATATAAGGTATCTAAAACTTCATGGCAAAGCGCGATTTGTTCCTCGCGCACCGCCATGCCGTGCCGGGGTAAAATCTCCCGGAAAATCTGTTCGGCTATGTGGTGGGATTCCGCATAGCCCGTTGGATAGGTTTGCATTTTACACCCCTGTTTTCCATCCCGTTTAAAGCAAAATGATGGGCAGCAGGCGCTTGGGGTCCTGCTGCCCACGATTTGCCCTAAACGGCAAAAGTAGATAGTTAAGAAACTGTGCCACATTTGCCGCCCGCACCCCTGACACCGGGAACACAACAGGCAGGCCACTGGCAATGGCCGTTCACTGACTTTGCCGGAGTCTTACTGCTTACAACTCCGGCTCGGTCACCCCCTCTGACGCGGGAGGCTGCAGGTGTATCATTATAGCCTTTTCCTTGGCAACATATGGTTTTGCCAAACCGCCCATCGGGTCTGCCGGAAAAGGAACGTACCTGTTATGCTGGGTATTCAGTTGTCAAGGTGCTGGGGAACGGACTATATCCGCTAAAGAGAAAAGCGTCGGAGAATGGAGTGTGCCGCCATACGATCTTCTTCTGTTTCTGCCTCATTGTACTTCCTGCGAAGCCACTCAATTTCTATCGGTTTTAAGTATGCTGTATGAGAATTGGGTCTGCGGTCTATAAGAGAAATTCCTCCATGCGGACCGGGCTTCGTGTCAATTTCGTAAAAGTCCATAAGGTAAACAATATCATAATTGATTGTGCGGCGAGAAACGCCGAACCGTTTCGCAAAATCATCGATGCTATATTTTTTATATGTATATAAAAGCTCAATAATTTCATTGCGGCGTATTTCGACGTCAGACACTCCATCACCTCCTCTCATTTCTCTAAACCCCATCTTAAATGTAATTAGTGCAAAAACCTTGCACTAATTATTTGAACTTTTTGTGAATTTTTGAAGTTAAAAAAACACCGCCGATTTCAGTAAAGGAATCAGCGGTGTTTTGCATTAGAAGTTTTTTATTCCGACTATATGCCAATAGCAGAAAAGTTCCTGTCTCATACAGAAAGATTCAGTGTAAGTTCTTCAATGAAATATCTCTGTACTAGTTTTTCTGCTGTTTGCAATGTATCAGGTACAGCATAAAATTTATAGCAATACCGCACAATTCCCGCCTGACGGCTTAAGCACCGTTCCGGCGGCTGCCGCACCTTGCTCGCCGTATCGGTACTTAGAATTATGCGGTATTGCCTTATATTACTTCACCTATTATTATGTGTATCCTTACCATCTTGCTTTTATAAACTTTTTTCATCTGTTTTGCTTGCGTATCCAGCACAGATTGATTTCTAAGTTGCGGTGTTTTTCTATCCCGATGTTCGCTGCCAAGCGAATAGTCTTACTTCACACCCTTGTCACCAAGGTCTGACAGGTACCGCGCACGGCATAGCTGCCGCTGCCTGCGGGCAGGAAGAAGCTGTCGCCTTTCTTGACGACCACGGTCTCACCACCGCAGGTCAGCTCACCCTCGCCGTCTGTGACGAGCAGCGAAACAAAGCTCTTCTCGTCCGCTGTGTCCTCAAACGCGCCGTTCTTGGCATCCACGGTGAAATATTCACCCTGCGCCAGATGGCTGCCGAAGTCATGCTTGACAGGCGGGGTGCGCAGGGTCACGTCCAACGCCTTCTCCACGTGCAGGGCGCGGGGCTTGCCGTCCGCCCCCACACGGCCGTAATCGTACACACGGTAGGTCACGTTGGAGTTCTGCTGTACCTCGGCAATGACAATGCCCTTGCAAATGGCGTGCAGCGTGCCGGCCGGAATAAAGAAGCAGTCACCCTTGTGCACCGGCACGGCGTTCAACACCTCGGTCAGGGTGTTATTCTTGATGCGCTCCTCAAACTCCGCCTTGGAGATTTCATGGTCAAAGCCATAGTACAGGAAGGCACCCGGCTCACAGTCCAGCACATACCACATTTCGGTCTTGCCGTACTGATGCTCGTTTTTCAGCGCGTACTCGTTGGAGGGGTGTACCTGAATGGACAGATTGTTCTTTGCGTCAATGAACTTTGTCAGGATTGGGAACTGTTCAAACTTCTCGCAGTCGGTGCCAAGGCAGCCCGGGTGGGCGGTCACATAGTCCGCCAGCGTTGTGCCGTCCGCCAGATAGCTGGGACCGTCCGGGTGGCAGGAAAGCACCCACGCCTCGGCCAGCGGGTTCAGATCGCTCTTGATGCCAAAGTCACTGCGCAGGCGGCTGCCGCCCCACAGGTAATCCTTGCAGCTGGGAGTCAATTTCAGTATATTCATATGGATCTCCTTTACCTCAAAATTTCATTTTTTACTCAGGCATCTTCTGTTTCCTGTTCTCGCAAAAAATAGCACACAATAAACGCTGACTGTGTCATGCCCAGCCAGAGTAGAAACACCGCATTCCAGCCTCGGCTATGCCGCCGATGCCCCGTGCGGTCGCAGCTGCACCAAAATAGGTTATGGCGCTCAGCACAGGGCGCTAAAATCTTCACTTTAAGCAAACCACTTCTCGGCGTCTTTCACAATTTCACATTCGACCTTTTCAGCAGCTTCTCTGTTTTCGGCACTGACAGAAATGTAAATTTTCAGTTTCGGCTCCGTGCCGGAGGGACGCACGACAATAGAGCAGTTATCTTCCAGCAGGAACTTCAGCACTTCAGACTTGGGCAGCCCGTCCAGGCCATAAGCATAATCCAGCAGCTTTACAACCTTCTTACCGCCAAACGCTTTGATATTGCCGCGGAATGCCTGCATAATGCTCTGCATCTTGGCAAAACCGGCGCTGCCGTCGAACTCGTAGCTGTGCAGGGTGTTCAGGCAGTAGCCATAGGTCTTGTACAGCTCGTCCAGCTTATCCAGCAGGCTGATGCCCTTGGTGGCGTAGTAGCTGAACATCTCGCAGATCATGTAAGCACCGTCCACGCCGTCCTTATCGCGGACGTAGGAGCCGGTCAGGTAGCCGTAGCTTTCCTCAAAGCCGAACACATAGCTGTCTGCCCTGCCCTGCTTTTCCAGCTTGCCAATCTGCTCACCGATAAACTTGAATCCCGTCAGCACATTGATTGTCCGCAAACCATAATGGGTGGCAATCTGTTCCCCCATATCCATCGTCACGATGGTCTTAACCATGACCGGGTCGGCGGGCATCTTGCCGTGTTTCACACGCTGGCAGCAAATATAATCCAGTAACAGCATACCTGTCTGGTTTCCGGTCAGCAGTTCATATTTACCCGCCTTGTTCTTGACTGCAATGCCCACACGATCGCAGTCCGGGTCGGTGGCAAGCAGTAAATCCGCATTGCACTTTTTGGCATACTCCATGCCCAGTGCCATAGCTTCTTTAATCTCCGGATTCGGGTACGGGCAAGTCGGGAAGTTCCCGTCCGGCTGCTCCTGCTCCTTGACCACGGTGATGTTGGTGTAGCCCATCTCCTTCAGTGTGCGGGTCACAGGCTTCAGGCCGGTGCCGTTCAGCGGGCTGTAAACAATAGCCACATCCTTATTGACTTCTTCGCCAAACAGGACAGACTGATTCTTGACCTCATTCACAAATGCGGTATAGACTTCGTCCGGGATGTACTGGATGTTGCCGCTTGTAACACCTGCTTCAAAATCGCTAGTCTTGACGTCTGCAAAAATGTCCAGCTTCTCGATTTCGGCAAGAATCTCCGCAGCAGCCTCAGTGGTAATCTGGCAGCCATCTGCGCCGTAAACCTTGTAGCCGTTGTATTTGCCGGGGTTGTGGGAAGCGGTGACCATGACACCCGCAGAGGTATGCAGATAACGGGTCGCAAAGGACACTGTAGGAACAGGCATCAGAACAGGCCAGATATTGACTTTCACTCCATTTGCTGCAAACACACCAGCGGCAACTTTTGCGAACACGTCGCTCTTGATGCGGCTGTCATAGCCGATTGCCACAGAAGGTTCTGCAAAGTTTTTCTTCAGATAGTCAGCCAATCCCTGCGACGCTTTTGCTACCGTGTAAATGTTCATGCGGTTGGTGCCCGCACCAATCACGCCGCGCAGACCACCCGTGCCAAAGGCAAGGTCACGGTAGAAGGCATCCTCGATTTTGGCATCGTCCAGCGTTTTCAGTTCGGCGGCAACATCGGCATCTGCCGTTGCATTAGCAAGCCATCGCTCATATTCTTTTTTGATGTCCATCTTAATTTTCCTCATTCCATGCGGCTTTTGGCCAGCAGGGCTGCACCGATGACCCCTGCGCGGTAGCCCAGTGTGCAGGTCGTAATGCGGGTATGTTTTTTTGCAAAATCGTGTCCGAACACCATGGGTTCCACGGCGGCACGCAGCGGCTTCAGCAGGTTTTCACCCTGGTTGGCCACACCGCCGGACAGCCCGATAACTTCCGGGAAGAAGATGTTGATCAGGTTGGCAATGCCTACCGCAAGATAATGAATGTAGGTATCCACAACCTGCTGTGCGGCGGCATCCCCCTGCGCAGCGGCATCAAATGCCGTGCGACCGTTCACGTCTTCCGGCTTTGCGGCCAGCACGTTCAGCGCACTTTCCGGGTGGGCAAGCCGTGCTTCTTTTGTCATGCGGATCAGTGCGGTGGCACTGGCCAGTGCCTCAAGGCATCCATGACGTCCGCAGGTGCAGCGCGGGGCGTCTGCTGTATCAAGAATCACCATGTGTCCGGCTTCGGAGGCGGCGCCGGTGTAGCCTGTCAGCAGTTTTCCGTCCAGTACAACTCCTGCGCCAACGCCGGTACCCAGAGTAACGACAACCGTACTCTGTGCGCCTTTAGCGCAGCCCGCAAGAGCCTCGCCCAATGCAGCAACATTTGCATCATTACCAACGGCAACCGGCAGACCTGTCTTTTGCGCCAGATATTCCTCCATTGCAAAATCATGCCAATCTAGGTTGTTGGAATACAGCACCGTTCCGCCGTCCACAGTTCCCGGGCATCCGACACCAACACCTGCAACGTCCTTTCCCTCCGCCAGCTGCAGGCACAGCGCTGCAATGTCATCGCAGACAGCTTCCGCCGGGCGCGGCAGGTTTGTGGGGGTGTTGGCTTCGCACAGAATTTCACCCTCGCTGTTCACAAGTGCGGCCTTGATGTTTGTGCCGCCAAGATCTACGCCCAGATACAACATACGCCGTTTCTCCTTCCTTGCTTTACTCTACGGTCAGGTCGGCGCGCAGCAGAATATTCTCTGCATTGTCGCCAAGCTGGAGTTCAAATTTTCCGGGTTCTACCCGCCATACATAATCAGGACCAAGGGTACGCAGCTGCTTTGGTCCGACAGTCAGTTCCACCCGACGGCTTTCACCGGGCGCAAGCGTCAGACGGCGGAAAGCTGCCAGCTGGCGCTCCGGCTTTACGACGGAGCTGAACATATCCCGCACATACAGCTGCGGCACGGCATCGCCGGTGTACTTGCCGGTATTGGTGACCGTGACACTGACAGTGACCGTGTCCTGCGGGTCGATCACGCTGCGGCTCAGGGCCATATCGCGGTAAGCAAATGTTGTGTAGGTCAGACCGTAGCCAAACGGATACAGCGGCAGCCAGTCCATCTCCACATAGCGTTTTCCGCCGCCGGGTCGCCGGCTGTAATGGCAGGGAATCTGCCCGACACTGCGCGGGAATGTGATGGGAAGCCGTCCACCCGGGGCTGCATCGCCAAACAGTGTTTTTGCAATAGCGGTGCCGCCCTGCTCACCGGGGAACCACGCCTCCAGAATGGCAGGCAGATGATCGTTTTCCCAATTCGCCGTAACGGGGCGTCCGCTTTGCAGCACCAGCACCACAGGGGTTCCGGTTGCATAAACAGCCTGTACCAGCTCAAGCTGTCTGCCGGGCAGGTTCAGGTCGGTGCGGTCAAAGTTCTCGCCGCTGGTCTCCTCGTTGTCGCCCATGCAAAGGATGGCGACATCCGCTTTGCGTGCGGCTTCCACTGCTGCGGGGAAATTTTCCCGCCCGGCGCTGTACCCGAAAATCACGCGGGCGCCCCGCCGGTCGTTGACAAACTCAATGCGGATTTTATAAGTGCGTCCGGCTTCAAAGTGGAAATCCAATGCCTGGTCAGCGCTCTTATCCTTGCCCCAGCCATCAATCAGCAGTTTGTCATCCACGTACAGGCGCATACTATCCTGCGTACTCAGCCCGATGCAGCCATCCATTGTGCGGGGCATAACCACAGAACCCGTCCAGACAACGCTGAAACAGTTGGCATCCAGGGCAGGATGCGGCAGTGCGAAAATCCAGTTGAAGTTGACGGTGCGATCCGTGCGAACCTGCACCGGTTCGCCCTGCGGCACAGGTCCGTTATAATAGTGACCTGTCAGCCCGGATTCGCCGTTTTCATCGCGCAGCATGGACGGATCAAACGGGTGCAGCGCCTGCCCCAAAAAGTTGCAGCCGCGCTCATACAGCACCTCGGTTTCAGGGCTGACTGCAGCACGGATTCCGTCCAGCACAGAAACCCCGCCTTTACGGCCGCGTGTTTCGGTATAGTCGCCATAAGAAACCGTATCAGCTGCCGGACCGATGACTGCCACGCTGCGCAGGTCTTTTCTGATCGGCAGCAAGCCGTCATTCTTGAGCAATACGATGGATTTTTCCGCTATTTTTTCCGCGGTGGTCAGGTGTTCCGGGCAGCGCAGGATTTTATCGGCGCGTTTTTCATCCGTATAAGGATTTTCAAACAACCCCAGTGCAAATTTCATACGCAGCACACGCCGACACGCCGTATCCAGCACCGACATCTTCATGGAACCGCTTTCAATCAGGTGGGCAATCGCTTTCTGCCAGACATCATGCGGAAAGTCGTAAAGCTGCAAGTCCACGCCGGCTTCCAGCCCAAGGCGGATGGCCTCCTCCGGCGTTTCGGCAATAAAGTGCCAGTCATACAGGCGGGAAACCGCCGTCAGGTCGCTGCGGACAAACCCCGGCATACCAAACTGCCCGCGCAGGACATCCGTTAAAAGCTCATGGTCCATGGATACCGGAATACTGTCGATGGAGTTGTAGCTGCACATAGCGTCGCACGCTTTGCCGTCTGCAAAAGCCGCTTCAAAGACAGGCAGACAGTCGCTGAATACATCGTGCCGACCCATGGTGCAGGGGGCGCAGTTCAGTCCCCCCACAGGGTTGCCGTAGCCGACGTAGTGCTTGGGTTCGGCAGCCACGGTGTCCGGTGTCGTCAGGTCTGTCCCCTGCATACCCAATACGGTTTCGCGTGCAAACTCAGCACAAAGGTATGTGTCCTCACCATAGGATTCTTCCGCGCGACCATACCGTGGATCACGAATCAGATCCATGACGGGGCTGTATGTTTCGTGAATCCCGCAAGCCCGGGACTCTGCCGCAATGGCGTGTCCCATCTCGCGCCCGAGTTCAGGCTCAAAGCTTGCCGCCAGACCAATTTGCTGCGGAAAACTGGTTGCGTTGTTTGTCATCAGCCCATGCAGTGCTTCCTCGCTAAAAAGGTATGGGATGCCAAGACGTGTGTTTTCTATGGCATACCGCTGCACAACATTGGCTTGGGCAGCAGTCATACCGCGCAGTTGCACACTGCCGACACTATTGTGCTGCATCAGTGCATCAAACCGCTGCATATCCACGGCTGTAACCTTGCCGTTTTCGTCCTGCGTTGTAAAATCGCCGGAATAATACTGATCTGTCTGCAGGATCTTTTCTTCAAGGGTCATCCGGCTCATCAGGTCGCTAATGCGCTCTTCTGTCGAAAGATCCGGGTTCTGGTATGGGTACATCTTTTTTCTCCCTTTATGTTACAGAGGGCAATTTTCGCCCATTTATAATCAGGTTGGCAAAACCGCCGATGCCTGCCACAAAAAACAGCAGCGAAATTGAGCTGTCCCCCATAGATTTTTCCAGCATGGGCTGGATGGCGGTTCCCACTGCGGCCGATGTGCAGGTGGCAATGCTGCTCATGGCAGCCGTTACGCCAAAGTAAGCGGTTTTGCCGCTTTCAGGACTCAATGCAAATTGCAGGTTTGTGCTTGCCAGTGATGCGCCGCCTGCACAGCCCGCCGCAACGACAATCAGAACCGGCGCAACCAAATGTGCAAAGGAAGGGCGCACAAAGGACCAGCCCAGCGTGCAGGAAAGATTCAGGAATGCAGTAAGCCAAATAACGCAGTTCCACGCAGTGCGGTCGGCCAGCCGCCCCCACACCCAGCTGCCTGCCATGCCCACAACAGCGGACACGACACCCACCGATGTGATGAAGGTGTGGCTGAGCCCCAGCACCCGCAGCTCATACACGGAAAGGAACGGAGAAGCAAAGCCGCCAGTCAGCCCGCCGATGATGCAGTAAAAAAGCAATGGACGGTAAGCAGGGTCGCGCACTGGGCGCAGAATATCCGCCGGGCGCATTTTGGAGGTGAATTTTACCGGGTTCTCTCTTACCGAAGCAAGCAGAACGGCATCCACCACAGTAAGCGACAGGCTGACAATACCGATGATAAGAAAGCCGGTATAGCCCTGCCCCTGTTCCAGATAATAATCCAGTACGCGACCAAGTGCAAGTGTTGCCGCGCTGGAAACGCAGGTTCCGATAATGCTCTTGACGGCGTAGAACTGACCGCGCCCGCCTTGGGGGGCGATGCCCAAAACCATGTGTTCCAGCCCCGGCGTAACAAGCCCCGCAGAGAAAAAGCCGATGGTATAAAGCACCAGCACCACAGCGCGGGCATGACCGGGGTCCGGCAGAGCCAGCGGTACCAGCAGAATGCTGCTGATGGAAAGCCTGAACACCACGCACATAAGCCATATAGCCAGTTTGCGGTGGTGCATCCGTTCAAACACAAAGGGCGAGAAAAACTGCAGTACGCACCCGAAAGACGGTATCATGGCCGCTGCGGCGCATAAGGATACGGACGCCCCAAGGCTGCTCAAATACCCGGCCAGAAAGTTGCCGGTGGCAACGGCATAAATCACGCCGGCCACTGCGCCTTCGGCAATAATCCGGTAGCGACCCATTTCCAGTTCATTTTCGGTCGGTGTATGCGCAGGAAAAAACAGCTGATAAAGCCAGCCCATGGCTTACCTCCCGGCAGGCGCCTCCACGGTTCCGTAAGCGCGTCCGCGGAGAAGATCCGCGTAACGGCAGATTAGGTTTGTCAGAACCGACAGGCTGCTTTCTTTGCTGACCTGACGCCACTGCGCACGGTAGCGCTGCAGCCAGTGTTCCAGCGCAGCTGCCATGGCATCTGCTTCGGGGCCGTGCGGGCAGCCTGCATTGAGCCATGCGCCAATACGGTTCCACAGCACAATGATGTCTGCCGTCTGGCAGAGTACCTGTACAATCTGCTTTTTGCCGGCAGGAAGGTTTACCGCGGCTGCAAGGATATCTGCCTTTGCCTTTTCTACGGCGCGGTTGGCATCGTCAATCCTTGTAAAGTCCACCTCGGAAAGGATCTCGGCGCGGGTTTTCTCATCACATTCTATCCAGTTGACGGTATTCCGCCAGTCAAAAACTTCATAGTCCTGCAGTTTTGCCATCAGACCGGCAAACTGCCCGGTGGCATCGCCGTAATACAGGCGGGAAACCGCTTCATTCAGCTCGTCAAATTCCACAGGCTCTGCATTCCAACCGAACGCTGCACCGTACAGGACGCCCGGAATCGTCAGGCGCGGGTCATTGACATGACCATAATCGCCCCAGTCAGTGTTCAAAAGGCCAATAGCGTTGTACTTGTGTGCATGGTGGCACATGGTACGGATATTCAGGTAAGAATTGTACATCAGAGGCATCCAACGGTTCCAGCCACAAACGCCGGGGCAGGCATACTGTGTAATCCCGCTGGCGGCAATATCCCGAATCTCATTTTCCCGCTGATGCGGCAGATAGCCCCAGTTCAGGCAGATGGTTTCCTTGGGCAGCTCGGCACAGCTTTCCGGGAAGCGCCACATGATGTCCCCCCAGAACTGCGGTGTTACCCCCTGCGCAACAAGATATTCGCACAGCGCCTTCACATGGCTGAGATACAGGCTGCGCTCGCTCTGCTCCTCGGCGAGTGCCTTGCTGCGCCCCTTGCCCAAATCGAACGTTTCGTCATCACAGATATTGAATTTGCTGCTGCGGAAAAGCGGGCGGTATTCGTCAATCAGCCCTTTTACAAACCCCAGCGCATCGGGATTGGATACGTTCAGGGTATGGTGATTCCCTGCATAGGTATAACTGAACGGAATCTTTTCCGAGTCAGGCAGCTCGCAGAGGTCGCAACAGGTTTTTGTGCTGAGAATACGGTACATATGCCCGAAGGTAGACAAGGAAGGAACGAGTTCAATGTGCCGGGCTGCGCAGTAATCATCCAGTTCCATAATCTCCTGCGCGGTCAGCGGCGTATCCTCACGCCATGCTTCGCTCAGGTCACGGAAAAGATAGGTGTGCTCAATATAAAGCTGCCATTGGTTGATCTTGTAGCGGCAGAGAATATCTGCCACCTGTTTCAGGTAGTCCAGCTTCGGGACACGTCCGCGGGAGCAGTCCTGATAATAGCCTCTGTTGGCAAGATCGGGCCAGTCCTCAATTTCCAGTGCGGGCAGTACGGCTCCGTGCTGTTCAATATACTGGCACAGTGTCTGCACACCGTTGCAGAGTGCTTCATCGCTGCCGGCTTTCAGCGTGATGCATTCCGGCATAATGCTCAGCGTGTAACGGTTTTGCGGCAGGGCGGTATCCACCGTAAGTACGGCGTCACCTGCCCGGGGCTTACCGCGGGTGAACGGCACTTCCAGCCCGGCGTACTCCCGCAGGCAGCCCTGCAGCATCTGTGCATAAAGCAACGCGGCGGGTTCGGTCTGCCACAGGGTGATTCGGCTCTGATTGTCCAGCATATGAACCCCTGCAGGGTGTTCGATCTTATGTGGATTCGGAATAAACTCCATCATCATTTCCTCCAAAAAAAGGCACGGGCGGCGGGCGCATTGCCAACCGCCCGTGCAGAATGTTCGGACTTTGTTATTTAACGGATACGAATTGTCTTGATTTCATACGGCTTTACCGTAAAGGTAATCTTGCCGTCTTTGACTTCAACCGGCTCGCCGTCGGGCTGTTCCAGACAGTTGCAGCTTTCTGCCGCATGGAAGGGAAGGTTCCAGTCCAGGGTGACATTTGTCAGGCTGTTCTCGCACTCATACATACGCACAATGGCACCATCGCCATCCTCGGCGCGTTTGATGGTTTCCAGCACCACATTGGGTGCATCCAGTCCGGCAAGGCTGAAGCTTTCGCCCGGCTTTCCGCCCTGCACAGCCAACGCGGGCTGGTTCAGGAAGAACGCCTGCGGCACCGTGCCGGCTGCCTGCCATTTTTCGGCGTGCGGATAAATGGCATATGTGAAATGGTGAACTTCCTGATCCGTGGTAGGATTCGGCTCAATGCCGGACTTAATCAGGGTCAGCCCAATCACAGAATCCTTGACGGAATGACCGTACTTGCAGTCGTTCAGCATACTGACGCCGTAATGTCCTTCGCTCAGGTCCATCCACTTCTGACCGCAGCTTTCAAAGCGTGCGCGATCCCAGCTGGTGTTGGCGTGCGTCTTGCGGGTCAGGTTGCCGTACTGGATTTCAAACGTAGCTTCGTCAGTATGGACATTTACCGGGAAGTGAACCTTCAGCAGGCTCTGGTGTTCGTGCCAGTCCACGGTTGTAACAAACTCAATCCGGCGCTGCTTTGCATAGAAATGGATATCCTGCACCAGGGTGGAGTTGCTGTAATTGCGTTCGATGTGCAGTGTGGCGCGCACGGGACCGTTCTCCGTCCATGTGAAGTCCTGCAGGTCGGTGACATCCCAGAACTTTTCGGTATAGAAAATATCGATATCCCAGTTGTCATAATAGATGGGCTTATCCTCATATACGCGGAAGAGGTTGCCTGCCTGACCGGGCTTGAGCACTTCGCGGCGGTTCTCTTTGTCAAAGATGCCGGTCATCTGACCGTGTTCATCAAAGGTGACAGTATAGAACGGGGTGTCAATCTTATGTCCATCGGTCGCAATTTCAAAAGGCGCAGCCGAAACCTGTGCCGGTACGACCGCAAACGTTTTGCTGCCCTTGGCAGGCAGGTTGTTCAGGAACGCCACGGCACCATCGGCTGTTTTTTGTACGGGATAGACATTGCCGGCTTCGTCCTGCAAAGCCTCTGCCTTGCAATCACCCAGTTCAACCACATCGCTGCGGACAAAGCCGGTAGTGTTGTACACGGTAACGCCTTCCCCGGCGGGGGTCAGTGCATCCAGGCGCTCCTCGCGCAGTGCCGTGATTTCGGCTTCCATCTCGGCATACTCTTTTTTGGTGACTTCGTATACTTCGTGGATGGAGGAACCGGGCAGAATATCATGGAACTGATTGATGAGGATTCCATGCCACAGCTTGTCGATTTCTGCCTCTGGGTATGCGACCTTGGCTTGTGCCAGCAGGCTGAGCAGTTCCAAGTCCATCATGTGCAGCTCAATCTTACGGTTGGAACGCTTGTTGCGCGCCATGGAGGTGTATGTGCCGCGGTGATACTCAAAGTAGAGTTCACCTTCCCATGTGGGCAGGCGGCGGTTGTCCTTCACACGCTCAGCCAGCTCATCAAAGTAGGTGCGTGCAAATGCCTGACGCACTTTGGGCAGTCCCTCGATGCCCTTTTCCATACGGGTGGAGGTTTCCAGCATGGCGCGGGTCGGACCGCCGCCGCCGTCACCGTAACCGTAGGAAATCAGGATATCATTGTTGATGTCCTTCTGCTGGTAGCGGTGCCAGCCGCCGATCAGCGCATCGGGATGCAGGATGCCGTTGTAAGTCGTGAAGAAGTCATTCTCGCTCTGACCGACCCCCAGCGTTGTGACAAGGTGGGTCAGGATTTCGGTGCCGTCAATGCCCCGCCACTTGAAGGTGTCGTAAGGCATTTTGTTGAACTGGTTCCATGCCAGTTTTGTGGTCATGAAATAATCAATACCGCACTTTGCCATAATCTGCGGCAGTGCGCCCGAATAGCCGAATACGTCCGGCAGCCAGAGGATGCGGTTGTCCACACCGAACTCTTCCTTGAAGAAACGCTTGCCGTACAGGAACTGGCGCACCAGACTTTCTCCGCTGGTCAGGTTGCAGTCCGCCTCAACCCACATGCCGCCTTCCGGTTCCCAGCGTCCCTCTGCCACGCGCTGTTTGATCTGCTCATACAGTTCGGGGTAGCGCTGCTTCAGGAAGTAATACAGCTGCGGCTGGCTGGACATAAATTTATAATCAGGGTATTCATCCATCAGTTTCAGCACAGTTGCAAAGCTGCGGCAGACCTTTTCCCGGGTCTGTGCCACAGTCCACCACCACGCCACGTCAATGTGCGTGTGACCAATGCAGCTTGCAATGACTTCCTCATGACCGGCAAGGTCGGTATAAAGTGCTTTTGCCAGATACCGGCGGGCAGCAGCAATGCTTTGATAGAAGCTCTCGTTATAAGGTGTGCGCAGGTCGATCAGATTGACAGCCTCGTTCAGCACGTTTTCCAGATCGCGGCGGGCTTTGCCGTCCTCTTCCAACCGGGGAAAAGCCTCCAGCGGCACAACCATATCGTAGTAAAGACCCTCAATTTCGGGGTCGATTTCCCGCAGGTCTACAATCAGGTTGAATTCGGTATGCAGGGTTCCGGTGTAGGACTGCAATTCCAGACGGTACTTTTGACCGCCCTTGGCGCAGCGGTCCAGCAGGATGTCGCGGTGGTTCATATCCACGCCCTGTGTCACCTTGCCGTCCACAAACAGCAGGAACTGCGGGTTTTTGGCATCGTCCCACTCATCAATCTGGGTGCAGACGTGCATCCACAGCGGTTTTCCGTCCATTTCCTGCGGCACAGCCACATCCGCGCGGAACCAGTAATGCTTGTCCGGTCCGTACCAATGCATGGTGCGGCTGTCAAAGGGTTCAAACGGTGCAGGGTCTGCATCGGCATCTTCCGGGCGCAGGAAGTTGCCCGGCTTTATGAGCCAGTCGCTCGTTTCAAACTTCTGTTTTACAGAAAGCTTTTTCAGCTCATTGCAGATACCTGTGACGCGCTTGTCAAGAAAATCAATGGTGCGCATAGGTCTTTCCTTTCCCTCATAACGAGGCTTCCAGCAATTCAAAGCTGGCTGTTTTTTGCATTTTTGTTTGCGTTAGTGGAACGTATCTACACCGAAATCGTGGTATCAGCAAAATGTTATCCTGTGGCATCTCTTTGCCCCTTTAACATCAGAAAGAGTTCTTCTTGATATAGTCCAATACACGATCCACCGTGGTGAACGCCAGACCGGTCACGGTATCGGCACAGCCGTAGTACATCGCAATACGACCGGTCGCGGCATCCGTCAAGGTGGCGCAGGGGAAGGTCACGTTCGGCACGTCGCCTACACACTCATACAGCTCATGAGGAGCCAGCAGGTAATCCTTGCCGCGGTATTTTACCTTCCACGGCTCGTCAATATCCAGCAGAGCAGCACCAATGCGGTATACATAGCCGTTGCAGGTGTTGATAACACCATGGTAAATCAGCAGCCAGCCCTCATCGGTTTCAATGGGGATGGGGCCGGGGCCAATTTTCATGCTCTGCCATGCAGATTCATCGCCTTTTACAGCACCCATCATAAAGCGGTGGCGTCCCCAGTAAATCATATCTTCGCTCTGGCTGACAAAAATATCGCCGAAGGGGGTATGCCCGGTATCGCTCGGGCGGCTCATCATCATGTAGCGCCCCTGAATCTTGCGCGGGAAAAGGACACCGTTACGGTTGTACGGCAGGAAGGCATTTTCCAACTGGTGGAATGTCTTGAAGTCATCCGTCCATGCAATGCCGATGGTGGGTCCGTGGTAGCCGTTGCACCAGGTCACATAGTATTTGCCGTCCATATAGCATACACGGGGGTCATAGCGGCATTCACGGGTTGTGACTTCCGGGTCATCCCCTACCAGATGAATCGGGGTATCCTCAATATCCCAGTGCAGACCGTCCTTGCTGAAGCCCGCGAAAATGTCCATGCTGATGGACAGGCTGTCACAGCGGAACACTCCGGCAAAGCCATCCTCGAACGGCACAACAGCGCTGTTGAATACGCTGTTGGAGCGTGCGTTGCCGTCACGACCGATGATGGGGTTTGCATCATAGCGCCAGAAAGGGGTGCGGGTGTTTGCAGGCGGTTCCTGCCACGGAATATTGGGCAGTGCGCTGCCGATGATTTTAGCCATACTTGATTCTCCTTGTGTACTTAAAATAAATCGGGAGCGGGAACTCAGCGTCCCGCTCCCGAAGGTTTCCCTGCCTGCAGGGATAGTATTTGGATTTTTAAAGATTACTTATTGGTAGCCATGAAAGCGTCAACCTGGCTCTGTGCCTCAGCAACGATCTTGTCAAAGCCGGCAGCGCGCAGTTCTTGCATCATCTGGGGAACCATAACTTCGGGATCAGCCGTACCGGTCAGCAGCTCGCCCTTGTAACGCTCTGCAATCTGGATGCAGTTTGCCAGTTCATCAGCGATGGGGGTGGTGTCGAGAGTGAAACCAAGCAGGACAGAAGGCTCAGCCTTTTCGTTCAGCTCTTTAACTTCGTCGAACTGGTTGAAATCGAAATCGTCGGTCGGGGTGATAGCGAAGAAGCTGCCCTGGGTGTAACCTGCCATAGACCAATCCGCGTTGTTCTTATGGACGAAGGTTTTGCTGTCATCGGTGTAATCCCAGTTGTCGCCCTGAACGCCGTAGTAGAACAGGTCACGGACGTAGGTGTCGGTGTTTACCAGCTGCAGGAATTGCAGTGCTTTTTCGGGGTTGGCGCAGTTAGCGGAGATGCAGTTCAGAGAGCCGCGGACAGTTTCATTGGAAACGATGGTCGGACCCCACTTCTGGGCAACGCACTCAACGCCGAGCTGCGGACCCCAGGAAGTGATTGCCGCACCGGACCAGCCCTGTGCAATGGAGCAAGCCTTGTAGTTTGCATCTTCGGGACGGGTTGCAGCGTCAGAGTTGATGATACCTTCGTTGTACCACTCATGGAAGGTTTTCAGAATCTGCTTGACGTCATCCTGCTCAACAGTAGCAACAACCTTACCCTCGCTGTCATCATAGCGCACACCCAGGGGATACAGACCGGCGCCAAGCTGGTCATACATATAGGACTGGTAGCCGCCGCCGTTTTTGTTCAGAGGGAAGGAAGCCTCGCCGTCAGTGTCCTTGATAGCCTTCAGGGGCGCAGTCAGTTCATCCAGGTCGGTGATGCCCAGCTCCTTGGTATAGTCATAGCCGGCAGCCTCGATCTTTGCCTTATCCCAGACAACGTACTCGCTCTGAGAAGAATCCTTGTAGGTAGGCACACCATAAACACGTCCGCCCACTTCGCAGGCTTTCCAATAATCTTCCGGAACGGAAGCGTACAGTTCAGGAGCCGCTTCCTTGAGCATATCGGTGATATCCAGGAAAGCACCGGTATTGACGTCGTTGTTATAGGTGTTGACGTTGGTGAACAGGATGTCGTATTCACCGCTGGTGTTCACAATAACATTGCGGCGGGTGTCCCAGTCGCCCCAGGAGATAACCTCCATGTCGATGTTGACGCCGATCTTATCTTCCAGATACGGGTTAATCTGTGCCAGCCATGCATCGTAGTTAGAAGGCATGCCAGAACCAACGGCCACCCATTTCAGGGTGACGACGTCCTTGGAGGGAGCAGCCGTAGGAGCAGCCGTAGAGGTGCTGCTGCCATCGGTGCCGGTGGAGGCAGAAGAGGAACTGCCGCCGCAGGCTGCCATGCTGAGGGCCATGGAACCGGCCATGCCCAGCGCAAGCACTTTGTTGAACTTTTTCATCTGTTTTTCTCCTTTGCTTGTGTAAAGTTGTGTATCTTCATTCCCCTTATAGGGGAACAGAACCAAATGTGGTGGGAAAATTGAATGGGTTTATTTGTTAGCATCGATGTTCTTATACAGTGTTTTTCTTTTTCAGAGTCTTTCTCTTAGCCCTTAACCGCACCAACCGTCAGACCGGAAATAAAGTACTTCTGGAAGAACGGATACGCGCACGCAATGGGAATGACGATAATGATTGCGATTGCCATACGAACGGATTCGGACGGCATCGAGTTACGGTACTGCTGCAGACTCAGACCTGCGCTGGGGTTATTGGCGATGTACTCCAGGTTCTTCATCATGTTGTTCAGCAGTGCCTGCAAGGATACCAGCTTGGAATCCGAAATATACAGGGCGGACTGGAACCAGTCATTCCAGTAGCCGAAGGTCAAAAACAGCGCAATTGTGGCAAAAACAGGCTTGGAGATGGGCACCACGATACGCCAGAAAATTTTCATCTGGGATGCGCCGTCAATCTTTGCCGACTCAATGATGGAATCCGGTACCGTTGTTCGGAAGAAGGTCTTGCAGATAATAACATTGAAGCTGCTCATCGCCAGCGGCAGAATCAGACACCAGATGGTGTTGTTCAAACGCAGCATATTGGCAACAACCACATAGTTTGCAACCATGCCGCCATTGAAAATCATCGGGATGAACACCATCCAAGTGAAGAAGCCTTTGAGTTTATAGTTCGGGCGGGAAAGCACATAGCCAATCATTGTGGTCAGCAGCACACCCAGCACCGTACCCATAACCGTGACCACCACGGAAATTATGAGTGAATTAAAAATCGTTCCGCGTTCATTCCAAAGGAACGTGTACGCCGCCGTGGAATATGTATCCGGGAAAAGCCTGTACCCGTACTTTGTGATAGAATCCGTGGAGGAAACGGAAATCATAAAGACGTAGAACACCGGAAACAGACAGACGAAGGAAAGCAGTACAAACAGAATGTTAAAGCAGGCATTCGTTGTCGGCTTAATCTGGTTTAAGCGGAACGCCGCACGAGCTTCCTCTTTTTCCAGCTTTTTTTCTTCGGCCTTTATCTTATGCTTTTCTGCCAGAGTCATTTGTGTGTTCTCCCTTCATCAAATAATCGCGCTTTCTTCATCAATCTTGGAAACGATGAAGTTGGCAACCAGAACGGTCGCGCAGCAGCATGCAGCCTGGAACAAACCTGCGGCAGCAGTTCTGCCGATTGTCACATTGCTCTGCAAAGCCTGGTAGACATAGGTGTCAAATGTGCTGGCAACGTTGTACAGTGAGTTGGGAACACCCTGCGTAACCTGATAGAACAAGCCGAAATCGGAATAGAAGATGTGGCCGACATTCAGAATGAACATCATAACGATGATGGGTTTCAGTGCCGGCAGTGTAATATATTTGGTCTGCTGCCACTTGGTCGCGCCGTCCAGCGTTGCCGCCTCGTACAGCGTACTGTCAATGCCGGTAATACTTGCAAGGTAGACAACCATATTATAGCCCATGGATTTCCAGACCTGCATGAAAGTCAAAATCAGCGGCCACCATTTTGGCTGAGAATACCACATGATTTTATCGCCGCCGAAAAACTGTATGACAGTGTTCATCAAGCCCTTGTCGGGGTTCAGGAAGGCGTAGACAAAGTAGCTGACAACAACCCACGAAAGGAAGTACGGGAAGAACATCATGGTCTGGTATGCTTTAGAAGCGATTCGGCTGTAAATCTGGTTAATCAGCACAGCCAATGTAACCGGAATTACAATGTTCAATACGATAAATAAGATGTTATATAACAGCGTATTGCGCAGCAGCATGGTAAAGGTGTTGCTGGTAAGAAAGAATTTGAAGTTATCAAATCCTGCCCAGTCACTGTGAAATAAGCTGTAAAGGAAACCCCTTCCCGGAGTGATCTTGAAATTCTTGAACGCAATAATCAGACCGAACATAGGCAGGTAGCAAAAGACCGCATACCAGATGGCTGCCGGAAGCCCCAGCAGTGTCAGCTCCGTGTCATCACTCGTCCAACGTTTGCGGCGTGGCTTCGTTGAAGTTGAAACTGCCGGCTTATCCTTTTTCATAGAATGTGCCCCTTTCTTTTGGCGAGCCAAGTGTTAACAGCCGCCAGCATTTCGTGCTAACTAAGCGTTAACTCCATAGTTAGCATTCGTTGCCATTTGTTAGTCAAATATTAACATTTACTTTTGTACCTGTCAATCGTCATTTTGCACAAATCGCGCACCGTTTCATTGTATTCGTGCATATCAACGGTTTTCGCATTGTTTTTTTGTGCAAGATGGCCAACATTTTCAACATCAAACATTAGCAAAAGTTAACTTTTCGTGTTGCTTTTCTCTTATGATTTTGCTATACTTACTATAAACTCAAAAAACGGAGGCTTTCTTTCATGAGCAAACCAACCATGCAGGATATTGCTGATGCTCTTTCTGTTTCCAGAATCACCGTATGGAAAGCGCTAAGCAACCGTCCCGGCGTTTCGGATTCTATGCGTGCCCAAATCCATCAAAAAGCCACCGAGATGGGCTATTTCCACACTCCCTCTCAGGATACCACTGCGACCGTCTCTGCTCAACTGCCTCCCCACACACGCACCGTAGCGGTAGCCGTGTGCCGACCGGAGTCCTCTCTTTTCTGGATGCAGATTATCCATCAGATTGCCAAAGATCTTTCCGAGCATAATGTCAACCTCATGTACACATATCTTCCCACAAATTACAAAGCGGGCTATGTGTTGCCGGAGCCTTTGACAAACGGTACAGTAGATGGTGTCATTGTACTGAACACGTACTCTGCGCCCTTGCTGCGGCTGTTATCCTCTTTACCTATACCAAAGGTTTTTCTGGACACGGTTCCTTCTGTCCCCTATAACCAGTTACATGGGGATCTGCTCATTATTGAGGGTCGCGACCTTATCCGGCAGATTACAAGCAATCTGCTCCGTCATGGATGCCGAAAGCTCAGTTTCATAGGCGATGTAGAATATGCCCAGACAAACAAAGAACGCTACGAGGGATTTCTGGATGCGCTGCATGAGCATGGGATCATTCCAAACCCCAGTCTTTACCTTACCGGGTCATTGGGTCTTCGTACCCATTATGAGGAAATCAGTCACTTTCTGGACTTTTTGCCAACCATGCCGGACGGTATCGTCTGTGCCAGCGACTATATTGCTCATTTCATCCAGCGTTATCTTGAAGAAAAAGGGATAGACCCTGAAGGACGTATCGTACTGACGGGCTTTGACAACAACAGCGAATATTTGAACGTTGCCGACCGTATTACAACAGTCGATGTAAAGCCGAAAACCATCGGTTCTCGCTTGGCCGCCAAGATTCTTTTTGTGATAGAACACCCGAAAGCGGCGCCCGAAGTCAGTTACGTTTCTTCCGAAGTGCTTTACCGCGGCGTGCTGGCATCCGATCCAAAAGCTTCAAATCCTGACGAGTCTATTCTATAAAGCAATCAGCTACATGGTTTTTTCACCAAATAAATAGCAGGACATCCGCGGTTTTGAGGTGATCCCAAAAAGTCAGGGCCATATTTTGAAGTAAAAATTGTTCAAGTAGCCGAAAGGGCTTGTTGTCTGTGAATTGCAGGCGGCAAGCCCTTTCGTTTTGCTCTGATTCTGCGGTTGTTGTAGTAATCCAGATATTCGACGAGTTCCTGTTTGAAGTGCTCCATGGACTGAAATTTTTCCAGATATATAAGCAGATTGATATATGCCTACCGGCTGGCAGCTCTTGTCAGCCCCTGCATAGTCCGCAGAGAAGTATCCTGTGTAATATATAAAGTAATCTTCTTGTTTGTACAAAGTTTTTCCAACGGGTGCAGAAATAATGCCGCGCTTTCCATAATCTGTCCCCCCATGCAGAGCGTGTCCGGACAGAATGCTTCGATCTGCGGCTGCAATGCATCGCACAGCTGTTCACCAAAGCACCGGAAACAGGCTTTGGCCCGTTCGTCCCCGGCGGCGATGCGTTCAGCAAGCGCACGACCATCCAGCGGCACACCCAGCATCTCGCCGGACAGCTTTTCCAGCCCCCGCCGGGAAATATAGTCGTCTACGCAGCTGTCCCGAAACGGTGCATTATAAAAATATCCGTTTGGCGGCACACCGGGTGTACCTTCTTCAGCCAGAAATCCGTTCACCCCAAATGCACTGCCGCAGCCGGTTCCCACTGCTACAAACAGAGCTCGCCCGGCTTGCGTCGCCTGACCAAAGGTCATTTCCCCCAACGCAAAGGCCGCTGCATCATTGATAAATTGAATCCTTTGCTCCGGCAAGCCGCTGATTTCGGAGAATGCTCGGCGCAGATTGCAGCCGTACAGTGCATCGTATTTGTCCAGTCCTTGTAAAAGGCAGATGCCGTTTTTATAGTCAAACGGTCCCGGAAACGCAAGATCAATTTCAATGGGAACAGCATTTTCCGGGCAGATACTGCTAAAAATCCAACCAAAGTTTTCAAGCAACGTTTGCCTGTCCGCGCCGGCCATTGCCGGGAAATGGCGGACAGGTGCCAGAAAATTTCCTCTTTTATCCAGAGGCGCAGCCTTGATTTCCGTACCGCCCACATCCAGACACAGATACACTTCCTGCATTTTATCTCCCCCGGTTGATTTCAATATTAAAACTGCTCCGGCTTGCCGGATAATAGCTTTCGCTGTATTCCACCGCAATACCGTTCTGGCTATAGCCGGTCGAGACAATATAGACTGTCGGTTCAAAAGGCGACAGTTTAAGCTCTGCCGCGACCTCTGCCGGGGGCATACGCACATCCAGTCGCTGAGAGGTTCGCATGACGGTCAGCCCGCGACTGTCCAGCATTTCGTAAAAGGATGCATCCGTAAAGTTTTGTTCTTCCATTTCCGGGAAAAGGCGTACCGGCACATACACCGTTGTATACACAATGGGGCAACCGTTATACATACCTTCCAGCCAGCGCAGCCGAACCATCCGGGTCACGCGTTCCCCCTCGGCAAGACCCAGTGCTTTGGCGGCAAGCTTGCCCGGTTTTTCTTTTTGCAGTGCCAGCACGCTGGTGTGCAGGTGGTTGTGCCGTTCCCGGCTTTCTTCCTGATAGCCGATCAAGAACCGCGTGGATTCGTGCTGTATTTTTGGTTCTGTCACATAGGTGCCGCTGCCCTTGACCCTTGTCAGGCGTCCTTCCTGTTCAAGCAGGTTCAGCGCCTGACGCACCGTGGGGCGGCTTACCCCCATAGAAACAGATAGCTCGTTTTCTGTGGGAATGCGGGTGTTCGGCGGGTATTCCCCGTTCTGTATCCGATCCCTCAACTGCTGTACAATCTGAAGATATCGCGGCTGCGGCATACTATATCCAACCTCCCTGCTGATGTGCCGTGTCCGGTGTTCTCCGCACAAAAACATTGTCACAGCGCAGATTTATACCGCACACCACTTCTGAATCAAGTATACCATGCAGGCGGCAATTTGTAAAGATGTAATTACTAATTTAATTTTATTCAGAAATGTATTGACATTTATCCCGCTTCCGTGTATGTTGATTATATCGTACAAAATATCCGAAAGCAGGTGCCTTTTATGCCGAATCCCTCTACTTACCCTTACCGGCGCTTCCCCACCATACAGGCCGGCGCCGCCGACCATGCTGCACGGGGAACCGATGCCGTAAAACAGGAACTGCACGCCCTGTGTGCAGGCAGCAGCAAAACCGTTGTGACGGTTGAATGCTACCCCGGTACCGATCAAGCGGAGATCCTTGCGCTGTTCCCGCACGCTGGACTTATCATTCATGCAGATGATCTGGCAATCCAACCCGCTGAGCTGGATGCAAAAATCGAACACGAACTGACGGACGACCCTGTGTTCGGCATCATGACCACCTGGCAGATGAAAAATTTTTACCCGGAAGAAGCACTGTGTGCCGCCCGGGGAAAAATTGATGCCGTAACGGATGGTCTGGTACTGGTTTACGGTGTCGGTGCCTCTCTTGTGGAACGTGCAGACATCACCATCTATGCGGACATTACGCGGTGGGAAATTCAGCTCCGTTTCCGCAAAGGGCAGGACAACTGGCATACAGCCATGCATGACCTGCCGCAGCGCGCGAAATATAAGCGCGGCTATTTTGCCGAATGGCGCTGGGGCGACCGGATCAAAGACAAACTGCTGCCGGTTTTTGACTATTATCTCGATACCACATCAGCCGGTGACCCTGCCATTGTGCCGGGCGCTGCTTACCGCGAAGCACTGTCCAAAGCTGCGGCGCAGCCGTTCCGCATGGTGCCTTACTTTGACCCGGGCGTCTGGGGCGGCGACTGGATGAAAACGCATTTTGACCTGCCCGAAAACGGCAGCAACTATGCATGGAGCTTTGACGGTGTTCCGGAAGAAAACAGCCTGCTGTTGGATTTCGGTTCCTGTGTTGTGGAAACACCGGCGCTCAACCTTGTCTATGCGCACCCGCGTGAGCTTCTGGGCGACCGTGTTCATGCGCGCTTCGGCAAGGAATTTCCCATTCGTTTTGATATGCTGGACACCATGCACGGTCAGAACCTTTCGCTTCAGGTTCATCCCCTGACCGAATACATCCAGAGCCATTTCCATATGCACTATACACAGGATGAGAGCTACTATCTTCTGGATGCTGCCGGCGAAGCCCCTTGCGTCTATCTGGGCATTAAAACCGGTACAAAGCCGGAAGAAATGGTCAGCGCCCTGCAGGAAGCCCAGAACGGCGGCAAGCCTTTCCCTGCAGAAAAATTTGTCAACAAGATTCCTGTCAAGAAGCATGACCATGTGCTGATTCCGGCCGGCACTGTACATTGCTCCGGCGCAGATACCATGGTGCTGGAAATCAGCGCTACGCCGTATATTTTCACATTCAAGCTCTGGGACTGGGGTCGCGTTGACCTTGACGGCAAGCCGCGTCCCATCCACCTTGAACACGGTGCGGCCAACATCCAGTGGTATCGCAATACCGAATGGGTTCATAAAAATCTAATCAATGCCGTCGCAGAAGTTTATTCCGACGAAAACGGAACCGTTGTGCGCACCGGCTTGCATGAACGGGAGTTTCTGGACACATTCCGCTTTACAACATCTTCTGCCCTGCCGGTACATCGCAACGGCAGTGTGCATATGCTGAACCTGGTTGATGGTACGCGGGCGGTTCTGCGCAGCAAAAGCGATGCGTTCCCTCCTCTGGAGCTGCACTATGCCGAAACCTGCATTGTTCCTCAGGCAGCCGGCGATTATGAAATTTACAGCCCGGACGGCAGCGAGGTCAAGGTCATTCTTGCCTGTGTTCGCAACTGAGTTATCCTATATGCTGCTGGCTGCCAATCAGGACAGCGGCTGCATCACCTGCTTCCGCAGGGATGAAAAGGCGGGACGTCTGGAACCGGAAAAAGCGGGAATCTCCTGCCCTGTACCGGTATGCATTGTGGCACATCCGGTGTAGAATCGCCGACATTTTATCAATCTCAAAAGTCTGTGGCTTTCCCCCGAAAACCGCAAATCAAATATTAGGAGGTATTTTATCATGGCACATTCCATCAAGACGGTCTATGTTGTCCACCATTCCCACACGGACATAGGCTACACAGATCTGCAGGAACGCGTTATTGCAATTCAGGTCAACTATATCAAAACCGTGCTGTCCATGATGCGTCAGCCGGAATATGCTGACTTCCGCTGGAACTGCGAAACGCTGTACTGCGTAGAGGAGTTCTGGAAACAGGCCAGTGAGGACGACCGCGCTGACTTTGCCCGTTTTGTCAAGGAAGGCAAAATCGGTATTTCGGCCAACTATCTGAACTTCAATGATCTTGTCAATGCGGATGTATTCGGCAAGCGTCTGGCCAAATGGCAGGACAAGCTGCAACCGTTCGGCACAAAAATTCACACAGCCATGGCAGCCGATATCAATGGATTCTCCATGGGCTACCGTGACGCCATGATTGAAAACGGTGTGGAGTTCTTCTTCACGAATGTTCACTGCCACCACGGTATGTATCCGCTGTACCAGAACCAGAATGCTTTCTTCTGGGAAAACGCTTCCGGACAGCGGCTGCTGGTCTGGAACGGCGAACATTATAATCTGGGCAATGTGCTGGGGCTTCAGCCCAACCACGCTGTCAACTGGATGATGCGCAACCGTCTGGGTGAAGATGCCGACGCCGGCACTTCCTTCTCGGATCAGCTGCATACAAATCTTGACAAGTATCTGACCGAATGTGAAACCGAGGGCTATTCGTATGATTTCATCGTAACCGCAGTGTCCGGTGTTTTCAGCGATAATGCGCCGCCGTCTGCCGAGATTATGGAAACCATCCGTGCTTATAATGAAAAGTACGGTCAGGAAGTCCGCGTTGAGATGGTTTCGCTGCAGGAACTGTACGCTGCCATCGCGCCGAAACTTACGGATGCACCTGTTTACCGCGGTGACTGGACGGACTGGTGGGCCAATGGTGTCGGCAGTACCCCTTATGCGGTCAAGCACTACAAGGATGCCGACCACCGTTGGCAGCTTGCAAACCGTCTGGACCCGGATGCAGAAGCACGCTATCCGGCATTGTCCGAAACCGTGCAGGACAACTTGATGCTGTATGCAGAGCATACATGGGGACATTCTTCCACCATCACTAACCCATATGACACGATGGTGCTGAACCTGGATATGCGTAAGAACAGCTACGCATCCAAGGCGCATGAAGCCGCCTCCCTTATGCTTTGCTCCATTGCCGAGAAGAAAGGCGATATGCTCCGCTACTACAACACCACCGGTGCTGTGCGTGCGGTAGGCGTCAGCCACACGAGCCAACCCCAGCTGATCGAGTTTTATATTGAAACTCTTGCACTTGAAGATGTTGAGGTGCGTGATTTGGCAGGAAACCTGTACACCTGCCAGGTATCCCCTCACCCGCGCGGACGCAAAATCAGCTTTATTGATACGCTGTCTTACGGCGAAGAAAAAGAATACATCTACACTGCCCGTCACAAAGCTCCGGAAACGCTGAATACACGTCACTGCTATATGGGCGCTGAAGAAGTACGGGATATTGTGAATGACTACGACCCGGTGACGTACCGCCTGCCGTATGAAGTGGAAAACAAATTCTTCCGCATCTGCTATAAGCCGGGCGATGGCATCACTTCGTTTGTGGATAAGCGCACCGGAACCGAAATGGCCGGCACTGCCATTCCATTCTTCACGCCGGTGTACCAGCGTACGCCTCTGCATCAGGAGGTGCCGTTCTCTTCTTACGAGGAGCGCCGCGCACTGGGTCGCAATATTCGCGGCAAACACGCAGAAACGCACATCGGAAAACTGATGGAAATCACCTGCATGGAACATGGTCCTGTGTTCACCCAGTTGCGTCTGCATTACAGCCTTGCCGGTACAGTAAAAGCTGATGTTCTGCTGAAACTGTATGAAGCAATTCCCCGCATTGACTTTACCCTGGAACTTGGCAAGACAATTTCGGACGAAGTGGAGAGTGTTTTCCTGTCGCTTGATCTGAACCGTCCCGGCAACGGAACCGTGCTTCGCAAGGGTGCGCGTGAGGCTTTCCGCCCCGGCATTGACCAGCTGCCCGGCACCTGCATGGAATTCTATATGTCGGATGACGGCGCGGCACGCCTTTCCCCCGAAGGCGGCGTGTTGATTGCAGCCAGAGATGTTCCCATGTTCTATACCGGCGAGATGCAGCATCACCCCATCCGCCTGTGCGACGGCGCAGCAGAAAACAATGCCCGCCCGCTGTATTCCTGGGTCATGAACAACAACTGGGAAACAAACTTCAAGATGGATTTGTCCGGATTCTGCCAGTATGACTATTCGCTCTGGCTGACCGATATTTCCGACCCCGAACAGGCCATGGACGAGCTGCATGAACAACTGTTTGATCCCTATGTCCTGATCGTGCGCTGAGCAGACCGTGACCGGCTGCAAATTGTAAATCTGTTCTCAATATTGCATCCCGAAATAACTCATTGCGTCCTTCCTAATTTTATTTATGTGTATCTCGAAATGCAAATGTGAGCCTGTTGCCCTTCCTGTATGCCCGACATAGCCAATGACCTGCCCGGCCTGCACCTGCTGACCGGTAGTTACACAGATGGACGAACAGTGTGCATACAAAGTTTCCAGCCCTCCGCCGTGATCGATTTGGATGTAATAGCCGTAGCTGCCGCCCCAGCTGTCAAGGCCATTGGCAACAGTGACCACGCCATCTGCGGCGGCGAGAATCGGCGTACCCTCGGCACAGGCAATGTCGGTGCCGGTGTGGGAGCTTACCTCGCCGGTGATGGGGTCCACGCGGTGACCAAATTGAGAAGTAATCGTACCCGCGACAGGCAGCGGCCATTGCAGGGTGCCTGTCGGGATGCGGGTGCTGTCCGGGTTCATAAGTTCTCCACCGCCCTGTGCAAAACCGCCGAGCAATTCTGCCCACAGTTCCTCATACTGTGGGTCTTGCAGGAGTTGCAGATAGGTGTTCTGGCGGGTGGTGAAATGATAATCTGCCGCCATCTCGTCGGGTGTTTTGTGGGTCAGTTCGATTACGAGGACAGTTTCGGTGATTTCTGTGGTAGTCGGGTTGCCGTCCTCATCGGTAGTTTCTATTGTGGTAGTCTCCGGGTGGGTGGAACAATCCACCGCATTCATCGCCCACATAGTTTCCCGCAGTTTATCTACCTGCTCCTCTGTCAGTGCCGCAACGGGTGTGCCTTGTTCATTTCCTGAAACATACGAAGAAAAGACCGCCAGGACATCTTGCCAACGAATGTAGTACACGTCATCGTTGGCTGTAATGTCTTGGCGGTCATGCTGTACGGTGTCGGAGATTTCTTCCAGCCTGTCGCGGTATTCTGCTGTCAGTGTTTCTACTGCCTGTTGCACGGTAATTGTGTCGGCGTTGGGGGCATTGGCGGCAAAAAAGATGCCATAGGCCGAGCCGGACACAAAGGCCACAAGGCTGATGACAATAATAATACTGAGTGCCACGCTAATCCCTGCAGCAATGGCCGCGACAAGACTGTGCAGGCCGACAAGAAAATGCCGTATTGCCGAGCGCACCGCCACAGCCGTCTTGCAGGTGCTGCTGGCGGCTTTCTGGATAGCAAGCTGCACTTGACGGGTACGGGTCTGCATTTGTGCTTGGGTTGTTATGCTCCGCACAGTTTCATTTGCGGCGGTTCGCAGTTGGCGCTGACCTTGGGTCACACCACGAATATCTCGTGGCGCGGTCTTGGCGGTGACGACTTTTTCTTTCGCCCGCTGGCGGGGCAAATCTGCCCCACGGCGCGGGTGCCGCTCTGCATCGGACAGCGTGCTGCACTCGACTTGTTTGGGGCTGACACCGCGCTCATTGGCGGTGTGGACGCGGATGGTTTCGGTTTGCTCGGCGGAACGGCGTTCCCGGTATTTTTCTATCTGTTTGCGGGCAATCTTGCGCCCTTGCTGCACGGTGAAATCTGTGTTTTGCTTGATGACCGAATAGGATGTATCGGTTACCACCGAGCTGGTATCTTGCGCAGTTGTATAATCACCGTCTCCCTGCGTAGAAGTGCTTTCTCGCAGCATGGTTCGGCTTTTCTCCTTGGCCTCCGCCCACGCCTTTTTCAGCGCAGCTTTCGGGATTTCCCCGGTTGCATTGCTTCTCGGCATATGCGCGGTTGGCTTTTCTTTAATATCTTTCATGGCATCACCCCACGTCATAAATTATTCAAATTGAATTTCAAAATCGTTCAAACAGCTTTTAAATTCTACACACAAGTCGCCGCTATAATAAGTCTCGTAATCAAAACAAACGCGGGAAGCATCCCGCACACCACTGCGCCTTAGACCATGCCAGAGCAATCGCTCGGTCAAGGCCAGACAACAAATTGGGCTAAAGGGCCATTACATATAAAAAAGCAATGCTGTATCTTCCGATTCTGGACGATACAGCATTTTCTTTGCAATTATGAAAAGATGTTGCTATAATAGAATCATCTCTTTGAAACGCGAGGTTTCTCCCATGAATTTATATATCAGTGCCGCCGAGTATGACTACCACACCCTGCTGAAAGTGGCCGAGATGGCAGGGCTTGCCGGAATCATCGGCTTTCATGAAGCTGGGGACGGCTATCTGGTGACCTTCCCGCAGGGGGAAAATGTTCAGGCTCTGATAGATGACTATAAGGGACGGCTGCGGGATTTGGAAAACAATATTTGGCAGCATTAAAATAGGTCTATAAATTTGAAAAATGAAAGGGGCGAACAAACTCCGTAATGAAAAAATATCCATGTCCTTGTTGTGGATTTCTTACCTACAATGTCCCGGCAGATGAAGATTGTGGGTATATTTGTCCCGTTTGCTTTTGGGAGAATGACCCGTTCATCACTTCTGATAACGAGCCAAGCGACTCCAATCATGGAATAACACTAAAAGAAGCAAAATCCAATTTCTTGCAATTCGGTGCTTGTGTAAAAGAAATGCTACGCTATGTTCGACCACCGAGAGATGACGAAAAGGAAATATCATAGCGTCGAATTCAAGTTTGTAGCACCCCTGTGGACCGCTTCGGCGGTCCTCTATTTTTGTATTGCATGGCTTTACTCCTTTTTCTCGGACGGGTTAGTCGACATCAATTTATATAGCTTAGTGTTTCGGGGAAAAGAATTTGTGAAAGGCACGATGTTGCCCGCGCAGCGAATCAGCCCGCAGCCTGCGGGGACGTTGGTGACGTAGCCAAGCTGGTTGTCGGAGATGTTCAGCAACTTTGCCAGTTCAACGCGGTCGGTGGCGCTCTGGTTCAGCATCACCAGAAACTCCGAGTTAGCCAGCATCAGGCGGGCGGTGTCGGAGCGCAGCAGTTCGTCCACATTCTGCGTCAGCCCGGTCACAAGTCCGTTGTACTTGCGGATGCGTTTCCACAGCTTGTAGAGAAAGTTCGCGCTATACTCATAACGGAAAAGCAAGTAAATTTCGTCCATGAAAATCCACGTTCTTTTTCCGATTTTCCAGTTACGGATGACACGGTTATAAATGGCATCCAGCGTCACCAGCATCCCCAGCGGCATAAGCTGTTCACCCAGTTCGCGGATGTCGTAGGCGATGATCCGCGCCTGCGTGTCCACATTGGTGTGCCGGGCAAAGGTGTTCAGCGTGCCGGTAATGAACAACTCGGACGACAGCGCCAGCCCCTGCGCTTCGGGTTCGGGCTGCATCCGGAGCAGACGGTAAAAGTCCTGCAGCGTAGGCGGTGTGCCTTTATAGCCGTTGCGAATGTAGGGCAGGTACACCTGCTCGGTGCAGCGGCCGAGGATGGACTTTTCTTTCGCCGTCACCATGCCGTCACCGATCAGCTGCTCAAACAGTGACAGCACAAACTCGGATTTAGACACGATCGGGTTTCGCTCGTCACCGTAGGCACGGTCCATGTCCAGCGCATTGATGTGGGTGTCAGACGTGGCCGAAATGCGGATGACTTCACCGCCAAGGGCTTCGGTCAGATAGCCGAACTCCGACTCCGGGTCGAGGATGAGAATATCATCCTCGGTGGAAAGCGCGATCTGCACGATTTCTTCCTTGGCGCTCATGCTTTTGCCGGAACCGGACACGCCCAAACGAAAACTGTTGCCGTTCAGCAGCAAGCGGCGATCTGCCACGATCATGTTCTTGCTGACGGCGTTCTGCCCATAGTACAGACCGTTCGGCTGCATGATTTCCTGTGCACGGAACGGAATCAGCACGGCGGTGCTTTCGGTGGTAAGCGTGCGCAGGGCTTGGATTTTCCGCAGTCCATAGGGCAGCACCGTGTCCAGCCCATCCTTCTGCTGCCAGCGCAGCGTGGAAAGCTGGCACAGGTGCTTACGCGCCGTGGAGTAGAGCGTTTCGGTGTCGCTGTCGAGCTGCTCTTTGCTGTCAGCCAGATGCACCAGCGTCACCAGCCCGAACATCATTCGTTGGTCGCGGGTGGTCAGGTCGTCCAGCATTTCCTTGGTTTCCTTGCGCTGCAATTCCATATCGTAAGGAATGGTCGCGGTAAAATTGTTGTTGGCGTTCTGGCGGCGCTGCCAGTTGGCGACATTCGTTTCCACGCCCAGCAGTGTACTTTGCAGCTGGCGGGCGGCCTCATCCGTAGGCACCGGCAGGATGTCAACGGACAGCATCAAATCGCGGTCAAGGTCGCAGAGTTCCGACACAAAGCTGTCCTTGATGTAGCTGGCATAGTCCTGCAAATACAGCACCCTGCCATACCGCGCATCGACCTTAAAATGGTCGGCGGCAAACTCCATGCTGTCGGGGCAGAACCAATCCTTGAAATGTTGACCGCGTTTGGCGTGTTCGTGAATGTTGAACTCTGCCGCAGCCTGCTCTCCGGCCTTGAAAAAGTCGCGGAAAATGTGCAGGCGCTCGGTCAGCGTCAACTCCTGCGCCACCGAGGAAAGCTGCGCAAGGTGCGTCACCAGATCCGTGCCGACACGGGCAAAGTAGCTGCGGGCTTCGTCCGCGTTGCGCTTTACCACGCTTACGGTCAGATAACGCTCCCGCACAATGCTGTTGCTGGTGCCGGTGACCTGTGCGGTCAGCATTTTATTAAATTCATGGCGGTATTCGTCAAGACCGTCTGCCTTGTCAGGCAACAGGACGCTGCGCTCGAGCTCAGCCTTGTTGATACGGCGGTTATAAATCGTGATTTTCGCAGATGCGCCGGAGTCGAGAGCATTCAACAGTTCCGAATAGTCGAGAAACATGGACGTTTTGTCCTCTTTGCTGGCGATGGCGTAGTTGATGTCGGTAAAGGACCACGTTTTGGAATACTGGTTGCCGACTTGGAAAATCCCATCCGCAAAGATGCGGCGGATGGGAATGGCGTCCTGCACACTGCGCGGAATACGGAACTTTTCGCGTTCCATCTTCTGCGCTTTTGACAGGGTTTTAATCAAGCGGTTTCCTCGCTGTCATGGGTGTTTTTCTTCATAGGCTTGCCTCTCTTTCGCTTTATGCCCGCGCGGATGGCGGGCTGCATGGCTTCGTAGTAGTAACTGTCGGACTTGAACACAAGGCGTTTCGGGCAGAGGATTTCAGACTTGAACCACGCCCACAGCACCTGTTCGGCGGTCATGCCATGGTAGGTGAAAAAGCCGCAGGCGGCAAACGGCGCAGCGCCCAAAATGCACATCCAGCCGATTTCTTCGGTGCCGACATACGGCTGCAAGGCAAAGTAAATGCCTACTGCAACACCGACCGCCAGCACCGAGCAAATAAACTGCCGGGTGTTCAAGCCGAAAAAGATGTTTTCATGGTAGTCGCGGACTTCTTTCGGTATTTTGATTTCGATAAGGCAACACCTCTTTACAATCCCATAATTTCTTTGACGATGCGGTCACAGCCCTTTATCGCCCCGACCAGCACTAGCAGGTTAAATGCCAACTCCCCAACGTAAGTCCATACCGCCGTGACAACGGATGCGCCGGTATCCACGGCGGGCGGGCTGGACGAGATGGCAGAGAAAATAATGCAGGAGAGTGCAATCACCACACCCTGCAAGCAGACACCCGCATAACTGCGAATGAAGTTTTTACCCACGCTGCTGGTGGGTTCACCCGCAAAGGTAGACAGCGGTATCGGCGCAATGGCTGCATACATCCACAGGCTGAACATTCTGCCGTAGACCGTGAGGATCATGGTAAAAGATAAAACCGTAATCAGCAGCCCGCCGATCAGCGTAACCGCCCACAGCGGGATGCTATCCCAAAAGCCCACATTGTTGATGGCGTCGATCAACTCCTGCGGCAGCGTCACGCTGCTCATGCCGGAACTGCCCGATTGCGTAATAATGGTGGACACCATGCCCTGCACAATAGAAAACACCGCCAGCATCAATTCCAACCCGTAGGTCACCGCGCCCTTTGCCAGCGCAAAACGGATAAACAGCTTGAGCGCGTGTTCAGGCTTTTTCACTTCCACAAAGCTACCGCAGGTTTTCATAACGCCCACAGCAAAAAACAGCACCAGCAGCCCATAGCCGATTGCCTGCAAAGCGCCGTGAATGCCGGTCATTACGTTCCAGACCTGCCCGCCCTTGAACGTCTGCGGGCTTTCGGTCAGCAGCGACCAGATTTCCTCCAGCTTGTCGTTCCATGTGGAGAGTGCGGCGTTCAGGTTGCTGACGATCCATGACTCACCCACAGGGCATCACCGCCTTCCCTCTTGGAGCAATCCTCACGCGGTAATGAGGTCGAGGATTTCTTTGGCGAACGTAATCACCAGACCGCCCGCCAGCGTCAGGAAACCTTGGCTGCGCTGGCTGGGGTCGTGGCTCTGCAGGGACAGACCGACCTGCACAATGCCCCACCCCAGCAGGATAAGACCCACGGCGCGAATCAGCGAAAAGATGAACGTGGAAAGATTTTCGACCACTACCAGCGGGTCACTGGCGGCAAAGGCGGGCAGCGCAAAAACAATGCCGCACACCATGACGGCGTACAGCGCAAACAAATTGAGAGAAATTTTCACGGATTTTTTGTTATGATTCAGCTTCATGTAGACCTCCGAATTCTTTGTATGGTTGGCTTCATTTCTGCGGCTTCGGCGGGCAGAAAATCGTCCATATCCAGCAGTTCATAGTTTTCGGGCGTGCCGGACAAATCGTCCAGCGCGTTGTCGGCGGCGGTGTAATCGTAGGGTGCGGCGCCGCCGTCCTCGGTGCATCGGATGTTTGGGTGCTTCAGCAGATTGTATTTGTAGTCCACCACCGGGCGCTCCCCTCGGATGAACAAGATGCACTTGCTGTTATCCAACAAGCGCACCTCGTCCGGGGTCATCAAGTCGCGCCCTGATTGCTGGTGATTGATGCTGTAACTGCCGCTGCGCCCTTTGCTTTGGTTATAGCTGGTCGTGGAGATAGTCTCCTTGCCCAGCAGTTCCGAAACATATTTGTGGGTTTCTTTCTCGGTGCCGCCGAGATAGAGAAACTCGTCACATAAGCCCACCAGCGACTCCCAATCATCCTTGTACATAGCCTTTAACTGTGCCATGTTCTGCACGATGATGGAGCAGAAAATTGCGCGGGAACGCATGGTGGCCAACGCCGACAAAAAGGTATCTTTTGGCAAGGAAATATTGGCGTACTCGTCCATAAGGCAATGCACAGGCACAGGCAAACGACCTTTGTGTATGCGGTCGGCTTGGCGATACAGCGTTTGGATGAGTTGTGTGTAAATCATGCCGACCAGATAATTGAGCGACTTATCCGAGTCCGGTATGCAGCAGAACAGCGCAATTTTGCGCTCGCCCAATTCCTGCAAGTGCAGTTCGTCTGTCATCGTCAGCTTGGCGATGGACGGCAGATTGAACGCGGCAAGGCGCACACCCACGCTGACCAAAATGGACTTGGCGGTCTTGCCAGCCGCTTGTTTGAAAATGCGGTACTGCTTACAAGCGATGCTGTCGGGTTCGCGCATTTCCAAGCGCTCGAACAGGATGTCCAGCGGGGATTGGTAGTTGTCGTCATCCTCGTGGACTTCAGCAGCGGAGATCATCTCCATCACCATCGAGAAGTTTTGTTCTTCGGGCGGGGCCTCGTGCAGCAGATACAGCATAAGGGCTTGGAGAAGGGCAGTTTCGGACTTTTCCCAGAAGGGGTCGCTGCTTTTTGAATGTGATGGCGTGGTGTTTTGAATCAGATTTTCAATCAAGGTCAGCACTTCACGGTCATCATGAACATACACAAACGGGTTATAACAGAACGATGCAGCGGGATTTATAAGGTCAAAAACGATAACCTCATATCCCTTCTGCTTCAACAAATTCCCGGTCTTACGCAAAATTTCGGACTTAGGATCTGTAATTACCATAGAACAGGCACATTCCAGCACGTTGGGTACGCCATAGGTGCGGGTCTTGCCTGCACCGGAGCCGCCGACAATGAGGATGTTCGTGTTATGCCTGTGTTTGTAGCCATCTATCCCAATGTGAAAGTGTTGCGTCAGCAGCAGATTCGGCCCTCGCCTGTCCATGTAGAACTTGTTCAAGCGGAACACATCGCCCCACGCCGCCGAGCCATGCTCCGCACCGGGGCGGGTGTTCTTCTGGTCGGTAACTGCCACGATAACCACCACCGCGTAAATCACCGTAAACACCAGCAAAAAGCGCAGGCTGTCTCTGCTCCAAGACAGATCAAACGGCTCTGCCAGTGCGCTGTTCAGCGCATCCAACAGAGCCGTTATTTTCATTCCCGGCTGCCAGCGGCAAGCCACCGCCAGTGCCGCCCACCACACGAGGGGCAGCGGCAGCAGCCAAACCCACCAAGGGTTCTTTCTTCCCGGCGTGGTGGGCTACCTTTCTTCGCCGCGATAGGGCGGGCGTTTTGTTCGCTCGGCATTCCATGCCTGACGTTTTCTCCACAACTTCGGCAAAACTACGGAAAAGTCCCGCGGCATACGTTCCGCCTTGATTTGCGGCAGATTTGCAAACAAATCGCTTTGCAGTGTTTCCCATGCCACTTTGTCGGGCATGTTTTGGGCATAGAATTTGTTGTAGCTGTATGCCAAGTCACTGACTTCAATGTAATGCTTAACTTCCGTCCGCAGCATTTGCCGTTCCCATTCGGTTTCCGGCGCACGACACGGCGCAAGCTGCTCCTGCATGATTGCCTGATGTAAATCGGCAGACGATTTCAGCAGAGTTGGATACTTTCGGTGCAGTTCAGCAGTGACACCCGCTTTCTCAAAATAGATGCGCAGCTTCTGCCCCGCGTAGGCATACCACGCCACATTCCCGCATCCCATCCACTCAGTATCTCGGAACGGAATGTTGAGCGCCGCAAGGTTATCGGGGTCAATCATCGCCTGCCGATAAGCATCGTACCCCTGCATAATCAGCCAGTTACGGAAATCGGTAAATCTGTCATCCGAACTGCCGTCATTGATGATGCAGGCTGCCGCGACCATTTTAGGAAAGTTGGCTTTATTGCGATAGCTTTGCCATACGCAATCAAAGCCGAGCAGTTCATCCTGCGGCAATTTCATGAGTTCCGTGTAAAGGAACTGTTTCACGGACGCTTCATCCTGCATATCCGCTTTGGCGCGGACTCGGTCAATGATCGACCAGAATTTTTCCCATGTCATAGTCGGATTCACCAGATAAACAGCGGCGTGTGCGCGTGCAGCAGCCGGGTCAGTGCGTCATCCACGGCATCGGTGTAACCACCTTCGGCCAAGCGCTGGGTGCGCAGTTGGTTGAGAGCTGCTTTTGCCAGCCGATACTCTGCCGCCGACATCGTCAGCTTACCTCCTGCGGGTAAATCGTTCACCCGCAGGATGAGCCGTCCCGTCACCTCGGTGCTGCCGCCGTGGGCTCGCTGTCCGTAGTAGACATCGCCCAGCGCCCGGAGCAGGATGCTTTTGTTGGCACGGTCGAGTTTAACTTTACGTTCTGTCATTGTTTTTCACCATCCTTTGCTCACAGCATATCATAGAACTGCTGCAATAGCTATCCGTCATTTGAAAACAAACGGAAAACAATCAGCCGCGCTCCTGCTGGCGAGATTGCTTCTTGGCAGACGGCACGGCAACAGCGTATTCTGCGGTGGGAGGCTCACGGGTCTGCACGGCCAGTGTGCGACTCAGACTGCGCAGCAGCCCACCACCAACGGTGTTCACATCCGACAGAAAGCCCCGCTGCTGTTCTTTGCCCAGATTGCCATACAAGGCAACCACGCGGTCAAAGTTGAAAGCGGCGGTGTCAAGCCCATACCGATGCGCGACCATGTAGGCGGCACAGTAACTCGGCGCAGCGTAGGCTTGGCGGTTGTAGGTGTAATCCTTGTGAAAATCTGCCTGTGCGCACTCCCGAACGATAGCGCACAGCGTCGTGCCTGCATCCATGCCGTTGCGGACATAAATCGTGCGGTTCTTGGGAACATACTGCGCTTGGATGCCGTCCGGCAGACTATCCGAGATTTGAATCGGCACTGGGCTGCTCTCGATGGAGGCGGCAATCAGTTCATCCACTTGGTATTCGGCGGGCGGTGGCACAGGCCTGCCGCGCGTCTGGGTGATGTCGAACACCTTGCCGATATTATACCCGGAAGCTTTTCGGCCGTTATTCTCGTACACCTGCCCCACAATGGCCGTGTAACCTTCCTCGCCGGTACGGATATGCCTTCCGGCATCCTTCCATTGCTGGAATGTGCGGGCATCCGTGATGTCGGCGTTCTGGCCGGAGAGCAAAAGCTGGTTCGGCAGCGAGTTTCTGCTTTGCGACATGAAGTTGAGAAATTCCTGCAAGGCCGGGGCATCTGCCAGTACCTCACCCATGCGGGCATCCACCTGCGCCCAAACCGCTTCACGCTCGGTTTTCTTCATGGCAGCGTATTCTTCCTTAGAATACTGCGGTTCTGACGGCGCGGCGTTGTTGAGATATTTATTCAAGTCCATTTACAGTGTTTTCTCCTTTCTCTTGATTTTTACGGGCATCCTCGGCATTCGGTCTTTGGGCGGCTCAACCTTGCGGCGCAGGTAGGCGGTGATGTCGCTTAATTCCATGCGCACGCTGGGGCGCTCACCCTTGGCCCGAAGCTGATCGGCGCGCGGCGACAGCGAGTTTGCAAAAGATTTGCTGCTGTCGGAGAAAGGCTCGGACGGACTGGCGTTCTCCGAGCCCTGCGGAAAACCCATGTTGAACTGTTCCTCGTCTGCGCCAACCTCAAAATCTACCGCACCGTCCTCGGTCTGGACGCGCTCGGTTTCCAGAGCGGTTTCACCACGCTCCTGCTGCACAGTGTCGATAAGTTCTGCCGTGCCGGTGTCCACAATAGCCAGTTGCAGCTTATCGATGATGCGGTTGGCTTTGGAGGCATCATCCTGTAAAATGGCGATCTCAATGTGGTCGGGGTCCATCTTGTCACGGATGGGGCAAAACAGCAGACCATGCGCCTTGGCGGCGCGGGCAAAATCGTGCATACGGTTTTTGTCTACCGTGAAAAATTTCAGCGGTTTCTGTTCTTTCAAAAGGCGGATAAGATGGGTTTTGCCGTGGGTCTTTTTGCTGTCGTGCAGCACCGCCTGTGCGAAAATAAAGAAGTTTTTTGCAGCGGTGCCGGAGATGCGCAGGGCAAACTCTGCACCCTCCAGCGAGTAGCGGACGACCTGGTCTGCGGGTTCAGAGCCGTAATTCATCTGGCATCACCGGCCTTTTCTTTGGGCGAGGGCAAGCGGCTGAACGAGTCCACGCCGGGGATGAGGGCAAGACTGCGCCCGCAGTCCCAATTCATGTGGATTTGTCCGGCATCATCGATGAAATCAACGGTTCCCATAGAGCCGGGAGGCACGGCCATCTCATCTTCCATACAGCTGAGTTGCAGCCGCGTGCCGGGCGGGTACTTGCGGCGCAGGTGTTCGATGTAGTCTTTGTTAGGGTATTTCATAGGCATCTTTCCTTTCATGGTTACAGTGTTAAATCAATATTGGGGTGACAGTCACGCGCACGCTCCTGTTCGCGCTGTTGTTGTTCAGCGCGGTCACGGCGAGCTTCGGTGAGGTGTTGCTGCACCTCTAGGGAGTGTTCTGCGATTTTACGGCAGAGGCGTTCTTCTTGGCGAAGCTGCTTTAAGGCGGTGTTGATTTTCTGGATATGCGAGCTATCCGGGTTTGTCTTGCACAGCGATTTCCTTTCTGCCGTGAGTTGGACAATTTCACCCAGCTTGGCTTGTCGGTAGGTTTCCAGCTGTGCCAGCGTGTCAATGTTGTTCTTAGATAAAAACTCCATCTGCCGGATGCGCTGGTCTAACTTGTAGGCATCCTGCCGCACGGCATAACTTGGACGGCGCGGCTTGCGGGGCAACGCGCCCAACTCGTATAAGTATCGGTAATACAGCGCCCGCAGCCCGGTCAGCTTGCGGCGGGGCTTCTTTTCGCTGTGCAAGCGGCCATGCTGGATGGCGGGTGGCTTTTCCACATAAGGGCAGTATGTTTGTGGATACAAGATGCGCGTCTGGATGGCTTCGGGCGTATACCGCTTGCCCAGCGTTTTGAATCGAACAAAGCGCTCTTTTCCGGGCGGACGCAAAACGGGATACTTGCGCCCCATGCGGACTTCATACCCTTTGCGTTCCAGCACGGAAAGAAACTGCCGCCACGTAAGGCTCTGCTGAATGGCATCGTCCACATCCTGCCGAATAGCTGTGCGCCATGTGGGCTGGTTGTTTTTCTCAGCCCTCCACTTTTCATATTGCCGCTTTCCTCGCAGTGATTCCGGTGTTTCAATGATGGAAAGCCCATACTTTTGGCAAAGCGTGTCTGAAAGGGCGCGTACCTCAGTGTAATAGCTTTTGCTGTTGCTGTGGTACTTTTTCCCATCCTCCAAGCTGACGGCGCTCCATACAATGTGGTTGTGGTAATGCTTAGTGTTCAAATGCGTTGTCACAATTGCTTGGTATTTCCCATGCAGTAGCTGCTCAGCAAACTCGACACCGATCTGGTGCGCCAGTTCTGGAGTCACCTCCCCTTCTGCAAAACTCTGGACAAGATGGTATCCCTGCACACCGGTTTCTTTGTGCCAGCGAAGCGTATTCAATCGCATATCTTCAAAGGCGCTGGTGGTTGTGCAGCCCAGTCCCGTTTCAAAACAGGCTGATTCGGTTTTATCCCGGTTTGCCGCATAGTCCACAGCTTCTTCCAGTGATTTCGGTGTTGTTTTTTCTTTGTTCTGTACATAGTCCACTGTGCGGTCAAGGCGGCGCACAGGGATCACGGATGTGTAAGCCATTTTTCATAGTGACTCCTTTACCAGTTTTCTTTTACTTCCCGCCAGACCTCTTGGGTTAGCCGGGTCATTTCATCCACACTCCCCTGCCCTGCTGTTCCGGTACTGTTGGCACGGTGGGCAAGCTGATTTGCATTGTTGCACAGCCCTGCCACCTTGCGGAGCAGATCGGCGTGGTGCGTGCAGGAACGAGGATGGATTTCTTTGCCTACAATGAGCGTGCGCAGGTATTCCTCTCGGTTCAGACTGCTGGCCGCAACCTGCCGATTCAAGAATGATAATTCATTCTCATCGACATGGAATGAGACAACAAATCTGCGTTTACGCACGGCAGGGGTTTGGGGCATCCCCAAAATGTGCGTCTGGTCGACCAGACGCTATGCTAGCAAAACACGACACCCCGCAAAACGGTTCATGACACAAGGTCGTCGCCCTCCGAAACGGCTTTCTTCAAACCGTCCAAGGTTGTGACAATGCGGTTGTATTTCTGTGCAAGACCGATCTGCGCGTTGGTGGTCGCATCCTGATTGCGGCTGCATACCACCAGCATCTGGCAGCGCAGCAGCTTATCCCGCACAATGGCGGTGTACTCGCTGCGTTCCACGGCATCTTCCAGCACCAAATACTGGCTGTCCTGCAATTTGGGGCATACCGGCAGGTAGCCCAGCAGGTACACCTCGCGGCAGTAATTGCGGAGATGTTTGGAGGTTGCGCCCTCACTGGCGCAGATAAAAGCCCAAGGTCGTTTCATTTTCGTGTTTCCTTTCTGAATTTCGGGAGTGAATCAGATTTGATTCACTTTCCGGTATTTCTTGCAAAATAGTGAATCAGTTCTGATTCACTTCGGATTCAAGGGCAGTTTTCAGCCGTTCGGCGCTGCGTTGGAAGTAGGCGTCCGACATTTCAATGCCGACAGCCGCATAGCCTTCCTGCACAGCGGCCAGCACGGTGGTGCCAGCGCCCGCAAAGGGGTCAAGGATGCGCCCTCCCGGTTCGCAGATCTGCACCATATCCCGCATGAGCTGCAAGGGCTTTTCGGTGACATGGATGCGGTTCTGCGGGTTCGGGTAACGGAACACGCCCGGCAGACACCCAACATTTCTCTCAAGCGGCATTTTGCCGTTGGACCCCCACACAATGTACTCGGACTGCTGACGAAAGCGTCCTTTCTGTGGGCGGCTGGCAACTTTATCCCACACGGCTACACCGCGCCAGGTCCAGCCTGCCCACTGCAAAGCCAGCGTCATGGCGGGCAACTGCCGCCAATCGATGAACAGGCAGACGGGCGCACCGGGCTTGGCAATGCGGCGGGCATCCTGCAGCCATGCCGCCGTCCAGAACATCCAGCTGAGCTGGTCCATCTGGTCGGAGTCAAAGTCGGGAAGCGCTTTGTCTTTGCTCATGCTGCTGTATTTTTCGGTGGGCGTGCGGGTCTTGGTTTGACCGCTGCCGCCGCTGGCATAGGGCGGGTCGGTGATGATGGCATCGAAGCTGTTCGGCTCAAACTGGCGGATGATTTGCAAGGAATCTCCGTGCAGAATCGCCCAGCGGTCACCGCCGCAATGTTCGGGCATCCGGAAATCAGGGTTGAGAATGTTGAGCGTTTCGGGAGTGTTCGTCAAAGGCATCTTCCTTTCGTTTTAGCGTTCAAAATCATGGGTACGGGGTTCTTTCGGGGGCGGTGTCCGGCTGGCCGTCTGCACAGAAACTCGGCCATCTTCGAGTACAAAGCAGTCCTGCGTCCTGTTGTCTAGCTTTGTGCCGGGCAGGACAACAGCATTGCCGCGGCAGACTACATTGCCGGAGATTTCGCCATAGATGCGGGCGCTGCCGTCAATGGTCGGTGCGCACAAGGTTTGCTCATCCTGCCGAATCACGGCATAACCGCAGACACAGCTTTTGCCCGTGAGCAGCCCGCCGCAAATAGCCGCATCATCTTGTGCGATGGCGTGGCCGGTCATCATGGCACTATTGCCGACATAGGCGCAGCCCTTTGCGACGGCGTGATCTGTAAGGATGGCGTCACCGCAGACAACTGCATTTTCACAGGCGATGGCATCCGCTGAAATCCACGCGCGACCCTCTTGGTCGAGGTTATCATAGCTTTCCACATAGCCGCCGAGCATTCCGGCAAGGAGATCCTCGGTCAGATCCGTCACAGCCCGAATGCGATGCAGCTTCGGGTTATCGGGATGGGCGATGTCGGTGATCTCGTATTTCTTCATCTGGCATCACCCCGGTCACGCTTGGGCGTAGGGCTGGGCGACAGTTCGGTTTCCACATACTCGGAAACGATGCTGAGTGCTTTCTGGTAGCTGTCGCAGGACATAACGCGGTCACGCATTTCTTTGGCTTTGTCACCTTGCCCGCTGCTTTTCAGCAGCCGGGATGCGCGACCCATGATGGCGAAAATGTTGCCGTCCTGCCCAATCAGCTGCATCTTGGGCTTCTTGGGACGGTTCATCAGTTTTTTGAACTCTGTCATATCCGGCACATCGCGTTTCAGTTCAAAATCGTGATCCTGCCAGAAATGGACATACAGCTTGCCGTCCCCAACATCGATTTCCCGCTGCTCAAAGCCCTCGCCCCAGCCGTCGCTGTACTGACCGGAAATATATGCGCAGAACACGGCCTGTTCCTCGGCGGTAAGCGGTGCGTCCGTATCGACCCACAGGGAGCCGACCAGTTCACCGTTCACCTCGTCCACCGTGGGAATGGCGCGGACGACCTTGCGGCGGACGGAATCGTCCTCACGGTAATATCGCATCAGGTCGCCGTAAAAATCTTTGACATCCTCGTAGATGGCATCGCGGATAACATCGCGGTAGCCGGTCAATTCCTTGCCGGTGTAAGGGATACCCTCGTATTCGCTGTAGTCATCGTCCAAATCCTCGGTGTCATTCGGGAAAAAGTCCGCAGTCAAGGGAGAATAAAATTTCATCTGCAAATTGCATCACCTCAATTTCTGCCGCACAGGTCATGGTCGATCTGCGCGGCATAGTAATTTTCTATCGTCAGCGGCGCATTGTAGAGCGCCGCCAGTAAGTATTGCTTGATGTTTCGGATGCGGGGCGGGTTGTCCTTGAGGCAATCCAGAACATACTGGATGTGTTCCGCGTTCAGCTTGAGAAATCTGGATTTTACTACCTCTGCAGGCATATTTTCGCCAGCGATACGGATAGCAGCCCGTTTGGAGCAAACCACATCCAGCATCAACTCCACCAGTTCATCCAATCGCATCGTATCCATCGGGTTATTCTGCGCCAAAATCGGATACTCGATATTTTTCAGCAGCAGGGCGCGGTACTCTGTCCGCTGGCCCGCCGCGCGGATAGGATTCGATACGTTATTTGTTTCTTCTTTCTTTATTTCTTTAGTATTTAATTGTGCAGGATTTTCCTGTACAGGTTTTTCCCGTTTAGGCTCTGTCTGTTTTGGTTGGGCACAGCTAGGCTCGTCCTGTTCCGGGGGCTGCGGCTGCTCTAAAACCGTGTACTCCATACCGCGCATCTGACCGTTCTTGTCGCGGATGCGGCGGCGGATAATATACCCCGCCGCTTCTAACTCGCGCACGGTGGCACACACGCTGTCCACGCCCTCTTTGCAGATGGACGCCAACCCGCGCGTGGTATAATCCCAATCTTCGGGCAGAGACAGCATCAAAGATAAAAGCCCCTTCGCCTTGAGCGAAAGAGCCTTGTTGCGCAGATGATGGTTGGACATAATGGTATAATTTTGCGTCTTTTGTACACGGAACACAGCCATAACGATTTACCTCCTGTTTATGCCCTATAAGTGGGCGAACGATTTCTAACTTTCATGTTGATTTCTCTCTATCGGCAAGCCGCCGCGCGGTGGGCGGCAGTTCTTGCCACCAGGTTGTTTTTTGCCATATCAGCGTAATCTCCATTCTCGATGTTGGGCGGCAGGTCGCACACTTGATACTTTTCTCGGTAAAGGTTCCGGATGTTGACACTCGCCATGCGCCCTTTGGCGTCGTTGTCCAGCCGCAGTTCTATCGTGGTGATTTCCGGGTGTTGGCGCAGAAATTCCTGCAAGGCCAGCGGTTCTTTGCCGGAGGATGAAACCCCGCCCAGCGACAGACGGTACTTGTCCGCAGCATCCCCGCAGAGCGTCATCTCGGCCATCGCATCTATGGCAGCTTCAAACACCGCCACCGTGGTGCCGGGCTGCATCGGCGGGATGCAGAATCCGTATTGTTTCTGACTGCCGGGTGCCTCGCGCTTGAATGGTTTCCCATAGTCATAAATACCGCGCAGAGCCGCATATTTCGGCACGCCCTGTGGGTCTTTTCCCAAGAAAACACAGTTGTGATATTCTGCACTTTCGTACAGAATCTTTCTCGCAATGCAGTATCGGATGGTGGGCAGTGAGATGCCGCGCCCCAGCAGATACCGCGTTACGCGGTCATTGGTGGGTGCTTTTCGGGGGAGTTTAAACTGTGGGCGCTCGCGCTCCACCGCTTCATGCTGCACTGGGATGTACATCGGGCTTTCCTCACACAGCAGCTGCACCGCCTCTACAAACGGTACACCTTCCACATAAATCAAATATTTCAGCGCCGACTTGCCGCCGATGTCGCGGCTTTTCCAGTGCCACACACTGGATTCGCCGTTTATCTTGAAGCTGTCATGCTCCGCAAGCTGGTACTCGCCCCGCGCACTGCTTTTCACCAGCGAACCGGGGCGGTACCTCCGCAGAAATTCTATCGCCGTCATCCGGTTGGCGGCATTGACCTGCTCTTTGCTGACGCGCGGCAATTACACAATGTAAGCGGCGAGATCGCTCATACGTTCGATATTTTCCCACGGAAAATCCTCGCGTCCGAAGTGACCGCCCGCCGCCGTGCGGCTATAAATGGGGTTCAGCAAGTTCAACTGCTTGATGATGCCCGCAGGGGTCAGGTCATACGCCTTGCGCACAGCGGCCGACAGGCAATCATCCTCGCAGGGACCACCTGTGCCAAACGTATTCACATCCACCATGACAGGCTCTTTCTCCCCGATGGCGTAGGCCAGCGTGACCTGACAGCGCTGGGCAAAGCCTGCCGCGACGATATTTTTGGCAATAAACCGCGCCATGTACGCGGCGCTGCGGTCTACCTTGGTGGCATCCTTGCCGCTGAACGCACCGCCGCCGTGGGGCGCAAATGTGCCGTAACTGTCCACCATGAGCTTGCGCCCGGTCAAGCCGGTATCGGCATCCGGGCCGCCCTGCACAAACTTACCGCTGGGGTTCAGGATGATTTCCGCGTCGTCGGCGGGCATACCGTCAAAGGCCAGCGGGAACACATATTCGTCCAGCAGATCCGCCAGCTTATTGATGTCGGTGTCCTCCTTGTGCTGGACAGAAACAACCACCGTGGTGATGCGCACAGGCGTGTCGCCGTTGTATTCCATCGTGACCTGCACCTTGCCATCCGGACCGATGTCGGGGATAACGCCGGTCATGCGGGAGATTTCCAACAGCGTTACAAGGCGCTGGGCGGCAACCACAGGCATCGGCAGGTATTCGGGTGTTTCGTTACAGGCGTAGCCGACCATAACGCCCTGATCGCCCGCACCGAGGGTGTCCTCGTCCTCTCCCTCAGCCAATTCCGGCTCGACAGCGCCCGCAATGTCGGGACTCTGGTCGTGGATGTAGCAATCGATTTGGTACGCCTTCGGGTCATAGCCGACATCCCGCAGGGTGTCGCGGACGATGTTGAACACGTCGGGCTTAGCGCTGGTCGTGATTTCGCCTGCCACAATAATGTGACCGTGGGTTGCCATTACCTCACAGGCCACACGGCTGGCGGGGTCATGTTTTAAGCACTCGTCCAGCACGCTGTCGGCAATAAGGTCGCACAGCTTGTCGGGATGGCCGCGCATGACGGATTCTGCGGTGAAAAAACGGGGATGCTCGTTTTCTTTCATGGTTTCGGTGTTTTCAAAAATGTCGTTCATTAGTTCTTCTCCTTGCTTGTTGGATGATTTCGGACAAAGAAAAAAGCCCGCAGGCGGGCTGCGGGCTAGGATGGTGATATTCATATCAGCGCTCCGGGGATTCTTTTGTTTTGGGCGGCGGAGCCATAACGCGGGTATATTCTTCCGGCGTGGTGTGTTCCACGCACAGGGTCTTGCCCAGCAGGAAAAACAGCTGCGGATCGTGGTACAGTTCCTCGTAGCGCTTCATCTGCTGCGGGGTAAGGTCAGTAAAATCGTTGCTGGTCAGCCCGCAGACGAAAAATGTGCCGTGGATAATGTCATAGTCGCCCAGCATACGATTCAGCGGCAGGTTTTCTGCAATGCCGTTGTCATTACAGACGTTATGTGGTGCACCACATAACGTCTGTAATGAGTAGTTCCTACAAATGAGTAGTAATTGAGCAAAATGCCCAGAATCCCGGGCGTTTAAGCATAATTTACTACACATAATCAGAAAGTTTTCTTTCCAAATTGTGTTAACCATTGCAATAAATCTTCATCCTCCTCCCAAGGCATTGTGGTATTGGGTGTGTAATTCGGCACTTTCTCCTCAAATACTTTTCGCTTCATCTCTGCATCGATGCGAGCGTAAACCTCTGTTGTAGAGATGTCTGCATGCCCAAGAAAATCTCGAATATATATCATGTTAACACCAGCTCGCAGCAAGTGCATGGCTTTGGTGTGGCGTAATACATGAGGAGATATATTCTGTGGTTCAAGTACCGGAGATGCCTTTGCCGCATACTTCTTCAGAATATAGGTGACTCCATAGCGAGATAAAGCCTGCTTTTTTGCATTATAAAATAGCGGAATCATCTGAGACTGAGAATCGGAATGAAAGCTGCGGATATATCTGTCCAACAGTTTGCAGGTATCCTTCATCAGGGGAACCTGACGAACTTTTCGTCCTTTTCCAGTTAGAATAACCATTGGGGGGTGTGTTAGACGGACATCTTTCAGCCTAAGATCCACCAATTCCTGTACCCGTGCGCCAGAGTCATACAGTAGTGCAAGAAGTGTCAAATCTCGGAGCCCTTGTCGGGTAGATGCATCTGGTTGGGACAGAAGAAGTGACAGATCATCCTCCGTCAAAAACGGTATCAATGCCTTTTCGTACTTTTTGGGTCGCAGATTAATAATGTCAACGCAGTTTTCTATGTTTTCCGGAAACTTGTACTGTACAAAATGAGCAAAGGCCTTTATGGCGGCAAGTCGCTGGTTTCTTGTTGTAACCGCAATATGGCGGGATGTTTCTAACCAATCCAGAAATTCAGAAACAAGTTCCATATTCAGATAGCGCAATTCTATATAATTTGCGGAGATGCCTTTCTTTTCTTGAAAAAATAGAAGGAGTTGCTTGAAAGTATCTCTGTATGAATTGGTGGTATTGGGACTCACCCCGCATGTAGTAGGCAGATAGATTGAGAAATACTCGGTCAGTGCTTTGGTAAAGTCAGTTTTCCTCATCCGTCTCACCTCCAACCGGAATAATGCCGACAAATGCTCTGTCAAGTTTTTGGGAAAGTTCCGGGAACGAAGCAACCGTCAGGTGAATATACCAACAGGTTTCACGGTAACTCTTATGTCCCAAATACGCGGCAAGGCGAGGAACGATTACCATGGGATCATACCCATCAGAAAGTTGTTTTTCCAGTGTATGAACTGCGAATGTATGCCGAAAATCATGCACACGAGGGCCATTGCCGGTGTGAGGAATATTGCATGCGAATAGCAGCTCGCGAAAATTATCATAGATTGTTTTAATAGAATAATGGCCACAAGCAGATGGAAAGAACCATTCTCTTTCATCTGGTAACTGAGCAGAGTAGCTTCGGAGATACTCTATTACGCTATTGTGGACAGGGACAAGTCTATCCTTACCTCCTCGTATTATAAAGTAGTAGTTATTAGAGTCCCTCTCCAAGGACAAAATGCTACAATAGACAAGGTGCTGTGGAT
>NZ_WQOH01000024.1 GCF_018784445.1 Gemmiger formicilis | reverse complement strand
GGTGACCGCATGGTGTATTTGAGTAAAGAAATGTGCCAGCTACTCAAGGCGTGGCGGAAAGAATGCGAGTGGGATAGGCAGCAGACCGCGAACGAAACTGTGGACGAGGATGACTACTTATTCCGTCAACCTAATGGAAAGCCTATGTGTCCCAGTACATTCACATATAGATTTAAACTGATTCTGAAAGCCAACAACCTGCCACTGGATTTGAATGTGCATAGCTTGCGCCACACCAATGCCAGCCTGCTGATTGCGCAGGGCGTGGATGTACGAACGGTGGCTAGTCTATTGGGTCATGCACAGGCAAGTACAACGCTGGATATTTACGCCCATGCATTCGACAAGAACAAGCGCAAAGCGCAAGAAAAACTTGGAAAGGCGATTGGATTATGACGAGAAAAATCAAGCTGACACGCGCAAACAAAAGTATCCTGCTGAAAGCACTTGCACCTTATTACTACCGAGAGAAAGCGCTTGGGCATAGCACAGAAAAACCGGGGCGACTGATACTGAAAATCAATTCTCTCCCAGCTGATAAAAAGGCAAGTTTCTCCGCAGAAGAAATTTACCTTATGCGTACCACTGTAAATCAACTGAGAAATGAACGGCTGTCAAAAGGGCAGTACACCGATGCGGCAGATGATATGCTACTAAAATTATTCTAAAATCTGAATAAAAAAAGCGCATTGCAAAAGTACATTGCAATGCGCTTTTTTGTGTGCCCGAAGGGATTCGCCAAACCGCGCCCTAGAAACGCCCCACCGGGGCGTTTCTGCCCCGCGGGACGCAAAGCGCGGGGCACGGGCTGTTCGAATCCCTTCTTTTACTGCCCCATAAAATCCATGCAAAACAAAAAGAGCAGCACCCCATAAGGTGCTGCTCTTGGTGCAGTAAAGCAATCCAAATCCGAACCATATTTTACAACGGTTTGCAATGGGAAAATCAGCGAACAGCATTTAATTCTTTTCGTAAATCAGATGCCCACCGACCTATGGTTTTCGCCATAAGCTGGTGGGCATCTGTTGTTCTGGTTTATAATTCACTGATGGTTGCAGTAATGGGCTGCATGAGGATTCGCCTGACCGGGTTATATACTGCCAGAACCACCGCCGCCAGCACGACTACGACAATCACGGCAAGACAGCCCCACGGCACCTGCCACGCTGCACCGAAATAATGGGTGATGAGCAGGATATACAGCTTCCGATTCAGCACAAGACCCAGCGCAATGCCCACCACAAGACCGGACACCGCATAGGTGCCAGCTTCGGCAGAGATCATGCGTTTCAGCTGTGCATCATCCATCCCGATGGCACGTAGGATGCCATACTGCTTCATTCGTGCCGACACGCTCATGGAAATGCTGTTGATGATGTTCAGAATGGTGATTCCTGCAATCACGATGAGAAACGCATAGACCACCAGATGGAACGCCCAGTAGGTGCTTTGTATCATCCGATTTCCTTCGATTCGGTTGGAAAAAACAACCTGCTTGTTTAACGTGTCGCTCAGCAGGGTGTGTATTTGTGCAATGGCTGCGTCTGCTGTGGTATCTTTTAGTTGAATATCGATCACCGCATAGCGGTTTTGCCCGGTCAGCTGATGGAAGGTTTCTTCGGTGCAGATAACAATCGGGAAATCGGTACTACTGAACGGGCTGTCATTCAATACACCCACGACTGTGAGCTTTGCATCCTCCAGCTGAATGGTATCACCCACGGTCAGGGAGTTGCTTTTGTCGAATACCGTCAGCACAGGGTATGTGCCATCCTCCGGCTCCTGCGGAAGGGTTCCGCCAATCAGGTCTTTTTTCGCCCAGCCAAACTGTATAGTATCGTATGAAATCAGGTCGATGGACCCCTGTTTTCCCTGATATTCCGCCGGGAGCGGGCAATACATCCGCCCGAATGCGTGTTTGACTTCCGGCAGAGCTTCCAGCTGCTCCACTAGCACCGGGTCAAGGACATTTTGCCCGGATGTTTCAGCCACCGATAAGTCCGGTGCGTAGGACTGCACCGGATTCAGCGCAAATCCAACCCATCGAAGCAAAACCGAAAAGCTCAAAAACAGGAGAATGCTTAACGCAAAGGAACCTGTCATCAGAAGCAAGTTCTTTTTGGACGAGGTTGCATGGCTCACGCCCAAAGAGAGCTCTGCACGACTTCCAAACAACCGAGCATGACACGGAGAATCCGCTGCATTTTCCACCGCATTCCCAGTTGCTGCTGTGATCGGAGAAGCTTTTGCCGCCCGCCGTGCCGGAGAAGATGCCGCGAACCAAACCGTGATAAGTCCCAGCGCGGAACCACAGAGAATACCGACCGGGCTGATGCCAAGCACTGGTAAAGAGCTGAACTCCTCGCCGATAAATCCACGCAGAAAGGAACACAATCCCCATGTGGAAACGATTCCCAGCACACATCCTGCTGGAACAGCAGTTTTACACCAGAAAAGGGCTTCCAGCCGGACAAGCATCCGAACCTGATTTTTTCCTGCCCCAAGACAACGCAGCATTCCATAATAGCTGGTACGCTGAGCTACATTGCTGTTGATGCTGCCTGTGATCATAAAAATTCCGGCAAGGACGACCATGCCAGCCAACACAGCCGCTACCGCATATAAGCCTACAATATAATCGTTGTTGCTGCTTGCGTTCAACGCCATCAGGTAAGTATTTTCGGAGATTTTTTCTTCTGAAATTCCGTACTTGTTTTCGATGTTCACAATGGACTGCCGCAAATTGGTACGTGGCTTGAACTGGATGAAATACTGTGTTTCAAAGGATTCTTCTACCTGTGCGGCAATCTGAGAAAATGTACTGCGGTTCATCACCAGCACAACAGCATCATACTGGTTCGTATCGGAGGTATCCTCATTGAAACCTGCGACAGTAAGCGAAATGGTCTGTCCATCCGGGAGCGTCAGCGGAATCGCTGTGCCGACCGTAACATCCAGCCAATCCCGGATGTTTGCTGTCACGAGCACTTCGCCATCCGCCGGGGCAGTGCTACACTGCATTCCCGGAAAGATTTGAAGGATTGCATCATCTGCTCCTACCAGTGCGGCACGTTTATCTCCGGCAAAGTAGTTTTCCGTAAGGGAAGCGTTGATGTCGCTATACGCCGAAAATGCAGCAACATCCTCCTGTGCGGCAAGCTCTGCGGCTGTTTCAGGGGAGATGTCCTTTACCATGATATGCCAGTTTCCGTTTTTGTTCAGCTGGTTTGAGGTTTCCATCCGAATCGCCATATCTGCCATACTGAACACCGCCGTGACCAGAAACACCGCAAGGACGATGCACAAAATCGTCATGCGGTTCTGCCGTCTGCGTACCTTGGCAGAAATCGGGATCAGGCTCAGATAGCTTTTCATTTCTGTGCTGCTCATTCCCGGCACCTCCCAAAATCGGTCAGGCAGCCGTCCGATACCTGCAACACCCGGTCTGCCGTCTGCGCAATGCTGCGGTTGTGGGTGATCATCAGGATAGTCTGCTCGTATTTCCGGGATGTTTCTTTTAGCAGGGCAATGACCTCGCTGGTGTTCTGGGTGTCCAGATTGCCGGTCGGCTCATCCGCCAAAATCAGTGAAGGGCGGGTCATCAGGGCGCGGCCAATGGCTACCCGTTGCTGCTGCCCACCGGAAAGCTGGCTTGGCAGATGCTTCCGACGGTCTTTCAGATTCAGCACGGTCAGCAATTCTTCCAGATATGCCCTGTCCGGCTTTTGGTAGTCCAGCAGCACCGGGAACAGGATGTTCTGTTCTACGGTCAGTTCCGGGATGAGATTGAATGCCTGAAAGATAAAACCGATATTGCGGCGGCGGAAGATCGTCAGCTCCCGGTCTTTCATGGCAAAAACATCCTTGCCATCAATCAGCACCTTGCCGGAAGTCGGCGTATCCAGTCCGCCAATCAGGTTGAGCAGGGTGCTTTTGCCGGAGCCGGATTCGCCAACGACCGCGACATATTCGCCTTTCGGCACTGAAAAGCTAACATCTTTCAGCGCATGGACAGCGGTTTCTCCACTGCCGTAGGTCTTGCAGAGATGGTTGACTTCTAATAGTTCCATAGTGTATCCCTCACTTTGCAGGTTCCTTCGATTCAGACGGATTATCTCTGTCTGTGCAGAAAAGGATAACACGTCAACCTTACTGCAAGCCTACACTCAGCCTACAATTTTGTAGGAATCGGAAAATTCAGAGTAAAGGTCGTGCCCTTTCCCAGCTCGCTGTCTACTTCAATGGTGCCGTGATGGGCTTCCACAACGGCTTTTGCCAGCGGCAGACCCAGCCCGATGCCCTGTGTATCCTGTGAAAAGCGGCTGCGATAAAACCGTTTGAAGATATGGTACAAATCTTCCGGGTGGATGCCGCTGCCGTTGTCGCGCACTTTGATCTGAACCATGGACGGCAGTGCATTCCACTCTACCTGAATCGTATCTCCGCTCTTTGTGTGGTCAAGGGCATTCTTTACAAGATTGTCCACAGCTTCCTGCATCCAGTCACGGTCGCACCAAAGTGTAACCGCCTCTGAGCCGGACAGAACAAGCTTTTTCTGTTCCTGTTCTGCACGATAGTTATACTGCCGCGCAATGTCCTGCACCATTTCAGCAACATTTTCGTTTTTCTTCTCCAAGACGACCGAACCGGCATCCAGCCGGGTGATTTTGAGCAGATTCTGCACCAGCGTTTCGATGCGGTCCAACTCCTGTTCGGACAGGTCTGCAAACTCTTTGACCTCCGACGGCGAAACAGCTTCGTCCTGAAGCAGACCGTTGTAGATATTCAACGCCGCCAGCGGTGTTTTGAGCTGGTGCGAAATATCTGCAATGGTATTTTTCAAAAAACGCTTCTCCCGCTGCTCGTTGTCTGCGTGTGCGCTCAGAACTGCCGCCAATGCATTAACGGAGTGAAACAGACGGTAAAGTTCTCCCGCCCGGTCACAGTCCAGTCGTGCATCCGGGTTGCCATCCAGACAGCTTTGGATTTGCTGGACTGCCTGTTCCAGAAGCGCGCTCTGCCTTTGGAAATAGCGAAAAAGCACGCCCCAGAGGCAGCCGCCCAGCAGAAGAAAAACCAACAGTAATGCGAAAGAGAATGCGTGCGTCGTATGCCATACGATGCCCTGCGTGAGAGCCAATGCCACCGCCCAGACCGCCAGCACTGTCCGGAACAAAATCCGGATCTCCCGGTTTGCGAATACTTTCATACGGCACCTTTACCTATTCCATTTATAGCCCATGCCGCGGACAGTCAGCAGCATCTGCGGTTTGCCGGGGTCGTCCTCAATCTTCATCCGCAGCCGCCGGATGTACACTGTTAAGGCACTGCTGTCAATGTAATCCCCATCGCAGTCCCACAGTGCATCCAGAATTTGTTCCTTGGATAGCACGGCATTCGGATGCTGCATAAAGAAGCAGAGCAGCTTGTACTCTGCGCCGGTCAGTTCCAGCAAGATTCCGTTTTTGTACGCCTGTCCCTGCAACAGCCGGACGGTGATGCTGCCCGATTCCAGTACGGGTTCTCCTGCGCTGGACGCATTTGCACGGCGAAGCAGTGCATTGACCCGCGACAACAGGACACCCAGCTTGAACGGCTTGGTCAGGTAATCATCCCCGCCCATATCCAGTCCCATGATGATATTCATTTCCTCATCCGAAGCAGTCAGGAACAGAATCGGCACGTTGGATGTGTGCCGCACCTTCTGGCAGAAATCGAAGCCAGAGCCATCCGGCAGGGAAACATCCAGCACCAGCAGGTCATATTTCCTGTCTGACCACAGCACCTCGGCTTCTGCCAGCGTCCGGGCTGTATCCAGTGCAAAGCCCTGTTTATTGAATGCAAAGGTCAGCCCACTGATCAGGCTCAGATCATCTTCCAAAAGGAACAGTTTTCTCATGATTCCCTCTCTTTTCCGCGTTTTGTGTGTCCTACAGGTTCAAAAGCATTATAAGTTTTTTCTGCGAACATTACAATGTGCGAAACGGAAATTGTTTCTTGCCGTGTGTTAAATATAAGTCCTACTATCACCGCTTTACTGCGTAAAGTACATTGCAATGCGCTTTTTTGCGCCACGAAGAGATTCGCCAAGCCGCGCCCTAGAAACGCCCCACCGGGGCGTTTTCGCCTCGCGGGACGCAAAGCGCGGGGCACGGGCTGTTCGAATCCTCCCTTTTGCTGCTCCATAAAATCCATGCAAAACAAAAAGAGCAGCACCCCACAAGGTGCTGCTCTTGGTGCGACCGGGAGGATTCGAACCTCTGGCCTTCCGGGTCGGAGAACTACGACAGGGCGGTATAGACCGGCGTTGAAACGTGAATTTTGTTGGGTTTGCACAGCTATCGTAACGTACCGAAAAAGCCCGTTGTTGGTTATCACAACAGGCTTTTCTGGCGTTTTGTGGTGTCGCTGCACAGTAGTGGTCAAATGGTGGTCAGGGTACAGCGGAAGACATTATATTTTTGGCACATGAAGTAGCATATTTCACATAAGGTGATTATGTGCATAAAAACACTTAGGATTCAGTAACTAGTAATCGGTCAATTCCATTTGGAGGATCAATGTATCCAATGTTAAAGTATGCGTTAGAAAACAGAATTTGCAGCAGATTTTCTTTGTTATATTTAACTTCGTATTGATCAAATGTGCGTTGATCAATTAACGAATAATCGCAATATGGAATACGCCCACTTGTTACAATCATGTTCCCGCCGTACATTCTTTTGTGATCTTGCAAATATGTTTTATATCCATAATCATCCGCGCCTATATTGGATGTATCGTAATATGGGACAAATTGCCTTAGAACGGTTAAGCGTTGATATTTATGTGCAGAGACAAATATACGCTCAATATTATTGCAAATTAGGGTAGAATAGATTTCCTCAAAGGTTGTCAACGCATTAGCAATAGGAAACAAATTGACATTAACTCTATTTGAATCATTAACAAGAATGATTCTCCCTCGGACGCTTCCGTCAAACATGATTTCAAGAAAAGTATTTACGCCTGCTGCTGCCAATGATTGACTTCCATCTGAGCTTGTTATTAGAGTTTCCCAAAGTGAAATTTGAAACGAATTTCCTACTCGTGAAATAGTAAAGTTGTTTCCACAGCGAGACCGAATGAGTTCCGCAGCTTTTTTCAAATTCTTATGATCTTCGTTGAGAATCTTTAAATCTGAGCAAGTCAAGGAAAAACCAAAGTCGATATATCCACAAATGTTTTGAGGAAAAGAGTTTGTAATCCTTAAAAGTGGAAGTTCTATCTTGCTTTTTACTCTTTCTACCAGATTATGACGCTTCTCATCTAATTGAGCTAGGCGATATGAATCTTTTATAGGAAAAGAACCAGATCCCAGCCTCTCAAAAATTTGTCCTTTGTTTGTTACATATGGGGGATTTGTTCCTTCTTCTATTTTTATAATATAAATTTTCTTTCGACTTAAATTGAAACTTCGAACACTAAAAATAGGAGGAGGTGTAATCGAGTCGTGAATGGTTGCGTGTATTCGTTGCTCTGTCCACCTTTTGCAGCCACTAATAGACTTATCATCGTCGATTCCAAGAAGGATATAGCCGCCATATGTGTTTGCGAATGCACATATCTCTTTCACTAATTTGCTGGGTTCTTCATTGTCGCCTTTAAATTCAAAGAAAAAGTTTTCTTCACCATTTCGTTCAAGAAATTTGCGAATATCCAAAGATTTAAGTTCGTCCCAGTCTTTGTTGTTAATGTTAATCACGATGTAATCACACCAACCTTCAAGAAATTATATTCTGAAACAGTATCCTCAAAAAATCATCCACGCCGCCTGCAGCCTGAATTGTGGCAATCATTAAATCATCCGGGTCAACACAGGCAAAATCAATGACATATCCCGCATGGTGGGCAAGCTGCGAAAGAAAAACACGCTGGGTTCTGCCGTTGCCCTCTCGGAATGGGTGAAGCTCATTCGTTCGCTCGTAAAAGTCTACTATGGCAGAAATGAAGTGCGCTCTGTCTAAGCCTACAAGAAAATTCTGCTTTTTTAATCTGGCAAAGATGGCTTTCGCGGTGCTTTCAATTTGCGCAGCGGGGCAAAACTGTGTGCCTTTCTTTGAAATATCCACAGTGCGCGGCTTGCCCGCCCATTCGTATAAATCTTCAAACAAAAAGCGATGAATCGCACAGTAATGCGCAAAATCGAAACTTTCTGCTAAAGGTTTTTCTTCCCATAAAGCAGCCTTAGCCGGAACGATCGTACCTTCCACTGCGTCCAAATCCGTTTGATTATGAATGTCCAATAGATTTGTTAAAACAGCCGTGCCAGGATAGCACCCATCCTGCAAAGAATTCACTGCATAGTTTGCCATGGCATTTACCCTCGCTGCGCCCTGCGCCGTGCCAGAATTTCGGCAGCCAAGGTGCGGGCATCTACTTTGCCGTCCATCAGGCGGCGGCAGTCGGCGCGGGTCTGTTCGGTGACTTCATACCCCTCGATACGCGAAGAAACCAAAGCATTTTCCAATGCCTGTTCACGAGTAATTGGTGCCATATACAAAACCGCCTTTCGCTTTTTCATCAATTATATACGATAAGGCAACCAAATGCAATTTTTCTTGCAAAACTTCTTACCGCCTATTCCATAACCACCTGCATCAGCTTATCGTAGCTGTCCACCACATCGTAGACGACGCTGTCGTTGCTGATGGCGGCAAAGTGGGCTTTGGCGCATTGGATCTTTAGGTCCTCAACGCCGCGCAGCTCATTGCGGTCAAGCAGGGTCGTGCCTTTGGTTTCGGCAATAAAATAGATATGCTTGACCGTTCCCTCGTGGAAGGCGATCGCCCAGTCCGGGTTGTACTTGCCTACCGGCGTGCTGATGAAAAAGCTGCCGGGCAGCTTGACATACACGGCAATTTTGTCGCAAACATCCAGCTCGTGGGCAAAGCGGCGCTCGTTGTCGGAATCGTAAATCACATAATTGTACAGGCTGCGGTCAGCGGGCATGGCGTTTACGCCCTGTCTGCCGTGCAGGTTTGCCAGCATAAAGATGTCGGCGCTGTACGATTCCTCCAGCCTGTTGTAGGTGATATGCTCAATGATCATATCCGCCTTTTGGTTGTTGATGATTTTTCCCGCCTTGATGATAAAGTCCTCCGGGTTCAGCTTATATTGGGCAAACACAAGCGGGGCAATGCCCTGCAAAATGGAGGCAATCGTGGCGCGGGTCAAGCCGGTTTCCTCCACCAGCTTGCCCACAAGGTCGTAGCGCACATTGCCCAGTGCCACGCGGTCAGCAGCGTCCTGATCGTTGTGTCTTTTGACAAACGCCTGCCCATGCTCCAGCTGCTCGCGGGAGGTCAGCCTGGCGGTCTGCTCGCCGTATTCGGTTTTGACATACACCTTAGAAATATTCAGGTGGGCGTCCAGCTCCCGCACCGAACGGTCGATCAGCTCCTGCGTGTCAAAGGAAACGGTGTAAAAGGTTTTGCGGTTGATGCGCTGCCACAGCTTGGCAAATTCGCGGTCATGCAGCTTCTGCTCGTCCACTTTGGCTTGCACATTGTTGTCGTGGGCGTTCTCCGGGCGCAGTGCGCGGGGGTCGTAGATGCTGCTCAAAACCTGCATCACAGCGCCCTCGCAGCCCTGTACTTCCTCTGCCACCTGTACGGTGCCGGCGTCCTTGGCGGCGTAGTATTTATCAGTCAGTGCGCCGCGGTGTACATAGCCCTGCTGCACCAAGTCCTCATAGATCGCCGTGGCAAGTGTCGGCGTGATGGTTACCTGTGCGCCGTTGGTATCGGTCAGGATCTGCCCCGCAAACAACCCGGCATCCACGGCGCGCGGGCGTGTGGACATCGACTCTGCCAGCCCCTCCTGCAGGGCGGTGGCAAATTTGCCGAACGCCATATCGGTGATCAGCGTCAGCTTGTTCAGCTCCTGCACCTCGCTGCCCAATACGCTTTCGTCCATGCGCTCGCCGTTCTGGTTGACGCACAGGCGCAGACCGCGCCCGATTTCCTGACGGCTGCGGATTTCCGATTCGCCCTGCGTTTTCAGCGTGCAGATCTGGAACACATTCGGGTTATCCCAGCCCTCGCGCAGGGCCGAGTGCGAGAAGATAAACCGCACCGGCTCGTCCAGGCTCAGCAGTCGTTCCTTGTCGCGCATAATCAGGTCGTAGGCGTCGGTGTCGTCGCTGGTTTGGGTCTTGCGGTCAACCTTGCCCTCCACAAAGCGGGCTTTTTTGCCCTTTTTCTTGTCGATGGAAAAATACCCCTGATGGCTGCTGTGGGCGTCCATACGGTTCAGGTACGCCCAATAGGCGTCATCGCCCAGCTCGCGCTGCATTTCACTTACCAGTGCGGTGTATTCCTCCTCAAACATTTTGGCGTATTCGCCGTTGCGCCCATCATCGCTGTCGGTATCGTAGACGCGGTACTTGTCCACCTTGTCGATAAAAAACAGGCTCAGCACCTTGATGCCGCGGGGGTACAGCTCGCGCTCGCGCTGCAGGTGGGTGCGTATGGTTTCGCGTATCTGTACGCGGCGCTGCAGCTCCACCATCTGGGCGTTGCCGTGTATCTGCCCGGCGTAAAGCTTCAGCCCGTTCAAAAAGGTGACCGAGTTATCCCGCCCGTCAATACCGTCCTGCAAAATGACAAAGCGGTCGGCGTATTCCTGCAAGCCGCCGGACAGCGCAAACAAATCGTCGCCGCCATGCACTTTTTTGACCACGGTGCGGGTGCCTGCCGCGCCCTTGACCTCAAACCCCAGTCGTGCGGTGGGGGCTTTGTTTTTGTACAGGTCAATGCCCTCTACATACACATAGCCGTTGGTGGCGGTGGAGCCGGTCAGCGTAACGCCCAGCGCGGCAATGCGCTTGACAAGGTGCTGGTTGTAGGCGTCCATCGCATCCAGACGGTAGATCATATCATAGGCTTCGCGGTGGGTGGCAGAGTAGCGCAGCGTGAACAGCGGGTTGAACTTTTTCAGGCTCTCCTTCGTTTGCTTGCCCTCAACGCTTTGCGGCTCGTCAATAATCAGGATAGGGTTGGTTTTGGCAATGATGTCGATCGGTCGGCGGCTGCGGAAGGAATCCAACGCTTTGTCAATAATGCGCTGGTTTTTGCCGGAGTTGAACGCCTGCATATTGATGATCATCACATTGATGGCACTGTCGGACGCAAAACGGTCAACCTCCGGCAGATCGTCCGAGGTGTAGGTAAAAAAGCGTATCTTTTTGCCGTACTCGGCGGCAAAATGCTCCTGTGTGGTTTGCAGGGACTTGTACACGCCCTCGCGTATGGCAACTGACGGCACCACAACGATAAACTTGCTCCAGCCGTAGCGCTTGTTCAGCTCGTACATGGTTTTGACGTAGGTATAGGTCTTGCCGGTGCCGGTTTCCATCTCAATAGAAAGGTTGATGCCCGGCCCGGTCAGCGCGTCCGAGGGTTCAAGCCCGTTGTGGCGCTGCACGGCTTTTACATTTTGCAGCAGGCGCGCGCGGGTCAGCGCGGGGACAAAGGGCTGGTTGCGAAAGCCCACCTCGGTCAAGTCAAAGGACTGCTGCAGGTTGGCGGTATCGCCAAGGTCGATGCGGTAGGTCGTGGTGCAAAAGGGCTGCCCGGCAAACACATCGCATACGGCATCCGCCGCCTGTGCCTGAAACGGCTGGTATTTGAATTGCAGCTTCATCATATCACCCTGACCTTTGTATCGGGGGAGAGGTTCTTGAAAATCTCGGTCACATTGATTTTGTCCGCATCGGCGGCAAAGGCGCTGTCGCGGAAGATGACCTGCAGCGGTGCCTCGGCAGCCATAGTGCGGATGACGCTGTGCGGGATATGCTCGTCAAAGCAAGCCATCAGGGCGCCATTGTCCACGTTATGGATCGTGCAGCCGTCCACGGTGGTTGTGGTGTGGGGCAGGTGGATAGGCACGCCGCAGTCCAGCAGGCAGGCGTACAGCAGGTCAAGGTCGGTGCGGTCGGGCTTGATGTTGCTGACGGCTTCGCCCAGCATGGTCTGGGTAAATTCCTCCGGCTTATAGTAGACATCCCGCATATTGGAGGAATCGACGCGGAACACGCGGAAGCCGATGTCGAGGTCGGCATCGGGATGCTCAGTCTTGATTTTATCGCCCGCGCGGCGGATGCGCTCTTTGCCGATTTCGCAGATGTTTTTATACCCGGCTTTGTAGGCTTCGGATTTTTCATCGCAGGGTTCGGGCAGCTGCACCATAATGAATTTGCGGTGACCGCTGTCCTCGGCGTTCAGCTGCATGACCGCGTGGGCGGTGGTGGCAGAGCCAGAGAAGAAGTCGAGGATGGTACATTCTTTTTCCGTTGATGTCGCAGCTACAACGGCATCATAAACAGTCCATAAACTTTTTGGAAAAGAAAATTCACCGCCAGGAACAAGCTCTCCAACGATTTTTGTTCCATATTCATTGGCATCATATCTTTTATCTATCCAAATGGTTTTTTGGACCCCAAAGGTTTTCCCAATTTCTATTTCATAACCGGAAGAAGTTTTTTTTGCACGGAGCATATTGCTGATTTCATCAACAGATTGACGGGCGTAACGCCATTTACGCTCTATTCCATTTTTATCTATAGGGTATACCCAATATTCATCGTTGTGCTTTTCGGTTTGACATGGGTGAATTTCGTTTGGGGTAACAGAACCGAAGCCGATAATTGTATCGTCTTTTACAACGACCGGGTAAAAGCAGTTTTTTGCATCTGTGCGCTCAGATTCAGTACCCCAATTCCGAAATTGTGACCAAGTAACACTGTCCTCAGGGATTTTCTTATCGGCAATAGCTTTTATACTGTTGGGAAATACAAAAATTGCAAATTCGTGGATATAGGAGAAATTCTTTCCTTGAACGCCACGAGGATTATGAACAACGGGAACACTTACTACATCGTAGACACTCTCACTAAAAACTTCTTTAAGCAAAGTTTCCAAAGAAGCTTGTTCATTTTCATCTATGGCAACGACAAGTACGCCATCTTTTCTCAATAAATTTCTTGCAAGCAAAATTCTTTCATAAAACATGGTAAGCCATGCAGAATGAAATCGACCATATGTTCTTGGATTTGATACAAGCTTTGATCCGGATTCACTTATCTCTCCAGCTTGTTCATAGTAATCATCTCTATCGAGGGAAAAATCGTTTCTGTAAATATAGTTTTTCCCCGTATTATACGGCGGGTCAATGTAAATCATCTTCACTTTGCCGAGATAGCTCTCCTGCAAAATCTTCAGCGCTGCCAGATTGTCGCCCTCAATGTACAGGTTTTCGGTGGTGTCCCAGTTGCGGCTGTCGGCTTTGACCGGGCGCAGCGTTTCGGTGGTGGGGCGGGCGGCTTCCGCCATCGCTGCCTTTTTGCCTACCCAGCTGAACTCATACCGTTCGCCGCCTTCCACAATATCGCGGCTCAACAACTGTTTCAGCTTTTCAAAATCAATGCCCTTGCGCAGGGTGCCGTCCTCGCCGCGCATCTCAGTCACGGCGGCAGGAAACAGCGCCGCCAGCTTTTCAATATTTTCGGCCACACCGTCAGGGGTCGTCATTTTTACTTTGTCCATTGCTCGATCTCCTGTTGTAATTTTTTGATTTGCCGCCGCAGCTCCAGCTGGCGGGGCAGTTGTTTCTCACGCCGCATCTTCGCCGTCAGCTGGTTGATCTGCCGCTGCAATTTGTTCAGCATCTCGGTGCGCTGCACGCTTTGTGCCAGATCCTCCCCGGCGGCGCTTTGCAGGCTGTCCCCGGCGATATACCGCACAAAGCCCTCGTACAGGGCGTCCATATCCGCCGCCAGCAGGGGCAGGCAGACGGTGTCGGGCGCAAGCCAGCCGGTGGCGCAGCGCTGCCGCAGGGTAAAGCCGCCTCCGGGCGCGGCTTCCTTGTAGTTCATCAGCAAGCGAAGCATCCCGTCGGGGCGCGTCAGCACAAACAGAATATGGTACGGTATCTGCTTGTCCATCAGCTCGGTCACCTTGCCGTCCAGCGTGTCGCCCGCCAGCCGGATGCGGAACACTTCAATTTCCTGTACCCGCTGCCCGGCGGCAAGGTTCATCGTCTGCGGCGCTAATTTGTCCGCCCATGTGATGCTCTCGATCTGCTCGGTAAAGCAACGGCGCAGCTCCGGCGTGACGGTCAGGTTTGCGTAAAATTTCTGCTTGGGTATGCGGCGCTCAAACGCCGCCGAGGCGGGCAGGTTCAGCATAACGCGCCCTCCCTTACCACGATAAAGCAGATCAGTTCAAAATCGTCCAGCCCGGAAACCTTGTCCAGCAGGGCGGTTGTGCCGCCCGCCCGGAACAGGCTGTCCAGATCGCTGTCCGCCTTGGCGTCCACGATGGAAAGCACGGCATCCTCCAGCAGGTCTGAGTATTTCTGCATCTTGCGTCCGTCGTCGGTTTCGGCATTGAACGCCCGGCACAAAGCCTTGTCGGGCTGCTTTTGCCCGCGGCAAAGCTGACGCATGGCGTCCAGTATATCCTTGGGGCAAAGGTGGCTGTGCAGGGTCACGCCATCCTCATCCAGATAGACCAGATAATACGGGTGCAGGCGGTTGCGGTCATTGATATTGACCTCGTTATGTACATTTTTCAGCACAAACACCACGCCCGGCGGTGCGTCCGGCGTGGCGGCTGCTACTGCGCTGATGCCGCCCGGGCAGGTTTCCAGCTCGGGGTGATGCTTGGCGTATTCCAGCAATTCCATGCGGAATTCGTTCAGCCCCAAGTCGGTAATGGAAACGCCGCCGTGCATATCCTCAAGGTCCACGACCTCAGTGCGCAGGCGCTGCAGCTGCTCGCGCCGGTATTCCAGATCGCCCTTTTCCTCGGGGCTTAAGGGGTTGTCGTCGCCCGTGCTGGAAAGCACCAGCGCCTTCATGCGGGTTTCTACGCGGGCGCGCAGGTCGATGTAGGCGTCCAGCTGCACGTCAGGCCAGAAGTTTATCATCTGGATAACGACATTCCGGCTGCCGATACGGTCAATACGCCCGAACCGCTGCACCAGCCGCACGGGGTTCCAGTGGATGTCATAGTTGATGACGCAGTCGCAGTCCTGCAGGTTTTGACCCTCGCTGATGCAGTCAGTGGCAATCAGAATGTCAATGTCGGGACCGTCGGGCATCAGCGCGGCGCGGTCCTTGGAAACGGGCGAAAAACAGGTCAGCACATTGTTGAGGTCGGCTTTGAATTTCGGTACCGTGCTGCGCCCCTCCACCGAGCCTGTCACCAGCGCCGTGTGCAGCCCGAAGTTGCGCAGCATATACGCGCCGACCTGCTCATACAGATACTGTGCCGTGTCGGAAAACGCCGTAAAAATCAGCACCTTGCGGTTGTCCTTGTTCAGCGGCTCGCGCTGCTTTTCGGCAAGGGTTTGCAGCAGCGTTTGCAGCTTGCTGTCATGCCCGGGCGTGATGTCCGCCACCATACCCAGCAAAAGCTGCAGTGTTTCAAAATCGGTCTGCAAATCGCGCTGCCATGTCAGATAATCCATATCCTCCAGTGCGATTTTTACCTTGCGCCCCACCGTGAACAGGTCGCTTTCCATATCGTCGGCATCAAAATCCGCCGCCCCGGTCAGGTCCTTCAACTCAATGATTTTGTGGGGGTCGTAGGTGTGGATCGTGTCCAGCGTGGCGGCAATCATATCCCGGATGCGCTGCAGGGTCAGCCGGAACGAATGTACCGAGCTTTCCAGCCGCTTGAGCAGATTGATGCTCATCAGGCGGCGGATACCCTCCTCACGCCCTGCCTGCGTCAGACTGTTTTTGCCCTCATGGTTCAGGTCGGCGTATTTTTTCAGCCGGCTGGGCAGAATATAATTGGACGGCGTGTAGATGCTTAATGTCAGGCTTAAAATCAGCTCGTAAATTTCATCGTAGGTGATGGCGTTGTTCAAATCGGTCAGCGGCGGCTGCTTGGTCACGGGCGGCAGCCGGGTGGGAAAATTGCCGATTTCCTCGATGTTATAATATTTTTCAATGTGCTGGCGGGAGCGTGCAATGGTCACGGCATCCAGAATCTCAAAAAAGTCGAAGTCCAGCATACGCATCAGCTGCTCGGTTGTGCGCTGGCTGGGGGCGAGCTTGCTCCATGCGTTAAACTGCTTTTGTGCCGAGCGGAAGATCTCCTCCACGCTGCGGTTGGTGTCCAGCTTGTCCTTCCACGCGCTGCTGTTGCCCTCATACGCCAGCGCCAGCTGGTTGCGCAGGTCATAAAAGCGGTTGTTGACCGGCGTGGCGGAAAGCATCAGCACGCGGGTACGTGCACCGGGGCGGATGACCTTGTTCATCAGCTTTGTGTAGCGGTTGGACTTGCCGTCGTCGTCCACATCGCCGCCGTTGCGGAAGTTGTGGCTTTCGTCAATCACAACAAGGTCGTAGGCTGCCCAGTTCAGCTTGCTCAAATCAGTTTCGCCGGAAAACCCCTGCTCGCGGCTTAAATCGGTGTGGTACAGCACATCATAGCGTAAGCGGTCCCCTGCCAATGGGTTGTTGCGGTAATTCGCCTTGTAGGTTATCCAGTTGTCCGACAGCTTTTTGGGGCAGAGAACGAGGACGCGCAGGTTACGGTTTTCGTAGTACTTGATGACCGCCAGCGCGGTAAAGGTCTTGCCCAGACCAACACTGTCTGCCAGAATGCAGCCGTTGAACTGCTCCAGCTTGCTGATGATGGCAAGGGCGGCGTCCTTCTGGAAGGTATACAGCTTGTTCCAGACGATGCTTTCCTTAAAGCCGTTGGTGTCGCTGGGCAGGTCGTCCTCGCTGACGTGTTCGAGAAAATCCCCGAAAATATTGTACAGCGCAAAAAAGTAGAGAAACTCCGGGCTGTTTTCCTGATAGGCGGTGGTGATGCTTTCCAGCACGGTGTCGGTGACATCCTGCAGGCGCTGCTTGTCGTTCCAGATCGTGTTGAACAGCTCCAGATATTGTGTGCTTTGGGGCGCATCAATGCGGTTGATCATGGTAAACAGGCTGTTGCCGCGCTCACAGCCCAAGTCGGCGCGGGTAAAGCCGTTGACCGGAGCATAGGTCACCGGTTCGGCGCTGTCGATGGTCATAAAATTGGGGATGCCCTCGGCGGTTTGGTTGGATTTGAAGCAGACCTTGCGGCGAATCCAGTCGGCACATTCGCGGGAGATGGCTTTCTGGCTGAAATCATTGCGCAGCCGTATCTCAAATTCGCTGCCGTGCAGGGCTTTTTCGCGGTTGCGGCGGGGAATGTAGAACTCCCGCCGTGCCTTGGCGGTCTTTTCCTGCAAAAAAGTCGGGGAGGTAAACAGAAAGCGCAGCTCGTCGATGTTTTCCAGCTGGGCTTTCAGCTCCTCATACGCATAAACCGAAAAGCACGCTGCCGCAATGGAAACGCGGCTGTCGCGCTGCATCGTCACGCGCAGATCATCCACCAATTTTTCGCTCAGGTTGTCGATGAGTTTCATGGGACACCTCGCTGAAAAGTGCTAAGAATCTTGTCACATTTTACTATATATAATAAGAATAATACCACTTATAACGCCGCGTTGCAAGAATCATACAGCTTTTCTTTTCGCATCACATGAATCTTGTACAATAATAAGTGGGGTGATAGAAATGATTGGTGAACGCCTTGCGGCAATTCGTGGCGATAATGATGAAACGCAGGCAGAACTTGCAGAAAAATTAAGCGTGTCTGTATATACTGTGCGCAGTTGGGAGCGCAATGCCAGCGCACCGTCCAATGAGATTCTGGTGCAGATCTGCAAAATGTACGGCGTGTCAGCGGACTATCTGCTGGGTCTTGCCGATTACGACCCGGATTACACCCGCCGCCTGCACCAAGCAAAATTTACCGAGAGCGAGCGCCGGGAACTGAAAGAATACGAACAATATCTGTTGTGGAAACGCAAACACTAAAGCCGCCGGTATCACACGATACCGACGGCTGTTGCTTTCCTATAAGATTCTGTTAAATATCCTCAAGGTTGAATTTGTGCTGTATGGTGCCTCCGCACCTGATATAGACGCCATATTTGCTACGCGCGGCACTTAGTGAAACACCACATGGGGGGCCGTGGAAAAGATAAGCGTTGTTATCATTTACATCGATCCGCCACCGGTGGATTATCATCTCAAATTGTGAATGCGCTGTAAATAATTAGCACTTGCCATTGACAGACTGCTAATTGTCGGCGTATATTAAACTTACAGATTTATTCTGTACCAGCACCTTTACAACTGAATACACAGCATAACAGGTACTTTACTTTCCCGGTGGGGCGCACAGCAAGGTCAAGGCAGACCCTAACCCACGGCGGGGAGAGGACATAATGATACTCCAGATGCCCCACAGCTTCAGATGGGGTGACCGCGCTTGGGTTGTAAGAAGTAAGACCCTTGCAGAGTCAGTGTACGGTCGTCGTCAGCGGCTTGCCTGTTATGTTCCCATGTCTGGGGGCAAGCGGCAAATTAGACATTTTTCTTCAGCATTTATTTTGATGTACGCGGTTTCTTTTATTATTTACATGACCGTGTGATTGACGCTAGTATGCGTATTATTTGATTTTTATTGAATTTACATCAAGATTTGCGGGGAAAGTGTACCCTCACGCCCGGATAGAACAGAGATAATATATAAAGAGCTCGGAGGACCTTACCAAATCGGTAAGGTCCTCCGGGCTCTTTTTTCTCCCCCCGGAAAGTGTATTCAAGAGGGTTACACAGAATAACGATACAGCACGGAAAGGTAGTGAACTTATGATTAGACCAATTCTGAGAGATTGTGCGAAATACGCACGAGGACCGCCGAAGTGAATCAGAACTGATTCACTTTGGGGTAGTAAAACCGAAAAAGTGAATCAAATCTGATTCACTCCCAAATCCTGCCCAAACGCGCCCCGTGTGGGGCTGATAGCACACATCGGACACGGGCGCAAGGGCTCTCACAAAACCAAAATTTGGCGCGTTTGTGGGGGCGTGGGGCAGCGTGAGCCGTACAACTTAACACTAGAGAGTAAAACTTACTACACACAAAATTACGATACTATGAGATAATAGATATATGCCAAACAAGAAAGGATGATGCAAATGACTTTTACAAAACTTCCAAAGGCAATCTCCGCAGAAGAACTGCTCTCCACGCCGTTACCGCCGGTCAAGTGGATCATTCCCGGTCTGCTCCCAGCCGGATTGGCGCTGTTTGCAGGTCCCAGCAAGGCAGGCAAAAGCTGGCTGACCTTGTGGCTATGTTTGCAGATTGCGCAGGGTAATCCTGTCTGGAATCGAGAAATAGAGCCACGCACCGTGGTTTATTTCTCGTTGGAAGATACATTTAACCGTCTGCAAAACCGCATTTTCCAGCTAATTGACGGCGGCGATGCCCCGGAGCGATTGATTCTTCAAACCGAATGTCCGAGTATTGGGCAGGGCTTAGAGGAACAGGTAGAATCTTTGATTCATACATACTGCGATGTTGGCTTGATTGTCATCGATACACTTCAAAAAGTGCGTGTGAGCGATGGAAACGGCGGGATGTATGCAAACGACTATAAAGAAGCGGGGGCATTGAAAAAGATTGCCGACAAGTATGGCATCTGCATATTGCTGATTCACCACTTGCGCAAGCAAACTGCATCCGACCCATTTGACCAGATTTCAGGCTCCACAGGTCTTATGGGTGTGGCAGATACCAGTTGGGTTATGCAGCGCAAGCGAATGAGCCAAACTGCTGACATTTTGCTTACCGGACGCGATATGGACGATAGAACGCTGCATTTGCGGGAAGAAAATTGCATCTGGACTTTGGAAGATGAAGAAACCGCAGAGGAACGAGAGATCAAGGCTGTGCCGGACTACTTGTGGAAAGCGGCGAAGTACATCGAAAGTGTCGGAAACTGGCAGGGAACAGCCTCCGAGTTGCTTGCAGCGGCAGGTATTGAAAATGCCAAGCCGAACCAGTTCACTTACAATATGGCCAAGTATTTTGATAAAGTATTTGAACCGAAAAACATCCGATATAAAACCCATCGAAAAAACAAGGTTCGCCTTTTGAACTTCTATGGTGACGATGGTGACGGTGGTGACGATGATATTGACATAACTCAATTATCGGGGTGGGGTATCCCAGAAAGAACGTCACCATCGTCACCATCGTCACTCGGAGCGCTTGAGGGAAGCAAGCATGGGCGAAGTGTTGCCACAGGGCAACCCGCCGAAAAGCCTACGGGGACAGCCCCGAACCCCTGTGAGGCTGCAAGCGCATGAGGAACAGAACGGTTGGAATCAATGTCCGGGTCACCGTTACCGAAAAGAAAAAGGTGACGATGTTGGCTAAAAAGTGTGGCTTGTCACTCTCGGAATACTTACGCCAGCGGGCGCTGGGATATGAACCGGGCGGGCATCCGCCCAAGGAGGTATTTGATGTATTGGATAGACTTGATGAAATTGCAGAAGGCTGTTCACCTACAACGAGTGCTGAAATCGGCACTTGTGCTGACCGCTTGAGGGATTTGCTCATTGGCGGTAACTAAGATCTGGGCAATCAAGGACAGCCTGCAGCGCGTCCTTGACTATGCGGCCAACCCGGACAAAACCGAATACGATGCTCTTGCCCAAACGCTGCACTATGCGGAGAACGATGCCAAGACCAAGCTGAACGAGAGTGCCCAGCTTGTCACCGGTATCCATTGCAGGGCAGACCATGCGTGGGAGGATATGCGGACCGTACAGGAACGTTTTGGTAAAACAGACGGCGTGGTGGCGCTCCACGCCTACCAAAGTTTCCGCGAGGGTGAGGTAACCCCAGAGCAGTGCCATGAGATCGGCGTGGCGCTGGCCCGCAAAGTTTGGGGCAAGCGCTTTCAGGTGCTGGTCGCCACCCACATGAACACGGATAACCTGCACAACCACTTTGTCATCAATTCTGTGTCTTATGTGGACGGCAAGAAATACGAGCAGCGCCGCAGCCAGTATGCCGAGTTCCGGGCAGCATCCGACAAGCTGTGCCGGGAGTACGGTCTGTCGGTGGTGGAGCAGCCCAAGGCCAAGGAACCGGCGCGGTACGCCCGGATGCGCGAAGCCATCGACCAAGCCTGTGAGGATGCCAGTACCGCCGAGGATTTTCACAGAGCGCTGTATCGGCAAGGGTATATTTTCGGCAGTGACCCCAACCGAAAGTATGCAACGATCCGGGCACGGGATGGTGGTCGAGCCGTGCGGCTTTATAGGCTGGGAGAAGAATACGATCTCGCAGCCATAGATGACCGACTGCGCGGAAATTACCTGTTGTACGGACCAAGGCTGTATGAACGGAAGCACCCGCCCCGGCAGTATACGCCGAAACGGTATCGCTCCAAGGATACCTATGCGGGAAAAGGTGTTCTCCAGATTTTCTTCGAGGTATTCTTCGGGAAATCTCAGATGCATCGCTTGTATCTGTACTACTGTTATCAGCTGGGTATCCTGCCCAAGAAGCAGCAGCCACGCATCAACCGCCCGGAACTGGAGCGCATCTGGAAAGACACCGAGAAAATCCTTGCAGAACACGCTTTTGTTCACGACCACAAGTTTCCCTCTTTGCAGGCAATCGTGGATTACCGTATGGTCTTATCCAGGCAGATAGAAACCCTTGCCGCGCAGCGGGCGGAAATCGTTAAGCAGATGCGCCGGAAGGATGCTCCGCAGGAACTGGCAGACCGTCGTGCAGTGCTTACCTGTAAGATTGCTGAACTCCGCAAAGAGGATAGAATCGCAGACGGTGCTATCAAACGCATCCAAAGAACACGCGAATCCAACCGCATAGACCAAGAAAACCGAAATCAACATACAAACAATAAAACCCGCAGCCGAGATTCTTCTCGCCAGCGATAAGGAGGCACAATGGCTTACATTAAGAAAAAATCCGAACGAAAATTCAAAATCACAGTCTGCAACGGCTATAAGGTCAATGGTCAGAAGCGAATGAAAGCGCAGACTATCACCGTGCCATCATCTGTGCCAAAGCGCGGCATCCAGCAATATGTCATGGCAGAGGCTGAGCGCATTGAGAAAAAGTTCAAGTATGGCGTTGAAGAAAGCGACCAGACCCACTTTGAACAGTACGCCGAAAATTGGCTTAAGCGGCAGGAACCGTTTTTCAAAGCTACCACCTATGCAGGGTACAAACGCAATCTGGATATTGTTTACCCGCTGATTGGCGGTATTCCGCTTGCAAAGCTGCTCCCCATGACCCTAGAGGAAATGCAATGGAGGGACATAACCGGTGCTTGTGAACTGACCGTCCGCCGTTCCCGTAGCTGCGCATCCGGGCAGATTGTTGAGAGCGACACCAAGAGCCATCGGGAACGGATTGTAACCATTCCGCTGGGGATATGGGAGCTTCTGATGGCGCTGCGACAGCAGCAGGTGCTGCATAGCGGCGTTCCGGATAGAGAGCAGCCGATTTTTACAGACCCCGATGGTCATGTGCCGCACCCGGATACTTTTACACGGCATCTGCGCAAGTTATATAAAAAGTGTGGGCTATCGGAAGATTATCACCTGCACACCCTGCGGCATTTCTACGCAACGTACTTGCTACAGGAAGGCACCAGTAAACAGGTGGCGGCATCCCTGCTGGGTCATGCGGATACGACGTTCTTGGAACGCACCTACTGCCACCCGCAGGACGTGGCGAAGCGTCAGGCCGCAAACCTGATGCAAGATTTGTTGAACAACCAAAATCCGTGCTATGTTGCATTTATGAAAAATAAGAATAGAAAAGCCAAGAAGGCAGGTTAAATAAACAGCGGCACCGTCAGCGATGACGGTGCCGTTTTTGTCAGTAATAGGTAGATTTTAGGGCGAAAGATTGTTGGGTGTGGTGATAGCTTTCTGTCGCAGTTGTCGGTATGCTTTGTAGTACCGCAGGTCAATGAAATAACACTAAGGAGCGTTGAAAACAATGGCGTCTATCAGAAAACGCGGCAGTAATAGCTATTTGATTGTAGTATCTCGTGGGTATGACTACGAAGGGAACCGACTAAAATCTGTGCAGAAAACGGTCAAGCCACCCAAGGAGTATACTCCCAAGCAAGCGGAGAAGTGGGTAAAGGAGCAGGCAATTCTATTTGAACGCGAGGTTCAACATACACCTGAACCCATCAACCGCAGCATTACACTGGTAAAGTACATTGAGCATTGGGCGGCTGATGTTGGACCGAAGAAGCTGGCTGACTCCACATTTCGACGCGACGAACAGGATATTCGCAGAATCTTGCCAGCACTGGGTAACTACAAACTGACGGATTTGCGCAAGGAAGTCATCCGAGATTTTTACGAAGAAATGCGGCACAGCCCGCGTTTGGACGGCAGAGGAAATCTATCCGAGAAGTCAGTCGAAGGCTTACACAACACGCTGTGCGGCATCCTATCGGCGGCTGTGGACGAGGGATATCTTACTCACAATCCCGCATGGAGATGTTACAAACCGAAAGGACAAAAGAAAGAGCGCCCGGTGGCTGACGAGGAAACCGTAAAGAAACTGATTACAGCGTTTGAAGGTCAGAGTATGAAGTACGAAACCTATTTCAAGCTGGTGCTGGCAACCGGGCTACGTAGGGGAGAAGCCTGTGGGCTGAAATGGAGTGACATTAACTGGAAAAAGCGTACCATTCATATACAGCGGGGTGTGGTAAAGTTAAGCCACCAAGAATCCATCACGAAAGACCCTAAGACGACCAGTGGTGACCGCATGGTGTATTTGAGTAAAGAAATGTGCCAGCTACTCAAGGCGTGGCGGAAAGAATGCGAGTGGGATAGGCA
>NZ_WQOH01000023.1 GCF_018784445.1 Gemmiger formicilis | reverse complement strand
CCAAGAATGAGCAAGAAACGGCGGCTGGAATGGTCTTTTTTCCTGCGGCAAGTGAAAGTCGGGAATACCACCTGCGACCGCATCACATACAACGACCTCTGCCGGGGCTGTACCCGTAGCTGCAAGCAGAGTTTCCGGGCGGTTATCATACTCTGCCCCCGCTACTACTCCAAACGCCGGAAAAAGGAGGACAGGGACAATGGCAGATAACC
>NZ_WQOH01000001.1 GCF_018784445.1 Gemmiger formicilis | reverse complement strand
ATCGCCTGCGATCATCACGTCGATGATGCGCTCATCGGTCTCGACCATGCCCTTGCCGGCAATGTCGCCCACGCCCGCCATGGTGGCCTCGATGCCGTCCTTGACGATGCCGTCGCCCGGGCGGAAGGAACAGCCCGCCTTGGCAAGCTCGTATCCCATCAGGGCGGCGTCCAGGGCGGCCGCGATCTTGGCGGCACAGGAGGGCTTGGCGCCGTCGCACAGGATGCCGGACACGTTGGCCAGGGTATTGCTCACCGCCTGGGCAATGCGCTCATCGTCCGCGCCGTCCAGCCAGGCAATGCCCGCAATGCTGCCCGCCGCCGCGCTTACCGCGCCGCAGTAGGCGGAAAGCCGCCCGATACGGGTCTTTTGGTGAATGGCCGTCAGGTTGCTGATAACCAGCGCCCGGATCAGCTTTTCATGGGGAATGTTCCGGTTTTTGGCAAACACGATGACCGGCAGGGACACCGTCATGCCCTGGTTACCGGAGCCGGAATTGATGACCACCGGCAGCAGCGAACCGCTCATCCGGGCGTCGGAGCCCGCCGCGGCCGCAGCCTTGATCTGGGTCCACAGACCCGTGCCGCAGGTCTCCAGCAGCATTTTGCCCACATTGGAGCCGTAGACATGGGTCAGGCCGTCGTTGGAGATGGCCTCGTTGCAGGCGATCTGACGCTCGATGCAGTCGCGGACCTTCTCAATGTCCACCGTCTCGGCAAAGCGGAGAATGTCGGTCAGCCGCATAAACGAACGATCGGTGTAGTGCTCCTGCAGAGACTCCGCCGGGCAGGCGCGGAAAATATCCTCGCCGTCCTTTTCAATGCGCACAATGTTGGTGTGGCGGTCTTTGAGTTCCGCGCGCACCACATGGCCGCCTCCGCACACCTCCACGATCATATGCAGTTTGGCATCGGTTTTCAGGTGTTCCACCGTGCATTTTTCCGGGTGTTCCAGAAACTCCTCCGCCATTCTGCACCGGTCCGCGGGCATTCCTGTCAAAACCTCCAGCTTTTTCTCCGGGTCGCCGGCCAGGGCGCCGAACACCGCCGCGGTCTCGATGCCCCTGCGGCCGTTGGTCCCCGGCACCACCACGCTTTTTACGTTTTTAATGATGTTTCCGCTGGCCAGGACACGGATGTTCTCCGGGTCGGTGCCCAGGGCTTTCCTGGCCTGCGCGCTGCAATACGCAAGGGCAATGGGTTCGGTGCACCCCTGCGCGGGGACCAGTTCCTCATGCAGCACGGCAAGGTAAGATCGTTCATCTATCATAGCTTTTCTCCGACTTTTGATTGTTTCAGGCATTTTTTGCGTTGTACTCATCCGCGGCCACGCGCAGCAGATGGACAGTTTCCTCGTCAATATCCAGAGGCAGAGAGCAGCCGGGGGCGAAAATCAGGCGGTTGTCCCCGGATTCCTGCGCCGCCCGCTCCACCCTGCGGCGGAAACGGTCCAGCACCTCCTGACGGTTGCCGTAAAAGTCATGGAACTGGTCCGTACCGGTGATCAGGATCTTGTCGGTGACGGCGCGGACCTTGGCCACGGTGGAGCGCTCCTCCTCGGGGATCTGCTGGGGGGTGTTCTCCCAGCTGAGGGCCTGCACGTCGTAGGTCTTGAACTGATCCCAGAAAAAGTTTTTGGCGCCGTGGACATGCACCATGTTGAACCAGGTGCGCCCGTGGGCCCGGGCCAGAAGCATCTCGTCATAGGGACGGCAGAAGCGTTCAAACTCCTGCTCGCTGAGAATATCGGCGTTGCTGTACCGCTGGGCGAAGAAGAAGCCGTCCGCGCCCGCCTCGATATAGGCGTCCACCAGCTGCAGCTCGGTCTGCACCAGAGCGCGCAGCATGGCGTCCACCGCCTCCGGGTGATTGTCCATGTAATAGCGGGCCTGTTCGATGCCGCCGCAGAATTCCGGGATGCAGTGCGCCGGGGTAAAGATGGTGGGAATGACCGGCACCGTCCCCTGGTAATGCTTCGCCAGCGCCCGGACCACGTTGACCTCACGCTGATACACCGCGTTTTTCGAGACGTCCAGCACCGGGAATGCTTCCATGTCCTTCACGCTGTTGATCAGGTACCGGTGGAACTGGAACACTCGCTTGGCCTTGAGGTCCTCCACCGACAGCGGGCCGGAGAAATATTCGATGTCGGAGCCGTGGGCCTCCTGGTTATAGACGCCGTTGGGCATGACCTTGATGAAGTCCCATTTGCTGTAATCGGTCATTTTGATGATGGCGGAGGAAAAGACCTCCGCGGTATCCCGGTCCGCCCCGATGGTATGCAGCCAGCCGCAGGCGCCGATCTCCTTGACCGGGCTGCCGTCCAGCATGCTGCGGATGCGCTGTGTCGCCGTCATGCAGAATGCCTCCTTTTTTCCTTAGTCCTTTTTCTTCTCCCGCTGACGGAAGGAGTAATCCGGGTTGAGCGTGATGCCGCGGCCGCCGGAAACTTCCACCGAAGCGCCGGTCATGAAGGTGGAGCCCTTGCCGCACATAAAGACGATGGGCATGGCGACCTCGTCCACCTGGCCGGGGCGCTGGAGCAGCGTGCCCGCGCAGATGTGCTTCATGTTTTCATCGGTGGTGTGATCGGTGTTGAACTCGGTCATGATGTAGCCGGGCATGACCGTGTTGACACGGACGCCGTATGCCGCATACTCGCCGCCCATGGTGACGGACAGCATATTGGTCGCGGCCTTGAGGGGGCCGTACAGGGTAGCTGCGCCGGTGGTGGGGCAGCGGCCGCCCAGAGAGCTGATGTTGACGATGGAACCGCCGCGATGCTTCATGGAGCGGAAAGCAGCCTGGCAGCCGAACACCGCAGCCTTGAAGCAGATGCCGTAGATCTTTTCCAGCAAAGCGTCGGAGTACTCCTCCTCGTCGGGACCTTTGGTCAGCTGCGCGCCCACGTTGTTGACCCAGCTGTCGATGGGGCCGAGCTTTTCCACAACATGATCGGCAAAGGCGTAGACGCTCTGTTCCTGGGTCATGTCCACTACTTCGGCGTAAACGGCGCCCAGACGGCTGAGTTCCTGCTCCGCCTCACGCAGATGGCTCTCGGTCACAGAGCAGATGGCGACCTTGGCGCCCTCCTGCAGCAGCAGTCTGGCAGTCGCCAGGCCGATTCCCTTGCTGGCGCCGGTAACAACGACGACTTTGTCTTTCAAACCCAAATCCATTTCTCATTACCTCCTGTATTTTTCCCCATTGGCGGGGCATAGACGAATTCAAACCGGCGGCTTTACACCGCCCCGACCCTCTGGCGCAGCGCCGGATAGCAGTCCAGCGCGTTGTCAAAGCAGATCATCCGGGCGACCTGCCGCGCCCGCGGCTCGGTCAGGCAGCCCTCCTCGATCATGCGGTTGAGCAGGCGGGTGAGCTGTACCCGGAACCGCCCGTGGGCAAACCACGAAATTTCCGGGAACATGACCCCGTCGCTGCCGTACATCACCTTATCCAGGGGTGCGCGTTCCAGCAACGCCGCCATGCGCTCGACGCCTTTCAGGCTGCTGAGATAAAAAGCCCCGGAAAAGTCGGTGTAGACATTGGCAAACTGTGCCGTCAGATAGCTGGTATCCTCCTCGTGGGGATGCCCGCCGTGCAGAAGCACGATGCGGACACGGTTCATGACCCTGCGGTCTTTCAGCAGTTCCACCAGGCACAGCGGGTTCATGGTGGGAAAATCGATCCAGCTGCCGCCCCCGTGTCCGGTGTGGAACTGGACCGGCAGGTCCTTTTCCTCTGCGGCCTGAAGGCTTTCCATCAGCAGCCAGCTGCGCAGGATGCGCTCATCCCCCGCCCGGGCGCTTCCCGCCCGGAGCCGGTCATAGGCCTGCCCGGCCTCGCCCCCCTCCACGGGGCGGACATCCAGGCCGCCTTCGCTGTACGCCGCGCAGGATTTCAGCCCCACGGCCTTCTGATCCCGGATCTCCCGGTCCAGTTCCGCCAGAAACCGGCGGGTATACTGTTCAAAGGTCTCCCCTTCCGGGGTCAGGCCGTCGATGACGCGGTCGATGCGAACAATGTTCGCCTGCTTCTCTTCCGGGATGGATGCGCCGAAAAAGGCTTTTTCCTCCTGGGAATACAGCGGCCCGCCGATAGGGCTGCCCGTCTCCACGCAGTGCATGGCGACGTTGCACTCCCCTATCAGGTCGGCGTAGTAGCCTTTGGGGTCTTTCCCATACCGGAGAAAGCGCTCCCGTTCCACCTCTTCGGGGGAAGCGTCCTCGGCCATGCCAAAACGCTGGCGGAGTTTTTCCAGGATCATGCCGTACAGAACCGTCTGCCGGCCGTGGCGCTCCTGGCCCGGCCCGGGGATGTATCCGCCGCCCAGCGAACCCCATTCCGGTGCGCGTGCGGGGTGTACCCGGTGCATGTGGGTATCGATCAGAGGGATCTTTTCAATTTCTTCCAAACGGATCATGGTGTTCACCTCACAGGCAGCCGTCGTAGCGGGCGGCTGCGACGCGGAGTTCCTCCGCCCCGTCATGGACCTGGAGTTCCAGGTAAAAGTCCTTGCTCTCCATGGGTTCCAGCATGACCAGGTCGCCGTGTTCCCGGGCCTTGTCCCGCCCCCACGTCCGGCAGTTGCAGGGTTCCAGGCCGATGACGTAGTCCCGCTTGCGCAGGCATTTCCAGAGATTGAACTTATCCAGCGTGTCGGCACGGAATTTCACCGTCGCCCCGAGCTGCAGCTCTTCATTGAGGAGCGATGCATAGGCATAGCCCTCTGCGTCCGCCCGCACGGTGTGGTTGTATGCCCGGGCGCGGTAGCCGTTGTCCGGCGGCGTGACCCTGCCGATCTGGTCCACCGTCTGGCTGGCCAGGTCGGAGGTGGGGAATCGGTCCTGATAGGTCAGGTACAGTTTGGCGCCCTCGTCCAGCAGAGGGTAGCCGAAGTTCATGTGGTAAATGAGCATCAGCGGCGTGGCGGAAAAGCCCAGGTTTTCCACCCGGTCGTGGAGGTAGATGGTGTTGTCCCCCATCCGCATCCGGATCTGCCGGGTCAGGCACAGGTTTTCCGCATAGGGTTTTGCCTGGTAGGTCCGGGAGGAATATTCCAGCCAGTAGTCGTCCCCCTCCCAGAAGGTGCGGCAGTTTACTTCCTCCGCCGGAAGGTTGGCGATGTCGCCGTGGAGATTGAGCGTCTCCCCCGCGTCGGCGCTGGGAAGCCCCGCCGTGGTCAGTCCGCAGGTGGCAAGCATGCCGCCACCAAAGTTTTTGTCCCACTCAAAGGGACCGTTGTGGGCAAACCATGGTCCGGAAGCGCCCACGCCGGACAGCCAGCAGAGGGAACGCCCCTGATAGGTCACCGAGTAAATGTCGGAGGCCCGGTCGCTCAGGACCGTCATGGAAAGCCCCGAACCGTTCCACAGGTCCGCCGCGGACACGCCGTTCTTTCTGCCTTCCCGCAGAACATAGGGCCGTATGCCTGCCAGCTGTGCCATGGTGCCGACCCGCTCCAGGATCTCCTGCTTGGACAATTTGGTTTTCAAAGCCTGTTCTCCTTTCTGTAAGCATCACTTTATTTCAATATGTAATTATTAACTTTAGCAAAATTATATAGGCGAACATTACATAATGTCAACACATTATTTTTATATTTGGTGAAAATCTTCCTTTTACACAAAAAGAGAGCCTGTTTTTTATCGGTTAAGACAAAAAACAGGCTTTCTTTTTTATTGTCCAGGAAGGACTGTTACTCAGACGATTTCGGTCTGATAAGACAAGAATACTTTATCGCCGCGATACCGGGAGATGGACCAGCAGATGGGCTGCCCCTGTTCGTCGTTGACCTGATCGGTCACATACAGCAGGGATGCCCGCGTCCGCTCAATGCCCAAAAGTTCAATGTCGTTCTTGCTGGCCAGGACCGCCTCGGTCTTTACATGGCGGCTGGTGGCATGGATGCCACAGTTCAGCTGCAGGATCTCAAACAGGTTGAGTTCCGAGTAATCCTTGTCCAGCAGCATGGAAAAACGGGTGGAGGGCAGATAGGTCGCATTGTACACAATGGGGGTTTCGCCCACTTTCCACAGGCGTTTGAGGTAGATCAGGTCCTCGCTGCTACTCAGGTTCAGGTGCTGGTTGATCTCCTCGATCTTATCCACCACGCACAGGTCCAGCACCTCGACAGTGCATTCCCGGGCGCTGTTCAGCATCAGGCGCTGGAAGTTTTCCACACTCTGGTTGATTTCCAGGGCGATTTTGGGTTCGGCCACAAAGGTGCCGCTGCGCTTTTTGCGCACCAGGATACCTTCCGCCACCAGCTCATTGAGGGCCAGGCGGACCGTGGGACGGCTGATCTGAAGGCTTTCGCAGAATTCGATCTCCGCCGGCAGTTTGTCTCCCAGCTTCAGGTTGCCGTTGGCGATCTCATTTAAGACCATACGCTTCACCTGGTAGTACAGCGGGATCGGGATGTCTTTATTCAGTTTGAAGCGCGCCTCGTTCAGATCCATGCTCGTCCTACTGACATATACTCATTATGTATTATTCCAATACATTCCATTTATAGCATACGCTATTTTTACCCCACTGTCAACATATCAACGTATTTTTACAGCTCTATCCCCCGCGATTTTCCGGTTTTTGGGCAATTTCCGCCCGTTTGTACAAGACGCTGATCCTCTCCCGTTGCCTCCAAAACCCGTCCCGTATCGGGCAGTGAAAATCCCGTGTCTTTTTGTATGCAACCCGTCACACAATACGTTCCCCGCAGGCCGCCGCTTCGCGTCAAAGATCATTGATTCCAGGCCCCGGTCCTGCTATACTGAGAAAAAGAATCTTTTTGCAGCGTACAATATGTGTAAGAGTGTTTCGGGGTGCCGCGGCGTTGGCAAGGTCATAAATCCAACTATGGGCAAAACCGCCCCGTTCCGGAGCCAGCAGCCGTCATAGCTGCCCGGCAGAGTGCCGCTGGGTCCCGGTTTTCTCTCAGCATGCCGAGCACACCTTACACAGCACCGCCAGCCATAAACAGGAAGGAGTTTGCCGATGATCACCGTTTTCAACCGCAGCGAGCTGACTGTCTGCGGCACGCTGGAGCAAAGCCAGAAAGTCTCCGCCGCCCTTGAGCAGGCCGGCATCGAGTATCATGTTGCCTCCCACAGTCGGACCTCGCCCTCCGTCTTTTCCGCCGGCACCCGCGAGCGTTCCGGAACCTTTGGGCAGAGCGCGGCGGATTCCTGGACTTACACCATCTATGTCAAGCGGGAGGATCTGGAACGTGCCAGAGCCTGCCTGCGCTGATCCGCCCCATTTTCAACAAACAAAAAACTCATGAGCGGGGAGTTTTATTTTATGCTATGGCCCTGTTGTCCCGGGCGCAGTGCTCAGTGACGGTTGCGCTTGCGCACGACCACCAGCACAACGATCGCGCCTGCAGCAACCACTGCCAGAATCACCAGCAGCATGACGGGCATGTTGTCACCGGTCTGCGGCACCACTGCGGGTGCGGGAGTCGGCGTGGGCTGGCCCCAGGTGCCGTTGGCAATGGCCTCGGCGATGTCGGGATGGTCATCTTCCTCCGTAACCGTCGTGGTCTGGGTGTTGTCCCACACCAGCACAAAGGGAGAGAAGCTGTCCGTCTCGAAGCGGATGCCGTATTGATCGGTCACCAGGTCTTTCACGACCACAGGCTCGTTCTTGTTGATGGCATCCATGACCTCGTCCGCAGTCATTTCACGGTCCAGACCGTCAAAATGCACCAGGCGGAACTTGGTATTGGCGTCGGTGCCCTGGGGATACGGCCAGTAGATGGTGACATTGCTGTCCGTCTGGATCCAGGTGTTTCCGTTGGCAGCATCCACCAGGTCAAGATACTTTGCCTGGGTCGCCACGTTCTGGAAGCCCTCACCGACAAGTTTTACCGCCTTGTCCACCAGCACGCCGCGGTAATCGCTGCCGCTGGCAGAGTTATCCGTAGAGACGATCTCATCCACCAGCAGAGAGGGCCGACCGTCAACCACCTTGACATCGCTGTCATTGACCGTATAGACCGTGTCTTTCGGCAGGACAGCGGTCACGCTGCTGACCGGCTGGGTCACGCTGGAAACCACTTCCGTGGTGGAACCGGCCTTGGTAACACCACGGATGGTAAGGGTTCCGGTGTGGGCCTCAACGGGATACTTGGTTTCCTTGTCATCGACCTTAATGACCGCTCTGACCGTTCCAGCCTCTACCGCGCCGGGATACCCTCATTCCATAAAGTGGTGGACTATTTGGTTTTCTCTAATGGGATAATCTCGTAAACAGCAATCACGCCATTACTAATATCGCTATATTCTTTCAAATAGCATACTTTGATTATATCTCCGACTTGGGCTTTTTTCACATACTCAACTGTATCAAGTTCACTCAAATTTTCCGTGTCGATAGCAATACTTTCCGTTAGCTCACGCTCTGGTGTCCCCTCTAAAGGCTCAACTAAATGTCCTCATCGGAAGTGAACAGGAACATGACCGCAAAGAAAGCAGGCGTGTCCCGGCGTTTGCTGTGGCCCAGGTGGATTTTCACACCCTCCATGCGCTGACGGTGGCGCTCATCCTGCCAGAGCATACCGGGAAAATCCCGGATCAGCGGTTCCAGGCGGGCCATCAGGCGCTTGTCGTGGGGAAACATCTGCCGGACCACCTCTGCATAGCCCACAACACCCGCCTCGATGCGCTCGGCCATCCAGGGGCAGCCGCAGGCGGTGCAGCCAAATTTCTTGACATACTCGGTGCAAAGTTTGCAGTCCACATCTGCCGGTGTGTATTTGAAAGTGTTTATATACATGGATACCTCCTTGTGAAAATGAAAAAGCCGGGCAAATGGATTGTCCGGTGGGTTGTGTGTATTCGGTTTTACCGCTCCTGGCTGCGCTGGCGTTTCTTCTGCCATGCCTCAAGCAGCTTGATGATGGTGTTCTCCATTTGCAGGGGCGTATAGGATTTTGGAAAATACTTGCGTATGCGGTCCCCGTCAAAGGTCAGACTAAATTTCTCCGGCTTCTTTTCCTCGGACATGATTGCCAGCATATTGTCCTCATTGAGCCGCCCGGCCTGGCTGAATTTCTTCATCCGCTGGGCCTGGGAGAGTGAAGGGGTGGCCTGCTCGTAATCTATTGTGGTGACGAGCATCTGCTGTTCCTCCGGCTTGAGAGCTGCAATCTGGTAGGCGGGTGAAAGGGCGATCTTTTTCTCGTCTACCATCTGCATCAGCTCCGGGACCAGGTTCGTCAGGGAAATATAGTTGCGGACGGTATCGCCGCTGACCCCCATCTGCTGGCCGATCTCATCATCGCTTCTCAACTTCGCCGAAATTTTCGGCGAAGTTAAATCGTTTCGTGCCCCCTGCCGCTTGATGGCCTCCAGCTTCATCTTGTATGCCTTGGCCCTTTCGCTGGGCAGGATATTCTCCCGCTGAAGGTTGCTGTCCACCATGATGATGGTGGCAGCGTCCCGGTCCAGGTTGCGGATCAGAACCGGCATGGTATCCAGACCGGCCTGCTCACAGGCGTATTTGCGCCGGTGTCCGGCCACAATCTCATAGCCGCCTTCCTCGCGGGGCCGCACAATAGCAGGAACAATCACGCCATACTCTTTGACGCTCTGGATTGTCTCCCGCATTTCCTCATCGTCCCGTACCTGAAAAGGGTGGTCCGGGAATGGATAAAGGTCCGCCAGTGGCAGGCGGACCACCACTTCTTCCTGGGGTGGCTGCTGGGCAGGCGGGGCAGTTTTCTTTCGTCCCCTGGCAGGTGACGCGGGCTTGTCGCTCAATGCTTCTCACCTCCATTGAGACGCAAAAAGGAGGCCCAGCCCGGAACCTCCTTCGCATCTGATTTTGGGCATAGAAAAACGGACATCAGCAGAAATACTAATGTCCGTCAATCCATCGGCTCACAAGAGCCGCTATATTCAGTTGTCCGGCTTCGCACAGGGGAGGCTCCGGCGGAGCCTGGCACACATCACGACATTTCTCTTTGCCACTTCATTCTCTTGTCGTTCCCTGTGTTTTGCCCTTAATTTTTCCCTCACGAGCGTCCGTGAGGCCATAAAAATGCGGTAATGTTCGATAACAGCCTATAACGCCTTCGCATGGATAAATTGGCGTATTTTCAAGGGTTTCCGGGGCTTTAATAACACCCGACAACACCTCTCGGAAGGTGATGAAATCTCAAGGGGCTAATTTTCTTTTTTAAAATAAAACGTCTTGCAATTCTATTTCCTTATGGTATAATAAAGTTAAATCATTAAAGTTATAACCTTATGGATAACACCTTTTCCCGAATTTGGAGGTTTTTATGGTAAAACTAGACTATGCGCGGCTGAAAAATATACGCCTTGAGCAGGACATCACCCAAAAGGAGCTTGCCACTGCCACCGGTGTAAACCTTTCCACCATCAAACAGATCGAAACCGGCCGCAGCGCAACCGACCTCGAAAACATCGAGAAGCTATGTGCCTATCTGGAAGTCGACATCAACGAAATCTACCACCCCGACTTCCACGACACCAAGGTGCTCTGCATGCTCAACAACAAGGGCGGCTGCGGCAAGACCAGCCTTTGCAGCGGCATTGCCACCTCGATGGCCGAGCTGGGGCTGCGCATCCTTGTCATCGACGGCGATGGGCAGCGCAACCTGTCCAGCAGCTTCGACATGCCCCGCAGCGAGAAGAACTTCGGCGCGGCGGTGCTGGCGGAGCAGGACTTGAACGGCTACATACAGCCCACCAAATTTGAGAATATCGACATCATCGTGGCGGATGTTTCGATGGGTACGCTGGACATGGCGCTGTTTACCAAAATCAGCCGCGAGAACATCGTGCGCAGCATCCTGCGCCCCGTTGTCGAGCGCGGCTATTATGATTACATCCTCATCGACACGAATCCGAATCTGTCGCTGCTGAACTTCAACATCGTGAACGCCTCCAACTATGTGCTGATCCCCGCCCAGCCCGCCAGCTTTGATTTGGACGGCCTGGCCGTGGTGCTGCAGTTTGTCGAGGGCATCAAACCGTACAACCCGACCTTGCAGGTGGGCGGCATCATCATAAACCGCTACGATGCCCGCAACCGCCTGATCACCGAGGCGGCCATGGACCAGCTGCGGGAAAGTTACAGCGCCCTTCTGTTTGAGCAGATCATCCGGGTTGACAGCCGCCTGCAGAACGCCCAGTGGGAGAACCGCCCCGTGCTGGACTACGCGGGCAGTGCGCGTATCTCGAAAGAGTACCGCGCCCTTACGAAAGAAATTTTGAAGCGCTGCGTTTGAGAAAGGCGGTAATACTGTATGGCTTTAAAAAAACGGACCGTCGTCTCCCCTGCTGCCGGTGCGGTGTCTCTCCCCTCTTTGATGGCCGATCTGCCCGGCACACGGCGTCTGGAGGAAGTGCCGCTGGACAAGCTCTCCCCTGCCCCGGCTGACTGGAACTTTTACGCGCCGCTCCCCGACGACAAGCTGCTGGAGCTGATCGAGAGCATCCGGGCCAACGACCTGCTGCACCCCATTGTGGTCTGGAAGCAGCCGGATGGCGCGCTGATGATTTTAAGCGGCCACAACCGCGTGCGGGCTTACACTGCCCTGTTGGAAAAGACCGGCGAGGACAAATACCGCCGCATCCCCGCCACCGTACTGACGGACATCACCGCCGACGAGGCGCACGAGATCGTCGTCGATTCCAACTACGTGCAGCGCGTGCTGACGCCGTCGGAGAAGGCGCGGAGCATCTCCCAGAAGTACGCGCTGGCCGGGCGCAAAAAGCGCAGCAGGAACGGCGTGCGCAAATCAAAGTATGAACAGATCGGCGAAGAATACAATCTCTCCGCCCGTCAGATCGCGCGGTATGTGCGGCTGGGCAGTCTGGACGGCAGCCTGCTCAAGCTGCTGGACGGCGGCAAGCTGCCGCTGACAACGGCGCTGCGGCTCGTGGATTTTTCTGCCGAGAATCAGAAGTATCTGGCCGCCCACCATGCCGACGAGCTGGCAGGCCCCAAAATGGCCAGGCTGACCGCCGCCATGGCCCCGGAACAGATGGATGCTGCCCTGCAGGCAGAACCGCAGACGGTGCGCGTTTCCGTCACCGTGCCCGCCGCGCTGGAGGAGGATTTCCGCCGCATGGCCGAGGAATGGCTGCACACCCACCGCTGAGCCTGTAGGGGCCGGGCACGCCCGGCCCGCAAATAACCGCCTTTCCGGGCGAGATATTATGTCACCATGTCATAATATCCTGTAAATATAGAGTCGATACGAATAGGATATTATGTCACCATGTCATAATATCTTTTTGCAAGGAGGTTGGCCGTGCCCAAAAAAAAGCAAGCTCTGCCCACGCCCAAGGCAAAGCTTTATACCGAGGACGCCGCCCTGCTGGTGCCCATCTTTCAGAAGGAGCCGTTTATCACCTTTCAGGAATTGCAGGATAAATACGGCGATATTCTGACCGACCAGCAGATTTACCGCGGTCTGCTCGGAACGTTTTCCCCCTACGTCAGCGAGCGCCGGGAGGAAGCCTTTCAGGAGCAGCTTTTGCAGGCCAAGCAGGCCGCGCTGCAGTTGGAGATCCTTTCCCACCCAGTCGGCGGCAGTCTGACCATGCCGGAGACAGAGGTCCGGTCACTGGCAAGGGCATCCTTCAAAAGCATGCTGGACGGTATGCCGGCCGGCATGGCCTGTTACATTACCTGTGCGGTAAATGCCATGTATGCGGGCGACGTGTCCGGCCTGAAAAATGAACCGCTTTCCGAGCGGATGCTGCTTTCCAGTGCGAACCAGAGCCCCCTGGAAAAATACAGTATGCAGACGGATTCCATCTTCCGCAATCTGCCCAAGCTGCTGCCGGAGGAGGAAAACGAGGTATACGTTGGCAAGAGCGCCGGGAAAAATGTGTCCACCATCGTGACGATGGATTTTCCGAAAACCATCGCGTTGGACGGCGGCGGCAACCTGACGAACTTTGATAAAGCCATCTTAAACGGCGTTTCCTCGCTGCTGATTGCGGGAACGATTTATTTCACCATCCCGATGCTGTACCGCGCCATGATCGGCAGTGAAAACCCCAGTATGCGGGAAGAAGCTGTCCAAACAATCCGCACCAGGCTAGAATTTATGCGGCACGCCACCATCACGCTGGACTGCACCGAGGAGGCCGCCGCCCACTTTATCAAGGAAGGGCAAAACCTGCAGAGCCTGATGGTCTCGCAATATCTCTTGCCGATGAACCGGATGAACGCCGTGCTCAACGGGCGGGAGGTCGAGGCGTACTTCCTCATCGACACGCCGCCGCTGTTCCAGTATGCGTCCAGCAAGCGGCAGATTTCCCTTGTGGATATGGACCTTTTGAACGTACACTTTGAAGCCGACTCTCCACTGGCCGGGGCAAGCCTGAACAACACGCCCGCCATCATCGTGCTGAAGAACTACCTGCTGACCCGCATCGAGGGCATGAAGAACCCAAACAACCGTCTGCAAAGCCGAAAGATCTTGTTCTCGTCCATCTACGAGGAGCTCGGCGAGCCGTCTCCCATCAAGCAGCGCCGCCAGCGCCTGCGCAACTACACCGAGATCTATCTCGAGTATCTGACCCAGCAGAACTACATCAGCGGGTACAGCTTCACCCGCACCGGGCGCGTTGTGGACGGGGTAGAGATCGTGCTGGACCGCACCACCCGCAAGCCCGCACCAACGCCAGATCTGACTTTGCCCGATGAAACAAATAAGAGCCGCTTCAAGCCAAACAAACAAAGAACACACAAACGAAATGTGATAAGATAGATGAAATTTTAAAACCACAACTGATGACCAAATGCAGCCTTACCAAAGCCACATTTGATGACCATAAGTACTTCACCAAAGCCACAAATGATTACCACCAAAGCTACATCTGATGACCGCCAAAGCCACAACTGATGACCCAAGCACCCTGCAAAACCCCTGCTTTTCAACATTTCAGCGGCAAATTTTCGCATTTTGAAAAGTGCTGTATGTACTGTAAGTACTGTATGATATCTTTCCCTTTTTTACAGGGAGGAAAAGATACAGTTTTTCCCTGTAAGAGGAGAAGTTTTCGTATGAGAAAAACGGATGCCAAAACCTTAAAAAGCTGCCTGCCTCAATGGCTGCAGGAGCACGGGCTGCCACTGCACAAGCCGTTCGCCTGCCTGAACCCCGCGCACCAAGACGCTCACCCTTCTATGGGGTACAATGAAAAAAATCAGACCGTCCACTGCTTCGCCTGCGGCGCGACCTACGATGTTTTTGATTTAGTGGGACAGGAAGAAAATCTGACGGATTTTCCTTCTAAAATGAAGGCCGTCAACCGGCGCTACGGCGGGGGCGAGGTCATCCGGGTCACAGCGAAGCCGGCGCAGGCTTTTCCTTATAAGGAAAGAGCGGGCAGACCCGACCCCTACTTTACCGGGCGTGGTTTGTCCGATGAGATCGTGCAGCGGTTTGGGTTGGTGGTCGAGAATGGGTATGCGGTGCTGCCGGTCTTTGCGGAGGGTGTCTGCCGCAGCGTTTGCCGCCGCGCCATTGACCCGGCTGTTGAACCACGCTACCAGAACAGCCGCGGGGCGATGCAGCTTTGGAACAGTGCTGCTATGGAACATGCGGCTGGGAAAGCACTGTTTGTGACAGAGGGCATTTTTGATGCCCTTTCCTTAGAGGAATTGGGATTCCCGGCTGTAGCGCTCTGCGGTGCGGCCAACACAGGAAAGCTTGTACAGAAAATTGATGAATATGTTCCTGTTGCATGGCCGGAGAGGGTGATTCTTGCCGGAGATGCCGACGCGGCGGGGCAGGGGATGAATGAGAAGCTGCGGGAGCAGCTGACGGCCCGCGGCATTGCGTGTGCGGTGCTGGCTTTGCCGGATGGCTGCAAGGATGTGAACGAAGCATTAGTGCAGAATAGAGATGCGCTGCAAGCCGCCTGTGAGGCCGCCATAGCGCCGCAGACTGTGCAGGAACAGCTGACCTTGGAGGACGAGTTTCTCGCGTATCTGGGCCGCCGTGGCGGGGCTGCTGTGATGTCTACGGGTATCGCCGGTTTGGACAAGGCGTTGGACGGCGGTCTGCACGCCGGGCTGACCGTGCTGGGCGCGGTTTCCAGCATGGGCAAAACCTCCCTGATGCTGCAAATGGCCGATACGCTGGCCGCTGCAGGGAGAAATGTGCTGTTTATAACAATTGAAATGTCCCGCATGGAGCTGATCGCCAAGAGCGCCGTGCGCGGTACAAAAGAACGTGCACGCCCGCTGCTGGACGGCAAGCTGCCGGAAGAAAAAGTGCGCGGTCTGATTTCCGCGTACAGGCAAAAGACCGGCGGCAGGGTAGAGCTGTGGGAGCCGGACGTCCCTCTTACCCCGGCTTTTTTGGATGAAAAAGTGTCGGCCTTCTGTGCGCAGCACGAAAGCCCGGTGCTGTTTCTGGATTATCTGCAGCTTGTCGCCCCGGCGCGCGCGGGCATGACCGAGAAGCAGACCGCCGACGCCGCCGTCGCCATGCTCAAGCAGCTGGCACGCCGGTACGATATGCCGGTGATGGCCGCATCCAGCCTGAACCGTGAGGCTTACCGCCCCGGCAGTGCCGAGCCGGGACTGTCGGCCTTCAAGGAGTCCGGCAGCGTGGAGTACAGCGCCGATTTGCTGCTGGTGCTGAAATACCGCACCGATGCCGACAGGGAAAACAAGACCGCTCCGCGTCATTTGGCACTGATCATCTTAAAAAACCGCTTCGGCGCGACAGGGGAGAGCATTCCCTTGGACTACGAGCCGGAGAAAGAACTGTTCCGGGACGGCGCTGCCAAAGCCACCCCGCGCACAGGAAGAAACATCATACGATAAAAACAGGGGAGATATTATGACATCATGTCATAATATCTCCCTTTTTCGCATGAAAAATGTGAGGAATACCGGGAAAGTGACTCATGATTTGTGCAAATTATATTGAATTTCGCTTTGAAAATGTGTATACTGAGTGTATACGAAAAAAAAGAGGGGGAAATATACCGTGTATCTGAAAAGAAAAGTAGACACGTTTCTTCGTGAATGGAAAGCGGACCCGGCAAGAAAGCCGCTTATCATCAAAGGAAGCCGTCAGGTCGGGAAAACCGAATCCATCCGGAAGTTTGCCGCAGAAGAGTATGAGAGCGTTGTAGAAATCAATTTTGTCCGGGATGAAAAATACAAGGGAATCACCGCAGACGGCTATGAGGCGGCCGCCATTATCAAAAATATATCGATGATTGACCCTGCCAAGAAATTTATTCCGCACAAAACGCTGCTTTTTTTTGATGAAATTACCGAATTTCCGGAAATTGCAACATCCCTCAAGTTTTTCCATGAGGATGGGCGGTTTGATGTGATTTGCAGCGGCTCTATGCTGGGTGTGAACTATAAGAAAATCGAAAGCAACAGCGTCGGCTATAAAAAAGATTACGATATGTTCTCCATGGACTTCGAGGAATTTTTGTGGGCAAAGGGCTATGATGACACGACTGTTGAAGATATGCTTTTGCATATGCGGGAGCTGCGCCCATTCAACGAGCTGGAGATGCAGGTTTACCATTCGCTGTTTCTGGATTTCTGTATTCTCGGCGGTATGCCCGCTGTTGTGGCCGAATACATCGAAAAAAACACCTTTGAAGGTTCTCTGGACACCCAAAGGCAGTTGATTGCAGACTATAAAGAAGACATCCGCAAGTATGCGCAGGGGCTTGACCAGGCGCGCATCCTAAATGTGTTTAACAGAATTGCCCCGCAATTAGCCAGGGAAAACAAGAAATTCCAGATCTCCAAGGTCGCCACCGGCGCAAGATTCCGGGATTACCGTGGGTGTGCCGAATGGCTGGCGGATGCCGGGATGGTAAACATCTGCTTTTGTCTGGAATTTCCGGAGCTTCCATTGGGCGGGAACTATGACCCGGATGTATTCAAGCTCTATTTTGCCGACACCGGGCTGCTCGTCTCGATGCTGGATGAAGAATCGCAGGAGGATCTGCGCGCCAATAAAAATCTTGGCGTCTACAAAGGTGCGCTCTATGAAAACATGGTCGGCGAAGCGCTGGTAAAGCAGGGCTATAAGCTCTACTATTATAAGAGGCCGGATTCTACATTAGAGGAAGATTTCTTTATCCGCTCAGCGTCATCGCTGATTCCGCTGGAAGTGAAGGCCAAAAATGGGCAGGCAAAATCCATGCGCACCTTGATAGCATCGGACAAGTATGAGGACATCCGCTACGGGTTCAAGTTTTTTGCCGGCAATATTGGGCATGAAGCACAGTTTTATACGTTCCCCTATTTCTGCGCATTCCTGCTCAGGCGCTTTATGAAGGACTTCCGCCCACAGGAAGAAAGCAGCGATTGATTTCACGCAGACAGGTGATTTTTTAGAGATATTATGACATCATGTCATAATATCTTTTTTGCTGCCTTGCTTTTGTGTCACTACGGTGATATACTTATAAAAAGGAGGGCGGCAAAATGGAAAAGAAAATCACCCTGTTTCACGGCTCGGAAAAAGTCATCGAGCATCCCGTGTTTGGCGAGGGGAAAAAGCATAATGATTTCGGGCTTGGCTTTTACTGCACGGAAAGCGAGGCACTGGCAAAGGAGTGGGCCGTTTCCTCTTTGCGGGACGGTTTTGCAAACCGCTATACTCTGGATACGGAATATCTGCGGGTTTTACATTTGAACAGCCCGGACTATACCATTCTCAATTGGATCGCCGTGCTGGTCGAGCATCGTCTATTTTCCATAAAAACGCCGGTGGCAAGGCGGGCCAAGCAATATCTGATCGACAATTTCAGCGTGAACGTAAATGCCTATGATTTGATTACAGGCTACCGCGCCGATGATTCCTATTTCGATTATGCGGAATCTTTTCTGAACAATGCCATCTCGGTAGAGCAGCTCTCGCAGGCGATGCGGCTTGGCAAATTGGGGGAGCAGGTGGTGATCAAGTCGCAGTTTGCCTTTTCCAATCTGAAATTTGAGGGCTTTTCCATCGCAGAAAAAGACAAATACTATGTGCAGCGCAAAGCAAGAAACGATGAAGCAAACCAAACCTATCTAAAAATGCTGGACGATGAGGCAGACGGCATCTATATGCAGGACATTATGAGAGGAGGCATCCGCAGCGATGACCCACGCATACCAAGAAATCTATCTGAGTAATGCGCAGGCGGCTTTGGGGGATGCGTTCGACTATGCGATTCGTGTCTGCGGCGTATCGGGAGAGAATTTTATAAAGCTGTTCACCGTAAGTTCGGTAAGCAAGCATATGGAAAACGGAGAACCCGCGTATTTGGCAGGGAAGAGCGGCATTGAACTGGCTGCGCAGATCCTTGCGGAGACGACCGGGATGACAGAACAGCCGGAACAGCCGGAACGGTATGCGCGTTCCTGCGAATATTGGATCGGGTGGGCGGTTGCGTATTATCAGTGGTACTCCGGGCGAAAGTACAGCGAGATTTTCGAGGTGCTTTCCTTTGTGGAACTGGAAAAAATATATTATACCCTGCACGAAGCGGACGTCAGCAAATTTGCCGAGATTGCGGATGCCCGCATCCGGGAGCACTTTGCGGAAACAAACCTGAAGCGCATCCGCACGGCCTACGGCTGTTCGCAAGCCGAGCTGGCGAAAAAATCCGGCGTCGGCCTGCGCTCCATCCAGCTGTACGAACAGCGGCAAAAGGACATCAACAAGGCAAGCGCGGAGAGCTTGTATAAGATTTCCAGAGTGCTTGGCTGCGCGATGGAGGACTTGCTGGAAAGATAAAAACACGGACTTTTATCCGGTGGGCGCGGATGAAAGTCCGTGTTTTTGTGCGGGCGCGGTAACGGTTTACCCGTTTATAGAATGAACGGGTAAACAGTTATATTTTTAAAATAACATACTATGTTATTGACATTTCCCCGCGTTCAGTGTAATATAAAAATGTATTCTTACAATACACAAAGTCGAATCAGGTCCGATACACCTGTATGATGCGCCGACTTGCCTTTGGTCTTTGCTGATGGTTTTGCGCATCATGGACCCACACATGAGTAATCCTTTTGAAAGTGTGTGGCAACGTATCTGAATGTAGCCGGACATACTGATAAAATGCCGGAGAGTTGATTCCTCTAAAAAGAATCCGACAGAGCCTTACCTGCCGTAGAAGAAGAAAGAAAGGCTGCACACATAAGCAGTAAAAAAGTGTCGGAGAGAAATCTCCAAAGCGGTCACACATAAGACCTTAAAAAGTGTATTCGCCGAGTGCCGCGCCCCGTGCGGGCGGGCAGGAGGCGGCCTAGCTTCAACAAGAAATACAGATAAAGGGGGCGGTTGTGTCTGGGCAGAAAGAACAAGAAATATTATAAAGACCTGCACCAACAGGCGTATGACCGCCTGACCTGGATGCAGGCCTTTGGCGAAAGCAAAAAAGAGGCTGTGAAAAACGGTACGGACGGGCAGAAGATATTTTCTTTCAATACTTATCAATCGTACTGGAAACACACAAAATATTTTCTTTCTTATATTAAAGAAAAGCACCCGGAATGTACGACGCTGAAGAGCGCAAAAAAGTATGTGAACGAGTGGCTGCAAGCGCGCGCCGACCAAGGGCTGTCCGCATGGACGGTTCAGCTGGAAGCCAAAGCGCTGGGCAAACTGTACGGCATAAACCCGGAAGATGAAAACTACTTTAATCCGCCGAAGCGAAACCGCGAGGACATCAAGCGCAGCAGGGGAGACCGCGTGCGCGATAAACATTTCTCGGTTACGAACAACGATGAACTGATTAAATTCTGCAAAGGCACAGGGCTGCGCCGCAGCGAACTGGGGATGCTCAAGGGCGGAGACCTTGTTACAAAAGAAGAAATCGAGCGGGAAATTGCTGCGATCGAATCCGTACCGGTACAGGAAAGAACGCCCGCAGAAGAAAAGCGGCTTGGTGTTCTGCAAGATACCCGCCTGTTTGACTGCTGTTATTATATCCACGTCCGAAACGGCAAGGGCGGCCGGGAGCGAGTAAGCCCCATTGTCGGGAAAAATGCGGCGCAGATCGTCGAGCGCATCCGAAATACGCCGAACGACGAGAAGGTCTGGCAGCACATCCACCAGAGCGCTGACATCCACGGCTACCGCGCCGAATATGCAACCGACATCTACCGCGCCCATGCAAGACCCATCGAAGAAATCCCCTACGACAGGGTCAACAAGGGAACGGGGCGTAAATTTCAGAGTGATGTCTACACCTGCCGGAAAGATGAATCCGGGAAAAAACTGGATAAGAAAGCCATGCTGATCTGCAGCAAAGCGCTGGGGCATAACCGCATTGAAGTCGTGGCAAACAATTATATCCGAGGTCTGTAAAAATGCCGGAGTTTAAGAAAAAGACTGCACTGGGTCTGCGGGATCTGCCGGAGTATGGGCAGGAATGTACGCATGTGCTGCTGACCCACAGTGAGTATGATGGTTTGCTGGCGAAAGTGGCCTGCGCGGAAAGAGATGCCCGCGCGGTCTATACAGCGGCATCTCAAAAGATTGCACAAGCCGAAAGAAATTCGGCGCAGGCAAAAGAAGCTGCTTACGCAGAAGTGGATGCGGTACAGAAAGACTTGGAAGAAGCCTGCCGTAAAATAGAGTATCTGAACGGCTTAAATAAAAACCTGCTGCGCATCGCGCGGGAGCGCGCCAACGCAGACAGAAAGCTCCGCCCCAAGAAAACGCATACAGGATATGTGGTACTTACCTCATCAGAAAAAGAGTACCGCTATAAAACCATGCGAAAAGAAAACGCTGTGGCAGGGCTGTGGGAGACCGCGCTGCAAAGCCCGTATTCCGTTGATTTTACAGAGGAACAGGCAAGAGCGCTGACGGAAGAACTGGTGCAGCCGAACGAAAACGGTGAAACGATTGTCGGGCGCATTGGCATTGATACCTATTATCATGGCAGCTATGAGGACTTGCTGCACGACCAGCGGCGCAGCGGCAGACAAGCGGAAGACTTAAATATTATGCTGAAACCGAGACTGCGCGCTAACTATAAAACCGGTTACTGGGAAGTGATCTTCCTGCACACAAAGCCGCTGGGGCTTGTGCCTGGGGATATGCGGGCTCGAGGATAAAAATAAAACAGCAGGAACTGTCCGGACAGTTCCTGCTGTTTTTATACTGCGACAACAGACAGCTGTCTTTCCTGTTCTTTGAGATATTATGTCATCATGACATAATATCATGTTTGATTCGACTGCTTTTTCAAGTTTCTTGTACCGCCTGTACCAAAAGTAAGGGCTCTTCATTAAGTATCAAAACTCATTGACAAAGAGCTGGGTTCCGCTGTATAATGTTATATCAAATTAAAGGAACGTCAGGAGTGATACTGTATGTCCGTGTACGGCTACTGCCGCATTTCCACACCACAGCAAAATATCGAACGCCAGGTGCGCAACATTACCGCCGCCTACCCAACGGCTCATATCGTCCGTGAGGTCTATACAGGAACGGCCTGCCGCGGACGGCAGGAGCTGGACAAGCTGCTGCACTGTGTACAGCCCGGGGATACCATTGTGTTTGACAGTGTTTCCCGCATGAGCCGCAGCGCCGAGGAAGGCTGTGCACTCTATGAAACACTGTACAACCGCGGTGTGACGCTCTGCTTTTTGAAGGAGCCGCACATCAACACGGACACCTACAAACAGGCTCTGCAGCGGCAGATCAACTCATCGCCGAAGACCGGCAGCGCCGCAACAGACCGTTTTGTTTCCGGCGTCATGGATGCGCTGAACCGCTACACGGCGGACCTGGCCGCCGAGCAGATTCGTCTTGCCTTTACCCAGGCGCAAAAAGAGGTGGACGACCTGCACCAGCGCACCCGCGAGGGGATCCTGACGGCGCGCCTGAATGGGAAACAAATCGGTCAGATGCCCGGCCGCAAACTTACCATAAAAAAATCTGCCCCCTGTAAGGAGCAGATCAAAAAATACAGCCGTGATTTCGATGGAACTCTCACTGATGCGGACTGCATCAAGCTGATCGGCATCGCACGCAATACCTATTATAAATACAAGCGGGAGCTGCGAGAAGAACTCACTCGGAATATGGAATCCTGAAATAGTCCAAATCTGTTTTTTGGAAATTAGTGGGGCTATGGCGAGCGTTTTTGTGTTTCTGGAGGCATTTAACCGTAAAGGGGCTGCTGCACTTGGATTTTTTCCTTGTGCAACAGCCCCTTTTGTTACCTGTATCGTGTGGGAAGAAATGCTACGGCGAGATCTTGCGTGATGGGATTTGTGTAGATTTCGCTCTCTACGTCATAAATGGTGCGGATGGTCTCCTTGGTAATCAACTTGTTGGGCGCACCCTCTGCCACGATGCGCCCCTGCTTCATGGCATAGAGATAGTCGCAGTAGCGGGCGCTCAATTCGATATTGTGCAGTACACATAGGGTGGAAATGTTCAAATCTTTTACAAGATTCAACACTTCAAACTGAAATTTAATATCAAGGTGGTTGGTGGGTTCATCCAGAATCAGTAATTCCGGCTGCTGTACGATAGCGCGGGCCAAAATCACCCGCTGCTTTTCGCCGCCGGAAAGCGAGAGATAACTGCGCTGCCGCAAAGGGTATAGCTCGGTCTTGCGCAGCGTATCCTCCACCAACTTGTAGTCGGCTTCGGAATAGCTCTCCATCATCTTTTTGTGGGGCGAACGCCCCATAAGCACCATGTCCTGCACGGAAAAATCAAAAGCAAGTTCATTGAACTGCCCTACAACGGCAATGTGGCGGGCAGCCTCTTTGGGGCTCATCTTAGTAACATTTTGACCGTTCAGCAAAACCTCGCCGGAATCAATGGGGTTGACCCGGTAGATGGCTTTCAGCAATGTGGATTTTCCGCAGCCGTTTGGCCCGATGATGCCTACACTCTGCCGCTCGCCTACATGGAGGCTGACGCCGTTTACGATCTTGGCTTTGCCCAGCGTCACATGGACATCTTTTACAGCAAGCTCCAACTTATTTACCTCCAAAGCCGTAATCTTTTTTCAGCAGCATATACAGGAACACCGGCGCACCCAGCGCGGCGGTGATAATACCCACCGGAACTTCGGAACCGCTTACCAGCGAGCGGGAAAGCAGGTCGGTGAGCACCATAAAGATGCCGCCGAACAGGATGGTGTAGGGAGTCAACACACGATGGTTGGCACCAAAGATTGCTCTGGCAATGTGGGGAATCACCAAGCCGACAAAGCCGATCATGCCGCAACCGGAGACCAGAATACCGGTAATCAGGCTAGCAATGATCAGATAGATTCTGCGCCAGAAAGTAAGATTGATACCCAGCGTGGTGGCGGCTTCTTCGCCCATCAGCATCAGGTTCAAGGTGTTGCTTTGGGTCAGGAAAAACAGGGCGGTCAACGCCACAATCACCAAAATAACCGGCACTTTTGACCATGTGGCAGAAGCCGTGCTGCCCATGATCCAGAAAGTAATGTTCTGCAATGCCTGTGCATTGTTGGCAAAGTAGATCATGATATTGGAAAAAGCCGAAAACATCGAGTTTATGACCGTGCCGGACAGCACCAGCTTGGCACCCGTGGCATGACCGCCGATATTGGCAAAAAACAATACCAGAAAAGAAGCAAGCAGCGCCCCGGCAAAAGCGCAGACCGATACGCTTGCCTGCCCGATAAGCGGCAGGGTGCCGACACCAACCATCAGTGCAAAAGTAGCGCCCAGTGTTGCACCTGACGAAATACCCAGAATATAGGGGTCAGCCAGAGGGTTTTCCACCGCGGCCTGCATGACAATGCCGCACAGCGAAAGGCCGATGCCCACGGCAGCAGCAATCAGTGCGCGCGGAAAGCGTATCATCCACACAACATTGAAATAGGCAGATGGGATCTCTGCATAACCTGCTAATTTTACATGAAAAAGACGCTCCATCAGAATTTTGAAGGTATCCGAAAGCGGTATCTCCACCTGCCCGGTGGATGCCGAAAGCAGAATACTAAGTACCAGCAATGCAAGCAAAGCTGGAATATAAATCAGTTTTTTGGTTTCCGTTTTTTTCTTCAATTTTCCGGTTGACACCTCCGCGAAAGTATGGTATAGTAACAAGCCGTGAAGATTAGTTAAGACTAACCGAGATTATAGCATACTTCCCGCAAAAAGAAAACAGTTTTTTGCAGGGAAATTCTTACAATCAGGTTACGAAAGCCTGAATAATGGGAAAGGAAATGTATATGAAATTCAAAAACATGATGACGGAAGGCACCTGCTTGGTACTGAGTGCCGCGCTGCTGGCCGGATGCGGTGCTTCTGCATCCGAAACCTCTTCCGAATCGGCATCTTCTGAGGCGGTCGCCACAGAAGAAACAGCTTCGCCGGAAGTGGCAGAGGACAGCTATTACCCTGTCAGCGTGGATACCTACACCGTTTCATCTGACGGCGCAACATGGACCCCCGTTACCACAGAATACACGGCAGAGCCTCAGCGCGTGGTGGCGAACAACCAGGGCACCGCCAATTTGTTGATTCGTCTGGGGCTCGCTGATAAGCTGGTTGGCGTGGCCGCAGTCTATGGCCCTGCCCCGGAGGATGTGGCTGAGCAGTTCAATGCTGTGCCCGTCATTGCAGAGGGCTACGCCTCCAAAGAGGCTGTGCTGGGAGTAGATCCGGATTTTGTTGCTGGCCGCGGCGACCTGTTTGTGGATGGTGACTACGGTGTAGGCACCACGGAAGAACTGGCCTCGGCAGGTATTGCCAGCTATATTACCCATGTAGGCGAGACCGGCGCTAACTTCCAGTCTTTCCTGACCGACATCGACAACTTAGGCGTAATTTTCAATGTGCAGGACAAGGCTGCCGAGCTGAAAGCCTACTATCAGGATTATGTGGCAGCACTCCAGAGTGATGAGCGCTGGGCAGGCAAGACCACCAAGATGGCTGAGGTTTCTTGGATCGAGGACGGTATGCCGGTCTTTGGCTCGGCTGCTACGGAAAGTTTGCAGAACGAAGCCTTTGCGATGATTGGTCTGGACAACATCAACGAGGACTGCGATGGTTCGCAGGTCAGCATTGAAACGATCATTGCAGAAGATCCCGAAGTCATCGTTCTGTTTGACTATGAGGGTGGCCCGGACATGGATGAAATGATCCAGTCGCTGTATGATAATGCGGCATTGCAGGACATCAGCGCGATCAAGAACAAGAAGGTCATTTCGCTGGACTTTAATGCTATTTACGGCGGCAGCGGCGACCTCTATACGGCAATGAGTGACCTCGCCGATGAATTTTACGGTGCTTGATTAGAATGCTGAACACCTGCAAAGGGTAAAAGTATAACGAGCTAATGCCTATTGTACCATGGCACAAATACATGATTTCAGAGTGCGACTGCCCCAAAGATTTGGAAAATAATATCTGGATTCATTAATTTGAAGCTGACAACCAAAAGGGGCTGTTACATATCCCCCTCTAAAAAAGAAAGACCGAAGTAAAGGCCCAAAAAGGGCTTTACAACTTCGGTCTTTTGCTTTAAGTTGATAAGGCATACCTAAATTTCTGATTTTTGAAGAATTGGAAAACAGGCTCCGAAAATGCAAGAAAAGTTTCTGTTTTTCCCAAAAAGTCGTTTGAAAAAGTTGCACGTTTACAGAAAAAGTCCCTTGAAAAAGTTGTGATTTTCTGCTATACTGCAAACAAACCACAAGGGGGAACCACTATGCTGCGCCGAAAAATCGAGAAAACGCTTCTGGATTGGAAGAACACGCCCAATCACAAGCCGCTGATTCTGAAAGGCTGCCGCCAGTGCGGCAAGACATACTCTGTGCTCGAATTTGCCAAAAAGAATTACGCACACACTGTCTATCTGAATTTTTTCGAAAATCCGCAGTTTGTTTCAGTGTTCTCTGGCTCATTGGAAGTGGACAACATTACAATGCTTCTGTCTGCCCTGATGGGGCAGGATGCCGTCTTTGAGTCTGGAAAGACATTGCTTGTGCTGGATGAGATTCAAGATTGCCCGGACGCGCGTACAGCTTTGAAGTTTTTCAAACTGGACGGCCGCTATGATGTGATTGGTACGGGCAGCTTGTTAGGCGTCAAGGGGTACGGCAGCAAGGAACCGAAGTCAATTCCCGTCGGATACGAGACCGTGCTCGACATGAGCCCTTTGGATTTTGAGGAATTTCTCTGGGCCAACGGCATTACAGAGCAGGTCATCGCCTTTCTGCGCCAATGCCTGCAAAACGGCACGCCTGTGCCGGAGGCGCTGCACCAGCGTATGCGGGAACTTTTACTGCAATATACCGTTGTAGGCGGTATGCCGGATGCCGTGCAAACTTTTGTAAATACAAAGCGCATGGACGATGTTTTGCAGATTCAGCGTGATATTGTGCGCTCTTATGAAGATGACATGGTAAAATACGCCGACCGAAAGGATAAGGCCGTTATCCGGGAATGCTTTCAGTCTATCCCCAAGCAGCTGAGCAAGGAAAACAAAAAATTTCAGTATTCCGTCGTGAAAAAAGGCGCTACCGCTTCCAGGTTTGCGGGCAGCCTGCAATGGATCGAGGATGCAGGCATCATTACCCGTTGCTACAACCTTTCCATCACGGAACTTCCGTTGGACGGAAATGCAGACCAAGATGTTTTCAAGGTTTACATGAAGGACACCGGACTTTTCGTCTCGATGCTGGAGGACGGCACGCAGTTTGACATTTTACAGGGAAATCTTTTGGGCTACAAAGGCGCCATCTTTGAGGGGTTGGTTGCCGACATCTTCTCTAAAATGGGCCGCAAGCTCTATTATTTCCATAAAGATTCCGGTCTGGAGGTTGACTTTATTATCCGCTTCCACGGAGAATGCACCCTTGTCGAGGTAAAAGCTGTTTCCGGCAATACCAAGAGCTCCAAGACCATTCTGCGCCATCCCGAGAAATACCACGTATATCATCTGATAAAGCTTGGTGACTACAACGTAGGCCGCGAGGAACAAATCCTGACGCTGCCCCTGTACATGGCATTTTTACTGACGGATATATAGTAAACGGGGGAGATATTATGACATGATGTCATAATATCTCCCCCGTTTACTATAGCACGCATTATATTTTTTGTCGAGTATACTTGACGGAATCGCCTTATTTTTGTCAAATATATTCTGCAATATAATTCTGATTTCTCAGTTAAAATTCCTATACCCCTTGAAAACACTGGTGTTTCCAGCGTTTTCGTCACCTTGGTTTGGCCCTTTTCCCTCATTTTTTCCCTTGCGAGAAGAAATGAGGGAAACTTTTTTCAGGCCGTCCCTACAACCTTATCCAGTAGCCTTGCGGAAGTTCGCTGGGCCTCTCTGGTGGCGTGGGCGTAAATGTTCATCGTGGTACTTACATCAGAATGTCCCAGCAGCTCCTGCACATCCTTGGGGGCTGCCCCGTGAGAGAGAAGGTTGGTCGTATATGTATGTCCCGCTTGTGTTCCACCCAATACTCACTGACAAGCTGGGCCGCGATGCTTTCAAGCTGTTCCGCCAGGTTGTTTTCGGGCGGCGTTCCAAACCGCTCGGCAAGCGCCTGGGCCACCGCCGCCTCATGCTCCGGGCGAAGCTCCCACAGAAAGGGGTGGCGGGAATTTTTCCGCAGGCCGGTATCGGAAATGTCGAACACATACCGAAGCCTGGGCTTTTCGCGGGAATTGTCCACAAGGGCGATGCCCTTGGAGCCGCGCCGCACATACCGGCGCATGGTGTCGTTCCAGAGGTCATATTCCGCACAGGCCGTTGCGTCCGGGCGCTGGGCGAAGATCATAAGCTGCTCGTGGAAGGGGTACTTATACAGCCGGGAGGCGGTGGTGAGAAATGCTGTCCACCTCTGCCAGCTATCCGTCAGATGGGTGGCGGTGTAGCTGGCCATCGCGCTGTAAAACTGGACCTTTGATGTCATTGGTGTTCCTCCTTTCTCCTGTTTTCAGGCAAAGAAAAAGCAGGAAACCATTGCTGATTTCCTGCTGGGTAACTTTTAACGGAGCAGAGGCATACTGCCCGTGAGTTTATTTACTTTCTTTTTCGGTCCACAGATAGCAATGCCAATTCTTCCCGGTCAAACAGCATCTCTGCGCTGCCGCCATCCACCACCGCATACACGGTCAGATCCCGCTCGTAAAGCTCCATCGCCCGCTCTTTGGAAAGGGGGAGCATATCCCCGTCCCGGTAGCCGCACTTTTCCAGGTCGTCCAGCGTGAGCATCGGGTCCGGCATGGGGTACTCATCCAGCGCCTGCTCCGGGGCATCCGGCAGCATGGTACTGGAGGACAGCTTCAACGGCGTGCGTGCCGGATCTGCAGCAGCCCACGGAGGAGATTCTTTCCCTGTGCGACGCCTGCTGCAAGGACCTGAACGAGGTCCTTGACCGTATGCGCACCGGCGGCGAGACGCCCTTCCCCCGCAAAAAGGACTGCTGAACGTCCGATTCCCGGCATTTCTTGCCTTGGGCGGCAAATTGACCCGAATTTTGCAAAAACATTTTGAAGAAATGCTTGACATTGACTTCCCCCTGTGGTATTATAATTCTTTCAGTCGCGCTGGTAGCTCAGCTGGATAGAGTGTCTGACTACGAATCAGAAGGCCAGGGGTTCGAGTCCCTTTCAGCGCACCAAAGATAAAAGCTCTACGGAGGGCTTTTTCTTTTTTTGTCTGTTCCCGGGTTGCCGCCACAACGGCCGTTCCCGTTTGTAAAAACACGAATCTTGTACGGTCTAGGATTGACGAAATGGTACACAATTTTCTTTACAAGGAATCGTGCACTTCGTGTGTTGCCGGGGCGCGGCCGGGACGGTACAATAAAAGTATCTTATAACAAGCGGCAGGGAGGGCCCGGGATGAAGCTCTGGCATGGCATTGTGTTGGGTGTAATTTTTTTCTTCCTTGGCTATCAGATAGCCGGGGCACTGGGCATCCCGTTGGATGCACGCAGCCTGGCTTTTTCCGGTCTGCTCACTCTGCTTGTGGCGGCGGTGCTTTTGATGCGCCTGCCCGTCGGCCAGCGTCACGCCCTGTTCCGGGTGCGGCGGCAGCTGCTGCCCTGGACGCTGGCACTCCTTGCGGGGAAACTTCTGTTTTGTCAGCTGTCCATGGTGCTGTCTGTTATATTCAACTACGACGGCGGAAGCAGTACCGCGACCGATGGCGTGCTGCCGGTACAGTTTTTATCCGTGGCCGTGTTGGGGCCCATCAGCGAGGAACTGATCTACCGCGGCGGCCTGACCCAGGGTCTTTGCAGAAATCTGCCCTGGGAGGGCGGCATCGTGATCCCTGCGCTCATCTTTTCCGTAGGGCATGCGTGGCCCATGTGGCCACAGACCTTCCTCACCGGGCTGCTGCTGGGATACCTGTGCTGGTACACCGGGTCCCTCGGATACGGCATCCTGATCCACATGCTGTACAATGGCAGCGCCTTCCTGGGCATCAGCGCCTATTCCCTGCTCATGTGGAACCGTACCGCAGGCATGATACTGTCGCTGCTGATCGTGGTCACCGGACTGGCGCTGACTCTCTGGGCTCTGCAGGGCTTCACCCGCTGCGTCGACCGGCTCGAGGCCGCCGGGTGACACCGGGAAAACCGGTCATATTCTTTTACAGTATGCTATACGGAATTACAAAGAAACCCGCGTGGCCTTCCCGCGCAGAAAGGATAAATTCCATGTGCCATACCACAGATGACAAGGACCATTTCCGGGAATCTCCCGCCCAAAAGTCCTCGGACGGGAACGGCGATCTCGCTGCCCACGCCCCGGTCCCTGCCGACGGCACCCGGGCAACGCGGGAACTTTCGGAGTCTCCTGCCATGAGGGCCAAACTCCTGGACGGAATGGACACTCCCCTTAAAGACTGCCTGCCGGAGGACGAGGTCATCTGGTAAACCGAAAGCCGCTTTGCGGGACAGCCCGCCAATTCCCGCCTTGACGCCATCCCGGAGTCATAGTTCCCCGTGACGGCGTTTCCGCTTTTTCTTCACACCAAAAAATAAAAAGCGCCCCCGGCACAGCAACGAAAACGGCTGCGCGGGGGGCGTTTTTCTGTTATTGGTTGGATCAAAGACCGCCAAGGTAGGCTTTGCGCACCATATCGGAATTCAGCAGAGCCTGCGCCGTATCCGAAAGGACGATGCGGCCCGTTTCCAGCACGTAGGCGCGGTCGGAATGCCGCAGCGCCACGCGGGCGTTCTGTTCTACCAGAAGAATGGTGGTGCCCATGTCACGGATCTTGTCGATCATATCAAAGATTTCCTTGATGACCAGGGGCGCCAGGCCAAGGCTGGGCTCGTCCAGAAGCAGCAGGCGGGGTTTTGCCATCATGGCGCGGCCGACTGCCAGCATCTGCTGTTCGCCGCCGGACAGCGTACCCGCGATCTGCTTGCGGCGGTCCCGCAGTTTGGGGAACAGCTGGAACACCTGCTCCATGGTTTCCGGGATCTCCTGATCCGGGCGGGTATACGCACCCATGCGGAGGTTATCCTCGACCGAGAACCGCGGGAACACCTGACGGCCTTCCGGCGAAAGGATGATGCCCTTCTGCACCATGACGCGGGTATCTTTATTGGTGATATCCTCGCCATTGAAGAAGATCTTTCCGCCGTCGCAGTGCTTCAGGCCCATGATCGTGCGCATGGTCGTGCTTTTGCCTGCGCCGTTGGAACCGATCAGCGTTACGATCTCCCCTTCATTGACTTCCAGGTTGATCCCCGAGAGCGCATTGATGCTGCCGTAGTTCACCGTCACATTTTCCAGTTTCAGCAGTGCCATGGCTCATTCCTCCTTGCCCAGATATGCCTCGATGACCACCGGGTCCGTCCGGACCTCATCCGGTGTACCGCTGGATATCATACAGCCGTTGTTCAAAACATAAATACGCTCGCAGATGTTCATGACAAACTTCATGTCATGCTCAATGAGCAGGATGGTATATCCCATCTCTTTCAGACGGTATACGATCTGACGCAGTTCCTCGGTCTCCTGCTCATTCATGCCGGCGGCGGGCTCGTCCAGAAGCAGCAGCTTCGGCCGTGTGGCCAGTGCACGGGCGATCTCCAGCTTGCGCTGGGAACCGTAGGGCAGGCTGGTGCCCATCTCGAACCGGTCCTCGTAAAGGCCAAGCAGGCGAAGGATGGTATCCGCTTCCCGCACGCAGCTGGCGCGCTCCTCCTTCTCCTTTTTGGTAAAGAACACACCGGAGAAAATATTGCCCTTGGTCCGGGTGTGCATGCCCACAATGACATTGTCCTGCACCGTCATGCGGGGGAACAGACGGATGTTCTGGAAGGTGCGGGAGAAGCCCAGCTCGGTGATGCGGTAGGGCTTCCAGCCGGTGACGTCCTGTCCCAGCATCTCCACCTTGCCCTCGGTGGGGTTGTACATGCCGGTAATGACGTTGAACAGGGTACTCTTGCCGGCGCCGTTGGGACCGATGATGCCGACGATCTCGCCGGAGTTGACCTCCATGCTGATGTCAGACAGAGCCACCAGACCGCCGAAACGCTGAGTGATGTGTTCTGTTTTCAAAATTCTCTCACTCATTGGCGGCCTCCTTGCTCTTTTCGCGGTGCTCCATGCGCTGACGGATATACTTGAAGTTGATGTCGCCCAGCAGGCCCTGCGGCTTGACCATCATCAGCAGCACAAGCAGCACGCCGTAGATCAGCTGACGGTACTGGGCCAGGTCACGCAGCGCTTCAGGCAGGATGGACAGCGAGATGGCGCCGATAAAGCTGCCTACCGTATTGCCCAGGCCGCCGAAGATCACCATGACCAGCATATCGTTGGACTGTGCGGCAGCAAAGCTGCTGGGGTCGATGTAGCTGGTGTAGGTGGCGTAGAACGCGCCCGCCAGGCCGACCAGTAGGGACGACAGGATAAAGACGATCATCTTGTAGCGGAACACGTGGATGCCCATGGCCTCGGCGGCCAGCTCATCGTCACGGATGGCCAGGATGGCGTAACCAACGCGGGATTTCATCAGGTTGGAGACGACCAGAGTGGACAGCGCCACCAGCACAAGGATCATGAAATAGAACTGCCGGGGGGTGGTGATTTCAAAACCCAGGAAGGAGGGCTTGGGGATGGCCATGATGCCCAGCGGGCCGCGGGTCAGGCTCATCCAGTTCAGTTCCACCACGCGCACGATCTCACAGAAAACCATGGTGATGATGGTAAAGTAGTATCCTTTGAGCTTCAAGACCGGCAGGCCCAGCAGCAGGCCGAACAGGCCCGCCACAACACCGGCCAGGATGAACGCTACAAAAAACGGGACATCATAGGTCGTTGTCAAAATCGCCGCGGTATATGCGCCGATGCCCATGAACGCCGCGTGGCCGAAGGACATCTGGCCCATGTAGCCGACCATCAGGTTCAGGCTGAGGGTGATCATGACGTACATCAGGCAGACGGTGCCGATGCGGATAAAATACTTGGACGGGAACACAAAGGGAAAGGCCACAGCTACCACACAGGCCAGGATCAGCAGCGGAACACGATACCGAACAAGTTTTTCACAGAACTTTTCCATTACAGCGTCCGCCTCCTTTACACTTTATTGATCTGTTTGCTGCCAAACAGTCCGCTGGGCTTGATGAGAAGCACTAGGATCAGCACGACAAACGAAATGGCATCGCGGTAGCCGGAGCTGATATAGCCCGCGGCAAAGGTCTCGATGACGCCGACCACCAGGCCGCCCACCATGGCGCCGGGCAGAACGCCGACGCCGCCCAGGATGGCCGAGGCAAAGGTCTTCATACCGATGGAAGCGCCCATGGTGATATCCACGGTCTGATAGTACATGCCCACCAGGTTGCCGGAAATGCAGGCCAGGACACCGCTGATGATGAAGGTGAAAGCGATGACCCGGTTGACGCTGATGCCCATCAGGCGGGCAGCCTCCGCATTCTGAGAGGTGCAGCGCATGGCCTTGCCGATCTTGGTCTTGTAGACCACAAAGGAGAGGATCAGCATCAGCGTCAGGGCGGTCGCCAGAATGATGATCTGGACCCAGCTGATGACGACGCTGCCGATTTCGATGCGGCCGAAATCAAAGTGGTTGGGGAAGGGCTTGGTCTCGCTGCCGAACGCCAGCATGATCGTGTTGTCGATGATCATGGACATGCCCAGCGTTGTGATAAGGCCGGTCAGTTTGGGGGCCTTTTTGTTGCGCAGCCGGCGCAGGGCCAGCCGGTCCAGCAGGTAGCCCACGCCGCCTGTCAGGATGATACTGATAAAGAACGCCAGGAATGCGTTCATGCCGGTCGCCGAATAGAGCATCAGCGACAGATACGCGCCCAGCATGTACAAGGAGCCATTGGCAAAGTTGGTCAGTTCCAGAACGCCGAACACCATGGTAAAGCCGATGGACACCAATGCGTAGGTACTTCCGATTGTAATTCCATTGATCAACTGCTGAAAAAACACTCGCATCACCGCCTGTCAAACAAAAGCGGGAGAGCCGATCTTATGACCTCTCTCCCGCATGAATTTTTATTCCATCACTTCACGCGAACGAACTGGCCGTCCTGGATCTCGAACAGGTAAATTCCCTTGACCATTTCTTTCTGCTCATTGAACGACATATTGTAGCCGGAAACGCCGGGGTAATCGCGCAGGGTCTTGAGCTCCTCGCGCAGGGCCGGGGTATCGGTGCCAACCTTGGCCACCGCATCCAGCACGATGTTGACCGCGTCAAAGGCGCTGGCTGCGAAACCGTCGGGGACTTCGTTGTATTCTGCGGTGTAGCTGTCCACAAAGTTCTTGGAAGCCGCATCCAGCTCGCCGCTCTCCAGAACAGAGGGCAGGAAGGCGGGAACGCTGCTCATGACGATGGTGCCGTCGATCTTGTTGCCGACAACGTCCAGGAATTCTTCGGTCAGCAGCATTCCGGGGCCAACCAGCTGGCAGTCCATGTTCAGGGCCTTGGCCTGCATGAAGATCTGAGCGCAGTCATTGTAGGAAGCGTTGACGTAGAACAGATCCGGGTCCTGCTCCTTGATCCTGGACAGAACCGGGGAGAAGTCCTTGGTCTGGCCGGGAATGAACGTCTCGGACATGATGACCTTGCCGCCGCCGGCTTCGTACTGCTTGGTAAAGACGTCGGTGGCGATGACGCCGTGGTCGGTGTTCTGATACAGGATCGCCACGTTCTGAGCGCCGAACATCTCGATGAGCGCATCCGCGAACTCAGCGCCCTCGTACTTCTGGCTCATAACGGCGGAGAACATGTTCTCGCCCATGGCGGGGAAGTCGGTGTGGGAAGCGTTGGGGCTGAAGAGCAGCAGGTCTGCCTCTTCAAAGACGGGGGCCGCCGCCATGGCGCAGGAGCTGGAGAAGCTGCCCATGCCCGCGATGACCGTGGGGTCGGAAACGATCAGGTTGGCAACGTTGACGGCTTCCTTCGGGTCGCCCTTGTCGTCCATGATCTCGATGACGTAGTCGGTGCCGTTCTTCTCGTTATACTGCTTGAGGGCCAGCTCAGCGCCGCGGGAAAGGGACTCGCCGTACTGCATCTGGTCGCCCGTCATGGGAAGGAAGAACGCCAGCTTGTTCTTTTCGGTACCGGTGGTCTCACCGGCGGTGCTGCTCTCGCTTGCGGTGCCGGTCTCACCGGTGGAAGAACCGCCGGAGGTGGTATTGCCGCTGCAGCCGGCCAGCATTGCCAGCGACATCGCGGCTGCCAGCGCGCCGCCCGCCACTTTCAAAAGCTTCTGACGTTTCATGTGATATGTCTCCTTTTCACGTGATTTTTTCCGTATTTTTGCGGGGGTAACTCTGCCCTGTTCTTCCCCCGTATTTCTTGATTTCATCACACACACATAATGTCATTTTGTCAACCTTATCTCAACAGTTTCTATACAAATGACAATATATATTTATAAAAATTGTGCACTTTATATTATATAATGTGGGTTTTACGGGGTTTTCGGGGCTTTTCCCGCCGCTTTTCAATTTTATTATGTAATGTTTTCGTTTCTTTTGTTTTTGTGCGCGGCATTTCTTTGCCCGATCAGGATCACAATACCGGCCAAAAATACCAGCACACCGCCCGCTGCGGAAGATAGCGCGGGGACCTGTCCCAGGAACAGATTGCCCAGGATCATGGAAAACAGAATGCCGGAATAGTTGAAGATACTCACCTGCGCCGCCGGGGCATGGACGTAGGCCTGGGTGAGGGCGATCTGCCCCACAAAGGCGAACACACCGATGCAGATCAGCCATGCCAGCTCCCGGGCATCGGGAACTTTGAACTGGGGAAGCATGGCGATCCCCGACGCAATGGTGGAGAACAACGAGAAGAAAAAGACAATGACCTCAGGGGGCTCCCTGTTTTTCAGGGCGCCGATGGCGGTATAGGCCACGCCCGAAAACACAGCCGAGAGGAACGCCACCGCCACCGGGAACCAGTGGGACTGGAAGGTGGGGTTGGACACCAGCAGCGCTCCCCCAAAGGCCAGCCCAAGGGCTACGCCCTGATAGGCTGTGAATTTTTCTTTCAGGAACAGGCACGCCAGGACCGTGACCACAAAGGGCGACATTTTGTTGATGATGGCTACGTCGCCCTGGGCGGCATGGCCCGAAGCGTAAAACAGTGCGATCATTCCCGCATAGCCCGCCGCCGAGCGGAACACCAGCAGACCGCGGTTTTCCCGCTTGCCAAAGGCTGCCAGATTTTTTCTGCGCAGCGAGACAAAGGCTGCGATGCAGGCAAACAGGTTGCGAAAAAACAGCTGCTCAAACAGCGGTATCCCCTGCGCCGTCTTGGCAATGGCGATCTGCATTGCCGAAAAGCCCAGCGCGGACAGGATCATGAGCAGCGCGCCCTTGCCAAACCGGCTCATGACGCATCGCCTGCGATCATCACGTCGATGATGCGCTCATCGGTCTCGACCATGCCCTTGCCGGCAATGTCGCCCACGCCCGCCA
>NZ_WQOH01000022.1 GCF_018784445.1 Gemmiger formicilis | reverse complement strand
AAGTCTTTGGTCGTTTTGCTGTCTACCGAGTAATCTACGGCAGTAGCATAAATATCCGTAATTTTCTGGTAAAAGCGGCGCTCGCTGGCGCGGATTTCCTGTATTTCGGAAACCAAATGGTCGAAGTAATCTTCATCAAAGATTTGCCCATTAATAAGCCGATCCTTATCCAGAACATATCCCTGCCGGGTAAATGTATCCAGCACTTTGGTTGCCCATTGACGGAATTGTGTGGCACGGGTGGAATTGGTGCGGTAGCCAACAGCAATAATGGCGGGCAGGGAGTAGAATTTGTAGTGATAGGTCTTGCCATTATCTGCAACTTGTGCAAATTTTGCACAAGTTGTACTTTCGGATAATTCATTTTCCGCAAAAATATTCCGCAGATGTTTGGCAACGACACTGCGGTCAACATCAAACAGTTGTCCGATGCCTTTTTGCGTCAGCCAGACCTCGTGATCCTGAACGCGAACTTCTATGCCATCTGTCTCTGAATCTTTCGTGAACACAAGAAAATCTGCTGTGCTGTTACGAACATACCGTTCTGTGCCTGCCATCGCTGCTCTCCTTACATCAGTACAATGTAAGAATAGTATATCATG
>NZ_WQOH01000021.1 GCF_018784445.1 Gemmiger formicilis | reverse complement strand
AATTCACAGACAGCAAGCCCTTTCGGCTGCTTGAACAATTTTTACTTCAAAATATTGTCTAACTTTTGGGGGTCACTTCAGTCACACCACAGAAGGGATTTTCTTTTATTCTGCCTTTTCAGCAGCTTTTTTTGCTTTTCGCTTTTTGCGCTTGCGCACGATGAACAAAATCACCAGCAGCAGCGCGGCGGCGGCACCGTAGGCAGCGGCAGCCAGCGGGACCTTGCTGGCGGGAATTTTGACGGCGGCAAACTCCGTCGTCCCGGCGGGGGCAGTGCAGGTCAGGTAGCTGCCGTCCACGCTCGTTTCGGCCTGCTGCCAGCCTGCGTCGGTCTTGACCCACAGCTCGGTGTTGTCGGTCGTCTCCGGCGGCATGTAGCGCAGCGTGTGGCCCGTGTCGGCGGGCAGTTCCAGGCCCCAGGCCTCGACCAGAACGCCGAGGGCTGCGGGCGCGTCGTCCACCTCGTGGAGCATCAGCTCGTCGGTGGTGTCAAAGCTGCCCTCCACCAATACGATGGGGCGGCCATCGCGCTTCTCTTGGCTCTGGCGCACGGTGTTCATGTCACTGTACTCGGCGTGGATGGTCGCGTCGAAGGTCATGTTTTTAAGGTCAACGTCCTCCCAGCTGCCGTACTGGCCCGTATGGTTGGGCACCGGCGGGAGCTGGTCTGTCGGGAAGTCGCTGCCGTAGGGGATGTAATACTGCTGCACCAGCGTGTCATCCTCGGTCACGAAGCGGACGCAGATGCTGGCAAAGTCGCTGGGCAGGTTCTCCTGTGCGGCAAAATCCGCATAGCTCAGCGGCTCGGCAATGTTTTTGTAGCTGACGCTGTCGATGCCGGCCACGCCCTCGTCCACGAAGGTGTTGCCGGTGACGCTGCCGTCCAGCGGGTCCTCCACATACCCGGCAATCGCGCCGAGCTGCTCGGCGGCGTTGTCGATGATGACCATAGCGCGGCAGTTCTCGATCGTCGCGCCGTTTCCGGCGATGCCGCCTACCTGCTTTGCGCCGGACAGGCGGCACTTGGCGTAGCTTTCGCGGATGATGGACTTGCTGACACCGGCCACGCCGCCCACGGCAGTGGCGTCCTCGGCATCGACGGTGCCAAAGCCTTTGCAGTCGATGACGGAACCCATCTCTGCATCACCCACGATGCCGCCCGCGTTCTGCTTTTTGGCGCTGACGGTGCCGTAGTTCGTGCAGTCGCGGGCCACAACGCGGGTCTTGAAGGTGAAATTCAGCGACTCGCTGCCTGCGGTGGTGTAGTCGTCCTCGGGGTCCAGGTCGTTCTCCCGGGCCATGGCCCCGGTAATGCCGCCTGCGTTGATATCGGCGTTGACCACACCGCTGTTGATGCAGTTCGTGACCTTGGCCTCAACATCGTCGTCGGTGTCCTCGTCGGAGATATCGTCCACAACGTCATCCGGGTCCTTGATGTTGTCACTGGCACCGGACAGCGTCTGGCCGATCTTGTTGATCTGGTTGGAAATGGCGCGCACATCGTTGATCAGGGCCTGGGAGTTGCTGCTTGCGTTGGAGTTCAGATTGCTGACGATATCGCCCATGCTGGTCAGGTTGCTGCTCAAATCGTTGCGGCTGGCCGTGATGGCGTCCTTGTTCGTCAGCTCTACTTTGGGGATCTCCACATCCACGGAGTTCGGGATGGCGTCGCTGATGCCGTCCACCAGCTCCTTGCCGAAGTCCCGGTTCTCCGGCTTCTCGACGATATAGCCGCCGTCGTCCTGGTTCGGGTCGGGCGTGGGCTGGGGGCCGATGGTGGTATCGCTGTCGGCATCCGTGTTGGGGTCGGGCTGGCCGTGGGCTTCGCGCTCGGCTTCGGGTTCCGCGCTCTGCCCGGCGGGGGCGTTCTCGGTCACAGGGGCGGTGTCCGCCGCTTCGGCAGGCTGTTCAGCCGGGGCCGGGTCTGCGGGCTGCTCGGGGGCTGTGACGGCCTCGTCCTGCGTCGGGGTCTCCTCGGCCTGACTCTCGGGCACCGGGATATCCTCACCGATATCGCCTGTGTCGATACCGATATCCGGCAGGCTGATGTCGGGCAGATCGATGTCACTGTCCGAATCGTCGCCGTTGTCGTCATTATTGCGGTTCGTCAGGTCGCCTGTGGAGTAGATGGGGTCGATGACCGCGCCGTCAGGCTGCTTGGTGGCGTTGGGGTCCTCCGGGTTGCCGGTGGTGTTTTTCAAATTCTGCTTGAACTGGCTCAGGTCCGTCTTGACGGTCTGGCTGCTGATGGAAATGCCGTCCTCGGTCTGCTGCAGCAGGTTCTCGATGGCGTTGCGGGAGCTGGTCACGCTGCTTTTCAGTGCGTCCAGCTGGTTGGACAGGTCGCTGCTGGCGGCGCTGGCGTCGTCGCAGGCGCGGTTGACCAGCGTTTGCAGGGTGCCCATCTCATCGCTGAGTTCCTGCAGCGTGTCTTTGGTGTATTCCAGCGTGCTGCTGGGCTCCATCTGGCCGACGATGCCGCCGCCCTCCTTGCGGGCGTAGACGGTGCCGTAGTTGACGCAGCCCTCGATGTAGCCGGTCTGGCTGCCCGCAATGCCGCCGACGTTGTAGCCCATGTGCTGGTAGCCCACGGTGCCGCGGTTCATGCAGGCGCGGATAACGCCGCCGGACTGGCCCGCGATGCCGCCGATATCGGTGATATCGGCCACGTTCTCGGTGCCGATCAGGTCACCCAGCGTCAGCTCAGAGAGGTCAATATCGTTCTGCTCCACCGTCGTGTTCACATTGGCTGTGTTGGTGGAGTTGGCAATGATGCCGTGGTTCTCACCGGCAATACCGCCGATGAAGTGCGCACCGTAAACACTGCCGGTGGTGGTGCAGCTCTCGATGACGCCGGAGGCTAGGTTCGTGCCGACAATGCCGCCGACGATAGACGCACCGGAGGATACGCCCTCAAACCGGCAGTTATGCAGGGTGCCGGCGTTGCTGCCCGCAATGCCGCCCACGGTGGTGCGGCTGCCGGTGGGCATGGCGCGGCCCCGCACAACGAGGTCGCGGACGTTGGCGCCTTTCTGCACATAGCGGAAGAAGCCCACGACCGAGCCGTCGTTCACCAGGCTCAGGCCGGAAATAACGTGCCCCTGGCCCAGGAACACGCCGCTGAAGGACGGGATGCCGCTAAAGCCGCTTCCGGTCAGTTCCAGGTCAGCGTCCAGCATGACGGTACGATTCTCGCTCCAGCTGTCCAGGCGGCAGTAGTCGGCCAGCTGTAAAAGCTCGTCCATGGTACCGATGTGGTAAGTCTCTTTTTCAGTGGTGTCGGCGCTGCTCTCCCCTTCCGCAAAGACAGGCAGGGTCAAAGCCAGCACAAGGCAGAGCGCCAGCAGCGCGGCCCAAAGGCGGCGCGTTAGTTGGAAAATACGGTTCATTCGGCGTCGCCTCCTTTCGCAGCGTCGTCAGCGGCGGGGGTATCCGGGGCGGTTTCTTCCCCGGCGTCGCTGGATTCATGGATGTTTTCTTCCGACAGGTACATGTCGGGCTTGTCAACGGTAAATTCGGTGCCGGTGGCAATGTTCGCACTGAACTGGCCGTGCAGCACGCCCTTGATGTCGGCATCGACGACGCCGTTGATGTAGCCGCGCACGCGGCCATTGATGTGCATGGTGCCGCTGGCCGTGTGGGTCATACCGGCAACGCCCTTCATCTCAAAGCTCGTGCGCTCGATGATGGTGTCGCCCAGGATCAGGATCTGCGGCAGGACAAACAGAACCAGCATGATGGAAACGATCGTGCCGCGGCCCAGGCAGGTACCGATGGCGGCGATAACGGGGTTCGTGGTCAGCACGCTGATCAGAATACCCGCCGATGCCAGAATGGAGCCGGAGGTGAAGATGGTCGGGAACGACTCGTTCAGGGCTGTGACGATGGCCTCTTTCGGGCGCATGACCTTTTTCAGGTCGGTGTAGTGGCTGGAGATAACGATGGCGTAGTCGATGTTTGCACCCATCTGAATGGAGTTGACGATCAGGTAGCCGAGGAAGTACAGCGGGGTGTGCTGCAGGTACGGCACCGAGAAGTTGATCCAGATACTGCCCTGAATGACGATGATCAGCAGCACGGGCAGACCCGCGGACTTGAATGTGAACAGCAGGACCAGGATAACGAACAGCGCGGACAGCACACTGATGAGCAGGTTATCCTCGCCGAAGGAGCTGGACAGGTCCATGGCGCTCGTCGTATTGCCGACAACGTAGAACGAATCGGTGGCGTAGTATTTGCCGATGATGTCGTGCATCTTGTTGACGAAGGCGAACGTCTCGTCGGTCTCCTCGGGCAGGTTCAAATAGACGACCATACGGCTGTAATCGTCACTCTGCAGCTGCTTCTGGGCTTCATCGAGCTGGTCGAACAGGTCGTCCAGCGTGTCCTGCACATCACCCGAGAGCGTGATGTTGCCGTCGTGCATCTCCTGTTCCAGGAACCTGAACATGTCGTAGATCGGCACTTTATAATCGTCCAGACCGTTGATGATCTCGCCGTACTCGTCATGGTCGACGGCGTAGGCGCCGTACAGTGCCTTGGCAACCTCGAAGTCGAGGTCGGCCATCTCGGCCAGCTGGCGCGGGGTCACAGCGTCGGTCAGCATATAGCCGTCCATCGCTTCAATGTTGGCCAGACCCATCGTGGATTTGACCTCGGCGCAGCCGTCCAGCTCGTCGAGAATTTTGCCCTCGGACTCATAATCGCCGGACGGCACGATGACGGCTACCATGTTGCTGCTGCCGAAGGTGTTTTTGATTTTCTGGTAGGCAATCTGGCGCTCGCTCTGCTTGGCCGTGACCAGATCGGTGTAGGTGTAGCAGTAGGGGCACAGGTTGGCGAACACCGCTGCCGCCACGATGATGACGCCGAAGATCGGCGGGATGATAAAGCGGGTCTTGATGTCGAACTTGCCGACGGCGGTGATCTTGGGAATCAGGTTTTTGTGGCGGGTCTTGTCGATCAGCTTGCTGAACAGCACCAGCAGGCCGGGCATCAGCGTAAAGACACAGAGCATACTGAACAGGATAGCCTTGATCAGGACCGTAGCCAGGTCGCGGCCGATGCCGAAGTGCATGAACGCCAGCGCGGCCAGACCGCTGATGGTGGTCAGCGAGGAGGAAGAAATCTCCGGGATGGCCTTGGAAAGCGCGGCGATACAGGCTTCGCGGGTGGGCATCGTCTCGTGCTCGTCGCTGAAGCGGTGGCACAGAATGATGGCGTAGTCGATGGCCAGCGCCAGCTGTAATATGACGGTGACGGAGTTGGAAATGAAGCTGATGGTGCCGCACAGGAAGTTGGTGCCCATGTTTAGTAGCGCGGCCGCGCCGAAGGTCATGATAAGGACCGGTACCTCGGCGTAGGAGCGGGAGGTCAGCGTCAGCACGAGCACAATGATGATGGCAGCGATGACAACGATGACGACCATTTCCGACTGCAGATCGGCGGAGGAATCGTAGCCGACCTCGGAATAAATCGAGGTGTCGTAGGTCCCTTCCAGTTTGTCGCGGATCTCCTGCAGCGCCTGCTCGGCGTGGGCGTCGCCGACCTCGCCGTCAAAGCTAACGCTGAACAGCGCCGACGCATTTGTGTAATGTTCATCGGTGTCGTCGAAATCAACGGTGGTCACGCCGTCGATATCCTCAAGCTGTTCCTGAATTTCCAGCGCCGTGTCGTAGGTGATGTTGGACACCATGACGTTGGCGGTGCCGTAGGTGACGAAGTTGTCGTTCATCACGGTCAGGCCCTGGCGTGTCTCGGTTGTGTCGGGCAGGTAGGTCGTGATGTCATCCTCGACCTTGACCCAGCTGGTGGCGATGGCGCAGAAAATCAGCGCGAATATGTATAAAAGGAAAAACAGGTTGCGCTTATCAACGATAAACGCGGCCAATTTTTCCATGCCGTTGCCTTTTGGCTTCTCGTTCTCCAAGGGTATACAGCCTCACTTTCCCATTTTATTTAATATAAAAAGGATACATCATTATTATACGAAAAGCAAGCACGCGGGAACACGGTCAAATCTGTGGGAATGTACAAAGATATGATGAAGTTTTTGTTAAGGTGTACAAACAAAAAGTACCGCGCGGTACAAACCACACGGTACTTGAAAAGCTATTGGTAAGCTAAATTACTTCAGCTCGACCTTAGCGCCGACCTCAGCCAGCTTCTTCTGGATGTCCTCAGCGTCAGCCTTGGAAGCCTGCTCCTTCAGCTTGGCGTTCGGGGTCTCGACCAGCTTCTTGGCCTCCATCAGGGAAGCGCCGGTCAGCTCCTTAACGGTCTTGATGACCTGCATCTTGTTAGCGCCAACGTCAGCCAGGATGACGTCAAACTCGGTCTTCTCCTCCTCAGCGGGAGCAGCAGCGCCGGCGGCAGCAGGAGCGGCAGCAGCAACAGCAGAAACGCCGAACTCCTCGCAGATGGTGTCAACGAGCTCTTTCAGCTCCAGAACAGTCATAGTCTTGACAGACTCGACAATGGCAGTGATCTTCTCAGAAGCCATGGTAGTTACCTCCATAAATTTTATAGTTTTAAGCGGCGCGGTTTTTATTCAAAGAGCGCTGCGCCGGTGCGCTCAACCTGCTTGACCTAAAATCAGGCAGCAGTCTCGTCCTGCTTGTCGACGATACCCTGCAGGGCAACAGCCAGACCACCAACGATACCGTTGAGGGAGCCAGCCAGCATAGAGAGCAGGCCTTCGCGGTTGGGCATGGTAGACAGGCTCTTGACACCTGCAGCATCCATAACCTGACCATCGCAGAAGCCACCCTTGACGACGAAGCGCTTGGACTTGTCGGCGTCAGCAAACTTGCACAGGATGCGAGCAGCAGCAGCCGGATCCTCCGGAGACAGAGCGATAGCCGTGTCACCCTTGAAGTACTCGGTCAGACCCTCGTACTGGGTGCCCTTGACAGCCAGGCGCAGCATGGTGTTCTTGACGACCATGTAGTGCACGCCAGCCTCACGCAGCTCCTTACGCAGCTTGGTGTCGTCAGCGACGCTGATGCCGTTGTAAGCAACGACAACACCGGCCAGAGAACCAGCGATCTTCTCGTTCAGGTCGGCAACCAGAGCCTTCTTAACTTCCAGAATCTTTGCACTGGGCATTTGAAATTCACCTCATTCCACTTACAGATTGGTTTCGGTAAGCGGCTTTTTATGGGATTAAACAGTAAAAAGCCCCTTCCCGTCGCCGGGAAAGGGCTTGAAAGCATTGCAATCAAACGCACGTTTCTCGGCAGGTGGGTAAAACCCGTTATGCCTTGCGGCACCTGCTGTCTCAAAAACAGCTTAGTTATTATAGCACGCAAACGTGCGTTTGTCAATAGAAAAAGCGGAATTTCTCTACTTAATTCATTGCCCATGTTCATGGGCGGGTAACAGAGGAACGCCGCTTTGCGTCGTTTAATTGAGCGCGCATATGCGCAACGCGCTCAATTAAACACCATACTTGTTGGTAGCAACGCGGACGCCGGGGCCCATGGTGGTGGCGATGGTAGCGCTCTTGAAGTACTGGCCCTTGGCAGCGGCGGGCTTAGCCTTGGCGATGGCATCCAGGACGGTGTCCAGGTTGGTCATCAGCTTCTCGGCACCGAAAGAGGCCTTGCCGATGGGCACATGAATGATGTTCTGCTTGTCCAGGCGGTACTCGATCTTACCGGCCTTAGCGTCGGTAACAGCCTTGCCGACGTCGGGGGTAACAGTGCCAGCCTTCGGGTTGGGCATCAGACCACGGGGGCCCAGGACCTTACCGAGACGGCCAACGCGGCCCATCATGTCGGGGGTGGTGACCAGGACGTCGAAGTCCAGGTAACCGCCGGCGATCTTAGCAATCAGATCGTCGTCACCGACCTCCTGAGCGCCTGCAGCCTCAGCAGCCTTGGCAGCGTCGCCCTTGGCGATGGCGATAACGCGGACGTTCTTACCGGTGCCGTTGGGCAGGACAACAGCGCCGCGGACCTGCTGGTCAGCATGGCGGCTGTCAACGCCCAGGCGGACGTGCAGCTCAACGGTCTCGTCGAACTTAGCGGTAGCGGTCTTGCAGCAGAGCTCCAGGGCTTCGCTGGGATCGTAAGTCTTGTTGTTCTCGATCAGCTTAGCAGCGTCGATATACTTCTTGCCGTGTTTCATTGCGTATTACCCTCCTATTCAGCCCTCAACGGTAACGCCCATGCTGCGGGCGGTGCCCTTGATCATGCTGACAGCAGCTTCCAGAGAAGCGGCGTTCAGGTCGGGCATCTTGGTCTTGGCGATTTCCTCGGCCTGTGCCAGCGTGATGGAGCCAACCTTGTTCTTGTTGGGCACGCCGGAAGCAGTGTCGATGCCGGCAGCCTTCTTGATCAGAACGGGCGCCGGAGGAGTCTTGGTGATGAAGGAGAAGGAGCGGTCAGCGTAAACCGTGATGACGACGGGGATGATCATGCCCATCTGGTTCTTGGTACGCTCGTTGAACTCCTTGGTGAACGCCATGATGTTGACGCCCTTCTGACCCAGAGCAGGACCAACAGGGGGAGCCGGAGTTGCCTTGCCGGCGGGGATTTGCAGCTTGATGTAGCCAGTGATTTTCTGTGCCATAATACTTGCACCTCCAAATTTTGTGGTGAGTTGCGGCCTGCGGTGCAGACCTCCCACGGGCGCACGACCTCCGCACGCCCTATAAAAACCGTACCCAGGAAAAATTTCCTTTCGCGGTCTTTACCGGAAACTAAGGTGTTCTGAAAATCAGAACAGCTTGACCTGATGCAGCTCGAGTTCTGCGGGCAGCTCGCGGCCAAACATGGTGATCTTTACGCGCACCTTGCGCGCAGGAATATCGATCTCCTCTACAGTGCCGACGGAACCCTCCATCGGGCCTGCAGTGATCTCGACAGTATCACCGACCTTGTACTCGACCTCAATGTCGGTCGTGGTTTCGACGCCCATCTTGGCAACTTCCGCCTCGGTCAGGGGCTCGGGCTTGGACTCCGGGCCGACAAAGCCGGTGCAGCCGCGCGTGTTGCGTACGATGTACCAGGTGTTGTCGTTCATGACCATTTTGACGAAAACGTAACCGGGATAGAGCTTCGACTGAACCTCTTTCTCGCCGGTCTTGTTGCCGCGTTTGTCAAAAACTTCTTCAATGCGGGTCTCGGTGGGAACCTTGACGTCGCAGATCAGATCCTGCAGATGACGGTTTTCCACCATCGTCATCAGATCCGTAGCGACCTTGTTCTCGTACCCGGAATAGGTATGTGCTACATACCAGTTTGCTTGCTCAGCCATGGTCTTTGCCTCCGCTCAACGCGCTCAGGCGCCGATCAACAGGTGAATGGCGCCGCCAAAGATGAGATCCAGCGCGATCAGCACGACCGCCGCGATCAGCACGACCACGATAACGGTGATCGTATTGTTCTTGACATCATGCTTGCTGGGCCACACGACCTTTTTCAGCTCGCTCTTCGTATCTTTGAAATACTTGCCGATTCCTTTGAAAAAGTTCTTGACCTTACCGAAGAAAGAAACTTTCTTCACGCCGTCGTTCTTTTTGGGCTTGTCGCTTTGAGTCTGGGCTGCAGCGGTGGCTGCTTTTTTGTCTGCCATCTCTAAGCTCCTATCCTCACTTGGTTTCGCGGTGAAGGGTATGCTTCTTGCAGAAACGGCAATACTTCTTCATCTCAAGACGGTCAGGAGAGTTCTTCTTGTTCTTCTCCTTGTTGTAGTTGCGCTGCTTGCACTCAGTGCAGGCCAGGGTGATCTTGACAGTCATTGTTCGGCACCTCCATTATCGGTTAATAAGCCTCCCTCGCGCTTGCAGGCGCCCTAGAAAAAAGGGCATAAAAAATAAACCCGCAAAAGAGGTGCTATCATGATAACACACAAGCGGGTTTACGTCAAGCGGTTTTGCAAATTTTTTTGTAATTTTTTGACGCCGTGGCGAGGAACGCAACGTAGGGGCGGGCAATGCCCGCCCGCAGGTCGTTGGGGAGCCGACCCCTACGATAACAAATCACGCACCGCTGCCATTCCCTCATCCGTCAAACATACCCCGCCTTTGGCTTTAGCAGTTTCGGCGGTTACGTAATCCACGGCCAGCGCGGGGCGGGTACTGAGGTAGGTCAGCGTATCCTCCAACGCGCTGAGATCGGCGGCCAGCAGGTCGGTCAAAAGTCGGGCGCTCTGGCTGCGCAGTCCGGTGGGGAACGCTGCCAGCAGCGCCGGGTCCTGCCGCGCAAAGGCGGCCCAGACGGCGGCGCGGGCGTCGGCGCTCTCCCCTGCCCCGGCCAGTGCGCCCTGCAAGTCGGCAATCAGCTCCCCTGCCTGGGCGGCGGTGCAGGCGGCCACCGGGTCGTCGCCATAACCCAGGCGCTCCCGGGCGGCGGGGGTAAGCAGTGCCGCCGTGTCAAACCGCACGGCAGCATTCTTGCCCGCACAGGCGGCCCAGGTGGCGGGCGTGGCCGCGATATAGTGCAGCTCCGGCGCGGCCGTCTCGCCAGTCGCCACGGTGCCGCACAACAGTTGCGCGGCACGCCCGGCTCCGGCGCTCAATGCGCACTCGGACAGCGTCGTTGTGCCCGCAGGCGCGTTGACGAGCAGTGAGCCGGGCAGCGCACAGAGGGTCACTGCCTGCTTGGGGCCGTCTGCCCGGGCCAGCACAAAGGCCGGTTCCTCCTGCTGGACGATGAGCAGCAGCCGGTAAACGCCCTGCGCACCCGGTTCAATGCGCAGCGTGCTGTCCGCTGCCGATGCCTGGCGCAAAAGCTGCTGCTTCTGGTATTGGTCGGCGAAAAATGCCACGGTCAGCACCATGGGCAGCAACAACAGCAGCGTCAGCCCCAGGCTGTACCAGAAAATCCCGCGATGTGAACGCATAACCTACACACCCCTTGCAAAGACTATGCCCAGAGTGTAGGCCGGCCGGGCCGCACTTATACACTATTATAAAGGAGTGTTTGCGAATGTTTGATGAATTTGGCCCCCACGGCGCAGAGGAAGAGCGCGAGGAGCTGTGGACGGATTTGAGCGAAGTGCCTGACGAACAGTACAACGAGGATGACCCCGCGGAGACAACGCAGGAGGTTATCGTACCGCCCGCCCAAGAGCCGTATGGCCCGGGCGTTGTGCCGCCGGAGGAGATTTAAAAGTGGCTTCTCCCGCGGGAGAAGCTGTCCGCGAAGCGGACTGATGAGGGGCGAGTCTGCCCGGCCTCCCCTTTTACAGTTCGGCAACGGCAAACTCGCCCCTCATCCGGCTGTGCTTCGCGCGGCCACCTCCCCCCCCCACAGGGGGGAAGGCTTTACATTTTTTGATACACCAAAAAGCGGAACCCGATCTCGGTGGTCAGGCTCCCGCACGCCGCTAACCGTGCGGCCCCATTGGCGGGCGTGTTCCAATAATACGGCGTCATGGCAAACAGATCCTGCACGGCCTGGCCTTCCAGCGTCAGCACGGCCTCGGATTCGACAGCCTTAACGAACGTAAAACCGTCATATTCTGTCTGGCGCACCTCGTTTTCGTAGGGGCGCTCGTACAAAACCTCTTTCAGGCCGAACAGGTGCCGCGCGGTGGGCACGGCGTAAACCAGATGCCCACCCGGACGCAGCATCCGGGCAAATTCAGCTTCGGCCATGGGCGAGAAGATGTTGAGCAGCAGGTCGGCCCAGCCGTCCCGCACCGGGGCGCAAAAGCTGCCGCCGACACAGAACGCCGCACCGGGCAGGAGCTTGGACGCCAGCCGCACGGTCTCCTTGGACAAATCAAAGCCGACAATCTGCGGCGCACCCAGCGTCTCATATAAATACTTGTCATAGCTGCCCTCGCCGCAGCCCGCGTCCACAATATGGTCATGCGGCAGCGCGGCACAGACCTCGGCCAGCGTCGCCATCAGCGGGGCGTAGTGCCCGGCCGACAAAAACGCGCGGCGGGCGCGGACCATGGCCTTGCCGTCGCCGGGGTCGGCAGTGTGCTTTTTCTGCATCGGCAGTAAGTAGGCGTAGCCTTCTTTGGCAAGGTCAAAGCTGTGGGCCTTGGGGCAGCGCAGGCTGCGGCCGGTCAGCAGCAGCGGCCCGCCGCATACCGGGCAGCGCAGTGCTGCCGCAGTCTCGGGGGTCATTCGGTGGCCTCGGCAGCTGGGGCGGGCTTCTCTGCCTCCGGCGCGTCCGCAGCTGCCAGCGGCAGCGGTACGGTCATACCGCCGTGGGCCGCGAGGTAATCCTCAAAATTCGCGAACTTCTGCTTCGGCGGGCGGCGGGAAATCAGATCCAGACCCGGCTCGTTGGGCACGGCGGAGTGCTGGGCGCGGCTGCGCTGCGGGCGCGGTGCCTTGGGCTGGTCACGCAGCGGGGCGCTGGGGATGGCCGATGCCGAGCGGCTGTTGCCGCGCCGGGGCGGCTGGGGCGCAGCGGGCTTGGCCTGCGGTGCAGGCTGGCGCGGGGCCGGGGCGACCTGTTTGGGCGGCTGCTGTGGCTGGGCGGCAGTGTTGGGGCGGCCCTGCCCACGGCGCGGGCGGCCGCTGCGGGGGGCACCGCCCTCACGCGGGGGCTTGGGTGCAGCGGCCGCGGTGTTCTGGGGCGCAGCCTTGCGGGGTTCGCGGGGCTGCACGGGGGTCTTGCCCTCCCGCGCGGGCTGCGGGGCCTGGGGAGCGCTGCCATTACCGGCGGGCCGACGGCGGCGGCGACGGTGCGGCGCACCGTTCGGGGTTTGTGCGGGCTTTTCCATAATTCTCCTTATAAGCCGATGACGCGGCATTCATTATAATAACGTTTTTCCTCGGCGTGGCCCATGCTGAAGGTCTTGCGGGGCAGCACGCCGCCCAGCACAACGCCCTTGAAGAGGTCTGCCTTGGCAAAATCCGGCAGCAGAATGGCCGTTGCGGGCTTGGCCGGGTTGGCAGCCAGCGCAATGGCGGCACTCTCGCCGTGGATGTAATCGACGGTCACGCCGGGGTGCTTGGGCAGATAGTCGGCCAGGAACGCCTCAACGCTGCCCACCGTCAGCGGTGCGGGCGGGTTCGCCAGCGCCACGGCGCACTCGCCGTAGGCATCGGCCAGGCGCAGCCGCTGGTCAGACATCGTTGTGCTGCTCCCCTGCTGCTGGTCCCAGGCGTCCAGCGCGGCGTACAGCTCCTTGGCGGCAACGCCGAACACAACGCGGTGGATGGGTTCGATTTCAATGGCGGGGCTGTGGACGTTACAGACCTCGGCCAGGCACCAGCGGGCCGGGTGGGTCTTGCGCTGTTCCTCGCTCAAGGTAGGCTTCAGCTCCTCCCAGTAGGCTTTGGCGGTGGCCAGGCTGTGGTTGCCGTCGCCGACGGCCAGCACCATGGGCTGCTGCCCCTTGGCGGCGGGCCAGCGGTTGGCGAACGCGGCAGGGTCAGCCAGTTTGGCAAGGGCCGCGTCGATCTGCGCGATGAGCGCCGGATCCTCGACGGCCCAGCCGCGCAGACGGCCGCCGCCCAGCATCAGCTCGCCGTCGTAGAGCGGCGGAAGCTGGTCTTTCACAAGGCCGATGGGCTCGATCAGCGTGCGGTCGGCGTCGTCGGCCAGCATCATGACGTGGGGCGTTTCCAGCGTCGCACCGCGGCGCACTTTCAGCCGCGGCGGGATGCGCTCCACGACGGTGCTCTCGCTGGGGCGGATGGCGGGCTGGCTGCCCTTGGCGTAGTCGTAGGCGTCGAGGTCCACCGCGCCCACAAGGCCCTGGCGGACCGTGCCGTCCATCTGGGTGCGCTCTACATAGACGTAGCCATGTACTTTCCGCGTCAGCACGGTGCGGCGGTATTCGTCCATTGTGCGGCGGATGCTTTGCAGGCGGGCGTCCTCCTGCGGGGTGCCCAAGTAAGCCTCCGGCAGGACGATGTGCAGCGTGCTGGGCCGGCCCTCGGCGCGGGCCTCGGCGCGCTGCCAGTACTCCGGCTGGGAGGTGAACTGGTCCACGGCAATGCAGGCCCACGGGTCCAGCGGAACGCTGGCGGCGGGCAGCAGGATATCAGCGGCGGTAAAACAGGCTTCGGACATGATAACGACCCCCTGACAAATGTAGATCGACCGCCCTTACCGGGCAGCGGGTGGGCAATGCCCGCCCCTGCGAGGAACGGACATTACAAAACGACGGTATGGCCCACCAGGGCGTAGATGGCCAGGCTCAGCACGCCAATGTAGATCATGGAACTGGGCAGGCCCTGGAAAATCGAGGAAATCGCTTTGCTGCGCAGACGGCGGCGGCCTTCGCGCACGACAAAGACGGCGAACACGTAGCCGATACCGCTGCCCAGCGCAAACGCGATGCTCTGTAAAATCGTGTAGTTCTGGTTGGAGCAGATGAGCAGCGTGCCCAGGATGGCAGTGCTGCAGGTCGCCAGGCTCAGCTGACTGCGGCAGCCGGTGCGCAGTTTGCGGGGCAGCACGCCCAGCAGCAGCCAGGCCACGGCCATGGCGGCGACGCCGCAGGTCAGGTAGACGATGGGGCGCAGCGCCGAGATCGGCAGCCAATCGGGAAGATAATCGCGCAGCCATGGAAAAAGACGGTTGTGCGCGGCCCAGCCCAGCGGTGCGGACAGCACCATGACAAAGAGCAGCGGCAGGCCGAAATCCCACACCTGGGCGCGGTGGTCGGGTACGAGCTTTATCAGGCGGGTGACGCCCAGCGCACGCGCCAGCACGACGTTCTCTGCAAAGACGGCCAGCACCATATAGCTGATAAACTGCACGATACCGTTAAAAATCTGCTGTGTCTCAATGCTTGCGGTCGGCATACAGGCGGCGCACCTCCTCGTGTTTATAGTCCGTGTACAGGTTGGCGGCGGCGCACCAGACGGCGGCCAGGATACCTACGATGACAAACCCGCCCGCGGGCAGTGCGGCCAGCGGCAGCAGGGCGTTGTGCAGGATGACATTGCCGAACACCGCGCCGGTAGCCAGCAGCTCACGCAGGCAGCCGACGATGAGCAGCACGATGCACATACCCAGCGCATTGTTGAAGCCGTGGCGGAACGCATCCTTAACGGGTTCCAGGTCGGCAAACTCCATGCGCTTGACGATGGCAGGCTCCACGACCATGATGGGCAGGTAGATACCCAGCAGCGACAGATCGGTGCCGAACAGCCGGTAGAGCAAAATGTACGTGGGAATGTAGAGAAGCGCGGCAGAATAGCAGTACACCACCGGGCGGAAACGGTTTTTCGTCAGGTGGCAGACGGCCACGGCCAGCACGCGGGTGAACGTGACGAGAATCAGTGCGGCGATGCAGAGCATCAGCGCACGTTGGCCGTCCAACGCGGCACCGATGACCGGGGCCATACCGAGGCCGCGTACCAAAACCGGGTTGGAAAGCCAGATGTGGTCGGCGCGGATGCGCTCGTTCAAAACGGCTTCGGCCTCGGCGTAGGTGCGGGGCATCCCGACCGGGCCGCGGCGCTTCGGGGCGGCCTCGGGCGCAGGCACAGCGGGCTTGGGCTGCGTTTGCGGCACAATCTGGGGGGCCTGGGCGCTTTCCGGGATGAACTGCTGTGTGGTCTGCACGGGCTGCACGGGCTGTGGCGCGGGGGCCGCCTTCTGGGCGGCGGCACGCAATTCGGACTGCGGGACCTGCACGGTGCGGGTCGCGTCGGCAGCGGGTTTGCTGGTGCGGATGGTGCGGGACTTGGTCGCGTCGGGCTGCGGCTTGTCTGCAAGGGATTTCGCCGCGCGCGGCGGTGGGTTTGTGCCGTACTCCCGGTCGCGGTAGGTGCGGAAATGGCTTTCCTCCTCCCGTGCGAGCTTCTGCCGCTCGGCTTCGCGCTCGGCCTGGCGGCGCTGGACTTCCTCCAGCATGGCGCGACGCTCGGCGGACGTGTAGCGCGGGCGGCTCGTCGGGATGATGACTGTGTCGCTGTGGGCGGCCGTGTTGCGGGCGGGCGCAGCGGCGGCCTGCGGCTGCACGATGGGCTTTTTCTGGGCGGCAGATTCAGCCTCAGTGGGCGTCTTGCCGGCCTGCATGGCGGCGATGGCCTGCTCGATCTCGGCACGGCTGGCACCGCGCTCGGCCATGCGGCGGGCCGTCTCGACCATTTCCTTGGTGATGTGCGGGATGATCAGCGTCTCGTTGCGCTCCTCACCCCGGCGGCGATTATTCGGATTTTGCTGCATTGGCAAGGCGCTGTTCCTCCTCTCTCATAAAGCGGATGCGCTCGGTGCGGTGGCTGATCAGGTCAAGCCACTCGGGGATAGCGCCCACGATCAGCAGGGCGCAGCAGACAGCGCACTCATAGGGGCTGAACGCGCGGAACACGTAGGTCATGATGCCCAGCGCCGCGCCGTAGATGATGCGGCTCATCCGGCGGTCAGGCATCGTGACCGGCTCACAGATCAAGAACAGCCCGCCGAACAGCGCCGTGCCGGACAGAATAACATACTTTTCCAGGTAGATGCGCTGGCGGATGAACTCCCACGGCAGGCTGAAAGCGGGCAGCTCGTTGAGCTGCGGGAACAGCCACGGCAGGCCGATGACAAAAATAAAGAACGGCAGCACGACGGAAAGCTTGATGCGTCCGCGCACGAGCAGGAATAGCCCGCAGGCCATGACCACCAGCGCGGCGCTGGTGCCGACGGCGGCGGAGACGTTGCCGGTCAGCAGGTTCATCGTGCTGGCACTGGGCAGGCCGCCGGTCCGCAGGGTGGCGTTCATGCCCGCGACGACGGTGGTGTTCACCTCGCCAAAGAGTGGCAGCTGCGTACCCGGGACCGGGTAGAAAAAGACATTTTTCGGCCACGAGACACCGGCCACGACCATGCCGACGGCGGCGGGGTGGAACGGGTAGTGCCCCTCACCGCCGAAGGCCTCCTTGACCAGCACGGCAACAATGACGGCGGCGATGACGATGGGATAAGAGATGCTGGCGGGCATCATCAGCACGATCAGCGCGGCAAAGCACTCGCTGGACGGCTCATGGGACTGGTAGCCGGTGCCGTGCAGTGGGGCCAGGGCACAGTCGCACAGGTAGGCGGTCAGAAGGGCCGCCAGCAGCAGCAGCAGAGGGCGCGGGCCGTAGTAATACCACGACATACCGATGAGCGGTACCGTGCACCACAGCAGGTCGCTGTAATAGCTGTAATTCTTGCTGCGTTCAATTTTTTTACGATTGGGCATGGGGTAAAAGCTCCTTTACTTGCTGTGCAGTGCGCGCGCTACAGCGGCGGGGTCGGCGGCGTTGAAAAGCGAGCTGCCGGCCACGAGCCAGTCGGCCCCGGCTTCACTGCACAGGGGGCCGGTCTCAACGTTGACGCCGCCGTCCACCTCAATCAAAGTGGAAAGACCGCGGCGGTCACATTCGGTGCGGACAGCGGCAATACGCTCCGGTGTGGCAGGAATGAATTTCTGCCCGCCGAAGCCAGGTTCCACGCTCATGACCAGCACGAGATCCACGGCGTCGAGATAGGGGTAAACGGCCTCGACCGGGGTGCCGGGGCGGATGCTGATGCCCACCTGGCAGCCGGTGGCGCGGATGGCGTCAATGGTCTCTCCAACCGCGTCGGGTACAGCCTCGAGGTGGAAAGTGATGAGATTTGCACCTGCCTTGGCGAAGTCCGGGGCGTAGCGTGCGGGCTCGCTGATCATCAGGTGGACGTCGTAATAAACTTCAGGCAAAGCGGCGTGCAGGCATTTCAGCACCGGCGCGCCGTAGCTGATGTTGGGTACAAAATGGCCGTCCATCACGTCAAAGTGCATCAGGTCCGCGCCTGCGTCCAACAGGCGGGTGCAGTCGCTTTGCAGGTTGGCCAGGTCAGCCGACAGGATCGATGCGGCAACTTTTGTCATACTCTATATACTCCCTTTGTGTAGTCCCTCTTATATAGCAGTATGTGCAGTATGCACATATAAAAATATTATAGCCCAATCCGTCCCAAAAAGCAAGCCGCCCGCAGGGGGTGCGGGCGGCAGGGATGATTTGGAATTATGATTTGTTTTTATTCTCCCACTGGTGCACGGTTTGCAGCTGGAACTCAAAATCCCGCGCGTCTTTGGCGAGCTGGCTGGACAGGATAATGCCCGAGATAAACAACAGCAGCGCCGCCACCAGCACAAAGCAGCAGACGATCAAAGTCGGGAAGCGCGGCACAAGCCCGGTCTGGAAATATTCGCCCAGCACCGGCACCATAAAGCCGATGCCGAACACCGCCAGAATGGCCGCCAAAATGCCGAAGAACAGGAACGGACGGTAATTTTTGAACAGCCGTGCGATGGTGCCCAGCACTTTAAAGCCGTCAGAGTAGGTGTTCAGCTTGCTCTCCGACCCTTCCGGGCGGTCGCGGTAGTCGATGACGACATTCTCCACCTGCATATTGCGCTGCAGGGCGTGGATGGTCATTTCCGTTTCGATCTCAAACCCGCGGGACAGCACCGGATAGGTCTTGACGAACTGGTAGCTGAATGCGCGGTAGCCGGTCATGATGTCCTTGATCTTGCCTCCGAACAGATGGTTCGTGCAGAAGCGGACCAGGTCGTTGCCAAAGTTGTGGAACGGCCGCTTATTCTGGGTGTAGTAAGTGCTGGAAAGCCGGTCGCCGACGACCATGTCGGCCTGGCGCTCGGTCACGGCGGCGACCATCTCGGGCGCGGCCTCGGCCGGATAGGTGTCGTCGCCGTCAACGAGAATATACGCTTCCGCGTCGATTTCTCGGAACATGCGGCGCATGACATTCCCCTTGCCCTGCTGGTACTCGTGGCGAACAACGGCCCCGGCCCTGGCAGCCAGCTCGGCGGTGCCATCGGTGGAGTTGTTGTCATAGACATAGACGGTGGCATCGGGCAGTACGCGGCGGAAATCCGTCACGACCTTCTCGACGGTCTTGGACTCATTGTAGCAAGGGATCAGTACGGCGATTTTATCCATAATACTCCTCCGGGAAATTTACATCCAGAATTGAACAAGGCGGCTGACAGTGTAATAGAGCGAAGGGTTCAGCCCCTGCAGCCACGGCTCCATGGCGAACAGCGTGCAGAAGCGGTAAACGGCGGTGTATGCCACGGCGGCAGCCATGACCACGCGCAGCGCAGGCAGTGCGGCAGCGGCGGTGGCATCCCCCACGGCGGTGCGGCGGCTGAGTGCGCCCTCGGCACAGAACCAGCACAGCGCCGCCCCGACGAGCAGCACCGGGCTGTAATCCATCAGATAGCGGTAGAGCACCCCGGCCATTTCGCAGTCCACAACGGTCATAACGACCATGGCGGCGATGCCGCCGTAGACAATGCCCGCCACGGCGCGGCGGCGGTGCAGACAGCGGCGGAACGCGGGCAGCAGCGGCAGCGCCAGCACCCATAGGTAGGGCGTGGCGGCCAGCATACTGCCGGTGAATTTCTCGCTGATGGTGCGGATGACGGCGTTCGTCTGGACGTCCGTCTCCCGCAGGAAGGGAAACACGCCCTGCCAGCTGGGCAGCTCAAACAGGCTGGTAAACACGGCAGGCCCGATGCGCACGGCATTGAAGCCGCGCTGGGTCATATCGTTGCCGGTCAGGTTGTAGTTGGCACCGAAGTCAAGCGGCGAACCGAACCGCGCGGCGTTGTACCACATCAGCCCGGCGGCGACCACGACCACCGGTAGGATAAAGGCGGCGGTCTCCCCTGCCCCGGCGCGGCTGCACAGCCGCTTTTGCCCAATGTACCGCTGCCAGAAGATGGGCACAGCCAAAAAGGCGAACAGCTCCATCTGAGGGCGGCACCCAGCCACCAGCGCTACAAACAGACTGCCAAAGGCGAGCTTGGTTGCAATGGCCCCGCGCTTTTCCACAGGGGTGCTGGCGGCGGAAAGCCAGAGCCACAGCCCCAGCATCAGCAGCGCCGCACCGCAGAGGATGGCGTACTCATAAATGTAGGGACGCACCAGCAGGTAATACAGCTGGCTGCCCAGCACCACAGCGGCCACGGCCAGCAGGTACGCGGCGGCGGAGGTCTGCGGGAACCACCGCCGCACGGCCTGCCCCACCACGCCGAAGCAGGCGGCGAGGAGCAGCAGCCCCAGAACGACCATGCAGGGCGCATAGGCCAGATTCTGGATGCCGGTCAGCGCCTCAAAGGGCAGCTGGAACAACAGGCACGGCACAATGCCGAAATAGACGTAGTAGCGCCCATTGTAGAAGGCGTGATCCCAGTGGATATCGTTGATCTGCGCCGCATCCCGTGCCCCGGCGTCGTAGGGGTTCTCCAACGCCAGCAGCTCGGCGGGCGGGTCGGCCTCCAGATCCAGGCGGCCATTCAGCAGGCTGTGGGCCAGTGCGCCGTACTGCTGGTAGACGAAGCTGATGGTGCTCTTACCGTCCCAGAACGCGGTGTTGTAATCTTTTGTAGCAAGGCCGGTGTTGCCCGGCTCCCAGAAGGGCACGACCACCACAAAGGCGGCCAGAACCAGGCCCAGCACGGCGGCTGCGGCGCGGTCGCATACATTGCCCGCCAGCCAGCGGCGGTGCCATAACCCGCTGGCCGGGCGCAGGCCATAGACAGCCAGCAACGCCAAAAATACCGCGATAAAACGCAGAACAGAGAAATTCAGCGCCCGCGGGGCGTTCGCCGTGATGCCGCTGAACGTCAGCGCCACCGGAAACTGCGCGTAGGTGGAGCTGTACCCGGCGGCGGTCAGCGTCATCATGCTGACATTGCCGGTCAGATCCAGGCTGATGGTGTGGGTGCGCGGGGCCTGCAGGCCGACCTGCCAGCTGCCAAAGCGGGTCAGCTGGGTGTTGGCCGCGTCAGTGCCCTCGATGGTGAAGGTGACGGCGCTGTCTGCGTGGAGCAGGTCGGTATCGTCATTGACGAGGCCGTCAAACCGCAGGTTGTAGATGGGGCGGTCGATGTTCAGAAACCGCAGATAGGTCCGGCCCTCGTCCAGCGAAATCGTGCCCAGCCCGCGCCCGACGTTGATGTTCTCGTCAAGGTAGTCAACGAGCTGGAACGGCTCATAGCTGTGGGTGTTGAAGTAGGCAACGTTGCCGACGAATACTTCCAACCCCAGCGCCGTGACGAGCAGCAGCGGAACAACGGCTTTCAGCCCCTTGCGGCCAAAGCTGCGCAGCCCGGCGGTGACGAAACCGGTCCAGCTGTTCAGCGCTGTGACGGCCACGAGACGGAACGCATTGAAGCCGATGGTCAGCCCGGGGCGGTGGTAGGCAAAGACCGCGAACAGCCAGGTGGCCAACCATAGGCCGACGGCCCAGACGATGTCCTGCTTTGCAACGCTGCGTCGCTGGATTTTGCCGGGCAGAAGTCCAAAGAAAGCAGAGAGGAGCGCGGTAAGAACAAGCGCTATAATAAGGTACATGGGCGGTGGAAACCTCCCTTACAAATAGAACCGTGGTTATTCATCCCGGCAGCAAAGCCGGACAAAAAAGCAGCTGAGGGCGAAGAACGTGATGGCTAACTCACGATGGGTAAAACCAAAATGGATATACGAGTGGTTCTGCGTAAAATAATACCACACAAACGGCATACAGGCAACTAAAATAAGCGGCGCAAGGGCCGTGAGCCGCCGCACGGACAGCACACGGCGGTGCAATGCCAGCAAAAGCGAGCCCACCGCCAGCAACACCCACAAGAGAATCCATGTGCGCAGTGCATAGGGCTGAAGGTTGTTTTTCAGCGTGGCAGTGTAGGTAATGGCCTGCCCCACTGTCTCATGCGAAGCGCGCAGCAGGATGCTGTCCCGCGCTTCAAGGAAAAGATTCTCCCGCAGAACAAGGGAACCCAACAGCCACTTTTCAGCCCAGAAGCCGACATAGCCGACACCCCACCACAGGCAGAGACGGATGATTTGATGCAAACGCTGTTTCCAAGAGGTATTTTCCAGATTCAAATACAACACCAGCGGTATGCCAAGCGTGACAAGAGGGTACGTCAGAAAATCAAAATAGCTTGTCGCCATGCCGAGCGACAGGAAAAACAGCCAAGGATGCTTTTTAACGGCGTCGGGATAACACAGCAGAAAAGCGCAACCGCCCGCCATAATCAGGAAACAGGGCGTATATTGCAGGCAAAGGCTTGTGGCTGCGGGCGTCAGCGCACCAAACAAAATTACGAACGGGAGCAGCAGATACCCGAGCTGCCGCCGCGGCAGAAGATACGCAATCCACAACATAAGGCCGAGCTGAACGAGCATATTCAGCCGCAAAATGTCCTTGTAATCAAACAGCAGCAGAAGCGGGCGCAGGATGGCGTTTTGCCCCTGCCAGTAGCGGGCATACGCGCCGTAAGCAGCATCACGATTGGAGGAGAGAGCGGCGGTGAGCTTGGCGTAAGACCAGTTCAGTGTCTCATCTGACGGAGGAATAATTGAATAAATAGCGGCAGCCTTGGTGAAAGCAGACTCGTCTCCGTCATAGATGGCCTCAGACAGAATTGTGGCTTCTGTCAGGTAATCGAGATGTGTTGATGTATCGTCCTTTACGAGCACAACGGAGCCGTTGGAAAAGGTGCCTGGGGTGCTTTCCAGGTGACTGCGCATCCGCGCGGTCGGCAGGCTGAACGCAACGATCAACAGCAGATACCCGATTGCGGCCCAGCCGATAAGCCAGAACGCCGCCAGGCCAAACTTACGTGGGGGCAAAATAGATTTGTTCATATGGGGGTTCCTCTAAAATGAGCACGGGGACGCGGGAAAAGCGGCAAAAGCCCTTCCGGTCATCGCTTCGCTCGACCACCTCCCCTGGAAGGGGAGGCTTTCACGCGGGCAAGGCCCGCGCAAGAAGGCACCCCCCTCCGGGAGAACTGGCCGAGCTTGCGAAGCCTGAGGGGGGCTTTACCGTGCGGGCGGTGCAGTCTTACTCCTTCGCGTACTTTTCAATCTCATGCAGCCAGAAATCAGCGGTTTTGTCCCAGCTGTATTTCTGCAGGACCGCATCGGGCGCGGCTACGGGCTGGGCGGCCAGCGCGTCCAGGTCTACATCATAGTCATAGGGGTCGAAATACCGCGCTGTATCGCCGTACAGTTCCGGCAGGCAGGTGGCGTTTGCAAGTGCAATGGGCGCGCCCAAGGCCAGCGCCTCCAGCGGCGGGATGCCGAAGCCTTCAAACACGGCCGGGTGCAAAAATAGCTTGCAGTGCTGCATCAGCGCGGCGTTCTCGGCGTCCGAGACATAGCCCGGGTAGAATACGTTGTGTGTGTCCTTGGCTTCGTTATCATCGCCGAAGGCCCGAAGGTCCTTGCCGCCTGCCACCACAAACGTCTTGTCAGGGTTGCGGCGGGCGACCTCGCGGATCCATTTGAAATTCTTGTGCTTGGCAAGGCTGCCGAGAGCGTAGTAGTACTCCCCTTTCTGGACGCCGGGCATCTTTTCAAAAATGCTCTCGTCGGGGGTCACGCCCTTCATATGCTCCCAGCCGTTGTAGGTGATGCCGATTTTATCCAGCGGGATGCCGAGCTTTTCACTGATGAGGTGGCGCTGGTTGTCGCTGACTGTGAACACCCGCTGGGCAAACCACTTCGTGGACAGACAGTGTACCCAGAACTTGAAGCGGAAAAAGCCCTTGTCGGTGTCCATGACCAGCGGGCGGATATCGTGCAGCACGGTGACGCTGCGCTTGGTCAGCAGCATATCGCTGGCCAGGCCTACATAAAACGCATGGGTGCGGCGCAGGTAGGCGGGCAGCACAGCCAAATTGTAAAAATATTTGACCGCTTTCAGCGGCACCAGCTGGATGTTTTTCAGCTCCGGCAGGTGAATGGGGCGGCCGTCGTCGCGGTAGGCAATCCGCACATCCAGGCCGGTGCCCTCAATGAGTTTATCCAGCCGGACGACGGTCTCATAGACATAGCGCGGGATGCCGGTGATATTATCACACAGTACCGTGCCGTTGATGACGATGGGGTTCAATCCAGTTCCTCCTTCTCCCAGTGGGAGCAGTCGAGCAATTCCTGCTGCCAGTCGGCCATGCGGCGCTCGCAGTATTCTTTCAGCTCGCGCTCAAAGCGTTCCTCGCTGAAACTGCGGCTGTGCTCGCGAATTTCTTCTTTAGAATAGGCAACGCCGTCGCGCTCAAACCGCTCGATGCAGTCGGCCAGGCTTTCGACGGTCTGCTCTTTGAACCAGTAGCCGGTCTTGCCGGGCACAACGCTCTCGCACGCGCCGCCGCGGCCATAGGCCAGCACCGGCGTACCCGCGCTCTGGGCTTCCACCGGCGTGATGCCGAAGTCCTCTTCACCCGGGAAAAGGAACGCCTTGGCCCGCAGGTAGTAGCTGCGCACTTCCTCGTCGGAAAGGCCGCCGCCCAGAAATTCCACGGTCGGCCCGGCCATGGCCTTGAGCTTATCCAGTTCTCCCCCGCCGCCGATGACGACGAGGCGCTTGCCCAGCTTCGTGCAGGCCTGCACGGCCAGATCAACGCGCTTGTACCAGGTCAGGCGGCCCACGGTGAGGTAGAAATCCTCTTTTTCGACAAAAGGTGCTTCGTTGATGTGGCAGCCGGGGTAGATCACGTCACTGTCACGCCGGTAATATTTTTTGATGCGCTGCGAGATATAATGCGAGTTGGCGATAAAATAATCCACGCGGTCGGCGGCGCACTTGTCCCAGACGCGCATCTTGTGCATCTGCCCCGGCATGACGAGGCGGGCAAGCCAGTTGGCATTGGCGCGGTAGGTGTAGTAAAAATCCCACACATAGCGGATGGGCGTATGGCAGTAGCAGATATGCACGGCATCCGGCCGGGTGATAACACCCTTGGAGCAGGACGAGCAGGACGACAGCACAAGGTCGTACTCGGTCAGATCGAACGCCTCAAACGCGGCGGGCATCAATGGCAGCATGGCCTTGTAGAGCTTGTTGGAAAACGGCACCTTCTGGAACCAGCTGGTGCGGATATCGTAGCTCTTGAACCATTCGGGCATGTTGTTGGGGTCGTACACAAGGGTGTAGATGACAGCATTGGGGAAAACGTGCTTCATAGCGTCCACAACGCGGTCGCCGCCGGCATAGCCGACGAGCCAGTCGTGGACGATGGCAACTTTCGGTTCCTTTTTGCTCATGACGGACACTCCTGTTCGGTAACGCGGGGCGCGTTACTGCAATTTTTCGTCGTTGACCATCTTGCCGCCGAACACCGTGCGGAAGATGATCTTGATATCCAGCGCCACGGTCCAGTTTTCGATGTACCAGATATCGTAGCGGATGCGCTCGGCAATGTCGGTGTCGCCGCGCAGACCGTGAACCTGTGCCCAGCCCGTGCAGCCGGGGCGTACCTGCTGGCGCACGAGATAGCGCGGGATTTCCTCTTTGAAGTGCTCGACGTGGAAGGGCACCTCTGGCCGCGGGCCGACGAGGGACATATCCCCTTTCAGCACATTGAAGAATTGGGGCAGCTCGTCGAGGCTGAACTTGCGGATAAAGCTGCCGAAGTGGGTCTTGCGGGGGTCGTAGTCGGTGGACCAGCCTGTCTCCTGCTGCACATTGACCCGCATGGAGCGGAACTTGTACATCATGAAGGGCTTTTTGTTCAGACCAATACGCTCCTGTTTAAAGATGATCGGCCCGGGGCTGGACAGCTTGACGCCGATGGCCGTGACTAGCATGATGGGGCTGGTCAAGATAATCAGAATCAGGCTGCCGAGGATATCCAGCCCACGCTTGACGGCGGCGTTGAGCAGGTTGTCAAAGGGCGTCTGCCGCACGTTGATGAGTTTGCACTCGTCCAGCACATCGATGGTCGGCCGTGCGGGGAGGTAGTCGCTGTAAAACGGCACCATCGTAATGCGCACGCCGTTTTTGTCGCAGGCGGCAAAAACATGGGGCAATAATTCGATTTCGTCGGCTTCCAGCGCCACGACGACCTCATCCACGGCGATTTCGTCCAGCTTGGCGGCCAGGTTGTCATACCCGCCCAGGAACTTTACGCCCAGGCCGGGCTCTTCCACTTTGGCAAGATAGCCGTCCACGACGAAGCCGTAGTAGGGGTTATGCTCCAGCGCACGCAGATAGAGTGCGGCGGATTTGCCGCCGCCCACCAGCAGAATGTGGCGCAGGCCCAGCCCCTTGCGGCGGCGGGCACGGTCGACCCAGCGCAGGACCATCCGCTCAAACACGACGGCGGCGGTGGAGAGAATGTAGAACAGCGCCAGCACAATGCGGGAGTAGTCGTCCAAGTGCAGTAAATACAGCGCACCAATGAAAATCAAGAGGCCCGCTGCGTTGATAACGGCAATTTTGGTGCAGCGCTCGGCCAGGCCGTGCAGCCGCGCATTGTTGTAAATGCCCGCCACCCAGTAGATGAGCACCAGCACCAGCGACGTGGCCAGCCCGGCAATGATGTTGCGGGGGTCCTGCGCCACGGCCAGGGCCGGGCCGGCACCGCCGGGCTCAAAATAGCGGACATAATTAAAACGAATATAGTTGGCAAGCAGAAAGCCCACAAACAACAGCGCTGCATCCAGCAGCACAAACAGCAGGCTTTTAAAGCGTTGGTTTTTTTCCAGCAAGGGTAGCCTCCGTGAAACAAGTAGAAGTAAACAATCTATTCTACCATATTTCTACTGTTATTGCAAATCAGCGGTACAATTCCTGCAGCTGATCCAAGGTCTTTTTCATCTCGGCGCGGACCTCCGGCGGACCGGAGACGACGACGCCGGTGCCAAAACCGGCCACCCAGCCGAAAAACTGCGGGCTGACCTGAATCTCGGCGGTCATTGTGAAGTGCTCGCCGTCGGGGCAGGGCGTTAAGATCGGCCCGGTGCCGAACCGATCGATCATCGCCCCGGCAAATCGGTTCTCGCACAGGAGCGTCACCCGCTTCAGGGGGCCGTTGAACATGCCGAACATCTGCTGCATATAGGCATTCACGTCAAAATTTGCGTATTCCTCGGAACCTTCGCGGGTGGTGTCGGGCAGCTGGTGGACGTTCTGCATCTTATCTACGCGATAGTGCTTGAGCCGCCCCTCGGTGTAGGCGATGAGGTAATAGTTGCCGTTCTCCCAAACCAGCACCCAGGGGCTGACACGGTAGAGCTGGCCGTCGTGGCGCGGGGTCATCCGCTTTTGCAGGTTCCAGTCGCAGTATTTGAACTGTACCTGCTGCCCTGCCGTGATGGCAGTGTGCAGTGCATCGACGGTGTAAAGGATTTTCTCGTCGGTGCTCTTGATGCGGCCGCTGACCAGAACCTTGCGGTCCAGCTCCGCCTGCCGGTATTTCGAGGTGAACTGCCCTAGCTTGTCAATGAGGATTTTGGATTTGCGCGCCGTGATAAATTTGCTGGCGTAGACAGCGTCCACCAGAAGTTTCAACTCGGCCAGCTCAAAGGGAGTCTCGGTCATATAGTAGCCGCCGCCGCGGCCGCGCTGCTGCACGATTTCGTACTTGGAATCGGGCAGGTTGTTCAGCGTGTTCAGGTCATCGTAGACGCTCTTGCGCTCGGCCACGACGCCATGCTCCTGCAATTCTTCCACCAGCTGCGGCACGCTGAGGGGATGCTTTTCGTCCGTCTCGCGGGCGAGAATCTCCAAAAGGACAAGCAGCTTGCGTTTTTGGCCTTCTTTGCGCGGCATAACAACGGCTCCTTTCCGGCAATATGCAGATATAGTCCTATTATACACCCTATAAAGGGAGAGGGCAAGAGGGACGCTGCCCCTTACAACTCCATCTCCGCCAAAATCTCCCCCAAATCCGCGAAAATATCCGTGGGCAGCATGGCGGTCATGCTGCGGCGGCGGGCACAGCGGTCGGCGGCAGTGCCGTGCAGCCAGACGGCGCAGGCGGCCATTTGGGCGGGGGTGCGGTTCTGCTTCAGCCCGGCGGCCAGCAGCCCGGCGGTCAGCCCGGCCAGAATATCCCCGCTGCCGCCCCGGGCCAGCCCGGCGTTGCCGGTGGCGTTATGCAAAAGCTCCCCGCCCGGCGCGGCAATCAACGTGCCGCTGCCCTTTAGAACGGCGACGCAGTAATAGGTTTCTGCCAGCCGCAAAACGGCCTGCTCCCGGTCGGCTTGTACATCGGCCACGGTGCAGCCCAGCAGTCGCGCGGCCTCGCCGGGGTGGGGCGTCAGGATGGTATTTTCCGGCAAGGGGTCCCGCAGCCTGCCCGCCGCAAGCGAGTTCAGTGCGTCGGCGTCCAGCACCGCACCCGCCCACGGCGGATTCTTGCCCAGCAGGGCGCGGCAGACTTCCCCTGCCCCCTCCCCCAAGCCCGGCCCGGCCAGCAGAACGGCGTGTTTTTCGGCAAACCAGCTGCGCAGTGCGGCGGCGTCCTGGGGGTGGATGCCCCCACCCGCCGCCGTGCGGCAGCCGCAGGCACAGCATTCCGGCGTGCGGGTCAGCACCATCTGCACGACCGGTTCCACACTGGCCAGGTACACCAGTCCCGCGCCGCCGCGCAATGCGCCCTCGGCACACAGGGCCGCTGCGCCGCGGTAGGCAAGGCTCCCCGCTGCGGCCAGTACACTGCCGTAGCTGCCCTTGTTGCTGTCCGCCTGCCGCCGGGGCAGCCAGCTTTGCACCAGTTCCCGCGTGATTTCCTGCTGCATCTTGCATCCCTCCGAGAATGTATTATAATAAGTATATTATAAAGCATTTGCGGCGAAAACGAAAGGGGCAGTTTGCATGATCCGCGCATTGGAAGAAATTTTGGCAGAGACAAAAAACATGGTCTTTTTCGGTGGGGCGGGCGTCTCGACCGAGAGCGGCATCCCGGATTTCCGCTCGGTGGACGGGCTGTACCATCAAAAGTTCAAATACCCGCCGGAGACGATGCTCTCTCACAGCTTTTACGAACGACACACCGATGAATTTTACGACTTCTACCGCCAAAAGCTCATCGTACACGGCGCAAAGCCCAACGCGGCCCACCTGCGGTTGGCGGCGCTGGAGCGCGAGGGCAAATGCAAGGCCGTTGTGACCCAGAACATTGACGGCCTGCACCAGGCGGCGGGCAGTAAGGTCGTGTATGAGCTGCACGGCTCTACCTTGCGCAACTACTGCACGCGCTGCGGCAAATTTTTCCCGGTCAGCTTTATTGAGGATGCGGCCGGCGTCGGCGACGGAGTACCCCGCTGCGACGAGTGCGGCGGCATCGTGAAGCCCGACGTTGTGCTCTACGAGGAAGGCCTGGACGAGCAGACGATGGAAAACGCTGTGAACGCCATTCGCAAGGCCGACACCCTTATTGTCGGCGGCACAAGTCTGGCGGTCTACCCGGCAGCGGGGCTGCTGCGGTATTTCCGGGGTGACAACCTTGTCGTCATCAACAAACAGCCCACCTCGGCGGACGCCATGGCCAATCTGCTTGTCCACGAGCCAATCGGCCGCACGCTGGACCCCAATGACAATGTGGAGGCGTAATTTTTACACAAAAATCTATGGTTTTTTCAAAAAAGGCATTGCAAAGCGCCGGGGATTTTTGTTATGATAGATTCGTAGCGTTTTTATAGGGAACAGTACATAGAGGGGGACGGTTTTATGGCAAACGCACTGACGGATTTTACCAAAAAACGTGAATTTTTGGTCTGTATGGACTCCGACGGCTGCGTGATGGACACAGTGCGCATCAAGCATTCGACCGTCATGTGCCCCGAGCTCATCCGCGTGTTTGCGCTGGATGATTACGCGGAGTTTATCACGGCAGCCTGGGACGAGATCAACCTGCACACCATCACCCGGGGCATCTCCCGGTTTGAGAGCGTGCGGCTGGTGTTTGACCGGCTGAAAAACCGCGGCATCGAGATTCCCGGCAGCGAGGATATTGCCGCCTGGGTCGATACTGCCAACGAGCTTTCTACGGCCAGCCTGCAGCGGGAGCTGCAAAAGACAGGCAGCCTGGCCCTGCGCAAATTGCAGGAGTGGAACAATGCCTGCAACCGCCGCATCCAGGCCTTGGAGCCGACGTTTGAGCCGTTCCCCGGTGTAGAAGAAAGCCTGCGCCAGTTGCACGCGGTCGCCGATGTGGCCGTTGTCAGCGCCGCGAACGAGAGCGCCATTGCCAGTGAGTGGAAGCGCTACGGCCTGGCCCGCCACGCGGATGTCATCTTCGGCCAGGAAGTGGGCAGCAAGGCAAACTCCATCGCCACAATGCTGGCCTGCGGGTATGAGAGCCGCAAGGTCATGATGGTGGGTGACGCTATGGGCGACGCCCAGGCCGCCGCCGCCAACGGCGTGGCCTTTGTGCCGATTCTGCCGGGCCGCGAGGCCGACAGCTGGCGGCGCTTGCAGGAGGAAGCCCTGCCGAAGCTGCTGCACGGCACCTTCAGCCCGGAATATCAGGCTGAACTGCTGGCCGCGTTGCGCAGCGCCCTGCACGGGTAAGCTAAAATACGCCAAAATTCGCGCCGTCACTCTTGTGACGGCGCTTTATTTATGGTATACTAACTATAATTATCTGCATAAATAAACAGCGCGTGTCATGCTGATGTACCGTAGGGGCGGGGCGCTGCGGAAATTCAAAATTCATCTGGGAAAAGGAGCCTCATGTATGGACTTATTACAGCAGGCCCGGGCAGAAATTGATATGGTCGATGCGGAGATGGCCGCCCTGTTTGAGCGGCGGATGTGCGCGGTGGCCGATGTGGCACGCTATAAGGCCGAGACCGGCAAGCCGGTCTTTGACGCCGCGCGGGAGGCTGCTGTGCTGGACAAAAACACGGCCCGCATCGCCGATGAGACGCTGCGCCCCTACTACCGCGCGTTTTTAAACGATGCCATGGCGGTTTCCCGTGCGTATCAGCGGGCACAGCTGGGCCGGGACACCGCCGCCTATCAGGGTGTGCCCGGCGCGTGGAGCCATATCACGCTGCGGCGGCTCTTCCCCTTTGCGCGGGAATCCGCCTTTGCCACCTGGGGCGAGGTCTTTGACGCTGTGCAGAAGGGCGACACGCAATTCGGCGTTCTGCCGTTTGAAAATTCCAGCGCGGGTGATGTTTCCACCGTGCTGGACCTGCTGTACACCCACCCCGAAATCATCGTTTCCAGAATGTGCGATATGCACATCCGGCAAGACCTGGTAGCTGTGCCCGGCGCGACGATGGAGACGATCAAGACCGTTGTCAGCCACCCGCAGGCCCTGGCCCAAAGCAGCGTTTTTGTGCAGCAGCACGGCTTTAAAACGGCCACCTGGGGCAACACGGCCGATGCCGCCCGCCATGTGGCTGAGCTGGGCGACCCCACCGTTGCGGCCATTGCCAGCGCCGAGACGGCGGAACTGTACGGGCTGCAAATTCTCTCCCCCGGCATCAACGCCGAAGGCGACAACACGACGCGGTTCATCGTCATTGAACGCGCCGACACCGCCCCCACCATGACCGGCGAGGGCCAGCGGCTGGCGCTGCTGTTCACAGCACGCCACAAGCCCGGCCAGCTGGCCGCCGCGCTGGATCAGATCGGCGCACGGGGCTTTAACATGGAGTGCATCAAGAGCCGCCCCCTGCCCCATGTTCCGTTTGAATATTATTTCTATGTGCAGCTGGTCTGCCCGGCAGGCAGTACCGGCGCAGAGTGCCAGGCCCTGCTGGACACCCTGACCCCTGTTTGCAGCACCCTGCGGCTGCTGGGTGCGTTCACCCTGGACGGTACGGAGAAATAAGCCATGAAGAAAAAGGATGTGCGAAGCATGAAACTGACGATGCAGCTTAAAAGCCGCAGCTACGATATTATTTTGAAGGCCGGCTGCCTTGCCAACCTCCACCAGTTTACCAATGTGCAGGGCCGCAAGGTCTTTGTGCTGACGGATTCCGGCGTGCCGGCCGACTACGCCAAAATCGTGGCCGGCCAGTGCCAGGATGCCACCGTCTACACCATCCCCCAGGGCGAGGGCAGCAAATGCCTGAAAGTCTACGGCCAGGTCTTGCAGGCCATGCTGGAATTTGGCATGGATCGAAAAGATTTGCTGGTCGCCGTGGGCGGCGGCGTTGTGGGTGATCTGGGCGGCTTCTGTGCTGCCAGCTATATGCGCGGCATTGATTTCGTCAACTGCCCCACGACGGTTCTGTCCCAGGTGGACTCCTCCATCGGCGGCAAAACGGCCATCGACCTGGGCGAAACGAAAAACATCGTCGGCGCGTTCTGGCAGCCGAAGGTCGTGCTCGTCGATTTTGACACACTGAAGACCCTGCCCCGCCGCCAGATCGTCAACGGCCTGGCCGAGGCGCTGAAAACCGGCATCATCGGCGACCCGCAGCTGTTCGCCCTGTTTGAGTGCGAGCACCCCGAGGAAAATATTGAACAGATCGTCTACCGCAGTCTGAAGTTCAAAAAGAAGATCGTCGAACAGGACGAGCGCGAGGGCAGCGTCCGCGCCTGCCTGAACTTTGGCCATACCATCGGCCACGGCATCGAGGCCGTGCGCGGTGTGCGCGGCCGCCGCACGACCGGGCTGTACCACGGCGAGTGCGTCGCGCTGGGCATGCTGCCGATGATTGAGGACAATGCTCTGCTCAAGCGTACCCGGGCAATCTACCGCACGCTGGGCCTGCCCACCCGCACCGGGGCCAACAAGGAAAAAGTCCTGGCCTACATGCAGCACGACAAAAAGGCCCGGGGGGATTCCATCACCATCATCAAGTGCCCCGGCCTTGGCTGCTGGCGCGCCGATAAGCTGCCGATGACCGAGCTGCCGACTTTCTTGGGCATAGATTGAGTGTGCAGGGGCGGATGCTTGCATCGCCCCCTGCGGAGATATACAAGAGATAAACTTATGAAAAACACCTTTGGAAATACCGTCAGTATGACGATTTTTGGTGAGAGCCATGGGCCTGCGGTGGGGGCGGTGCTGGATGGCCTGGCTGCGGGGCTGCCTGTGGATGAGGCCGCCATTGCTGCAGCCATGGATCGCCGCCGCGCCCGGGGGGATGGGCTTTCCACTGCCCGCACCGAGGCCGACGCCGTGGAATTTCTCTCCGGCGTTTACAACGGCCACACGACCGGCACAGCCATCACCCTGATGGTCCGCAACCTGAACACCCGCAGCAGTGATTACGCCAAGACTGCTGACCTGCTGCGCCCCGGCCACGCCGACTACACGGCCTACGCTAAGTATGAAGGCTTTCAGGACGCACGGGGCGGCGGGCATTTCTCCGGTCGCATCACGGCGGCCAGCGTCGCGGCGGGCGCGATCTGCGAGACCGTGCTGAACAGCTTGGGCGTAAAAGTCTACACCCACATTGCCGAGTGCGCGGGCGTGCAGGACGCGCCCCTTTCCAGCGCGGCGGGACTGGTGATGCCCGACCCGCAGCCCGGGCATTTTGCCCTGCTGGATGCCTCAAAAGAGGAGGCCATGCAGACGGCTATCCGCGCTGCGGGCAGCGAGGGTGACAGTGTCGGCGGTATTCTGGAGACCATCGTCACCGGGCTGCCCGCCGGTATCGGCGAACCATGGTTTGACAGCGTCGAAAGCGAGCTGGCCCACCTGATGTTCGCCATTCCCGCCTGCAAGGGCATCGAGTTTGGTGCGGGCTTCGGCTTTGCCGCCCTGCGCGGCAGCCAGGCCAACGACCCCTTCACGATGCGCGGCGATATGGTTGCCACTGCCACCAACAAGAACGGCGGCATCAACGGCGGCATCACGAACGGTATGCCCATCGTGTTCCGCACGGTGCTCAAACCCACGCCCAGCATCTATAAACAACAGCATACCGTGGATTATATCGGCAAGACCGACGGAGAATTGCAGATCAAGGGCCGCCATGACCCCTGCATTGTGCCCCGTGCCGCCGTGGTGCAGAACACCCTGACGGCCTTCGGGCTGCTGGACCTTTTGACCGTGCGGTACGGCACCCTGGCCCAAAAGCACGGCCTGCCCCAAGAGTAAAAGGAAGTGAACACTATGCAGCAACCGCTGTACGGATTGATCGGCGGCAAGCTGGGCCACAGCTACTCCAAGATCATCCATGAGCAGATCGCGGATTACACCTACGACCTGCTCCCCCTGCCCACCGAGGCAGAAGCCCGCGCGTTTATGGAAAAACGCGCGTTTGCGGCCATCAATGTGACGATACCGTATAAGCAGCTCGTCATTCCCTACTGTGACGAGGTTGACCCTAAGGCAAAGGCCATCGGTGCGGTGAACACCATTGTGAACCGGGACGGCAAGCTGTACGGTTACAACACCGACTACGCGGGCTTTGCTTATCTGGCCAAGGCCCACGGCGTGGATTTTGCCGATAAAACCGTGTTGATTCTGGGTACAGGCGGTACGCATTCGACGGTCACAGCGGTCTGCCGCGACGGCGGCGCAAAAGAAATTTTGACCGCCAGCCGCACCGGTAAGGACGGTGCGCTGCTGTACAGTGAGGCCATGCACCGCCGTGATGTGCAAATCATCGTCAACACGACACCCTGCGGGATGTTCCCGAATGTCGGGCAGTGCCTGATCGACCCGAAAGCCTTCCCCGCATTGGAAGCCGTGTTGGATGTAGTGTACAATCCCTTCCGCACCGAGCTGCTGCTGCGGGCCGAGGACTGCGGTGTGACCGCGGCTGGCGGCTTTGAGATGCTGGTAGCCCAGGCCGTGTTTGCGGCGGAGCATTTCACCGGCAGGCAGCTGGATACGGCGGCCCTCATCCCCGCTGTCAGCCGCCGTCTGCGGCACGAGTTGGCGAATGTCTCCATCATCGGGATGCCGGGCTGCGGCAAATCCACGGTGGGCGCGGCGCTGGCCAAGCGGCTGGGCAAGCGATTCGTGGATCTGGACGCGGAAATTGAACACCGCACCGGGCATAATATTCCCGACATCTTTGCCCAGGAGGGCGAGGCTGCTTTCCGCCGCTATGAGGCGGAAGTGCTGGCCGAGGTTGCCAAGGACAACAGCCAAGTCATCGCCTGCGGCGGCGGGGTCATCAAAAATCCGGCCAACACCCGCGCCCTGCGCCAGAACGGACCGGTGCTGTGGGTGCGCCGCCCGCTGGAACGCCTGGCTACGGGCGGGCGTCCCCTCTCGAAAGGCGGGGCTGCCTTAAAGCAGCTGGAAGCCGAGCGCACACCGCTGTACGAGGCCGCCGCCACCGCCGTTTTGGAGAATAACAGCACCTTGACCGAAGCCGTGAATAAAGCAGTAGAACTGTTTGAAGCGGATGAGACGCTGTAAAAGCCTTCCCCCGAGGGGGAAGCCAAAGGTTTGTTTTATAGAGTAAAAAGTATATAAAAAAGAGGTTCCTCCATGATTATTTCCACCAAAAAAGGTACGCCCCAGGTTGAACTGGATCGCATCGTTGACAATTTCGAGAAGCAGGGCCTTTCCGTCACCTTGATCCGTGGCACGGATTACAACGTCTTTGGCCTTGTCGGTGATACGACGAAAATTGCTGAAAAAGACGTGCTGGCCAACCCCTGGGTCGAGAACGTGACCCGTGTGTCTGCCCCCTACAAGCGCGCCAACCGCCTGTTCCATCCCGAGGACACCGTCGTGGACGTCAACGGTGTCAAGATCGGTGGTAAGTCCCCCATCGCCGTGATGGCCGGCCCCTGCAGCGTCGAGGGTGAGGCCCACACCATCAAGATGGCAAAGGCTGTCAAGGCGGGCGGCGCAAACTTCCTGCGCGGCGGCGCGTACAAGCCCCGCACCAGTCCCTACTCCTTCCAGGGCCTGGGTACCGAGGGCATCCTCGACCTGGTCAAGGCCCGCGAGGAGACCGGTCTGCCCATCGTCAGTGAGCTGATGGACGAGATCCATATCCCCGAGTTCGAGGAGTATGTCGACGTCGTGCAGATCGGCGCGCGCAATATGCAGAACTTCCAGCTGCTCAAGGCCGTCGGCAAGATGCACAAGCCCATTCTGCTCAAGCGCGGCCTGGCAAACACGATCGAGGAGTGGATCATGTCCGCCGAGTACATCATGGCGGGCGGCAACGAGAACGTCATCCTCTGCGAGCGCGGCATCCGCACCTTTGAGCGCGCGACCCGCAACACGCTGGACCTGTCCGCCGTGCCGGTCATCAAGGAAAAGACCCACCTGCCCATCATCGTCGACCCCAGCCACGCCACCGGTGACTACAAGTACATCGAGAGCATGGCCCTGGCTGCAGTGGCCGCCGGTGCGGACGGCCTGGAAATTGAGGTCCATGACGACCCGCCCCACGCCTGGAGCGACGGCGCGCAGTGTCTGAAACCCGATAAGTTTGCCGATGTGATCGCCAAGTGCCGCAAGGTCGCCGCCGCCATCGGCCGGGAGATGTAAATTGGACGCGAAGATTCATGTCAGCCGCCTGAGCGGCACAGCCACGGTGCCGCCCAGCAAAAGTGCGGCCCACCGTGCAGTTTTGTGCGCCGCTTTGGCGGACGGCACAAGCCATATCACGAATATCGAGTACAGCAAGGACATCCGCGCCACATTGGGCGCAGCGGCCCAGCTGGGTGCCAAAATCACCGAGGAGCCCCACTCCCTGACCATCAAAGGCCACGGCACAGCGGGGGGCTTTGTGACGGTGACGCGCCCGGTGTTCTGCAACGAAAGCGGGTCGACGCTGCGGTTTATGATACCGCTGTTCAGCCTGACGGCCCAGAAAGTGCGCTTTACCGGTGCGGGGCGGCTGTTTGACCGCCCCCAGGCAGTGTATCAAATGCTGTTTGACCGCCAAGGCCTGCATTTTGAGCAGACGCCCGAGGGCATCACGATTTTTGGCCGCCTGCGCCCCGGCGGGTTCACCCTGCCCGGCGATGTGTCCAGCCAGTTCATCAGCGGTCTGCTGTTTGCCGCGCCGCTGATGGACTCTGAGAGCAGCATCGAGGTCCTGCCCCCCTACGAGAGCCATTCCTATGTGGATCTGACCATCGACGCGATGCAGCAGTTCGGCGTCAAGGTGTCGGCCCGCGCCCGCAAAAATGGCAGCATGATGTACCGCGTGGCCGCGCCGCAGCGGTACACGGCCAGCGATTTTGCAGTCGAGGGCGATTACAGCCAGGCGGCATTCCTGGCTGTGCTGGGCTGCGTCATCGGCGGCATCACCATCACCGGCTTAAACCCCGACAGCCAGCAGGGCGATAAGGTCATTTTGGACATTTTAAAGCGCTGCGGCGGCAAATTTAAGGAAGTCGAGGGCGGCTACCACTTTGACCGCAGCCTGCTCAAAGCCACCAAGATCGACCTGGCCGACTGCCCGGACCTGGGGCCGATCCTGTTCACGCTGGGCTGCTTTTGCAGTGGCGAAACAGTCATCACCAACGCGGGCCGTCTGCGCCTGAAAGAGTCCGACCGAATCGAAGCTATGCGGGATGAACTGCAAAAGATGGGCGCACGCATTGAGGTGGACGGCGACACCGTGCATATTCAGGGCGTGGCGCTCCACGCGCCGAACGCGCCGCTGTCTGGCCATAACGACCACCGCATTGTCATGGCACTGGCCGTGGCAGCCATTGCCAGCGGCCTGCCTGCCCTGCTCTGCGGGGCCGAGGCTGTGGACAAGAGCTGGCCCGCGTTCTGGAACGTGCTGCGCGGCTTGGGTGCCAAGGTGGAGCTTTCCACAGACAAAACGAACGAATTTGACATAAAGGCGTGATTTTGTATGCTGGACAAAAGCAAGAATTATCTGATTGTCGGCTTGGGGCTGCTGGGCGGAAAATACGCCCAGGTGTTGAGCCAGAAGGGTTACAGCGTGACCGGCATTACCCACAGCCAGGCGACGCTGGACTATGCCTTGCAGCATGACTATATCCGCGCAGGCAAAAACGCGGATTTTGAGGATTTGATCCGGGCGGCCGACTGCATCGTGTTCGGCCTCTATCCCACCGTTTTGCTGGAATGGGTCGCGCAGTACGGCCAATATATCCGCCCCGGCACAATGGTGACGGACGTCTCCGGCGTCAAGCGCGGCGTGGTTGAGCCTGTGCAGGCTGCTTTGCCTGACGGGGTAGAGTTCATCGCCAGCCACCCGATGGCAGGCCGCGAGACGAGCGGCATTGCCCACAGCGCCGAGGTCAACTTTGCCCCGGCCAACTTCATCATCACGCCGACGGAGAAAAACACCCAGGCGGGCATCGACTGGTGCCGCGACCTGGCTGAGGCGTTGGGCTTCAAGCGAATCAGCGTACTGACCCCTGCCGAGCACGACCACATGATCGGCTATGTCAGCCAGCTGTGCCACGCGATCGCCGTCAGCCTGATGTGTGCGGCGGATAACTCCGAGCTTGCGAATTACACCGGCGATTCCTTCCGGGATTTGACAAGAATTGCACGTATCAACGACAAAATGTGGGCGGAGCTGTTTTTGCGGAACAAGGACAACCTGATTTCGGAGATCGATATGTTTGACAGCGCCTTGCAGGATATGAAGGAAAAGCTCGTCAACGACGACCGGGAAGGCCTGGAAGAGATGTTCCGCCTGTCCACTAAGCGCCGCGAAGCGTTTGATAAGAAATAAGCGTTGACGAAACGAAAGATTTGTGGGATAACATAAATAGAAAAGGCACTGCGACAAGCGGTTGGCTTTTAGTAACAGGAACCAGATAACTCTAAGAACCGTCACTTGGCCGAGTGGCGGTTCTTGTTTTTTACAACAGAAAACGACAAAAAGCAAGTACATCGGACAAAATCCGGCGTACTTGCTTTTCTTTTGGTATGTTTATACGTTGATTTTTCTGCCAACGCGCAGCACCGGCACCCCAATCGCTACCCCCCTACAACTGGGGATAAAATCACATATGCAGTCTCTTGACCAGTTCGTTTTTCAAGTCGCGGCCGCGGAAGATGACCAGCCCCAAAAATGTGATGATGCTCAAAATCAGGCAGATGACCCAGGGGATGCTGTGGGCGTCCAGCTTACCGTCGTAATCAATGCGGAAGAACAGTAAAATATACGGCAGAACGCCGATACCAATGTTCATGAGCAGGTACACCAGTGCGTTGGCGGTGAAATTGCTGCGCAGGAACGCAAAAATAAAGTTGCAGGCCAGCGCCACACAGCACAAAATCGGCACGACCAGATCAAGGCTGTACCCGGTGTAGCCGTTGAACCAGTCGGTAAAGACCAACAGCGCCGAGACGAGCAGCAGCAGGTTGAAAATCTGGCGCGGGCCGTTGAATCGGCGGCGCAGCACGGCGCGAAGTACCCGCAGGAGGGCGACGGCCCAGACGGCCATCAGCACACTGAAATGGCGGTGGGGTGTTTCTTCCAGCAGCAGAAAGTCGAACGCGCCGCCCACGACGACAAGCGCCGACAGCACGAACGCCACGATTTTGTACAGCAGCGACGCGCGGTGGATGCGCGGCGCGGTGGCCGGAAAGTATGGCTCCCCCGCCGAGCCGGGCAGGCGGTTCTGGCACAGCGGGCAGTATCGGGCATCCCCACCGACCTGGATATGACAGTGCGGACAGGTATTCATTTCTCCACCTCCGTGGCATAGAGCGTGACATCCAGCCCGGCCTTGGTCAGCTCACGGTAGAACCGCTGCAAAATGGCTGTGCTGCGCAGCGCCGACGCCGTACCCAGCACAAGGTCGTCGCCGTAGGAGCAGACGACCGTGAACAGCGTTTTGCAGCTGGAAAACGCTGCAAAGCTGTGGATGTAGGGTTTCAGTTCCTCGGGCACCGTCACCCGGCCCATGTTGGAGACGACCGCCGTGACATAGCGGTCCTCCAAGCGGGTGAACAACTTGACTGTGGCGTTTTTCACGACCAGCGGCACCGGGCGGATGCCGGGCATATGTTCGAGCTTTTCGTACTCGTCCATCTGGGCGCGAATGTTCTCGGGTTTTAAGACCTCTTTCAGCTTGGCATCAAACACCCGGGCGACGGTTTCCAGCGTGTCAGCATCGGTCAGCGTGTGGGTGACATAGACCGAGTTGAAGAAGTTGCGGGCCGTCTCGCTGGGATAGTAGTTGCGCAGGTTGACCGGCAGACTGATACAGATAGGCTTTTTACGTTCCAGTGCGGGCATATCGTGGTAGATCGCCAGCATGAATGACGCGCCGAGGTAGCTTGTCATCGAGACGCCCAGCGCGTGGCAGCGTTCCAGCACCTGTTTGGCGCTCAGATGCCCTTCAAAAAATTGCAGCTGGTCGTAGGGCAGGCGCAGTCCGCGCGGGCGGTAGGCCTTGACTTTTTTGGCCGCATTATCGCGCTTTGTGCCGCCGTAAAAGTTGCGGAAGCTGTCCTGCACCAAGTCGGCCGCCGAGGCGCTGTTGGGCGAAGGTACGTCGTTCAGCTGGCCGGGGTGGCGCAGGGCCAGATAGTTGCGCACGATGGATTTTAAGTAGAGCAGCCCGCCGTTGCCGTCGGTAATGGCGTGGAACATTTCCAGGTTGATGCGTGCGCCGAAATAGGTCACGCGGTAGATGAGTTTATTGCGGCGCTCCGGCGTGTACAGCGGCGCACAGGGGGCCTTATTCTCAGGCTGGGCCGTGGGGACAAGGTCGGTGGACTCAAAATAATGCCAGAACAAACCGCGGTGCAGTGTCACCTGGAACTGCGGCCATTCCTGCGCGGTGGCGCGCAGGGCGGTGTTCAGCGTGTCGGGATCGATGTCCTCCTGCAGTGTGCAGGAGACGCGGAACACCCGCGGGTCGCGCTGGGACGCCGTAGCAAGGAACACCTTGGCGACGTTATCAACTTTGTACCATGAATCGGACATGTTTTTCCTTTCTCTGCTAAAGGATTAAGGGGAGGCTCCCGGGAGGTGTTGTATTATGTTTCCTCAAATAATCTTCTGCACAAATCGCCCCGCGCTCTCCATCGCGACGGCGGCGCGGCGGATGGGCATTTGCTGGAAAACGTGCCAGCACTCGGGGTAAACTTCCAGCTGGGCGTAGACACCGGCTTTCTGTAAATTTTCGACCAACTGTTCACTGTCGGACTTCAAAATTTCGTTTGTGCCCACCTGCACAAGCACGGGCGGCAGGCCGCGCAGGTCGGCAAACAGCGGGCTGTAACACGGGCGGGACCAATCGGCATCGGGGCCGGTGTAGGCTTCGCGCACGGCGGCGATGTACTCCATCGTCAGCATCGGGTCCAGCGTTTTGCAGGTGCGGTAGCTCTTGCCGCTGGCCGTCATGTCGGTCCAGGGGCTGAACAGCAAAAGCCCCCGCGGCTGGGCGCGGCCCTGCTCTTTCAGCTTTAACGCCAGCTCCAAAGCCAGGTTGCCCCCGGCAGAATCGCCCGCAATAATCACGTCCCGCGCACCGTAGCCCATGTACATCAGGTAATCCCACATGGCAACGGCGTCCTCAATAGCGGCGGGGAACGGATGCTCGGGCGCAAGGCGATACTCAAACGAGAGCACGTCAAACCCGGTGGCAAGCGCCAACTTGCTGGCCAGAATGCGGGCATAGCCCAGCTGGCCGCAGGTGTAGCCGCCGCCGTGGCAGTACAAAACCGCGTGGTGGCGGTCGTGGCCGTGCTCCAGGCTGACCCACTCGGCGGGGATACTGCCCACCGTCAGGCTGTCATTGCGGATGCCGATGCTTGGCGTGACCAGCCGCCCAAACAACTCCTGCGCGGCGCGCTGGTGCTCCAGATCCTCCGGCGTGGTCGAGGTATGGTCGCTGATGCTGTGTACGGCCTTGATGGCCCGCATCATAGGGCCGAGGTCGTCGGGGTTCTGCTCCTGCTGGGGCACCAGCGTCTTGATGACAGCCTCCAAACGCTGGCTGAGGTCGGTCTTTTTTCTGGGCATAGCGGCTCCTTACAGCTTGGCCAGCAGCCGCGTCCAAAGGGTGCGCAGCAGCGGCGGATGGGCGGCGGGCAGGCCGCACAGGCGGTGGATCGCGTCTGGCGGCGGGAACGCCCCGCGCTTCGTGTACTTTTTATAAATCAGTTTCAGCTGGCGGTCCTTGGCTGCCCCGGGCAGATGCAGGATGCATACCGGGTCAAGCTGATAATTCGTCGATACATAGTAAAAACGACCGCCCAGCCAGTAGCGGAAAATATAGGCGTTGGCGGCCCGTACCGGCTGCCCTGCCCGCAGACTGCGGTAGGCCGCGCCGCACCAGACGGCCTCGTCACCCTCCTTGGGGGTGATGCCCCGGACCTGCAATTCGTCAAAATATTGCTGGCACAGCGCCATAAAATCAGCCAACCGGGCCTTGCTGCCCGCCACCAGTTCGCCGCCGAAATGCGTTAAGCTGTGGGGTGCACCGTCCGATTCTACCGCGTCATAGCAGCGGCTGATGGCAGCGGTCATCGTCTGGCTGGCGGCGTGGGGCACCTGATACAGCAGTACGGCCTCGTCACATTCCCGCCACAGGTCGTCCAGCGGGTGCTGGGTGAAGGTGTCCAGATCGACCATGCAGGCGCGGGCAAAATCCCTGTGGGCCAGCACCCACGCCATGGCGCAGAGCTTGTAGTAGGCCAGTGCCCAGTTTGTCTCAGCGGGGACGCGGTAGGCGGTAAAGGGGCAGTCCCAAATCTCCACGCCGCCGTTTTTCAGCTGTGCGGCGAACGGTTCCGGCACCGGGGCGTTCGTCAGCAGGGCTACCGTGCAGGCAGGGTTCTGCGCCTTGGCACTGCACAGCGCTACCACGGTGCAGCGGTCATAGACCGTGCGGCCTAGGTTGGCGGCGTCCCCCTCCCGGTAGCCATCCAGCGTGGCAAACGCACCGAAGATCAGATTTTCCATGGGCGGCCCCTCCGTTACACAAAAATACATCTTTATTATAGTCATTCCCGCCCTGATTGTCTATGGATATCCCCTGCAAAATGCGCGGGAATGTGCAGGAAATAACTTTTTTGCGCGCAAACCTTGCCGAATTTTGTTATACCCTATATAATAGTTACAAATGTAAATTTTTTTGAAGCAGGGTTATCTATGGCGTTTTCATCCGTACAATTTTTGTTTGTGTTCCTGCCGTTGGTGCTGGCGGTCTACTGGATTTGTCCCAAACGGCTGCGCAATATCGTGTTGGGCGCGTTCAGTCTGCTCTTTTTTGCCTGGGCGGGGCTGAAAGGTGCGGCCGTTTTGGTATTGCTGGCCTGTATCAACTGGCTGGGCGGGCTGTGGCTGGGGCGGCTGGCCCACAAAAAACCACTGCTGGCGGTGCTGGTGCTGCTGGACCTGGCCGTGCTGGGCGGCTTTAAGTATGCAGGCTTTGCGGCCGAAAGCATCAATACTGTTGTGCCCGGGCTGCTGCCGGTGCTCTCCCCTGCGCTGCCGCTGGGCATCAGTTTTTACGTGTTTACGGCCATCGGCTACTGCGTTGATGTTGCCGCGGGCCGCGCCGAGCCGGAAAAAAGCCCCTTTAAGTTCGCGGTGTTCCTGGCTTTCTTCGGCCATGGGCCGTCGGGGCCTATCGTGCGGTATAACCAGCAGGCCTCGCAGCTGGACCCCCGCAGCGAGGCCCGCAAAGTTGACCTTGACCGCTTCAGCTACGGCATCAAGCGGCTGATTCTGGGCCTTGCCAAGAAAGCCATCATCGCGGACCAGCTGGCACTCATCTACGCCAAGATAGCGTCGGTCCCGGCGGCCACACTGCCCGCGCCGATTCTGATTTTGGGCTACACGGCCTACATGATGCAGCTCTATTTCGATTTTTCCGGGTACAGCGATATGGCCATCGGTATCGGTGAATTTTTCGGTATCACTCTGCCGGAAAACTTCGACTACCCCTATCTCGCCTGCTCCATCGGCGAATACTGGCGGCGGTGGCATATGTCGCTGTCCGGCTGGTTCCGCGACTATGTGTACATCCCGCTGGGCGGCAGCCGTTGCCGTCTGCGCCGCACCTGCCTGAACCTGCTCATTGTGTTTACCCTCACCGGCCTGTGGCACGGCGCGGCGTGGCAGTATGTGGTGTTCGGCCTGCTGCACGGCCTGATTTTATGTGCCGAGCGCCTTGGCCTGCGCCGGGCGCTGGAACGGCTGCCCCGGTTCTTCGGCCACCTGTATACCGTCATGGTGCTGTGGCTGACGCTGGTCATCTTCGGTGCGCCGGGCCTGAAAGAAGGCCTGGCTGCGCTGTGGGGCATCTTTACCTGGCAGAGCGGGGCCAAGGGCTACACGCTGGCCGCCTTTGCGGATGCCAAGCTGCTGCTGATTCTGGCGGTGTCCTTCCTGCTGTGCGGGCCGCTGCAGGCGCTGCGCCCCAAGCTGAAAGAAGCCCTTTACGCCCGCAAAGCGCCGCCCCTGGCCGGGGCGGCGGGGCTGCTGGTGCTGCTGTTCTTTGGCCTGATGCGGGTCACGGCGGGCACGTACAGCGCGTTCATCTATTTCCAATTTTAAAGGAGGGTGCAGACCATGCGTAAAGCGGGCAAAATTGCCTTTGCGGGCGCGTTCTGCGCCGTCATCGGGCTGGCGTTCCCGGTGTTCAATGTGTTCTCCAAACAGCTGTCGATGGACAGCCACGAAAACCGCCTGATGACCGGCCTGCCCCAGGTGCTGAACAGCCCGCTGCGGGAGCTGCCGCAGAATCTCGATAACTTTCTGGTGGACAATTCTCCCTTCCGCTACCAGTTTGTGCTGGTCAACGCCGGGCTGGACTATGCGCTGTTCGGCACAAGCCAGAGCGATCAGGTGTTGCCCGGCAAGAAAGGGTGGCTGTTCTACAAGGACGGGCCTAACGCTGCCCAGCCGATGGCAAATTATCAGGGCCTGACCGAGCTGAATGACAGTGCCGAGGTGCTGGCCGAGGCCAGCGCGGGGCTGCAGATCTTAAATGACCGGCTGGCGGCCAACGGCTGTACGCTGGTGTTGGACCTGACGCCTAGCAAGGACCGCATCTATCGCGAGTACATGCCCGACGGCTACCCCATCGTGAACGAGCAGAACCGCACCGACCTGATGGCGGCTTACCTGCAAAGCCACACGACGGTGCCGGTGGTGTGGCGGTACGATGTGCTGCGCAGCCAGGCACGGCAGAACTCCGAACGGCTGCTCTACTACAAGACCGACACGCACTGGAACTCCATCGGTGCGCTGATTGGGCTGGACGGTATTTTTGAGGCGCTGGACATGCCGACCCGCTCCCCTGACGCCTACCTGGTGGAGGCCGACGGCACGACGACCGGCGACATGGCGAATGTGGCGGCGCTTTACGCCAGCCTGCCCGCCGAGGAGACTTACACTGTACCCGGCTACGCCCAGCTGTTTGAAAAAGACGGCCGCGCGGTGCGGGTCATCGGGGATTCCTTCAGTGAGTATTATATGCCCTATTTGCAGGCGCGGTTCACCAACAGCTGGCGCGAGCACATCGACACGTTTACGATGGATGTGGTCGATCACCCGGGGTGCGATATCCTGATTTTGGAGTTCAACGAGCGCAGCCTGGATAAACTGCTGGCGATTCTGGAAGCATTTTAAATAGGAACGGCCTGCCTGCGGAAACTACGCAGACAGGCCGTTTTTTGCGATGTAAGCGAAAATGTACAAGATAGTTGCTGGTGTCACGGGATATTGGCTGGTATACTGGGGGCAGAAAAATCCACGAAGGAGGAAATAGAGATGGCATTTGCAGCATGGTGGGGGATTTTGAATCTTGTGCTGACGGTAGCGCTGCTGGCGGCGGTCATGTACCTGTTTGTGCTGATCGTGCGGGCGCTGAAAAAGTACATCGGCAGTAAAGAAGTCCGGGCGGAAAAGCGGGCCGCCAAACGCACCTTGGGTGAGACGCTGAAAGCCCATCGAATCCAATGCCACATGACGCAGGAGTTTGTGGCCGAGAGTTTAGGCGTCAGCCGCCAGACGGTCTCCAAGTGGGAGAACGGCAGCGCAGACCCCAGCACAACAAATTTGCTGGCTGTGGCAAAGTTATACGACGTGCCAGCAGAGGAGCTTCTGCGGGAAGTAGAAAGGTAGGGGGCGGCGTCCTCGACGCCCCCTACGACTAAAGGATAAAGTTGTACTAAAGGCAAGATGCGGCGGCCAGGGGGCTGGCCGCCCTACAATTCTATATCTTTTACCGCAGCCCCAGATCCGCCAGGATATCCGTCCGTGCGTCCAGCGCCAGCGTCGCAATTCGGCGTATCCGCTCGGGTGTCATATAGGGCGCTAACCCGCTGATGGAAAACGCACTTTCCGCGCGGCCGTCGGCGCCGGGGATGGCCACCGCCACGCATCGCACACCGACTTCGTTCTCCTCGTCGTCGATGGCGTAGCCGTTGGCGTGCACTTCCACAAGCTGGCTGCGCAGCTCCTCCAAATCGGTGATGGTCCGGTCGGTCAGCTTCTGCACGTTGCTGTGGGTCCAGATATCCTCCAGCTCATCCCCTGGCAGCGTGGCTAAAATAGCCTTGCCCACGCCAGTGCAGTACAGCGGGCTGCGCAGGCCCACGCGGCTGGACATCCGCATGGGACCGCTCTCGGTCTTATAAATGTAGACGATGTCCCGCCCATCGCGGATGACCAGGTGCACGGCCTCGCCGGTGCGCTGGGAGAGACGCTCCAAATGCGCCTTTGCCACGCCCATAATATCCATGCTGTCCACAATGCCGCTGGACAGCTCAAACATTTTTAAGGTCAGCCGGTAGTGGCCATTCTCGTCGTTCTGCGCCACATAGCCCAGCCCCACCAGGCTTGCCAGCAGGCGGTGCACGGTGCTTTTGGCAAGGCCGGTCTCCCCTGCCAGCTTTTGCAGGCTGACCCCCGTGGGGTGCGCCGCCAGCTGCTCGATCAGCTGAAAGATGCGCTCCACACTCTGCACGCCGGTCTTTTCTGCCATGATAAGGGCCTCCTGACGAAATTTAACAAAAATTTCATAAATTTAATTTGCGGGACGGAACGCATAATCGTTCCGTATTATGGAACGATTATAACAGAGTTGGCCGATTTTTTCAAGCTCTTTTCCGAATTGCGGAATCCTTGGCGGATACAACAAAAATCGTGCGCTTTCTTTCACATTTCTGCCCGATTGACGCCCACCGACCCAGTGGATATAATAAAAGTAACCAAGTGCGTGACCCCGCCGCAGTGTGTGAACTGGGTGGCCCGCACAGAATCAGTGAAGGAGAATTGCTATGAATTCTGTTTTGCAGCGTGTTTACGAGATCGGCATTATCCCGGTCATTGCTTTCAACAGCGCGGACGAGGCCCTGCCCCTGTGCAAGGCCCTGATGGACGGCGGCCTGCCCGCCGCCGAGGTCACCTTCCGCACCGCTTGTGCTGAGGAGTGCATCAAGAAGATCCACGAGGAACTGCCCGATATGCTGCTGGGCGCCGGCACTGTCCTGACCATTGATCAGGCTGACCGCGCTATGGCCGCCGGCGCTTCCTTCATCGTTGCCCCCGGCTTTGACCCCGAGGTCTGCCAGCATGTCATCAACAAGGGCGGCATCATGATGCCCGGCACCGCCACCGCCGGCGAGATGCAGCAGGCCATGAACATGGGCTGCGAGTGCGTTAAGTTCTTCCCCGCAGAGGCCAACGGCGGCGTGGACAAGCTGAAGAACATCGGCGCTGCCCTCAAGACCTGCAAGTGGATGTGCACCGGAGGTGTCAACGCCAAGAATGTCAACAACTATCTGGGCTACAACCAGATCATCGCTGTCGGCGGCACCTGGATGTGCAAGAGCGACAAGATCAAGGCCGGTGCCTGGGACGAGATCGCCGCAATGAGCCGCGAGGCTGTTGACGTCATGCTGGGCCTCGAGCTGGGCCACATCGGCATCAACTGCGAGAACGAGGCCGAGGCCGCCAAGACCGCCGAGACCATCGCCAGCCTGCTGAGCATGGCTGTCAAGCCGGGCAACAGCAGCATCTTCGTGGGCAAGAAGGAATTCGAGATCATGAAGAAGCCGGGCCGTGGCACCAATGGCCACATCGCGATCCTGACCAACAACGTTGACCGTGCTATCTATCACCTCGGCCAGCGCGGCGTCAAGTTCGACATGGACAGCAAGAACGTCAAGGACGGCAAGACCGTTGCCATCTACTTCGCTGACGAGATCGCAGGCTTTGCCTTCCACCTGGTCCAGCGCTGATCGCTGCCTCCATCGTAAATTCGTAGGGGGTGGCGTCCTCGACGCCCCACTCCCCTATCTTTAAAAAATATTGAATTAAAAGGAGTTCACCATGAAAGTCGTTACTTTTGGCGAATTGATGATCCGTCTGCAGCCGTTCAACTATGAGCGCTTTGTCCAGGCCAACAACCTGGAGTTCACCTTCGGCGGCGGCGAGGCCAACGTTGCTGTTTCTCTGGCCAACTACGGCATTGACGCTGCTTTCGTTACCAAGCTGCCTGCCCATGCCATTGGTCAGGCCGCTGTGAACAGCCTGCGCCGCTACGGCGTTGACACCAGCAAGATCACCCGCGGCGGCGATCGCGTTGGTATCTACTTCAACGAGAAGGGCGCTTCTCAGCGTGGTTCCGTCTGCATTTACGATCGCGCCAACTCCGCCATTCAGCTGGCTTCTACCGCCGACTTCGACTGGGATGCCATCTTCGAGGGCGTGGACTGGTTCCACTTCACCGGCATCACCCCGGCCCTGGGCGAGAATGTTGTTGAGATCTGCCGCGAGGCCTGCAAGGCTGCTAAGGCTCATGGCGTCAAGATCAGCTGCGACCTGAACTACCGCGGCAAGCTGTGGACCCGTGAGCAGGCCCGCGCTGCCATGACCGACCTGTGCCAGTACGTTGACGTCTGCATCTCCAACGAGGAGGATGCGAAGGACGTCTTTGGCATCGAGGCTGAGGCTACCGACATTTACGCCGGTGAGATCAACCGCGAGGGCTACAAGAGCGTTGCCAAGCAGCTGGCTGACAAGTTCGGCTTCGAGAAGGTCGCCATCACCCTGCGTGAGAGCCATTCCGCTTCCGACAACGGCTGGAGCGCCATGCTGTACGATGTCGCTTCCAACGAGTACTGCTTCTCCAAGAAGTACGAGCTGCGCATCATCGACCGCGTTGGCGGCGGTGACTCCTTCGGCGGCGGTCTGATCTATGCCCTGCTGAACGGCAAGAGCACCCAGGATGCTGTTGAGTTCGCTGTTGCTGCTTCTGCCCTGAAGCACTCCATCGAGGGTGACTACAACATGGTCACTGTCTCCGAGGTCGAGAAGCTGGCCGGTGGCGACGGTTCCGGCCGTATCCAGCGCTAAGTTTAGACTTTTCCCACTAAATCTGTTTGCATCATAGCAAAAGCCCCGCAGGCGAGAGCCTGCGGGGCTTTTGCCGTTCCCGCCTCCCCGGCGGGACATTTTTTGCTCTGATTGTCAACCATGAAGCCGGGAAGGCGTTGACATTTCGGCCCCCGCCGCGGTATACTGGCTTACAGTCGGGCCTGAAAGGGGGGCGGCAGTATGGTCAAACAGGAAGTTCTCGCAGCGCTTGACGGCGCACGGGGACAGTATATCTCCGGTCAGGAGCTGGCCGCTCGGCTGGGCGTGAGCCGCACCGCCATCTGGAAGGCTGTGGCCGCCCTGCGCAGCGACGGCATTCCTATCGAGGCCGTGACGAACCGCGGCTACACCCTGTCGAAAAATGTCGATGTACTGAACACTGCCGCCGTAGCGGCCCTGCTGCACGAAGCACCCCTGCAGGCGCTGCAAATCGAGGTCGTTGACCGCTTACCCGGCACCAACAGCGTGCTGCGTGCCCGTGCCGACAACGGTGCACCCGAGGGACTGGTGCTTATCGCCCAGGCGCAGAGCGCGGGGCGCGGACGCGGCGGGCATAGCTTTTATTCGCCGCCCGGGGGGCTGTATTTAAGCGTACTGCTGCGGCCCGAGATCGGTGCCCGGCAGGCCGTGGGCCTGACCGCCATGGCGGCGGTGGCAGCGGCCCGCGCAGCGGAAAAGCTATGCGGCACGCCCATCCGGATCAAATGGGTCAACGACCTGTGGAAGAACGGCAAAAAGGTCTGCGGCATCCTGACTGAGGCCGCGCTGGACCTGGAATCCGGGATGCTGGACTACGCCGTGTTGGGGCTGGGCTTCAACGTCATTGCCCCGGCCGAGGGCTGGCCCGACGACCTGCGGGACGTGGCGGGGGCAATCTATGACGGAACCCCGGCCCCGGGGGCGCGGGCCATGCTGGCGGCGGCATTCTTGAACGAGTTCTGGCCGCTCTACCGCGCCGGGCCGCGCAGCGGCTGCCTGGACGAGTACCGCAGCCGCCAGGCCCTTGTAGGGCGGCAGGTGCTCGTCACGCCGCGCCAGGGCGAGCCGCGTCAGGCCGCAGCGCTGGGCATCAATGACGAATGGAAACTGATCGTGCGCTTTACCGGCGAAAGCCGCCCCACCGCCCTGAACAGCGGCGAGGTCAGCGTGCGTCTGTTATAAATGTAAGAGGGGTATTTTATCATGACAAAAACTTCCAACAATGTCCGCCGCATGGTGCTATGTGCCATGTTCACCGCGCTGGTCGCCGTGTGCAGCCAGATTGCCGTGCCGATGCCGTGGGGGGTGCCCATCAACCTGGCGCTGTTCGCCGTTTATATGGCGGGCACGATGCTTGGCCCCGTGTGGGGCACGGCCAGTCAGGTCGTGTTCATTGCGCTGGCAGCCATCGGTGTGCCGGTGCTGGCCAACTTCCAGGGCGGCCCGTCTGCCATCTTCGGCAAGACCGGCGGCTATGCCATCGGCTACATTCTGACAGCGCTCATCACGGCCCTGCTGTCCAAGGTGCTGGGCCGCAAGTTCTGGGCGCTCTGCGTCGCCATGGTCGTGGGCTGCGCTGCCTGCTACGTGCTGGGCACGATCTGGTTCATGATCCTAACGGGGGCTGATTTAGTCAGCGCCCTGGGCTGGTGCGTCCTGCCCTATCTGCCCGGCGACGCCGTGAAAATCGCCCTCGCCGCCGCTTTGACCATCCAGCTGGATAAGCGGCTGAAAGGCTCGCTGGTCTGAGTTTGTAGGGGGGGCGGCGTCCTCGACGCCCCGCGGGTCGATGCAAGCATCGACCCCTACAGTACCCCAAGGGCTTCCCCCACGGGGAAAGCTGTCACCGAAGGTGACTGATGAGGGCAGAGCTGATCAGGCTGACCCGTTTACGGGCAACCGTAGCAAGCCTGCCCCTCATCCGGCCCTGCGGGGCCACCTTCCCCCCTCGGGGGAAGGCAAAGCAACAAGGCAAACAAAATCTCCCGTCCTGCTGGTCAGGGCGGCTTTTTTATGCTATAATAACCCTATACGACGAAATGTAAAGGAGCCTGCCCATGAAATGGCTTGCCGTTGACTATGGCGATTCCCGCACCGGGCTTGCCGGGTGCGACGCCGGGGAGACGATCACCTCCCCTATCACGCCGCAAATCGAAGAAAAAAGCATGAACAAGGTCGCTGCCGCGGTGACTGAGGTGCTGACCGCCCGCGGGGCCGAGGGCCTTGTCTGCGGTCTGCCCAAAAACATGGACGGCACCGAGGGCAGCCGCGCCAACAAGAGCCGCCGCTTTGCCCAGCGCCTTGCCAACACCGCCGGTGTGCCGGTTGTGATGTGGGATGAGCGCCGCACCACCGTGTCCGCCGCCGCCATCCTGGCCGATAACGATACCTTCGGCGCCAAGCGTAAGGAACGGCTGGATTCCGTGTCCGCCGCCGTCATTTTGGAGAGCTTTCTGAACTGGCGCGCCCACCACCCCGGCGAGGAACCGCCCGAGCTGGTGCGCCCCGAGCAATAAAAGGAGAACGATTATGCCGAATGCAGCTGAACCCCGCTTCCCCACCCATGTGGCTATCATTGTGGACGGCAACCGCCGCTGGGCCAAACAGCGCCTGATGCCGGTCAGCATGGGCCACAAGGCTGGTTTTGACCGCCTGCGCGAGATCACCCGCTACGCCGTCGGCGACCGCGGTGTCTATGTGCTGTCCCTCTATGTTTTCTCCACGGAGAATTTCAGCCGCGACGCAAAGGAAGTCGGTTACCTGATGGACCTGTTTGCCAACAACTTCCGCACCATTGCCGACGAAATGAACGAGCGCGGCTGTAAGGTGCTGTTCAGTGGCCGCCGCGAGGGGCTGCAGCAGCGCGTGCTGGATGCCATGGACTACATGATGAACCTGACGAAAGACAATGACAAGGGTATCGTCAACTTCTGCCTGAACTACGGCAGCCATGCCGAGCTGACCGACGCCACCCGCGCCATTGCCGCCGAGGTCAAGGCCGGTACGCTGGAACCCGAGGCCATCGACGAGAAGGTCATCGAGAAGCACCTCTACCGCGACCTGCCCCCAGTCGATCTGATGATCCGCACCAGTGGTGAGGAGCGGCTGTCCAACTTCCTGCTGTGGCAGTGCGCCTACGCGGAGTTCTACTTCACCCAGACGCTCTTCCCCGATTTCACGAAGAAATGCTTCGACGAAGCTTTGGCCGAGTATGCCCGCCGCGACCGCCGCATGGGCGGGAATACGAAGAAATAATTTCCGCAAAAACCACAACCCGCCCCCGCAAAGTTTGGTACATCTGCCAAACTTTTGCGGGGGCGGGCCTGCATATACTAGGGTATGTCAGCCGACATTATTCTCGCTGTCGGCGGTATCGGCACCCGGGCCGGGGTAGGTCGTGATGGTCACGCTGTTGATGGTAATGGCGGTCTCCTCCGTCGGGCGGAAGGTGTCGTTGCCGTCCTCGTCCTTGACGGTGTCCACGCAGGCCATGGCGTCCACGACGTCCATGCCCTGGTAGACCTGGCCGAACACCGTGTCTGTGTTGTCCAAATACGGCAGCCCGCCTACGGCGGCGTAGGCCGCGACCTGGGCGTCGGTGTAGCCGTTGGCGGTCAGCTCAGCCTGCTGGTCAGCGGTACTGACACTGTCCGGCAGAGCGGTCACAAAATAAAACTGGCTGTTGCCGCCGGTCACGTCGCCGCCCGCAGCAAATGCCGCACAGAGTGCCCCGGCGTAGTGCTTCAAATTGGCGTCGGCTTCCAGCGGGTAGGGGTTGTTGCTCCAGATCGTGGAGCCGCCGGTGCCTGTACCGGTCGCATCGCCGCCCTGCACGGCGAAGCCGTACTCGCTGCGCCAGATAATCGTGTTATCGTAATATCCGCTGCGGGCCAGCCCCACAAAATTGTACACTGCCATCGGCGCGGCGTCCGGGTAGAGCACGGCGCGCACCTCGCCTAAGGATGTATCAAAAATCGCGATCGTGTCGCCGTCGCTGGGGGCGGTGAACTGCCGCTCGGTGCTGATAAGGTCAGCCGTGCGGGTGGGCGGCGTTTTTGTATCGGCTTTGCCGCAGGCGCACAACAGCGTCAGGGCCAGTGCGGGCAGCAGGCAGAGTGATTTGCGCATAGCGTTTCCTCCGTGAAAAATCCAATTAAATTGATTATACCACAGAACTTCCCGCTTGAACACCCTTGACGTTTGGTAAAAAAAAGGGTACACTATAAGCATCAAATACGAACGACCACAGGAGGTCACTTATGTCTGACGAACTGAGCCCGGAAATGCTGGAAGAGGCAACCCCCGACCTGCTGACGCTGGAAGATGAGGACGGCAAGGAGGTCACGTTTGAAGTGATCGATGCTACCGAAGTCAACGGCACCCGCTATCTGGCTGTCATCCCCTACCAGGAGGATCCGGAGAGCCTGCAGGAGGACGCCGAGCTGATTTTGATGCGCATTGGCACCGACGACGAGGGCGAATATATGGACATCGTGGACGACGATGAGGAACTGATCACCGTCGGCAAGGTGTTCGAGGAGCGCCTGCGTGCGATGTACGACATCGACGACTCTGAATTGCAGTAAGAGGCTGCAAGGCCTCACACCCTGCGCGGTTCGATTTGTTGCGGCCTTATAAAATCCTACTAATCAAATTTAGGGAATCCGGGTCTGGGACTGGATTGCAAACCTTCCCGCCTTCGGGCTGAAGAAGGGAGCGTGAACGCCCCCGTAGGATACCCACCTGCCTATACCGGTAGGTTTTGATTGGCTGCAGACGGCTGTGCGGGGTTTTTACAGCACACATCCCGGGCAGGGCTTTTCCTGTCCGGTTTTTTGGGTTATAATTTTTGGGAAAGGGGTGTTTGACCATGGCGGATAGGATTCACGTCGGGGACAAGATCCCCTTCTTTTTGTACGATACACCGTACAGCGCGAAGAACCGCTTCCGCGACCTGCTTTCGCAGCGCGCGCCGCTGGTGCTGGTGTTTATGGCAAACTTCGGCCACCCCATCACCCGCACCTTTGCCAGCCGCTACGCCAATACATACGCAGCCTTGCAGGACGGCGGCTTTGCGTTGGTGGTGCGCTCCCGCGCGGACAAGCTCTCCCGCAGTATCGGGCCGAACACTCTGCCCTATCCCCTGCTCTGCGACGCGGCCGGTGTTTTGTATGAGCATCTGAACATCCCCACGAGCAAAAGCACCCTGATGAGCTACTCGCTGGAAGGCTGGCGCATCCTGCGCGAAGCGAAAAAGCAGGGCTACAAGCCCACAAAAGGCGCAGAACAGCAGCTGCCGCTGACACTGATTCTGGATCGCGACGGCACGGTGCTGTTCTGCCACTACGGCGCAAGCCTGACCGACGTGCCCGAGGATTGCGCGGCCATCCAGAGCCTGTTGGAGGAACTGGAACTGACACCCGAACACAGGGAGGATGCGTATGAGGAGGAGCTGCAGGCCGCCATGGCGGCGGCCCCCCGCCCCCGCTCCCACCATGGCCGCGGCGCCCCCGAGACGACCGACGAGTTCCAGCCTGTGCGCCCCGTGCGGGAGTACAACGCGCCTGACCTGGAGAAAACCTCGATGTTCGGACTGTTTGACGACCCTTATGATGAAAATTAAACCCCGCCTGCCGATGAAACAATCGGCAGGCGGGGTTTGTCTTTTTGACTGAATAAAATGGCTTCCCCTTCGTGGGAAGCTGTCCGCGAAGCGGACTGATGGGGGGCGGCTTTGCCGCTATCGCCCGTTAAAAGAGGCTGCTGCGTGAACCCGCCCCTCATCCGGCCTTCGGCCACCTTCTCCCTCGGGAGAAAGCTTGGAAAATCACCGCATCACCGCATTCTTCGCCGCTCTCACGGTCTCGGTGTCAGTCTGCTGGATGTGCCACTCGTCCAGGCCGGGCAGGCCCATGGGTACGCCCTCGCGGCGGAAGGTCATGCCGCTGTCCAACAGCGTTTTGCAGCTGGCGTGGAAAGCCCGCGCCCCGGGCAGCGCAGCCCGCAGTTCGTCGATGATAGCAGCGTTGACGCCCGCGCCAATGAGCACTTCCGGGCCGTGCAGCTCGTCCCGCAGGCGCAGCAGCCCGGCCAGCTGGGATGCACCTTTGCGGCAGTTCTCGGCCCCGCCGCTGGTCAGCACTGTGTCGATGCCAAGGGCCGCCGCGGCACGGTAGGTTTCGCGCAAATCGCGGGAAACATCGATGCATCGATGTAATGTGACCGGCGCACCATCGCAGGCATCCAGCAGCGCGTGCATGGCGGGCAGATCCAGCGTGCCCTCCGGTGTTAGTGCGCCGATGACGAAACCGTCCGCCCCGGCGGCATGCAGCGTCTTGATTTGATGGCAGAGCAGGTCGATCTCCTCTTTCGTGTAGAGAAAATCCCCGGCACGGGGGCGCATCAGGCAGCGCACCGGCAGGGACATTTCGGCCTTGATCTGCCGCAAAAGGTCGGCGTAGGGCGTCAGGCCGCCCACGGCCAGCGCACTGCAAAATTCCAGCCGGTCGGCCCCGCCCTGCTTGGCGGCGCGGGCGGAGGCCAGGCTGTCAACACAGACTTCCAACAACTTCATGTGTGGTCACATCCCCTTTGGCGTTTTCCTCATTGTAGCATGAAATTTTGGATACGGCAAGCCCCGCACAGCCGGAAAGCTGCGCGGGGCTTGCCGCAGTTATATGTGTATCACAACGAATAGGAGTAGGCAGAGTTTTACGCCGCATGGCCGCCGCGCACGACGCGCAGTTGTACCGCAGGGTGTTTGCGCGGCGCGGAGGCAGGCAGGCCGACCGATTCCTCCGGGTGGGCCAGCAGGATGCCGCAGACGGCGTTGAGCATGATGACAGCCGCAAAAAGCCCCAGAATGGCCGCCCAAAACGGCATGGAGCCGGAGGCGGCAGCACTGAGCATAGCCCCTCCCAACAGGATGGCCGCCGTGGCGACAAGACGGCACAGCTTGTTTTTGATAAGTTCCCAGTTCATACCGATACCTCCAAATCAGTCGGCCCCGCGTGGCCGACTGCCGCAATTTTAACAACGGACAACAGCGTTTTGTTCGTTACTCTTATCATAATACACCCAGCGGTTGTTGTCAATGCCTATTTACAACTTATTTTTGAAAATGTTTGCAAAAAACTCTTTACAAAAACCACGGACAGTTGTATAATGAGACTAAAGAATCAGAGCCGCATACAAGATGTGGTTTACCCTACTATAAAAAGGAGATTTCCGATGTTTGCAGAGCGCTTGAAAGAGGCCCGCAAGGCCAAACGGTACAGCCAGGCCGAGGTTTCCAAAATGCTGGGTGTGACGCAGCAGGCTGTCGGCAAGTGGGAGACCGGGCGTTCCACCCCGGACCCACAGACCGTCGCGCGTCTGGCAGAAATTTTGGATACCCCCTCCGATGTGCTGCTGGGCCTGCGTAAGGAGCCGGGCGTTTCCGCCGCCGTGGGCCGCAACGCCTTCAGCCGCTATACCGAATCCCAGATCCCGGTTGTGGGCACCGTCCGCGCCGGGTATGGGGCCCTCGCCTTTGAGGAGGACTACGGCAAGGAGTACGCCTGCGTCAAGGATCCGAAGAACTACTTCTTCCTCGTGGTCAAGGGCGACAGCATGGAGCCGCGCATTTCCGACGGCGACCTGGCCCTCGTTCACCGTCAGAACACGTTGGACAACGGCGACCTGGGTGTGCTGGTCTATGGCGCAGACGGCGAGGGTACGCTGAAAAAGTATATCCAGCGCGGCAACTCGGTCGTGCTGCAGCCTTTCAACCCGGCCTATGACGAAATGGTCATCAAGGGTGAGGAATTGGATCACCTCTACATCGCCGGCAAGGTCGTGGAAACCAAGGCAAAGTGGTAAAGCCCTTTCACGATTCTATTGTAGCATAAGCGAAGTCCTATAATTTGGACTTTCAATATAGAAATTGAATTATTTCACAAAAATGCTGCCCGCGGCACACCTTGCAAAACAAGGATATGCGGCGGGCTGTATTTTTTATACCCTTTTTTAGGAGACAGGTGCGATGGACCTTGCGGAAAAACTGGAAATTCTGGCGGACAGCGCCAAATATGATGTGGCCTGCACGTCCAGCGGCGTTGACCGTCCGGGGCGGCATGGCAGCCTGGGCAGCTGTGCGGCGGCGGGCATCTGCCACGCCTTTACGCCAGACGGGCGCTGCGTTTCCCTGCTGAAGGTGCTGTACTCCAACGTATGCAGCTATGATTGCAGCTACTGTGTCAACCGCCGTACCAACGACCGGCCCCGGGCAACTTTCACCCCGCGGGAGCTGGCCGATTTGACCATCGGGTTTTACCGCCGCAATTATATTGAGGGGCTGTTTTTGTCCAGCGCGGTGCTAGGTACGCCCGACCGCACGATGGAGCTGATGATCGAGGCACTGCACATCCTGCGGGAGGAATACCACTTCAACGGCTACATCCACGCCAAGACGATTCCCGGCGCGGACCCGCTGCTGGTGGAGAAGATCGGGCGGCTGGCGGACCGCCTCTCGGTCAATATCGAGCTGCCCAGCGAGACGAGCTTGACGGCGCTGGCCCCAGACAAGAAAAAGACCGCCATCCTGCGCCCCATGGGCCAGATCGCGGTGCAGAGCGCCCAGAGCAAAAAAGAGATGGTGCTCTACCGGGGCGCGAAGCCCTTTGCCCCGGCCGGGCAGAGCACCCAGATGATCATTGGCGCTACGCCGGAAACTGACCGGCATATCATGGACCTGACAGAAGGGCTATACAAAAAATATGCGCTGCGGCGCGTGTTTTACTCGGCCTATCTGCCAGTGGTAGCGGACAGCCGTCTGCCCGCGCCACACACCGCCCCGCCCCTGCTGCGGGAGCACAGGCTCTACCAGGCGGATTGGCTGCTGCGGTACTACCATTTTTCGGCGCGGGAACTGCTGACCGAGGATGAGCCGAATTTTGACCCCTACCTCGATCCCAAATGTACCTGGGCCGTGCGGCACCCGGCGTTTTTCCCAGTGGAGATCAATACCGCCGCGAAGGAGGAGCTGCTGCGGGTGCCTGGCATCGGCCCCAAGAGTGCCCTGCGCATCATCCAGGCGCGGCGCACGCAGAATCTGGGCTTGGCCGAACTCAAGCGCATTGGCGTGGTGGTCAAGCGGGCGCAGTATTTCATCACCTGCAAGGGCCGGGCGGCAGCTCACGCAAACCGTGCGGAAATTGCCAACGCCCTGCTCGACCCCAAGGCGTTCAGCGTAGGGATGCAGCAGCTTTCGCTGGACGATTTTGTACCCAAGGCCCTACCGGATGCAGCCCCGGCTGTGCAAAAACTGGCCGCCCGCGGTGTGGCGGCTGACGTGGCCGCCAAAACCGTGCGGCAGGAGGCACTGCAATGCCTTACGAAGCGAATGTGACCGACGTTGCCTACCGCTATGACGGAAGTTTTGCAGGCTTTTTGTGCTGCGTGTTCGAGAGTTATGCCCGGCACGAGATACCGTCGGAGGTTTGCTCACCTGAGGAAGGCCAGCTGAACCTGTTCGGCACGCGGGAAATCCTCGCTGACCGGCAACGCGCGAAGCGGGTGGCGATGGGGTTGGACCGGCTCGGGCCGCAGGTCAAGGATCGCATTGTAACAGGGTTCCTCAGCACTGACCCGGGCAAAGATCTGACTCTGCTGCGGTTTGCGCGGCGCTGTTTTGCCCAGGGGCCGCAGGCCGTGCAGATGCTGGGCGACCCGGATGTGGCAGCGGCGTTCGCCATCGAGCGGGCCGTCAACAACGAGGCGGGCAAGTTCATCGAGTTCATCCGGTTTGAGGAGCGGGACGGGATGCTGGGCACGGTCATCCACCCGAAGCACCAAGTCTTGCCGCTGCTGCGCGGGCATTTTTGCAGCCGCCTGCCGGATGAGGATTTCCTGATTTTTGACGCGACCCACGGCACAGCGCTGGTGCGGCGCGGCGGGCAGGTGCAGTACCTGACGATGGAACACTACACTCCCGGCACAGACGAGGACGAACTGAACTGGCAGCAGTTGTGGAAACGTTTTTTTAAGGCGCTGACCATCGAGGAACGCCGCAACGAGAAGGCCCAGATGAACCACGTGCAGAAGCGGTTCTGGAAAGACATGGTGGAGATGCAGGGCAGTGTGTGACTACTCGTAATCGTACTCCGGGTTGGCAGCTTGGTACTCGGTCAGGAAGCGGAGCAGGCGCTCGGTGTCAGCGTAGCTCATGCGGCCGGTGTCAGCCAGCGTCCGCACCATAGCGCGAATGTCCCCATCGTAGAGCGTCTGCAAATGCGCCTGGCTGACCGCGCCGCAGTAGGTCAGGCGGCGCACCAGCGGTGTGTAGAGGTTCTTGTTCCCCTGCTTCTCGGTGCGGACGAAGTTTTTCTTTTCAAGGCGAAGCAGAAAATTGAGCAGCGTCGAGTCTGCCCAGTGGCACTCCGGCGGCAGGTGTGACGCGATCTCGCGCCGGGTGGCGGCGCGATTGCAGGCCCAAAGTGCGGCCATGACCTGTTCTTCACTGCGGGAAAGTTGTTCCATGATGGGCTCCTTTTTTAGTTGTAGGGGCGGATGCTTGCATCCGCCTGCGGGGCGTCGAGGACGCCGCCCCCTACGAGTCATGCTGTTTTACAAATGTGGAAGTAATATCTATATTTATTTTACAACTGTGGTAGATTGAAATGCAACAGGAAATATTGCACAAATCCCAGGGGCTTATTTTGACATAAGCAGCAAATAACTTTTACAAATGTCGCGTATAGTGTCCTTGTAAAGAAAACAATTTGTCACTTTACAGAAACACTTGCCGGATTTTGGGCTTTTTTCGTAACTTTGCCCGCTTGCCGGGGCGGGGGCAAAACTCCTATAATATTGGCATACCGCAACGGCGCGGCAAGATGCGATCCGCCGTGTGCGGGTCGCATTTCATTTACTGCCAGGGAGGAAATTACGATGGCTAGAGTTTACAATTTCAGTGCCGGCCCTTCGATGCTGCCGGAGGCTGTTTTAAAGACCGCACAGGCTGAACTGCTGGACTACCATGGTTCCGGCATGAGCGTGATGGAGATGAGCCACCGCAGTAAATGGTTCGATGAAATCATCAACAATACCGAGGCCGCCATGCGCCGGGTGCTGAACATCCCCGACAATTATAAGGTGGGCTTTTTTCAGGGCGGCGCGACCCAGCAGTTTGCCATGGTGCCGCTGAACTTTATGACCACCGGCACGGCGGATTACCTTGTGACCGGCAACTTCAGCGAAAAGGCTGCCGAGGAAGCCGCCAAGTTCGGCACGGCCCGCATTGCCGCCAGCAGCAAGGACAAAAACTTTACCTATATCCCCGACGTGAAGGCCATCGACTATGACCCCAACGCCAGCTATATCCACATCTGCCAGAACAACACGATTTTCGGTACGAAATTCGTCGATGTACCGCAGGTGGACGGCGTGCCGCTGGTCGCAGACATGAGTTCGATGATCTGCTCGGAGCCGGTGGATGTCAGCAAGTACGGTGTCATCTACTTCGGTGTGCAGAAGAACATTGCCCCCGCGGGCATGGCAGTCGCCATTGTGCGGGAGGATCTGTTGGGCAAGGCCGCCAAGGGCCTGACGCCCGACAAGATCCCCACGATGATGAACTACACCACCCTGCTGAACGCCGACAGTATGTACAACACCCCGCCGTGCTGGTGCATCTACATGACCGGCTTGGTCATGAACTACCTGGAGAACGAGATCGGTGGCCTGGAAAATATGCAGAAGATCAACACCGCCAAGGCGAAGGTGCTTTACGATTACCTCGACGGCCAGGACTTCTACAAGAATCCGGTGGAGAAAAAGTACCGCAGCATGATGAATGTGACCTTCACAAGCCCCGATGCCGACACCGACAAGGCGTTCTGCGCCGCAGCCACCGAGGCGGGCTTTGTGAACCTGAAAGGTCACCGCCTGGTGGGTGGTATGCGGGCGTCCATCTACAACGCCATGCCGCCGGAGGGCATCGATAAGCTGGTCGACTTTATGGAGAAGTTCCGCAAGGAGCATTGAACGGCGGCCTCGTAGGGGCCGGGCGTGCCCGGCCCGCGACAGTACGGTGGCAACCCGTTGACGACTTGCAGCGCAAGGCTGAGGGCCGGACATATCCGGCCCCTACAAAGCATAATTAAGGGGAACAGGGAGTAATCTATATGTATACAATCAAAACTTTGAATGCTATTTCGCCGGTTGGGCTGGCCAAACTGCCTGCCAACCAGTTTGAAATCGACAACGAGGCCGCCGCGCCCCACGGCATTTTGGTGCGCAGCGCCGATATGCACGACGCGCCGCTGCCGGACAGCCTGCTGGCCATCGCCCGCGCGGGTGCAGGTACCAACAACATCCCAGTGGAGGAATGCACCAATGCCGGCATCGTCGTGTTCAACACGCCGGGTGCCAACGCCAACGCCGTGGCAGAGCTGGTCATCGGCGCGCTGGTGGCGGGCAGCCGCAACATGGTGGACGCCGTGAACTGGGCGCAGACCCTCAAAGGCCGCGACACCATCGCCAAGGATGTGGAGAAGGGCAAGAAAGCCTTTGTCGGCCCCGAGCTGCGCGGCAAGACGCTGGGCGTCATCGGCCTGGGGGCCATCGGTGCACGCGTTGCCAACGCCGCCGTGGCGCTGGGCATGGAAGTTCTGGGCTATGACCCCTACATTTCCATCGATGCAGCGTGGAGCTTGTCCCGCAGTGTGCAGCACTGCGTCACGCTGGGCGATATGCTGCCCCGCTGCGACTACCTGACCATCCATGTCCCCTACCTGCCCACGACCCGCCACACCATCAACGCGCAGACGCTGGCCATGTGCAAGGACGGTGTCCGCGTGCTGAACTTCGCCCGCGGTGAGTTGGTGGACAACGCTGCCCTGCTGGACGCGCTGAACAGCGGCAAGGTCGCGCAGTATTTCTGCGATTTCCCCACCGAGGAACTGCTGGGCGTCAAGGGCGTTTACTGCACGCCGCACCTGGGCGCCAGCACGCCGGAGAGCGAGACGAACTGTGCCGTGATGGCCGCCGCCGAGCTGAGCGACTACCTGAAAAACGGCAACATCACCCACAGTGTCAACCTGCCGGATGTCAGCCAGCCCCGCGTCAGCGGCCGCCGCATCTGCATCATCCACAAGAACGCACCGGGTGCGATCTCGGCCATCACCGGCATTTTGACCGAAGCCCACCTGAACATTGAGAACATGGTGAACAAGGGCAAAAAGGATGTGGCCTACACCCTGCTGGATGTGACCGGCAACGTCACCGACGACCTGGCCACGAAGCTGGGAGCTATTGAGCCTGCTATCCGCGTGCGCGTTTTGTAAACTGTAAAATGTGTGAAAAACACCCTCTGCCGTCATTTCGCGGCAGAGGGTGTTTTTGTGAAATTGGAGGTAGGGGACATAATCGCTATGAGAGGTCAGACCTTATTGCATTGGACTGACGAATCCCTTATAAGGTACGGGTATGTGGAGAACTGCTGCGGCATACAAGGAAAATCCCCCCTGACTGCGTACAGGTTTAGGCCACTGTGCGCGGCTTTTTTGTGGTCTTTGCCCAAAAACCAAACAAATCGGGACAATCGACCCAATACGGCTTTTTTTGCGGCGGGTTTTATGGTAGAATCTATGAGAACTCAAAAAAGCGGGGAACGAGTGCTGACGGAAAAACTCTCTCCCCCAGCCTCTGCGGCGGCAGCCCCAGAGGGGGCCGAGAAGGGAGGAACACGGCATGACCAACGCACCGAAAACCGTATTAGCCATCCACGACCTGCCGGGCTTTGGCCGGGCGGCGCTGTCGGTCATCGCACCGGTGCTCTCGACGCTGGGGGCGCAGACTGTGGCACTGCCCACGGCGGTGCTGTCCACCCATACCGGCGGACTGGGCGCACCGGCCAAGCTGGCCGACCCCAGCTACGGCCCTGCCGCGCTGGCGCATTACCACCGGCTGGGCGTGAAATTCGACTGCATCTACTCCGGGTATCTGGCGGACTCCGCCCAGGCCCGGCTGGTGGAACAGGCGTTCGAGCTGTGGCCGAAAGCGCTCAAGGTCGTGGATCCGGTGCTGGGCGACGGCGGGCGGCTGTACAGCGGGCTGGGGGCCGACATGGTCCCGGCTATGTACAATCTGTGCAGTAAGGCTGATTTGATCGTGCCCAATGTGACCGAGGCTGCCCTGCTGCTGGGCGACCCGCTGCCCGGCGTGGGCAGTGCTGAGCAGGCCGCCGCCCAGGCGGCACGGCTGGTGCGCATTGCGCCGCAGGTCGTTGTGACCGGTGTGACCGGGCTGAACGGCGGGCGGTACATAGGCTGTGTGGGCGCGGCCCGCGGCGGCGAGGGCTACACCGTCAAAACGCCGCTGCTGCCCCGGATGTTCCATGGCACCGGCGATATCTTTGCTGCTGTGCTGGTAGGGCGCATTTTGCAGGGCAACGTGCCACAGGCTGCCGTGCAGGCAGCCGCCGCCTTTGTGGCCGAGTGCATCCGCCAGACCCCCGAAGGTGCGGATGAGCGCCTGGGTGTCTGGCTGGAAAATGCGCTGCCGAAGCTGCGGCAGGAGTGAAGCGACAGACAGGCGGGGCGTCGGGGACGCCGCCCCTGCAACAGGGCGGCGATGTGGCGGCCAGAGGACTGGCCGCCCTACAAAGCTGCCACCACACAAAATTCAAACAAACAGGACTGTAAACATATGCCAACCTTAAACATTGTATTGGTCGAGCCGCAGATACCGCAGAACTCCGGCAATATCGCCCGGACCTGCGCGGTGACGGGTGCGCGGCTGCATATGGTGGGGCCGATGGGCTTTACCATCGACGATAAAAAATTAAAGCGCGCCGGGCTTGACTACTGGCACCAGCTTGATATAACATATTATAAAGACTTGGCGGACTTTTTCGCCCGAAACAAGGGGCCATTTTTCTACTTCACATCCAAAGGCCTGCACCGCCATGTGGATGTACACTATCCCGACGGCGCATACCTCGTCTTTGGGCGCGAGGACGCCGGCCTGCCTGAGGAACTGCTGGCAGCCCACGAGGCCGACTGCGTGCGTATGCCCATGCGCCGGGGCGAGCGCTGCCTGAACCTGTCCAACGCTGTGGCCGTGGGCGCGTATGAGGCCCTGCGCCAATGGGATTTTGCCGACTTAGAGACTCGCGGGCAGCTGACCCGCTACGAATGGAGTGAGGATGTAAAATGAGCAAGATCGGTTTTCTGACGGATTCCTGTTCCGACATTCCGCAGGAGCTTGCGGACAAGTACGGCATCGAGGTCGTGGGCTTCCCCATCAACCTGGACGGCGTGGAATACATGGAGCGCAAGGATTTCACCAATGACCAGTTTTACCAGATGATGCGCGACGCCCAGGGCGTGCCCACCACCGCCGCCATCACCCAGCTGCAGTGGTGCGAGATTTACGAGCGCTATGTGGACGAGGGCTATACCGACCTGGTGCATCTGTGCATCAACAGCGCGGGGTCCAGTACCTACAACAACGCCGTCAAAGGTGCGGAGATGCTGGCCGAGGAGCGCCCCGGCCATAAGCTGAACATCCAGCTCATCGACAGCCACACCTACTCGATGCCCTACGGCTGGTATCTGTGCGAGTGCGCCCGCAAGGTGCGCAACGGCGGCGAGCTTGCCACCTGCGTGGAGGAGATGAAGCAGAGCCTGGACCGCGTGGAAATCTGCCTGGCCGCATACAGCCTGAAGCAGATGAAGAAGTCCGGCCGCGTCAGCGCCGCCGCTGCCGTGGTGGGTGACCTGCTGGGCATCCGCCCCATCATCAGCCTGAACGCGGGCGTCTCCAAGGTCGAGGCCAAGGTGCGCGGCGACGCTGCCGTGCCCGCCGCCATGATCAAATGGGTGGAAAGCCGCGTCGATTCCATGAAGGACACCCCCTACATGGTGGCTTACACGTCCAGCACCTCCAAGCGCGACGAGCTTGTCAAGGCCTGCAAAAAGGCATTCGGCCATGCGCCGGTCATTGTGTTCCAGCTGGGCGGCGTTGTCAGCGCCAACACCGGGCCCGACGGCATTGCCATCGTCTACCCCGGCCATCCCCGCCACCTGGAGGCCTATGCCCCGCAGCTGCCGTAAAAAAGACTTGCAGTTTTTCAAGGGCTGTTGTATACTATAAACAGTTCTTATACCATACCAAGAACTATTATGGTTGCTATGATAAGGTCATAGGACCGTAAAGCTCTGACGCCCTGTCTTATGACAGGGCGTCATCTTTTTTGTCAAATTTTCGTGGAAAATGTCAGTTGCCGTGTGATTCTTTATGCGGTATGATAATAGTAAAAAAGAAAAGGTGTGGTGAATATGAAGCACCCCTATGGAATTGGCCTGGATATTGGCATTGCGTCTGTTGGCTGGGCCGTGGTAGCGCTGAACGAAAACGCGGAGCCTTATGGACTGATCCGCTGCGGCTCGCGCATATTTGACAAGGCGGAGCAGCCCAAAACCGGCGAAAGCCTTGCTGCGCCGCGGCGGGAAGCCAGAAGCATGCGCCGCAGACTGCGCCGCCGCAGCTTGCGCAAGGCAGACTTGTATGAGCTGATGGCGCAAAACGGCTTGCCGGGCAGAGCAAAAATAGAAGAAGCGGTGCAGGCGGGCCACCTGCCGGATATCTATGCCCTGCGTGTGCAGGCGTTGGATGGCCCTGTAACGGCGATGGACTTTGCCCGAATTTTGCTGCACTTGATGCAGCGCCGTGGTTTCCGCAGCAACCGCAAGGCAGATGATGCCCAGAAAGACGGAAAGCTGCTGCAAGCAATCGATGCCAACACGCGCCGCATGGAAGAAAACCACTACCGCACGGTTGGCGAGATGATGTACCGTGACCCGGTGTTTGCAGAGCATAAACGCAACAAGTCGGAAAACTATCTTTCTACGGTCAGACGGGATCAAATCGTGGAGGAAGCGGTACAGCTTTTTGCTGCGCAGCGCCAGTATGGTGCGGCGTGGGCTTCGCCGGAAATGGAAGCGGAGTACCTTACGATTTTGACGCGTCAGCGTTCGTTTGATGAAGGCCCCGGCGGAAACAGCCCCTACGGCGGCAATATCGTTGAAAAGATGGTGGGAACCTGCACGCTTGAAGGACAAGCCGAACCGCGTGCAGCCAAAGCAACTTGGTCGTTTGAATATTTTACGCTGCTGCAAAAAATCAATCATATCCGCATTATAGAGAGCGGTGCGGCACGTATACTGACGGCAGAAGAACGGCAAGAATTACTTTCCGTATGCTATCAAACGGACAAGTTGGATTTTGCCAGGATACGCAAGGCTCTTGCCCTGTCGGAACAGGCAAGATTCAATATGGTGCGATATCGGGACGGACAAACAACTGAGGATTGCGAGAAAAAAGAGAAAATTGTATGTCTCCCCTGTTACCACAAAATGCGCAAAGTGCTCAATACCTTGCGGAAAGACTACATCCGCAGTGTCAGCCGCGACAGGCTGGATGCAGCGGCAACAGCGCTGACAATGTATAAAAATGAAACTACGCTCAGAGCAAAGCTGGAAGAAGCGCAGTTTGAACCGCTGGAAGTTGATGCTTTGATGACGCTGCCCAGCTTTAGCGGGTTCGGGCATATTTCTGTCAAAGCGTGCCGAAAACTGATCCCCTATTTGGAACAAGGACTGAACTATAACGACGCTTGCAAAGAAGCGGGATATGACTTTCAGGGAAATTACCGTGGTGAAAAATCGCAGTTCCTGCCTGCGTCCACAGAGGAAATGGAGGACATCACAAGCCCGGTGGTGCGGCGTGCGGTGGCACAGACTATCAAAGTTGTCAATGCAATCATCCGCGAGCAGGGAGAAAGCCCGGTCAATATCCACTTGGAACTGGCGCGGGAGATGAGCAAAAACTTCCAGCAGCGCAATGACCTTGACAAGGCCATGAAAGACAATAACGCCGAGAACGAGCGTTTGATGAAAGACCTGCATGAACTGTTCCCAGGGAGAAATATCACAGGCCAGGATCTTGTAAAATACAGGTTGTGGAAAGAACAGGATGGGCGGTGTGCGTATTCGCTGCAGCCGCTGGAACTGGAAAAGGCCATTACTGTTTCAGGCTATGCGGAAGTTGACCATATTGTTCCGTACAGCATCAGCTTTGACGACCGCCGTGCGAACAAAGTATTGGTGCTGGCGTCGGAAAACCGCCAGAAAGGCAATCGCCTTCCGCTGCAATATCTGCAAGGAAAACGGCGGGATGATTTTATTGTCTACACAAAAGCAAGTGTAAAAAATTACCGCAAGCGTCAAAATCTGCTAAAGGAGAAGTTGAGCGAAGAAGACAGCAAAGGTTTTATGCAGCGTAATTTGCAGGACACACAGTATATTGCAAGTTTTATGCTGAACTACATTCGCAGCCACCTTGCGTTTGCAGATTTCCCTGCGGCAGGTAAGAAGCGTGTGGTTGCTGTAAACGGCGCAGTTACAGCGTTTTTGCGCAAACGCTGGGGGCTTGGCAAGGTGCGTGCTGACGGCGACCTGCACCACGCCGTAGATGCGGCGGTCATTGCCTGCACGACGGATGGGATGATCCAACGGGTGTCGCGGTTCTACACGCATATCGAAACCTCGGACACCCGGGGTGAGCGCTTCCCGGAGCCGTGGCCGCGATTCCGGGATGAGCTGATGCAGCGTTTGTCGGCTTGCCCGCAGGAAAATTTAATGCAGATCAACCCGGTATATTATCAGAATGTGGATATAGCAAGCATCCGGCCGGTGTTTGTGTCGCGTATGCCGCGGCATAAGATGACGGGAGCGGCACATAAGGAGACGATAAAGGGTCGCTTGGATGATGCGCATACGGTTCAGCGCCGGTCGATTACAGATTTGAAGCTTGACAAAGAGGGAGAAATTGCAGGATATTTTAATCCGAGCAGTGATACCCTGCTGTACAATGCTTTAAAGGAACAGCTGACAGCTTTTGGCGGCGATGGAAAAAAGGCATTTGCAGAACCGTTCTTTAAACCGCGTGCCGATGGAACGCCGGGAGCACAGGTCCGCAAGGTTAAAGTGTATGATAAAGCCACCAGCATGGTTGCAGTCCATGAAGGAAAAGGTGTGGCCGACAATGATACGATGGTACGCATTGATGTCTATTTTGTGCCGGGCGACGGCTATTACTGGGTGCCGATCTATGTGGCAGATACGGTGAAACCGGAATTGCCCAATAAAGCGGTTATCGCACACAAAAATTACGCAGAGTGGAAAGAAATGGACGAAAAGGACTTTCTGTTCTCACTTTGCCCAAATGACCTGATTCGAGTTGAAAGCAAGCGCACAATGAAATTCAAAGTGCAAAATAAAGACAGTACACTGGAAAAGGAAATGCAAACGAATGGTGATATGGTCTATTTCGAGGGAGGAAATATTTCGGGCGGTTCTATAACGGTAGCAACACATGACGGTGCTTATATGGTAGAAAGTCTTGGACTTAAGACACTTCAGAAAGTTCAAAAATACCAGGTCGATGCCCTCGGCAATTATACCCTTGTTAAAAAAGAAAAACGTCAATACTTCCCTGCACAACGGAGGTGACCTATGTCCTACCGCTGCCTGATGATCGTGAACCCGGCGCGCATCCGCTGCAAAAATGAACAGCTTTTGATTGAAACCGAAGAAGTTCATTCTGTACCAATCGAGGATATCAGCGCCATTGTGCTGGAAAGCCGGCAAAGTACGATAACAACGGCTGCGCTGGCGGCACTGGCGCAAAACGGCGTGGTGACGTTTTGGTGCGATGAAACACACTTGCCGTGTGGTATCTCGCTGCCATTTGCACAGCATAGCCGCCAGTTGGGCGTACTGCGCTGGCAGATGGAGCTGACGCTGCCGACGAAAAAGCGGATGTGGCAGCAAATTGTGACGGCAAAAATCAAAAACCAGGCGGAATGCCTAGCCCTGTGCGGCAAAACACAGGCGGCGGCGTTCCTGTTTGGCCGTGCCAAAGCAGTGACAAGCGGCGATAAGGACAATTTGGAAGCCAGTGCGGCGGCCTACTATTTCCCCGCCCTTTTTGGGGCAGGCTATACCCGCCGCAATGAGGATACCCGGAATGCGGCGCTGAATTATGCTTATGCAATTTTGCGCGGGTACATGGCACGCTGTTTGGCGGTATACGGATTTTTGCCCTGTTTAGGGCTGCACCATGACAGCGAACTGAACCAGTTCAATCTGGCGGATGACCTGATGGAACCGTTCCGTCCGGTAGCTGATTTGTACGTGGCCGCAAATGTTGCCGAGGATGCAGCAATGACAACCGCTTTGAAAGGGCAGCTGGTGAACCTGCTGAATGCAGATGTTCTTTCCGGTAATCAGCACCACAGCGTTGCTTATGCGATGGAACGAATGGTGCAAAGTCTGCGTGGGCAAACATTGCAGCTGCCAAAACTGCTGGAACATAAGCAGCACAGCTATGAGTAAATTTATGAGGATGATCGTTTTCTTCGATTTGCCGGTGCAGACAAAAACGGAACGGCGGCATGCGACGACTTTCCGAAACTTTTTGCTGAAAGACGGCTACCATATACTGCAATTTTCTGTGTACGCGCGTGTATGCAACGGCAATGACGCAGTCAAAAAACACGAAAGCCGTCTGAAGGCATCTCTGCCGCCAAACGGCTCGATTCGATTGCTCGTCGTGACAGAAAAGCAATACCAATCCATTCAAATCCTACTGGGAAATCATCAGCCGGAAGAAGCACCGTTTGTGTGCGAACAGCTGAGTTTTTTCTAAAACAAAAAGCGCATCGGACCGCAATCCGATGCGCTTTTTGCATAGCCTATTATACCATACCAAGAGCTATTAGGGAACTATGACAGCAGATGAAGGCGAGCTTTCTGCTCCTCTATTATACCATACCAAGAGCTATTAGGGAACTATGACAGCAGAGCAACACCTACAACGTGCCTGTGGATTATACCATACCAAGAGCTATTAGGGAACTATGACCTCTTGACATTCACCCCTGAAAATATTAGATTATACCATACCAAGAGCTATTAGGGAACTATGACCTTCGGGAAGTTCTCATTGAGAGGGCATAGATTATACCATACCAAGAGCTATTAGGGAACTATGACGGATATTACCCGATGGGGCAGCAGATGCCGATTATACCATACCAAGAGCTATTAGGGAACTATGACGCAGAGTTTGACGCTCTGGCAGCGCGATTTATTATACCATACCAAGAGCTATTAGGGAACTATGACCGCCCTGGCTTCGGCCTGATCAACGGTGCCATTATACCATACCAAGAGCTATTAGGGAACTATGACGTGCCTTGGAACGGCGCTTCGATGCTCTGTGATTATACCATACCAAGAGCTATTAGGGAACTATGACTTCCTGATGCGCAAGTAGAGGGTCAAGCGGATTATACCATACCAAGAGCTATTAGGGAACTATGACCGGTACGGCGTAACTCGTTCGAGCCTTATCATTATACCATACCAAGAGCTATTAGGGAACTATGACATAAGCAGCACCTGTGCAACCTGCACAAGGATTATACCATACCAAGAGCTATTAGTAAATCATCCCCCCAATAAAATCCCGCTAGCCCCAAAATTTCTTCTCCGCAGGCCTTGAAACGGTCTGCGGGGTTTGCTATAATTTAAATTCGTTGAGCAACTTAGGATTTTAGGCTCCACCGCGGCTTGCTGCGGTGCAAACCCCGCAAGCCTGGCGGTCTTGCGCGCGGTCAAAATCTATCCGCCGGAGTATTGTATGAATCAGAAAAAACTGTCCGTTCACAGCCTTGTGCGCTGTGCTGTCATTGCCGCAGTGTATGTGGTCGTCTGCCTGGTGCTGGCCCCCTTCAGCTATGGGGCTATCCAGGTGCGCGTGGCCGAGGCCCTGTGCCTGCTGCCGGTTTTCGGCGCGGAGTACATCGTCGGCGTTACGCTGGGCTGCTTTTTGGCCAACCTGCTGGGCTCCACCGTCATTGACGTGGTGTTCGGCACGCTGGCTACCCTGCTGGCCTGCCTGCTGACTTACAAGCTGCGTGATATCCGCGTAAAAGGGCTGGCAATTCCGGCATCCCTGCCGCCTGTTGTTTTTAACATGATCATTGTGGGCGCGTTCGAGATCACCTTCTTCTTCTCGGACGGCGCACCCACAGCGGCCCTGGCGGCGTTCAACGCCGTTACGGTGGGCATCGGAGAGCTGATCAGCTGCACGATTTTGGGCGTGGCCCTCGTCAAGCTGATTGAGAGCAACGCGGCCCTGCACAAGTTCTTTACAGAAGAATAACGAGGTAACTTCTATGCGCCCGGAACTGATTTTGTGGGATTGGAACGGTACCCTGCTGGATGATGTCGAACTCTGCGAAAACGCGCTCAACCGTCTTTTGCAGCGCTACGGCTACCCCCAGCGGTACGACCACGAGCAGTACCGGGCGATTTTTGGCTTCCCGGTCGAGGATTATTACGTCCGCGCCGGGTTCGACTTCACCCGCCACAGCTTTGCCGAGCTGGCGGAAAGCTACATGGAGGATTACATCCCGGCCAGCGCCGCCTGTCCGCTGATGGCAGGGGCCGTTGACGCGCTGGAAGCGTTCAAAAATGCCGGGCTGCGGCAGGTGATTCTGTCGGCAAGCCCGGTCACAACGCTGACCCGCCAGGTAGAAGAACGCGGTGTGACGCCGTATTTTGACCGTCTGCTGGGACTGGGCGATATCTATGCCAAAAGTAAGGTGGAGGTCGGGCTGGCCTATTTGCAAGAGGCAGGTTTCGACCCGGCGAAGGCCGTGATGATAGGTGATTCCGTCCATGATTTTGAGGTGGCCCAGGCGCTGGGTGTGGGCTGTGTGCTGCAATCGAGCGGCCACCAGCCGCCCGAGACATTGTGCCGGACCGGCGCACCGGTGGTGGCAGGGCTGCGGGAAGCGGCGGAGTTGATTTTGAAAAAGTAAGCCGTGCGGCGCGGGGCGTCAAGGGCGCCGCCCCCTACAACCGTAGAGAGGCATTGGAAATGATAGGCAGAGAGGTACAAAAATGTCTGACCGTGTAAAAGGCACCTGCCTGACGATGGGCGGCGCGGCGTGCTGGGGCGTTTCGGGCTGCATGGGGCAGTACCTGTTCACCCGGGAAGGAATGGATTCCACCTGGCTGGTGCCCATCCGGCTGTTTCTGGCGGGGCTGATTTTATGTGCGTTCTTTTTTGTCAAAAACCGCAAAATGCTGTTTGACCCATGGAATTTCAAGAAAAATCCGCGCAACGTCGTTGACCTGCTGATTTACGGCCTGGCGGGCGTCAGCTGCTGCCAGTTCACCTATTTTCTGACGATCCAGCTGTCCAGTGCGGGCATGGGGACGATCTTGCAGGACCTCTCCCCTGTCATTATTCTGCTGGTGGTCTGCATCCAGCAAAGGCGCGGGCCGCGGGTGTTTGAGATTTTCTCCATCCTGCTGGCGCTGGTGGGGGTGTTCCTTATCACGACCCACGGCAGCCTGACCGACCTTGCCATCAGCCCGGCGGCGCTGGCGTCGGGCGTTGTCAGCGCCTGCTGCGTCGCCATCTATACGATGTGGCCCAAGAAATTGCAGGAGCAGTACCCCACCCCGATGCTGCAGGGCTGGGCGTTCTTGATGGGCGGCACGATGTTTTCCCTGATCTTCCGCCCCTGGACGATGAATTATGTGCCGACGCCGATGGGCGTGTTCGGTATTTTCACGGTCGTGGTGCTGGGCAATGTGCTGGCGTTCAGCCTGTATATGTCGGGTGTGCCGCTCATCGGCCCGCAGAAGTCCAGCCTGTACAGCTTTGCAGAGCCGGTCACGGCGGCTATTATCAGCACCCTGGTGTTGGGCTCGCCGTTTACGCTGTGGGATGCCTTGGGCTTTGGCTGCATCTTTTTGATGCTGGTGCTGTTGAGTCTGCCGGCGAAAACAAAAGCATAATAAGCAAAAGGCTGTCCGCACAGGGCGGCCTTTTTTGCTGCCGTGTAGGGGCCGGACATGTCCGGCCCTCAACCTGCCCGCGAACGACCGTCCGCCTTTATGCTGCGGGCCGGGCATGCCCGGCCCCTACAACAATATAATAAATAAACCTATCCTAACTATGAATTGACATATCCCCCTCCCTAGGTGTATTATAGTATCATGTGTAAAACTATATAGCCGCACCTCTACACGCGGCGGAAAATACAGGGGAACTGTTATGTCTTTTTTTGAAAAACTGTTCGGCTCTTTCTCGGACAAGGAACTTAAGCGCATCAATCCCATCAAGGACAAAGTCCTTGCCCTGGAGCCGGAAATGGCTAAGCTGACCGATGAGGAACTGCAGGCCAAGACCACCGAATTCAAAGAGCGCCTGGCCAAGGGCGAGACGCTGGACGATATCCTGCCGGAGGCGTTCGCCGTCTGCCGTGAGGCCGACTGGCGCGTGCTGGGCATGAAGCCCTATCCGGTGCAGATCATCGGCGGTATTGTGCTGCACCGCGCCTGCATCGCCGAGATGCAGACTGGTGAAGGCAAGACGCTGGTTGCCACCATGCCTACCTACCTGAACGCCTTGACCGGTGAAGGCGTCCACGTTGTCACCGTCAACGATTACCTGGCCCGCCGCGACTCTGAGTGGATGGGCAAGGTCTACCGTTTCCTGGGGCTGACTGTTGGTCTGGTCGTCCACGGTGTGGAGTCCATCGACCGCAAGAAGGCCTACGAGGCCGACGTCACCTACGGCACGAACAACGAGTTTGGCTTCGACTACCTGCGCGACAACATGGTCGTCTACAAGGCAAACATGGTCCAGCGCGGCCACGCCTTTGCCATCGTGGACGAGGTCGACTCCATCCTCATCGACGAGGCCCGTACCCCGCTGATCATCAGCGGCAAGGGGGAGGATTCCAGCGTGATGTACAAGCGCGCTGACGACTTCGCCAAGACGCTGAAAAAGAGTGTCATCGTCGAGCTGGACGACAAGGTTGAGGCCGAGGAACAGGTCGACGGCGATTACGTTGTGGACGAAAAGCGCAAGACCGCGACCCTGACCGAGTCGGGCGTCAAGAAGGCCGAGGCGTTCTTCCACGTGGATAACCTGGCCGACGCCGACAATATGTCGCTGCGCCATTATATTGACGGTGCCATCAAGGCCCGCGGCGTTATGCACCGCGACACCGACTACATCGTCAAGGACGGCGAGGTCATCATCGTTGATGAGTTCACCGGACGTCTGATGTACGGCCGCCGCTTCAATGATGGTCTGCACCAGGCTATTGAGGCCAAAGAGGGCGTCACCGTCGCCGCCGAGAGCAAGACCCTGGCGACTGTTACCTTCCAGAACTACTTCCGTATGTACAAAAAGCTGTCCGGCATGACCGGTACGGCCTCCACCGAGGCCGATGAGTTCAGCGAGATCTACGGCCTGAACATAGTCAGCATCCCCACCAATAAACCCCGTGCCCGTAAGGATCTGCCCGACAGTGTCTACAAGACCGTCAACGGCAAGTACAACGCCGTCATTGAGCAGGTCGCCGAGTGCCACGCCAAGGGCCAGCCGGTTCTGGTCGGCACCGTCAGCGTCGAGAAGAGCGAGGCTTTGTCCAAGCTGCTGAAAAAGAAGGGCATCGAGCATAACGTGCTGAACGCCAAGCAGCACGAGCGCGAAGCTGAGATCGTTGCCCAGGCCGGCAAGCAGGGCGCTGTGACCATCGCCACCAACATGGCTGGCCGTGGTACTGATATCATGCTGGGCGGCAATGTCACCTACATGGCTAAGGCCGCGCTGAAGAAGGAACTGTCCAAGGAACTGACCGCCGACCTGGCCCAGCTGAAGGACGAGTACGAGCACGCCAAGGCCCGCGCCAAGGCCAACGGAACCGAACTGCCCATCCCGCCGGAGGCTGGCATTGACGCGAAATTGGAAATGCTGATGACCGAGTGTGACGGCCACGCCGAAACCGAGGACGCCGAAATTCTCCACGCCCGCAAGCGCTTTGAGGAACTGTGCGAGGAGTTTGCCCCCGAAGTCAAGCGCGAGGCCGAAGTCGTCCGCGAGGCGGGCGGCCTGTTCATCATCGGTACTGAGCGCCACGAGAGCCGCCGTATCGACAACCAGCTGCGTGGCCGTGCAGGCCGTCAGGGCGACCCCGGTGCATCCCGCTTCTTCCTGAGCCTGGAAGATGACCTGATGCGTATTTTCGGCGGCGAGCGCGTGCAGAACCTGATGGACTCCCTGGGCCTTGACGAAGATGTCCCCATCGAGAACAAGCTCATCACCAACACGATTGAGAGTGCCCAGAAAAAGCTCGAAGCATCGAACTTTGCAATTCGTAAACAGGTGCTGCAGTATGACGACGTCATGAACCAGCAGCGCGAGATCATCTACAAGCAGCGCCAGATGGTGCTGGACGGCGAGGATATCTCCGGCAAGCTGCACGAGATGATGCGCCAGTCCATTGACGATGCCTGCGCGAACTACCTGAATGGCGAGACCGCCGACGATTGGGATTTCGCGGGCCTGCGCCGCCACTTTATGAACTGGCTGTGCCTGCCCACCGACTTCAACTACACCACCGAGCAGCTCGGCGACCTGACCAAAGATGGCATCGCCGACGAACTGTACAAGCGCGGCATGGATATCCTGACCGCGAAGGAGAAGCGCTACGGTGCCAAGACGATGCGCGAGTTGGAGCGTATCTGCCTGCTGCGCAATGTTGACTCCAAGTGGATGGAGCACATTGACAATATGGATCAGCTCAAGCAGGGCATGGGCCTGCGCGGCTACGGCCAGCATGACCCGGTGGTCGAGTACCGCATCGAAGGCTTTGCCATGTTCGATGAGATGATCGCCTCCATCCGCGAGGATGCCGTGCATATGCTGCTGACGATCGAAATCCGTCAGCAGAACGCCGAGCCGAAGCGTGAGCAGATCGCCAAGCCCACCGGCGAGGGTGCCCCGAACCAGGCCGGTGCCAAGGGTGCCGCCCCGGTGCGCGTGACAAAGATCGGCCGCAACGACCCCTGCCCCTGCGGCAGCGGTCTGAAGTGGAAGAAGTGTACCTGCAAAGAGTACCACCCCGACCTGTAATTCATCATCAAGGCGCCGCCTTTAATTTTGGGCGGTGCCTTTTTAAAGTGGTAGAGTTGTAGGGGCCGCATATGCGAGGCCCTCAACTTTCCCGAAAATGACCTGTTTCCGTTATGTTGAGGGTCGGGTATGCCCGGCCCCTGCGAGGTAGAAACCCATCATGAAAGCCCGAATCATCCGTGAACCCCGGTGTGCTCTGCTTTGGCGCATCGATGAAACCTACCCCAACTACGCCGCCATCACCCGCGCGGCCAAGCGGTACGACGTCAAACTACGTGCCGTGGCCGACGGCGATCTCGGCGGCATCGTGGGCGACCTCTGCGCGGGTAAGCCTGCCCCGGCGTTTGCCCCGCTTATCGCCGTGCCGGACCGCCCGGCTATCATCATCAGCGGCCTGCGCCACGACAATGGCGAGCTGGGTGCGTTCCTCGACCTTGTCAAAATGGGCGGTGCATCCATCCCGGTGCGCAGCATGGTCACGCCCACCAGCAAGCAATGGACGCTGGCCAACCTATTGCTTGAATTAAATACGGAACACGAAACTGTGCAGGGAGACAAGGCGTGAAGCGCTGTCTTGCCGCGTTGGCGCTGGCCGTGCTGCTCTGCCTGCCGCTGACCGCCTGTCAAAAACAGCAAAATTTGTACAGCGCGACCTGGTTTGATCTGTTCGATACGGTCGCCATCGTGCAGGGGTACGCCGCCGGCCAGGACGAGTGGAACGCTCAGGCTGCCGCCATGCAGGAAGATTTATTGCGCTATAACGAACTGTTTGATATCTATAACCACTACGACGACGTTGTGAACCTGTACGACGTCAACGCCGGGGCCGCTGCCGCGCCAGTGGCTGTTGATGACGAGCTGTACGCATTCTTGCGCTGGTGTAAGGACACCGCTTACCCCGCCACCGACGGCGCGACGAACATTGCGGCGGGTGCGGTGCTGCGGCTGTGGCACGACGCGCGGGAAAGCGACTCCCCTGCCCCGCCCGATGCAGAGGCCATTGCGGCGGCGCTGGAACATATCGACATAGAAAATCTGGTGCTCGATGATGATGCCCAGACCGTCTATTTCGCCGACCCCGCTATGACGTTGGACGTCGGCGCGGTGGGCAAGGGTTACGCCGTGGAGCAGGCCGCCCAAGCGGCCCAGGCCCGGGGCCTGACAAGCGCTCTGCTGAACATCGGCGGCAACGTCCGCGCCATCGGCACCAAGCCCGACGGCAAGCTGTGGACAGCGGGCGTTGAAAACCCGTGGGGCGACGACCCGGCGTACATCCAGGCTGTGGAACTGGCCGACGGCGACAGCCTGGTCATCAGCGGCGACTACCAGCGCTATTTTGAGTACGGCGGTGTGCGGTACGCGCATTTGATCGATCTGACCACCGGCTGGCCCGCCCGCTATGTCAGCAGCGTGGCCGTGCTGGCCCACGCTGACACCGGCGGTCTGGCGGACGCTCTGTCCACCGGCTTGTTCTGCCTGCCAGAATCCACCGGCCAGACCCTTGCTGCCCAGAACCACTACGCCGTCCTCTGGATGCACCCCGACGAAACCACCAAAAAAAGCAACGACTGGCCGAAATAAAACAAGAGCCACCGACCTTTTTAAGCCGGTGGCTCTTATGATATCATGATATAATACAAAACGTATGCGCGGGCACACGAAAAAATCCAGAAAGGCGCAGAGAAAATCAAGACAGCGCATAGGCGCTCGCTCCACTCCGTTCC
>NZ_WQOH01000020.1 GCF_018784445.1 Gemmiger formicilis | reverse complement strand
GGAACGGAGTGGAGCGAGCGCCTATGCGCTGTCTTGATTTTCTCTGCGCCTTTCTGGATTTTTTCGTGTGCCCGCGCATATAGTACGGTCAATGCAAAATCGGAAAATGTGGAATCCTGTTTTGCCTCTTACTACGTCTTTATTCCATCACAGCGATAAATCCATGAGGCAAGCAAAAATTCAAGATTTTCCAAAAGGCACACTAAAATTCCACTTTTTCCAAATTTCGCTCTTTTCAGTTCGATTTTTGGAAAATGTGGAACGGAAGTTTGCCTCAAAAGGACACAGGTGATTTTCCTTTTTCTTCGGTGAACGGACGCCCCAAATTTACAACAAGGAGCGTCAAAAATGCGAAAACAAGTTCAAAAAGAACGCTGTACCAAAATCATGCTCACCAAATGTAAGGCCGTCTGCTGTCTGTATGACAAAGTGCAGCTTGCCGCCGCGAAAATGCTGGATGCAGAACCGGCAATTTTTCAAATTGAATGTAATGTTCCCATCCTCTGCAATGATATTCCTGCTAATGACCTGAATCTACCCTGCGAAACCTACACCACAGATTTTGTTCTGCACTATGACGATGGGCACACGGCAGTCCGTGAGGCTGTCTTTCGGTCTTATTTAAGCCGTCCCTCGGTTGCTGAAAAACTGGAACTGTCCCGCCGATACTGGCAGCAGCAAGGCATCTCCGATTGGGGTATCATCATCGACAAGGAGGATACCAGCCATGAGGAATCTTGACATCCTTGCCGCTGAAAGCGGCGAACACGTCCGCGTTTTGCTTTGCAGAGAAGAGCAGAGCTATGTTGTCAGCTGCCAACACTTTCGGATGCCGTACCCCGTTGCATCGGATTTGCTTGCAGAATTACAGCCCGTCCCTGCCGAAACATACTCTGTTTTTGTTCTGGACGAGGACATCACCAACCGCCAGCGCGATGGGCGCAATCGCAAGCTCGACCTGATTGCGCCACTGTTGGAGGATGCCTGTATCTATGATAAATCCCATCGCAACGAGGTTGTCCGCCAGATTGCTGCCGAGCATGGCATTGCCCGCCGCACGGTACTCCAATACCTTTGGCGCTATTGGGTATACCAAAGTAAAAATGCACTTTTACCCGCAGAACGTCCCGCGCCAGAACAACATGAGCTTACTGCCGATGAAAAGGCCATCCGCTGGGCACTGAACAAGTATTACTACACCCCACAGCGGCAGAGCTTGCAGACTGCCTACAAGATGATGCTACGGGCGAAATACTGCGACACACACGGCACATTGAAGCCGGAATATCCCACGTTCTGGCAGTTCCGCTATTTCTTTCGCAAGAACCGTGACCCCATCAGTGAGACCATCAGCAGACAGGGGCTTAAAGCCTACCAGCGCAATCACCGTCCGTTTACCGGCTCGGTCTGCGATTACGCGCATACTATTGGTGTGTACATGACTGATGCCACCATTGCCGACATCTACATTGTCAGCCGCCTTTCCCGCAAACCCATTGGTCGACCTGTCATTTACACAATGGTCGATGCCTATAGCCGCCTGATTACTGGCGTATATGTCGGTCTGGAGGGCGGACAATATGCACTGCGCCTGCTGCTCCAGAACACTTTTACGGATAAGGTCAGTTTTTGCCATCAGCACGGGATAGACATTGACCCGCAGGACTGGCCGAGCCATCATCTGCCCACCAAAATTATGACAGACCGAGGCAGTGAATTCATCAGCGGCCCACTGGAAAACCTGTGCGAGAGTTACCATATTGAAATTGAAAATCTTCCCGCTTATCGGCCAGATTTAAAAGGTGTAGTTGAAAAACTGTTTGATTTGGTTCAGAGTGCCTACAAGCCGCTACTTAAAGGCAAGGGTGTCATCGAATCCGATACGCAGGAACGCGGTGCACCGGACTATCGCAGGCAAGGCACACTGGATTTGGAACAATTTACTGCCGTTGTTCTGCGCTGCGTCCTATTCTACAACGCGAAATCTGTACAGACAGGTTTTACCCGCACTCCCGCCATGATAGAATCCAACACGCCGCCACTGGCTGCAAGTATCTGGTCGTTCTGCGATACACAGGATGATTGCCCTGTGCATGAGGCCACAGACAAAAAGCTACTCTATACGCTGTTGCCCCGTGCCGAGGGGAAAATCACGCAGCGCGGTCTGGAAATTTTCGGCCTGCGTTTTTCAAACTGCACTTTTAAAAAGCGTTTTGTCGCTGCCGGTCTCGGTGGACGGGAAACTGTACAGGTTGCCTATGCGCCGGAATGTATGGATACCGTGTGGTTGTATGAAAACGGCACTTACTCGGCTTTTGACTTGGTGCAAAAATCCTATCTGGGCAAATCACTGGCGGAAATTGCAGACGCACAACAGCAGGAAAAAGTAGAACGTACCGACTGGAAAAAGCAGGAATTGCAGGCACAACTCGACCTCATGAGCGATATACAAGCCATTGCAGACCGCTCCGAACGTACAACGCCAGACCGCAGTAATATCAGCAAGCAGATACAGCGAAACCGCAGTACAGCCCGCAAACAAGAAAGCGTATCGCTGATGGATTTACTGACAGAGCAACAGGAGGACGATTTCGATGCACGCTGATTATATTGCAAATCCGCTCTACGACAATAATCCTTTTATTGAAGCCTTGCCTCCGATGCTGTCCGGCAAAGACTTGATTCATGCTTTGGCAGTCATCCCACCCTATAACGATAGTGACCGTGACCGCAGCACCGGGGAACGTTTGCAGCTGTTGTCCTCGCTATATGAGTTTTACCAGCCCCTATCCATGACGATTGACTTATACTGTGAAATCTACACTGCTATGCAGCATTGCTATGGGCAGTATTCAATCCACAGCGAAGCTGCCGCCATGCAGAACGGTTACTCGCTGATGCACGGCAATGCTCTTGCCGCATCCATCGGCGGCGGCAATTCTTTCTCTGTAGTCGGCGTGTCGGGTCTTGGCAAGTCAACCGCCTTGCAACGTGTATTATCGTTATATCCGCAGGTCATTGAGCACACTGAGTATCATGGGCAAAAGTTCTACTGCCACCAAATCCCGTACTTGGTTGTGCAGACCCCGCACGATGCGTCCATTAAAGCACTGATACTGGATATTTACCTGCAAATCGACAGTTTGATTGGAACCACCTATCAAAAAGATGCCCTATCGCGCAGGTTGAGCATTGATGTCCTTGTCAGTCAGCTTAATCAAATCGTGCGGGTCAATCATATTGGGCTACTGGTGATAGACGAGCTGCAGAACATTGCCTACCGCAAAAGCGATGGCGGTATACGTTTCTTAAATTTTCTCGTCCACCTTATCAACGGGGCAGGGGTAAGCGTCTGCATGGTCGGAACACCGCGCGTATTGCAGGTATTGCAGCAGGAGTTTCGCTCTGCACGGCGTACCACCGGGCTTGTCTATGACCGGCTGCCCAACGATAAGGAATTTTCGTTACTCCTGCACGGGCTATGGCATTACCAATACACACAGTATGCCACCGACCTGACACCCGAGCTTGCAAACTGGCTGTATCGCAAGACACAGGGCATCCCGGATATACTCTCCAAATTGCTGTATAATGCCCAAAAGCAAGCCATCCTTGACGGACGCGAAAAGCTGGACTTAGAGGTTTTTGAAAGTGCATTTATAAAAAATCTGGAGATGGTGTCAGAATACATAAGCGAGCTTTCCGCCAAGCCCATTGTTAAGCGGCAGGCAAAGACCACGCCGGAGGTATCTGTAGGTTCTGTAGCCCCCACCAAGATTGTTGGAAACGATATACGGGTGCTGCTCAAAAAAGCGAAAAAGTGCGGCGAATCACCTGTATCTGCTTATGCTGAGTATATCAAGGGCGAGGTAGCAATATGATTAGCTTCTTTCCCTCGCCGTACCCTGATGAACTATGGTACAGCGTCATTTGCCGCTACCATGTTCACAGTGGCAACTACTGTGCTAAGCACACCCTGCGGCAGCTATATGGGGACAATTTCTGTGCTCCCAGTCTAATGCTCTGCGGGCCTATAAATACGCTGTTGGCACAGCTTCCGCAAGGGTTCTTGTCTGCAAAGGATGTTGTAATGCAGCACACATTTTATCCCTATTACGCGCGGTTTTTCCCTACGCAGCGTAAGCGTTCCACCTATGCCTATGTTGTCAATGGCAATCCTTTAACCGTACATCGGATGGGCATTTCACAAGCCAACGGAAATCATTGCTCCGTAATGCGCTATTGCCCCGTCTGCTATCAAGAGGACTTGCAGTTGCATGGTGAGCCTTATTGGCATCGCAGCCACCAACTGCCGGATATGCAAATTTGCACCAAGCATCGCTGCTGGCTAGTCGATACCGATGTCGCATACAATAGCACACGACAGCAAGAACTATTTCCCGCATCATTCACTATGCAGCTAAAAAAGCAGTCAGCAGAACCCGTACCGGGCTGTCTGCTGGCGTTAGATTCATTATTGCATGATACTTTAGATTCAAGTTTTGATTATCGTGACGGCTCTGTTTACCACGCCGTCCTTGACTGCGCATTACGTTCCCGTGGCTGGCGCTCCCTGACCGGGGGACGTACATACGCCACCAAAATCGAAAATGCACTTTTAAACCTATATGGCAGTTATGTTCCTGCGACTGACATATCCGCAAAGCAGCTGCACGCCACACTATGCAACAAGTCCGTTGCGCCGCGATATGTTCTGCAACTTGCCGTTCTGCTGAGACTGACTCTCTATGACCTGCTGCACGCACCCGATGCCGTGCTAGACTATAAGGCCGAGATGAAAGAAATGTATCAATCAGGAGCCAGCATGTACCACATAGCGCAGCTGTACGGCACGGACGCAAAGACTGTGGCAAGATGGGTGAAACAGTAAGGGCAATGATTCTGTCGGCCATAGTTTATAATGGCAGCTGCATATCTATGCTGCTGCTTTTTCCTTATCTGCCTCCTTTCTTTTACTATTTTTACGTGCTTTTCTCTTCTCATCGTATTCCCTTTGAATCAAGATGAATTTATCCATCAGTACCTTTTCTTTACTACGATTTCCCTTGATTACCATTGATGGGTTAATCAGCCAAACGCCATCAAGTTGCATTGCCACAAACCCCTTATCCGCAAGGGAGTCCATCGCTCTCTGTACGGTGGCTTTCGAGCTATTGATATTTACTGCAATCTTTTTCATTGTTCCAACGTACATATTGTTACCGCTCTGCATTGCACATACCAGAAAATCCAGCACCAGTGATTCCTTTCCGCCCAGTCCGGAAACAACTCTAAAAAATGAATCATACACTTTAAAAAAATTCATTTTTACATTGCTTATGCTTTCTGGTGTCGAATATTCTCGCGGCAAAAATAACGGGTCATTGCCATCGCCATCCGTTATAAGTAAATCACTTAACGGGCGGTTAAGCAGAGTGTCATATTCCGACATTAGCCGTGCTTGCACATAAATGTCGCCTTTAACAAGCAGCCTTGGATTTATCATCCAAACTCTTTCATCCTCAGTCTTTGCCAGCATATCACTTTCCTGCATCTTTTTCACTGCATTACGTACTGTTACGACATCGCAATTCAATTTTCTTGCTATCGTTTTGTACGCCCCAACGAATTTATTTTTCGTCGGCTGTGTTTCCTGCAAGATGTATGCCAACACCTTGCTTTCCGCAGCAGAAAAGTTTGAAAGAAGTTCAAAGAACTTAGCATCGGCTTTCCAAAAGTGCTTTGTCCCGTATCCAGTGTTGTGACACTCGTGCTGGATTTTCTCAGCCACGCCAGTTTTAGCGTTTTTCAGAACAATCGTTTCAACATTTTGTTTCTTCATTACATTACTCCTTTGATACTTAAGGGGTGATTCCATGATACTTTTTGTTTCATTTCCATATATTTCCATGCAGAATATACGGCTATATATCGCTATATTTTTCAAGTCTTTCGTTCACAAATGCCAAGTCTCTCTTCTTATCTATTCAATGTTAATTCATTTCATGAAATATCATTGATAAAATAAGAAATGTCGCGGGAAACATACAGCCAACCCGCAGAATCTCTGCTGTCAGTTTGTTGCCTCTTATTTGCTCCTATATAAGTTCGCGCCTTGCGGGGGAAGATAGGAATAAATAAGAATCACCAGCAGAACTCTTATTGTCTCCTATGATTCCGCGCTCCGCGAGACAAATAGGAAACTATAAGTAATCTGCCGAAGTAGTAGTTACCGCTTTGTCTTGCCGTTCTGGCTTGCTGAATATGCTTACCTTACCACCAAAAGTTTGCGGCTTTCCCGTAACCATTCTACAGAGGGCAGGGCCTTCCTTTGGCCGAAGTGAAGCACTGCTTGCGGGAGAAGTTCAGACCGTCCCGTAAAGTTGCGGCAGTGGGTAAGTTCCTTTCGTTCTGGAGACTGAACGCCAAACTGCCGTAAGCGTTCTTCTCGGCAACGGAAGTTAGCGCCTTCCGGCAAGTTGAGCCTTGACATGTTGCAACCATTTTGCGATTGTCAGCCATCTTAGGGTTGCCGATGCTGCTTGTTATTTTGTTTTCAAGGTACAAAAAAAGGAGCCAGTACAAACGCTGCTTACACTATCCCCGTAGAGATAATGTCGCAATTTTCGTACTGGCTCCTTAGAGCTTTACCATTCAGTATGATTATTCAGTTTTAGATTAACGGACACCCAACAAGTCTTTATACACTTATCGAGTTTACATTTATATTATACCACAATTTTGCACAGAACGCAAGTGCGTTAAAAGAATTACACAAGCCCGAAGTATTTGTCAAAGAACGCTTGCAATTTTGCAATAATGCCATCCTTTTTGGCCGCTCGGTTGCCGCCGCCAAAGCGCGAGACCGGCGGCAGGATGCGGTCAACATCTGTGCCGGTAGTCTTTAATATGCCATCTCGGAAAGAGTTATCCACAAACTTGCGCGTTTCATCCGGCTTGAGCTTTTCCTCCGCGATAAGTGTATCAAGGTCGGTTTTCTTTTGCTCGGTGACGAACTTTATCCAGTCGTCATCTACCTTGGTGGCCGTATTGACGGTTGCGATAAAGTTTTCAATCAGGTCTTTCTTGCTGCGCAGCTGCATACTGGAGTCCACGGCCTTGCGGATGTCAACAAGGATTTCTTTATCCTCGCAGTTGCTATCGTGATACTTGGCAACCAGCATAAGGATATAGTCAATGTTGATTTCCACCTGACGAATAAGTTCCATCTCAAAGACTATATCGTCATTGATGACTTCCTTATCCGGCTTTGGTGACCGCAGCTGTTGGTACAGGTCAATATAGTTGCTCTGGTAGTCCTGCATATCGCGCGGGGAGAGCAGTTCATTGCCCGCAAAGTCGTCAAACGAGGTAAGGATATTTCGCAGCCGCAGGATTGCGCCAAACAGCGCAATAAAGTCCTTTTGGTTTTGTTCTCCAACAATGGGCTGACCCAGCGGGAACTTTGCTTGCAGCTTGGCAATCAGGTCTTCGTAGCCGTCGTGGTGTTTGCCGTCCTCGTCATAGCCATCGTAATAGGCTTTATAGTTTTTCAGCAGAACGATACTGCCCGCATTGCGGTCACCAAACAGGGCAATGGCTTTGTTGGTTTCTTCCTCCAGATTGCGGAAACAGACAATATTGCCGTATGTCTTTACGGAGTTCAGGATGCGGTTCGTGCGCGAGAACGCTTGTATCAAGCCGTGCATGACGAGGTTTTTATCCACCCAGAGCGTATTTAGCGTGGTAGCGTCAAAGCCCGTCAGGAACATATTTACGACAATCAGGATGTCAACCTCGCGGTTTTTCATGCGCAGGGAAAGGTCTTTATAATAGTTCTGGAATCTGTCGGCCGAGGTATCATAATGTGTTTTAAAAAGTGCATTATAATCCTTGATTGCAGACTCCAAAAAGTCCCGCGAGCTTGCGTCAAGCTGGCTGGTGTCGTCAGAGTTTTCCTCGCCCAACAGGCCGTTGGCATCTTCCACGTCCTCGTTGGCGGCATAACTAAAAATCGTTGCCACGCGCAGGCGCTTTGCTTCGGGCAAGTCCTGCATCTGGCGCTTAAATTCCAAATAGTACGCCTTTGCCATGGCAATCGAGCTGACCGCAAAGATGGAGTTAAAGCCCGACAGACGCACACTATCCTTGACTTCTGCGACCTGCCCGCGTGTTTTATCGGTTGCCACTGCCTCGATATTGCGCAGCGCACGGAAAGAATACGTCTTACCGTTGCGTTTTGTTTTCTGGTCAAAATGCTCTAAGATGTATTTGACGATTTCCTTTACGCGGCGCGGGTCGGCAAGTGCCTTTTCAGTGTCGATGGCCTTGACCTGCTTATCGCCGACGCCCGCCTTGCGGTTGACCGTATCCACATAATCAATACGGAACGGCAGAACGTTGTTATCGTTGATAGCGTCAACAATCGTATAGGTATGCAGCGGCAAGACTTTTTTGCCGTTTGCATCAGGCTCACCGCCAAACGCCTGCGGTGTAGTTTTCAGCGTGGGCTTGCCGCGCGTGCTGGCATTGGCCGCAAAAATCGGCGTACCCGTAAAGCCAAACAGGTGATAATTCTTAAAATACTTGACAATGTCCTCGTGCATATCGCCAAACTGGCTGCGATGGCACTCGTCAAAAATCAAGACAACGTGCTTTTGGAAAATCTCATGTCCCTTATTGCGGGCAACAAACAGCGCCAGCTTTTGAATCGTTGTGATGATGATTTTATAAGTATGCGGGTTGCCCTTGGCGTCCCGGTCTTCCAACTGGCGCTGCAGCACCTGCGTGGAGGTGTTGCCGTTGGCTGCACCTTTTTCAAAGCGGTCATATTCTTTCATGGTCTGGTAGTCCAAATCCTTGCGGTCTACCACGAACAGAACCTTATCAATATAGGGAAGATTGGACGCCAACTGCGCCGTTTTGAAGGAGGTCAGCGTTTTGCCGCTGCCTGTTGTGTGCCAGATGTACCCGCCTGCGGCCAGCGTTCCCGTCTGCTTGTAATTGGTTGATACTTCAATACGGGACAAAATACGCTCGGTGGCCGCAATCTGGTACGGACGCATCACCAGCAGCAGGTCTTCGGACGTAAAGACGCAATACTTCGTCAGGATGTTCAGCAGCGTATGGCGGGCAAAGAACGTGCGGGTAAAGTCCACCAAGTCGGGAATAACGCGGTTTTTCCCATCCGCCCAAAAGGACGTAAATTCAAAGCTGTTGCTTGTCTTTTTGCCGCTCTTTCGGGTCGTTCCGGCGCTCTCTTTAATATGGCTGTCGCGGGTCGTGTTGGAGTAGTATTTTGTATTCGTGCCATTGGAGATAACGAAAATCTGTACATACTCATACAGACCGCTACCAGCCCAAAAGCTGTCCCGCTGGTAACGGTTGATTTGGTTGAACGCCTCTTTGATGGGCACACCGCGCCGCTTCAATTCCACATGAACCAACGGCAGACCGTTTACCAGAATCGTGACATCATAGCGGTTATCATAGTTGCCGCCATTCTCCACATACTGGTTAATGACCTGCAAGCGGTTGTTGTGGATGTTCTTTTTATCCAGCAGCGTGATATTGACCGTAGAGCCGTCCTCGCGGGTCAGATTTTGAATGTTATCCTCTTGGATGCGGCGGGTCTTTTCTTTGATGCCATCGTTCGCGTTGGCGATTTTATCCTTAAAAAAGAAGTCCCACTCTTTATCCGTGAAAGTATAGTTGTTCAGCAGTTCCAGCTGACGGCGCAGGTTTACCACAAGGTCAGCGTTCTCATGGATAGGGAGGTAGGCATAGCCTTGCTCCTCCAGCATCCTGATAAATGCCTGCTCCAGCGCAGCCTCGCTCTGGTAGGCGTCAGAGCGTTTGCTTTGCGGTTCGTATTCTGTTACAACGGTACTTTCGTTGCTGGCGGCAACTACATTGTAAGTGCTCATGCACCCAACTCCTTAAATGTTAAGAGCTTGTCCCGATAGTATTCGTATTGCTTTTGCCGTGCCTCTATTTCAGCAGGGAGGCCGGTGGTGAGGTCGTTGCAAAGGGTGTCAAAGTATTTCAACACCGAAACTATTTCATTTTGCTTTTTAAGTGTAGGTACAGCTATACACACATTGAGCAAGTCTGCAACTTTCAAATGCGGCACAGACCCCTTTGAAATTTTAGGCTCAAATTGATTTTTTGCATCTGCACTATATAGCATATACATCAAAAATTCCGGCATTACGATAGTTTCATCTGCTTTAATCGCATAAAGTGTTTCGCTGATGCCCCAGTCATTTTGATATTCATGCACTATTGCCATCCGTCCTACTGTGCCGGTCCCTGTACTCGCAAAGAGCAGCAATCCCGGCTGTAACGCCGCACGCCTGTTTATCAGTTGCAGCGCTTCTTCTGTAATACGGTCTGTTCTTTCAGAAATATTGACACTATTGCTATAGATGTCTTTTCCTGTAATGTAGGGAATTGTACCTCCTACATTCAATTTGAAATTCTGTCGCGGGTTTAGGCCAGTTTTCAGGCTATAAATAATATCGCTGACAGGCAGTTTTACATATCCAAACACATACTGTAAGAGCTTAATTAGGCTCTGTCTGTCTGTCTGTCTGTCTGTCTGTCTGTCTGTCTGTCTGTCTGTCTGTCTGTCTGTCAAGATTATGTCGTCAGCCGCAGCAAACGTCAAGAGCATATCCCGATAATATTCATACTGTTTTTTACGGGCTTCGATTTCAGCCGGCAGACCAATGTTAAGGTCAGAACAGATTGCATCAAAGTTATCCAGCACTTTTGCAATTCGGTCTTGGATTTCCTTTTCCGGCACTGGAATTTTAACTTTTTCCAGCTTTGCAACAGAAAGTCCCGGTTGCGCTCCTGCGGTCTTATACTGGTTAAGATTTGCATGAACCAGCGCATGATATAAGAATCTGCTATTGAAAAATCCTTTATCTGATACAACAACAGCGTGTTCGGTAGCGTAATAGGAACCTGTTGCATAGCAAACATTTCCGCATAACGCACCTTGCCGCCCAACTAAAGGTTTATCTCCTTGCTGGTTAGCTGTTTTTACATATCCACGAAGCCCATTCCCGCCATAACACGGAACAGAATATTCCTTAGTTTGTACAGGGGATATTTCAATCGCCGGAATTGCTTTGCCCGCTTGTAAGCCACAAACCTCTCCCAGCGTTCTCCACTTTGTCTCAAATGTTCCCTCCCTGTGGACACCAAAAGTCAAAAGTGTATCGCGGTAATATTCATACTGCTTTTTGCGTGCTGTAAGCTCCGCTGTAAGCTCCGCTGTAAGCTCCGCTGTAAGCTCCGTGAAATTGTCCAGTATCTGGACAATTTCACATTGGACTTCAATCGGTGGCACAGGAATTTTCAATTGCTCTATAGAATTTCGCGAAAGTCGTGGTATGCTTGCCTTTCGTACTCGCGATTTAATTCGCGGCTGTTCTCTTAACAACGCGTGGTATATATATCGGCTAGATATGTTTTCACCACATACTAATGGGTAACAATCATCAGCAGCCCAAAATTTAACTTTACTATATCCAATTTCTCCAGCCGCACCCGCACCAATGATAAATGTTGTACCTGCATCATAATTATATTCTGTGTGATACCCCAACGGTGTCATGCTGTTTTGATAAACCGGATACTTTCCTTCTTCTGAAAGCTGTTCACGGACGAGACGTTTTCCTCTCTCGATTGATACAATATCTCCAAGACTTTTATATTCTACTCCGTCAGGGCACAATTCAGTAATTAGTTCTCTTAGGTTACTCATATTCCACCACCCAAGCAATCTTTTTTCTTTATGCCTTCCAAATACTTGTCAAGGTCATATAGTTTTTTAATTTGTAACTCTGCCACCTGGTATATATCCTTAAGTTCTACACCTATGTACTTAAAATATTGCATTCCATCTTCTTTTTTTGAATATACATATAGCACAAAATCTGCTTGCGGTTTTTGTGGGTGCTTCTGCAAACCTGCGAAGTCCAATTTATACCAATCTTTACAATCTGAAAAAATCCTTGTTATTGCTGTGTTTTCTCTCCGTACATCAACGCAAATCATATCCCCATCAAATCCATAATCTTTATGCCTGTTTGTAGATAACGGATGCGCTACAACAAACGAACGTATTGCTTTAAAAAAACGTAACGCCTCTTGGATGGATTCTTCCTCTTTATATGTGTAGTTATTGGCAACTTCGCAAAGCAGCGTCTTTTGAATTGCTTCTATCGCCTCACATATCCAGTCAACAAGCACTATGACATAAACAACCTCTTTCATTGTTGGTTCAGCCAAAGCTTCTATCTCGTTGTTTAGGTCTTGAATACAATAATTTATTTTTTGAATGTAATCGCAAATTCGACTATAATTATATGTATCTCCCCATATCCACTTTTTGTAAACGCCTCGAAGATTTTTCGACCAATCGAGTTTATTCATTGAACGGACTCCCATAACATTTTTCTCTGTCATCACACCGATTTAGTTCACTTCAATCTCCGCAATAATCTTATCAATCTCGTCACGCAAAACCTGTTCCCGCGCTACAATGCGCTTGATTTCTGCGTTCAGTTCCGTAATGTTGATAACCTCACGGGTGTCCTCCTGCTCCACATAGGTGGATACAGACAGGTTATAATCCTGCGTTGCAATCTCATCATTGGGCACAAGGCGGCAGAAATAGTCCTTATCCTCGCGGTCAACAAACGACGCCACGATTTTGGCAATATTATCCTCGGTCAGCTTGTTGTTGTTCGTGACCTTGACAAATTCCTTCGAGGCATCAACAAACAGCGTCTTGTTCTCCGCCTTGCTTTTTTTCAGCACCATAATGCAGGTCGCAATGCTGGTGCCAAAGAACATGTTGCCGGGCAGCTGGATAATGCAGTCGATAAAGTTGTTATCAATCAGATACTGGCGAATCTTCTTTTCCGCGCCGCCGCGATACATAATACCGGGGAAGCAGACGATAGCCGCCGTGCCGTTGGTCGCCAGCCATGCCAGCGAGTGCATGATAAAGGCCAAGTCCGCTTTGGACTTCGGGGCCAGCACACCGGCAGGGGAGAAACGCGGGTCGTTAATCAAGACCGGGTTATCATCGCCCTCCCATTTGATAGAATACGGCGGGTTGCTGACAATGACCTCAAAGGGTTCCTCGTCCCAATGCTGGGGCGAAATCAACGTATCCTCGTGGGCGATATTGAATTTATCAAAATCAATATCGTGCAGGAACATATTGATACGGCACAGGTTGTAGGTCGTCAGGTTGATTTCCTGACCGAAGAAGCCCTGCCGGACATTCTCTTTGCCCAGAATCTTAGCCGCCTTCAGCAGCAGGGAGCCGGAGCCGCAGGCAGGGTCATAGACCTTGTTGACTTCGGTTTTGCCCACAACGGCAAGGCGGGTCAGCAGTTCCGAGACCTCCTGCGGGGTAAAGAACTCGCCGCCGCTCTTGCCAGCGTTGGAGGCGTACATACTCATCAGGTACTCATACGCATCGCCAAACGCATCAATCGTGTTTTCCTTGTATTCACCGAGTTTCATCGCGCCGATGCCGTCCAGCAGCTTAACAAGCATTGCGTTGCGCTTTGCCACCGTAGCGCCAAGCTTGTTGCTGTTGACATCAATATCATCGAACAGACCGGCAAAGTCGTCCTCGCTCTCGGTGCCTTTTGCCGAATCCTCGATATGACGGAAGACGGCCTCCATCGTCATGTTGAGGTTATCGTCCTGCGGTGCACGGGCACGGACATTTACGAACAATTCTGACGGCAGGATAAAGAAGCCTTTGGTCTGCACCAAGTCATCCCGTGCCTGCTCGGCCTCCTCGTCAGACAGCTTGGCATAGTCAAAATCCGCGTTTCCTGCCGCGATTTCGTCCGCGTTGATGTAGTTCGTCAGGTTCTCGGAAATATAGCGGTAGAACATAATGCCCAGAACGTAGGATTTGAAATCCCAGCCATCCACGCTCCCGCGCAGGTCGTCCGCAATCGCCCATATTGCGCGGTGAAGTTCTTCGCGTTCCTGCTCTTTTTTGTTATCCGGCATTGTGATTCCTCCAAATTTCAAGTACACTTTTTAACCCTATGTATATTGTAGCAAATGCTCCATCCCATAAGTCGGACTTGCAGCCAAAGATACATATTTTTATCTATTATAACGAAAAAGCGGGCATTTGTCACCCGCTTTTTGCCGTATTTCGTAAATTATTGTAGATGTCACGCACTATTTGAAGTAGAAATTTTTCCGCAGCCGGATTGCTCCGTCATCGCAAATTACAAATAGGTCTTGTTCCAAATGTGCAAGGTCAGCCGGCTTGATGATGGGCTGTGGTTTCTGGTTGGGGTCGGTTGCCAATAGGGAATGTTTTTCACCAATCATTTTGGAGAAATATTCCTGTGTTTCGGCATCTTTGCAGCCGAGCAGAACAGTAAACTTAAAGTTACTCAGCATAGCTTTCCGTTCATCTTTACCGTAAATCATATCGAGGTCGGCTAACGACTGGGTCAGGACAAGGATTCTAATTCTGCGTTTCCGCAGCTTGCGCAGACTTTCAACAATTTGCAGCTTGCCAAATGAAGCAAACTCGTCAAGACAAAACAAAATCGTTTGCTTGTTTTCCATCGGTCTGGATGAAAAATATTCCATCGACTGCGCCGTGATAATGCGCAGCAGGTCGCCATAGATTTTGAGCTTTTCATCTGGGATATAGATGTATACGCTACTGGTTTCCAACGTAGCCGGGCTGATGGCTTTTTCATAGCTTGGCACTTTTCTAAGTGCATTTTTAATTTTATCGTTTGTGGCAAACAGTTTCAAGGCATCGTCTGCCGCCTGTTTACAGCCCGCCGTGTTCTGCTCTGACGCGCCTGCAAAGGAACTAATGAACATATTAGCAATCGGATTCTGCTGCTTTGCAATATCGTTCAGCAAACTGCGCCAATCGTGACCGAGAAAAAACTCGCAGATTTCCACAAAGCCCCAATCCATGCCGTAGTAGCAAATAAGCGCTGCCGTTATCATTTTTCGGCCATTCTTTGTAAAAAATATGCCTGCCTCGCTGTCGTTGGCTTTGTCTGGTAACAGTAGATAAGCAAGCTGTTCCAAACGCTCCTGCCGTTCTGTCTCATCCGTTACCGCATTGATTGAAGCAAACACATCATACGGAATGCAGTTTTCTGATGTCGGGTCAAATACAATTTTGTTTGGCGTGTTGACGTTAGCTGAAATATCGCCGGAAATATCCACCACCAGCGCCGTACCCTGCCAGCTTCGCAGTGTTGGAATCAGCAAAGCACTTGTTTTGCCCGTACCCGATGGCCCCAGTACAAGAATATGCCCCTCGTCCTGTTCGGGGGAGTAGGCCAACAGACCAAACTTCTTACCAAACAGAATCCCTTTTGCTTGCGCCGGATGTCGATACACAAGATTCTTTTTTGCAAATGGATTTGGAAAATGATTCATCTGCCCGCGCAAATATACTATCAGTACCAGCACAAGGAGCATTACTGCTGTCGCTCCGTACAGATAGCAGTTGATAAGCATTACCGCCTGATTCATGGCTGTACCTCAAAAGTGAAGTTCCGGCCCGGACGATTCACCGAAATACAGCGCGGGGCGTTCTACTTCCTGCTGGTATTCCTGTTCGCGTTCCGCTTTGAGCTGCGCGACAGTGCGGTTTCCACCTTGCCGCTTGGTCACGCCCGTCATAACGCGGGCATCTTCTAAACCGTGGGTATCTAAATAGCGTTGCAGGTCAGGATGAAAATTGCGCAGTTCGCGGCGGTCAAGAACATCGTTCGCGCAGATTTTATAACCCTGCTCGTGCTTCGGGTCTTCGACAACAGGCACGAAACAGAAATGTAAATGCGGCTGGCCACCCTCGTCATCATGGACGATAGCCTGCACGACATTTTCCTCACCATAGCGATTTGCTAAGAAATCGTATGTTGCGCAGAAAAAGTCATCAAAACGCTCCGGGTCTAAATCCTGCGGAGCCGTCACGACCCAGCCTGCCATAACCTTTATGTCATCGCGGTTATAGCAATACAGTTCTGATTTGCGCTGCAAAAAATAGTCATACTCGGTCATGCCCCTATCGGGGGACAGAACATAGTCCTGCCCCTGCCGAGACGGGTCAATGTCAGGATTGCCGGAATGTTCGATTTCGCGGCGATTGTGCCGCAGCTGATTGCGGACTGCGCCCACTGAAAACTTCTCTACACTTGCCATTGTAATCTCACTTTCCTTTACGGGGTTCATGTCCCCTCCGCCCACGCCTTGAAATGCCCTGCACAACGAAGCAGTGCATTTAGTCGCGGACTGATGTGCCATACAAGGTATGGCAGTTTCCCCGGAAACTCCCACCGCCCTTGCGGGCTTACCTTGCCAAAGGGGCGTGACCCCTCTGGACTCCCCGCTGCCGACAAGACCTGCTTGCCGTCAGTGGGGGCTGCGGCCCCCATCGGAACGACTTTTCGCCGTTCCTGCCCCTATAAGATTGGCGGTGCCCAAGTTCTGCACTTTCGCGCAGAATTTCAGCACCGCCCTTGCTGCGACCTGTACGCCTTACTATCGCAAAGGCGTGTCAGGTCTTACTTTTTTCTACTCGGCAAACGGCACCACTGTCCCATTGCATCACGCTCGATTCCTACAAGGAACTGGATGCCGTCAAACCAGCTGAACGGCAGGCTCGGTTCACAACGAAACGCAAGCGCTGCCATTACATCGTACACAGCTTTTTCGCCCCACAGAACCTCCCACTCAGCAAAAATATCATCTACCAAGCGAGCACCGTTAATTTTGTTGATGCCGCCAGTCGAAATCTGTTTACCGAGGAACTCATAGACCTCGACAGCAGATTCCCACAAGGCATCATTCTCTGTTATGGTGCAGTTCTCTGTGTCCTCGTGCAAATGGTATCTGGCAAAAAAGCCCTGTAAACGGTCTGCATCGTACACCGGGCGTGTTCCTAACGCCCTGATGCCGCGTGTCATTGACTGCTTGATTTCCCACGCATCCAATTTATTTTCTGCGCGGCACTGCAAAATGAACGTTGCCTCTGTGCGGAACGGCTCTGTCATCGGCAGGAACTCGTTTTTGATTGCCATATTGATGATGTCTCCGATTTTCAAGCCGAAAACTTTGGTTGCGACAGTAATCAGAATGTCGCTTTCTTTATCTGAAATGAAATAGCGGTTCATCAGAACGCCCCCTTACGAGATGAAATACAATTCGTTATGCAATACGTTATGTATATAATAGCATATAATATACATCATGTCAATATATACATATCGTATTTTTTAATAAAAATAGTACGGTACACCGCTGCGGCGGGACGGGGAAGCGTGGCCCTGCCGCTCAAAAAAGTATATAAGCCCACACCCTTTAGTCAACAAACTTTCACGGCATATTCTCGCACTTTGCGGGGATGCTGCGATATTCCATGATTTGTTGACACAGGGGTGTGGGCTTTACTTTTTCTTTTCGCCGGCAGGGGCCAAACCTGCAAACCGCTTCGGCGGGGATTTAAAAGTGAACTTTTAAGACGAAAGGACAACGAAAATGAAACAGACGATTAAAACGAGCCGCGTGGCAGGACAGCTTGAGAAAATGTTCCGAGCACTTAATAGCCGCTTTTTTGACGGTGAATTGCCGGAGGTCGTTATCAGCTTGAAAAAGACCGCTGGCGCGTATGGGCACTTCACCACTGGTAAGGTTTGGAAAACAGGCGAAGAACGGCGCTACGAAATCAATATAAGTTCTGCCAGCTTAAACCAAGAGTGTGCTTTTCTGGCTGGCGTGTTAGTCCATGAGATGGTACACGAGTATTGCGCCGAACACGGTATAAAGGACACCAGCAATAACGGCGTATATCACAACAAGAATTTCAAGCACATTGCAGAAACCCACGGTCTGGAAGTCGAACACCATCCCAAATATGGTTGGACAATTACCAGCCCCGGTCTTGAACTTCTGGATTTTGTAGAGGAGCAGGGCTGGCAAGATTTCCAGATGGTCGAGAGCCTTAACCTGCTGGATGTACTCGGAACGCTCCCCAAGGGCGGCAACAGCAGTGCAGGAGCGGAAACCAGAACGAAAAAGCCAAGCAGTACCCGCAAATATATCTGCCCCAAATGTGGCAATAGTTGCCGAGCGACCAAGGTCATCAACCTGATATGCGGCGACTGTATGGAAAAGATGGTTGTTACCGAATAAGTCACAATAACAGCGATAATGGTCGAGTGAGAGTAGACCGCCATTTTTATATGTACACTTTTAATAAGGAGCACTACAATGCAATACGATTACCATTCCTGCCCATACGAACCAGATACCGGCGTTCCCCCTTGCGGGGAAATGGCCGAGTGCAAAACCTGCGCATGGTGCAGTCTTGCGGCCACATCCGAAAAGTAGAACGATGGCGGCGGTCACACAAGCGACCACCGCCATCATTTCCAGTATCAAATTTAAGCTATGCACAAGTAGTATTAAAAGTGCTTGCTATCGTATGACAAAGTAAGTATACTACCAGTATCAAAATTAACGAGCCTCAGAGGTGATACTGCCATGCAGATATATGGTTACTGCCGCATTTCCACGCCACAGCAAAATATCGAACGGCAAGTCCGTAACATTCTATCAATGTACCCCACCGCACATATCATCCGCGAAGTATATACTGGCACGACCTATCAAGGCCGCAGAGAATTAGATAAATTGCTTCACACTGTGCAAGCAGGCGACACTATTGTATTTGACAGTGTATCCCGTATGAGCCGTAATGCAGACGAGGGTTGCCAACTGTACGAAGCCCTATACGCCCAAAATGTAACGCTCTGTTTTCTCAAAGAGCCTCATATCAACACAGAGACCTACCGCCAGACCATCCAACGGCAAATCAGTACCCAACTGGAAACAGGCAATGCCGCTACTGACAGTTTTGTATCCTCGGTCATTGCCGCATTGAACCAGTACACCGTTGACCTTGCCAAAGAGCAGATACGCCTTGCCTTTGCACAGGCCCAAAAGGAAGTTGACGACCTGCATCAGCGCACCAGAGAGGGGATGTTGACTGCCAAATTAAACGGAAAACAGATAGGGCAGGAGCGAGGCCGTAAGCTGATTGTCAAGAAAGCTGCCGCTTGCAAGGATGCCATCAAGAAGTACAGCAAGGATTTTGACGGCACACTCTGCGATGCCGATTGTATCAAGCTCATCGGTATTGCGCGGAATACGTATTACAAGTATAAAAGAGAGTTACGTTTTTTCCTCTGAAGTTACACGCTTAATTACCACACTTTATTTTTGCCAAGTTAATATCTTCATTTCGTGGAATTGTCATTTCAGGCAAATTCTTATCGGATACAATTTCTTTTATTATCTCGAAGTATACTTTTTGCAACTTATATTCTGACAGTTCAACATCCCGCTCGCACATCATCACTTCTCCGCCACCTTTGTCCTCGGCTTCATTCAATATCCGGATAGCGTTCGATAGTTCTTCTGTCCGTTCGATGCCATTTTCTTTAAAATCGTCAATATCCCCATATTCATCATCGTGTTCTACTTGATAATCCATACATTGAATTGCCAAGTCTATTATGTCTTTGCCAATTTTCTGTTTTGCTATTTCCAAATAATTGATAGGATTTTTCATGTAGTAAACATTTTCCGCATACTCTCTGACCTTTTTTATGAGTACAGGAAAACTATTCGCTGTTACTAAGCATTTAAATACCGCTCTAAGTTCTTTTGCCTCATATTTCCCAAACGGTTCAACGCTTTCTCCTGTAACTATACCTTTAATAGCTTTCCCTGTATCCTCATCTATTCCTATTTGCTTACACGCTTTTTCCATTTCAAATGTTTCAAAATCCGTTTCGCCAGTAAGGTATCCGACTGTTACGTCAAAGAAATCCGCGATATTTAACATATTTTCGTAAGATGGAAAGCCTATCGCTTTAGGCGTTCCATCCTTTTTTATCATACGGCCCACGCCAAGCCAACGACTAACATTTGCCTGTGTTCCACCGCCATATTTCTTTTTATATTCTTTCAAAAATGACTCTTGCGTGTATCCATTTTCTTCCATCAATTTGCCGAATCGTTCGCACCAAATAGAGGCCCGCTTTGTCCCAATATCATTCATAATATATTTCTCCGCATTTTTTGCTGCATTTATGTCGTCTGTATATCATATTTGATATTTACTTATTAGAGAATAGCAGCTATAATAAGAATTGTCAAGCAGATACCACATCACATAAAGGCCCGCACCAAAGGAGGACTGACATGAGCGACAAGTCAATCACATCTTTCACAAATATTCCAAGCTCCCTGCAAAATGAAATGAGCCTCATAATTTCTAACGCTTTCACTGAATCCCAAAAAACGTCTAAAGAGCTTTATACCGAGAAATTAAAATTGATTACTTCCGCTAAAGATATGTCCACCGCCGAAAAACTTACAGCTATGAATGATAGTTATTCTACTTGGTATCAGCAAAATTGGCAAAATGTTTGCTGCTTGTGTATAATCGTCCTTAGCACTACTGTTGGAGTTCCTATCGCCATAAAAGCTGTACGAAAAGTGCTTGTAGCATAATCATCGTAAAAGCACTTCAATTCATATTCCTTCATTAAAAGTGTATTTATAAAAGTTACAGTTTATCGTCACATATTGACTTATATTCTTTTCTATATTACTATGATACAGGGCGTTCACCGAAGAACAAAGAGACAAGTTAAGAATCCACACGCAGGCCCCTCCGCCATCCGGCTCCGGGGC
>NZ_WQOH01000019.1 GCF_018784445.1 Gemmiger formicilis | reverse complement strand
GGCGCGGGCCCGTCCGGCCTGACCGTCGCGGGCGATCTGGCCAAGCTGGGCTACAAGGTCACCGTCTACGAAGCCCTGCATGTTGCGGGCGGCGTGTTGATGTACGGCATCCCCGAGTTCCGTCTGCCCAAGAACATCGTCCAGCACGAGGTCGAGGGCCTGAAGGAGCTGGGCGTTGACATTGAAACCAATATGGTCATCGGTAAAGTCCTGACCATCGACGAGCTGATGAATGACTACGGCTTCGAGGACGTCTATGTTGCCTCCGGCGCCGGTCTGCCCCGCTTTATGGGCATCCCCGGCGAAAGCCTGAACGGCGTTTACTCTGCCAACGAGTACCTGACCCGCGTCAATTTGATGAAGGCGTACAAGGAGAATTCCCGCACGCCCATCATGAAGAGCAAGTCTGTCGCCGTTGTTGGCGGCGGCAACGTTGCCATGGACGCCGCCCGCTGCGCCAAGCGTCTGGGTGCCGAGAATGTGTACATCGTCTACCGCCGCGGCATGGCCGAGCTGCCTGCCCGTAAGGAGGAGGTCGAGCACGCCGAGGAGGAAGGCATCGTCTTTAAGACGCTGACGAACCCCACCGAGGTGCTGGGCAACGAGAACGGCTGGGTCAAGGGTATGACCTGCGTGGAGATGGAGCTGGGTGAGCCGGACGCCTCCGGCCGCCGCCGCCCCATCGTCAAGGAGGGCAGCGAGTTCGTTCTGGACGTTGATACGATGATCATGGCGCTGGGCACCAGCCCCAACCCGCTGATCCGCTCCACCACGCCGGGTCTGGACGCCGACAAGCACGGCTGCCTGATCACCAACGGCCCCGACGGCCTGACCAGCCGCCCGATGGTCTACGTCGGCGGCGATGCCGTTACCGGTGCTGCCACGGTCATTCTGGCCATGGGTGCCGGCAAAGAGGCTGCCCGCGCGATTGACGCGGCGATTCAAGCGGGGAAGCCGTGTTGATTTAATTATACCAGAGACAAAAATCACAGTGCAATCGTAAGTTGTACTCTCCGGTGTTAAGTTGTACGCGTTACGGCAAGATTCCAGTGGAAAAAATCCGTTTTTTGTAGTTTTACGGATAGGATACGATAGTATCTTAGTAATTTATTTAGTTAGTTATTTATTTGTGCAGGATTTACCTGTACAGGGAAATCCCGTTCAGGTAAATGCCTTTGTGGTAAAATAAAAAATCCCCGGGAAACGGGGAATTTGGGGCGGTATTTGACGGGACGGTACACCGGCGCCGATAGGCTGCGAACTCCCCAAAACCGGGGCGTTTCTCGCGGCGACGGGGGCGGTGTGCGGGAATGTTGCGGGTTGGGTTTGCATACAACTTCTTGCTAGGGAGTAAAACTTATATATTAGTTTGCTGGGCTTTTCACTTGCGTGAACCCAGTGATATTGGTATCCACATTTCTCAATGGAACCAAAGCTGCGCGTTTATTTGATTGGTGCGTATGAGAATCTGTCTTGCAGATTTGCCCCCAAAACTGCCCCCAAAAGGGGTTGGAACGGGTCAGCACGATGCAGCACTCCTTTGTACACATGGAACAAAATCTATTTCGAGCCTTGGTACAAAACACCACCAAACCCAACAAAACAGCACTGTAACGCACAAGTTTTAGATTTCTCATAACCCGGAGGTCGCAGGTTCAAGTCCTGTCTCCTCAGCCAAAAAAGCTCGTTGAAACGACAAGTTTCAACGAGCTTTTTTCTACATCATGGCAAAAGTGGTAACAAGCTGGTGACTTTGACCCCAAAACGGCAAAACGACTGCGCCCGGACGGCTGAATTTTTCAACCGTCCGGGCGCTTTTTGTGGATAAATTTTGCGGAGTTGGCAGGTAAAAATAGGAGCGGTCAGACAAATTCACTGGCTGCCTTGTGCGGGTTTCTGTTTGGCACTTTTGCGGTACTCGTTGGGGCTGGTGCCTTCGACCTTGCGGAAGCATTTGGAAAAATAGGGCAGTGAGCCGAAGCCAATCTGCTCGGCAATTTGGGTCAGGCTGAAATCGGTGCTGGTCAGTAAGGCTTTTGCCTCGGTGATGCGGCGCTTCATCAGGTAGTCGATAGGGGAGACATTATACTCGTTCTTGAACGAGTGGGACAGATAATATTTGTTAACGTGGGCAATCTCCGCAAGCTTGTCCAGGGTAATGCTTTCACTATAATTTTCATCGATATAGCGCTTTGCGGCGGCACATTCCTTGCTCTCGGAGGGCGGCGCAGTGAGGCGCAGCGAAACCGATGCCATGCGCACGATTTTGACTAGCAGCACCTCGGTCAGGTCCTGGCAGACCATTTCGCAGCCGTCCTCTCGGGCATCGATCTCCCGCAGCAGCATCTTCATCAGGCTCAGCAGCTCCTCCCGTACGGAGCTGCATTTCAGCATCGTGTAGCCGCGATCCTTCTGCTCAAACAAAATTTCAATGCCTTCGATGCCCAGCACAATATATTCCAGCGGGTTTGCCCGGTAGCTCAACTCGGTGTGCAGGGTGCGGGGGTTCACAATGACCATGTCGTCCGGGGCAACGTCCAGCATTTTGCCTTCGACGTTGAACTGACCGCGTCCATCCACGCAGTAGAACACTTCGGTGCAGGAGTGGGTATGCGGCACCGAGTTCCAGTCCCCACCAAAGCGGCTCTTGCTCACGTACAGCAGGCGGATGGCCTCACGCGGGGGAACGTCCATATTGAATTCATACCGTGTGTTCATAGGCGGTGCGCCTCCGAATGACAAAATATTTACAAAAATCCAAAGTATTTGGAGCAATATCGTTACATAATCAAGCAAGAACGAAAAAATAAAAAGTCATGGGCCGTTTCCGGTTCCGTCCTTATTATATACGCATTTGGGGTGCATGGCAAGAGCTTTCCATAAAAAATCACGATGCAAAACAGAATATCGGCACATTTCGCTGCAAACAGGCCCAAAACTGGCAAGCTGCACAAAGAAAAGTCTTACTTTTTGTGCAGCTTTTTCTTTATTTTCTGATGTTGCCGCCGACATTCGAAAAGAAAGCAAGATAGTACAAATGCGCAACAATATACCTACTGTTCAAAGAGGGCAGAAACAAGTATGATGATGTCAATGAAACGATGCCTGCCGTGGCAGACAAAACGGACAGAGAAGGGATTATGAAGATGGAGCAGACCGGAAGATTGACACTTCCCACAGACGCAGATGTGGTTGCGGAGACCCTGCGGCTGAAGAATCTGTTGGGCGCGGATGCCCTGCGCGACTGCGACGGCACCGAAATGCCGAAGGAGCTGCTGACGGACCCCGCCAAAAAGTACGCTACCTATTATACGACCCGCAAGGACAACGCCTGGGCGGAGGCAAACCCCGACGAGGTCCAGCAGGAGTATCTTATCAGTGACCGCCACACGGCGCGCGGCACGACGCTGCGCATTCATCTGATGGACGGCTTCCACACCCAGCAGTTGAAAGTCAACACGCTGGATGACCCCAAGCGCTGGTGGGAGGTCGTTGACCGCACGACGGGCGAGGTCGTACCCACCGACAAATGGTTCTTCGATGAACCGTCGGGCGAGGTTGAGATTGAAACCGTCCCCTATCACGAGTACACCGTCAGCTTTCTGGCGTTCCTGATCTGGGACCCCGTACACATGTACAACTTCCTGACCAACGACTGGAAGGACACGCCGCACCAGCTGACCTACGATGTGCGCCAGCCCAAGACGCAGGCCTATGTAAAAGAAAAGCTGCGCCGCTGGTGCGAGGCCAACCCCCACATTGATGTGGTGCGGTTCACGACCTTCTTTCACCAGTTCACGCTGACCTTTGACGACCAGAAGCGCGAGAAATTCGTCGAATGGTTTGGCTACAGCGCCAGCGTCAGCCCCTACATTCTGGAAAAATTTGAAAAGTGGGCAGGGTACAAGTTCCGCCCCGAGTTCATTGTGGATCAGGGCTACCACAACACGATGTTCCGCGTTCCGAGTAAGGAGTTCCGCGACTTCATCGAGTTCCAGCAGCAGGAGGTCTGCGCTCTTGCCAAAGAGATGGTCGACATCGTCCACTCCTACGGCAAGGAAGCGATGATGTTCCTTGGCGACCACTGGATCGGCACAGAGCCCTACGGCAAGTATTTTGCCTCGATCGGGCTGGACGCCGTGGTCGGCTCGGTCGGCAGCGGCGTTACGCTGCGGATGATCTCCGACATCAAGGGCGTCAGGTACACCGAAGGTCGTCTGCTGCCCTACTTCTTCCCCGATGTGTTCACCGAGGGCGGCGACCCGATCGGCGAGGCCCGCACCAACTGGATGAAGGCACGCCGCGCGATTTTGCGCAGCCCGCTGGACCGCATCGGCTACGGCGGCTACCTCAAGCTTGCCAGCAACTGGCCCGGCTTTATCGACGAAATCCAGAATGTGGTCGGCGAGTTCCGCCAGATCCACGAAAATATGCAGGGCACAAAGTCCTACGTTGCCCCGTTCAAGGTGGCCATCCTCAACTGCTGGGGCGGTCTGCGCAAGTGGATGAGCAATCAGGTGCATCACTCCATTTACCACCGCGAGACCTACTCCGCCGAGGGTGTTCTCGAATGCCTGAGCGGCATGCCGTTTGACGTGGAGTTCATCGACTTCGATGACATTCGCAGCGGCATCTCCAAGGACATCGGCGTCATCATCAACGTCGGTGATGCGTACACAGCCTTCAGCGGTGCCGAGAACTGGATCGACGAAAAGGTCGTGACCGCCATCCGCAAATTTGTGGACGAGGGCGGCGGCTTCATCGGCGTGGGCGAGCCCACCGCCTGCCAGCATCAGGGGCGTTACTTCCAGCTGTCCGACGTGATGGGCGTGGACCGCGAGATGGGCTTCTCGTTAAGCACCGACAAATACAACACCTGCGACCCGCACCACTTTATCCTGGAGGATATTGACACCGCCGTTGATTTCGGCGAGGGCACGAGCCGCATCTACGCGCAGGGCAAGCACTACCAGATCCTGGCGCAGGACGGCGAGTATAGCCAGCTTGTTGTGAACGAGTACGGCAAGGGCCACAGCGTCTACTTTGCCGGGCTGCCCTACTCCCCGCAGAACTGCCGCATTTTGCTGCGCGCCATCTACTACGCCGCCGGTATGCCGGAGGAGATGAAGCACTACTACGTGACCAACGTCGATACCGAGGTCACGGTATTCCCCGAAACGAAGCGCATCGCGGTCATCAACAACGCAGATGCCGAGGAAAAGACAGACCTGTACATCAAGGGGCATCTGATCGACAGCCTGACGCTGGCCCCGCGCGAGATGCGCTGGGTAGACGATGCCGAATAACACCCGATAATTTATGCCCCGCCGTGGGACATACGTTATACAGCCAAAGAATGGAGAAACATTTTTAAGGAGGAAACCCCCATGAAAAAGAAGAATGCAGCAGCCCTTATGGCGGCAGCTATGGCAGCATCCCTGCTGGTCGGCTGCGGCGGTGCCGCCAGCAGCGAAACCACCTCTACCGCCGAGAGCACCCCTGCCGAATCCACCGCAGAATCCACTGCCGCCGACACCACCGCTGACGGTGACGAGACCCTGACCGTATGGGCATGGGACCCCAACTTCAACATCTACGCCCTGAAGCAGGCGGAGGCCATCTACCAGAAGGACCACCCCAACTTCAAGCTGAACATTGAAGAAAACGTCTACAGCGACATCGAGACCAAGCTCATCACCGCTGCCACCAGCGAGGATTACAGCACCCTGCCTGATCTTTTCCTGATGCAGGACTACTCCTACCACAAGATGGTCGCCAACTTCCCCGGTATCTACACCGACCTGACCGACTCCGGCTTGGATTGGGACAAGTTCTCCGGCGGCAAGCTGGCTGATTCTACCGTCGATGGCCACCACTACGGTCTGCCCTTCGACAACGGCGCTTCCGTCATGGCGGTTCGTTCCGATATGATCGAGAATGCCGGTCTGACCGTCGACGACTTCAAGGATCTGACCTGGAGCGAGTTCGAGGAGAAGGCGCAGAAGGTCGTGGACGCCAACGGCGTGCCGATGCTGACCTCCTCCGGCGGTTCCGAGCTGATCATCGAGATGATGCAGTCTGCCGGTGCCTCCCCCGTGGTGGACGGCGAGGTCAAGATCGCCGACAATGCCGCGCTGAAAGAGTCCCTGACCGTCTACAAGGACATGGTCGACAAGGGCATTCTGGCCGAGTACACCGACTGGGACCAGTACATTGCTTCCATGAATGACGGCAAGGCTGCCGGCGTCATCAACGGCTGCTGGATCATGTCCAGCGTGCAGGCTGCCGCGGATCAGTCCGGCAAGTGGGCTATCGTGAATATGCCCAAGCTGGACGGCATCGACGGTGCCACCAACTACGCAAACTGCGGCGGCGCAAGCTGGGCCGTTTCCTCCAACTGCAAGAACACCGAGCTGGCCTTCGACTTCCTGAAGAGCACCTTCGGTTCCAGCGTCGAGCTGTATGACGATCTGCTGCCCAACGCCGGTGCGATCTCCAGCTACCTGCCCGCTGCCGAGAGCGACGTCTACAACCAGCCCTCCGAGTTCTACGGCGGCCAGACCGTTTACAAGGACATCGTTGAGTTTGCAGGCAAGGTCCCCGCATTCGACTGCGGCGCTTACTACTCTGATGTGCGCAGCGCCCTGACCGATGCCGTCACCAACGTCGTCCAGAACAACGCCGACATTGACAGCGAGATGCAGAACGCCCAGGATACCGTGGAGTTCAACATCGCTGGCTAAGCAAAACATGACACACACTGTGTCCGGTTACAACTGAGAATTTGCCAAGGGCACGGTTTGCATCTGATACGTCCGCTGCAAGCCGCGCCCTTGCTTTTGTGGCAAAATAGGAGACACTACGATGAAGAAAAAAGGACTGAATATGGAGCAGAAGCGCAGCCTGACGGGTTGGGCCTTCCTGCTGCCGGCAGCACTCCTGATATTTGTATTCTGCTTTTACCCCATGGTGCAGGCGCTGATCCTTTCGTTCCAGAAAGGCACCGGCAGCGCTGTACAGCCTGCGGGCTTTGCCAACTACGTGCGCATTTTAAAGGATGCCACGTTCCAGCAGTGCCTGTTTAACACGATTTTCTATTTTGTGATCCAGGTGCCCATTATGCTGATCCTGGCATTGATCCTGGCGCAGCTGCTCAACAGCCCGAACATCAAGGGCAAGGGCATCTACCGCACGATGATTTTCCTGCCCTGCGCCACGTCGCTTGTCTCCTACTCGATGATTTTCAAATCCCTGTTTGCCAACGATGGTCTGGTCAACCGGGTGCTGTCCACCGTGGGCATCCCCACAGTGGATTGGTTCCAGAACGCATGGGCGGCACGCTGGGTCATCGTTATTGCGCTGGTCTGGCGCTGGACCGGCTACAACATGGTCTTTTATCTTGCCGGTTTGCAAAACATCGACTACTCGATCTACGAGGCGGCCCGCATCGACGGCGCTTCCCCGCTCCAGCAGTTTGTTCACCTGACGATCCCCCTGCTGAAGCCCACCATCCTGCTGACTGCCATCATGTCCACCTCCGGCACGCTGCAGCTGTTTGATGAGTCCGTCAACCTGACAGCGGGCGGTCCCGGCAAGGCGACCATGACACTGACCCACTATATTTATAACATCTCGTTTGTCGAGACGCCCAAGTTCAACTATGCGGCGGCGCTGTCGGTGTTTATCCTTGTGGTCGTGGCAGTGCTGTCTGCCATCCAGATGAAAGTAGGTGATAAGCGTGACTAAGGGTAAAAAGATTCTGGCGCACGCTGTGCTGATTTTGGCCAGCTTCCTGTCTGTGTTCCCGCTGTACTATATGCTGTGCGGCGCGACGAACACCAGCATTGATGTTGTGCGCGGCAAGCTGATCCCCGGCACCTATCTGGTAGAAAACTTCAAGTCGTTGGTTGCCAACCAGAATCTGGGGCTGGCCATGGCAAACTCCTTCCGCAACGCCATCCTGATGACACTCATCACGCTGCTGGTCTGCTCAATCGCGGGCTACGGCTTTGAAATTTACCACGATAAGGCGAAGGACGCGCTGATGAGCGTTCTGCTGCTGGCGATGATGCTGCCGTTCGTGGCCATTATGATCCCCCTGTTCAAGATGATGTCCCACTGGGGGCTTGTCAACAGCTGGGCGGCGTTCGTGCTGCCGTCCATCTCGACACCGTTTATGATCATGCTGTTCCGGCAGGCATCGCGTTCCTTCCCCAATGACATTATTGAAGCGGCGCGTCTCGACGGTTTGAGCGAGATCGGCATCTTCTTTCGGATGTTTGTCCCCATCATGCGCTCTACCTACGGCGCGGCGATGACTGTCACGTTTATGAACGCATGGAACAGCTACCTCTGGCCGAAGGTCGTATTCCAAAGCAACGCATCCATCACAATGCCGATGCTGGTCGCAAACCTCAAGAGCGGCTACAGTGTGGACTACGGTATGCTGATGCTGGGCGTTCTGATCTGCACGCTGCCCACCGCAATCATCTTCCTCTGCCTGCAGAAGAGCTTTGCCAACGGCATCACGGGTGCAGTCAAGTGATGGACGAACGAACCTACTGCCTGACGCCGGAGCAGTGGCGTCACGCCAAAGCCTGCCTGACGCTGGCAAAGCGCTGGGGGCTGATCGACGACGACAGCCCCGAGGCGCTGGAACGCCGCCGGGCAGCCAAAAACGCGCAGGCGGAAAGAGCGGAGCAGGACGGCAAGCCCGTGTACGGCACGCGGCGCTTCTCTGCCCCTGCCTACCTGCAATATGAGCTGACCCGCTTCAAGCTGGATTTCGCGGAGCCGTGCGAAAAGATCCGTGCGCTGGGTATCTGCCCGGATTTCACCGATGCACAGACCCGCGCCTGGTATGACGCGAATCCGGATCTGTTCACGCGGTACGCCGGCGACAGCTTCCCCTATGAGGAAGTAAAGCAAATCATCGAAAAGCGGATGCGGGAGGAGGTGTACGACAGCCTTGTGCAAGACCTATTACGTGGACCCGCAGACAGGCCGTGACACCAACGACGGCCTGACGCCGGAAAAACCGCTGGCCACACTGTTTGCCGTCAACCGGCTGGCCCTGGCCCCCGGTGACACGGTGCTGCTGAAATGCGGCAGCGTGTTTGAAAAGCAGTTCCTGCACCTGCGCTGCTGCGGCAAAAAAGACAGCCCCATCACGATTGCCGCCTATGGCGAGGGGCCCGCGCCGCGCATTGACGCCGACGGGCAGGGGCTTTGGTATCAGGACTATGGCTGCGCACTGGACGCACCCACCCATGTGTACCGCGGGTATGTATCCTCCGCCGTGCTGCTGTATGATGCAGCCTATGTCACGGTGCGTGATCTGGAACTGACGAACTGCGCCGACGCTGTCATCGGCGAGCAATATTCCCAGCCGGATAAGCTGGAGCGCACCGGCGTGGCTGTGGTTGCGAAGGACAGGGGCACGCGCTGCGGCATCACACTGCAAAACCTGCTGATCCATGATGTACACGGCAACGTGTACGACAAGCACATGAACAACGGCGGCATTTACATGACCGCCTTGCAGCCCGCAGATGAGACCGCCACCGGCGCGGCACGCTTTGCCGATGTGCTGGTCGAGGGCTGCTATGTGGCCCGCGTCAGCCGCTGGGGGATCGCGGTGGGGTATACCTACGCCCATGCGCAGTTCCAGGGTGCCGAGCTGGCAGAAAAAACCTTTCTGCAGTACGGTCACGAGAATGTCGTTCTCCGTGATAACTACGTGAAAGCGGCGGGCGGCGACGGCCTGACGGTCATGTACGCCCTGCGCCCGCTGGTCGAGCACAACACGGCAGACTCCGTCGCCTGCGAGATGAACGACCGTGTTTATCGGGAGCCGGGCAATCGCATGGGCAAGGTGGCCGCCGCCATCTGGCCGTGGAAGTGCAAGGATGCGCTGCTGCGCTGCAACGAAGCCGTTGACACGCGGCTCAATCAGGACGGCATGGCCTACGATGCCGACTCCGGCGACGGCACGGTGTATGAGTACAATTGCAGCCGCATGAACGAGGGCGGCTGCGTGATGTTCTGCCTGCAGGAGGCTATTCACAACACCTTCCGCCGCAATGTCAGCTATGACGATCTGGGCGGCACGATCAGCCCCTCCGAAAACCCGGACGCACGGATAGAGGAGAACACCTTCTATGTCCGTGGCGGCGTCCCCTTTGTCCGCCCCCGCATGGGCGGCGGCAGCTATACCGAGCGGGACAACACGGTGATCCCCCTGCCGGAAAAAGAATAAGAATAAAGAAGCGCCCCGGATGCTGAGAGTTTCAACATCCGGGGCGCTCCTTTGTGGAAAAACGGCGGGCGATAAAGCAAAAATGCGGCATTTACCCCTTGCCCCCGCGCAGCGCCTCTAGGTCGCTGCGGGTGTCGATGTCCCGCAGCTCGGCGGCGGGGGTGGGCAGCAGGCGGATCGCCTGCGGGTGGGCGCGCAGCACGGCGCTGCCGCCGCTGCCCTCCGGCAGGTGAAGGAGGGCAGCAAAATAATCCCGGCCGAACAGCACAGGGCTGCCCGGTGTGCCGTCGGGTGCGGCCGGCCGCCGGATCGTGTCCGGCGCGGCACCGATCGCCAGCGCCTCCAGCGTCTGGCGGGTCAGGCAGGGCTGGTCCCCCGGCAGAAACACACACCCCTGCAGGTCGGGCTGCTGCGCCAGCAGCGCGGTCAGGCCAAGGCGCACCGTATCGCTGCGGCGTGGCTCGGCATGGCGCAGCACGGGGAAGCCCCCTGCACGGCAGAGGGCCTCGACCTCGGCCGAGCGGGTCACGGCAATGCGCCCGGCAAACACCGGCGCGGCGGCCAGCGCCAGCGCATGGGCAGCCAGCGGCCGGCCGTTCAGCTCGGCCATCAGCTTGTTGCCGCCGAACCGCCGCCCCAGCCCCGAGGCCATGACGATGCAGCCCAGCGGCGGCACAGGGCAGTCCAGATCGTACACAAAGGCGTCCGGGTCGGCGCAGAGCGCGCGCAGGAACGGGGTGTCCTGCTTGCGGATCACCGCGAGAACGCGGCAGACCTTCAACATATCCAGCACGCTTTGTTGAAAATCCGCGCAGCCGCTCTCCAGATAGCCAAGCTCGTCCAGCACGGCCCAGCCGCCGGCCGCCGCCATCCGCTGCAGGGCGGGCAGCCCCACGGCGGCAAAGCCGGCCGGCACGGGGCGCATCCGGTTTTCACCGGGGGGCAGGGCGGCATCAAACCGGCCGATGACCGCCGCTGCCCCGGCGGCTGTATCGCGCATCTCGACCCATCTGCCCGGGACGGCAGCGGTGAGAAGCATCGGGGCATCGGGGCAGAGGGATGGCATAAGTGCGCGCAGCAGCGTTGTTTTGCCGCTGCCGCGCCCGCCGGTCAGCAGCAAGTGGCGCTTACCGCTGGCTAGGAAAGAACGCAGAATAGAGCTCGCGGCTGGTCTGTACACAGGCATCACGGTAGGCCTCATACCTTTCTAAAAATTGGCGGGCCTCGGCGGTCAGGGTGCTGCCGCCGCCGCCCCGCCCGCCGATGGTCTTGCAGGTCAGGGCAAAGCCCAGTTCTTTTTCGGCGTGCTGCACAAGCCGCAGCGCCTTGGAGTAGGAAAGCCCCATCTGCGCCGCTGCGCTGCGCAGCGAGCCGGTCTCCTCGATCAGGTGGAGCAGGCGGCAGGGCCCCTCGCCAAAAAAGCGTTCGCCTGCATCATCGCAGAGCATCACGCGCAAAGCAGGTTTCATGGTATCACCTCACAGCGGCAGCAGGGCCAGACGGCGTCGGCCCCGGCAGTCGGTAACGGGCAGCAGCTCCAGCGGGCCATACACGGCGGCAAGGGCTGCCTGCAGCACGGCAGGCGGGTCGGTTTTGGGGTGCAGCACCGCCGCGACCCCGCCGCCCTGCAATACCACCAGTATATCACAGCTGTCCAGCGCCAGCGCGGGGTCGTGCAGGCAGACCAGCGCGGTCTTGCCGCCGGTGTGGACCAGCTGCGCCAGCAGCGCGGTCATCCGGCTGCGGTTCGCAAGGTCAAGCGCACTGTCCGGCTCGTCCAGCAAGAGCAGCGGCGCATCCTCGGCAATCGTGCGCGCCAGAATACAGAGCTGCTTCTCGCCGCCGCTCAGCGTCAGGTAGTCCTGCCCGGCCTTGTCGGCCAGACCTACGGTGCGCAGGGCCTCGTCCGCAGCGGCGCGCATGGCGGCGGTGGGGCTTTGCAGGACCCCCAGCCGCGGGTTGAAGCCCATAAGCACGACCTCGCGCGCCGAGAGCGAGACCGAGATGCCGCTCTGCTGCGGGATATAGCTTACGGTCTGCGCAAGCCTGCGGGTGGACAGACTCTCCAGCGGGACGCCGTCCAGAAGGCACTGCCCGGTGTGGGGCAGCAGCCCGGCGGCCGCCTTGAGCAGCGTGGTCTTGCCGCTGCCGTTCACCCCCAGCAGCCCGATCAGCTGCCCGGACACAGGGACAGAAAAGCTGACCCCTTGCAGCACGGCCGCTGTGCCGTACCGTACGGTGAGGTCCTGCACGCAAAGCCCCACGGGCGGGGGCGTGGTTTGTGGCATCATGACGCATCCCTCCCTGGCCGCAGGATCAGATAAAGCAGAAACGGCACGCCCAGCAGCGAGGTAAAGATGCTGACCGGCAGCTCGGTGGAGGCTGCCGTCTTGGCCAGCGTGTCGGCTGCCAGCAGCAGGGCGCTGCCCAGCAGCCCGCTCAGCAGGCAGGCCGAGTGCCGGTTGTGCCCCGCCAGCAGCCGGGCGCTGTGGGGGGCCAGCAGCCCGACAAAGCTGATAAGCCCCGTCACGCTGACAACGGCAGCGACCGTCATGGTGGCAAGCGTCAGCAGCAGCAGGCGCATCGCACCCACCCGCACGCCGAGCAGCCGGGCCTCGCCCTCCTCGATCGAGAGCAGCAGCGCCTGCCGGTGCAGCGCAAAGATCGCCGCGCAGCAGACCAGCACGACCGGCACCGGGAACCACACCCGGCTGCGGGTCACGGCGGCCAGACTGCCCATGATCCAATACTCGATGCTGGCCAGCTCCTTCTCGGGGTCGGCGGTTAGCTTGAGCAGCATCAGCAGCGTCTGGGCCAGCGCGTGGACGGCGATGCCCGCCAGCACCAGCGACATTTTGCTGCGCCCCGGCGCGGCAGCGGCCAGCCCCAGCGAGAGGAACACCGCCGCCAGCCCGCCCGCAAAGGCACAGACCGTGGTGGACAGCGCCCCTGACGAAACGAACAGGATGGCGAACGCCGCGCCGACACTGGCCCCCGAGGAGACGCCGATGATGTCGGGGCTTGCCAGCGGGTTGCGGAATACGGTCTGGTAGACAAAGCCGGCCGCCCCCAGCCCAAAGCCGCCGATCAGCGCCATAACGGCGCGGGGCAGCCGCAGCACGGTGAAGGTGCGCACTGCCATGGCATCGCCGGCCAGCAGCGCCGCCGGTGTTATGGGGTAGCGGCCCAGCGCAAGGGCCGCACCAAAAGTCATAAAAACGCAGAGCGCTGCGCCCAGAAGGCACAGCGCCGTGCGCTTGCGGTTATTCATAGGAGGCAGGGGTGAAGCCGTAGTAGGTCGTGTAGAATGCATCGGCGCAGTCATGGTAGAACTGCTCGCTCACCTGCTCGGGATGCAGCACGCTGCCCAGATAGACGCTGCCCAGGAAGCTGCCGGGCACGGGGGAGTCCACAGCCTCGATGGCGTGGGGCAGCTGGTAGACATGGCCCTCCCTGACGGCGGTGCAGTCGGCCAATGCGGCATCGTTCAGGACGGAATCGACATCATAGTCGGCATCGGACGCCAGAATGATGTAGTCGGGGTCCCAGTCCAGCACCTGCTCATAGGAGACATCGGCCCAGTAGGTGTCCTCAACACTGGCGGCAGCGTTGAGACCGCCGGCGTTCTCGATCATATAGTTCTGGTACATGGCGGGGCCGGCGGTCTGCAGCACAGAGCTGTTGCCGGCCATGTAGACGGTGGGGGCCTCGGCATCGCCGATGGCCTCGTGCAGGCTGAGCAGGTTGTCCTCGATCGCGGACTTCAGCTCCTCACCGCGGGCAACGGTGTTGGTGGCCTGAGCCAGCAGGTCGATGGCGCCGTACAGCTTGTCCTGATCCTCCGGCTTGACGGCCAGCACGGTCAGGCCCAGCTCCTCCATCTGGGGAATGGAATCTTTCAGCTTGGCGGGCACGATGACAAGGTCGGGGGTCAGCGCGGCGCAGCCCTCAAGGTCAAACTCCTTGGCGGTGCCGATGCTGGGCAGGCTCTGCAGCTCGGGGGCGGAGAGGCTGTAGATCGTGCGCTTGTCGGCCTTGGCCTCGACGCCGACCAGCTCGTCCTGCACGCCGAGGGCGATGAGCAGGCTGGTGGAGATGTAGTAGCCGCTGGCCAGCGTCTTGGGCTCGGTCTCGATGGTGACCTCGCGGCCCAGCTGGTCAGTGACGGTCAGCGGGTAGGTGACGGCGGTCTCGGCGGCGGGTTCAACGGCAGCCTCCTCGGGGCTGGCGGTGACCTCGGGTGCAGCGGTGGCGGAGGCGGCGGCCTCGCTGCTTACGGCGGCGGTACTGCCGCAGGCGGTCAGCGCCATGGCGGCGGCCAGCAGCAGGGCGGTCATTTTGGTCATTTTCATGGATCTTCTTCCCTCATACAATAAAAAATATCGTTGTATTTTTAAAACAACAACGGTATTATACCAGATTTTATGGTAGAATAAAAGTACCTATCCACGAAAAGTGTGATTTTTTCGCCCAAAACAGAAAAAACGGAGATTGACCCATGATGACGATACGCGAATATGCCCGCCCCGCCACGCTGGAGGAGGCATGGCAGCTGAACCAGAAAAAGCCCAACCGCGTGCTGGGCGGTATGCTCTGGCTCAAGATGGAAAAGATCAATGTCGGCACGGCCATCGACCTGTCGGCCTTGGGGCTGGATACGATCGAGGAGACTGACACCGAGATCATCATCGGCGCTATGGCAACGCTGCGCGATCTGGAAACGAACGCCGCCCTGAACGCCTACACCGCGGGGGCTGTGCGGGAGGCTGTGCGCCACATTGTCGGCGTGCAGTTCCGCAACTGCGCCACGGTGGGCGGCAGCATCTATGGCCGGTTCGGCTTTTCCGATGTGCTGACGCTGTTTTTGGCGCTGGACTGCGAGGTCGAGCTGTACAGGGCGGGCCGGATGCCGCTGGCGCAGTTTGCTGCGATGCCCTATGACCGCGATATTCTGACCCACATCTGCCTGCGCAAGACGCCGGGGCTGAAGGTGCAGTACCAGTCGGTGCGCGCGACCCAGACCGATTTCCCGATCCTGACCTGTGCGGCCGCCCGCACGGCGCAGGGGCAGTACCGCTTTGCCATCGGCGCGCGCCCGATGAAGGCCGTGCTTGTCACGCCGGACTGCGACCCGGCGCAGCTGCCCGCCGCCGTGCAGGCAGCCGTCAAGACCGGCAGCAACCTGCGCGGCAGTGCCGAGTACCGCACCCACCTGACCGGTGTGCTGGTCCGGCGTGCCGTGGCCGCGCTGGAAAATTGACGGAGGTATACCATGCAGATCACATTTACCTTAAATCATAAAAAAGTCACCGCCGAAATCGCGGCTGACACCGTGCTGCTGGACCTTGTGCGCAGCCTCGGCTGCAAGAGCGTCAAGCGCGGCTGCGAGACCGCCAACTGCGGCCTTTGCACGGTTTTTCTCGATGAAAAGCCGGTGCTGTCCTGCTCGGTGCTGGCGGCGCGGGTCAACGGCCGCAGCGTCACCACGCTGGAGGGGCTGCAGGAGGAGGCTGCCGAGTTCGGCGCCTTTATCGCCGATCAGGGTGCGGAGCAGTGCGGCTTCTGCAACCCGGGCTTTATTATGAACGCGCTGGCGCTTTTCCGGGAAAACCCCGACCCCGGCGAGGACGAAATCAAGGAGTATCTGGCCGGCAACCTCTGCCGCTGCTCCGGCTATGAGGGCCAGCTGCGGGGCATTTTGAACTTTTTAGCGTGGAAAAAGGGGAAGGAGGCTGCCCAATGAAAACCGTGAACCAGTCCATGCGCAAAAAGGACGCCATGCAGCTTGTGACCGGCCAGCCCGTCTACATGGATGATGTCATCCCGCAGGACTGCCTGATCGTCAAGCTGCTGCGCTCCCCCCATGCCAACGCCATCGTGCAGGAGATCGACACGAGCCGCGCCCTGCTGGTGCCGGGCATCGAGGCGATCTACACATGGAAGGATGTGGACCAGCAGGGCCGCCGCTACACCCAGGCGGGCCAGACCTACCCCGAGCCGAGCCCCTATGACCGGCTTGTCATCGACCGCCATGTCCGCTTTGCGGGGGATGTTGTCGCAATTTTGGCCGGCAAGGATGAAAAATGCGTCGATAAGGCGATGAAGCTTATCAAGGTCCAGTATGAGGTCCTGCCCGCCGTGCTGGACTACCACACGGCACTGGACAACCCCGTCCTTGTCCACCCGGAGGAAAACTGGGAGTCGCTGGCACCGGTCGGGGCCGACAACAAGCGCAACCTCTGCGCCCACGATGAGAGCGGGGCGGGCGATATTGAGGCGGTGCTGGCGGGGTGCGATGTCGTCATCGACCATACATACCACACCCGCGCCTGCCAGCAGGCCATGATGGAGACCTTCCGCACCTACTGCAGCATAGATGCCTACGGGCGGCTGAATGTCCTCAGCTCGACCCAGATCGTTTTCCACTGCCGCCGGATCCTGGCCAATGCGCTGCACATCCCCAAGTCGATGATCCGGGTGGCCAAGCCCCGCATCGGCGGCGGCTTCGGCGCCAAGCAGACCTCGGTCTGCGAGGTCTACCCCGCCTTTGTGACATGGAAAACCAAAAAGCCCAGCAAGATCATCTTCAGCCGGTACGAGAGCCAGATCGCCTCCACCCCGCGCCATGAGATGGAGCTGCATGTCCGCCTTGGTGCGACAAAGGACGGCATCGTCAGGGGCATCGACCTCTACACCCTGTCCAACACCGGTGCTTACGGCGAGCATGGCCCTACAACGGTGGGCCTGTCCGGCCACAAATCCATCCCGCTCTACGGCAAGGCCGAAGCGTTCCGCTTTGTCAGCGATGTCGTCTACACGAACCACATGTCCGCGGGCGCTTACCGCGGCTACGGTGCGACCCAGGGCCTGTTTGCGGTGGAGTCCGCCGTCAATGAGCTGGCCGACAAGCTGGGCATCGACCCGTTTGTGATCCGCCAGCGCAACATCGTCCATGAGGGCGATGTGATGCCCGCCTACTACGGGCAGGTCAACACCAGCTGCGCGCTGGACCGCTGCCTGCAGGCCGTGCATGACAACATCGGCTGGGACGAAAAATACCCTGTGCGCGATATGGGCAACGGCAAGGTGCGCGCCGTGGGCATGGGCATGGCGATGCAGGGCTCCGGCATCACGAGTGTGGATGTGGGCAGCGCCAGCCTGAAGATCAACGATGACGGGTTCTATACCCTCTCGATTGGTGCGGCCGACATGGGCACCGGCTGCGACACGATTCTGGCGCAGATTGCCGCCGAGGTGCTGGACTGCCCGCTCGACAATGTGACGGTCCTCGGCGCGGACACCGATTCCTCGCCCTACGATTCCGGCTCCTACGCATCCAGCACGACCTATGTCACCGGCAAGGCGGTTGAGCAGTGCGCCGAGCAGCTCAAGCAGAAGATCTGTCAGGTCGGCGCGGGGCTGCTGGGCCTTGATGAGCGTGCGGTCGTCTTTGCGGGCGATGCCGTGACAAGCGAGGACGGCACGCAGCGCGCCACGCTGGCGCAGATCGCCGCAGCCTCCCAGTGCGGCAGCAATACGGCGCTGGAGGCAGTCGTGACCCACAGCTCGGAGATCTCGCCCCCGCCGTTCATGGTGGGCGCGGCCGAGGTCGAGGTCGATCTGGAAACCGGCGAGGCGCAGGTCATCCGCTATGAGGCGGCCGTTGACTGCGGCACACCGGTCAACCCGAACCTTGCGCGGGTGCAGGCCGAGGGCGGCATCCTGCAGGGCATCGGTATGGCGCTGACCGAGAATGTCACCTACGATGACCGCGGCATGCCGCAGGAAAACTCGCTGATGCAGTACAAGATCCCGGCGCGCAACGACATCGGGCATATCCATGTCGTATTTGAGAGCAGCTACGAGGGCACCGGCCCCTTCGGTGCCAAGAGCATCGGCGAGGTGGTCATCAACACCCCGCTGCCCGCCGTGGCCGATGCGATCTACCACGCCACCCACAAGCGGTTCTATGAGCTGCCCATCACCCGCGAGCAGATTGCGCTGGCCGGGCAGTAAAAGACAGGGAACGGCGAAAAAGACCCTCTGCGGGGGATAAAAAAATTGCAAGCCAGCAGATCGCCGGCTTGCAATTTTTTTTCAGGCTGCAAAAAAACTCTTGTAGGGGCGAGCATTGCTCGTCCGTGCCCGTTTGTCTGTGAAAAACCTTCCCGGAAAACGCGCTGCTGCGCCAAGCCGGTGCGAAGATTCAGGTTTCGCCACCGCGGTTAAAACTGCGCCGGTTGTTGGGAAACCAAATGGCAGGGGTGAACACAGCCAGCCCCACCGCTGTGGTATCCCCGGGGTTGGAAACGATGTGGGGCAGGTTGGACTGCACCACAGTGGTGTCTCCGGCGTTCAGGCGGGTAGTCTCGGACTCCACCAGTACATCCAGCTGCCCCTGTTCCAGCAGCAGAATTTCCTCACTGGGATGGATCACCGGCAGGTCGCCGTCCTTGCAGTGGGGTTCCAGCTCAAAGCGTATGACCAACGACTGAGGTACAAAATCTCCGTTGGGCATGGGCGTAAGCAGATGATACCGTATATTGGAATTGGGCTGGGAGAGGATCATCATATCCGCCTGACGGGTTGTCAGGCCAGTGCCGCTCTCACCTCCCATAAACAGATAGGTGGGGATGTCCAGAGCGGCGCTGAGTTTGCGCAGGGTGGACAGGGACGGGTCGGTGAGATTGCGCTCGATTTGGGAGATATACCCGATGGACAAACCAGTCTTTTCGGCCAGTTCCTTGAGGGTGATTCCCCGCTTTTTCCGAATATTTCGAACCTGTTCGCCCAGCATAAGACCTCCCGCTTTTTCGTAAAAAGATTTATTTACAGTATATCACAAAATGCCCTGTACGTAAATAAGCAAGAAAATATTCGATATTTATAAAATTTTTTACAAAGAAAACCAGACAATTTCTTGCTTATCCTACAAAATGTTCTGAAAAATGTGAAAAAAACAGAAAAGCTCTTGACAAAAATTTTAGAAATAGTAAAATTTATAAAAAATTGTTAAAATTTTAAAAATTATTGTGCAGGAGGAACCCTATGAAAATCACAGACGTAAAGGTAGAAACCATCCGTATCCCCATGAAAAAGCCCTTCCGTATTGCTTTTGCGGTACAGGATCATTCGCTGAATGTGCTGGTGAAGATCTCCACCGACGAAGGTCTGTGGGGCATCGGTGAGGCCGCGCCCTTTGAACCGGTGACCGGCGAGAGCGCAGCCACCGTTCTGGAAGCGCTGAAACTGTTCCGCACCGGATTGATCGGCATGGATCCGCTGGATGTTGAGGGCATCCATAGGATGATGGACCGCCTGCTGTCAGGCAACACCTCGGCAAAGGCCGCGGTGGATATTGCCCTGTACGATATCAAGGGCAAACTGATGGGTCAGCCTCTGTACAAGGTGCTGGGCGGCAGCGTGAACCAGATCGTCACTGACATGACGGTGGGCATTGACACACCGGAAGCCATGGCCGCCGAAGCCCGGGAACGGGTGGAAAAGGATGGCTTCACCATTCTGAAAATCAAGGCCGGCATCAACCCGATCGAGGATATCCGGGCATTGACCCTGATCCGTCAGGCGGTGGGCCCCAATATCCGCCTGCGTGTGGACGCCAACCAGGGTTACACGGTCAGCGATGCGGTGCGCACCCTGAAAGCCTTTGAAGAGTTGGGCGTGGAAGCGGTGGAACAGTGCCTGCCCAGCTGGGATCTGGACGGTATGCGCTTTGTGCGTTCCAAGGTGGACTTGAAGGTCATGCTGGATGAGTCGGTCCACACCCCCATCGACGCAGCAAAGGCCTGCAAGATCGATGCTGCAGACATTATCAACATCAAACTGATGAAGTGCGGCGGCCTGTACCCGGCGGAAAAGATCAACGCCATTGCTGAGGCAAACCATGTACAGTGCATGGTGGGCTGCATGCTGGAGACCAAGGTGGCCATTGCTGCCGGTGTTAGTCTGGTTGCCGCCAAGCAGAACATCACCGAGGCGGACTGCGACAGCTTTATGTACGCCGTTGACCCCGAGATGGGTATGCCCGGCGGTTTTGCCGTGAATGGCGGCGTCTACACCCTGTCCGACAAACCGGGCCTTGGCATCGATATTGATTTTTAAGCGGGACCCCGCAGAGAGGTATAGAAAGGTATATTATGGCGAATACGATTTTTTCCTCCGAAGGCGCGCTCCTGTTCATTATGGTCGCCACGGTTGCACTGGGATTCTGGCTGCAGCGGTTCAAGGTGTTCAAAACACTGGGCCCGGCCCTGACGGTTATCGTCATGGGCATCGTGATGTCCAACCTGCGGATCGTGCCTACCTCCAGCCCTACCTATGATGCCATCAGCGGCTACTGTGTGCCGTTGTCCGTTTCCATCTGCCTGCTGAGCCTGGACCTGAAACAGATGCGCAAATTATCCAAGGAACCGGTCATTGCGTTGGCCTCGGCCATATTCAGCGTCTGCGTGGCAGCTTTGGTGTTCGGCGTACTGTTCGCCAACAAAATCGACGAGGGCTGGAAGGTGGCCGGTATGTTCGTGGGCACCTACACCGGCGGCAGTTCCAACCTGACCGCCATCGCTGTAGGCCTGGATGCCAGCAAGAACACCATCGCCTCGGCCAATGCCGCCGACTATGTGGTGGGCATCCCCACGCTGATCCTGATGTTTGCTACCCCCGCCCTGTACAAGAGTTCCAAATGGCTGAAAAAGCTGTGGCCCTATGATATGAGCGAGTCGGAGCTGCTGGGGGATGGCAACCACGAGGAACTGATGACCTCCAAGGAATGGTCCATCCAGGAAATCGCCTGGTTGCTGGCCATCGGCTTTGGCACCGTGTGGGCTGCCACCAGCATCTCCTCGATGGTATTCGGAGAAGGGTTCCGCAGTGCAGGCCGCATCCTGCTCATCACCACCTTCTCCATCATCCTGGCACAGGTGCCGGCCGTCCGCAAGCTGCGCGGCAACTTTGACCTGGGCCTTTTCATAGCGGTGCTGTTCCTGGTGACCATCGGCTTTGCGGTGGACCTGAAGCAGTTCTTCGGATCTACCTTCTACATCACCCTGTTCTGCTTCTGTGTCATCGCCTGTTCCATTCTGCTGCACCTGCTCATCACCCGGCTGCTGAAAGTCCGTTTTGAGTATGTGCTGCTGTCCATCGTGGGCTGTATCTCAGATGGCCCCACCGCCGCCCTCATCGCCTCCAGCGCCCAGTGGAAGATCCTTATCAACATCGGCTTGCTCATGGGCGTACTGGCCGGTGCCCTGGGCAACTATGTGGGCATCGGTGTAGCCTATGCCATCCGTGCTTTCATCGGCGCCTAAACGGAAAACGGGAGAAACGGAAATGCGTAATTTTGACTTATATGTTTCAGGCATCCTGTACGGCAGACTGCGGCTGGGCGACGGCACACCCCAGATCCAGAAACTGGACGTGCATACCGGCGTGCTGCTGGACTGGCAGGACCTGACTGAACAGGACCGGGGTTTTTACCGTTTCTTTGTGAAGATAGACTTTGCCGCCCTAGGGCAGAACCTGTCCCATTACGAGACGGGGCTGCATGGCACCGGGGAAGTTTCCCTGTGCGGCGAGCGCTACACCAGCGAAGACGGCTGCAGCTACCTGCAGCGGGATGTAAAATTCCCCAACAACAAACAGATGAAAGAAGGGCGGCTGATCGCCGTCACCTGCCCTGCCCGGGAGATGGTCACGGTGCTGGTGGAACCCGGTGCCGAGGAGGAGACCATCCTGCGCCTGTGGCGCTCGACCTGGCCGGAGGAACAGTTGTTCCCGGTAGAACATGCGCAGACCTTCCCAGTGCCCATGCGGGACGGGGTACATCTTTCCACCGACGTATACCTGCCTAAAAACTGCAGTACCCCGGTGCCCGCAGTGCTGGTACGCACCCCCTACGGCAAAGAGGACGGCTGTGAGGTATACTACCGTTACGTCCAGCGCGGCTACGCGGTGGTAGTACAGGATGTGCGCGGCCGAAACGCCAGTGAAGGCGAATGGCTGCCCAACTACCACGAGGTGGAGGACGGCGACGATACTCTGAACTGGATCGCCGCCCAGCCATGGTGCAGCGGACGCATCGGTATGGTGGGCGGGTCCTACCTGGGCTATGTACAGTGGGCGGCAGCTGCTAGCGGCAACCCCCACCTGAAAGCTCTGATCAGCGTAGTCTGCGCGGGCAGCTCCTTTGTGGATCTGCCCCGCCGGGGTGGGTCTTTCACCTCGGGTATGCTGGCTTGGGCCTTTGCGGTGTCTCAGAAAACCTTCCACCCTGAGCTGATGGAACGCGATGACTGGGAGAAAGTGCTGAACATCCGCCCCCTGACCGACCTGCCGAAAAAGGCTCTGGGGTACGATGTGCCCTTCATCACACGATGGCTGGAACCCAGTGACTACAACGATTTCTGGCGTATGTCCAACTGGCAGGAACGCTCCGTCGGGGCGCAGATCCCGGCGCTGATTCAGTCCGGCTGGTTTGACGACAACGGCATGGGTACCACCGAAGCCCTGGAACTGGTCCATAACTTCCCTCGGGGCATACGCAAGGTCATTCTGGGACCCTGGCAGCACAGCGGCAATAGTAAGTACGACATGCACGGGGTATCCTTCGGCAGCCAGGCGCTGCGCTTTGATCTGGACTGGCTGTATTTCCGATGGTTTGAGCATCACCTCAAGGAAGTGGACAACGGCATCGACCAGACTGCCCCGGTAGAATACTACACCCTGGGCCAGGAGGTATGGAAGACCGCCGAAAACTGGCCAGTGCCCGAGACCCGGGTCACCCACCTGTATCTGGATAGTGATGGCCATGCCAACACCTCTGCCGGGGACGGGCGGTTGACTTTTGCCAAGCCGGAGCGGGAAAACTGCGACGGTTACGCCTATGACCCCGAAAATCCGTCCCAGCACATCATCGATATGTCGGAGAACGAGATCGAAGTGCCAGAGGACTACACCCGGGAGGAACTGCGTCAGGACCTGCTGTGCTACACCTCCCCTGTGCTGAAGGAAAATCTGGTTCTGACCGGTGATATGACGGCGGAGTTGTATATTTCTTCTGACGCGCCGGATACCGACTTTGTGGTGCGTGTTACCGACGTGGATGAGAACGGCCGGTCCATCAAACTGGCGGATGGCCTGCTCAGCGCCCGATACCGTAATGGCTTTGCCCGGTCGGAGTTTTTGCAGGAAGGTGAGATCGTCTGCCTGAAGATCCGCACCACCAAGTTGTCCAATTGCTTCCGGAAAGGCCACCGCATCCGGGTGACCGTCACCTCTAGCGCCAAGAATTTCATCTTCCCCAACAGCAACACCCGGGAAGGTTTTGCTTCCGCCCGGACCGTGGTGGCCCATAACCGGGTATACCACGGTGGATTGCACGCCTCCCGCCTGACGGTGCGGGTGGAACCCTAAGCTATGGATTGCCCTCCCTGTCAGCGGAAGCGAACAGATCACATTCTGCTCCGCAACCATCAAGCCTCGGCCAGAAAAGGCCGGGGCTTTTCTGGTTCTGGGAGTTAGAAATGTTCCTGTTTCAGCTGGGAAACCGGCTGTTCCAGGCCTTGACGATTGCTGCAAAGTACTTACGCGGTATCACCTGAAAAATATGACGCTGCCGGATCACATTACAGAATGTTATAAAACCAAAAAAGAAAGCCAATAAAACAATAAGCACCACCAAGTTAAACTTAGTGGTGCTTATTTGCTTTCTGCAGTTCAGACCGTTCCGATCATCCCCGGCGCTTTTTATAACCGGTGTTTCAGTTCTTCTACAATGCTGACGCTGGCTGTGGAGCCGATGCGGGATACGCCAAGCTCGATCATACGCAAAGCGGTATCCAAAGTGCGGATGCCGCCGGCCGCCTTGATCTTTACCTCATCGCCGACGCATTTTTTCATCAGCGCCACATCCTCAAAGGTTGCGCCGCCGGTGCCAAAGCCCGTAGACGTCTTTATGAAATCCGGGCGGACCTCCCGCGCGATGGAACACAGTGCACGCTTTTCCTCCTCGGTCAGGTAGCAGTTCTCAAAGATCACCTTCGAGATCGCCCCTGCACGGCGGCATTCTTCTACAATGCCGGCCATCTCATGCTCAATGAAATCGTAGTTTTTCTCTTTCAGCTGCGTAATGTTGATGACATAATCTATTTCATCCGCGCCATTGGCGATCGCATCTACGGCTTCATATTTCTTGACCTGGGGCGTACTCTGCCCCAAGGGGAAACCAATCGCTGCCCCTACATGGACCGATGTTCCCGCCAACAGTTCCTTGCACAGAGAAACCGGAGCCGGGTTGATGGCCACCATGGCAAAGCCGTACTCACGAGCCTCTGCACAGAGCTTTTCAAAATCCTTGCGCTGCGCATAAGCGCGCAGCTGGGTGTGGTCAAAATAAGCTGCCAGTTCGGCAGGCGTAATAGGATTCATAACAAATCTTTCCTTTCTTTTCGTGTGCGGCAGCAGCCTTTACAAAAACGATGCTGTCTTGCCGGGGTCGATGAAGCCTTCGCCGTAGACCTCGCCGGTTTCTGTCACCATGACCATACAGCCGGGGTCAATGCGGTAAGCCGCCACCCGGATGCGGTACACCTGCGGTCTGGCACAGACGCAGAGCAGCATCTGCCGCTCCGTGCCGGTGTATGTGCCCACCGCTTTGACCATCGTTGAGCCGCGCTCACATTGGCGGGAAATTTCGTCCGCAATTTCCTGCCCCTTGGTAGTGATGATCGTCAGCATTTTGCCGGCATTGCTGCCGTACATGATTTTATCGATAACCAGCGATGTGACCGCCGTTGTGACAAGACCGTACAAAACGGCATCGACAGAACCAAACACAGGCCACCCCAACAGGATGACCACAAGGTCTATCGCACCGGTCACAACACCAACCGACAGATGCGGGCGCAGCACCTTGATCGACATCGTCAAAAAATCGGTGCCGCCGCTGGACGAACCCCGCATATACAAAAGCGCCAACGCGCCGCCCCATGTGATACCCGCAAACAGTGCCGCCAGCAGCGGATCGCCGCCGTAGCCGGGCTGGTCTGCAAAGACAACATCCTGAAAAAAGGTACACCACAGCATACTGATGACCGTTTTTCCCAGAAAGGCGCGTCCCACAAAGCGGAAACCAAGCAGAACCAGGGGCACATTCAGCACCAGCGTTGTGATGCCGATGGGGAACCCCCACAGATAGTTGCCCAACAAGGCCAGACCCGACAGCCCGCCGGGTGCAAAGTCGGCGCCCTTGGCAAAATAGCAGATGCTCAGGGCATACAGAAACCCTGCGACCAGATTATACAGCTGATCCGTTACAAGGGTCTGCGCTTTTTCTTTCATCATAGAACACTGCCCCTTTTTTGGAAAACGAGGAGCTTCTCTTGCGGGAAAGCGCTCCTCGTTTTGCATTTATCCAATCAGTTTTAATTTTCGGAGTGCATGGGCGATGCCGTCATTTTCCACGGTGTCTGTGACCATATCGGCACAGGCGCGCACCTGCGGCAGGGCATTGCCCATTGCCACGCCGATACCGGCTAGCTGCAGCATTTCCAAATCGTTTTCGGCATCTCCAAAGGCAATGGTTTCCTCCGGGGTGATACCGATTGCCGCACACAGGGCACGGATACCGTTTTCCTTGCCGCCGGTTCGGCTCATCAGATCCACCACAGCATCCCCCCAGCGCTTTGTCCGGCAGTGGGGCATCTGCCGCAGCAGTTCTTCTTCCTCCTCCTCGTTCACGAAGGGGATGACCTGATATATGCGGCGGTTTTCCAAATCGGAGATGTCACGCACAGCCGGCACGGCGGTGCCGATTTTTGCCTGCTCAATCTCCATGCGGGAGTCCACGCAGTTGGCGTACATCCTGTCTTTTTCAAGAAAGATGCAGCTGCAGTTCTTTTTCTGCAAAAACTGCTTCAAGGCCGACAAATCCCCGGCGGGAATGGGCGTTTCCCGCACGATCTGACCCTGCAGCTCACAGAGCTGGCCGTTCATATAAACAGCACCGTCAACCGTGATCCCGGGCAGCATGTTTTCTTCCGCGATTTCCAACGCATGGCGGCCGGTACACAGAAATACCTGCACGCCGCTGCGCTGTAAAGCCTGCAGTGCCGGGGCTACACTGGGCGGCATCCGATGCCCGCCCACGGTAATCAGGGTGCCGTCCACATCAAAGAAGGCTGCGCGTATCCTTTTTCCGCCGCACGCCGCCAGCGCAGGCAGCTCGGCAAGGCTGTCGATATGCAGCTGCGCCGCACGCTGGTCAAACGGGAATCTTTCGTCACGCAGGGCAGCCACAACGCCGCCCGCCGCCGTACCTGCCTGCACACCGTAGGTGGAGTCCTCCACGATCAGGCACTCCTCCGGCCTGCGTTTCAGCTTGTCCATGGTGAAACGGTAAATTTCAGGATCCGGCTTGCTGTGGGTAAATTCGTGACCGCTGACGATACAGTCAAACAACTCCCGGATTTTGCACTGTGTCAGGACCTGCTCAATACATTCCCGGCTGCTGCTGCTTGCAAGGGCTACCTGCAGCCCCATTTGCTTTAATTCATGCAGCAGCGGGCGAACCTCTTTGCGCAGAATATCCGGGTAATACACCTGGCAGCCGGCGTTCATGGCGTCCATTTCCTGCCGGAATGCGGCATTGTCGGTACGGCGGCAAAGCTTGGCCATAAAAGGCATATATTCCTGCCCGGAAATGCCCACCAACGGGTACATACTTTCCAGGGTGATCCACGGGTAGGACGGCTTCAGATGTGCATACTGATGGTGCAGGTAGACCGGTTCACTGTCGATCAGCACGCCGTCCATATCAAAGATGACTGCCTTGATCGGCTTCATGGCGTTTCTCCCTTCAGATACCGTCCTCGTCCTCCTGCGGCTGGGCAGGAACCTCCAGCACAAACTTGCCGATGTTCTCGTGCCCGGTCTGCATAATGTCGGCGGCCAGTGCATCCACATCGGGGCATTCGTCACCGGTGATGTTGCGCATGCACAGATCCATCAGCATACTGCTGTTCAGCCCGGAGATCACACGCACCTTGGGGCGAGTCATGGAAAGCCCCGCTGCGCGGTTGTACGGCGTACCGCCGGCAATGTCTGCCAGCACCAGAACGGCCTCGCAGTCTGCATAGCTGTCGATTGCCTCTGCCAGCTGCTTTTCAAACACTTCCACATCCATGCCGTCGGCAAAATCCACGGCCTTTAGTTCCGCATCACTGCCTGCCAGCATTTTTACATTGGCAGCCATACCGGCGGCAAAGCCGCCATGCCCGGTCACAACTACACCTACCATAGCAAACTACACTCCTTTAGCAAAATCGGGCGCACAGACCCGGCTTATTGGTTGACAACTTCAAATTCAAATTTCTGGGTAACGCCGTCCAGATACTCTTTGCTGAGGTCGATCGGACGGTCGTTTTGGTCCATGACCACGTTTTCGACATACAGCACGGGGGAACCGCGGTGTACGCCGAACAGGTTGGCAAACTCGACGTTGGCGGTCTGCGCCATCAGCACACGGCGCGATTTAACGATCTTCTCGTGATAGACGGTTTCAAAGACATCGTACAGCGAGCGCTGGGCGATGTCGTAGGCATCAATACCGGGAAACACAGATTCCGGCACATAGTTTTCCACGAGAACAAAGGGCTTTCCGTTGGCGTAGCGCATACGCACAAGATGGTAGCAGCGATCCCCGCGTTCGAGCTTGAGCCGTGCAAAAAGCTCCGGGGTATAGCTTACCCACTCTGCACGCAGCACCTCGGTACGGTGCTCCAGATTCAAAACCCCCATCTCGGCAGCAAAGCTCAGCTGCTTGTTCAGAAAGCGTCCGCGGGTATCAGGGCTGCGCACAAAGGTGCCGCGCCCCCGCATACGTTCCACGAAGCCGTCTTCGATCAGCATATTGTAAGCCTGCCGTGCAACAGGGCGTGAAATGCCGAACTGGGCGCACAGCTCCTCCTCCGTCGGCAATTTTGTCCCTGCCGACAGCTTCCCGCTGGTGATAGCCTCCAGCAATGCCTTACGCAGCTGTTCGTACAGTGGGACTGCGCTGGTTTTGTCAAGCTGTATTCCGTTCAGTTCGATCATGATAGGGAATCTCCTTTTTGTTATTCGGTGCCGTCTGGGGAGATTTCCGCTTTACAGCCAAAGCCGCCCTGTGCCATACAGTTGCGTGCCGAGACCTGCTGCCCGGCAGCCAGTGCAGCCAGAAGCGCCTGCTCCGGCATGGGCTTTGCCTTTTGCCACCCCGCAGTATACAGCGAGCAGAGGAAGGCAGCAAGGAAAGAATCTCCGGCCCCCATTGTATCACTTGCCTCTACCATTTGGGTAGTCTTTTCCACAATTTTCCCTTGTACAGACAACATTTGCCCGGCTGCGCCCATTGTGGCCAGAACATGCACCACGCCGCGACGATGCAGCGGCGCGCACAATTCCGCAAAAGCAGCCTTGTCCATCGGCTTGCAGGAAAGCATCGCCAGATCTATGCCGTGGCAAACCTCGTCATAGTAGGCATCGGTGCGGTACTTCTCCTTTTCGCCGAAGTCATAGGCGAACACAGCGGGCAGCGCCTGCACAGCCGCCATCTGTTCGGGCATTTTGGCGTTGCAGCTGCTGACGATCAGATCGGCGGTTTTCAGCTCGTCCAGCTCCTGCGCACCGATCTGCAGCGGGCCGGTCCAGCTTTCCCCGGTAATCACCTCGATAAAGCTGCGCTCCCCGTTGACCACATCATAGCTGCACACCTTGGTGGTGCGCCCCGGTAAAACAGGGCAATGGCTGATGTCCACGCCGTTTTCCCGGAGTGCTTTCTCCACAATATGTGCCATCTTGTCATCGCCAAGGGAGCCGAGATACTCGGCCTGTGCCCCCAGCCGCGCCGCATGAACTGCGACGTTTACCGCATTGCCGCCGGGGAAGCACTCCTGTGTATTGTGGTAATAGTCTATTACGTTATCCCCTAATGCAATCAGTTTCATACTCAATAGCTCTCTTTTCTGTAATAGCGGCGGATATCCAGAGAATGATCCGTGATGACCTCAATGTTCTTGCTGATGCGCTGCAGAACGGCCGCCATGACAACGGGGCTGAGCAGCGGGCGGAACTCATCGCTGATGCCGGGCAGTGCATACTCCTTCGTATCAAAGCAGGTCAGCTTTTTGGTATGGCGGGCGGCAAACTCCTTTACGCGCTCGTCCTGCGCACGGGTGGGGCCCTCGGTCAGCAGCAGCGTGGTGCAGACATCGTCCTCCAGCAGCTCCAGCGTGCCGTGGAAAAATTCCGGGCTGGAAACGCTCTTGGTGCGGATCCACTGGCTTTCCTCCAGCACGCACATGCTGTAGCTGTACGCAGTGGGCCACAGATCGCCGCTGCCGATCCAGATGTTATACGGCTCCTTGCAGTAATCCTGCGCATATTTCAGGCACTTGGCATCTGCCTGCTTGCGTACCTGTGCCAGCGCAAAGGCAAGGTTTTTCAGCTCATCCGCAAAGCGGGGATAGGCATCAAAGTTTCCGCTGCGGTACAGGATACGGCCGATCAGAAGGTAGAACACCAACTCCTGCGGGCGGCCCTCGCCGTAGACGATGGTGTCATCGCAGATGGATTCCAGCGTGGAGTTCTCCTTGCCGACGGCGGCAAACAGGCGCACGCCCTGCTCTTTCAGCCAGTTGGCTGCCTTTACGGTCTCGGCGGTGTCGCCGGACTTCGAGGTCAGGAACGCCACGGTCTTATCGGTGATGCGGTTGCAGTCACCGGTCAACAGGTTGGCGGACAGTACATTTTCGACCGGCAGACGGGACATATGGCGGATGTAGAAGGCGAACGGATCCAGCATCGCCTGAGAACCGCCGCTGCTGGTGAACAGCAGCAGGTCAAACCCGTTATCCACAATCGAATCCGCGATTGCCTCGATCTTGGCGCGCTGATCGTAGATCTTGGCGCCGTTGGCAATGATCTGATTTTCGTCAAAATTTACCATGCTCATAGGTACAATAGCCTCCATTTGTAATTATGTCATAACAATATAGTCTGTAAAAAAGGCGGCTCGTGGGGGAATGCTGAACCGTCGCGAGCCGCCGCAGTAAAACTTACATGATGCCCAGGAAGGACAGTGCAACCGACAAAGCAATGACCAGCAGGATCAGCTTCATGGTGTTGACATTCTTCTTCTTGAACAGCCAGTAGAGCAGGAACACAAAGCCCAGCGGCAGAATGTTGGGCATGATGGAATCAAAGATGCCCTGCACGGAAACGCTGGAGATGACAAGCGTTTCGGGGAAAGCAAAGGATACATAGCTGGGGATCAGTCCGCCGACGACCATAACGCCCAGAATACCGGCAGCCTTGCTGATATAAGCGGCGTTATCGCCGATGAACTTGATGGAGCTTACACCGGCATTGTAGCCCAGACGCACGAACCAGATGCGGCTGAAGATAGCGGTCAGTGCCCAGAACAGGATGTAGAAGATGGGGCCCAGAACATTGTTCTGCGTTGCCAGAGAGCAGCAGATAGAGGCAATGATGGGCATGGCGGTGTACCACCAGATGGCGTCGCCCAAACCTGCCAAAGGTCCGAACAGACCGGTTTTCAGGCTGTGGATCATCTCACGATTCTGACCTGCCTCCTCCATGGAGACGATCAGGCCCTGCAGGATTGCGGCCATGTGCGGCTCGGTGTTGATGAAGTCGAGGTTGTTTTCCATCGCGGCGGCCATTTCCTCATTGTTGTCGCCGTGGATCTTACGGAAGCACTTGGTCATGCCGTAGCAGAAGCCTACGGCCTGCATACGCTCAAAGCTGAAGCAGCACTGCTCCGCCATAGAACGGACGGCCATTTCGTTGAGGTCTTTTTTGGTAATCTTATTAGATGCCATCTTCAAAATCTCCTTCCTGGGCGGCAGTTGCAGCGGATGCAGCCGTCAGCTTGGCAGTCTCCAGATCGCGGGTGAAATTGACATAAGCGATGCAGCCCGCAATAACAGCAATGGGCAGGATGTTCTGGCAGTTGGTAATGACCATGATGACAAAACCAGCAAGCAGATAGGCTGCGTTTTCCTTCTTGAGCATAACGACCAGCAGCAGGGCAAGGCCGACAGCCGGCATCAGACCACCGGCAACTTCAAAGCCGTGGACAAGCCATTGGGGGAAGGCTGCCACAAAAGCGGAAATACCGCTCTGCAATGCGTAGGTGGACAGGAACGCGGCAAGGGCAAACATGGCGGCATACAGGATCCAGCCGGTATACATTACCTTGGCAATGCCTTTTTCGTCACCGGCGGCAGCGCATTTGTCAACCTTCGGCAGGAAGCCGGCGTAGAAGGTGTTGGTGCCGGTGTTGATCCACTGGCCGATCAGCGCGAACGGAACCGCAAGACCCAGTGCAGTGTTGACATCGCAGCCGGTGGTGTACGCCAGCACGGTGGTCATCAGACCGGCAAACAGGGGATCCGGCGGCACGGTGCCGCCAACGGTCAGCAGACCCAGGTAGGAAAGCTCCGCAACGGCACCTGCCTGCATACCGAGCTGTACATCACCGAGGATGATGCCGGTGAAGAACGCTACGACCAGCGGGCGGAACCACATAAAGGTTTCCATGTGTTTGTCGAATGCGCAGATGAAAACGAGCAGCGCAATCAGCAAACCTTGCACGAGTGTGATTTGCATAGATGTTCTCTCCTCTTTATAAAATATATTTTTTGCTCTGCAGACCGCCTGCAGAGCCGGAACCATGGGTTACTTATCGAAGTCCAGCTTGTGGTCGCCGGGTGCGATCTGGATGTAGACATCCACACCCTTGGCACGGATGGCGCGAAGGTCTTCCTTATCCTTCTCATCCATATAAACGTGCACATCGCCGGTCACTTCCTTGCCGGGGCCGACATGCATATTGCCGATGCACAGCTTATCAATGGGAACGCCGCCCTCCACCAGCTTACGGGCGCTCTGCGGGTTGCGCACGACCAGGAAGATGTGCTGGCTGGCGGATGCCTTGTGAATGACTGCAATGGTCTTGTCCAGCGTAAAGAACCGGATGCCGCAGCCGGAACTTTTCGCGGTGGCGGTCATCAGGCTTTGCTGCAGCGGGTCGGCAGCAGCCAGATCATCTGCCACAACAATAAGGTTGACGCCCGGTAAAGCGGTGGTCCACGCCACGCCGACCTGCCCGTGTACTAAGCGATTATCGATTCTTGTCATCAAAATGTCAGGCATAAGTTTTTCCTCCTTGTAATATGCTGCAAAGATTTTTAGATTTTTTTCTTAATTTTTAGAAATTTTTTCTAAAATCTTTGTAATATTGTAATGACAATATACCAAAATTGTGGTATAATGTCAATAGAGTTCGGGGACTTCCCGAAGATTTTAACGTTTTACACAAAGTGAGCGTTAAAAATTTAGACAAAATGTGAAGGAGACTGCTTTATGGAACACAAAAAGACTATGCTGGACTACATTGCCGACTGCCCGGAGTTTATCCGCAACAATGTCGCCGACAGCGCCGCACTGACAAAGCCCCTTGTGGATGAGTATGTAAACGGCGGCTACAAGAACATCTGGATCGTTGCGTGCGGTTCTTCCTCCAACGGCTCACTCTGCGCACGGCAGTTTATCCGCCGCCACCTGAAGTGCGAGGTCAAGATCGTCACCCCGTTTCATTTTGTATCCAGCGAGAATGATTTCGGCGAGACGGATATGGTCGTTGTTGTCAGCCAAAGCGGCTACAGCCTGAACGCGCTGGACGCCATCAAGGTCATCGAGGCAAAGGGCCGCCGCTGCATCGGCCTGACCGGCGACGTCAACAGCGATCTGGGCAAGGTGTGCGATGTTGTCGCCAACTACGGTGTCGGGCGCGAAACGGTCGCCTATGTCACCCGCGGCGTCACCACGCTGGCACTCTTCTTTATGCTGTTTGCCGTGGAGGCTGCTGTCCGCCTGGGCATCAAGACCGCTGCCGAAGGCGAGGCTGTCAAGCAGCAGCTGCTGAAGGCCGCAGACATCAATGCCGCCGTACAGGCACAGACCCCTTCCTTTATTAAAGAGCATTACCGTCAGCTGTCCGGCATGACCAACGCCTATGTCTGCGGCGTGGGTGCCAACCTTGGCACCGCAAGCGAGGGTGCGCTGAAATTCGGTGAGACCGTCAGCATCCCCACCGCCGTCTACGAGGTCGAGGAGTACATCCACGGTCCCAACATCCAGATGACCCCCCGTTACAGCGTATTTCTGATCGACGGCGGCGAGGGCACGGAGCGCATCCACCGCATCTTTGAGGGTACCCAGATCGTGACGGATAATGTTTTCCTGCTGACGCGCTGCGCCGACTACAAGGACGAGCACAATGTTATGTATGTGCCTATGGATGTGCCAGAGGAAATCACCCCGCTGTGCTGGCTGCCCTTCTTCCAGATGACCGCCTGCCAGCTGACGAATGACCTGGACCGCTGGAACAAGCACCCGCTGCAGCGCGCGATGGAGAAGTTCGTTTCCTCCAAGAGCGCCAACTATGTCAACAGCCCCTTCAGTGAAGACACGCCGGGCCGCGCGTAAGAGCGATGGCGTGGATATCTGCTGTATTTTTCTGTCTGGGTGCTGCGGACACCTTGTTGGGTGATCGGCTGGGGTTAGGCAGCGCCTTCCGGCAGGGCTTTGCCGCTGTTGTGGATCTGCTGCTGCTTATGACCGGCTTTATGGCGCTGGCACCGTGGCTGGGGACCCATCTGGCCCCGGTTATCACGCCGGTGTTTTCCGCCGTGGGCTGTGACCCTTCTCTGTTTGCCTCGCTGTTTTTGAGCTGCGATGCAGGCGGTGCCGTGCTGGCCGCACAAATCGCACAGGAACCGGCTGCCGGGCTGTACAACGGTTTGATCGTGGCGGCCTTTCTCGGTTCCACGATCAACGGTACGATTCCGCTGGCGCTGGGTCAGCTGACAGGCACCAAACGAGCCGCCGCCGTTCGCGGATTGTTTCTCGGCTTTCTGGTCCTGCCGGTGGGCTGCCTGCTCACCGGGGCGCTGTGCGGCATCCCCCTGTCAGTTCTGCTGCACAACACCTGGCCTGTACTGGCAGTAGCAGCCCTGTTGCTGCTGCTTTTCAAATCCGGCAGCAGTGCGATCGGTCCGATCTTCAACGGCATCTCTCTGGCCGTGCGCGGTCTGACCCTGTTCGGCTTCTGCATCTCCGTTTTGCAGGAAACGACCGGTATTGTGCTGCTGGAGGGGTTGACCCCCTTGGCGGAAATCTACCCGGTCATATGCAGTATCGGTGCGTTTCTTGCCGGGATCCTGCCGTTTTTCGCCTTTGTGCAGCGTCTGTTGACCGCACCGCTGGCCAAGCTGGCCGCACGGCTGCAGCTGGAGCCTGCCTCCATCACCGGTCTGGTCGTGACCTCCGCCAACTGCATCCCCACATTGCTGAGCCTTGATACGTTGGAGGAACGCGGCATCACACTGAACACGGCCTATGCCGTGGTAGCTGCTTACAGCGTCGGCGATTTTCTGGCATTTACCCTGCAATTCAGCCCTGCACACGCACTGCCGATGATGGCAGGCCGCCTTTTAAGCGGCTTGCTGGCAGTAGTGCTCTGCCTGAAAACAACACCCAAAACCACCTGAATCAACACCCCCAACGAGCAGCTAAAGCCCGTTGGGGGTGTTGGTGTTTTCCTATATCGTTCCATGGCAGCACCAATGACAAAGGGACCGCCTTGGCGGTCCCTTTGTCGGAGGATATATCCTGTCAGCGGCACGCACGTCAACAAAGCGAGGCGATGCCTTAGAAAATTTCCTGCTTTACTGTCAGATGCCCGGTTTTGATTGGGCCTTTATTTTTTGGCTGACTTTTGCGGGTGGTCAGACGAAATCCTCCCGCATGGGGGTGAAGATGTCCAGCAGGACGCCGGGCTCCAGGGCCTCGCAGCCGTGGATGATGCCGTCGGTTTTCAGCATCGTGTCCCCGGCGGTCACTTCGCGCACTTCGTCGCCGATGGTAAAGCGGAAACGGCCCGACACGACATAGGTGATCTGGGTGTGGGGATGGCTGTGCAGCGCACCCACTGCGCCTTTTTCAAAGGTGTTTTCCACGCACATCAGGCCTTTGTTATAGGCCAGCACGCGGCGGGTCACGCCGGGGCCTGCAGGCTCGGGCAGGGTCTCGGCATGGGGGACCCATACGGTATTTTCATGCTTTTTCTCCATGGATACTTCGCTCCTTTATTTTGCGGTGTGCTGCTTTTCGGCGGGCAGCTTTTCCTGCACGAATTTCCCTTTCGCGCGTTGCACTTTCCCCCATCATAGCACGGTGCGTGGCAGGGTGCAAGCGTATTTCGGCAAAAGCTTTGACCGGTCTTGCCAAGATTTCGCCAAGGCGATGCAATAAAATCATGAAAATTTCACCGGAAAGGAGCGCCCCGCATGAACTTTTTCCAACGGCATATGACCCTGAAGGAACGTATCGTCCTGTTTTTGGGGGCGTTCTTCACGGCGCTGCTCTTCTGCCGGAACGCCGCCGAAAACAGTGTGACCGGCTGGCTGGTGACCTATTTTAAGGACAGTGGCATCCTGACCGCTGCGAGGTTGGGCGGCCGGTATGGCCGCCGATATCCTGCCTTACGCCGGGATGCTGGCGCTGACCGGGTTGCTCTGCCTGCGGGATAAGCACTGACATAAGGAAAAATCATTAAAACTCCCCATTTTTGACCCGGTGTCCCCGGGCTTGAAAATGAGGAGTTCTTTTGCAATCTTTTGAATTGTTACTGAAAAATTTATATAATGATGGTGGATGTGTTCAAAATTTTACCTTACATATACTCCATCGGGGTGACTTCGCCGTAGATGGCGGTGCTCATGCGGTCGTGCAGCAGCCGCATGAAATCTTGCTGCAGGCCGGGCCTTGGCTCACCCTTGAACAGTGCAAAAACGTGGTGCTGGGTCGCCTTGCCGCCCGGCATGATAAACAGCGGCCGCTCCTTCGTCTTGACAAAGGTTGAGTAGGCGGCATTCTGGAAGGTCAGCCCCATGCCGCTCACGGCCATGCGGTAGGCGGTCATGCCGCTGGCCAAAAACAGCGTGCGCTTGGGCTGGAAATTGTAGGTTGAGCACATCCACTGGGTCTGGCGGTTCATGCGGCCTTTGACGCTGGGGCAGATGAACAGATCGTCCGCCAGCCAGTCGGCGTCGATATCCAGCGGCGCTTCCGGGCTGCAGACGGCGTCCCTGTAGGCGGCCATCCGTGGGTTTTCGCAGCTGGTGATGAACATATACTGCTCGGATGGCAGCCGCAGATAGTGCAACGAGGAATGGTAGGCGTAGCTCTCGACGATGGCGATGTCCAGCACACCGTTGAGCACCTTGTCCAACATATTGATGTCGCGGTCCTCAAAGATGGTCAGCCGCATATCAGGGTAGAGGCGGTTCAACTCCGGCATGACAGAGGAAAGCCAGATGCTGCCGCGGTTGCGCCCGATGCCGATGTTGATCCGCAGTTCCGGATCATGGGAGGAAAAATCCGAAAGCTCCTGGTGCAGCCGGTCCTGCATGACACAAATCTTTTCCAGCTCGGACAGGTAGTAGGCCCCGGCCTTGGTGATGCGGATGGGCGTGGTGGAGCGGTCAAACAGACGTACGCCCAGTTCCTCCTCGGTGCGGTTCAAAAACGCCGTCAGGGCAGGCTGGGAGATAAACAGACGCGCTGCCGCGCGGGTAATACTCTGCTCCTCGGCCAGGGTAGTTAAGTAGTTCAAACGGTCAGATAAGGTATTTTTCACCAAAAAAGCCCCCAAAAGTTTGTGGAATGACAATATGGTAACATAAAAAAATGACGTTGTAAAGAGAATCAAGAAAATCCATAACATTGACATTATGGGGCAATATCTGCTTTGGTATTGGAACTTCGCAAAAAAGGCTGATATGATAAAAGCACAAAATAAATCGGCAAAGCAGAACAACTTCTGTGAATAGTGTGGAGGAGGTTCTAATCCATATGAAACAGGTATTGATTGAAGAGCCGTTCAAGGTTCGTGTACGCCAGGACGCAGAGGTTCCCACCCCCAAGGTAGGTGAGGCCCTGCTGCAGGTTATGTATTGCGGTATCTGCGGCGCTGACCTGGCAAGCTACACCGGAAACCAGCCGTTCACCACCTACCCCCGTGTGCCGGGCCATGAGTTCAGCGCCCGCATCGTGGATATCCCCGAAAATGACAAGGGCCTCAAGCCCGGTGATATCGTCACCTGCAACCCCTACTTCAACTGCGGCAAGTGCTACTCCTGCCGTCGCGGTTTCGTAAACTGCTGTACGGACAACCAAACGATGGGCGTCCAGCGCGACGGCTCCTTCCAGGAGTACATCACGATGCCGGTTCAGCGTATCTTCTCCGGCAAAGGTCTGACCGCACGCCAGCTGGCGCTGGTAGAGCCGTTCTGCATCGGCCACCACGGCATCACCCGCGGTAATGTGCAAAAGGGCGATAAAGTCCTCATCGTCGGCGCAGGTCCTATCGGTATGTTTGCGATGCTCAGCGCCAAGGCCATCGGCGCCGAGGTCTACATGACCGACCTGCTGGACGGCCGCCTGGAAAAAGCGACCCAGATGGGCGCGGACGGCGTGGCCAACGGCAAGGACCCCGAGGCATTGAAGGACCTGAACCAGAAGGTCACGAACGGTGACGGTTTCGACGTCTGCGTGGAGTGCTGCGGCGCACCCGAAACCTTCCTGACCTGCATCGACCAGGCCGCCTTCGCCGGCAAGATCATCCTGATCGGTAACGGCAAGCGCGAGACGACCTTTGTGCATTCTATCTTATTGAAAAAGGAACTGAACGTTTTCGGCAGCCGCAACGCTTACAACTCTGACTTTGAGCAGGTCATTGACATCCTGGCAAGCGGCAAGGTCGATGTGGAGGCACTGGTCAGCGCCGAATACCCGCTGGACCAGGCGGGCGAGGCCTTTGAGGCCCTGCGCCACAACAGCGGCAACCTGATGAAGGTCGTGCTGAAAGCGGCTGAATAACACTAAGGAGAAAGCCATGAGCAAAAACAACGGAGCGGAATTGCAGTTGAGCAAAAAAGGTTCAATGATGCACTATCGGCGCTTGGTAACACCGTACCTGCTGCTGGCACCCATGCTGGCGTTTGTAATGTGCTTTATGATCTGGCCCATCATCAACGTGTTTATGATGAGTACAGAGTCCTACAAGGTCACGAAACCCAACGACCGCCACTTTATCGGCCTGGAAAACTTTGTGACCGTCTTCACCAAAGACCAGATCTTCTTAAAGACGCTGGGCAACACCGCCGTCTACGTGATTCTGAGCGTCGTGTTCCAGACCGTGCTGGGTTTCTGGCTGGCATGGCTGCTGACCCGCAAGTTCAAGGGCCGCGGTGTTATCCGCGCACTGGCTCTGGTGCCCTGGGCCGTTGCCGGTTTGATGGTCGGTATCATCTGGAACCTGATGCTGGGCCAGACCTACGGCGTCATCAATGACCTGCTGCGCCGCGCGGGCATCATTGAAATGAACATTTCCTGGTTCTCCAACGGCAGCAGCGCCATGCTCGCGGCCGTCATTGCCAACATCTGGCGCGGCATCCCCTTCTTCACCATCAGCTATATGTCGGCGCTGTCCGGTATCTCCGATGATCTGTACGAGTCCGCCAAGATCGACGGTGCCAACTCGGCGGTCACGTTGTTCCGCATTACGCTGCCGATGATTAAAGACACCATCATCTTTACCACGCTGCTGCGTGCGATTTGGACCTTCAACGCTGTTGACCTGATCGTCTCCCTGACGGACGGCGGCCCGAACCGCGGCACCACCACGCTGGCGCTGTACATTATGAATACCTTCACCGGCAGCTATGATTACGGCTACGCCTCGGCGCTGGCAGTTATCTCCACGCTGATCATGATGGTCGTTGCGTTCGTCTACATCCGATTTGGCAAAATGGGCCAGACTGACAACTAAGGAGGCAAACCCATGACAAAACGTGAAGCAAAAGATCTGGGTTGGCGTTGCCTGACTTTGTATCTGCCGCTGATCCTCTTCCTGATCGGGACGCTGTTCCCCTTCTACTGGATCGTCAACACCTCTCTGAAAGACAGCGTTGAGGTTTTGAGCCTGCCCATCAAATACTGGCCCGACAATCCCACGCTGAGCAACTACTCCTACCTGTTTGAGAAGATGGGCTTTGGCAACAACGTTGCCAACACCGCCTTCGTCGCCGCACTGACCACGGTTCTGGTCACGCTGCTGAGCCTGCTCTCCGGTTACGCGATGAGCCGCTACCGCTTCTACGGCAAAACCTTCATCTACGTGCTGATGCTGGCGACCCAAATGCTGCCCGCCGTCGTCCTGATGATCCCCCTGTTCCAGACGATGGTCAAGCTGCACCTCATCAACAGCCTGTGGAGCCTGGTGCTGATCTGCACCTGCACGAACCTTCCCTTCTGTATGTTCATGATGATGGGTTATTACAGCTCAGTCCCGCGTGAACTGGAAGAGGCCGCCCAAGTGGACGGCTGCACCCTGCTGGGGGCGGTGTTCCGCGTCCTGATCCCGGTCATGCTGCCCAGCATCGTCGCCACCGGTGCATACGCATTCATCAATGCGTGGAACGTTTACGTCTACGCCACCGCGTTCATCACCGATAAAGCCAAGTACACCCTGCCCCTGGCGCTGAATGTCTTCCAGGGCGAATACGGCACCGACTACGGCAAGCTCGCCGCCGGATGCGTCATCGCACTGATCCCCGTTGTTGTAATTTTTGCCTTCATCCAGAAGCACCTCTCCGGCGGCGCGACCTCCGGTGCGGTCAAGGGATAAGGCGTAGAATTAGATTTCATTTATAGGAGGAAAACACAAATGAAAGCAACCCGTACCACCGCTGCGGTCCTGAGCGCTGCCATGGCCGCTACCCTGCTGGCCGGCTGCGGCGGAAGCTCCGCCACCAGCACCGCCGCCTCGACCTCGACTGAGAGCACTGCCGAAAGCACCTCTACCGCTGCGGCTGCCCCCACCGGCGAGAAACAGACCCTGGAGTATTGGTATCACTCCGCTGACCCTGTGACCGACGCTTATTTTGAGGATTATTTCGACAAAATCAACGCTGAGCAGGACCAGTACGAGATCAAGTACACCAGCTTCTCCTTCGCCGACTTCCAGGAGAAGTTCCAGATGGCTGTCTCCACCGATACGATGCCCGACGTCGTCAGCCTGGGCTTCTCCAACGTGGCGACCTTCACCGCACAGGATTCCCTGCTGCCGCTGGATGATTACCTCGACCAGATCGAGACCCTCGACAAAATCGACAGCAGCATGGTAGACAGTATGCGCAACATCGGCGGCGGCACGCTGTACGGCATCCCCTATGCATACAACCAGGAGGTTGCCTGGTACAATACCGCCAAGTTCAAGGAGAAGGGCATCGATGCTCCGCCCGCTACCCAGAAGGAGTTCCTGGAGGACTGCGAGAAGTATGCTGACCCCGCAAACTCCTCTTACTTCTACTCTCTGCGCGGCGTGCGTCCTTACGACAGCCTGGTTGCCTGGCTGTGGACCTACACCGACGGCCTGGGCTATGACGGCTCCTGGTTCGACGAGAACGGCAAGTGCATCCTGGGCGACGCCAAGTTCGCCGAAGCCCTGGACACCTACGCCAACCTCTACAAGAACAACGAAGTCTCCGGCGACTCCATCAACAACAACTTCTCCCAGATCGTTGCAGAGTTCGGTTCCGGCGTCTCCATGTACATCATCCACAACTCTTCTTCCGAGTCTACCCACCTGACCAACTTGGGTGAGGGCAACTTCGCAGCCGCCCGCGTGCTGGCCAACGATGAGGGCCACTACTTCGCTTCCGGTCTGCAGCCCAACGTCTATTGCATCACCAACCAGGGCGACGACCACGACTACTCCGGTGCTGTTTGGCTGATGAACGTGCTGCTGGACGCCGAGTGCGAGGGCGGCATGTGCCAGGCTATCGGCCGTGTGCCCTGCAACAAGGACGTTGAAGAGCAGGATTGGTACAAGAATGACCCCGAGATGATGCTGTACGCCAGCTACCTGGAGGACGAAAACTACAAGCAGATCCAGAACCCGTACTGGCTGACTGAGTTCTCCACCTTCATCTCCGACGATATGACCGCTGACTTCCAGGCCGTTCTGATGGGCAACATGACCGCTCAGGATTGCGTCTCCGGTTGGGCCGCCAAGATCGACGAGTATCAGGCTGCCTACGAAGCACAGGCATAATTGAACATCAGCCGCAAGTAAAGGAGCATGAAAAAGCCTTTATTTGCGGCTTTTTTAGAGAAAATCAATAGGGAGGTTGCCATGGCAGATACCGTTATTTTATTCCAGGATGATTTCCAGTCTTTCCCGATCGGTCCGCTGCCCTTTGACCGCGAACATTCCGCAATGGGTGAGTATCATTACAGCCCGCTGCCAGGTTACCGAGGGCAGTGGTATGACCCCATCGCAAACTGCAACTATCGCGGCCCCAGCTGGCTCGTCACCGCCACCGACGGCGTACACTACATGGAGCAGACCCGCGTGCGCAATCCGCTGACCCACGGCGTCTGCCCGGTGCTGGCTACCGGCGAGGAGCGCTGGCAGGACTACACCTTCACTGTCACACTGCGCACCCTTTGCAGCGACGAGGAAGCCGGTGTGCTGTTCCGCTACCAGACGTCGCTGATGCACTACGCCTTCTTTATGAATGACAACAAGGTGCAGTTCTGGCGCATCGAGAAAAAAGAGCGCACGATGCTGGCCGAGGCCCCCTACGAGTACAACTGCGACCAGTACTACACGATGCGCGTGACCTGTAAGGGCAATACCTTCACCGGATCCATCAACGGCGAAAAGCTGCTGACTGTGCAGGACGACCGCTACACCTACGGCAAGGTGGCGCTGGCGGCCTTTATGCCCACCCAGTACACGAACGTGCTCATCACCACCACGCCGGAGGAGGCCGCCCGCATCGTCGAGTGCGAGGATGCCGAGCAGGCCCGCCTGGCCGAAAAGCGCAGCCACTACCCCCGCCCCAAGCTGTACAAGGTCATCGACCTCAAGGACTTCGGAGCGTCGCGACAGATTCGCTTCGGCCATCTGATGGGCGGCGACGACTGGTACTTCGTCATGGCACAACACCAGAAGCGCGTGTTCAAGGAGCGCTACTGCAACATCAGCTGCCTGACAGCCGTCAATGTCGAGACCGGCGAGGTGCTGTGGCAGGTGGGTGAGCCTTCGACCCTGGCGGTGAACCAGGACACGACCTGCGACCTGCCGTTCCAAATCTACGATATCAACAATGATGGCTACGACGAGGTCATTTTTGCCCGAGATTTCAAGGTCATGATCCTGGACGGCCGCACCGGTAAGCTGCTGCGCAGCATGGATACGCCCTACAACGACGACCCGGCGGATGAGATTCTGGGCATCGAGTTCCAGAAGCACGCATTTGACCGGCTGAACGTTGATGCTATCCGCATTGTGAACGTCTCCGGCAAGGAGCATGCCAGCGATATCCTCATCAAGGACCGTTACGCCCGCCTGTGGGTGTACGACGAGAACTTCAACCTGCTGTGGAAGTTCACCCACAACAACACCGGCCACTTCCCCTATGCCTACGACTTCAACGGCGACGGCAAGGATGAAATTTTCAGCTGCTACAACATGATCAGCAGCGACGGCAAATTGCAGTGGGAGCTGCCCATCGACACCGATCACACGGATGAAATCGTCATTGGCAAGTTTGACCCTGATATCGATGAGGAGCTGCTGGCTATTGTCTCCGGCTGGGAGGGTTTCATGATCGTGGACAAGCACGGTCACATCCTGGCCCGGGATATCAACGGCCACGGCCAGCGCATCAGCGTAGCCAACTACTGCCCGAATATGCGCGGTCTGCAGATTGCCACCACCACCTACTGGGAAAACCAGGGCATCATCTACCTGTACGACTGCAAGGGCCATGAGATTTGGCACATGGAGCCTTCCTCCAACGGCAATGTTGTGGCGCCTGTCAACTGGAAGGGCGACGGTACCGAGCTGATTTTGCTCAACGGCAACGTCAAGTACGGCGGCATGCTGGACGGTGACGGCGACCGGGTCGTGCTCTTCCCCGACGACGGCCACCCCGACCAGTGCGCCGAGGTGCTGAACCTGACCGGCGACCCGCGGGATGAAATCATCCTGTGGGATGCCCACAAGATGTACATTTATACCCAGGACCGCCCCGCACCCGATGGGCCGGTCTATCACCCGGAAAAATACCCCGAGTACAGTGCCTCCAACTACCGGGGCGAGTTCTCCTTTGCGCACTGGGACAAGGCCGGGGATTGATATTACTTCTACTTAGGAGCCTACTATGTTATACGAACGATACCTGCGGGCCTACGCAGAGCAATTCCGCAAGACAGACCGGAATATGTGGAACTACGAGGATGGCTGCGTGCTGATCGGCCTGCGTGCGCTGTACCAGGCGACCGGTGATGCGTTTTACTTTGATGTGCTGAACAGCTTTATGGAGCGATACATCGAGCCGGACGGTACCATTCGCCGCTATGTGGCCGAGGAATACAACCTGGACTACATCCCGGCGGGCTGCGCGCTGTATACCCTGTATGACGAGACCGGCGAGTCGCGCTACCGCAAGGCCATTGAAACGCTGGAAGAACAGCTGCGCCACCAACCGCGCACCCCCTGCGGCAGTTTCTGGCACAAGGGCATCTACCCCAACCAGGTCTGGCTCGATGGTCTGTACATGGGTCTGCCGTTCCATGCGGCTTACGCCCTGCGGTTTGGCGATGCGGCCACGCTGGATGACATCATGCTGCAATTCCGCAACGCACGCAAGTATCTCTACGACGGAAAGACGGGTCTATACTACCACGCCTGGAACGAGACAAAGGATGTGTTCTGGGCTGACCCCAAGACCGGCCTGTCCCAAAATTTCTGGACACGGGCCATCGGCTGGTATTTGATGGCGATGGCGGATATCTACGCCATGCTGCCCGACAGCCGCGCCGACCTGCAAAAGGAGCTGGCCGCCCTCTGGAAAGAGGCCATCGACGGCATGCTGCGCTGGCAGGAGCCGGACAGTGGCCTGTTCTACCAGCTGCCTGCCCTGCCCGATGTGAAGGGAAACTACCTGGAGACCAGCGGTTCCCTGATGGTGGCGTACAGCCTGCTGAAGGGCGCGCGCCTAGGCGTGCTGGCCGAGCCGAAATACCGTACGGCAGGGGAGAAGATTTTGGTCGGCATCGAGCTGCGGCAGTTCACCGTCCACGACGGTAAGGTCGAGCTGCACGGCATCTGCAAGGGTGCGGGCTTGGGCCCGGCGGGCAACCTGCGCCGAAACGGCACCGTGGAATACTACCTGTCCGAGGATGTGGTCCACGACGAGCAGAAGGGCGTCGGCGTCTGCATGATGGCCTATGCCGAGTATCTGCAGGCCAAACAGGCCGGTGCGCTGACCGACGACTTCCCCAAAGTGGAGATTTTCAACAAGGGATACGACCCCATCATGCCCGGCGACCCGGCGTTTATCGCCTTTGAGAAGAACCGTGTGGGCAAAACAGGGTGAGCTGTATGCAGTTTTCCATAGCAAAGCCGGAGGAAGTTGGCGTGTCCAGTGCGGCCCTCAGCCAAACGCTTGATTATCTGGCTCAGCGTCGGGTGGCGCTGCACAGCCTGCTGGTCATGCGGCATGACGCGCTGATCTGCGAAGGGTACGCGGCACCATTCACAAAAGATACGCTGCATCGTATGTACAGCGAGACGAAAAGCCTTGTGTCGCTGGCTGTCGGCGTTATGTGCGCCAAAGGGTATCTCGATTTGGACGACCATATCGTGGATCACTTTGCCGAAAAGCTCCCCCTGGGCGGCCCTAGCCCCGAGCTGGCACGGCTGACCATCCGGGATATGCTGCGCATGGCAACGCCGTACAACGGCACAACCTACAAACGGCGGCCCACTCAGGATTGGGTGGGGTCGTTCTTCACCGCGCGGACCGACCACGAGCCGGGCAGTTTCTTCTGCTATGATACCAGCAGCAGCCATACGTTGTGCGCCCTGGTGGAAAAGCGGATGGGCCGCCCCCTACTGGATGTGCTGCGCCGTGAGGCACTGGATGCCATCGGCTTTTCAGAGCAAAGCTATTGCATCCGGGATCCCATGGGCATAAGCCAGGGCGGGTCCGGCCTGATGGCTACCCCCCGGGATATGCTGGCGCTGCTCCGCCTTGTTGCGCAGGGTGGGCAGTGGGATGGCCAACAGCTTTTACCCCAAGACTATTTGCAGGCTGCCACAGCCTGGCAAATCGACAATGCCGAGAACGGCGGCAGCGGCGGCTGGGATTTTGCCCAAGGCTACGGCTACCAGTTCTGGCGGCTGACCCATAACGCATGGTCTATGTATGGTATGGGCGGCCAGCTGGCCATCTGCCTGCCGGATCAGGATATGCTCCTTGTGACGACGGCCGATACCCAGCCCCTGGCGGGCGGTGTGCAGACGATTCTGGATGCCTTCTGGAACTGCTTGCTGCCCGGCGTGGCCGATGCTGCGCTGCCCGCAAACCCTGCGGCTTATGCCGAACTGACGAAAAAGTTATCCACCATGCAGCTGCCGATTGTGGAAAACTTGGCAGCCCCCGACACCGAGCTTTGCTGTGCGACGGTGCAGATGGGCCTCAACGCTCCCGGCCTGACGGCCCTGCAGCTGCAAGAAAACGCACTGGTGCTGCACTACGGCGGCAAGACCTGCACGCTGCCTTTCCGGACGGGGGCATTGGTGCAAAGCCATCTGTGGGACGACCCCGCGCTGCCCTGTGTTATCGCCGCCGGCTGGCGTGCTCCGGACTCCCTCCTTTTCCGGGTGCATCTGCTGGGCGAGCGACTGGGCAGCCTGAGTTTGCAGCTAAAGCTGCGCCCCGGCGGTGCGACCCTGGCTCTGTGCAGCCATGAGGAACACCCCGACCCCGATTTCAGCGGCACTGCGGAAGGTGTAACCGCAGTGTGAACCCAAGCGGGCCGCCTGCTGCCATGCGCAGCGGGCGGCTCGCGTTATTTTTACAGGCACGGCCCTTGCAAAGTGCGGCGGAATGTGCTATGCTATTTTTGTACAAAAGGGGAGCTTGCGTCAAGCGGGCTGAGAGTGGGCTGTATCGCCCTGACCCGTAACCTGATTTGGATAATGCCAACGTAGGGAGATACGCGCACGACCACTCTTTGTGAGTTTTTATGCGGATATGTCTTTGCAGGCGTATCCGCATTTTACTTGCAAGGAGTGTTTTTTGTATGCTGGGTACCTGTATTGAAAATGTACGGAAGAACGTGCCATTGGTGCATAACATCACGAATTATGTCACCGTCAATGATGTGGCGAATATCCTGCTGGCCTGCGGCGGCAGCCCCATCATGTCCGACGAGCCGGAGGATGTCGAGGATATCACCACCATCTGCGGCGGGCTGAACATCAACATCGGCACGCTGAACCAGCGCAGCATCGCGGGGATGTTCCGCGCCGGGGCCAAGGCCAACGCCCTGGGCCATGTCGTGCTGCTGGATCCCGTCGGTGCGGGCGCGTCGGCTCTGCGCACCAACACGGCTGTGGAGCTGATGGAAAAGGTCAAGTTCACCGTTATCCGCGGGAATATTTCCGAGATCAAGACGCTGGCGCTGGGCAGCGGCACGACCAAGGGCGTGGACGCCGACGTGGCCGACGCTGTGACCGATGCAAACCTGGACAATGCCGTTGCATTTGTCAAGGATTTCGCCGCCAAGAGCGGGGCCATCGTTGCTGTGACCGGGGCAATCGACCTGGTCAGCGACGGCAAGACCTGCTATGTCATCCGCAATGGCCGCCCCGAGATGGGCAAGATCACCGGCACGGGCTGCCAGCTCTCCGGCATGATGACGGCTTTCGTCGTCGCCAACCCCGACAACCGGCTTGAGGCCGCCGCCGCTGCCGTCTGCGCCATGGGCCTGGCGGGCGAGATCGGCTGGAGCCGTATGCAGGACGGCGACGGCAACTCCACCTACCGCAACCGCATTATCGACGCCATCTACAACATGGACGGCGCAACGCTGGACGGGGGCGCAAAGTATGAACTGCGATAAAAAGGACCTGCTGCTCTACGCCGTCACCGACCGCCATTGGCTGGACGGCCGCAGGCTCATCAATGTTGTGCGCGAGAGCCTGGACGGCGGCGTGACGATGGTGCAGCTGCGGGAGAAAACGCTGGAAGAGGAAAAATTCCTCGAAGAAGCGAAGGAATTGCAGGCGCTTTGCCGCGAACGCGGCGTGCCGTTCCTTGTGAATGACAACGTGGAAATTGCCCGCGAGATGAACGCCGACGGCGTCCACGTCGGCCAGAGCGATATGGAGGCACTGGACGTCCGCGCCATTCTCGGCCCCGACAAGATCCTCGGCGTGTCTGCGCAGACTGTTGAACAGGCCGTCCTGGCCGAAAAGCACGGCGCGGACTACCTTGGCGTCGGCGCGGTGTTCCCGACCGGCTCCAAGGACGATGCCGACGACGTGAGCTACGACACGCTGAAAGCCATCTGCCAAGCTGTCTCCATCCCAGTCGTTGCCATCGGCGGTATTACACAGCAGAACGTTGAAAAGCTGGCGGGCAGCGGCATCTGCGGCGTGGCGGTCATCAGCGCCATCTACGCGGCCAAAAACATCGGGCAGGCATCGAAGGATCTGAAAGCTGCCACGGAGAAAATGCTGCATGACTAAGGGCGCAATTTTTGATTTGGACGGCGTGCTGCTCGACTCCATGGGCATCTGGAACGACCTGGGTGCGCGGTATCTGCGCAGCCGGGGCCTGATGCCCGAGCCGGGCCTCAACGAGATTTTGTTCTCGATGAGCATGGAGCAGGGCGCGGAATACCTGCACACCCACTACCCGCTGGCCCAGTCCGCCGCCGAAATTGAAGCCGGCATTGAGACGATGCTGCGCGATTTTTACTACAACGAGGTCCCCGCCAAACCCGGCGCGGCGGCGCTGCTGGCCGCGCTGGCGGCAAAGGGCATCCCGATGGCGGCGGCGACCTCCAGCCCGCGCGGGCATGTGACCCACGCTTTGCAGCGGCTGGGGCTGCTCGGCTATTTTGCGCAGATCTTCACCACCGGTGAGGTCGGCGTCAGCAAGCACGAGCCGACGATTTACCTGCTGGCCGCGCAGGCCCTGGGCAGCGCACCGGGGGAGACGACCGTGTTTGAGGACAGCCTCTACGCGCTGAAAACCGCCAAAGCCGCAGGGTTTTACACGGTCGGTGTCTATGACGCCGACGGCGAAAGCGACCAGGCCGGGCTGAAAGCTGCGGCAGATTTGTATGTGAAGGAGCTGGGGGAGGCTGCCGGGAGGTGGTAAAGCCTCTCGGCCTCGTAAACTCGCCCTGCCACCTAACAAAAACGCGGTACACCGGGGGCACCACCTTGTATCGCGCAATAAAACATTGCTGTATATATAGGAAGGAAGTATCATTATGAAAACAGCATTGACCATTGCAGGCAGTGATTCCTGCGGAGGCGCCGGTATCCAGGCAGACATCAAGACCATGACCGCCAACGGCGTTTACGCCATGAGTGCGATCACGGCCCTGACCGCCCAGAACACTACCGGCGTGACGGACATCCTTGAATCGACCCCGCATTTTCTGGCGGAACAGCTCGACGCGGTGTTCACCGATATCACCCCCGACGCCGTCAAGATCGGGATGGTCTCCTCGGCGGAGCTCATCGAGACGATCGCCGCCAAGCTGAAACAGTACGGCGCAAAGCATATCGTCGTGGACCCCGTCATGGTCGCAACGTCCGGTTCCAAACTCCTGCGGGACGACGCCGTCAGCGCCCTGTGCGCAAACCTGCTGCCGATGGCTGAGGTCCTGACGCCCAACATCCCCGAAGCCGAGATCCTGGCCGATATGCCGATCAAAAACGCCGCCGATATGGAAAAGGCCGCGCAGACCATCAGCGAAAAATACGGCTGTGCGGTGCTCTGCAAGGGCGGCCACCAGATCAACGACGCCGACGACCTGCTGTGGCGCGGCGGCGCGGGCAAATGGTTCCGCGGCAAGCGCATCGATAACCCCAACACCCACGGCACCGGCTGCACGTTGTCCAGCGCCATTGCGTCCAACCTGGCAAAAGGCTATGACCTCGACGCTTCGGTCGAGCGCGCAAAGGCCTATATCTCCGGCGCACTGGCTGCCATGCTGGACCTGGGCCGCGGCTCCGGCCCGATGGACCATATGTTTGCGCTGAAAGGGGAGTTCACCGAATGAAAAAGACTTCCACTTTCCAAAACGGCCTGATTTGGTTCGGCGCGGGCGTCTCGCTGGCAGAAATCCTCACAGGTACGTCCTTTGCACCGCTGGGCATGGCAAAGGGCTTTGCGGCTATCCTCATCGGCCACATCATCGGCTGTGCCATGATGCTGCTGGCGGGCCTCATCGGCGGCCGCACCGGCCGCAGCGCCATGGAGACCGTCAAGATGAGCTTCGGCCAGAAGGGCGGCCTGCTGTTCGCGTTCCTGAACGTCCTGCAGCTCGTCGGCTGGACGGCCATCATGATTTACGACGGCGCACTGGCGGTCGGCGGCATTTTTGCGATCGGCCGCTGGGTGTGGTGCCTGGTCATCGGGGCGCTGATCGTGCTGTGGATCGCCGTAGGCATCACCGATTTGGGCTGGATCAACAAAATTACGATGGCCGCTTTGTTTATTTTGACGCTGGTTTTGTGCAAGGTCATCTTCTTCTCCGGCAACGCCATGGTCGGCGTCGGCGGCGAGAGCCTGACCTTCGGCGCGGCGGTGGAGCTGGCCGTGGCGATGCCGCTGTCCTGGCTGCCGCTTATCAGCGACTACACCCGCGACGCCGAAAAGCCCACCCAGGCCACCTGGGTCAGCGTGCTGGTCTACGGCGCGGTGTCCTGCTGGATGTACGTCATCGGCATGGGTGCGGCGATTTTTACCGGCGAGTATGACATTGCCGTCATCATGGTCAAGGCGGGGCTGGGCATTGCCGCGCTGGTCATTCTGGTGTTTTCCACCGTTACCACGACATTTTTGGATGCGTGGAGCGCGGGCATTTCCGCCGAGAGCCTGTCTGCCAAGCTGGACGGCAAAAAAACGGCCATCGTCGTGACGGTCATCGGCACGCTGGGGGCCATTCTGTTCCCGATGGACGATATCACGGGCTTTTTGTACCTGATCGGCTCGGTCTTTGCGCCGATGATCGCGGTGCAGATCGCCGACCACTTTATCTTAAAGCGCGATCGCTTTGCCGTGGCCGCCGACGCGCGCAATCTGGTCATCTGGCTGGTGGGCTTCATCGCCTACCGCCTGCTGATGGGCGTTGACACCCCGGTAGGCTACACCCTGCCCGATATGCTGCTGACCGTGGCAATTTGCGTTATTGCCGAGAAGGTCAAGCCGACGAAGGCGTAAATCCATAGTTTATAGTGCGTGGGGGTTCTGTCCATCAGAACGCCCACGCTTTTTTGCGTATCCCAGGCAAAACGAAGGCCGAAGGGGGCTTTGCCGCCGTGCCTGACTTGCCCGCTTTCCCCGCCGATAGCCGCCACGAAACAAATTTTGCGCAACATTCGCGCAACAAACGCGCAATAAATCTGACAAAACCTGCCAAGTTTGCCTAACTGCGCAACTGATTCGACACGAGTTGTACAAGACCAACCGACGAAGTGTACAAAAATATGACTGACTCTTTTCGCAAAATGCCGAAATTAAGCAAATCAAGCTGGATATATTGCGATTTCGCAACAAGAGTGCTATATTTTTATATAAGAAATGTAAAAACCAGATAGGCAGCGGCAAAAAAGGCTGCTGCGTATTTTTAACGAGGTTGCGCACCAGCGGTTGCGCAACGGGAAAGGGGCCGGTCCCTTTCCTATTCCACAGCAGGCTGTGGAATAATAAGTTCTGTCAGGCAAGGGAGGGCAGGCTGATGACAAAGAAATTTTCTGTACTGCAGCGCGCGGCGGCATTGCTGGCCGCTCTGTGCCTGCTGGCGGGTTTGGCTCTGCCCGTCTGCGCGGAGGGCACCGACGACGCCCTTTCTGCGCAGAATGTGGAAATGATGCAGCAAGGGAACGACCCCACCGCCGAAACCCTGCCGGGTGAGCAGACCGACGAGGACAAGACCGCCCCGGACGGCGCGGCTGCCGCGACCCCGACCCCTACGCCGACGGCGACGCCCGCCGCGACCCCGACCCCCGCGCCGACGGCGACGCCCGCCGCGACCCCG
>NZ_WQOH01000018.1 GCF_018784445.1 Gemmiger formicilis | reverse complement strand
ATCTCCTTTGCGATAGCTGCCAGTGTCAGCAGGTAGTAGTTGTCGTTTACAGTTTTGTCCCGCTGGATAGGCTGCCGCCCGGAGCCACAAACAAAAAAGCACCCGCCAAACTCTAAGAGTCCTTGGCGGGTGTAGGGTTCGTGTTCTCCATAGCTTGTCAGCCCTGCCGGGAACGAGCAGAGGGCTGTTTTGATGGCGTAGTAACCGTGGTCGATGCCGATAATGATGCTCATGGGAAATACCTCCATTTTTTGTATTCTACAATCTATAATAAACGGTTGCCTTTTGGGGCTTCCGGAATTTTTGCATGAAAAAAGCGGTTCATTGGTATTGTACCAACAAACCGCCATTAAGGATTTGGAGAGCTTATTTTGACAGTCCTCTCCCCTTCTGATATAATTTACTCTTGATTGTCGCCTCCAAATTATGAGGGAGGTGAACGCTTGAGTTTTCAGGAAATAATTTTGCTGCTTACTTTTATTGGCAGCTGCATATATGCCACCGTTTCTCTTACACTAAAAGTTCTTGAATTTCTCTTAAAAAATAAAAAGAGCCGCTGACTTAGACAGAAGTCAGCGGCAAATGAAAGCACTCCACAAAGCGGCAATCATTATGAAAATAGCCTTACGTTTCCGTAAGGCTATTTTTGGTGCACCATCGGGGACTCGAACCCAGGACCCACTGATTAAGAGTCAGTTGCTCTACCAACTGAGCTAATGGTGCATATATGAGATTTACGCGATACATCGTGAAATCTCAATTTGAATAGTTCAGTCGAAGTTCATCATTCACAGCTTTAGTGTGAGTTAATTACGCTACCAACTGAGCTAATGGTGCTTAAAAGAGAAGCCGGCATCTACCTATTTTCACAGGCCGTTTCCAGCCAACTATCTTCGGCACAAGTGAGCTTAACTTCTGT